>VJZX01000040.1 GCA_009663185.1 Isoptericola halalbus
CGGGCTGCTCGGCGGCGCCGGGTGGACCGCCATCGCGCTCTTCGTCGCGGGCGCGATCCGCGAGCGCGTCGCCCGGGCCGCGACGCAGCGGGCCGCCCGCCAGGAGCGCGAGCGCACCGCCGTGGCGACCGAGCGGTTGCGCATCGCGCGCGAGGTGCACGACGTCCTCGCCCACTCCCTCTCGGCGATCAACGTGCAGGCCGGCGTGGGGCTGCACCTGCTCGAACGCGACCCCGAGCAGGCCCGTTCGGCCCTGACCTCGATCAGGGCGACCAGCCGCGACGCGCTCGACGAGGTCCGCGCGGTGCTCGGCGTCGTGCGCGGCGAGGTGGCGGCGGCCGAGCCGCGCGCGCCCACGTGGGACCTGGGCGGGCTCGACCGGCTCGCCCGGCCGCTGCGGGACCGCGGCGTGACGGTGACGCTCGACGTCGCGCCGGAGGCGTCCGCCGGCGACGTGCCGCGGCACCTCGTCGGCGTCGCGTACCGCGTCGTGCAGGAGGCGCTGACCAACGTGGGCCGGCACGCGCCCGGCGCGCGCGACGTCGTCGTGCACCTGGGAAGGTCCGACGGGGCGCTGCGCGTCCGCGTGACCGACGACGGCGGCCNTGGGCCGGCACGCGCCCGGCGCGCGCGACGTCGTCGTGCACCTGGGAAGGTCCGACGGGGCGCTGCGCGTCCGCGTGACCGACGACGGCGGCCCGGCCACGCCCGGCCCGCCCGGCTACGGCCTGCGCGGCATGCGCGAGCGCGTCGACGGCGCAGGAGGGACGCTGCGTGCCGCACCTGGAGCGAAGGGGTTCGTCGTCGACGCGACGATCCCTCTCCCGTCTCCCCTCACCACCACCACCACGCTCAGCGAGTTGTCAGACGCCGACCCGCCAGGCTCACGTGCCTCTGACAGCTCGACCCACGAGCACGAGGAGGGCACATGATCCGGGTGGTGCTGGCCGACGACCAGGCGCTCGTGCGCGGCGGCTTCCGCGCGCTCGTCGACTCCGAGCCCGACATGACGGTGGTCGCCGAGGCGGCGACCGGGGACGAGGCGGTCGCACGCACGCTCGAGACGCTGCCCGACGTCGTGCTCATGGACGTGCGCATGCCCGGCCTCGACGGGCTCGAGGCGACGCGCCGCATCGCCGCCGACCCCCGTGCGTCGGGCGTGCACGTGGTCGTTGTGACGACGTTCGAGCTCGACGAGTACGTGGCCGAGGCGATCCGCAGCGGCGCCTGCGGGTTCCTCGTCAAGGACACCGAGCCGGCGGACCTCGTGCGCGCGGTGCGCGTGGCAGCGGCGGGCGACGCGCTCCTCTCCCCCGGCGTGACGCGGCGTCTGCTGGCGCGGATCGCCGAGGCAACGCGCGACGTCCCGCCCCCGCCCGGCCTGGCCGACCTCACCGCGCGCGAGCACGAGGTGCTCGTCGAGGTGGCAGGCGGCTGGTCGAACGAGGAGATCGCCGGGCGGCTCTACCTGTCGGAGTCGACGGTCAAGACGCACGTCTCGCGCGTCATGACCAAGCTCGGCGCGCGCGACCGGGCGCAGCTCGTCGTCGCGGCGTACGAGAGTGGTGTCGTACGGCCCGGCTGGTCGGGCTGAGGCCCCGGCTGGTCGGGCTGAGCCCCGGCCACCCGGGCGGCACCACGGGACGACGCAGGTCGGCACGCCAGGGTGACGACGGCGGCACCACATCCGGGCGACGGTGGGCGTAGCGGCCCGCACCAGGCGGGCCACCGTCACGAAGGAGTCCGACATGCTCACGACGAGCGCCCTGGTCACCTCGCTCGGCGCGCACCCGTACGCCTGGGGCGCGGGCGGCGGCCCGGGCTGGTGGGTCGTCTTCCCCATCCTGTGGTTCCTGCTGATCGCCACGATCGTGTTCCTGATCGCACGCCGCGCGCGCCGGGGGTTCAGCGGTCCGTGGGGCCGCGAGGGCTCGCCCGCCGCCGTGCTCGGCGAGCGGTACGCGCGGGGCGAGATCGACGAGACCGACTACCGCCACCGGCTCGCCGTGCTGCGCGGCGACGGCAAGGGCTGAGGCGAGGACCGCCCCAACGTTCCGGTGCCGTGGATCGTTACTGGTCACAAGAGTCGTGCGAGGTCACGACACGGTGACGATCCACGGCCCGGCGGCCTCGCAGGCTGGCCTGCGAGGCCGCAAGGCGGCACGGTAGGTGTCCGTGACCCGCGCGCTCCCGCCGGTCACGGACGCGAGGACGGGGAGATGACGACGCAACGGACGACCTGGCGACGCCGGGCGGCGACGACCGCCGCACTGGCGCTGCTCCTGCTGCCTGGCTGCTCGCTCGCCGACGGTGCCGAGCCGAGCCCGGGTGCGGCACCCGCCGTCGAGTCGCCCACCACCTCGACGGCGTCGCCGGGCGACGAGCCGAGCCCGACGCCCGAGCCGAGCACACCCGCACCGTCGGCCGACCACTCCGCCGGGGACGAGGGCACCGCCGGCACCGCCGGACCCGAGGTCGACCCCACGCCCGGGACCTCCCCGAGCACCGGACCCGGCGAGGGCACCACGCCGCCCGGCGACGGCAACGCAAACGGCAAGGGCAACGGCAACGGGAATGGCAACGGCAACGGGAAGGGCCGGCAGGAGGAGAAGAAGCCCGACCACATCGAGTACGGCGCCACGGGCGAGCGCGTCGTCGCGCTCCAGCAGCGGCTCCAGGAGCTCGGGTACTTCCTGCTCGAGGTCGACGGCGCCTACGGCCCCGCGACCCAGCAGGCGGTGTGGGCGCTGCAGAAGGCCGCGGGCCTCTACCGTGACGGCGTCGTCGGACCCCAGACCCAGGCCGCGCTCGACCGCGGCGTGCGGCCGACACCGGTCTCGTCGTCGGGCAAGGTCGTCGAGATCGACCTGGACCGGCAGCTCGTGCTGGCCGTCGAGGACGGGCACGTCGTGCGCACGATCAACGCGTCGTCGGGCAACGGAGAGACGTTCGAGGCACTCGGGCGCACGTACCGGGCGAACACGCCGCGCGGCACGTTCGCGGTGTACATGGAGCGCAACTACCTGCACGAGTCCACGCTCGAGCTGGGCGCGATGTACCGGCCCAAGTACTTCACGGGCAGCATCGCGGTGCACGGGTCGCCGTCGATCCCGCCCTACCCCGCCTCGCACGGCTGCGTCCGCGTGTCCAACTCGGCCATGAACTGGCTGTGGGACACCTGGGGCATGCCGAAGGGCACGACGGTCGTCGTCCACTGACTCCGTGTGAGCGGAGTTCCGGCCCGCCGCGATGCGTCGAGGCGGGCCAAGATCCCGCTCACACGGTCAGAGCGCGACGCCGACCAGGACCGGCTCCGGCTCGAGCTCGATGCCGAACGTGTCGAGCACGCCGTCCCGCACCGCGCGGGCCAGCGCGACGAGGTCGGCCGCCGTCGCACCTCCGCGGTTGGTCAGCGCGAGCGTGTGCCGCGTCGACAGCCGTGCCGGGCTGTGCTCGCCCGCGACGCCGTAGCCCTTGGTGAAGCCGGCGCGCTCGATGAGCCAGGCCGCGCTCGTCTTGACCAGCGACTCGTCGACCCGGCCCAGGCTCGGGCCCGTGCTCGTGGCCGGTGTCGCCGACCGCACGGGGAAGCGCGGGGCGTCGTCGGGCAGCTCGTCCGCCAGCTCGGCGGGCAGGACGGGGTTCGTGAAGAACGACCCGGCGCTCCACCGGTCGTGGTCCGGCGCGGGCGCGCCGCCGACGCCGTCGAGAAGCATGCCCTTGCCCCCGCGCAGCTCGAGCACGGCCTGACGCACGTCCACCGACGGCGCCCGCTCCCCCACCTGCACGCCCAGGCGCCGGGCCAGCTCGGCGTACCCGACCGGCGCCGAGAGCGACCCGAGACGCGTCATGAGGTGCACCTCGAGCACCACGTAGCGGGGCGTCGGGTACCACGGGCCTCCCTCAGCCGAGGACCGCATCGACCGCTTGAGCACCGACGTGCGGTACCCGAACCCGAGCTCGCTCAGCGCGAGCGTCCGGCGCTGCCCGGTCGCCCGGTCCCACGTCCGTACCGACGCGACGACGCCGGAGAACTCCTGCCCGTACGCGCCGATGTTCTGCACCGGCGCCGCGCCCACGGTCCCCGGGATGCCCGAGAGCGCCTCGACGCCCACCCACTCGTTGGCCACGGCCTCGGCGACGAACGCGTCCCAGTCCTGCCCGGCGGGCAGCCGCAGGCTTGCCCCGCCGCACGCTCCGTCGGTCCCGCAGGAGTCCTCGAGGTCTGCGTCGATGCCCTGACGCACGTCGCGCACCACGACGCCGTCGAACCCCTCGTCCGCCACGAGCAGGTTCGACCCGCCACCGACCACGAGGAGCGGCATGCCGGACTCGTCGGCCGTGCGTACCGCGTCGATCAGCTCTGCCTCGGTCTCCGCCTCGACGTAGGCGCCCGCCGGTCCGCCCACGCGCAACGTCGTCAGTTCTCCGAGGCTCGGCGACGCCGTTTCGCGCTCCGGCGCGGAGTCCGCGCTCGCCGTCGTGGGAGTGGTCTCGATCGGGAGGGTCACCGGTCCAGCGTAGACGGATCGCCCTGGCGCTCCGGCGGCAGCGGCTTCGCCGCCCCGGCCACGAGCAGCCCGATCGCGACCGGGACGGCGATGACGAGCAGCGCCAGCCGGTACCCGGTGTGCGCGGCGAGGAAGCCGATGAGCGCCGGGCCCACGAAGAACGCGGAGTACCCGATCGTCGAGACGACGGACACCCGCAGGGCAGCGCGCCGCGGGTCGTCGGACGCCGCGGACATGCCCAGGGGGAAGCCGAGCGCGGCGCCCGCACCCCAGACGACCACGCCGAGCAGTGCGATCCAGAGCGACGGCACGACGGCGAACACGCTCACGCCGACGAGCGCGGCCAGGCCGCTGAGCCGCAGCACCGGCACGCGTCCGATCCGGTCGATGAGCGCCGTCCCGGCCAGGCGCGCGCCGGTCATCGCGGCGAGGAACACGGCCAGGCCCAGCGCGCCGACGCCCTCGGTGGTGCCGAAGCCGTCGTAGACGGCGAGGCTGACCCAGTCGTTCGCGGCGCCCTCGGTCAGCGCCGCGGCGAGGACGACGAGGCCGATGAGCAGCGTGCGCGGCTCGCGCCACGTGGCGAGGGTGTCGCGCAGCGAGTGGCCGTGACCGGGCTCGACGGCCGTGGCAGGGTCGGCGGCGGCGTCGGTCACGTGCGCCTCGGCGGCGACGCGCGCGGCCTCGATGGTGTCTGCGGCCCCGTCGACTCCGTGGGTCGGCAGGAACGCGCGCACGCACAGGACGACCAGGACGACGTCGATCGCCATCACCGTGCTGAGATGCCAGGTCAGCGGCACCTGCGCGTGCGCGACGACGCTGCCGATGCCCGCGCCAGCGACCGTGCCTACCGAGAACCCCGCGTGATACCGCGGCATGATCGAGCGCCCGAGGTGCTGCTCGACGGTCGCCCCCTCGAGGTTCATCGCGGCGTCCCACACCCCGACACCGACACCGGCGACGAACAGGCCGACGCGTGCCCAGAGCGGCGTGCCCGCCTGCACACCGAACGACACGAGGACGTAGCCGACGGACGAGATGACCGCGAAGAGCAGGACGGTGCGCGCGGCTCCGAGCCGTGCGGAGATCATGCCGGACAGCGGGAGGGCGATGAGCGAGCCGACGGCACCGGTCAGCAGCAGGAGCCCCATCTGCTCCTCGGAGAAGTCGAGGCCGTCCCGGACGAACGGTATGCGCGACGCCCAGCTCGCGAATCCGAAGCCGGCGACGGCGAAGACGACGAAGACGGCCAGCGAGGCGGCGCGCACGGCATGCGGAGCCACGGTCGACGGAGTGCTCACCCCACGACGTTCGCCCCATGCGACGCGCCAGTCAAATCGTTTCGGGCGAGCGGGGCCCGACGGCGGTAGGCTGTCGGCCCGTCCGGACGGAAGGGAGCCCCATGGGCCGCACCCACCCCAGCCGCCCCACGCTGGCCAGGGTCGCCGAGGTCGCGGGCGTGTCGGTGTCGACGGCGTCGCTCGCCTTCTCCGGCGCGGGCCCGATCACCACCGAGACGCGTGACAAGGTCCTCGCCGCAGCGGCCGAGCTCGGGTATACCGGCCCGAACCCGCTCGGCCGCCAGCTGAGGTCGGGGCGCTCCGGGATCGTCGGCGTCGTGATCGGGGACCACCTGGGGCGCGCGTTCCGCGACCCGGTCTCGGTTCAGGTGCTCGACGGGCTGGCGGACGTGCTCGGCGAGGAGCGCCTCGGCGTCCTGCTCATCCCGGGTGTGTGCGCCGGCACGGACGGTCCGGGGCCGGTGACCGTCGACCCGCTGGTGGAGAGTGCGGCGATGGACGTGGCCGTGCTCGTGTGGGGCGTCCTCTCCGCGGACCCGACGCTCGACGCCCTCCAGCGGCGCGGCGTGCCCGTCGTCGTGGGCGAGGGGCGAGCGGTCGAGGATGCACCGCTCGTGGGGATCGACGACCGCGCGGGGACGGCCGATGCGGTCCGGCACCTCGTCGAGCTGGGGCACACGCGCATCGCCGAGATCACGCTGCCGTTCGGGCGCGACGAGCGCTCGGGCCCCGTCGACGCCGCGCGGCTCGCCAGGGTCGACCGGGCGCCCACCCGCAACCGGCTCGCGGGCGTGCGCGACGTCGTCGAACCGGTGCTGACGTGGGAGACGCCCGCGTCGCTCGTCGAGCACGGCCGCGACGCGGCGACGGAGATCCTCGGCGCATGGGTGCCTGCCTCCGAGCGCCCGACGGCGATCATCGCGCACTCCGACCTGCGCGCCGCGGGCGCCGTCATCGCGGCGCGCGAGCTCGGGCTGCGGGTGCCCGACGACGTCTCGATCGCCGGTTTCGACGGCATCGACCTGCCGTGGCTCTCCCCCGACGTTCTCACGAGCGTGCACCAGCCGCTGCGCGCGAAGGGGGCCGCACTGGGCCAGGCCGTCATCGGGCTGCTGGCCGGAGCCGAGCCCACGACCACGACGCTGGACGTCGGCCTCACGATCGGCACGACGACCGGCCCCGCGCCGAGGTAGAACGGCGGTCTCAACCGGCGCTCTACCTCGGCGGTAGAGGTTCTACGTCGCGAGCTCGCGGGAGCAGAACGCGAGCAGCGCCGTCTTCGGCCCCTGGGGGGACTCGAACGACACCTCCCCGGCCGGCTCGAAGCCCAACGCGGTCATGCGCGCGATCGCGGGCCGGTTGCGCGCGTCGGGCTCGACGACGAGCCGCCGCACGCCCGGCTCGGCCAGGGCGAAGCCGAGCACCGCCGGCCCGAGCACGCTCCACGCCGACAAGCCGCCAGGAAGCTCGGCCGGACCGTGCCCGCCCTTGAAGAAGTGCATCCCCAGGTCGCCGGGCTGCACCTCGTAGGCCTCGGCGACCGGGTCGTCCTCGGGATGGTAGAGCTGCAGCAGCACGACGGGCTCGCCGTCCCACCGCAGCAGGTAGGCGTGGTGCGTCGGCAGCGAGTCGACGAACTCGTACGTCTCGCGCAGCTCGTCGGGCGTGAGCTCGCCGAGCCCCCAGAAGCCGGCGTAGGGCCGAGTGACCCACTCGTGCAGCACGTCCAGGTCGCCCACCGGATCGAGCACGTGCGCGGTCACGGTCCCGGCGGCTCCGAAGTCGCCGCGCCACACCTCCTGCCCACGCGCGCCCGCGCGCAGCCGGCGCGCCCCGGTGTCCACGGGTCCTGTCGTGCCCGCCGTCATCGTGCCTCCACGGGCTCTGGGCGCAGCCGCGCCCACTCGGTCTCGATCTCGGTCGTGCCCGCGGCGGCCCACGCCGGGTGCTGGTCGGCGAAGTGCTCCGAGCGCGGGTCCCCGCTCGTGCCGAACGGGACTCCCCACCGGCTGCGACGCCGGTCGGACAGGTCCCAGACCCACCGCGCGACCGACCCGCGCGATGCCGTGTACGTCACGCCCGGCACGGACCCGGTGCAGCGGACCGTGTCGCCCGCCCCCGACAGGGGAGACCGCAGCTGCTCCGGCACCCCCGGGACCTGGGACGCGTCGACGCCAGTCACCTCCGCCAGCGCGTGCAGCGGTGCGAGCGTGTGCAGCTCGCCCCAGGTGGTGGCCGGCGCCGGCTCGTCGCCGTCGGCCACGACCTCGGCCAGCGCGGCAAAGGCCTCGGCCGGCGCGTCGATCACTGGCCCGCCTTCGACGAGCCGCCCGGCCGCGAGCAGCCGCTCCAGGCCGTCGCCGACCCGCGCGGTGACGTCGAGCCACGGCGCGAAGAGGACCGGGTGACCGTGCGGCGCGTGGAGGGGAGCGACCGCCGGGTGCGCCGCGACGCGACGCACGAGCGCGTGCCGCCACCGCATGAACAGACCCGCGTCGGGCGAGCCGGCGTCCATCCGAGCACCGCCGGTGACCCACGCGCGCAGGCGCTCGGCGGCGTGCTGCACGGCCGGCTCGAGCGCGCCCGGCACGACGCCGGCGAGCCACGCCACGAGCGCCACCGCCCCGCCGTCGCGGGTGTCGGCATGGATGCGTTCCTGGGACTGCGGCGTCTCGTCGCCCTCGGCCGGCGTCGCGAGCAGCGCGCGGATGCGGTCGGCCCGGTGCGGGGCGTACGCGTAGCCGAGCGCGATCTGGCAGCGCGTCGGGCGCTCGTTCGCGTCGACGGCGACGTCGGTCACCCGGGCCGGCTCCGGCAACGTCCGCCACGGCGGCAGCGGCGCGTCAGCGGGCAGGGGCACGGCCCGCTCGTGCTCGAGACGTTCGGGCACGCGTCCGGCGGTCAGGCTCAGTACCTCGCCGGCCGAGTCGGCCGCGAGCACCCGGTTGACCGGGTCGACCCACCCGGCGAACGCCGTCGCGACGTCACGCGCGGTCCGCGTCCGCTGGAGTCGGCGCCATGCCGCGACCCCGGCGTCCGCGGTCGCCCGCACAGGCCAGCGCACGGAGTGGACGTCCGTGACGAGCGGCCCGCGCTCGGTCTCGACCCACCGCACGTCCACCGGCGCGCCGCCCCGCACGGGAACCCGCTCGACGCCCGACGCGGCGCCGCGCAGCGACGCGTCGTCCTCCCGGAACAGCTCGACGTGGTGCGCCATCGCGTTGGTGATGCCCCAGGCGACCGACGGGCGGGCAGCAGGCTCGTCGTCGTGAGGCCCGCGGTCGTCGGGCACCTGCGCGTGCCCGAAGTGCAGCACACCCGGCACGCCGGGGAACGCGAGGCCGAGCACGTCGTACTCGGAGCACGCGAGCCGGACCTGCTGGTAGACGCCGGGCAGCTCGAGCAGCCGGTGCGGGTCGCCGGCGAGCAACGGCTGGCCCGACGCCGTGCCCGAGCCCGCGAGCGCCCACGCGTTGGAGCCCGACGACGGTCCGCCGTCGGCGGCGAACAGGGCGGGGTCGGCGCCGAGCGTGCGGTCGACGTGCTCGCGCCAGAGGAGATGCGGGAAGCCGCTGAACAGCACGTGGTTGACCAGGAAGACGCCGATCGGGGCCCAGTCGGGCCACGGTTCGTGCTCGGGCAGCGGTGCGCCCCCGCAGGCCCGCTGAAGCGCCGGCATCTCCGGCACGTCCCGCCCTCCGGTGGCAAGCCCGGCGTTCACGCCGCCCGCGTATGCCGCGACCCAGTCCCGCTCGGGCTCGTCGAGCGCCGCCCAGACCCGCTGCGCGGTGTCGGCCAGGCGAACCCGCACCGCGAACCGGTCCCACTCGAGGCCGCCCGGCCCGAACCGGGCGGCAAGCCGTCCTTCAGCGCGCCACCGGTCGACCTCGACCTGCCAGCCCCGGTCGCGCGCGGTCACGAAGCCTTGCCCGTAGGCGAGGTCGAGCTCCGTGGCCGCACGCACGTGCGGGACGCCCCACCGGTCACGGAGGACCTCGAACGCGCTCATCGCGCCACCGGGTTCGCCAGGGTCCCGGCGTAGATGAGCGAGCTCGACTGGTCGGTGAGGTCGACCATCTGCAGCGTGTTGCGCAGCTGCAGCCGGTTGAGGCAAGAGTGCGCGAACCGCGGGGCGCGCAGGTCGACCCCTCCGTGGAGGCCGGGGTGCAGTCCAGGGTGCTCCTCGCGGTGCCGGTCGATCGTCTCGGCCACGAGCGCCCAGAAGCGGTCCTCGGCCAGCACGCCGTCGACCGCCAGGATGCCCGCGAGGTGCCGCAGGACGCCGTCGAACACGTCGGTGAAGATCGCGAGCGCCTTCTCGGTGTCGTCGACGACGGCGCGCACGCGCTCGACGTCGCCGGGCAGCGCCCGCTCGCCGAGCACCGCGACCTCCTCGCCGATGTCCTTCATGAAGACCCTGCGTATCACGTGGTCGCGCAGCACGAGCACGAGGTTCTCCCCGTGCGGCATGAACGCCAGGTCGTGGGCGAGCAGACAGTGCACGAGCGGGTACAGGTAGGCATCGAGGTAGGCGCGCACCCAGTCGTCCGGACGCAGGCCCGACGCACGGACCAGCGCCGTCGCGAGCGCGGCCCCCGACGCGTCGCGGTGCAGCAGGCTCGCCATGGTCGCGAGCCGCTCCCCCGGCGCCGTGCGCGGCAGCGGCGACTCCCGCCAGAGAGCCGCGAGCATCTTGCGGTGCGCGTTGGGCTGGGGCGTGCGGTGGTAGACGTCGCCCGTGTACCCGATCGCGGCGACCTCGCGCAGCACGCCGAATCCCGCGCCGCGCAGCGTCGCGTCGCCGTGCACGAGGTCCGCGACCCAGTCGTTGATCGCGGGCGTGGCTCGCATGTACGCCGGCGAGAGCCCCCGCAGGAACCCCATGTTCTGGACCGCGAGCGCGACCTTGACGTAGTGCCGCTCGGGCCGCGTGCGGTTGAACATGGTGCGAATCGACTGCTGCGGCGTGTACTCGTCCGCGCCCGGGCCGAGCGGCACCAGGTCGCCGCGCGCGACGTCGGCCGCGAACGTGATCGGCACCCGGTGCTGCCACTGCCAGGGGTGGACGGGCAGGTAGAGGTAGTCGGCCGGGTCCAGGCCGCGCGCGGCGAGCCGGTCGGCGAGCGCGGCCCGCTCGGCGCCGCCGAGCTCCGCGGTGTACAGGCCGGCCTCGCTCTGGTCCGCGCCGAGCGCGAGGTGGGTGTGCTCGCGCCGTGCGGCGAGCCACAGCAGACGCAGCCGCCCGCCGCGCTCGGGCGCGTACGCGCGGTAGTCGTCGAGCGAGAACCCGATGCGGCCGTTGTTGGCGAGGAACCCCGGGTGGCCCTCGGTCATCGCGGCCTCGACCGTCTGGAACGTCTCGGCCCGACGGCGGGCGTCGGCCGCCGCGTCGACGACGCGGGGCGCCGCGGTCCCTGAGGGGACCGCCGCACCCGCCGAGGAGGTCGCCTCGACGAGACCCGCGACGTCGGGCGAGTCGCCGGCGAGCTCGCGCTCGCGCTTGGCCGCCGCGGCCGCGAGCGTCGAGGACAGCTCCTCGAGGTACACCGCGAGCAGGTCGTCGGGGACCCGGAGCAGCGGCTGCAGCTCGGGCACGAGCTCGAGCACGTCGACGGGAAGCTCCCGCTCGCCCTCCGGGTCTGTCGCCGTCCGCGTGATCGAGGCCGGGTCGACGACCCAGTGCTCGAGCGCAAAGGTCCGGGCCGCGAACCGGTAGGTCACGCCGTCGAGCACGAGCCGGTACCGGCCTGAGCCTTCCTGCTCGTCGGCGCCTGGCCCGTCGGCGTCCGGCCGGAACAGCCGCTCGTGCGCGAGCTCGGCGAGCGCCTTGGCGACCAGGTGCCGGTGGGAGTGGGCTGCCAGGTCGGCGCGCAGGTGCGACGCGAGCTCGACGCCGTCGCCGAGCGGCGAGGCGGCGAAGTCGTCTCGCGTGCACACCGACAGCGCGGCGCGCTTCGTGTGGCCGCCGTCGGTCAGCTCGACCTCGCGCAGCACGCGGAACCCGGCTGCGGCGTTCTTGGCCGCGATGGCGGCGTTCCACACGTCGGGCTCGACGACGACCCGCAGCGCGTCCCTCCCGCCGTCGGGCGCCGCGCCGAGGCAGAACCGCACGACGGCGGACATGACCGCGTCGGTGAGCCCGCGCACCCGCACGCCGGGCTCCGCGGGCGGCGGCGCGACGAGCAGGTGCATGCCGAGGTCGCCGGGCAGCGCGTCGTGCACGCCTGCAAGCAGCACCCGCGCCGGGTCGTACGTCTCGACGAGGAACAGCGGCTCGCCGTCGCGCCGGCCGAGCCACGCGTCCTGGTGCGGGTCGGCGACGACGCCGACGAGGTACTCGCGCACCTGGTCGACGTCGAGGTCGCCCATGCGCCAGAACGCCGACGCCGGGTGGGCCAGCCAGCCCTGCAGCAGCGCCGCGTCGCGCGCGGGCACCACCGGCTCGATCGTGAGCGTCCCGCCGCGCGTGCGAGTCGCGAAGAGTGTCGATGCAGGAGCCGTCGTCGTGCTCATCGGGCCGCCTCCGTCGTCACGCGCCCGGTTCCCGTCGAGCCGTGTCCCGGCGCGTCGTCACCCGGCGTCCCGCCGGGCAGGCCGAACGTCTGGAACGCGATGCCGCGCTCGACCGGGTACGGCTCCCGTCGGGTCACCTTGGCGAGCACCACCGAGCTGCGCCACGGCCCGAACCCCAGGTCGGGGGCGGTGACACCGTGGGTGTGCTCCTCGCCGCCCACCGTGTGGATGCGGTCCGCGACGTCGACCGAGTAGTCGCGCGTGACGTCGAAGCGTCCGCGCGCGTCGAGACGGAGCCGCTCGCGCACGGGGTCGAGGAACTCCGGCACGCCGGCCCCGTACCCCGTCGCCGCGACGACCGCCCGGGTGCGGTGCTCGACCTCGCGGCCGAGCTGCGCGTGCCGCAGCGTGAGCACGTGCTCGCCCGTGGCGGCGTCGTGCCGTGCGGCGACGACCTCGGTGTCGGTCAGGAGCGTGGTCGGCACCTGCCGACCGAGGGCCGAGAGGCGGTAGAGGGTGTCGTAGATGTCGTCGACCAGGTCGCCGCTGATGCCCTTGTACAGGCTGCGCTGTTCGCGCCCGAGCCGGTCGCGCAGGTCGGCCGGCAGCGAGCGGTAGTGGTCGGTGTACTCGGGCGAGGTCATCTCGAGCGTGAGCTTGGTGTACTCCATGGGGAAGAACCGCGGCGAGCGCGTCACCCAGTCCAGGCGGTAACCCACCCTCCCACCGCTCCCGTGGACGTCCTCGAGCAGGTCGCGGTAGACCTCGGCGGCGGACTGGCCCGAGCCGACGACGGTGATGGCGCCCGCAGCCTGCAGCGCGTCCCGGTGCGGCAGGTACTCGGCCGAGTGGATCACCGGTCCCGGCCCGGCCTGGCCGGCGCGCCAGGCACCGGCGAGGTCGGCGAGCGGCGCGGGCAGCCGCGGCGTCGTGCCCACGCCGAGCACGACGTGCCGGGCGCGGTAGGTCTCGCGCTCGCCGTCGTCGGGCCCGCCGCTGCGCACGGCGGTCACGACGTACTCGTCGCTCGCGGTGTCGTGCTCGACGGCGACGACGCGCCGGCCCCAGCGCAGCGAGTCGAGCCGGTCGGCGACCCAGCGGCAGTACTGGTCGTACTCCGAGCGCAGCGGGTAGAAGGACTCGCGGACGTAGAACGGGTAGAGCCGGCCCGTGGCCTTGAGGAACGCGAGGAACGAGTACGGCGACGTCGGGTCGGCCATCGTGACCAGGTCGGCGAGGAACGGCACCTGGATCGTGGCGCCGTCGAGCATCATGCCGGGGTGCCAGCTGAAGCCGGCCCTCTGGTCGAGGAAGACGGCGTCGACGTCGGGCAGGGGCTCCGCGAGCGCGGCCAGCCCGAGGCCGAAGGGACCGATACCGACGCCTACGACGTCGTAGGTGCGGGACGTCATCGCGCGGCCTCCTCGGTCTTGGCAGGCATCTCGGCCGGCATCGCGGCCGACGTCGCGGCGACCCGGTCGAGCCGCGGGTGCACGCCGCGGCACGGCGGCGCCGCGTCGGCCGCGAGCGCCTCCCCGGCGAGCAGGCCGTGCGCGGCGTCGCGGACGAGATCGAGCACCGCGCGGACCTCGTCGAGCGTGACGTCGGGGTTGAGCAGCGTGAGCTTGAGGCACGGCCGGCCGTCGATGACGGTCTTGGCGACGAGCGCCCGGCCCGAGTCGAAGAGCACGCGCCGGACCTGCGGCACGAGCGCGTCGGCCTGCTCCGGGGTGACGCCGTCGGGCTCGTAGCGGAACAGCACGGTCGACAGGTCCGTCGGCGCGACGAGCCGCAGCTCCGGGTCGTCCGCGAGGTCGGCGTGCACGGCCGCCGCGAGGTCGCACACGGCGTCGACCATGCACCCGACCCCGTCGGCTCCGACGGCCCGCAGCGTGGCCCAGAGCTTGAGCGCATCGAAGCGGCGCGTGGTCTGCAACGAGCGGTCGACCTGGTTGATCTCGCCGTCGGCCGCCGGGTTGAGGTAGTCCGCGTGCCAGGCGGTGCGCACGAGGTCGGCTGGCTCGCGCACGACGATCGCGCTCGAGGACACCGGCTGGAAGAACGTCTTGTGGAAGTCGACCGTCACGCTGCGGGCGCGCTCGATCCCGCGGAGCAGGTGCCGCCGCGTCGGCGAGACGAGTAGCCCTCCGCCGTAGGCGGCGTCGACGTGCAGCCACGCGCCGACGGCGTCGCACGCGTCGGCGATCTGGTCGAGCGGGTCGATGCGGCCGCGGTCGGTGGTGCCGGCCGTGGCGACGACGGCCATGACGACGTCGCCGCGCCGCACCGTGGCGACCAGGGCGGCGGCGAGCGCGTCGGGATCCATGCGGCCCGTGGCGTCGGTCGCGACCTCGATGACGGCGTCGTCGTCGAGCCCCAGAAGGAGGGCGGACTTGGCGACCGAGAAGTGGCTCGCGGCGGTGGCGAGCACGCGCAGGCGGGCGAGGCGGTCGCGGCGCTCGCCGCCGACCAGCCGGGCGCCGTCGGCGCCGGTCAGCGCTTGCTCGCGAGCGAGGAACAGCGCCTGGAGGTTGGACTGCGTCCCACCCGAGGTGAACACGCCGTCGCCGCCGGCGAACCCGATGCGCTCGGCTGTCCACTCGACGAGCCGGCGCTCCATCAGCGTGGCGACGGTCGACTGGTCGTAGGTGTCCACGGAGGTGTTGATCGCCGCGAGCATGGCCTCGGCCCCGACGGCGGAGACCGTCACGGGGCAGTTCAGGTGCGCGGCGTAGGCGGGGTGGTGGAACCACACGGCGTGCGACGCGTAGAGGTCCGCGACCTCGCGCAGGGCCGGGCCGTCGCCGACACCGGGGGCGTCGAGGTCGACGGCGTCGACGAGCTCGGCCAGCTCGGCGCGGCTCGCGCCGCAGAACGGCTGGCTGACGGCTGCGATGCGAGCCGCGACGTCGTCGACGACGTCGTGCAGCGTGGCGGCGTAGTGCGCGGAGCTCGGGCCGCGCAGCAGTGGGTCGGTCGCCGTCGGCAGCGGTGTGGGCATCGTCCAGGGCCTCCTCGGGGCGGGCAGCAGTCGGCCTCAGTCCAAGCGACTGAGGCCAGGCTTGCCTAACTTAGGAACACCTAAGCGAGGACACCATCCGGGATCCAGCATGTGAGAACGGGTGCGCTCCCAGAGAACGCGTGCGGCCGCCCCCGGAGCGGGAGCGGCCGCACGGATGCCCGCACAGACGGATCGTCAGCGGACGGTAGGCGTGGGCAGGTAGACCTCCCCGCCCGAGGCGCGGAACTCCTCCGCCTTCTGCTCCATCCCGACGATCGCCGCCTGCGCCTGGGCGTCGCCGAACTCGTCGCGGATGTCCTGCGAGATACGCATCGAGCAGAACTTGGGCCCGCACATCGAGCAGAAGTGTGCGGTCTTCGCCGCCTCGGCGGGGAGGGTCTCGTCGTGGTACTCCTCGGCGCGCTCCGGGTCGAGCGAGAGCGCGAACTGGTCGCGCCAGCGGAACTCGAACCGTGCCTTGGACAGCGCGTCGTCGCGGTCGCGCGCGCCCGGGTGGCCCTTGGCGACGTCCGCCGCGTGCGCCGCGATCTTGTACGTCACGACGCCGGTGCGGACGTCGTCGCGGTTGGGCAGCCCCAGGTGCTCCTTGGGCGTGACGTAGCACAGCATCGCCGTGCCGTACCGCGCGATCTCGGTCGCGCCGATCGCCGAGGTGATGTGGTCGTAGCCGGGCGCGATGTCGGTCACGAGCGGGCCGAGCGTGTAGAACGGGGCGCCGTCGCACAGCTCCTGCTGTCGCTCGACGTTCTCGCGCACGAGGTGCAGCGGGACGTGGCCGGGGCCCTCGACCATGACCTGCACGTCGTACTCCCAGGCACGCTTGGTCAGCTCTGCGAGCGTGTCGAGCTCGGCGAACTGCGCGGCGTCGTTCGCGTCGGCGAGCGAGCCCGGCCGCAGCCCGTCACCGAGCGAGAACGCGACGTCGTACCGGGCGAAGATCTCGCACAGCTCGTCGAAGTGCGTGTAGAGGAAGTTCTCCTCGTGGTGCGCGAGGCACCAGCCGGCCATGATCGACCCGCCACGGGACACGATGCCGGTGACCCGGTTCGCCGTCAGCGGCACGTAGCGCAGCAGCACGCCCGCGTGGACGGTCATGTAGTCGACGCCCTGCTCGCACTGCTCGATCACGGTGTCGCGGTAGACCTCCCAGCTCAGCCGCGAGGCGTCGCCGTCGACCTTCTCGAGCGCCTGGTACACCGGGACCGTGCCGATCGGCACGGGCGAGTTGCGCAGGATCCACTCGCGGGTGGTGTGGATGTCGTCGCCCGTGGACAGGTCCATGACGGTGTCGGCACCCCAGCGCGTGGCCCACTGGAGCTTCTCGACCTCCTCGGCGATCGAGGAGTGCACCGCGGAGTTGCCGATGTTCGCGTTGACCTTCACCGTGAACGCGCGCCCGATGATCATCGGCTCGGACTCGGGGTGGTTGATGTTGGCGGGGATGATCGCCCGGCCCGCGGCGACCTCGCGGCGCACGAGCTCGACGTCGACCCCCTCGCGCAGCGCGACGAACCGCATCTCGGGCGTGACCTCGCCGCGGCGCGCGTAGCGCATCTGCGTGACGGTGCGTCCCGGGACGGAGCGCCGCGGTGGCCGGCGCTCACCGCGCCACTCGTCCGACGCCGCGCCCCTGCGCCGGGCGCCGCGGCCGTCGTCGGCGAGGTCGTGCGGGCGACCCTCATAGGTCTCGGTGTCCCCGCGGGCCTCGATCCAAGCGGACCGCTGCGGCGGGAGCCCGCGCGTCGGTTCGCCGGTCGGACCCTCGGTCCGGTAGACGCGCACGGGCGGGTTCGGGGTGCCGTCGGGCGACGGCGCCAGGGTGATCTCGGTGACCGGGACGCAGATCCCGGACTCGGCGTCGCGCTCGAATGCGAGCGCGCGCGACTGCGCAAGGTGCGACATGACTCTCCAACTTCCTACGCCGGCATGACCCGGTCAGGTTCGACGGTCCGGGCCGCGTCAGCCCGATCTCAGCCCCTGCGTCGGGGCTCCCGTGGGATCGACGTCAACCTAGCAGGTGGCCAGGCGTCGATGCTGGAGATGTCCACTCCCTCGGCGAGGAAGAACGAACCCACGCGAGGTAGAAGCGGACTACGCGTCACTCCGGGCGAGATCCGTTCTACCTCGGCGAAGGACGCGCGACGTCGCGTCAGAGGCGGACGACGGCCTGCGCGCGGCCGAGGACCTTGGCGCCCTCGTGGGTGACGGTCAGGTCGACGCGCACCGTCCCGGCCTCGGCGTCGATCGCGCCGATCGTCGCGGCGACCTCGACGACGGCGTTCCCGCGCACGGGCACGGGCACCGGCCGGGTGAAGCGCGCCTGGTACTCGACGACGGCGCCCGGGTCGCCGGCCCAGTCGACGACGACGCCGATGACCGAGCCCATGGTGAGCATGCCGTGCGCGATGACGCCCGGAAGGCCGACCTCGGTCGCGAAGGACTCGTCCCAGTGGATCGGGTTGAAGTCACCGCTGGCCCCGGCGTAGCGCACGAGCGCGGCGCGGTCGAGCGCGATCTCGCGGGTGCCGACGACGTCGCCGACGACGAGCTCGATCACGACGGGAGGCGTGCTCATCAGAAGTCCTCCCCGCGGATGACGAGGCTGGACATCACGGTCGCGACACGCTCGCGGGCGTCGTCGTCGGGCCCGTCGGCGAAGATCTCGCAGCGCGTGGTGACCATCGCGATCCCGGCCCGCTCGGTGACGGAGTCGACGTGCAGGACCGTGACCAGCTCGTCGCCGGCGACGATCGGACGGTGGTGCACGAACTTCTCGTCCGCGTGCACGACCCGCGAGAAGTCGACGTCGGCCTCGGGGTCGGAGATGTACCGGGACTCGGCGCGCTGGGCGATCACCACGGCGAACGTGGGCGGCGCGACAAGATCCGGATAGCCGACACCCCGCGCCGCGACGAGGTCGTGGTGCGCGGGGTGCGTGGCACCGACTGCCGTGGCGAACTCGCGGATCTTCTCGCGCCCCACGCTGTAGGGGGCCGTGGCCGGGTACTCCCGGCCCGCGAAGTCAGCGTTCGCCATCTGGACGCGGCTGTCGGTTAGAGGTCTTTCGGCCCGGCGTCAGCGGGTCTCGCGGTGGATCGTGTGCTTGCCGTCGCGAGGGCAGAACTTCTTCATCTCGAGACGGTCCGGGTCGTTGCGCCGGTTCTTCTTCGTGATGTAGTTCCGCTCCTTGCACTCCGTGCAGGCGAGCGTGATCTTCGGGCGGACGTCCGCGCTCTTGGCAGCCATGGTGTGTCACCTCTCACGCCCCCGGAAGGCGCAACGTGCGTCAAGGAACAGGTCGGTCCGACGCCGGCCGTCGAACCGTTTGGTGTTGGTAGCGAGGGCGGGGCTCGAACCCGCGACCTCACGATTATGAGTCGTGCGCTCTGACCAGCTGAGCTACCCCGCCGCGCGTGACTAGAACGCAGGACCGCCCGCCCGTATTCCGGTGGGCGGCCCCGCGCACGTCACAGAGCCCCGAAAGGGAATCGAACCCTTGACCTTCTCCTTACCATGGAGATGCTCTGCCGACTGAGCTATCGGGGCAGCGGGGAAGACTTTACACGGCTTCCGGCGCCAGGTGAAATCCGCACAGGCGCCCGCTGGATCGCACCGCCAGCCCGGTCGCCGGGGCCTTGCCTGGGACGCAGACGGGGCGTCACCCAAGAGGGTGACGCCCCGTCTGGTGCGGTGGCAGGTGAGGGATTCGAACCCCCGAAGCATGACGCGGCTGATTTACAGTCAGCTCCCTTTGGCCGCTCGGGCAACCTGCCGTGCGGGGCCTGACGGCCTCGCGGGACAGAACAATAACGTCCCGAGTGCCGTCGCAGGAAATCCGTAGGCCGTGGCGCCCGTCACCCGCGGCCCCGGCGTCGGTGCCCGGCCGTACTGTGTGCTCGTGAACAGCCCGCCCACCCAGGATCGCTGGGGCCTGCCGCTGGGAGTCGGCGCCTTCCTCCTGTGGGGCGGCATGCCACTGTTCTTCCCGCTGCTCGAGCCGGCCGGTTCGCTCGAGATCATCGCGCACCGCGTCGTCTGGTCGCTGGTCTTCTGCGCCGTGCTCCTCGCGGCGACCCGAGGGTTCGGCGGCCTCGTGGCCGCCGTGCGCTCCCCGCGCACGCTCGGCATCCTCGCGGCTGCCTCCGCGCTCATCGTGACCAACTGGACGGTCTACGTGTACGGCGTGCTCAGCGGTCACGTGCTCGACGCCGCGCTCGGCTACTTCATCAACCCGCTGCTGACGGTGCTGCTCGGCGTCGTCGTGCTCCGCGAGCGGCTGCGGCCGGCGCAGTGGGTCGCGGTCGCATTCGGCGCCGTGGCCGTCGTCGTCATCTCGACGGGTGTGGGCGGCCTGCCGTGGATCGCGCTCGCGCTCGCCGGATCCTTCGGCACGTACTCGCTGCTCAAGAACCGCGTCGGCCGCACGGTCGGCGCACTGCCGGGGCTCGCGGTCGAGACAGCCGTCGCAACGCCCGTCGCCCTCGCGTACCTGGCCTGGCTCGTGGCGGTCGGGTCGAGCACGTTCGGCGTCCACGGCGTGGGCCACGCGCTCCTGCTCGCTGCCACGGGCATCATCACAGGGCTGCCGCTGCTCCTGTTCTCCGGCGCCGCGCGGCGCCTGCCGCTCAGCGTGGTCGGCATGCTGCAGTACCTCGGGCCGGCGCTGCAGTTCCTCTTCGGCCTGCTGGTGTTCGGCGAGCACATGTCGGCGACCCGCTGGACCGGGTTCGGCCTCGTGTGGGTCGCGCTCGCGGTCCTGACCGTGGACGGCACACGGGCGGCCCGCGCGGCCCGGCTTGGGAGCGTGGAACCCACTACGGTGGTCACCAGAACCTGACCGACGCACCGAAGGAGCACGCCGTGGCCGACTCGTCGTTCGACATCGTGAGCAAGGTCGACCGCCAGGAGGTCGACAACGCCCTCAACCAGGCCGCCAAGGAGATCTCGCAGCGCTACGACTTCAAGGGCGTCGGCGCGTCGATCGCGTGGAGCGGCGACAGCATCCTCATGGTCGGCAACTCTGCCGAGCGCGTGAAGGCGGTCCTGGACGTCTTCCAGAGCAAGCTCATCAAGCGCGGCGTGTCGCTCAAGGCGATCGACACTGGCGACGGCGAGCCGCAGCCCTCTGGCAAGGAGTACCGCCTGGGCGCCACGCTCAAGGAGGGCCTGAGCGGCGACAACGCCAAGAAGATCACCAAGCTCATCCGCGACGAGGGCCCCAAGGGCGTCAAGACGCAGATCACGGGCGACGAGGTCCGCGTGACGAGCAAGTCGCGCGACGACCTGCAGACCGTCATCGCGATGCTCAAGGCCGCCGACCTCGACGTCGCGCTGCAGTTCACCAACTACCGGTGAGCCGTCCCGGCCGGTTCCCCCGGCTGGTCGCGACCGACCTCGACGGCACGCTCCTGCGCTCGGACGGCACCGTCTCCGAGCGCACCCGCCGCCTCCTCGCCACGGTCGAGGAGGCGGGAACCGAGGTCGTGTTCGTGACGGCACGGCCGCCGCGCTGGCTCGACGCGCTCGCGCACCTCGTCGGGCGGCACGGCCGCGTGATCTGCCTCGGCGGCGCCGCCGTGTGGGACCTGGCCGACGGATCGGCGCTCGAGGTCTGCGGGTTCGACGACGTCGCAGTCCGTGCGCTCGTCGCCGACCTCAGGGTCACCGTGCCGGGGGTCGCGCTCGCCGTCGAGCGCATCGACGGACCCGCGTTCGACCCGTGGTTCCCCAAGGACGAGGCGCACCTGCCGGCGTCGGCGCGCGCCGTCCCCGTCGAGCAGGTGCTCGACGGCGGCGCTGCGGTCGGCAAGCTGCTCGCGGTGCGTCCGGGGTCGGGGCTCTCGACGCAGCCCGGCCACATCGCGCGGGGCGCGGCGACCCACCCCGAGCAGGAGGAGTTCTTCGCCCGCGTACGCGGCGTCGCGGGCGACCGTGCGCACCTGGCGTTCTCCGGAGCCGCCGGGCTCGCCGAGCTGCTGGCGCCAGGCGTGACGAAGGACGCGGCGCTCGCGCGCTGGTGCGCACGCCTGGGTATCGACCGCACCGACGTGTGGGCGTTCGGCGACATGCCCAACGACCTGCCGATGCTCCGCTGGGCCGGCCGCGGCATCGCCGTCGCGAACGCCGACCCCGACCTGCTGGCGTGCGCCGACGCCGTCGTCGGGTCGCACGACGACGACGGCGTGGCGACGGCGCTCGAGGAGGCGCTCGCCGCGGCGTGAAGGCGCGGCGCGTCCTACTTGCCGCGCTGCCCGTTCTGCGCGGCCAGCTCTGCGCGCAACGCCCGGACCTCCGCGGCGAGCGCCTCGACCTGGCCGCGCGTCGCCGTGTGCTGGTCCTCCGCCGTCTCATCGACCTTCTGCACCAGCCACGACGCGAGCGTCGCCGTCACCACGCCGAGCAGCGCGATCCCGCCCACCATGACGCCGACCGCGATGACCCGGCCGGAAGGCGTTACCGGGTACATGTCCCCGTAGCCCACAGTTGTCATGGTGACGAGCGCCCACCAGAACCCGTCGCCCAGGTTGCCGATCGCGCTGCCGGGGACGTCCCGCTCCGCCTGCGTGATGGCGAGCGCACCGGTGAGGATCAGCAGCACCGACCCGGTCGCCGCGTAGACCACGACCTGACCGCGCAGTCGCCCCGCGCTCGCCTTGTTGATCTTGTGGATCGCCGTGACCAGCATCAGCAGCCGCAGCGGGCGGAGCATGGGCAGGAGCACGACCGCGAGGTCCAGCAGATTGCGCCGCACGAACCGCATCCGGTCCTCCGCGACGAGAAGGCGGCCCACATAGTCGACGGCGAACGCCGCCCACGTCAGCCCGACGACCCAGCCGCACACCGTGCGGACGAGCGGTGGGGCGTCCGGATCTGCGATCGGGATCGCGTAGGCGACGAGGAACACCACCGCCACCCCGACGAGCGGCCACTCCGCGCGGGATTCCCAGCGCTCGACGCGTGCATCGCCGTCGTCGGCGGTCGCGACCGGGGTCCGTTCGAGGATGTCAGTGCTGGACGTCTCGGGAGCCATCGCCTGCCACGATAGCGAAGAACGGCCGCCGGCCCGGCGAGCTCCGCGGCCGGCGCGTCAGCGACCCGGAACCGGAAGGCCCGCGCTGAACTGGTTGAACGCGTCCTGAAGCAGCTCCACGAGGTGGTCGGCGCCGCGGCCCGACGCCGCCCACAGGCGCAGCGCGGCCTGGAGGCTGGCCATCCCCGCCGCGGCCATGAGCCAGGGGTACATGTCCGTCTCGGCGTCCGTACCCGTGTGCTCGGCCACGGCGTCGCGGAGCTCTGCCTCGATCGTCGCGAACCGGCCGACCTGGCCCTGCAGGAGCGACGGGTAGCGCTCCACCAGACCGAGGAGCTGCAGGGAGCGGTCGAGCTGCTCCTCCGTGCGGCTCGCGTAGAAGTCCGACAGCACCTGACACAGGGCCCGCAGCGGCGGCTCCTGCTCGAGCGCCTCGCGGAACGCGGGCAGGAACTCCTGCGGGTCCTCGGACCCCGCCGAGACGACGGCCTCCTCCTTGGAGGAGAAGTAGTTCGAGAAGGTCCGCGGCGACACGATCGCCTCTCGGGCGATCTCCTCGATCGTCACGTGGTCGAGGCCCTTCTCGAGCGTCAGACGGAACGCGGCTTGCGCGATCGCATCGTGCGTCATCTGCTTCTTGAGCTCTCTCAGCCCAATCTCGGGTGCGTCCACCGCGGTCTCCGTCGCGCTCATGGCCATACCGTACCCGATCTCTCCGATGCGGCGATATTGCCTTGTTTGCAATATTGCGCCTCATCTGTTTCTGCTTGTGGCGCACCCCCAAGCCCCAGGCTAACGGTCGTCAGCTGGTCCAGGGAGTCCGCCGCGGGCTGAACTTGCCCGGTGCGGGGGTGAAGTTCGGTGGTCACGGGTGGGCCTATGAGAAGGCCGCGACGATGTCCATCACGGCAGGACCGAGCAGGACGATGAAGAGCACGGGCAGGATGAAGAACATCAGGGGGAAGATGACCTTGACCGGGATCTGCATGGCTTTCTCCTCGGCTCGCTGGCGGCGCTTCATGCGCATCTCGGCCGCCTGCGTGCGCAGCACGTCGGCGATCGCGATGCCATAGGTGTCCGCCTGGATCACCGCGCGGACGAACCGGCGCAGGTCCGGGACGTCGGTGCGGTGTGTGAGCGCCTCGTAGGCCTGGCGGCGGGACAGTCCCATCCGGATGTCTTGGAGCGTGCGGACCAGCTCCTCTGCCAGCGGGCCCTTACCGGTCTCCCCGGCACGTGCCATCGCGGCCTCGAAGCCGAGGCCGGCCTCGACCGCGATCGTCATCTGGTCGAGCGTGTCGGCCAGCTCGTACCCGATCATCTGGGACCGCTCCTGACCGCGGCTGTGCAGGAGCAGCTCGGGGACGAAGTACGCCACGACCGTGACGACCAGGCCCAGGACGACCGTGAGCATGCCGGGGACGGCGCTCGCGAAGGCGAGGCTCAGGCCGCCCGCGACCATGACGAGAAGGAGTTTTGCGCCCAGGAGTCGCTCGAGCGGCCATGCCGGCGGGCGGCCCGCGCGCGACAGCAACCGGTCGAGCCGGCCGACGACGCCGCGCGGGGTCAGCAGGCGGACGAGCCGGACACGAGCACCAGGGACCGTCAGGGTCCCGTCGTCGCCCGCACCGGCCAGAGCCGCGCCGGGCTCGCCGAAGCCGCGCCGGAGCTTCGCGACCACGCGGCGGTGGTCGCGTCGCGCCGGGTCGAGCACGACCCAGACGAGCCACCCGAGCGAGGCGCTCAGCGCGCCGACGGCGGGAAGAGCCAAAGATGACATGATGCGGTGCTCCCCTACCAGCGGATGCGGACGGTCTTGCGCAGCCACAGGCCGCCGATGACGAGCATGACGACGCAGAGGCCGATCATGGCGAAGCCGATGAGGCTGCTCGTGAAGGCCGAGATGTACTCCGGGTTGGCCACCGCGAGGAAGCCGATGATGCCGAACGGCAAGGCCATGAGCACGATCGCCGAGAGCTTGCCTTCGGCGGCCAGCGCCTTGATCTGACGGCGCACCTGTCCTCGCTCGCGTATGGTCTTCCCGACGCCGTCGAGCACGTCGGCGAGGTTGCCGCCGACCTCGCGGTTGACGGCGATGGCCTGGGTGACCCAGACGAAGTCTTGGCTGCCGGTGCGGGCGGCGGTCTCCTCGAGCGTGGTGGCCAGGTCGCGACCGACGCGCGTCTCGTTGACCACGCGCGCGAACTCCTCCGACGTCGGTTCCTCGGCCTCGCGGGCCACCGAGTCGAGGGCTTGCAGGAGGCTGTGCCCGGCGCGCAGTGCGCCGGCGATGAGCTGGAGCGTGTCCTCGAGCTGGTCGGCGAAGGCGGCCTGGCGACGCCGGATCCGCAGCCGGAGCCAGACGCGGAATGCGACCGGGACGAACACGGCGAGCAACAGCGCGATGAGAGGCCCACTCAGCACGAAACCGAGTGCTCCTGCGACGACGGTTGCGACGAGAAGCAAGAAGGCGGCGTCCTGCAGCCGCATACGGATGCCGGCGAGCTCGAGCGCTCCGCCCACGGTGGACCCGCCGCGGCGGTTGAGCACCGAGCCCAGGGCGGTCGTGAGCGAGCCCGCGCCGCGCTCGAGCAGGCCGGGTGTCGGCGCCACGCCGGGCCGGCGCCGCTCGAGCGGCACCCGCACGCTTGGGGTCAACAGCAGGTAGACCGTGACGAGCACCGCGAGCGCCACGGCGCCCACACCGAGCAGGGACGCGCTGTTCATCGCCGACCCCCTGACATGCTGTCGCCGAAGACGCTCGGGGACAACGCGATCCCAAGATCGGCGAACCGATCGGTGAACCGCGGCCGGACACCGGTGGGAACGGGGGTCCCGAGGAAACGGCCCGAGGCGTCGACGCCCGCGGAGTAGTCGAACAGGAACGCGTCCTGGAGCGTGACCGTCTGT
>VJZX01000041.1 GCA_009663185.1 Isoptericola halalbus
GCTGTGGAGGTCAAGCGGCGCGGTCGAACATACCGGTACGAGCGCGCGCAGCTCCTGGAACAGGGTGAAGGTCTCCTCCTCCTCACGGGCATGCTCCGTGGTCCCTTCCGTCTGCTCCGGGTCCGCCACTTCGTGTACCTCACCGATCTCGCCGCATAGACACACGGTCCGCAATGTGGATTCACCACGTGGCCGGGTACACCTCGTACCCGGCCGCGGCCTGCCCCGCGAGCTCGGCCCGGACCTCCCCCCGCAGGCGTCCGTGCCGCGACGGCTCGGGCGCCGCGGCGAGGAGCGTCTTGGTGTAGTCGTGCTGCGGGTCGAGGATGACCTCGTCGCTCGGCCCCTGCTCGACGACGTCGCCGCGGTACATCACGACGATCTCGTCGCTGAAGTGGCGGGCCGTGGCGAGGTCGTGCGTGATGTACAGCACGCCGAGGTTCTCCTCGCGCTGGAGTCTCGCGAGCAGGTTGAGCACCCCCAGCCGGATCGACACGTCGAGCATCGAGACCGGCTCGTCGGCGACGAGGAAGCGCGCACCCGGTGCCAGTGCCCGCGCGATCGCGATGCGCTGCCGCTGCCCGCCGGACATCTCGTGCGGCCGCTTGGCGGCATACAGCTCGGGCGGGGTGAGGTTCACGCGCTCGAGCAGCGCGTGGACGGCCGGGCGGACCTCCTTGCCGCGGGCGACGCCGTGGATCTTCAGGGGCCTGGTCAGGTGGTGCTCGACCACGTGGTACGGGTTGAGCGAGGCGAACGGGTCCTGGAAGACCATCTGCACCTGATGGCGGTAGGCGGCCAGTGCCCTGCCGCGTCGCCCGATCGGTGCGCCGTCGAGCAGGATCTGCCCCTCGGTCGGCGTCTCGAGCTGGGCGATCATCCGCGCGACCGTGGACTTCCCCGAGCCCGACTCCCCCACGACCGCGACCGTCCTGCCCGCCTCCAGCGTGAACGAGACGCCGTTGACGGCCCGTAGCGTGCTGCGGCGCAGGCCGCCGCGAACCTTGAAGTCCTTGACGAGGTTCCGGACCTCCAGCGTGCTCATCGCGCGTCTCCTCCCGTGGCGGCCGGCCCGCCGTACACGAAGTCGCCGCGCTCGCCGAGCAGGCTCGGGAAGGACGACAGCAGCCTCTGCGTGTACGGGTGCCGAGGTTGGGTGTAGATCTGCTGGGCGGTGTCGAGCTCGACGATCTCGCCGTCGCGCATGATGGCGATGCGGTCGGCGATCTCGAGCAGCAGCGGCAGGTCGTGGGTGATGAACACGACCGCGAAGCCGAACTTCTCGCGCAGCATCATGATCTCGCGCAGGATGCCGCGCTGGACGACGACGTCGAGCGCCGTCGTCGGCTCGTCCATGATCATGACCTGCGGCTCGAGCGCCATCGCCATGGCGATCATGACGCGCTGACGCATGCCGCCGGAGAGCTCGTGGGCGTAGGCGCCGAGGCGCGAGGGGTCCACCCCGACGAGCCTGAGCAGCTCGGCGCACCGGCCGGCCCGCTCGGCCCTGCTCAGGTGGGGGCGGTGCGTGGTGAGCACGTCCTCGAGCTGGGCGCGCACACTGAGGACCGGGTTGAGAGAGTTCATGGCGCCCTGGAACACCATCGACACCTTGTCCCACCGGAACGCGCGCAGCGCGTCGCCGTCGAGAGCGACGACGTCGATGTCCGCGCCGCCGGCGTCGTGGAACGTCACCTCGCCCGACCGCAGGATCGCCGGGGGCTTCAACAGCCGGTTGAGCCCGTAGGCGAGCGTGGACTTGCCGCAGCCCGACTCGCCCGCCAGGCCGAGGATCTCGCCGCGGTGGAGCGTGAGCGAGACGCCCTTGACGGCGTGGACCGGCGGGTTGACCTCGTACTCGATCGAGACGTCGTGCGCGGTGAGCACGGGTCGGTGGCCGGCCAGGTACCGGGCCGGCGCGGCCGAGCTCAGCCGCCCGGCCGTCGTCGTCGTGGGGATGCTCATGCCTGGACCTTCTCCCTCGGCTCGTCGCCCAGCGGGGCGGACACCCCGACGGCGGGGACCGCGGCGGGGCCATCCCCGCCGTCGTAGGCAGTGATGTCGAGCCCGGCCTTGCGAGCCTTGCGCACGCTCCGGGCGGCGGCCGGCGCCTGCCGCAGCCGGGGGTTGATGACCTCGTCGATCGAGAAGTTGACGAGGCTCAGCGCGCAGCCGAGGACCGCGATCAGCAGACCCGGCGGGATGAACCACCACCACGCGCCGCGGGTCAGGGCCGACCCGCCCTGCGCCTCGTTGAGCATCGTGCCCCAGGTGATCGACCCGTTCGGGCCGAGGCCGAGGTAGGACAGCCCGGCCTCGCCGAGGATCGCGAGGACGACCGCGAAGAGGAACTGAGCGGTCAGGAGCGGCAGGAGGTTCGGCAGGATCTCGACCAGGAGGATGCGCGGCGTACGCTCGCCCGCAACCCGGGCGGCCGAGACGTAGTCCCGGTTGCGCAGCGAGCGTGCCTGGAAGCGGAGCACGATCGCCGAGCCGGGCCAGGCCGTCGCGCCGAGGATCAGGGCCACGACCCACAGGCTGCGCACCTGCAGGTAGCTGGCCACGACGATCATGAGGGGCAGGCCGGGGATCACGAGCATGACGTTCGTGATCAGCGACAGTCCCTCGTCGGCCCAGCCACGGGTGTAGCCCGCAACGACGCCGAACACGAGCGACAGGACGATCGCGAGGCTCCCGGCGACCACGCCGACGAGCAGCGAGCCGCGAGCGCCCTCGGCGAGCTGGGCCAGCACGTCGTACCCGAGGCTCGTGGTCCCGAGCCAGTGCCCCGGCTGGGGCGGGAGGAGCGCCGGGTTGTCCGAGCTGCGCGGGTTCTGGGTGAGCATCGGTCCGACGATCGCGAACAGCGCGATCGCGGCGACGATCGCGAGGCCGACGACGAGCTTGCCGTGACCGGCGAGCCTGAGGGTGAGTCTGGGACGGTCAGTCATGGTGGCGGGCCCTCGGGTCGATGAGGCCGTGCACGAAGTCCATGACGAACAGCGCGGCGAGCACGGCGAGCGTGATCATGAGGAAGACGCCCTGCATGAGCGCGTAGTCGTTGTTGCGGACCGCCTCGATCATCAGCTTGCCGAGGCCCGGGTAGCTGAAGACCTGCTCGGTGACGAGAGAGCCCGCGACGACGAAGGCGAGCGCGACGCCGAACCCGTTCACCGACGGGATGGCCGCGTTGCGCACGGCGTAGGTGAGGTAGATGCGACGGGGGTGCAGCCCCTTGGCCTCGGCGGTGATGACGTAGTCCTCGGAGAGCGTGGCGACCATCATGTTGCGCATCCCGAGCAGCCAGGCGCCAACTGACGAGACGACGATCGTCACCGCCGGCAGGAGCGCGTGGAAGAGCACGGAGCCCGCGAAGGCCCAGGTCGGCTCCGGGCCGTCGAAGGTGAAGACGTCGTACGCGCCGATGATCGGGAACGACCGGAGCTGGACGCTGAAGACGTAGATGAACAGCAGCGCCACCCAGAAGTAGGGCAGCGACTGCAGGAGCGTCGTGGACGGGATGATCGAGTCGACCCACGTGCCTCGGCGCCACCCCGCCCACGCCCCGAGCCCGACGCCGAGCACGAACGACAGCACGGTCGCGGTGCCGACGAGCCCGACCGTCCAGGGCAGGGCGCCGGCGATGAGCTCCGAGACGGGTGCGGGGAACTTCGTCACCGAGACCCCGAGGTCGCCGCGGAGCAGGTTGCCCAGGTAGGCGACGTACTGCTCCCACAGGGTCTGGTCCTCGGTGGCGCCGAGGAGGAGCCGGATGCTGTTCTCGACGGCGGGCGGGATGTCCCCGCTGCGCTGCAGCTTGGCGATGAGGATGCTGAACGGATCGCCCGGCAGCAGTCGCGGCAGCAGGAAGTTCAGCGAGACCGCGATCCACAGCGTGACGGCGTAGAACCCGACCCGCCTGATGTAGAACCTCATGGCATCTTGCCCTTGGTCGAAGGCATCGGACTCCTCCTCGGCTCTCTCATCGGGTCACTCGCTGCCGGCGAGCTTGCCGAGGATCAGGCCGGAGGTCGGCCCCTGCCAGGCCGGCGGAAAGACGTAGAGGTCCTCCTCGGTCGGCCAGCCGGTGTAGTTCTTCTGGTTGAAGAACGTCTGCGAGGCGTTCACGACCAGCGGGATGTACGGCAGGTCGGAGACGATGTGTTCCTGGATCGTGGCGTACGCCTCGGCCTTCGTCGCCTCGTCGGCGGTGCCCGCGGCGACCTTCACGGCCTCGTTGACGGCGGGGTTCGAGTACCGGGAGAAGTTCCACTGGCCGGGCTCGAGCGGCGTGCCGACGGGCGTCGTGGAGCGACCCGAGAACCAGTCGTTGTAGATCTGGTACGGGTCCGCGATCGAGGTGCCGACGACGCCACCCATGATGAGCTCGAACTCGCCGGCGACCCGCGAGTCCGCGAACTCGTTCCACGAGACCGTCGAGGCGACGACCTTGATGCCGGCGGCAGCGGCCTGCTCCTCGATGAGCTTGGCGGCGTTGTTGTAGTCCGTCCAGCCGTCGACCGAGGTCAGCGTCAGCTCGATCGGGTCGCCGCCCTTGGAGTAGAAGCCGCCGGCGCCCTTGGAGTAGCCGGCTGCCTGGAGGATCTCGCCCGCGGCGGCCGGGTCGGCCGACTGCTCGATCTCGTGCGGCATGCCGTCCGCGATCCACTTGTCGTCACGGCCGAGGAGCGCGAACGTCGGCGAGATCTCCTTCGCGAGCCCCACGAACGCCTTCTCGTTGATGGCGGCCCGGTCGATGGCGACGCTCAGCGCCTGGCGCACGGCGACGTCCGTCTGCTCGCCCTTGCAGCCCCGGTCGGCGTTGGCGCACGTGTACAGCACGGTCGGGTCGACCGGCGTGTTGACGTAGCCGAGACCGGCCGCGGTGAGTCGGTCGGGGTCGGGGACGAACATCGTGGTCCAGTCGATCTGCCCGGTGGCGAGCAGGTCCTCGGCGGACTGGTTGGCGTCGATGCCGAGGTAGCGGAGCTTCTTCACGTCCGGCTCGCCGCCCCAGTAGCCGGGGTTCGCGACGGCGGTGTAGGACGCGTCGCCGGCGGACTCGAGCATGTACGGACCGGTGCCGACCGGGTCCTCGGCGTTGGTCCAGGCCACGAGGCCGGAGAGCCCGGTCTCGTCGTCCCGGGCGTCCTCGTGCTGGTTGAAGACGTGCTCGGGGAGCATGTACGTGGCTCCGAGCAGGGCGAACTCGTTCGTGAACTGCGGCGCGTCGAAGGACAGGACGACCGTCGTGTCGTCGACCGCGACGGCGTTGGCGAGATAGCTGGGCCGGCCCGTGTCGTTGGTGAACGAGTAGGCGACGTCCTCGGTCGTGAACGGCTCGCCGTCGTTCCACTCGACGCCCTCGCGGATCGTGACGGTGAGCTCGGTCCCGTCCTCGTTCCACTCGTAGCCCGTGCCGAGCATCGGGATGGGCTCGGTGTCGGCGACCTTGTTGAAGGCGAACAGGGTCTCGTAGAGACCGCCGTTGGCGAGGTGCAGCACGCCGACGGAGTAGGGGTTGAAGTTCGGCGTGATGGGTGTCTGCGACCCCGCCCAGATCACGAGCTCGCGGTCGGTGCCGGTGCCCTGGGCGGAGGTGCTCGCGCCGTCGGTGTCTTCACCGCCGGCGCTCGCTCCGGCGCAGCCGGACATGAGGAGGGTGATGCTCGCGAGCGCCGCAGTCGCTGTGAGCCAGCGCCTGTGCTTCGTACGTCCGTTCACGGTGGTTCCCTTCCGGTAGGCGGCGCACCATCGCGCCGTGGGGTCGTTCCACAGGACCTTGGGAAGGGAACTTAACAAATAGATTGGATGGCCGGTCTAGAGTGGAAATCGTTTTATGGCAGGAGTGTTACCAAATTGACACAACAGCGAGCACCCTGGCGGACGCGCGGGATCGCCGGGCTCGTGGCCCGCGGCTACGTGGGAGCGCGCGAGGGGGTTGTTCAGGCGATGTGGAACAGGACGCGTCGCTTCGCGACGTCCGCCTCCGCGAGCTTCACCTTGACACGCTCGCCCAGCGGCAGGTCGGTGCCCTCGACGGGCGCACGCACGGCCGGCTCGCGCAGGACGACGTGGCCGCGCTCGGGCCGCTCGTCGGTCTCGCGCCGGTCCTCCACGTCGACGACGACGGCGTCGAAGGTCCGGCCCTCGCGCCCGCTGAGCAGCGTGGCCTCGACGACGTCGACGCAGGCCCGCTCGAACGCGGACGCCCGCTGGCCCGACTCGGCCATGGTCGCCGGCAGCCCAGGTAGCGCGTCGAGCACCCAGCGAGGTGTGGAGCGCCCCGCGGCGTGCGCGAGGCAGACCTCGGCGCCGTACCGGTCGACGAGGCGCCGCAGCGGCGCCGTCACGTGCGCGTACTCGGCGGCGATCGCGCCGTGCCGCCCGTCGGCGGGCGGCGGTACGGGCAGACCGTCCATGCCCTGCACGCCGAAGGCGAGATAGTCGGCGCCGCGGAACAGCGTCGTCGCCTCGTTGAGGAACGCCGCGTGCGCCGGCCGGCGGGACTCGAGCCTGCGCAGCAGCTCCCCGTACGTGGTGTCCTCGTCCCAGGCGATGCCCAGCGCACGTGCGGTGCGGTGCAGGCGGGCGACGTCGCGGGGGTCGGCCTGGGGCAGGGTGCGGAAGATGCCGACGCCTGCCTCGCGCATGAGGCGCGCGGCGACGATACCGGTGAGCAGCGAGATCTGGGCATTCCAGCCCTCGACCGGCAGTGTGCGGCGGAACTCGAGCGCGAACGAGCCGTCGGGCCGCTGGACGACCTCCTGCTCGGGCACGTCGAGCGACATGCCGCCCCGCTCCCGCTCGCGCTCCTGCCGCAGCCGGCCGACGTCGGCCAGGAGGGTCAGGGACTCGGGTGCCGTGCCGGCGTCGAGAGCGGTCTGCGCCTCGCCGTAGGTGAGGCGGGCGCGCGAGCGGACGAGCGCGCGGGCGACGGCGGTGCTGACGATCTCGCCCGACGGGTCGAGGCCGATCGTCCACAGCACGGCGGGCCGGTCCTCGCCCGGAAGGAGGCTCGCCGCTCCCTCGGAGAGCACGTTGGGGTGCAGCGGAGTCCGCGTGTCGGGACCGTAGACGGTCATGCCCCGGCGGTGGAGCTCGGCGTCGAGCGCGCTGCGAGGCGTGACGAACGCCGCGACGTCGGCGATCGCGTACCGCACGACGTAGCCGCTGCCTGACGACGCCACGTGCACGGCCTGGTCGAGGTCGAGCGAGCCGGGCGGGTCGATCGTCACGAAGTCGATGTCGCGACGGTCCTGTCGGTGCTGCGAGACGTCCCGGCGGGCGCACTCCTCGGCCTCGGCGGCCACCTCCGCGGGGAACATCGCCGGCAGACCGAGCTCGGCACGCAGCGCCGCGAGCGCGTCCACGACGTCGTCGGACCGGGTGGAGGCGAGTCGCAAGTGTCGCGTCGGCACGGCACGACGGTAAGACCGCAGGCGATGGCGCGCTCGGTGAACGCGCGCGCAGGCTCGCCGCGACCTCAGTGGTCACGGCTCGGGTTGTGGTCACACGCACCAGGGCGAGCACGAATGGCACGGCTCGGGAAAGATGCAGGCTGTTCCCAGCCTCCGATCAGACCACGTCGTTACGGTCCTCGCAGAGCCGACACCGGCCCGATCACGAGGAGATCCCATGGCCCGCGTCCCCGGTCCCACACATGGCCCGAGCGGCCCCACGTATCAGGGAAGGGCACTGCCCCGCCCCGACGAGGAGGTGGTCGACCAGGGTCTGTCGTTCGACGTCGGCACGCTCGTCAGCCGCCGCCGCGTCCTGACGCTGCTGGGTGCCGGCCTCGGCGCCCTCGGCCTGGCCGCCTGCGCGTCGTCGAGCACGGACGGTTCGAACGGGACGACGTCGGGCGGCGAGATCCCGGACGAGACGGCCGGGCCCTACCCTGGCGACGGCTCGAACGGCCCGGACGTGCTGGAGGACGCCGGCATCGTGCGCAGCGACATCCGATCGAGCATCGACGCAGCGGCCACGGCCACCGGCGTGCCGATGACGCTCGAGCTCACGATCCTCGACATGGCGAACGACGACGCCCCGTTCCCGGACACGGCGGTCTACGTCTGGCACTGCGACGCCGTCGGCGGCTACTCGATGTACTCCGAGGGCCTGGAGGACGTGACCTACCTGCGCGGCGCGCAGGTCACCGACTCGGCCGGCAAGGCCACCTGGACGTCGATCTTCCCCGGCTGCTACAGCGGGCGCTGGCCGCACATCCACTTCGAGGTCTACCCCGACGTCGACTCGATCACCGACTCCACCAACGCCGTCGCCACGTCGCAGGTGGCGCTGCCGGAGGACGTGAGCCGCGCCGTGTACGCGCTGGCCGAGTACGCCGGGTCCACCGAGAACCTCGACCGGCTGAGCATCGAGGACGACAACGTGTTCGGCGACGACGGCGCAGCGCTGCAGATGGCCACCGTGACGGGCGACGCCGAGTCCGGCTACCACGTGGCGCTCACCGTCCGGGTCGACACGAGCACCGAACCGGTCGGAGGCGCCGCGCCGGCCAGGCGGTAGCAGCGGACCGGACGCGATTCTCGCGCGGCACCGACGTCGGATATCTTGATATCAAACAATCTCGACGTCGCAGGAGCACGCTGCATCATGGCCAACGAGTCCACGATCATCTACACCCACACCGACGAGGCGCCGCTGCTCGCGACGTACTCGTTCCTCCCGATCATCCAGGCGTACGCGGCCAAGGCCGGAGTGCACGTCGAGACCCGCGACATCTCCCTCGCCGGGCGGATCCTCGCGCTCTTCCCCGAGCACCTCACCGCCGAGCAGCGCATCGGCGACGCGCTCGCCGAGCTCGGCGAGCTCGCGACGACGCCCGAGGCCAACATCATCAAGCTGCCGAACATCTCGGCGTCGGTGCCGCAGCTCAAGGCCGCGATCGCCGAGCTCCAGTCGCAGGGCTTCGCGATCCCGGACTACCCGGAGGAGCCGAGCACGGACGAGGAGCGCGAGGTCCGCGCCCGCTACGACAAGGTCAAGGGTTCGGCCGTCAACCCCGTCCTGCGCGAGGGCAACTCCGACCGCCGCGCACCCGGCGCGGTGAAGAGCTACGCGAAGTCGCACCCGCACCGCATGGGCGCCTGGTCGCCCGAGTCGAAGACCAACGTCGCCACGATGGGCCACGACGACTTCTACTCGAACGAGAAGTCCGTCGTCATCCCGGCGGCCGACACCCTCTCGATCCGCCTCACCACCGCCGAGGGCACGACGGTCCTCAAGGAAGGCATCGCCGTCGAGGAGGGCGAGGTCGTCGACGGGACGTTCATGTCGGTGAGCGCGCTGCGCCGCTTCCTCGACGACCAGATCGCGCGCGCGAAGTCCGAGGACGTCCTGTTCTCCGCTCACCTCAAGGCCACCATGATGAAGGTCTCGGACCCCATCATCTTCGGCCACGTCGTCCGGGCCTTCTTCCCGGCGCTGTTCGAGCAGTACGGCGAACAGCTCGCGGCCGCGGGCATCTCGCCCAACGACGGACTCGGCGGGCTTCTGTCCGCCGTCGGCCAGCTGCCTGACGGCGAGGCGATCAGGGCGGCCGTCGAGCAGGGCCTGGCCGAGGGTCCGGCGCTCGCGATGGTCGACTCCGACAAGGGCATCACGAACCTGCACGTGCCCTCCGACGTCATCATCGACGCCTCGATGCCGGCCATGATCCGTATCGGCGGGCACATGTGGGGGCCGGACGGCCAGGAGCACGACACGCTCGCCGTCATCCCCGACTCCTCCTACGCGGGCGTGTACCAGACGGTCATCGACGACTGCCGCGCCAACGGCGCGTTCGACCCGACCACGATGGGTTCGGTGCCGAACGTGGGCCTCATGGCCAAGAAGGCCGAGGAGTACGGCTCGCACGACAAGACCTTCGAGATCCCCGCCGACGGCACGGTCGAGGTCGTGAACGCCGCGGGCGAGGTGCTCCTCGCGCACGCCGTCCAGGCGGGCGACATCTGGCGGGCCTGCCAGGCCAAGGACGTGGCGGTCCGCGACTGGGTCAAGCTCGCCGTCACCCGGGCCCGCGCCACGGGCGTCCCCGCCGTGTTCTGGCTCGACGCGAACCGCGCGCACGACGCGAACCTCATCGCCAAGGTCGAGCAGTACCTGGGCGAGCACGACACCGAGGGCCTCGAGATCCTCGTCATGGCCCCGGCCGAGGCGTGCGCCTACTCGCTCGAGCGCATCCGCAAGGGCCTCGACACCATCTCGGTCACGGGCAACGTGCTGCGCGACTACAACACGGACCTGTTCCCGATCCTCGAGCTGGGCACCTCGGCCAAGATGCTGTCGGTCGTGCCGCTCATGAACGGTGGCGGCCTCTTCGAGACCGGCGCCGGCGGCTCGGCTCCCAAGCACGTGCAGCAGCTGCTCGCCGAGAACTACCTCCGGTGGGATTCGCTCGGCGAGTTCTTCGCCCTGGCTGCGTCTTTCGAGCACCTCGCCGGCGTGGCGGGCAACCCGCGCGCCCAGATCCTGGCCGACACGCTCGACCGGGCCACGGGCACGTTCCTCGACAAGGACAAGTCCCCGACGCGCCGCGTCGGCGGGATCGACAACCGCGGCTCGCACTTCTACCTGGCGCTCTACTGGGCGCAGGAGCTCGCCGCCCAGTCCGACGACGCCGAGCTCGCGGCCGCGTTCGCCCCGCTCGCGGAGCGGCTGGTGGCCGCGGAGTCGGCGATCGTGGACGAGCTCGTGTCGGTGCAGGGCTCGCCCGCCGAGATCGGCGGCTACTACCGCCCCGACCCGGCCAAGGCGTCCGCGGTGATGCGTCCGTCGGCGACGTTCAACGAGGCGCTCGCCTCGCTCTGACGCCGAGGTAGAACGGAATCCGGCGAGGTAGAAGCCCGCGTCGCGTCCTTCGGGACGCGGCGCGGGCTTCGACGTTCTACTTCGCGCGCTCCGCTTCTACCTCGGCGAACGCCGTTCTACCTCGGCGGGTTCGGTTCTACCTCGGCGCTACCAGGACCAGCCGCGCGAGCTGAGCTCGAGCTCCTCCCGCAGGCGCTCCTCGGCGGCGGCGTGCTCCCCCAGCCGGAGCGGGGCGTCCTCCACTGGCAGACCGGAGAGCCGGCACGCCTCGCGCAGCAGGGAGTCGTACGCGCCCTGCACGGCACGCCAGTGGTGCGCTCGGGCGAAGACGCCCGGGTCCTCGTCGACCTTGCGCAGCTCCGCCGCGAGCTGGCCCAGCCGCACCTGGATCGCCAGCGTCACGAGAGGGTCGGCCTGGGCTGCCCGACGGCGGAGGTCGTGCCGCGCGACCGCCTCGCGGTGGGTGTCGGACCGCAGCCAGGAGCGTACGGCGGCTGCGGCCACGATCAGGCCCGTCGTCGTCAGGAACGCCAGCTGCCACGTCATCGAAAGCACCCCGTGAGTCCGGGAGAACTCCAGTCTACGAACGCCTCTCCCCCTTGAGAACGCTATTTCTGGCGGATCTCGTCCCAGGGTGGCCGAGGCGGCGTGCTCGACGGTCGTGGGTGCAGAGATGGCCCGGTTCGCGACTGCGAACCAGGCCATCAGTGCGGCACAACGAGAGGGTCAGCCGAAGATGCGCGGGAGCGTCCCGTCGTGGGCCTCGCGCGCCTCGGCGAGCGGCACCTCGAACGACCCGCCCTCGAACGCGCCGGACACGACAAGCGCGTCGCCGCCGGTCGAGCCCAGGCGGGCCACCGGCACGCCGGCCTCCTCGGCCGTGGCCACGAGCTCCGCCTCGCGCGTGGGGTCGACCGCGACGAGCGCCCGCGCCGTCGACTCGCTGAAGAGTGCGGCGAACGGCGTCACGCCGTCGCGCGACGTCACGGCGTCGAGCGAGACCGTCGCGCCGACGCCGAACCGCAGCGACGCCTCGATCATCGCCTGTGCGAGACCGCCCTCGGACAGGTCGTGCGCCGCCGCCGCGAGCCCGTCACGCCGGGCCGCCACGAGCACCGACGCCAGCGCCTTCTCGGCGCCGAGGTCGACGCGCGGCGGCAGGCCGCCCAGGTGCCGGTGCTCGACGTCGGCCCACGCGGACCCGTCGAGGTCGTCCGCCGTCGTGCCGAGCAGCAGCACCGACAGACCCTCGGCCTGCCAGCCCGACGGCAGCGCGGTGCGCACGTCGTCGATCACGCCGAGGACGCCGACGACGGGCGTCGGGTGGATCGAGGAGTCGATCTGGCCGGGCTCGCCCGTGCCGTTGTACAGCGACACGTTGCCGCCCGTCACGGGCACGCCGAGCTCCTGGCACGCGTCCGCCAAGCCCTCGATCGCCTCGACGAGCTGCCACATCGAGTCCGGGTGCTCGGGCGAGCCGAAGTTGAGGCAGTCGGTCACGGCGAGGGGCTGGGCACCGGCCGTCGCGACGTTGCGGTACGCCTCGGCGAGCGCGAGCGCGGCCCCCGCGCGGGGGTCGAGCTTGCCGTACCGGCCGTTGGCGTCGGTCGCCAGGGCCACGCCCAGGCCCGACGACTCGTCGACGCGGACCACACCGCCGTCGTCGGGCTGCGCGAGCGCGGTGTTGCCCTGCACGAACCGGTCGTACTGGTTGGTGACCCACGCCTTGGAGGCCAGGTTCGGCGAGGCGAGCAGCTTCACGGCGGTCGCGCGCAGCTCGTCGCCCGACGACGGACGCGCGAGCCCCGCGGCCACGTTCCCGGCGGCCTGGAGCGCGTCCTGCCACGCGGGCCGCGCGTAGGGACGCTCGTAGACCGGGCCCTCGTGCGCCACGGTCCGCGGGTCGACGTCGACGATGCGCTGGCCGTGGTGGTCGATCGTGAGACGGCCCGAGTCGTTGACCTCCCCGATGACCGACGTCTCGACGTCCCACTTGCGCGTGATCGCGAGGAACTCGTCGAGCTTCTCGGGCCGCACGACCGCCATCATGCGCTCCTGCGACTCCGACATGAGGATCTCGCCCGCGTTGAGCGTCGGGTCGCGCAGGAGGACGTCGTCGAGCTCGACGTGCATCCCGCCGTCACCGTTGGACGCGAGCTCCGACGTCGCGCACGAGATGCCGGCCGCACCGAGGTCCTGGATGCCCTCGACGACCTCGGCCGAGAACAGCTCGAGGCAGCACTCGATGAGCACCTTCTCCATGAACGGGTCGCCCACCTGGACCGACGGCCGCTTCGCCGGGACGCCGTCCTCGAACGTCTCGGACGCGAGGATCGACGCGCCGCCGATGCCGTCGCCGCCCGTGCGCGCGCCGAACAGCACGACCTTGTTCCCGACACCCGACGCGTTGGCGAGGTGGATGTCCTCGTGGCGCAGCACGCCGACGCACAGCGCGTTCACGAGCGGGTTGCCCTGGTAGGAGGGGTCGAAGACGAGCTCGCCGCCGATGTTGGGCAGGCCGAGGGAGTTGCCGTAGCCACCGATACCGGACACGACGCCGTGCACGACGCGCGCGGTGTCGGGGTGGTCGACGTCGCCGAAGCGCAGCTGGTCCATGACCGCCACGGGGCGCGCGCCCATCGAGATGATGTCGCGCACGATGCCGCCGACGCCCGTCGCGGCGCCCTGGTACGGCTCGACGAAAGACGGGTGGTTGTGCGACTCGACCTTGAAGGTGACCGCCCAGCCGTCGCCGATGTCGACGACGCCCGCGTTCTCGCCGATGCCGACGAGGAGGTGCTGCTTCATCTCGTCGGTGACCTTCTCGCCGAACCGGCGCAGGTGCACCTTCGACGACTTGTACGAGCAGTGCTCGGACCACATGACGGAGTACATCGCGAGCTCCGCGGCGGTCGGGCGGCGCCCGAGGATGTCGCGGATGCGCTGGTACTCGTCCGGCTTGAGCCCGAGCTCGGCGTACGGCTGGGTCTCGTCCGGCGTGGCGGCGGCGTTCTCGACCGTGTCGAGGACGGGTCGGGGGGCGGCCTTCTCGGCAGCGGCGGTCATAGGTTCCCTCGGGTCGCACGGGATGCTCGGACCGGGTGATCACCGCGCGGCGGGGCGCGCGGCATCCGGCGTCGGTCCGGCCACAGTCTACCGGCGCGGCCCGGTCCCCCTTCCCCGGCCCGACGGCGGACCCTTCGGCCCCGCTGCACGCTCCGTGAGGAGAACTCGATGGACGACGGCGGCACGCGCACCGAGCATGGACCGCATGCCGCTGCGCCACGCCCTGCTCGCCGTGCTCGTCACCGTCGTGTGGGGCGTCAACTTCCTCGCGATCGACTTCGGCGTGGCCGACGTGCCCCCCACGCTGTTCCTCGCGATCCGGTTCGTCGTGGTGCTCGTGCCGGCGATCTTCCTGGTCCCGCGGCCGGCGGCCCGCTGGCGCGACGTCCTGGGCGTGGGCCTGTTCATGAGCCTGGGCCAGTTCGGCCTGCTCTACACCGCGCTCGCGCTCGGCATGCCCCCGGGCCTCGCGTCGCTCGTCCTGCAGGCCCAGGTCGCGTTCACGGTTCTGTTCGCCGTGGCCGCGCTGCGGGAGATCCCCACGCGCGCGCAGGTCGCCGGGGTGCTGCTGGGCGGGGCGGGGCTCGTCGTCGTCGGGCTCGGCCGCAGCGAGGCGACGCCGGCCGGGGCGTTCCTGCTCACGGTCGCGGCCGCGGCGTCGTGGGCGACGGGCAACGTGATCGCCCGCCGCGCGACCACCCGGGCCCGACCACCGACCCGGCGGGGACGCGAGCGCAGCGGGGGCTGGCGCAGCGCCCCCGCGACGGCCGGGCTGTCGATGACGGTGTGGTCGGCGCTCGTCGTGCCGGTGCCCATGCTCGCCCTGGCCGTCGCGCTCGACGGGCCGGCCGCCGTCGGGCATGCGCTGACGCACCTCACGCCCGCGGCGATCGCCTCCACGCTCTACACCGCCTGGCTCGCGAGCCTGTTCGGCTACGGCGTGTGGAACATGCTGCTCGCGCGCCACCCGGCGTCGGCCGTCGTCCCGTTCACGATGCTCGTGCCGGTGGTCGGGATGCTCGCCGCGTGGCTGGTGGTCGGCGAGCGTCCGAACCTCGCCGAGGCGTCCGGCGGAGCCCTGCTCCTGCTTGGTGTGGGCGTGACCAGCGGCTTCATCCGGCTTCGCCGTCGCCGTGCGGTGAGTGACGCACACCCGTGACGCGGGTCACAGACGATCGGGAGTGTGCGGACCCTTTTGCCCAATACCACGGAGTGGTTTGATGCGCACGTGGAACTCCTCAGAACGTACTCCCCCGACGCGTTCGCGTACGGGCTGGCGTCATGGTCGTGGTTGGGGGTCCACGACAAGACGCCGCGATTCACCACGGCGTTCGGCGACGTCTTCCTCGAGTCGCTCGAGGGCTGGTGGTTCCTCGATACCGTCGAGGGCTCGCTGCAGCTGCGGTGGGCGACCGCCGTCGACATGTACACCGAGCTCGACTCGCCCGACGGCCGCACCGACGTCCTGCTCGAGGACGTCGTCGTCGAGGCGGAGCAGCTCGGCATGACGTTGCGCCCGGACGAGGTCTTCACGTTCGCCCCGCACCCCGCGGTCGGAGGACGCCTCGCGGCCGAGTGCGTCGAGCCCGTGCGCTTCGAGCTCGCCCTGCGCCTCGCGGGGCAGATGCACCGGGAGCTGCGCGTCCCGTCCTCGCCGATGCTGCTGGGTCACGTGCACGTGCACGACGCCGCACCGGGTGAGATCTGGTCACACTGAGGTCACGTTCCGGCGCGTACAGATGCGTCGGATGTCAACCTGTCGTCTCCTGGGAACCGTACGCACCCGACGCATGCGGACAGCCCAGGAGGCAGGACATGAAGCGAGTGCTCGTCGCCGGCTCCGTCGTCGCAGTGGGCGACGGTTCGCTGCTCGGCACGGCACTGGCCCTCGGCTGGACGACGACGACGATCGTCGCTCTGGCCGCCGGGGTCGTCGGCGCCGTCGTGGTCGCGATGCTGACGCCGCCCCCGCGCGTCGCCGAGGAGCACGCGACCGTGACGCTCGGCCTGCCCGTGCAGGAGCCCGAGGCGCGCGAGGAGGCGCTGGCGCGCGCCGCGGACGCGCCGAAGGCACCGATCGGCACGACGCCGTCGCCCGTCGCGGCATAGCCCAGGCGACGCGAGCGCGGACAGACGGACGGCCCGGACCCACGTGGGGACCGGGCCGACGCGCGTCGTCAGCGGATCATGGCCGCAGCCGCGTGGCGGTCCGGCGCAGAGCCTTCTCGGTGACGGGCGCGTTCCCCGACGCACGCTGCTGCGCGTAGTAGGCGCGCGCCTCGGCCTGGCGCTCGGCCTCGGCGCCCGTGGCGATCGCCGCGCGCAGGTGGTCCTGCCCGTAGCCCCACGCGTCGACCAGGTCGACGGCGTACGGGCGGAGCCGCTGCAGGAGCCGGTCGACGTAGGTCGTCACCGTGCGCGCCCGCTGGCCCGAGAGGCGACCGTTGAGCAGGTACCAGGCCATGTTGCGCTCGATGAGCGTGAGGCCGTAGACGTCGCGCACCCACGTCAGCACGCGCCGGGTGCCCGGGTCATCGATCTCCTCGAGGGCCTCGGTGAACGCCGACCAGCGCAGCAGGTCCGCGTGCGCCCTGGCCGCCTCGAGCAGCGCCACCTGGTTCTCGTCGAAGAGCCGCGCCGCGGTCTCGGGGTCGGCCTTGGCGGCGGGACGCAGCGCGAGCGCCGCCTGCTCGACCATCTCGGCCACGCGGTCGGCGAGCAGCTCCTGCTGGGTCTCCGGGTCGCGCAGGTGACCGGCGGCGCGGCGCGCGTCGCCGACGTCGGCGATCGCCTGGCCGAACCGGCGCAGGCCGGTGCGGTGCAGCGCGGCGTCGGCCGCCTGGTCGACGACGAACCGGGCGACCCCGGCCGGCGTCTTCGTCGCTCCCGCGAGGTGCTTGCCGTAGTCGCTCACGAGTCGCTTGGCCACGAGCTGGAGCAGCACAGTGTTGTCGCCCTCGAAGGTCGCGTAGACGTCGAGGTCGGCGTGCAGGCTCGTGATGCGGTTCTCGGTGAGGAAGCCCGCGCCGCCGCAGGCCTCGCGGCACTCCTGGAGCGTGTCGAGGGCGAACCGGGTCGACGTCGCCTTGAGCGCCGCGGCGGTCGTCTCGAGGTCCTCTCGCTGCTCGGGCGTGTCCTTGGCGCCCGAGAAGACGTCGTCGAACAGGTCGAGCAGCCTGTCGTGCGAGAAGTGCGCCGCGTACACCTCGGCGATGCGCGGGATGAGCCGACGCCGGTGCGTCGCGTAGTCGAGCAGCACCGTCTCCTCGACGGGCGACACGGTCGTGAACTGCCGGCGCTCGGCGCCGTACCGCGTCGCGATCGCGAGCCCGAGCTTCGACGCCGCGATCGCGGCCCCGTCGAGCGACACCCGCCCCTGGACGAGCGAGCCGAGCATCGTGAAGAAACGCCGCCCCGGGCTGTCGATCGGTGACGAGTACGCGCCGTCGGGCGCGACCGATCCGTACCGCGCGAGCAGGTCGGCGCGCGGCACACGCACGTGGTCGAAGTACAGGCGCCCGTTGTCGACGCCGCGCAGACCGCCCTTGAGGCCGTCGTCCTCGCCGCCGACACCGGGCAGGAACTCCATCGTCTGCGGGTCTCGGATCGGGACGTAGAAGCAGTGCACGCCGTGGTTGACGCCCTGGGTGATCAGCTGGGCGAACACCGTCGCCGCGGTGGCGTGGACGGCCGCGTTGCCGAGGTAGTCCTTCCACGCCGCGCGGAACGGCGTGTGGAGGACGAACTCCTCGGTCGCGGGGTCGTAGGTCGCGGTGGTGCCGATCGACGCGACGTCGGACCCGTGGCCGGTCTCGGTCATCGCGAACGCGCCGGGGACGGAGAGGTCCATGGCGCCCGGCAGCAGCCGGTCCTGCTGCTCGGCCGTCCCCAGGTGCAGGATCGCCGCGCCGAACAGCCCCCACTGGACTCCCGCCTTGATCTGCAGCGACGGGTCGGCCACGACCAGCTCCTCGAACCCGGCGAGGTTCGCGCCGTGCGTGTCGCCGCCGCCGAGCCGCTCGGGGAACGCCGACCAGACCTGCTTGTGCTCGTCGTCGACCAGGAGCCTCATCTGGGCCAGCACACGCTCGCGGTGCTCGGCCATGGACAGCGACTCGTCCTTCCAGAAGGCCGGGTCACCGGTGCGCTCGCGGGCCCGGCGACGGTGGTCTGGCCAGCGCCCGAGGAGGTGGTCGGCCAGGCCCGGCACGTCGACGCGCGGCGCCGGCTTGCCCGACGTCGTCAGGTCGGTCGCGGGCACGGCCTCGTGCGCTGTCGCCGGACGGTCGGACCGCTGGTCGGGCATCGTGGTCATCGGTTCTCCTGCATCGGTGCGGGGACGTTGTTCGTGAGGTTCTCGCCGTCGTGGTGGAGCACGCCGACCGGGCCGTTCCAGAGCCACAGGGTCACCTGCTCGGTGATCTCCTCGCGCGAGAGCCGGCAGTGTCCAGGTCCGTCCGGGTGCGCCAGCCACCACTCGCCCGCACCGCGGACGAAGCCGACGGCCCCGGCCGCCCACGCGGCCGCCGTCGTCGGCGGGACATGGACCGCGCGGGCGAACGGCTCGGCGACGAGCTCGATGACCGAGTCCAGATAGGCACCGAGCGGCGCCTCGGGGTCGAGCCCGTCCGTGCCGGGACCGTTGCCCCCGATCGCCGTGCGCGTGACGAACCAGTAGACGTTCGGGGAGTGCTCGATCATCTCGAGGTAGACGCGGACCATGGCCCGCAGCGCGGCGCGCGGCGTCGGCGCCGACTGCGCGGCGTCGCGCAGCGCGTCGTGCATCGTGGCGACGACGTTCGCCGCCACGGCCAGGCGCAGGCCCGCCTTGTCCTCGAAGTAGCGGTAGACGATGGACTTCGACGTGCCCGCCTCGGCCGCGATCTCGTCCATCGAGACCGCGGGGCCGACCCGGTGCACGGCCTTGCGCGCGGCGCGCACGAGCTCGGCCCGCCGTGCGGCGCGGTGGTCGTCCCACCGCGTCGAGCGTCCGTCCACGGTCATCGTCGGCCCTGTCGTGCGATCCGTCATGTGATCAGCCTCACGAGACCGAGAGTATCAGGTACTGTGAGTCCTACCTGACCGACGGAGCGAAGGACTCACCGTGGCTACACGCAAGACCACCAACGGCGCCCCCAGGGGTGCCTCGTCCGGGGCGACCGGCTCAGCACGGACGACGGGCGTGCGCGACGCCGTCATCGTCGGCGGCAACCGCATCCCCTTCTCGCGCGCGGGCAAGAGGTACGCCGACGCCTCCAACTCCGAGATGTTCACCGCCGCGCTCGAGGGCCTCGTCGCGCGCTTCGGCCTGCAGGGCGAGCGCCTGGGCGAGGTCGTCGGCGGCGCGGTCCTGAAGCACTCGCGCGACTTCAACATGATCCGCGAGTCCGTGCTCGGCTCCTCCCTGTCCCCGCAGACGCCGGCGTTCGACCTGCAGCAGGCGTGCGCGACGGGTCTGGAGGCCACGATCAACGTCGCCAACAAGATCCGCCTGGGCCAGATCGACTCGGGAGTCGCGGGCGGCACCGACACGATCTCCGACGCGCCGATCGCCGTGAGCGATCCCCTGCGCCGTGCGCTGCTCGCGGCGCAGCACGCCAAGACCCTGCAGGGCCGGCTCAAGGCGCTCGCCCAGGTGCGTCCGGGCGACCTCAAGCCGCTCACGCCCGCCACGGACGAGCCCCGCACGGGCCTGTCCATGGGCGAGCACCAGGCCATCACGACCGCGCGCTGGGGCATCTCGCGCGAGGCGCAGGACGAGCTCGCGCTGGCGAGCCACCAGAACCTCACGGCCGCGTGGGACTCGGGGTTCTTCGACGACCTCGTCACGCCGTTCCGCGGCCTGACGCGCGACGACAACGTGCGCGCGGACACGTCGCTCGAGAAGCTCGCGTCGCTCAAGCCGGTCTTCGGCAAGAGCCTCGCGACGTCGGCCGAGGTGCCGGCCGTCCCCACCATGACGGCGGGCAACTCGACGCCGCTGACCGACGGCGCCTCGACCGTCCTGCTCGCCTCCACCGACTGGGCACAGGCGCACGACCTGCCCGTGCTGGCCCGGTTCGTCGACGCCGAGACCGCGGCAGTGGACTTCGTGCACGGCCACGAGGGCCTGCTCATGGCCCCGGTGCACGCGGTGCCGCGCCTGCTCGCGCGCAACGGGCTGACGCTCGCCGACTTCGACTTCGTCGAGATCCACGAGGCGTTCGCCTCGACGGTGCTCACGACGCTCGCCGCGTGGGAGGACGCCGACTACTGCAAGAACGAGCTCGGCCTGCCCGGACCGTTCGGCAGCGTCGACCGCGCGCGGATCAACGTCAACGGGTCCTCGCTCGCCGCGGGTCACCCGTTCGCCGCGACGGGCGGGCGCATCGTCGCCACGGCCGCCAAGCTCGTGGCGCAGCGCGCCGCCGAGACGGGCAAGCCGGCGCGAGCGCTCGTGTCCGTGTGCGCCGCGGGCGGCCTCGGCGCCACCGCGATCATCGAGTCCGTCTGAGCGCAGGGAGAGACATGACCGACAGCTACACCCGGCTCGTGAACGCGGGCCTGGGCAAGACGCTCTCGAAGAGGCTCGGGCTCCCGCGGCCGGCCGTGCTCCGCCGGTATCGGCCGGGCGATCCGCTCACCGTGGGGCCGGTCCTCGTGCTGTCCGACGCCGCGTCCAAGCCCGAGGCCGACGCGGTCGCCCAGGCGTTGCTGCGCTGGGAGGTCGACGTGCGGCGCGAGCCCACCGACGACGCACGCTGGGGCGCCGTCGTGCTCGTCCTCACCGAGGCCGCCCGACCCACGGACGTCTCGGACGCCGTGCTCGCCGTCGGGTCGGTGCTGCGTCGCGTCGCCCCGAACGGGCGCGTCGTGACCGTCTCCCGGGCGCTCACCGACGACGACCCACCCGAGCTCGCCGCGACCCGGGGCGGCGTCGAGGGCTTCCTGCGCTCGCTGGCCAAGGAGCTGCGCGCGGGCGCGACGGGCAACGGGATCGTCCTGACCGACGGCGCGGCGGCGGACTCGACGTCGGCGCTCGCGACGCTGCGGTTCTTCCTGTCGGCACGCTCGGCGTTCGTCGACGGGCAGCTGCTCCCCGTGGGCCCGGCGGACGCCGGCGCCGACGAGTCCGGGACCGCCACCGACCGCCCGCTCGCGGGCAAGGTCGCCGTCGTCACGGGCGCGGCGCGCGGTATCGGCGTGGACATCGCCAAGACCCTCGCGCGCGACGGCGCCACCGTGGTGTGCGTCGACGTCCCTGCCGCCGGCGAGGGCCTCACCCGGACTGCCAACGCCGTCGGCGGCACCGCCCTGCAGCTCGACGTCACGGCCGACGACGCCGGCACGCGCATCCTCGAGCACGCGCGCTCGCGGCACGGCGGCGTCGACATCGTCGTGCACAACGCGGGCATCCTGCGCGACAAGCTCCTGGCCAACATGAAGCCCCAGCAGTGGGACGCCGTGATCGCGGTCAACCTCGCCTCCCAGCTGCGCATCAACGCCCAGCTGCTCGAGGCGGGCGTCGAGGGCCTGCGGATCGTCTCGCTCGCGTCGATCGCGGGCATCGCCGGCAACCGCGGCCAGACGAACTACGGCTTCTCCAAGGCCGGCGTCATCGGGCACACGCGCGCGACCGCGCCGCTGGTCGCGAGGCTCGGCGGCACGGCCAACGCCGTGGCGCCCGGGTTCATCGAGACCGAGATGACCAGGACGATCCCGACCGTCACGCGCGAGCTCGGACGCCGCGCCTCGTCGCTGCAGCAGGGCGGGCTGCCCGTCGACGTCGCGGAGGCGATCGTGTTCCTCGTGTCGCCCGCCGCGGCCGGCGTCAACGGCGAGGTACTGCGCGTGTGCGGCCAGAGCTGGCTGGGCCGATGACCGCCACGCGCCCTGCGACGGTCGCCGGCGGACCGCTGCGGATCGAGACCCTGCCGTCGCTGCCGGGCCTTGCCGGGCTCTACGCGCGTGGCGCGGCGGCGTCGGGCCGTATCGCGGCCGGGCGGGCGCTGCCCCACCTGCCCGTCGTCGGCACCGCGCTCGAGCCGGGCGACGGCCCGCTCGCCCTGCCCGACGTCGCGTACCGGGTCTCGGGCGTGGAGACCGACGGCCTCGCCCCGCACCTGCGCGACTACCAGCGCCTGGTGCACGAGCCGGCGTCGGACACGATGCCTGCGGGCTACCTGCACGTTCTCGCGTTCCCGCTGGCCACGGCCGTCATGGTGCGAGGCGACTTCCCGCTTCCGCTGCTCGGCATGGTGCACCTGAGCAACGCCGTCGAGCACCGCGGCCCGGTCCGGGTCGGCGACCTTCTCGAGGTGCGCGCGTGGGCCGAGAACCTGCGCCCGCACCGCCGCGGCGTCCAGATCGACCTGGTCGCCGAGGTCTGGCCCGACGGCGGCGGCGAGCGTGCCCTGTGGCGCGGCGTCTCGACGTACCTGGCCAAGGGCTTCCACCTGCCCGACGGCTCGCCGTCGGGGGTCGACGGCTCGCCGGAGCGGGCGCCGTCGGGCACGTGGGCTCCACCGCTGCCCACGGGTCGCTGGGCGCTCGGACCGGGGACGGGCCGCGCGTATGGCGCGGTGTCGGGCGACCGCAACCCGATCCACCTCTCGGCGCTGTCGGCCAAGGCGTTCGGGTACCCGCGCGCGATCGCGCACGGCATGTACACCGCGGCGCGGGCGCTGGCCGACGTCGGGAACGCGCGAGGCGACGCGTACCGCTGGACGGTGCACTTCGGCAGGCCCGTGCTGCTGCCCGGGACGGTCGACGTCGCCGTGACGCCTGCCGAGGACGGCACCGGGTTCCGGTACGTCGGGTGGAACGCGCCGCGGCGGCTGAAGCACTTCGAGGGCGGCGTCGTCCCGCTGGACGCGTGATCCTTGCGCGTCGGTGGCTACGTCTTGTCCCCGATCCGAAGCGGAAACGGGGACAAGACATAGCCACCGGCCGAGTGGCGTGCGGCAGGATCGAGGCATGACGACCATCGGCTGCATCTTCACGCCCTACGAGAACCCGCCGTCGCGCCTCGTCCCGTTCGCCCGCGTCGCCGAGGAGACGGGGCTCGACGAGGTCTGGCTCTGGGAGGACTGCTTCCTGGAGTCGGGGATCGCGAGCGCCGCGGCGATCCTCGGCGCCACCGAACGCGTGCAGGTCGGCATCGGCGTCATGCCCGCGCCGCTGCGCAACGTGGCGCTCGCCGCGATGGAGCTCGCCACGCTCGCAGGCGCGTTCCCGGACCGGTTCCTGCCCGGCGTCGGCCACGGCGTGCAGGACTGGATGGGCCAGGTCGGCGCCCGCGTCGCATCGCCGCTGACGCTGCTGCGCGAACACGTGACCGCCCTGCGCGCGCTGCTCGCCGGCGAGCGCGTCACGACGTCGGGCCGCTACGTGACGCTCGACGACGTCGTGCTCGCCTGGCCGCCGGCCTCTCCCCCGCCCGTGCTCTCCGCGGCCCAGGGGCCCAAGACGCTGCGGCTGGTCGGCGAGGTCGCCGACGGTGCGGTGCTCGTCGCGGACACCGGGCTCGCCGGCGTGCGGCGGGCGGTCGAGCCGCTCGACGAGGGTCGCGCCGCCGCAGGCCTGCCGCCGGTCGCGGAGTCGGGGCCCGGCAGCGAGCACCCCTTCCGGCTCGTCGCGAACCTCGCGGCCGCGACCGGCCCCGACGCCGTCGACCGCCTGCGCCGATCGTGCGAGACCTGGAACCTCGACGTCGCCGACGACGCCGCGCTCGCCGAGTACTGCTCCTGGGGCTCGGCCGAGCAGATCGCGGACGGTCTGCGCCGGTTCGCCGACCTGGGTGTGCACTCGCTCGTCGTGCAGCCGACGCTCGACGAGCCCGACCTCGGCGGGTTCGCCGCGTTCCTGGGCAAGGAGGTCGCCCCGCTCCTGCGCTGAGACACGTCCGGCCGGTGGCTACAGTTTGTCCCATATTTCGCACCAGAACGGTGACAAACTGTAGCCACCGGCACGAGACGACCTCGGCCCGTAACCTCAGGGGCATGGACGCCCTGCACGAGCAGACCGCCGTCGAGCTCCGCGACCGTCTCCGCTCTCGAGAGCTCACCCCTACCGAGGTGNAGACGACCTCGGCCCGTAACCTCAGGGGCATGGACGCCCTGCACGAGCAGACCGCCGTCGAGCTCCGCGACCGTCTCCGCTCTCGAGAGCTCACCCCTACCGAGGTGACCGACCACTATCTCGACCGCATCGAACGGCTCAACCCGCAGGCCGGCGCCTTCGCGTCCGTCACCGCCGACGCGGCGCGCGAGCGTGCCGCCGCGCTGACGGCGGGACCCCCGTCGGGCGAGCTGTGGGGACTGCCGAGCGGCGACAAGGACCTGTGGAACCGCGCGGGCGTGCCGAACGGGCTCGGGTCACGGGCGTTCATGGGCCCGTACAGGTTCGTGCCCGAGGTGAGCGACGAGATCGTCGAGCAGCTCGACGCCGCGGGTTCGGTGAGCCTGGGCAGGACGTCGGCGCCCGAGCTCGGCTTCCCCGCCTACACCGAGCCGTTGGCGGGGCCCGTGCCGCGCAACCCGTGGGACACCTCGCGCGGGGCGGGGGGGTCGAGCGGGGGTGCCGGGGCGGCGGTGGCCGCCGGGCTGCTGCCCTTCGCGCCGGGGTCCGACGGAGGCGGGTCGATCCGGATCCCGGCCGCGGCGTGCGGGCTGGTCGGGCTCAAGCCGTCGCGCGGGCTGATCCCGGGCGGCTCGGGCGTGGACTCGGTGGGCGGGCTCGTCGTCGCGGGCCCGATCGCGCGCACGACAGCCGACGCCGCGCTGCTTCTCGAGGGCATGCTCGCGCGGACCCCGAGCGGCGACGTGGCACACCGGTTCACGCTGCGAGCGCCGTCGGCCAAGGACGGCGAGTACCTCTCGACGGCGCTGTGGGGGATGGTGCCCGACGGGACAGCGCGGTTCCGGCTCGGGGTGACGACCGACACGCCGTGGGACGACTTCTACGACATCCGCGTCGGCGCGGAGGCGATCGCGGCGCTCGAGACCGGGGTGTGGTCCCTGACCGGGCTGGGCCACGACCTCTCGGAGCTCGACCTCGAGCCCGCGCCCGAGTACGGCCCGGCGTTCCGGACGCTGTGGATGGCCGGGGCGTCGGCCGTCGCGGTCGACGAGCCGGAGCGGCTCGCGCTGCTGGAGCCACTGACCCGGTGGCTCGTCGCGCGGGGCCGGGAGGTGCCCGCGCGGCAGCTCGTCGAGGCGCTGCGGACGCTCTCGGCGTTCGAGCGGCGGCTGATCGCACAGCTCGGTGAGTTCGACGCCGTCGTCACGCCCGCGCTCGCGATGACGCCGCGGCCCGTCGGCTGGTACGACGCCGAGGACCCGGAGGGCAACTTCGAGCAGCAG
>VJZX01000042.1 GCA_009663185.1 Isoptericola halalbus
GTCGGCGCCATGGCGGTCTCGGTGCCGGCCTGAGACCGCCGATCGTCCCAGCCGACCCCGCCGTCGTCAGTCCCGGATCCACGCGTTCGAGATCAGCCCAGCTTCAGCAGGCGCGCTCCGTGCGCCGGCACCTCCAGCTGGATGCTGCCGTCCTTCACGACGACGTCCTCACCGGACCACAGGTCACGGGCACATTCGCGCTGCTCGCCCCCGACGTCGGACAGATGCACCGTGAGCTCGGCCGGCTCGTCGCCGAGCCAGAACACCGCGCATGCCTCATGATCCGGGAAGTCCGCGCGCCAGATCACGAGGGACCCGTCCCGAACGATCTCCCGGCTGCCCGTGCTCGACAACAGCGCGAGGACCTCGGGGTTCTGGAGCAGCTCAAGGGTGTCCGCCGGGGTGTCGGGCAGGTGCCCGCCGAACATCAGGGGTGAACGCATCATCACCCACAGAGTCATCATCGTGCGCTGCTCGTCGATGGTCAGGTTCGAGTATCGCGCCTCACCCACGTGCGCCCGGAGCCCGAGCCGGCCCAGCGGGAGCATGTCGGCGTCCGCCCACGCACCCGGCGCCTGGTGCGGGGCCCACCGCGCAGCGCGCTGGAACATCTCCTTCAGCTGCTCCCAGTCGTCCCACAGGTCATCGGAGATTCGCCACATCTCCGCGTGCCTGCTCAGCTTGTCCAGGTGGGCCAGGGACAGCTGCTTGCCCGGCGACAGGCTCAGCACCATCGGCCGGCCACATCGTTCGATCGCCTCCGCGTAGGCAGCAATCTCTGCGCTCTGCGTCGGCGGGTGCAGCACGTCGTCGAGCTTCACGAAGTCCACGCCCCACTCAGCGAACAGGGCGAGCTGTGAGTCGTAGAACGCCTGCGCGCCGGGCACGGAGTGGTCGATGCCAAAGTTGTCGGGATTCCACTCGCACACGTTGTCCCGGTCGGCGATCTGCGCCGCCGTCGTGTCCCCACCGAGCACCGGCAGGTCGAGCTCCACGGCCTTCCGGGGGATGCCGCGCATCATGTGGAGCCCGAACCTCAGGCCCAGTGCGTGTACCCGATCGGCGAGGTTCCGGAACGAGCCGTCGGCAGCCGACGGGAACCGTCCCGGGGCCGGCAGCTGTCGTCCCCACTCGTCGAGCACCGGGTCGGAGACCGGCCGGTAGTCGTGGGCGCCGGCATCAGGCTCGTACCACTGGATGTCGACGACCACCGTGTCCCAGCCGTACGGCTTCAGGTGCTGTGCCATGAACTCGGCGTTGGCCATCACCTCGGCCTCGGTCACCGACCCGCCGAAGCAGTCCCAGCTGTTCCATCCCATCGGCGGCGTTGCCGCGTCAGCCTTGCGCCGCGAAGTGTTCTGCATGCACGCCACCTCAGCGCAGCAGGTCGGCGGTCTGCATCTCGCTCCCTGGGGTGACCTTCCAGGATCCTTTGATCCACGTCTAGGGTGCGCCCGTGAGCAGCACGTCACGGGTCGACGTCGTCCCCTCGGAACTGTGGGTCTTCCAGGGCCCCGCAACCGAGATGACGAGTGCCCACCGCCACGACGACATCGAGGTCAACGTCGTCCTCGACGGCGCGATCGAATACCTTTTCGGTGGTCGCACGATCGCCGTCCGTGCCGGACAAGCAGCGGTCTTCTGGGCGAGCGTCCCCCACCGCCTCCTCGACGTCGCCGGCATGCGGGCTCAGGTCTGCTGGGCACACCTTCCGCTCGGCGAAGCACTGTCGTGGGATCTGCCTTCATCGATCCTTGCACCGCTCCTCCAGGGAGAGCTCGTCCTGACCGCCGCGCCCGCAGACGCCGCATCGATGTGGGCAGTCTGGGCCGACGATCTTGCCCACGACGACCCTGCGACGCCCCTTCTCGAGGTCCAGGCGATGATGCGACGGATCATGCGCTCGAGCAGGATCGAGCCCGCCGAGCTGCACGCCACGGACCGCCCGTTCCGGATGGCTGCCCACCTCATGGAGCGCTTCCACGAACGCGTCACTGCCGCCGACGCCGCGGCCGCCGTGCACCTCAACACCGAGTACGCCATGACCCTCTTCAGGCGCACCTGGGGCATGACCGTCGGCGAGTTCCTCGCCCGACGACGCGTCGCCGAAGCCCAACGGCTTCTGGCGACGACCGAGCTGAGCACTGCGACGATCGCGCACGCCGCCGGCTTCGGCTCGGTCAGCAGTTTCTACGCCCAGTTCGGCAAGCTCTCCGGGACGAGCCCGGGCGACTACCGGTCAGCGTTGCAGAGGTGACCGTCAGTCGTCGTCCGTCGTGGCACCGGGATCGAAAGCGAGGATGTCGTAGCTCACGACGAGTGTGTAGCACTGAACGTCTCGATGGTCTCGGGACCGTCGTCGATGCACTGCTCTCGACGGGCGTGGTGGTCGGGGTCGAACCACGCTCCCGGGGCCGCGACCGAGGCGTACTTGACCCGCTTCGGCACAGCGCCTCCTCCAACTCGGTGGGATGCCCGTCCTGGCATCGCTCAGCGTTTCCGGGCCGGCACGGGTTCGCGTGTCTCTTACTCTCAGGGCGTGCAAGCAAGACATGCCGCGGTCGTCTACAACCCGGTCAAGGCTCCGCTCGAGCGGATCCGTCGCGCCGTTCAGGCGCGGGAGCGGGAGCACGTGTGGCGTGAGTCGCGCTGGTACGAGACGAGCCGCGACGACGCCGGATTGCGCGCGGCCGAGGAGGCGCTTGCGGGCGGTCCGGCCGTGGTGATCGTCGCGGGCGGCGACGGCACCGTGCGGACGGTCGCCGAGGCCGTGTACGAGAGCGGGACGCCGCTCGCGTTGATACCGGCCGGTACGGGGAACCTCCTCGCGCGCAACCTTCGCCTGCCGCTGAACAACATCGAGGGCGCCGTTGCCGCGGCGTTCTCGGGCACGACGCGCGCGGTCGATGTCGCGGTTGCGGAGCTCAAGGACGAGGACGGGGCGCGACGTACGCACGTGTTCCTCGTGATGGCGGGCATCGGGTTGGACGCGGAGATGGCGGAGAACACGAGCGCCTGGGCCAAACGGCGCCTCGCCTGGTTCGCCTACGTGACCCCCGATCGCGCGGTCGCTCATCGCCAACCGGATATTCCATCTCGACTACCGCATCGACGGTGGCCAGACCCGGTCGGCCCGGGCGCACACGGTCATCGTCGGCAACTGCGGAACGCTCACCGGCAACATGCTCCTCATCCCGACCGCGAAGGTCGACGACGGGATGCTGGACGTGGTCATGCTGCGTCCGAAGGGCAGGTTCGGCTGGGCGAGAATCGGCACCCGCCTCACGATCCAGGGAGTCGCGCATCGCTCGCAGTTCGGCCGGAGCATGCTCCGGCTCGCCCCCGACCTCCGGGCGCTCGCCTACGCACAGGGCCGACAGTTCGACGTACGCTTCCAGGTCCCGCACGGCGTCGAGCTCGACGGCGACAGCTTCGGCTGGGTCGTCCGTGCGCGGATCACCCTCCGGCCGGGTGCGCTCCAGGTCTCCGTCAGCGGCGACGGGAGCTGACGCGACGAAGAACCCCAGCGGTGAGTCATCGGAGCGTGCAACGCGCTACACGTTCAGGCACCCGCATGGTGGGTGAGCCGTACTTCCCGCTCGGCGGGCGAGGTGCAGGTGTCGTGGCTAGCGTCGACAGCGTCGGCCACGGAGGACACACGATGACGCTGGAGGGCAAGGTCGCGCTGGTCACGGGCGCGGGGTCGGGTATCGGACGTGCCACGGCAGTGCGCCTCGCACGCGAGGGCGCGACGGTGGTCGCGCTCGGGCACCGGCAGGAGAGCGCGGACGACGTCGCGGAGGAGATCCGTCGCGACGACCGCAGGGCGCTCCCCGTGGCGGCGGACGTCGCGGACGCTGCCGCGGTGCGGGACATCCTCGCCCACGTCGAACAGGAGCTCGGCCGACTCGACGTCGTCGTCGCGAACGCCGGGGTCAACGGCGTCTGGGCCCCGCTGGAGGAGTTGGAGCCGGAGGAGTGGGACAGCACGATCGCCACCAACCTCACGGGCACGTTCCTCACCGTGCGGTACGCGGTGCCCCTGCTCGTGCGGCAGGGCGGCGCGGTCGTCGTCGTCTCGTCGATCAACGGGACGCGCACGTTCAGCAACTCCGGCGCCTCGGCCTACGCGACGAGCAAGGCGGGCCAGGTCGCGTTCGCGCGCATGGCCGCCGTCGAGCTCGGTCCGCGCGGCGTGCGGGTCAACTCCGTGTGCCCGGGCGCGATCGACACCGAGATCGGCGACAACACCGAGCAGCGGAACACCGAGAACCTCGGCGTGCGAGCCGAGTACCCGGACGGGCAGATCCCGCTGACGGGCCAGGAGCCGGGCCTCGCCTCGCAGGTCGCCGACGCCATCGCCTACCTCGTGTCGGACGCGGCGAGCCACGTGACCGGTACCGAGGTGTTCGTCGACGGCGGTCAGTCGCTCATCGCCTGACGACGGCAGGACCACCGGACCGATGAGTTCAACCGGACGCGGCGGTCCAGACGACGACAACCGTCGACCGAACACGAGGACTGCCATGACAGACCCGACGACCTCACTCGACCTCACGTTCACTGCGCCGATCGGCGTCGACGTCAAAGGAGAGCTCTGGCCGTGCGTCGAGCTCGCGGGAGCGACCGAACTCCTCGGCACCGGCAGGTCGGTGCGGGTCGACGGCTCGGTCGACGACGTCGCCGTGACGAACATCGGCCTCATGCCGACCGGACGCGGCGAGCTGATGTTGTCGCTCAACGCCAAGTTGCGCAAGCGGCTCGGCAAGGGCGTAGGCGACACCGTCACGGTGCGCCTGTCGAGGCGACTGAGCTGAACGGGAGAGCCGCGTCAGGAGCGACGAAGGGTCCCAGACCCGCAGGTTGCTGCGGTTGGGACCCTTCGTGTGGCGGTAGCGGTGGGATTTGAACCCACGGTGGACTTTCACCCACACACGCTTTCGAGGCGTGCTCCTTAGGCCGCTCGGACACGCTACCTCGCCGGACGTACCGGCCGTCCGAGGATACCCAATCCGGGCGCGGAGCCGAAATCCATCCGCCGGGACGCGAGCGACGTCACACGCAGGGCGGGCCTGCGGGCCGCGCCCCCCACGGCGTCGCGGCGGCGTCCGCGGACCATGCCGGCCCGCACTCGGGCGTCGGCGTCGCCCCGTCGCCCGCGAGCGGACCGGGCGCAGCGGTCCGCAGCGTGCCCGCGAGCGCCGAGCCGAGCTCGTTGCGGAAGTCACCCGTGATGTCCCAGAAGAACGCGCCGCCGTAGCTCTGCGTCGCGATCCACTCGGCCTTCGCGGTGACCGACCGCGGCGTGTCGAGGCTCCACCACTGGTCGCCATCCCAGCGGTAGCCGGCCACGGCGGTGGCGTCGTAGTACTCCTTGCCCACGTGCCTGAGCTCGGCGTAGTTGGCGGTGCCGATCGCCCCGCCGGCCGCGGCCCCGGGCGTCGGATCGCTCACGCCGCTCCATCCCTGCCCGTACGCGGCGAGCCCGAGGTTGAGCTGGTCGTCGCGGTAGCCGGCCGCGCGGTAGGCCGCCATGAGCCCGTCGGCTGCCAGGCCCCAGTTCGCGGCCTCGCCGGGCCGGCCCGGCCACTCGTACGGGTGCAGGTTGCCCTGGTGCCCGGTGCGGTCGGTCACCCATGTCCCGTGGTAGTCGTAGCCCTGGACGTTGAGGAAGTCGACGACGGCGGGCAGGCGCGGGTCGACCCATCCGCCCTCGGTACGCGGGGTCCAGCCTGCGGGCGCGAAGCCGGTCAGGAGGTAGTCCTCGCCGGTCTCGGCGGACAGTGCGTCGAGCTCGGAGCGGAAGAGCTCCATGAGGGCGAGGAAGTTCTCCTTGTCCTCGGCCGGGCGCGGGCTCGGGTGCTCGCCCGACGCCGCGGGCCACTCCCAGTCGATGTCGATCCCGTCGAAGATGCCGGCCGCGACGCCGGGGCCGCCCTGGGCGCCGTGCACCGGCAGGTCGCCCCGCAGGTAGAGGTCGATGCAGGAGTCGACGAGACGCTGGCGGCTCTCGGGCGTGGCGGCGGCGTCGGAGAAGTTGTCCGACCACGTCCAGCCGCCGAGCGAGATGAGCACCTGCAGATCGGGGTGGCGCTCCTTGAGCTTGCGCAGCTGGTTGAAGTTGCCGGCGACCGGCTGGTCCGCAGTGTCGCCCCGGCCGTCGACCGACGCCTTCGCGGGGACGAGACGCAGGTAGTCCGCCTCGGGGTCACCCTCGGGCTGACCAGGGTCGACGCCCGTCTCGGGAACAGTCGCGTCGGTGATGTCGCACACGAGGTCGGTGGTGACGTTGCCGAACGCATAGTTGAGGTGGGTCAGGTCCTCGACCGCGCCTGTGCGGACGAGGTCGACGACGTCGTACCCCGACGACGCCGGCGCCCAGGCCGGGAAGTACCCGAGCGTCCGGTACCCGTTGATGCCGTCGGGGGCGGGCGCTTCCGGGGCGGACTTCTTCGCGACGACCTGGCCGGTGTTCATGGGCGCAGCCGCGACGGCGGGGACGCCGAGACCGACGACGAGTGCGGTCGTGGCGGCGAGGAGGGCCGGGACGGGCAGGGACGTTCGGTGTCTCATCGGGAGCCTCGATGCTTCCTCCGGGCCGGACCACACCCGGGCGCTAATTTGTTCGGACTCCTGCACAATAGTGATCCCGGCCCGATCTGACCAGAGCCACGTTCGCGGCACCGCGACGGACGACACCACGACCGACGGCGCGATGCCCGCAGGCGGCCCGGGCGGCGGTGGCGGCGACATAGCCGTCCAGGCGGGCGCCTCGCTGACGGTCACCGGCGGCACCGTCCACGGATCCGGCGAGGTAGAACGCTCGTGCGTTCTACCTCGCCGGATCCGGTTCTACGTCGCGCGACCCCCTTCTACCTCGCGCAAGGTGCTTCTACCTCGCGCGAGACCGTTCTACCTCGGCGATCAGGGAGCCGCGCAGGCGCCCGGGGCGTCGAAGTGTCCCGGCGTCGTCGGGAACGCGCTGCCGCTGCCGTGGCCACGGTCCCCGGGCTCGACGAGCGCGAGCTCGAGGAACGCGGACGACCCCGCAGTCGAGGCGTCGTCGGCGTCCCGGCCCGCCCCCGCCGCGTACACCACGCCCTGCAGGAACGACTTCATCGACGGGCTGTGCTGCCGCACGTCGTTGTAGCCGCCGTACGCAGCGTTGCAGTGCGAGTACAGGTTGTACGCGCCGTTCCAGTCGACGAGGCGGTCCTCGCGGTCGCTCGGACCGTTGGCCGTCTCGTTGCCCTGCATCACGTCACGGTCCCAGCCGCCGTAGATCCAGTCGGTGCCGTGGTGGTGCTGGTCGTTCGCCGGGTCGGCGTCGTCGGTGTCCGTCATGGCGAACCAGACGCACGGGTCGACGACGGTGCCAACGACGTCGGTCGGCGTGGTCCCGACGGCGCACGTCGTGCCCGGGACGTCGACCGAGCCGCGCGGGTTCCAGTCGAGGATGTCGGCGCCGAGCACCGAGTCCTCCTTGGTCCCCGCCACGGACGACCCGCCGAACACCAGGTCGAGGTGCTCGTCGGCTGCGCCCGGGTCGGGCGAGCCGTCGGCCAGCCCCCGGCCGCCCCACAGGGCGTCGGAGCCCGACCCGCCGAACACCGAGTCGCCGCCGGAGTCGCCGTTGGCCAGGTCGTCGCCCGCGCCGCCGAAGACCACGTCGCGGTCGTCGCCGCCCCGGATCCTGTCCGAGCCGCCCACGAGCTCGCCCGGGTACGGCATGGGCGCCGCGTCGGTGTCGACCCACGCACGGTCCTCGACGTCGGACAGCAGGTCGACGCGCCGGTCGAACGTGCCCGGCCGCAGGCCCGTGTAGCTGTCCTGCGGCACGCCCTGGAGCGAGACCGTGAACGTGCCCTCGGCGGTGGTGTCGATCCACTGCCCGACGACGCCGCCGCGGTCACCCAGGATGGTGTCCTGGCCGGCCTCACCGGACAGCGTGTCGTCGCCCAGCTCGCCGATGAGGTCGTCGTTGCCGGCGCCGCCGCTGATCGTGTCGTCGCCGTCCTGGCCCCAGAGCCGGTCGTCGCCGTCGTCGCCCGTGATGGTGTCGCCGCCGTACGCGCCGAGCGGCTCGCACGTGCTGCGGCCCGTCACCTCGGCGCAGAACCGGGTGGTGCCGTCCTGCCCCGCCGCGATGCGCGCCGGGTCGTGCACGCGCACCGCGAAGAGCCGGGCGGGGTACGCCGGGTCGGCGTCCGACTCCGGGTACCGGTCTGGCTCGACCCGGTCGCTCCACGTCCCGGAATCCTCGACCGGTTCGCGCAGCAGCGTGCCGTCGTCTCCCAGCACGACGTCCGACTCACCGTCGCCCGCGATGCGGTCGCCCGCGTCACGGAACCCGGACCGCCGCGACCCGCCGATCAGGTCGTCCTGCCCGTCGGGCCCGGTCTCGGGCTCGACGGCCGAGCTCCCCGGCCAGGCGGCCGCCGGCACCGGCACGTCGACCCCGTCGGCCGCACTCGCGTCGCCCGCCCCGTCGAGCACGACGACGGGCGCGTCGCCGAAGACGGTGTCCCCGGCTCCGTTGCCCTCGACGTAGTCGTCGTGCGGCCCGCCGCTGATCGCGTCGGCGGCGTCCTGGCCCCAGAGGACGTCGACACCGTCGCCGCCGGAGATCGCGTCGGAGCCGCCGCTCGCCGCCTGCAGGTCGTAGGGGACCACGGCGCGCTGCCGCACGAGCGTCCCGTCGGTCGACGAGCGCTCGAGCACCGACGTCACGGCGCCCTCGCCGCGCAGGATCACGCCGTCGTCGCCGAGCACCGCGTCGTCACCAGAGTCGCCGAAGAGGAGGTCCCCCACGTCGCCCTGGCCCGTCGAGGCCCCGGTCCCGGTGCCCGGCTCGGTCGACGCCGGGCCGGCTGCGGGCGTGGTCGAGCCGCCGACGAGGTCGTCGTCGCCCGCTCCGCCCTCGAGCCGGTCGGTGCCCGGCCCGCCCTCGGCCGCGTCGTCGGCGTCGCCGCCCTGGACGCGGTCGTCGCCGGCCTGGCCGAGCAGCGCGTCGTCGCCTCCGGCGCCGACGAGCAGGTCGTCGCCTGCGTCGTCACCGTCGGCCTGCGCCCCGAGGTCGAGCAGCCGCAGCGTGCGCGGGGCAGACGTGCCCCGCTCGCGCCCGGCCAGGAGCGGCGACGCCGCACCCGCCTCGGCCACGGTCACGACGGCGTTGTCGCCCAGCGCGACGTCACCGGCCGCGCCGCCGCGCACGACGTCGCCCGTGTCGGGCTGCCCGTCGTCGCCCGGGCCGCCCGGGACGCCCGTGCCGAGCGGCGTCACGGAGCCGCCGACGAGGTCGTCCCGACCGGCGTCGCCGTCGATCGTGTCGACCCCCCGGCCACCGACGGCGAGATCGTCGCCGTCGCCGCCGCCGAGCTGGTCGTCGTCGCCCTGCCCGAACAGGGCGTCGTCGTCCACGCCGCCGAACAGGCGGTCCGGACCCGACGTCCCGGCCGGCGGTGAGGCCCCGGTCTCGTGCTCGACGAGGTACCGGTCGGACGTCGGGCGACCCGCGAGCACAGGTGCGCCCGGGGCGTCGTCGGACGCCGGCTCGATCGTCATGTTGTCGCCGGCGACGACGTCGGCGCCCTCGTCGCCGTAGAGCCGGTCGCCCGTGTCGGCGCGGCCGGCCGTCCGCGTGCCGCCGACGAGCATGTCGCCGCCCGCCCCGCCGAACACGGTGTCCGAACCGGCGTTGCCCTCGGCGACGTCGTCCTGGTCCCCGCCGTAGAGCGTGTCGGAGCCGGCGTTGCCGTAGACGGCGTCTGCACCCGCGTCACCGGCCAGGACGTCGTCGTCGCCGCCGCCCCACAGGCCGTCAGCTCCCGCGCCGCCCTCGAGCCGGTCGGCGCCCGACTGGCCGCAGGCGCGGTCGTCGGACTCGGCCAGGCTCGCCCGGTCGCCGCCGCCGCCGGCGCGCACGACGTCGACGCCGAGCCCGCCGGTGATGGTGTCGCGCCCGTCGTCCGCGGCGGGTGCGCCGGGCTCGTCGGCGTTCGGCAGGTCGCTGTCGCTCGCGACCTCGCTCGGCACGCAGAGCTCGGCCGGCCGGTAGGCGTCACCCCAGACGTCGGCGCCGCCGTCGCCGCCCACGACGTGGTCGCGGTGCGCCCCGCCGACGAGCAGGTCACGCTGCGGCATCTCGCCCGCGGGCATCGCCTGCCGCGTGAGCGAGCGTTGCGGGCCGAACGCGTCGGCCCCGGTCACGTCGCCGACCTCGTACGGCTCGGCGAGCACGTAGTCGTCGTCGGCCCCGCCGAACACCTGGTCGGCACCGAAGCCGCCCGCGAGGACGTCCTCACCGGAGCCGCCGAACACCGACGCCCGCTGGCCCTTCGACCCGAGCGAGCCGGACTGCACGACGTCGACGAGCTGCGAGCCGACGACGAGGTCTGAGCCCGCACCCGTGTCGACCAGGTTGCGCTGCACGCCGTCGCCCGCGAACGCGTCCGCGTCACCGCCGGCGTCCGCGAGCGCCTCGCGCTGGGCATCGGTCAACGCTGCGCCGGGCGTGTATGGCGCGCCGCCGACCGTGACGGCCGCACCGGCCGCGAGCGGTATGTCCGCCCGGCGGCCCGGGAACACGACGTCGTCGCCGGGTCCGGCGGTGAGCGTGTCGCCGCCGTTGCCGCCGACGAGGATGTTGCTCGCCCCGCCGCGCACGTTGCCCTGCTCGCCGACGACGCCGATGACGTCGTCGCCGCCGTTGCCCCACACGACGTTGCCGCTGATGCCGACCGAGATCGTGTCGCGGGCACCCTCGGCCGACTCGCCCGGGTCACCGAGCGCGGTGGCGACGGTCGCGCCGGACGCCGTCGTCGTGGCCAGCTGCGGCAACGACGAGTCGCCCGCCACGACGGCGCGGCCCCGGCCGGTACCGACCCGGTCCTTGCCGGCACCGCCCGCGACGCGCACCTCGTTGCCGACCGCGTTCGCGGTCGTCACGACGTCGTCCCCTGCGCGGGCGTCGACCCAGGCCGGTCCCTCGTCGGTCCGGATCTGGTCCGCCGCCTCCGTACCCCGCACGACGACGGCGGTGCGGAACGACGCGACGGTCGCGTCGCCGTCCGCCGCGGCGGTCACGGCACTCTCGCTGTCACCGGGCTGCGGCTTCTGGCTGTCGCCGAGGAAGGTCAGGTGGAACGGCGTGGTCTTGGTCGCGCCGTCGACCACGACCGTGTCCACCTCGCCCTCGTAGAACTGCGTGATGCCGAGGCCTTCGACGGTGTAGCCCGTGACGGGCCAACCGCCCTCAGGCTTGGTGCCGCCCGAGAAGTCGTGGTTCTCGTAGACCTTGAAGACCTCGGGCTTGTCACCCTCGGCGCCCCAGGTCCCACCACGCTGGCTGTCGGTACCCGCCGCACCGAGGTGCACCACGAGCACGTCGCCCGTCTTCGTGGCGAGCTTCGGCGGCTCGGGCGAGCAGTCCGGCGTCGCGCTGAAGTCGAGGAGCGTCACGTTGGCGATCGTCACGTCGAACGAGACCGAGAAGATGCTCACGCCGAGCGTGATGCCGAGCTCGAGGAACAGGTAGAGCTTGCCGCTCACCCGGAACAGGCAGATCGGACTGACCTGCAGCGCGTCGGCGAACTCGGTGAAGCGGTACTTGCCGTCGTTGTTCGGGTCGTTCCAGTAGAACGACACCGTCAGGCCGAACCCGCCTCTGACCTCGACCGTGATGACGACGATCGACACCGCGACGCCGGCCGCTATCTCGCCGTAGAACTCGAGCACGGCCACGGGGTTGCCCTCGAGGTCGGTCGTGGCGAAGTACAGCCCGTCGAGGACCTGCAGCGCGCCGGCGCTGCCGCCGTCGCGCCACGTGGTGATGGCCTGCCGGATGCCGTACGTGTCGAACCCGACGACGATGCGCGCCCGCACGCCCGCGGCGCCCGAGAGCGTCACGAGGACGGGCGGCGGCGCGTAGACCGGCCCGATCGAGTACTTCATCGAGAACCCGAGCTCGAGCGACCCGGAGTCGAACCGCACGATCTCCACGTCCCCGCCCAGCAGCAGGTTCGCGAGCTGCTCGGGCTGCTCGAGGAACGTGAACGTGAAGCCGAACATCTCGGCGCCGTCGCCCGGTACGCGTACGGCAGAGCCGGTGAGCTTGCCCTTGATGGTCGCCGCCTGGCCGGTCGGCGTGCCCTCGGTGAAGCCGGCCTTGAGCGCTCCGGTCTTCTCGGGTGTCGCAGGCGTGGCCTTGGCAACCGACCCGTCGACCACGAGGTCACCGATGGGGAGCGGCACAGAGCCCTCGCTGGCGAGCTGCTCGGAGATCTCGGTGACCGTCTTGGCCGTCTCGACGGCCTGGAGCACCGCCTTGACGGCCGTGGTGTCGACGCCGTCGGCGAGCGTGTTGAACGTCTCCGCGAGCGACACGAGCGTGACCTCGCCGCCGCCCGCCGCCTTGGACAGGTCGGTGAGCACCGGGATCGGCGCGTACAGCGTCTCGATGACGGGCCGGAGCGGGTCGATCGCCTCGTTCACCGAGTCGATCGCGGGCCCGAGCTGGCTCTCGACGAAGGTGCCCAGGTCGAGACTGATGTCGGTGAACGCGATCGACGGTGCGCCGGGCGCGGACGACGTCGGGTCGCCGAACTCCGGCGAGGCCTCGTCGACCGTGCTGTCGCCCGGTGACCCGTCGGCGCACGAGCCGCCGTCGCGTCCCACGGCCCACTTCAGGCAGAAGTCCGTGGCGATGCCGGGCAGGGTCTGGCCGTCGATCGCCGGGGCCGCGTCGAGGTGCCAGTCGATGTCGACGCCGAAGGAGGCGCCGAGGTCGATGACGTCGCCCGGGGCGGTCACGAGGCGGTCGAGCGGCAGGGCCTCGGTCGTGGTCCCGCCGACCTCCATGTCCTCGCCGACGAGGTCGACGAAGAACTCGCCGCCCACCTCGACGGAGTCGGCGTCCTTCTTGTCGACGCCGACCTGGAGCACCGCCAGCTCGGCCTGGAGGTCGGAGCCCTCCTGGTCGACGAGGCGGGCGCCCGCCTCGACGTACGCCTCGGCCTTGCCGCCCTCGTTCTCGGTGAGCAGCACGACGCCGGCGGTCTTGTCGAGCGCGAGCCTGACGCGGAAGCCGTAGTCCAGCGACGCCTCGAGCCCTCCCGCGCCCGACGCCGAGCTCGCGCGCAGCGACAGGCCGGGGATGCCGAGGTCGAGCGGGACGTTCTCGACGAGCTCCGGGCCGTTCGGGTCCTCGGGGCGTCCCGGGTCGTACTCCCAGGTGGCCACCACGGTCTCGACGGCCAGCGGGTTGCCCTCGCAGTCCGCGAGCGGCTTCTCGGTCGCCTCCGCAGGCGCGGGCGACGCCGTGGCGGTGCCGTCGTCGGCGAACGACGTCCCGGTCACGTCGGCGACCTGCAGCCACGCGCCGCCGCCGATCTGACGCAGCACGAGGTACCCGGCCGCACGCGGGTCCGCCTGCCAGCTGACGACGTTCTGCGCACCGTCGGCCAGCGTGCCGATGTTCTGCACGGGATCCGCCAGGGACCGCAGCGTGTTGGCTCCGCCGGAGGTGTGCCCGACGACGGCGTACGTGTACGGAACCGTGGTCGCGCCGTCGGGGACTCCCTGAGCCTCGGCCTCGACGCCCTGGGTGGGCTCGAGGACGCCGCACGTCTCCTGGAGCGTGATGCCGACGTCGGCGAGCTTGGCCTTGACCTCGTCGTACGCGTCCCCGGCCTGCGTGCCGAGCGCCTCGAGCTCGGCCCGCGCCTCACCGACGACGTTCGCCGCCTCGACGAGCTGCTCGCCGACGAGCGGCACCTTGCCGCCGAAGCTCGCGGCCTGCAGCCCCTGCTCGACGAGCCGCAGGTACGTCAGCAGCGCCGACGGGAGCGACGTCAGGTCGAGCGCCTCGGAGTAGAGGAGGTCGGCCAGCGCGTCGGTGCTCGGCAGGTCGACGGTCGGCGCCGGGAACGCGGCCCCGGACAGGACGCCGCCCGCGGGCGCGGGCTGCGTGATGACCAGCGAGGAATCGGTCGCCGAGATCGGGTTGCCCAGCACGTAGACGGGCGCGTCGGCGCACAGCAGGGCGCTGCCCGTGCAGTCGTCCGTGCCGCTGATCTGGACGCTGCCGGAGAGCAGGTCCCCGAGCGTCGTCGTGCCCGACGCGCCGAACGTGCCGGTGAGCCCGACCGCCCCGGAGACGGGGTCGCCGGCGGCGCCGAGCGAGGCCTGCAGACCCGCGACCGACACGCCGAACGTCCCGGCGAGCTCCGCGGAGGCCGAGGCGGTCACCTGCGGGTCGACGAGCCGCACCGCCCCGACCGCCGAGGTCCAGTCGGCGTAGGCGCCGCCGAGCGGCACCGCGACACCCGCGTCAACGTCGACCGCCGCCGCGAGGTCCACCTCGGCGTCCGCGTCGGCGCTCACCAGCGGGACGTCGCCCAGCCGGTAGGACAGCGGGACGTTGCGGTCGTAGGCGCGGTGGAAGTCGACGTCGAGCACGAGCGCGGGCTCGCCGTCGACCGTGCGCACGCGCACGGGCAGGTCGGTGCCGAGCGTCGTCTCGACCCGCTCGACCGCGTCCTGCAGCGTCTCGGGCGGGTCGAGGACGAACGAGTCGACGACCTCGCCGATCTTGGTCGACGTCGCGAGCGTGTCGCCGTCGCCGCCGAGCACGTCGGCGAGGCTCACGCCGACCAGCGGCAGCCTCGCCTTCGCGGCGTCGCCCATGAGGCTCGTCGCGCGCAGGCCGGCGTCGAACATGGTCAGGATGTCGGCGAGCCGGCCCAGCAGGGCGCGCGGCTCGGTGGTGTCGACGTCGAGCCGGAGCAGCTCCGTGAGACTGCCGCCGAACGTGGGCGTGCAGCCGTCGGGAAGCGTCGCGACGTCGCAGGGTCCGATCTCGAACGTCGCCGGCGCGGCGAGGATGCCGTCGAGGGCGGGCACCGTGACGCCGCCGCTCGCGGAGACCGCGACGTCGAGGTCGATGTCGACCGCGGCGGCCGGGTCGGTCCGCAGGTCCTCGAACAGATCGCCGAGCGGGCGGTACTGGGTGCCGCCCACGGTCATCGACAGCATCGGCTGACCCGCCGTGCCGGGGCCGACGTCGATCTGGCCGCCGACAGCGACCTCGACGAAGCCCACCTGGCCGGAGGCTTCGATCGGCGTGCTGATGGGGAAGCTCGCGGTCGCCGTGGCGGACCGGAACAGCATGCGGTCGACGCCGAGCGGCGTCTCGTCGTAGTAGGTCGGGCTGCCGTCGGGGTTGGTCACCTCGAGCGGCGGGTCGTGCCGCGTCGGCGCCTGCAGGTCGAGCCCGAGCAGGAGCTCGACGTCGTACCCGCGGTCGACCTCGGCGGTCGGGTTGGTGGCCGGCTGGCCCGGGGTGGGCTCGGGCGCCTGGACGCCCGCGACCTTGCGGCCGCCGGGGCCCGCCAGGATGTCGCCCAGCTCCACGAGGCCCGTCTTGACGTCCGACCCGTCCAGGCCGGGCGTCGGCACGTACAGCGTGTCGGCACCGTCCTGCTCGCGCTCGAGCCGGAGCGTGAACGGCAGGCGGTGGTTCGCGGCGTCGTACGCGCCGACCTCGACGTCGAGGCCGGGCGCGTCGTCGAGCTCGGAGAAGAGCTCCTGCACGCTGGTCCACGTCGGCTGGCCGGAGGTCTGGTCGATCGCGTCGGTGAGGAAGGTCGTCAGGTTCTCCGAGAGCACGACGGCGTCCGCGACGGTGCCGCGCATGAACGGCAGGTCGGCGTTCTCGGAGGTGCGCTGCAGAGCCGTCAGGGCCGACTTCACGAGCACGAGCCCCTCGGCCGTGTCCCGGATCGACATGTTGAGGTAGTCCCCGATGGCGTCGAACCCCGTAGGCGTGACGGAGAGCGTCGTGGCGTCCGTCAGGTCCGGCCAGTCGAACGCGACGCTGGCGGAGATCGGCGGGGAGATGAGCGCGCCGGTCGACGTGACGCTCAACGTGCCCGACGCCTGCGCGGACGCGACCGAGACGCTGCTGAGGCCGAGCGCGGAGCCCTCGGCGGACAGCTCGCCGTCGTCGGGCGTGCCGCCCGGGTCGTCGAACGCGAGGCGGCCGTTGCCGTCGGGGTCGGAGATCGTGCCCGTGTACGACGCGTGCAGCTCGACGTCGGAGCTCGTGATCTCGGCGCCGAGCAGGCCGACGGAGGCCGCGAGCGGGCCGTCGGGCGCGACGAGGTCCACCGATGCGGTGACCGTCGGCGCGTCGGGGCCGGAGGCGACGACCCAGCGGCGGGTGCCGCCGTCGGTGTCCTCGGTCGCCACCGTGAACTCGACCGCGGCCGTCACCGTGACGTCGACCTCGTCGTCGGCCGACGTCAGCGGGAAGCCGGGCTCGAGCGAAAGGAACGTCGCGACGTCCTCGCTCACCTCGAGCCGGTACCGGCCGTCGGAGACCTCGTCCAGGTCCCCGGCCATGCTGGGCACCGCGCCGGCGAGCAGGTCGCCCGGCGAGACTCCTACCACTGGTAGCGGTGACTGCAGCGTCTCGTGCTGGGCGATCCCTTGCGCCCATGCCGCTACCTGCTCCGCAAAGATGTCGTTCTCGTCCGCCACTGCCGGAGGTGCGACGAGGACGGTCGCGACGACCGCCCCCGACGTGAGTGCTCCGACGACCGCAGACCCGCGCTTTCCGCGCATGGTGCCCCCCTGCCCAGCACACCGGTGTGCTGGTGTCGTTCTGTTGTTCGTGGCCGGCGCCCGGAACGGGCGACGGCGTGCCGGGACGCCCGATCAGGCGTCCGCAGACAGGGAGGGCCGTTGGCTGGCGCCTGATACACACCGTCGTCTGCCCCCCGGCAGCGCAATCCTGAAGGAAGTGTGCCGTCGCCCCGAGAAACCGTCGACCCAGGACGCCAAATTTCACCCGCTCGTCTGCGTCATGACTGGGCCCGGCGCCGCTCTCTGCGGCGAGGTAGCGCGACGGGCCGCGCGCGGCGCCCGCACGACCGCCGTCGTACGCTCGACGGGTGCAACCCGTCGCCCGACCGCTCGCGGCCACGTACCAGCAGCGCCGCTGGGAGCTGCCGCCGGGCGCGGTCGTGCACCGCGGCACGGCCGACGACGCGGTCCGCGTGCTCTCCGGGCGCACGTTCACCGCGCTGACGGGCGCCGGCGTCTCGACCGACTCCGGGATCCCGGACTACCGCGGGCCGGACTCGCCGCCGCGCAGCCCCATGACGTACCAGCAGTTCGTCTCCGACGAGGCGTTCCGCCGGCACTACTGGGCGCGCAACCACGTCGGCTGGCAGCACGTGCGCCGCACGCACCCCAACGCCGGGCACCGGGCGCTCGCGCGGCTCGAGGAGCGCGGGATCGTGCACGGCGTCATCACGCAGAACGTCGACCTGCTGCACGAGGACGCCGGCTCACGCAACCTCATCGACCTGCACGGTCGCTACGACCGCGTCGTGTGCCTCACGTGCGGCCGCGTCGTCTCGCGCGCCCACCTCGCCGAGCGGCTCGACGCGCTCAACCCGGGCTTCCTCGCCTCGGTGCTCGACGGCGGCACCACGGTCGCCGACGTCGAGGTCGCACCGGACGCGGACGCGGTCGTCGAGCAGACCTCGCACTTCCGGCCGGCACCCTGCGAGTTCTGCGGCGGCGTGCTCAAGCCCGAGATCGTCTACTTCGGCGAGAACGTGCCGCGCGAGCGCGTCGAGCGGGCGTACGCCATGGTCGACGGCGCGGACGCGCTGCTCGTCGCCGGCTCGTCCCTGACCGTGATGAGCGGGCTGCGCTTCGTGCGGCACGCGGCGAAGGCCGGGATGCCGATCGTGATCGTCAACCGCGGCCAGACCCGTGGCGACCCGCTCGCGACCGTCAAGGTCGAAGCGGGCGTGACCGAGACCCTGACCACGCTGGCCGAGCAGCTCTGACCGACGCCCTGGAGGCACACATGGACGACGCCGTCGTCGTGGGTTCCGGCCCCAACGGGCTGGCGGCGGCGGTGACGCTCGCGCGCGCAGGCGTGTCCGTGACGGTCCTCGAGGCGGAGGAGACCGTCGGCGGCGGTGCCCGGACGCTCGGCCTGGGGCTGGCCGACGGCGTCGTGCACGACGTCTGCTCGGCCGTGCACCCCATGGCGTGGGCGTCGCCGTTCTTCCGCGCGTTCGGCCTCGCCGCGCACAGCGTCGAGCTGCTGACGCCCGAGGTGTCGTACGCGCAGCCGCTCGACGGCGGCCGGGCGGCCGTCGCCTACCGGTCGCTCGAAGCGACCGTCGAGCGCCTCGGGCCCGACGGCGGCGCGTGGCGCTCGATGATGGCGCCGCTCGTTCGGCAGTGGGAGGCGGTGACCGCCGTCGCGCTGAGCGACAAGCGGTCGTTGCCACCGGGGCTGGGCAGCGCGTCCAGGCTGGCCGGGGCCACGCGGTACGGGATCGCCCTGCTCGAGCAGGGCACGCACGCGTGGAACGGACGGTTCTCGGGCGACGATGCGCCCGCGCTGCTGACCGGGGTCGCCGCGCACACGATCACGCGCCTGCCCTCCCTCGCGGGCGCGGGCACCGCGCTGCTGCTCGGCGCTCTCGCGCACGCGACACCCGCTGCGCCGGGCCGGGCACGGTTCGCCGCGGACCCGGCCCGCGGGTTCGACGGCGGGTGGCCGATCCCGCGCGGCGGCTCGGGCGCGATCGTCGCGGCCCTCCGGGAGGATCTCGAGAAGCACGGGGGCACCGTCGTGACGGGTCACCGGGTGCGCGCGCGAGCGGACCTGCCGCCCGCGCGCGCCTACCTCTTCGACACGACGCCGCGCACGGTCGCCGACGTCCTGGGCGACGCGATGACGCCGGCGGTCCGCAGCGCGCTGACGTGGTTCCGGCACGGCGACGCGGCCGCGAAGGTCGACTTCGTGCTCTCCGGTCCCGTGCCGTGGGCCGACCCGGAGGTCGGCCGCGCCGGCACGGTGCACGTCGGCGGCACGCGCGCGGACATGGCCCGCGCCGAGGGCGAGGTCGCGGACGGCCGGCACCCCGACCGGCCCGTGTGCCTCGTGAGCGACCCGACCGTCGCCGACCCGTCGCGCGAGCACGCCGGCCTGCGCCCGCTGTGGACGTACACGCACGTGCCCGCGGACTCCGACGTCGACATGACCGAGCGCGTGACGGCGGAGATCGAGCGGTTCGCGCCCGGGTTCCGCGACGTCGTCGTCACCTCGCGCTGCACGCCGGCCGCTCGCATGGCCGAGCACAACGCCAACTACGCCGGCGGGGACATCTCGGCCGGCGCCGTCTCGATGTGGCAGATGATCGCCCGGCCCACCGCGCGGCTGAACCCGTACGCGGCCGGAGGCGGGGTCTACCTGTGCTCGGCGTCGACCCCGCCCGGCCCTGGCGTGCACGGCATGGGCGGCTGGCACGCCGCCCGCCGGGCCCTGCGCGAGGTCTTCGGCGTCACCGTTGCCCGCCTCTGAGGCTCACGACGACGGCGCGGCGCCGAGCCACTCGGTGCGACGCGCGCGCAGGTCGGTGACACCGCCGCGCCCCGACGGCGAGGTGGTGACCACGCGTGCGCCCGGCCGCAGCAGCGTGTCGGTGTACCGGGCCGCGAGCGTCGCCTCGGCGGCCGTGTCCCCACCGTCGGCCGCGACGAGCAGCGCCGCGAGCTCGTCGGCCAGCCCGTCGAATGCGCACTCGTCGAGCCGCGGCACCGTCATCCCGGCGCGCTCCACCAGCTCGCCCAGCCCTGGTCCGTCCCCACCCAGCATCGGTCCCCACAGGTCCCACAGGAGCAGCTCGTCGCGCATCCGGTGCGCGACCTCGAGCAGCACGTAGTCGCGCACGAACCCCTTGCCGCACAGGTGCGGCAGACCCGGGTCGACGCCGTACGACGCGGGGTCCGCGTCGCCCGCGCGGATCGCCCGCCACGCCTCGGCCGCGGTGCGGAAGGGCGAGTCGGGACCGGTCGGCAAGTCGCGCACGTCGAACGCCCACGGTCCGTCGGGCGTGAGCTCGGCGTCCCACCGCACCCAGCGCTTGCCGTCCCAGTGCTCGACGACGACGTGGTCGTGCCAGAAGGGCGGTGCGAAGTAGCCCGCGAACCCGATCCGCGAGCGCGCCGGGATGCCGTGCTCGCGCAGCACGCCGAGCGCGAACAGCGTGTGGTCGCGGCAGCAGCCTGCGACCTGCGAGCCCACCTCGCGCGGCGCGTCGAGCGGCCCGGGGTGCCTCTCGGTGGCCGCGTCGAGGATCGAGGCGAGCCAGCGCCGGTCCGGGTCGTCGCGCTGCTCGGCCGTCGGAGACAGGCTCTCGTCCCTGTAGTGCACGACGGCGGCCCGCGCCGCGGCGCCGATGCTCGCCTGGTCGGGGTCGATCGCGGCGAGGAGGGCCGCGTGCCGGCCCGGGTCGGAGTACGCGGTGTGCCGCGCGTAGCCGTCGAGGGTGGGCGGCGTCGTCTCGCCGAGGGCCGGTAGGGCTGAAGCGTCCATGCCGTGGTGACCTCCGTCGTCGTCCGAACTCATCGAGCCACGCCGCCGGTGGCTACAGTTTGTCCCCGAACCGAGGCCAGAACGGGGACAAAATCTAGCCACCGGGCCCCCGCGGAAATCACCGCCTGGCCTCGAAGAACTCGCGCAGGAGCGCACCGCACTCGTCCTCGCGCACGCCGCCGATGACCTCCACGGCGTGGTTCGCGCGCTGGTCGCGCACGAGGTCCCAGACGGACCCCGTCGCCCCGGCCTTGGGATCCCAGGCGCCCAGGACGAGCCGCTGCACGCGCGCCAGGACGAGCGCTCCCGCGCACATGACGCATGGCTCGAGCGTGACCACGAGCGTGCAGCCCTCGAGCCGCCACTCGCCGCGCGTCGCCGCCGCCTGCCGCAGCGCGAGGATCTCGGCGTGTGCCGTCGGGTCGCCGGTCTCCTCGCGGCGGTTGCGCCCGAGCCCGAGCAGCCGCCCGTCGTCGTCGACGACGAGCGCGCCGACCGGGACGTCGCCCGTCGCGAGCGCGTGGGTTCCCTCGTGCAGCGCGATGCCCATGAGCTGGTCCCACACCGCGCGCCGCTGGCTCACCGTGCGCGGCGGGAACGTCCCTGGCGCCCACGGCAGAGCCAGCCCACGAGCCTCGGCGTCCGACGTCACAACCTCAGGCTATCCGCGGGCACCCTCGGGACGCCGGAGCCCCGGTACGGTGGGGGCCATGCGCCTGCACGTCGCCGACCACCCGCTGGTGGCCCACAAGCTGACCGTCCTGCGCGACGAGCGCACGCCGTCCGCCACCTTCCGGCTGCTGGTGGACGAGCTCGTGACCCTGCTGGCCTACGAGGCGACGCGGCACGTGCGCACCGAGCCCAAGGAGATCCGCACCCCGGTCACGACGACCACGGGCGTGTCCCTGAGCGACCCGAACCCCATCGTGGTCCCGATCCTGCGCGCCGGCCTGGGCATGCTCGACGGCATGACGCGGCTCCTCCCGACGGCGGAGGTCGGCTTCCTGGGACTGCAGCGCGACGAGACCACCTTCGAGGCCGTCACCTACGCCAACCGGCTGCCCGACGACCTCACCGACCGTCAGGTCTTCCTCCTCGACCCGATGCTGGCCACCGGGGGCACCCTGGTCGCGGCGATCGACTACGTGCTCCAGCGCGGCGCGCGCGACGTCACGGCGGTGTGCCTGCTCGCGGCGCCCGAAGGGCTCGCGGTCGTGGAGGAGGCCGTCGGCGACCGCGTCGACGTGCAGGTCGTCGTCGCGGCCGTGGACGAGCGGCTCAACGAGAAGAAGTACATCGTGCCGGGCCTCGGCGACGCGGGCGACCGGCTCTACGGCATCGTCTGACGAGGGCATGGCCCTGACGCGTCTGCCTAGGGCACCAGCGCGTCGACCGTGCCGATGACGTCGCCGTCGACCGTGCCGATGACGTCGCCGCCGCCCTTGCCGCTGACGTCGCCCTTGCCGCTGCTCGTGCCCGGCGACGACTGCCCGTTCGCCTGGTCCTTGCTCGCCTCGGGCGCTCCGGGCAGGCTCTCGAACCAGTCGCCGATGTGCTCCGGGGACGTCTCGTCCCCGACGCCGATCTCGTCGACGTTCTCCGACGTCGAGCCGAGACCGTCGCACAACGCCTCGTCGTGCTGCAGCTCCCGCTCCGTGACGAGCATCTGGCTCTCGAGCTCGCGCTCGAGGCTCAGGATGACCGTCCCGGCCGGCGCGTAGAAGTCGCCGAGGTAGAAGGTGACGCGCTCCGTGGTGCCGGGCTTGACGACCACCGTGGTGCCGAGCTGCTTCCCCTGCACGAGCGTCGCGGCCCACGCGACGGAGCCGCGGTTGGCCACGTCCGCGACGACGTACGCGCTCTGCTCGGTGCACTGCGTGCTCACGGCCACGTCGACCGTCTTCTCGGGCCAGGACGGAGTCGCGCAACTCTTGAAGGCCACGTCCACCGTGTCGATCACGTGACCGTCGGCCCGCAGGTCGAGCGTCCCGGTGCCCCACGGCACCGTCACGGAGAGAGCGTCGAACTGGCCGCCGGGCACCGTTCGAGTGTGTTCGGTCCCGTCCACCGTGACGGCGAAGTTGACCGGGAGCGTCGAGAGCGAGTTGTCGAGCGGGATCTCGAACGTGCGGTACGAGCGGTCCGCGTCGGCGTCGAACCGGCATTCGCCGGAGTTGGCCGCGGCGCTGCCGAGCCGCGGCGCGAGCGCCGCCGCGTCGTACCGGGCGGTCGGCGCGACGGCGGGGACGACGCCGTGCGCGGACTGGTCGCCGTCGCGGTCGGTGACCCACCGGTAGAGCGTGAACGTGGCGTCGCCGCTCGACAACGAGCTCCGGCCGGTGGCGACCGCCAGCGTCGTCGTCTCGCCCGCACCCAGGCGCACCGGCTCGGCGGACAGGCCGTCGACGACCATGCCGACCTGCATGGTCTCGCCGGTCTGGTTGGTGATCGTGCCCTCGACGCCGACGGTCCCGCCCGCGTTGACGGGCTTGGCCCCGGCGCTCACGTCCCATGCGGGGTCGTAGCAGTCCTGGCCGCCGTGCTGGCCCGCGTGCACCGTGGTGCTGTACGGGGTTCCCGCCACGACGGTCGTCAAGCGCCAGGTCGCGGCGCCGGCCGGCACGCGCAACCCGTCGTCGACGAGCACCGTGGCCGACTCACCGGGCACGACGGCGGACTCCTGCGCCCCGACCTCGCCCGCCGCCTCGAGCTGTACGGACACGGTGCGCGACGACGTGTTGCGGTACGTCCCGGTCACGACGGCGCTCGCCGTGTCGATGCCGCCCGTCGCCGCGCACGTCGCGCCGAGAGCGCCGGCGCCGACCGCCGCCCCGGCCCACGGGACTCCGATCTTGACCGGCGAGGTCACCGGCACGACATGGTCGGATCCGGCGAGCACGGGCTGCACCGAGGCGCTCGCGGTCACGGGCTCGAGCGTGCCGTCCGCCGCGACGTGGATCCGGCCGGAGCGCATCTCGCCGGGTGCCAGCGCGGCCTGGTCGGCGTGGGGGTGGCACGTCCAGCGCTCGGCCGCGGGGGCGCAGTCGAGCGCGCCGTCCGAGCCCAGGGGCACGAGTCCGGCGGGGATCGTGACGTCGACCGACCAGTCGCTCGCGGGCGTGTCGCCCGTGTTGGTCACGTCGACGGGGATCCACGCCTCGCCCGGGTTGTCGACCACCACGACCTCACGGCCGGCCGCGGTCAGCTCCGGGCCGTACATGCTCACCGTCGTCTGCAGCAGGGTGACGGTCGCCGTCTCGAAGCCCTGGGCCCATGCTCGTGCCGCGATCGTGTACGTACCGCCGAGCCGCGCGACGACGGGCAGCGCGACCGTGCGCTCCTCGCCGGGCTCGAGCGTGCCGACGGAGCACAGCGCCTGGCCCTCGACGGTCGCGCTCGGGGTGCACGCGAGCGTCTCCGCGGTCAGGTCGCCGGCGCCGACGGAGGCACCCAGCGGCGACACGACGTCGGCAGGCCGCAGGCCCGCCGGCAGGTTGAGCTGCACGGTCGTCTCCGACGCGGTCTGCCCACCGTCGTTCGCCACGGTGACCCGCAGCGGCGTGGCCACGCGCGGCTCGATCGCCACCCCGGGGTCCGCGGCGCCCAGGACCAGCTCGGCCGGCGCGACGGGCAGCAGGTTGATCGGCGACGTGGCGTCGTCGGCCGCGCCGACGGCCCGTGCGCCCACGCGGGGGACCTCCTCGACGACCGAGTGCTGGGCCGACGTCGGCGGCTCGTACGGCTCGAGCGCGTTGAGCGCGGTCAGGAGGCCGACCGCGGCGACAGCGACGGCGCCCGCGGTGACGGCAAGTCCGGCGCCGCTCGTCCCGGTGGCGGCGACGCCCGCCCCGGTCGCGACGGTGACGGTCGCACCCGCGACGACGAGCGACTCGATCCCGGACGCGGTCGCCCCCGCGACGACGGCGCCGCTCGTGCCCACACCGGCGGCGCCCGCCCCGGC
>VJZX01000043.1 GCA_009663185.1 Isoptericola halalbus
GCCAGCTCGACGGCGACGAGCGCGGCTCGCGCCGTCGTCGGGGACGCGACCGCGGCCGCGACCGCAAGCGCGGCCGCCAGCGCGGCGGCGCCGGGCCCGACGTCGCCGGCCTCGACGACGTCGACGTCCGCGAGGACGACGTCCTGCTGCCCGTCGCCGGCATCCTCGACATCCTCGACAACTACGCCTTCGTGCGCACGAGCGGCTACCTGCCCGGAGCGAACGACGTGTACGTCTCGCTCAACCAGGTCAAGAAGTCGGGCCTGCGCAGGGGCGACGCCGTCGTCGGCGCGATCCGCCAGCCGCGCGAGGGCGAGGAGCCGCAGCAGCAGGCCGGCGGGAAGAACGCGCGCAACAAGTTCAACGCGCTCGTGCGCCTGGACTCGGTGAACGGCATGTCGCCCGAGGAGGCGCGCGAACGGCCCGAGTTCACCAAGCTCACGCCGCTGTACCCGCAGGAGCGTCTGCGCCTCGAGAACCCTGAGGCGACGCGCCTGACACCCCGGGTGATCGACATCGTCGCGCCGATCGGCAAGGGTCAGCGCGGCCTCATCGTCGCGCCGCCCAAGGCCGGCAAGACGATCATCATGCAGCAGATCGCCAACGCCATCACGACCAACAACCCCGAGGTCCACCTCATGGTCGTGCTGGTCGACGAGCGGCCCGAGGAGGTCACCGACTTCGAGCGCTCGGTCAAGGGCGAGGTCATCGCGTCGACGTTCGACCGGCACGCGTCCGACCACACTATGGTGGCCGAGCTCGCGATCGAGCGGGCCAAGCGTCTCGTCGAGCTCGGTCAGGACGTGGTCGTGCTCCTCGACGGCATCACCCGCCTCTCGCGTGCCTACAACCTGGCCGCCCCGGCGTCGGGCCGCATCCTGTCCGGTGGTGTGGACGCCGCGGCGCTCTACCCGCCGAAGAAGTTCTTCGGCGCGGCCCGCAACATCGAGGGCGGCGGCTCGCTGACCATCCTCGCCACCGCGCTCGTCGAGACCGGCTCGAAGATGGACGAGGTGATCTTCGAGGAGTTCAAGGGCACGGGCAACATGGAGCTGCGCCTGTCCCGCGGCCTCGCGGAGAAGCGGATCTTCCCGGCGATCGACGTCAACGGGTCGAGCACGCGCCGCGAGGAGATCCTCATGTCGAAGGACGAGCTCGCGATCGTCTACAAGCTGCGGCGCGTCATGGGAGCGCTCGACACGCAGCAGGCCGCCGAGCTGCTCATCGGCAAGCTCAGGGAGACCAAGACCAACGTCGAGTTCCTCCTGCAGGTGCAGAAGACGACGCCGGCCGGTCTCACCGACGACCGTCCGGGCGAGACGGTCTGACCTTCTCCCCGCGCGAGCGGGGAATTTCCCGGGCGCGCACGCGTTCTGGCACAATGGTTCGTCGGCCTGCCGGTTCACGGCCCGCTGTCCTGCGGGGCGACCCGGCGGCATCACACCAAGGAGCATCATGAAGTCCGGTATCCACCCCGAGTACGTCGTGACCGAGGTCACCTGCACCTGTGGCAACACGTTCGTCACCCGCAGCACCGAGACGTCGGGCAAGATCAGCGCCGACGTGTGCAGCGACTGCCACCCGTTCTACACGGGCAAGCAGAAGATCCTCGACACCGGTGGCCGCGTCGCCCGGTTCCAGGCCCGCTACGCCAAGAAGTCCGGCAAGTAGCACCCTCACAGCGCCGGTGGTTCGCCCGACAACCTCTCCAGGGGCAGTCGGACGCCGAACCACCGGCGCTGTCGTATCCGCGGACTGGAGATGCCATGACCGACTCGTTCGCCGCCGCGCGGCCGCTGCTCGACGAGCACGCCGACATCGAGCGCGCCCTCGCCGATCCGGCCGTGCACGCCGACGCCGGCCGCGCCCGCACGCTCGGGCGACGGTACGCGGAGCTCAACCAGGTCGTCCGTGCGTACCGCACGTGGGAGTCAGCGCACGACGACGCGGCGGCCGCGGCCGAGCTGGCCGCCGAGGACGAGTCGTTCGCCGCCGAGCTCCCGGCCCTGCGTGCCGCGGAGAAGGAGGCGGCCGAGCAGCTGCGGCAGGTGCTCGTCCCGCGCGACCCCGACGACGGCCGCGACGTCATCCTCGAGATCAAGGCCGGCGAGGGCGGCGAGGAGTCGGCGCTGTTCGCCGGCGACCTGCTGCGCATGTACCTGCGCTACGCGGAGCGGCGCGGCTGGGGCACACAGGTGCTCGACTCGACGCAGACCGAGCTGGGCGGATACAAGGACGTGCAGGTCGGGATCAAGGCGCGGTCGGTCCAGGACCCGGCCGACGGCGTGTGGGCGAACCTCAAGTACGAGGGGGGCGTGCATCGCGTCCAGCGCGTCCCGGTGACCGAGTCGCAGGGCCGGATCCACACCTCGGCGGCCGGCGTTCTGGTGTTCCCCGAGGTCGACGACCCGGGCGAGGTCGAGATCGACCCGAACGACCTGCGCATCGACGTCTTCCGCTCGTCGGGACCCGGGGGGCAGTCCGTCAACACCACGGACTCCGCGGTGCGCATCACGCACCTGCCCACGGGGATCGTCGTGTCGATGCAGAACGAGAAGTCCCAGCTGCAGAACCGCGAGCAGGCCATGCGCGTGCTGCGCGCCCGGCTGCTCGCCGCGCAGCAGGAGGCCGCCGCGGCCGAGGCCGCCGACCTGCGCCGCTCGCAGGTGCGCACCGTCGACCGCTCCGAGCGCATCCGCACCTACAACTTCCCCGAGAACCGCATCGCGGACCATCGCACAGGGTTCAAGGCCTACAACCTCGACCAGGTGCTCGACGGCGACCTCGACCCGGTCGTGCGGTCCGCGATCGAGGCGGACGAGGCCGCGCGGCTCGCCGCGGCTGCCGATGCCTGAGACGCTGTCGACCCCACCGGAGGGCCGGCGTCCATCGGCGTGGTTGCGGTGGGCGTTCGGGACGCTCGCCGACGCGGGGGTGGCGAGCCCGCGCGCCGACGCGGAGATCCTGCTCGCGCACGTGCTCGGCATCGCCCGGGCCGAGCTCCGGCGGGTCGCCGTCCTCGACTCCCCGCTGCCCGACGACGGTGCGACGGAAGCGTTCGCGGCCCTGGTCGCGCGGCGCGCCGCACGCGAGCCGCTGCAGCACCTGACGGGCGCGGCGCCGTTCCGGCACCTCGAGCTCGCGGTCGGTCCCGGCGTGTTCGTGCCTCGGCCCGAGACGGAGGAGGTCGCCCAGGTGGCGATCGACGAGGCGCGCCGCGTCGTCGCCGACCGGGGGAGCGCCGTCGTCGTCGACCTCTGCACCGGCACCGGCGCGATCGCGCTCGCCGTCGCGACCGAGGTCCCCGGGGCCCGCGTGCACGCCGTCGAGCTCGACCAGACCGCGCACGCCTGGGCGCGGCGCAACGTCGAGGGGGTCTCGAGCGCCGGCCGGCCGCCCGTCGTCGAGCTCGTGCGCGGCGACGCGCGCACCGCGCTCCGGGCCCTCGACGGCACGGTCGACGTCGTCGTCTCCAACCCGCCGTACGTACCTCCGGACGCCGTGCCGCGCGACGCCGAGGTCGCCGAGCACGACCCGGCCGTGGCGCTCTACGGGCTCGGCCCCGACGGGCTCGAGGTGCCGCGCGGCATCACCGCTGCCGCGGCCCGGCTCCTGCGGGCCGGCGGCCTCTACGTCATGGAGCACGCGGAGGTGCAGGACGCCGCGGCGCGGTCCATGGTCGACGCGACCCCGGACCCCGCCGGGCAGGCCGGTGCCCGCGCGTTCGAGCCCGCAGCCACGCGCCCCGACCTCACGGCTCGACCGCGCATGGTCGTCGCCCGCCGGGCGGCGGAGAGCCCGGCGGGCGCTCAGGGCGACCCGCCAGACGTGACAGACTGACACCCGTGAGCAGCGTGCACGACGTCACCGACCCGAACTCCTGGGGTCCCGCGATCGACGAGGCCGTCAACACGATCTCCCGTGGTGGACTCGTCGTCCTGCCTACCGACACCGTCTACGGCATCGGCGCGGACGCATTCGACGCCGCGGCGGTCGCGGCGCTCCTCGCGGCCAAGGGCCGCGGGCGCCAGATGCCGCCGCCGGTCCTCGTGCCCGACACGCGCACCCTCGACGGGCTCGCGACCGACGTGCCAGACGACGCCCGCAAGCTGGTCGAGGCGTTCTGGCCGGGCGGGTTCACGATCATCCTGCACTCGCAGCCGTCGCTGCAGTGGGACCTCGGCGAGACGCACGGCACGGTCGCGCTGCGCATGCCCGACCACGAGGCCGCGCTGGCCCTGCTGCGCCGCACCGGACCGCTCGCCGTCTCGAGCGCCAACAAGAGCGGGCAGCCCGCCGCGCTCGAGGTCGGCGACGCCCAGGCCCAGCTCGGCGACGCCGTCGCCTGCTACCTCGACGGGGGACCCGTGCCCGGGGGAGTGGCCTCGACGATCGTCGACGCGACCGGAGAGCACCTGCGCGTCGTGCGCGAGGGCGCGGTCCCGCTCGCGGCGCTGCGCGAGGTCGTGCCCGTCCTCGGGCCGGGCGAGGAGCCCGGCGAAGAGCGCGCCGCGGAGGAGCCCGCCGTCGCTGAGGCCGCCGTCGAGGAGCCTGCGGGTGTCGAGCCCACCGAGGACCCGGAAGCCGGGGCCGCCGGGTGAGGACATACGTCCTGCTCATGCTGGTCGCCGCGGCGGTGACGTACCTCGCGACCCCGGGCGCCCGGTGGTTGGCCGTGCACACCAACGCGATCTCGGCCGTCCGCTCGCGCGACGTGCACGTCCAGCCGACGCCGCGGCTCGGCGGCCTGGCGATGCTGGTCGGCATGGTGGTCGCGGTCGTGCTGGCGTCGCGGCTGCCCTTCCTTGCCGCTGTGTTCGAGGACCGGCAGGTCTGGGGCATCGTCGGTGGAGCGGCGATCGTGTGCCTCCTCGGCTGGCTCGACGACGTGTGGGACCTCGACTGGATGACCAAGCTCGCGGGCCAGGTGCTCGCCGCGGGCTTCATGGCCCTGCAGCAGGTGCAGCTCACGTCGTTGCCGACTCCCGACGGGCTCTACATCACGTCGGCACGTCTGTCCCTGGTCGCCACGATCCTCGTCGTCGTCGTCGCGATGAACGCGGTGAACTTCGTCGACGGCCTCGACGGGCTCGCGTCGGGCATGGTCGCGATCGGCGGGACCGCGTTCTTCCTGTACACCTACGGCCTGACCCAGCAAGCGAGCCCCGACGACTACTCGAGCCTCGCCTCTCTGATGGTCGCCGTGCTCGTGGGCGCGTGCATCGGCTTCCTGCCGCACAACTTCCACCCGGCGCACATCTTCATGGGCGACTCGGGGTCGATGGTGCTGGGGCTCGTGTTCGCGGGTGCCGCGATCTCCGTCACCGGCAAGATCGACCCCACCGTCAGCGAGGCCGCTCTCTCGGGTGCGCAACGCGCCCCGCTGTTCATCCCGCTGCTGCTGCCCCTCGCCGTCGTGCTGCTTCCGCTGCTCGACATGGGCATGGCGGTCGTGCGGCGTGTCGCCGCCGGCAAGTCGCCGTTCCACCCGGACCGCATGCACCTGCACCACCGCATGCTCGCCATCGGCCATTCGCACCGCCGTGCGGTCCTCATCCTGTACGTCTGGACCGCCGTGTTCGCGTTCGGCGCCGCCGCCCTCGTGCGGTGGCGCTGGCAGGTGGTCCTCGCCTGGCTGGCGGTCGCCGTCGTGCTGGCCCTCCTGGCCACGCTCGGCCCGCTGCGCACGCGCGGGCGCTTCCTCGACGACGACGTCGCGTCGGGCTCGCTGCCCACCGTGGCCGGCGCCGTCGCCCCGGCTGCCCGGCCCCGCCCCGCTCCTGCCCGCACGACCCCCGAAGGACGCGCGTCATGACCACCCCCACCCCATCCCCCGAGCCCGCCCGCGAGGACGCCGCGCGTGCGAGCTCCGAGCGGGCGGTCCTGCGCACCGCCCTGCGCGACACGCTGCTGCTGGTCGGGGCGCTCCTCGTGCTCGGCGTCGCGGTCGGGGCGATCGTGTCCGGGACTGCGGGCGTCTGGGGCGCGCTCGTCGGAGCCGCGCTCGCAGCTTTCTTCTGCGCGACGACGATCTGGTCGATGATGCGGTCCGTCGGCTCCGGCCCCGCCGCGATGGCCGGCCTCGTCATGGGGACGTGGATCGCCAAGGTGATCGTGCTCGTCGTCGTGCTCGCCCTGCTCCGCGGCGCCGACTTCTACGACCGGTACGTCCTGTTCGTCGTGCTCGCGCTCGGCGCGGTCGGCTCGGCGCTGCTCGACTACCGGGCGGTCAAGGGCGGGCGCATGCCGTACGTCCAACCGTGACGCCGCGGCGGCGCGTCGAGCGCACTGCCACGGCGTGTCCGCCAGCAAGTGCTCTTGTTCACAAGCCGCGAATTTCCGGCCCGAACAGGGCTGGTTCGTGTCGGACCATGCCTGATCATCCGGTAGGCTACTCGCGAAATCCATGACGGCCAGGTCCGACGGCGTGCCCCGTGCCTACGTGCGGTGCGCACGGACCTTCGACCACCGGGAGTCCTCCTGTTCACGTCAGCGACCCCCAGCCTGATCGCCGCGTCTGAGGGTGAGGGCGGCTTCCACGCGCCGTCCATCACGGACTTCTTCCCGCCGGCGATCCTCTTCGAGGGCACGCCCTTCCAGATCGACCGGATCTGGATCATCCGCGTCCTCGCGACGGTCGTGCTCCTGTCGGTGTTCATCGTGGCCGCGCGCCGCGCGAAGCTCGTCCCGGGCCGCTTCCAGAACGTGATCGAGCTGATCCTGGACTTCGTCCGGGTCCAGGTCGCGGAGCAGATCCTCGGCAAGAACGATGCCAAGAAGTTCCTGCCGATGCTGACGACGATCTTCCTGACGATCCTCGCGTTCAACCTCACGGGTCTGGTCCCCGGGCTCAACCTCGCGGGGTCCTCGCGCATCGGCCTGCCGATCGTCCTGGCCCTGTGGGTCTTCGCGACCTACTGGTGGGTCGGCATCAGCAAGCACGGTCTCGGCACCTATCTGAAGAACAACCTCTTCCCGCCGGGGATCCCGCCGTTCGTCTACCTCATCGTCACGCCGATCGAGCTCCTGCAGATCCTGATCATCCGGCCGGCGTCGCTCGCCATCCGACTCGCGGCCAACATGATCGCCGGGCACATCATGCTCGTCCTGTGCTTCGCGGCGACGCACTTCTTCTTCCTCGAGGCCGCCCCCGCCATGAAGGCGCTCGGCTTCCTCTCCCTTGCCGGCGGCTTCGCCTTCACGGCGTTCGAGCTGCTGGTCGCGGGCCTGCAGGCGTACATCTTCGCCCTGCTCGCCGCGGTCTACATCAGCCTGTCGCTCGAGGAGGAGCACTGACCTGCCGGGTCAGCCTCTGAGGCACGTACTACCCACCACAGCGCAAGTCAGCGACGTCGGTCCACCCGGTCCGGCGCCCAACGGAAGGAAACCCAGTGGACGTCACCACCCTCGCCGAGGTCACCGGTAACCTCAACTCGGTCGGCTACGGCCTCGCCGCCGTCGGCCCGGGCATCGGCCTCGGCATCCTCATCGGCAAGACCATCGAGGGCATCGCCCGCCAGCCCGAGGTCGCCGGCCAGCTGCGCGCCACCATGTTCCTCGGTGTCGCGTTCGTCGAGCTCCTCGCCCTGCTCGGTCTCGTCGCCGGCTTCCTCTTCCCGGCCGCGTGATGACGGCGCTGCAGAGCGCCGCCCCGGTCGTGGTGGCGGCGGAGGAGACGGAGGTCTCGGGTCTCGCGCTGTTCCTGCCTGCCGACTACGACCTGCTCTGGTCGACGGTCCTCACGGTCGTCATCGCGTTCGCGTTCTACCGCTACGTCCTGCCGCGCTTCAACGTGGTCCTGGACGAGCGGACCGCCAAGATCGAGGGTGGTCTCGCGAAGGCGGAGCAGGCACAGCAGGAGGCGGCGGCGGCGCTGGCGGAGTACCACCAGCAGCTCGCCGACGCCCGCGCCCAGGCCGCGCAGACCCGTGAGGAGGCGCGCGCCGAGGGCGCCGCCATCGTCGCGGAGCTGCGGACCAAGGCGCACGACGACGCCCAGCGCATCGTCGAGACGGCCAACCGCCAGATCGAGGCCGAGCGCCAGGCGGCAGCCGTGTCGCTGCGCGCGGAGGTCGGCATCCTGGCGACCGAGCTGGCGTCCAAGATCGTCGGTGAGGCGCTCGAGGACTCCGCCCGGCAGTCGCGCGTGGTCGACCGCTTCCTCGACGAGCTCGAGGCGAGCCCGGTGGCGCAGCCCGTCGGCGCCAAGGAGGACTGATGCGGGGAACGAGCGGAGCTTCGCTGGCGGCGGCCCAGGAGCGCCTCGAGCCGGTGCTGCGGGCCGCGGGCACCGATGCGCAGGCGCTCGGCGAGCAGCTGTTCGCCGTGGTGGCCGCGCTCGACGAGTCCGGCGCGCTGCGTCGCTCGCTCGCCGACCCGTCTCGCTCCGGTGAGGACAAGGCCCGCCTCGCGGCGGCCGTCCTGGCCGGTGGTTTCGACGAGCGGGTCGTGGACCTCGTCTCGGGACTCGCCCGCGCGCGGTGGTCGAGCGACGCGGACCTGGTCGACGCGGTCGAGCGGCTCGGGCTGGACGCGGTGCTCGCGTCGGCCGAGGCGCGCGGCGCGCTCGAGACGGTCGAGGACGAGCTGTTCCGGCTCACGCGAGCCCTCCTGGGCCAGCGCGAGGCGCGGCAGGTCCTGTCCGACCGGACGACGGCGTCGGAGCGGCGTGCGGCCCTGGTCGACGCGCTGCTCGAGGGCAAGGTCGACCCGGTGACGCAGGCGCTCGCACGTCGTGCGACGACGACCCTGCGCGGTCGCCGGTTCGTGCCGACCCTCGCCTGGTACGGCGACGTGGCGGCCGAGCGACGCAAGCGGCTCGTCGCGTCGGTGACCAGCGGGTCGGTCATGAACGCGGAGCAGGAGCAGCGCCTCGGCGCGATCCTCGAGCGTGCGTACGGACGCCCCGTCCAGCTCAACGTGACCGTCGACCCGACCGTCATCGGCGGGCTGCGGATCCAGGTCGGCGCCGACGTCGTCGACTCCACCGTGCTGTCCCGCCTGGCCGACGCCCGTCGTCGGCTGGCCGGCTGAACCCGAACAGGCCCGGCCGGCCCTCGGTCGGCTACCGCAGAACGTGAGGCCGCGAGTGCGCGGCCACGACAGGAGTAGAGCAATGGCTGAGCTGACGATCCGGCCGGAGGAGATCCGGGCCGCTCTGGACAGCTTCGTGAAGTCGTACGTGCCCGAGGGCGTCGTGAGCGAGGAGGTCGGTCGCGTCACCCTCGCCGCCGACGGCATCGCCAACGTCGAGGGCCTCCCGGGCGCGATGGCGAACGAGCTGCTGCGCTTCGAGGACGGCACGCTCGGCCTCGCCCTGAACCTGGACGTGCGCGAGATCGGCGTCGTGGTCCTCGGTGAGTTCACGGGCATCGAGGAGGGCCAGGAGGTCCGCCGGACGGGCGAGGTCCTCTCCGTGCCCGTCGGCGACGGCTACCTCGGCCGCGTGGTCGACCCGCTGGGCAACCCGATCGACGGCCTGGGCGAGATCGAGACCGAAGGGCGCCGCGCGCTCGAGCTGCAGGCGCCCGGCGTCATGCAGCGCAAGTCGGTCCACGAGCCGCTGCAGACCGGCATCAAGGCGATCGACTCGATGATCCCGATCGGCCGTGGTCAGCGTCAGCTGATCATCGGTGACCGCCAGACCGGCAAGACGGCGATCGCGCTCGACACGATCATCAACCAGAAGGCCAACTGGGAGTCGGGCGACCCGACCAAGCAGGTCCGCTGCATCTACGTCGCCGTCGGCCAGAAGGGCTCGACGATCGCCTCGGTGCGTGGCGCCCTCGAGGAGGCCGGCGCGCTCGAGTACACGACGATCGTCGCCGCCCCGGCGTCCGACCCGGCGGGCTTCAAGTACCTCGCCCCCTACACCGGCTCGGCCATCGGCCAGCACTGGATGTACGGCGGCAAGCACGTCCTCATCATCTTCGACGACCTGTCGAAGCAGGCCGAGGCGTACCGTGCGGTGTCGCTCCTGCTGCGCCGCCCGCCGGGCCGCGAGGCGTACCCCGGTGATGTGTTCTACCTGCACTCCCGGCTGCTCGAGCGCTGCGCCAAGCTCTCGGACGAGCTCGGTGCCGGTTCGATGACGGGCCTGCCGTTCATCGAGACGAAGGCGAACGACGTCTCGGCGTACATCCCGACGAACGTCATCTCCATCACCGACGGTCAGATCTTCCTGCAGTCGGACCTGTTCAACGCCGACCAGCGCCCCGCGGTCGACGTCGGTATCTCCGTCTCCCGAGTCGGTGGCGACGCGCAGGTCAAGGCCATGAAGAAGGTCGCCGGCACGCTCAAGCTCGAGCTCGCGCAGTACCGCTCGCTCGAGGCCTTCGCGATGTTCGCCTCGGACCTCGACGCGGCATCGCGCGGCCAGCTGGCCCGCGGTGCGGTGCTCATGGAGCTGCTCAAGCAGCCGCAGTACACCCCGTATCCGGTCGAGGAGCAGGTCGCGTCCATCTGGGCGGGCACCAAGGGCAAGCTCGACGACGTCCCGATCGACGACGTCAAGCGGTTCGAGTCCGAGCTGCTCGACCACCTGCGCCGGAACACCAAGGTCCTGACGACGATCGCCGAGACCGGCAAACTCGAGGAGGAGACCGAGCAGGCGCTGGCCGCAGCGGTCGAGGACTTCCGCAACGGCTTCGTCAAGAGCGACAGCACGCCGCTGGTCGGCGGGGCCGTCGAGGGCGAGGCGGACGTCGAGCAGGAGCAGCTCGTCGTGCAGAAGAAGGCCTGATCGTATGGCCGGAGGATCCCAGCGCGTCTACAAGCAGCGGATCAAGTCGACGCAGTCGCTGAAGAAGATGTTCCGCGCGCAGGAGCTGATCGCGGCCTCCCGCATCGGCAAGGCGCGGGGGCGCTCGGCGGCGGCGACGCCGTACGAGCGGGCGATCACGCGAGCCGTGTCCGCCGTGGCGACGCACTCGTCGACGGACCACCCGCTGACGAGAGAGCGCCACGACACCAACCGCGTGGCGGTCCTCGTCATCGCCTCCGACCGTGGCATGGCCGGCGCGTACTCGGCGTCGGTCATCCGCGAGACCGAGAAGCTCGTCCAGCAGCTGACGGCCGAGGGCAAGGAGGTCTCCCTCTACGCCACCGGTCGGCGCGCGATCTCGTTCTACCGCTACCGAGGCCGCGAGCTCACGGGCGAGTGGTCGTACGGCTCGGACAACCCGCAGTCGGACGTCGCGGGCGAGATCGCCGACACGCTGCTCGGGGCGTTCCTCGCCCCGGTCGCCGAGGGCGGCGTGGCCGAGCTGCACGTCGTGTACACGCAGTTCGTCAACATGGTCACCCAGCGGCCGCGCGTCGTGCGCATGCTGCCGCTCGAGATCGTCGAGGGCGTCGCCGCCCCCGGCGAGCACGAGGTACTGCCGCTGTACGACTTCGAGCCTTCCCCCGAGGTCGTGCTCGACGCCCTGCTCCCGCGCTACGTGCGCAGCCGCATCTTCAGCTTCCTGCTCGATGCGGCGGCGTCCGAGCTGGCCTCGCGCCAGCGGGCGATGCACACCGCGACGGACAATGCCGAGGACCTGATCCGCAACTACACGCGCCTGGCGAACCAGGCCCGCCAGGCGGACATCACCCAGGAGATCAGCGAGATCGTCTCGGGTGCCGACGCCCTCGCGGCATCGTGACGTCCCGATGACATCTACCGCCGCGACGTCTGACCCGACACCCGGAACGACCCCTTCGAAGCGAGGCAAGCAATGACCGCCACCACCGTGGAAGCCCCGGTCGAGCACCAGAGCGGACCCGGCGTGGGCCGGGTCGCGCGCGTGATCGGCCCCGTCGTCGACATCGAGTTCCCCGACGACGCGATCCCCGAGATCTACAACGCCCTGACGGTCGACATCGACCTGTCGAGCCAGGGCGAGGGCGAGAAGCTCTTCACGCTCACCCTCGAGGTCGCGCAGCACCTCGGCGACTCCCTCGTCCGCGCCATCGCGCTCAAGCCGACCGACGGCCTCGTGCGCGGCGCGATCGTCACGGACACCGGCGCGCCGATCAGCGTGCCCGTGGGCGACGTCACCAAGGGCCGCGTGTTCAACGTGACCGGTGACGTGCTCAACCTCGCCGAGGGCGAGACCCTCGAGATCACCGAGCGTTGGCCGATCCACCGCCGGCCCCCGGCGTTCGACCAGCTCGAGTCGAAGACCCAGATGTTCGAGACGGGCATCAAGGTCATCGACCTGCTGACCCCGTACGTCCAGGGTGGCAAGATCGGCCTGTTCGGTGGTGCGGGCGTCGGCAAGACGGTCCTCATCCAGGAGATGATCCAGCGCGTGGCCCAGGACCACGGTGGTGTCTCCGTGTTCGCCGGCGTCGGCGAGCGGACCCGTGAGGGCAACGACCTCATCCACGAGATGGACGAGGCCGGCGTGTTCGACAAGACCGCGCTGGTCTTCGGCCAGATGGACGAGCCGCCGGGCACGCGTCTGCGCGTGGCCCTGTCCGCCCTGACGATGGCGGAGTACTTCCGCGACGTGCAGAAGCAGGACGTGCTGCTGTTCATCGACAACATCTTCCGCTTCACGCAGGCGGGCTCCGAGGTCTCGACGCTGCTCGGCCGCATGCCGTCCGCGGTGGGCTACCAGCCGAACCTCGCCGACGAGATGGGCATCCTGCAGGAGCGCATCACCTCGACGCGCGGTCACTCGATCACCTCGCTCCAGGCGATCTACGTGCCGGCCGACGACTACACCGACCCGGCCCCGGCGACGACGTTCGCCCACCTCGACGCGACGACCGAGCTCTCCCGCGAGATCGCGTCGAAGGGTCTGTACCCCGCGGTGGACCCGCTGGCCTCGACCTCGCGCATCCTCGACCCGCGGTACGTGGGCCAGGAGCACTACGACGTCGCCACGCAGGTCAAGTCGATCCTGCAGCGCAACAAGGAGCTCCAGGACATCATCGCGATCCTCGGTGTCGACGAGCTCTCGGAAGAGGACAAGACGGTCGTCGCCCGTGCGCGCCGCATCCAGCAGTTCCTCTCGCAGAACACCTACATGGCCGAGAAGTTCACCGGTGTGGCGGGTTCGACGGTGCCGCTGACCGAGACCATCGAGGCGTTCAAGAAGATCGCCGAGGGCGAGTTCGACCACATCGCCGAGCAGGCCTTCTACAACATCGGTGGCCTCGAGGACCTCGAGCGCAACTGGGCCCGCATCCAGAAGGAGTACGGGGCCTGACGTCCCCGTCCCGCCCGCACCGCGTCGTCCCGCCGTCGGACCTGCGTCCGACGGCGGGACGACGCGATGAGGACCGAACCCCCAGGAGGAGCTCGACATGGCAGAGCTGAACGTCGACCTCGTCGCGGCCGACCGCAAGGTCTGGTCCGGCGCGGCGCGCGAGGTCAGCGCCCCGTCCGTCGAGGGACAGATCGGCATCCTCGTCGGCCACACCCCGTTCCTCGCGGTGCTGCGCCCGGGGACCGTCAAGGTCTCGACGACGCAGGGCGTCGCCGTCGAGGCGCACGTCAGCGGCGGATTCATCTCCGTCGACGACGACCTCGTGACCATCGTGGTCGACAAGATCACGCAGAGCGCCGGCTCGTCCGCGCTGGCCTGAGGACCTGACGGTGCCGCTCGTCGCCTGGGCCGGGACCGCGGTCCTCGTCGTCCTGGCGCTGATCGTCGCGTTCGGCGCGTGGCGGTTGCACACGCTGTCGCGGCGGGTGGGCTCGTTCCAGTGCTCCGCCCGCCCGGCGGGCAACCCCCACGCCGCGTGGTCGCTCGGCATCGCGCACTACGCGGTCGGGCGCATCGAGTGGTGGCGCTGCTGGTCGCTGTCCCCGCGCCCCAGCCGCACGTGGATCCGCGAGCAGCTCGTCATCACCGGGCGAGTCCCGCTCGACCAGGCCGGGCAGCACGACGAGTACCTCGTCCGCTGTCGGTACGACGGCACCGACTTCGAGCTCACCATGTCTTCCGGCGCGTATGCCGGACTCGCGTCGTGGCTGGAGGCGGCCCCGCCCGGCCGGCGCGACCTCGTCGTCTGAGGACGGCCCCGACCAAGGAGGACCGTGCGTCTCGTCGTCGCCCGCTGCTCGGCCCGGTACACCGGCCGGCTGACCGCCCACCTGCCGCTCGCGACGCGGCTGCTCGTCCTCAAGGCGGACGGCAGCGTCCTGCTCCACTCGGACGGGGGCTCGTACAAGCCGCTCAACTGGATGAGCCCGCCGTGCGCGACGGCGGTCGGCGAGCCCGACGCCGAGGCCCGCGAGCGGGGCGTCACCGCGGTGTGGGCCGTCCAGCACCAGAAGTCCGACGACCGGCTCGAGATCGAGCTGCACGAGGTGCACCACGACTCGAGCCACGACCTCGGCGTCGACCCGGGACTCGTCAAGGACGGCGTCGAGGCGCACCTCCAGGAGCTGCTCGCCGCGCAGATCGAGCTGCTCGGCCTCGGCCACTCGCTCGTCCGGCGGGAGTACATGACCGCGATCGGCCCGGTCGACATCCTCGCCAGGGACGCCGTCGGCAGCACGGTCGCCGTCGAGATCAAGCGGCGGGGCGACATCGACGGCGTCGAACAGCTCACGCGCTACCTCGAGCTGCTCAACCGCGACCCGCTGCTCGCGCCCGTCAGAGGCGTGTTCGCCGCGCAGGAGATCAAGCCGCAGGCGCGCGTGCTCGCGACCGACCGCGGCATCGACTGCCTCCTGCTCGACTACGACGCGATGCGCGGGGTCGACGACGTCGACTCGCGCCTCTTCTGACACTTCCCGGCGGACGCGCGAGTTTGTGAGCAAGGTTTCGTAATCCCTGGCCCATGCGGCAGGATGTGCGTCATGACCAGTGCTCCCGAGGTCGTCCTGCGCGGGCGTGTGGTGACACCGGACGCGGTGCTCGACGACGGCACGGTGGTCGTGCGCGGCGACCGCATCGCGTGGGTCGGGCCGACGGAGCAGGCCGGCGCCGCGGGCGTCGCCGCCCCGCCGCGGCCCGTCGCGGGGACCACGCTCCTGCCCGGCCTGGTCGACCTGCACAACCACGGCGGCGGGGGAGCGGGCTTCCCCGACGCGACGTCGCGCGACCAGGCCATGGTCGGCGTCGCGGAGCACCGCCGCCACGGCACGACGACGATGCTCGCGTCCCTCGTGACGGCCGACCGTGCGACGCTGCTCGAGCGCGTCGAGCTGCTCGCGGGTCTCGCCGAGGACGGCGAGATCGCGGGCATCCACGTCGAGGGGCCGTTCCTCTCGCACGCGCGCCGCGGCGCCCACGACCCGGAGGCTCTCGTGCCCGGGGACGCCGGGCTCGTGCGAGAGCTCGCGGCGGCCGCCCGCGGCCACCTGCGGACCATGACGGTGGCGCCCGAGGTCAAGGGCGTCGTCGGGCCGGGCGGAGCGGCGGAGGCGCTCGTCGAGGCGGGTGCCATCCCCTCCCTCGGGCACACCGACGGCTCGACCGAGCACGCCGAGGACCTGATCGCCGAGGTGGTCGCCGGGCTGCGCGTTGCCGCCGGCCGCGGCGAGCCGGTGCGCGAGATGACCGCCACGCACCTCTTCAACGGCATGCGGCCGCTGCATCATCGCGAGCCCGGGCCGATCGCCGCGTGCCTCGCGGCCGCGGCGCGCGGCGAGCTCGTCGTCGAGCTCGTCGCCGACAACGTCCACCTCGCCCCGGCGACCGTGCGCAGCGTCATGCGGACTCTTGGCGCCGACAGCGTCGCGCTGGTCACCGACGCCATGGCGGCGGCGGGCATGCCCGACGGCACCTACGAGCTCGGCCCGATGGCGGTCAGGGTGCACGACGGCGTCGCGCGGCTCGCCGACCCGGCGCGCCAGGAGGGTGGCGCGATCGCGGGCGGGACCGCCCACCTGATCGACGTCGTCCGCGCGACCGTGGCCGCCGGGGTGCCTTTCCTCGACGCAGTCCGGTCGGCGTCCTGGGTCCCCGCCCGTGTGCTCGCCCTGACCGACGTCGGCGGGCTCGTCGCGGGACGCAGGGCCGACGTCGTCGTGACCGACGGTGACCTCCGGGTGCGGCGCGTCCTGCGGGCCGGCGTCGTCGTGGCGTGAGCCGAGGCGAGTCGAGAATCTCTCAGAGCGGTCCGACGTTGCCTATCCGGCGCTGGCACGACTACCCTTGTCGAAGCGCTTCGACACTGCGCGCCGTCGGCCCCTGCCGCGGCCCCCCAAAGGAGGAGGACCCATGGACGTGCCCGCATTCCGTGACCACCGGCTTCCCGTGCCCGAGCGGGCACGCGACCTGCTCGAGCGGCTGACCCGCGAGGAGCGAGTCGCGATGCTGCACCAGCACGCGCCCGCCGTCGAGCGGCTCGGACTGAAGCCGTTCCACACGGGCTGCGAAGCTCTGCACGGGGTCGCCTGGCTAGGCCGCGCCACGGTGTTCCCGCAGCCCGTCGGGCTGGCCGCGACCTGGGACACCGACCTGATCCGCCGGATCGGGGACGCCGTGGCGACCGAGGTCCGGGCCAAGCATGCGGCCGACCCGGCCGTGAGCCTCAACGTCTGGGCGCCCGTGGTGAACACTCTGCGGCACCCGGCCTGGGGCCGGAACGAGGAGGGCTACTCGGAGGACCCGCACCTGACCGGGCACTTCGGGGCGGCCTACTGCCGCGGGCTGCGCGGAGAACACCCGCGCGTCTGGAAGACGGCGCCCACGCTCAAGCACTTCCTGGCCTACAACAACGAGACCGACCGCTCGTCGACGAGCTCCAACCTCACGCCGCGGACCCTGCACGAGGAGGAGCTGCCCGCGTTCCGCGAGCCTGTCGAGTCGGGCGTCGTCGCCGCCGTCATGCCTGCGTACAACCAGGTGAACGGTGTGCCGGCACACCTGCAGGAAGAGCTCTTCGCCGAGCTGCGGTCGTGGACCGACCAGTCGGTCGCGCTCGTCTCCGATGCCGCCGCGCCCATGTTCGTCGTCACGCTCCAGCGTGCCTACCCCGACCGGGCCAGCGGCAACGCCGCACTGGTGCGCGCCGGCCTCGACTCCTTCACGGACGACGACGCCGACTCTCAGGCCACGATCGACCGGCTCGAGGAGGCGCTCGAGCGCGGGCTGTTGACGATGGACGACGTCGACCGTGCCGTGCTGCGCCTGCTCGAGCTGCGGCTGCTCACGGGCGAGCTGGACGGCGACGCCGACCCGTACGCCGGGATCGGGGCCGACGCGATCGATCTGCCGGAGAACCGTGAGCTCGCGCGCGAGGCGGCCACACGCAGCGTCGTCGTCCTGCGCAACGACGACGCCGTGCTGCCGCTGGACTCGGTGCGCTCCGTCGCCGTCGTCGGACCGCTCGCCGAAGCCGTGCTGACCGACTGGTACTCCGGCACACCGCCGTACTCGGTCTCGGTCGCCGACGGGTTCCGCGACCACCTCGGCGCCGACCGGGTCGAGGTCGCCACAGGTGCCGATGTCGTCGCGCTGCGGGCTGCCGGCTCAGGGCGTTACGTCGCGGTCTCCGACGACGCGCGCGTGGTTGCGGACGCTGCCGTGGCAGACAAGAGCGCACGCTTCGAGATCATCGACTGGGGCGGCGGCGTCCTCACGCTGCGCTCGACCGCCTCAGGAAGGCTGCTGTCCGGCGCGGCGTACCCGCTGCGTGCGGACGCGGAGCGCGTCGGCGGCTGGGAGGTGCAGGAGAGCTTCCGCCGGCACGTGCACGCGGACGGCTCGTGGTCGCTGCTGCACCTCGGGTCGGGCCGGTGGGTGCGGGTCCAGCGGGGGACGAACGCGGTCTGCGCGGACGGGCATACCCTCGACGACGCCGAGCGCTTCGTCCCGCGCGTCCTGGAGTCCGGCGCTGCGCGCGTCGCGGAGCTGGCGGCGCGGTGTGACGCCGTGGTGGTGACAGTCGGCAACGACCCGCACCTCAACGGGCGCGAGACGCAGGACCGCCCCGACCTGCTGCTGCCCGACGCCGCCGTCGAGCTCTGGCGCGCGGCGGTCGAGGCCAACCCGCAGGCGGTGCTGTCCATCGTCTCGAGCTACCCCTACGTGCTCGGCCCGAGCGTCGACGACGCCCCGACCGTCGTCTGGACGAGCCACGCCGGCCAGGAGCTCGGGCACGGGCTCGTGGACGTGCTGACCGGGAAGGTCGAGCCGACCGGGCGGCTCGCCCAGACGTGGCCGGCGCGCCCCGAGCAGGCCGGTGACCTCTTCGACTACGACACTCTGGCCCAGGAGATCACCTACCGGCACCTTCCCGCCGACGAGCGGGGCGTGCCCACGTTCGCCTTCGGCCACGGCCTGACCTACGGCCGCGTGGCGTACGACGCACTCACGCTGTCGACGACGTCGGTCGCGGCTCCCGAGCCGACGCGCGACCACCCGCCACTCGCCCCCGCCGACGAGGCCGGCGCCGGTGTCGTGGTGGCGCACGTGACCGTGCGCAACGTCGGGGAGCGACCCGTCGAGGAGCTGGTCCAGGTCTACTCCCTCGGCTGCCCGACGGCCCAGATCGCGACGCCGGTCCGGCTGCTGCTGGGCTACGGTCGCGTTCGCCTCGAGCCGGGTGCCGGGGCGGTCGTCGAGATCCCCCTCGACGTCGCGCGGCTCGCGGTGTGGGAGGCCGACGCCGGCGACCGGTCGGGGATGCTCGACGGTCGGCTGCGCGTCCAGCCGGGTACGTACACCGTCGCGGCCGGCCCCTCCAGCGTGGACCTGCCCGCCCGCTGCGGGCTGTCCATAGCAGAATCGCCGGCATGAAGATCGACCCCGAGAGCAGGACTTTGCAGGGTCTGACGACGTTCATCCTGTTCGTCGTCGTCAACATCCTGTACCTGCTCACCTGCCTGCCGGTGGTCACGATCGGCGCGGCAACGAGCTCGCTGTACGAGGTGATGCTGCGCTATGCGGACCATGAGCGGGGAGATCTGGTGCGGGGGTACCTCGCGGCGCTGGGTCGCAACGCGTGGCGAGGTACCGCCGTGGCCGTGGTACTCGGTGTGCCGGCCGTGATGCTCGTGTTCAGCGGGGTCTTCTGGCTGTCCATGAGCAGCGTCCTCAGCGCGGTGGCAGGCGTGCTTGCGGTGATCGGGGCCTGCTACGTGCTCGCCGCGCTGCAGTACGGGCTCGCTCTTGTCGGCTGGTTCGACGCCGGGCTGCGCCGGACCCTGCACAACGCGATCCTCCTGCCGGCGGCCGAGCCGGCTCGGACGATGGGGCTGCTGCTCCTGCCGGTGGCCGCGGTGAGCATCCTGTACGTCGCCCCGCAGACCGTCGTGCTCGCCGTCACGATCGGCTGCTCGTTCGGAGCGTACGTCAGCACGTTCCTGCTGCACAGCGTGTTCCGCCGCAGGCAGGCGGACCCCTCCGAGCTGGAACCGGTGAGCCCGCACTCCGGGCAGTGACCGAATGAGCTTCGGGTCCCGACGCATGCCCGGTGATCACGGAGGGTGTTCCGGCTGAAGCACCGGAGTCCGTCCGTGCGTACGGGGCGTGCTCGTCCGGCGACACGTCGTGACGCCTGCGCGACAGCCCGGGCCGCGCGCCGATGCCCCTGCTAGCGTCGGCACCGACCGTTCCTATCGCCGCCCGGCGGCCCCGCCCTCGGGCGCAGGACACCTGGAGGAATCATGTCGACTACCGCCAGTTCGCCGCGCCTGACGGGCGCCGTCGCCGCCTGGGCCGACCGCCACGCCACCCCCGGCCTGGGGCTGAGCGAGGCCCTGGCCACCCTGTCCGACGACTGGGCGGCCGGCCCGCCGGAGACCAACGCCCACCACGTCCGCCGGCTCGAGGCGATGAGTGCGCTGACCGAGGTGCTGCGCGCCGCGACCGTGCAGGCCGCGCTCGACGCGACCGAGGCTGGCCTGGCGACCAAGGAGGTCGCGGCGAGCCTCGGCTCGACCGGGGCGACCGTAGCCAAGTGGGTCAAGGAGGCCCGAACCGCCTGATCCCCTTCGCGAGCCGCTCGCGGCGACAAGCGGCCTCACCAGCCGCTCAGGGAGCCCGTCGTGCAGCGCGACCATGCCGATGGCCAGGTCGCGGTCCTCCGACATCGGCTCGCCGGAATCTCCGGGCGCAGCTGCGCCGTCACGCCGTCACCGGCTTCGGTTCTGCCGACGGATGTGCGGCGGCACCCGCATGGCGAAGGGCCTGGGCTCGGAGACCGAGCCCAGGCCCTTCAGGCGATCACCCCTGAGTCAGGCGATCACCCGAGCTCCGCGGCGACCGCCACGCGGGCGTCGTTCTGCGCCTTGGCGTTGGCCATGTCGAACTCGAGGACGGTCTCGTAGCCGAGACCCTCGGCGGTCTTCTGCATCTCCGCGAGCAGGGACTCGAACTCCGCCTCGTCGTTGGCGAAGACCATCTTCCAGGAGTACTCGACGATGCTGGCCTTGACCTGGTTGCGGATCGCCTCGACCTCCGAGGTGTCCGCCGGAGCGGCATAGCTCGAGCCCGGCGCGACCATGAGCTGGTCGTGCTCCTGCAGGTACTGCATCGTCGTGGTCGCGCCGTCCATCGTGGCGCTCCAGTCCTCGGTCAGCGGGTTGGCGACCGCCTCCTGGTAGCTGGGCCAGTACTTGTAGCTGTACGGGAAGCCCGTGTTCGGGTTCTCGTCGGCGGGCAGCACCACGGGGACGTTGAGCGTCGAGATGCCGTCCTTGTACGTGCCACCGCCCCACTCGGCGGGCACGTCGGCACCGCCCTGGAGGAGGGCCTTCTTGCCGAAGTCGGTGAGGACCGGCGCGCCGTCCGGGCCGGCCTCCCAGGTGAGGCCCTCCGGACCCGCGCCGCCCATGGTGTCCGAGGAGCTGGAGAGCACGCCCTCCGGCGAGTAGAGCCAGTCGATGAACGCGGCGATGCGGGCCGGGTCCTCGGCGCCGGAGCCGATGCCGAGGAACTGCTTGCCGCCGTACACCTCCGCGCCGTAGGTGAAGATCTGCTGGTCCTGCATCGGCACCAGCTCGAACCCCTTGCCCTCGGCCATGTTCTGCTCGGTGTTGTAGGCGGACTGCCCGAGCCACGGCCACCAGGACAGCAGGACCTGTCCGTTCTGGTACTTCGAGAAGAGCGTGTCGTAGTTCTGCGTGGTCGACTCAGGGTCGACCAGGCCCATCTGGTTGGCCTCGAAGTAGAACCGGAGCGAGCGCACGTACTGCGACTCGGAGTCGATGATGCTCTGGTAGTCGGAGCCGTCCGCCTTCGCCAGGACGAAGCCCATCTCGTCGTAGCCGTAGAGGCACGCCGGCTGCTTGGCCATCACCATCATGTTGCCGTCCCAGTCCTTGAACAGGGAGATGGCGTACGCCGACTGGCCGTTCTCGGCCTTGGGGTGCTTGTCCTGCATCTCCTTGAGGACCGGCAGGAGGTCCTCGAGGGTCCCGATCTCGGGGTACCCCGCCTCCGCGTAGAGGTCCCAGCGCAAGAAGGGCCCGAACGTCGGGTCGATCCCCTCCAGCGGCTCGGTCGGCTTGAGGGTCGAGACCTGGGTCGGGAACCCGTAGATGCCGTCCTTGCCCTCGTTGAGGCGCTGGACGGCCGGGTCGTACGTGGCGGCGTTCTTCATGGACCCGTAGTAGTCCGAGGAGTTGAGCAGCAGCCCACCCTCGACCAGCTCGTCCATCTGCTCGCCCTTGTCGACGATGACGAGGTCGCCCAGGTCGCCGCCCGCGACGCGGGTGTTGTAGAGCGTGTCACCACCGCCCGCGACGTTGGGCGCGATGATGTTGAGCTCCATGTTGAACTTGTCCTTGACGATCTTCCCGAACCAGCCGCCCTGGATACCCATGTAGTTGGCGGTGGCGGAGAAGACGTCGATGGTGATGGGCTCCTCGGCCGACCAGTCCTTGTCGATCGACACAGGACCGGCCGACTCGTCGGTGGGCCCGGACCCGGTGCACGCCGCGAGCGACAGCACCCCGAGCAGCGGAGCCACCACAGCGGCGATGGACTTCTTGTGTCTCATGACACCCCTTCGATCTCTCTCCGGACGACGGCGCCGTCAGCCGTGACGCGCCCTGGGTCGATGTACGACGAGGGGCCTGGGCTCGTCGCGAGCCCAGGCCCTTCGCCAGGCGATACCTCGGCGGTGCCTCAGTCATGCGACACCGCTGTCAGGCGATCACCCGAACTCCGCGGCGACCGCCTCCCGGGCGTCGTTCTGCGCCTTCGCGTTGGCCATGTCGACCTCGAGCACCTTCTGGAACCCGAGACCGTCCGCCGTGTCCTGGAGGCTCTTGAGCAGGGAGTCGAACTCCGCCTCGTTCTTGGCGAAGACCATCTTCCAGGAGTGCTCCACGATGGTGGCCTTGACCTGGTTGCGGATCGTCTCGATCTCCGTGTCGTCCGTCGGCATGGTGAAGCTCGCCCCCGGCGCCACGAGGACCTGGTCGTTCTCCATCAGGTACTCCATGGAGGTCGCCGCGCCGCCCATGCGGGCGCTCCAGTCCTCCGTCAGCGGGTTGGCGGCGGTCTCCTGGTAGCTCGGCCAGGCCTTGTAGTTGTACGGCAGGCCCGTGTCCGGGTTCACGTCGTTGAACGCCAGCGTCGCTGCGTTGAACGCCGAGCCGCCGTCCGTGTAGGTGCCGCCGCCCCACTCGGCCGGCACGTCCGCTCCGCCCCCGAGGAGGGCCTTGCGGCCGAAGTCGGTCAGGACGGGCTCGCCGTCCACGATCTCCCACGTGAGACCTTCCGGGCCGTTGTGGGTGGTCGCCGCGCCCTCGGGCGAGTAGAGCCAGTCGAGGAACGCGGCGATGCGGGCCGGGT
>VJZX01000044.1 GCA_009663185.1 Isoptericola halalbus
CCCGATCCGGGGCAACTCTCCAACTTTACCCGCTTGCTCGCTCTCCGTCAAAGTCCGTTTCCCGTGCTTAGCATCACGGGCACCGGGTGGCGGAGCTTGGGCTTGCGGTCCCCGACCGTGGGCGCACGAGACGTCCTCGGTGTGAGAGATCGGGGTGGTTCGCCGCTGAGACCGACCACCGGTACCCAGCCCGTTGAGGCTGTCTCCTCGGTGTCCGTTCCTCCCTGCCGGGCGAACGTCGAGAACAGTACACACGTCTCCGGCGGGCACACAAGTTCGCAGGTCAGAGCAGTTTTGGGTGCCTAACGACACGGGTGCCCGGCGCCACGGCACCGGGGTCCCAGTACGAGGACGCGTTCACTCCGCGGCGGCGACCGCCAGAGTCTTCTTGCCCCGGCGCAGCACGGCGTACCGACCGTGCAGCAGGTCGTCGGGCTCGAGAACCTGCTCCTCGGACGTCACCTTGACGTTGTTGACGTAGGCGCCGCCCTCTGCGATCGCGCGCCGTGCCGCGGCCTTCGAGGCGACGAGCCCCGAGCCCACGAAGGCGTCGACGACGTGATCGCCGGCCTTGGCCGTGGTGCGCGGCAGCTCGGCGACCGCAGCACCCAGCGTGCCGGCGTCGAGCGAGCGCAGCTCGCCGCGCCCGAAGAGCGCCTGGCTCGCGGAGATGACCGCGTCGGTCGCGGCGTGGCCGTGCACGAGCGTCGTCACGTCCGTGGCGAGCGTCCGTTGTGCCTCACGTGCGAACGGCCGCTCGGCAACGGCCTGCTCGAGCTCGCCGATCTCCTCCCGCGTACGGAACGTGAAGACCTTCAAGTACGGCACGACGTCGGCGTCGGCGGTGTTGAGCCAGTACTGGTAGAACGCGTAGGGGCTCGTGAGCTCGGGGTCGAGCCACACGGCGCCGCCCTCCGACTTGCCCATCTTGCTGCCGTCGGCCCTGGTGATGAGGGGCGACGTCAGCGCGTGCGCGGCCACGCCCTCGGTCTTGCGGATGAGCTCGACGCCGGCGAGCAGGTTGCCCCACTGGTCGTTGCCGCCCATCTGCAGCGTGCAGCCGAACCGCCGGTACAGCTCCCGGAAGTCCATGCCCTGCAGGACCTGGTAGCTGAACTCGGTGAAGCTGATCCCCTCGTCCGACCTCAGACGACGCGCCACGATGTCCTTGGCGAGCATCGTGCCCACCCGGAAATGCTTGCCGACGTCGCGCAGGAAGTCGATGGCCGACATCTCGCCGGTCCAGTCGAGGTTGTTGACCATCCGGGCGGCGTGGGAGCCCTCGAAGTCGAGGAACGGCTCGATCTGGGCGCGGATCCGCTCGACCCAGCCCGCGACGACGTCGCGCGACTGCATCGACCGTTCGGTCGTCGGACGCGGGTCACCGATGAGCCCGGTCGCACCGCCGACCAACGCGAGCGGTCTGTGGCCCGCCAGCTGAACGCGCCGCATGTTGAGCAGCTGAACCATGTGGCCGACGTGGAGGCTCTGCGCGGTCGGGTCGAAGCCCGCGTAATAGGTGACCGGGCCCTTCGACAGTGCATCGCGCAGCGCGGCCTCGTCGGTGGTCTGCGCCACCAGGCCTCGCCAGTGCAGCTCGTCGAGAACGTCGGTCACCGTGGTACTCCTTCGCGTGTCGGCGCGGCGCGGCCCGGACGGGCCGCGCTCCTAGTCTGCCCGACGCCGGCCGCGCCCCGAGCCCTGCGTCCGCGCTCAGCGCAGCCGGCGGGCGACCGGCCGGTAGGCCGAGACGGTCGGCTCGTCGACGAGCCAGTACCGCCACGGGTAGTCCTGGGCACTCGCTCCGGGGCCACCGACGCCCACACGCGGCCCGGTCGCGATCGTCCGCGGCAGTGGGTCCACGGGCAGGTGCACGACGACGGCGCCCGCCGCGTCCGTGACGTCCGCGCCGTCGTCGTCGCGGTGGATCGCGAGCGCGACCGTGAGCCGGGCGGGGCCGCGCGCGACCTGGCGGTCGGAGTCACAGCGTCCGCCAGCCGTGCGGCGCGCGCGGGCCAGCTCGATGCCCGACACGATCTCTCCCGCCCGCAGCAGCACCGCCGACGCCATGCCTGCCGGCCCGCACACCACGTTGACGCAGTGGTGCAGGCCGAGATGGCGGTAGACGTAGAGGCGGCCGGGCTCGCCGAACATGGACCTGTTGCGCTCGGTGCGGCCGCGGTAGGCGTGCGACGCGGGGTCGACCTCGCCGGCGTACGCCTCGACCTCCGTCAGGCGCAGGGTGACGTCGCCGGCCGCCGTGCGACGGGTCAGGGAGGCGCCGAGCAGGTCGCGCGCGACGTCGTGCACGTCGCGGGCGTACCAGCCGCGGCCGGGCACGTGCCAGGGCGCGACCTCGGGCCGATCCTCGGATACCGCCGCGCTCATGACACGCTCACCTCCCTGCCGAAACCGTCGAGGACGATGTCCGCTCGGTCACGGGTCTGCTCGCGAGCGTAGTGCGCCGCCTCGTCCTCCATCCACCGCACCCAGTGCTCGCGGGCACCGTCGCCGTCGCGGTCGAGCCCGCGGCGCAGACGCTCGGTGTCGTCCGCCTCGACCCACACGCGCAGGGACGTCCAGCGGTCGACCTGCCGCGCGGCGGCCCCGCAACCCTCGACGACGAGGAACGGCGCCCGCTCGACGACGTGCTCCTCGGCGTAGGCATCAGCCACCCAGTCGTAGCGGCGGTAGCGGCCGGGGCGCCCGTCGACGAACGGATCGAGCACCCACTCGCGCAGGCGGCGTGCGCCGCCGTCGGGCCCGGCCTCCCAGCCCTCGTAGAGGTCGTCCAGGTGGACCACCTGGCACACGAGCTCGACGGCGATCTGGGTCGCGAGCGTCGACTTGCCGGACCCGGCCGGCCCGTCGACGCACACGAGCCGCGTGCGGCGCCACGGCTCGGCCGCGCCCGGCCCGGGCAGGCGCGGCGGGGCGTCGTGCACCCGCCGCACCAGCCGCTCCAGCACCGGTGCCGCGACGGTCACACCGTCAGCCCTCGGCCCAGAAGCGGAACTCCGTGGCGCGCTCCTTGGCCGCCCCGAGCTGCTCGGCCACGCGGGCCGGGGCCGTGCCGCCGACGGCGTCGCGCGAGGCGACGGACCCCTCGACCGTCAGGACGGCCCGGACCTCGGGCACCAGGTGCTCCGAGATGGCGGCCAGGTCGTCGTCGGACAGGTCCCACAGCTCGATGCCGCGCTCCTCGCAGGCTCGCACGCACGCGCCCGCGACCTCGTGCGCGACGCGGAACGGGACGCCCTGGCGCACGAGCCACTCCGCGACGTCCGTCGCGAGGGAGAACCCCTGCGGGGCGAGCTCGGCCATCCGCGCGGTGTCGAACGTCAGCGTGCGCACCATCCCGGCGAACGCGGGTAGGAGGACGGTGAGCGTGGCGACCTGGTCGAAGACCGGCTCCTTGTCCTCCTGGAGGTCCCGGTTGTACGCGAGCGGCAGGCCCTTGAGCGTCGTGAGCAGGCCCGTCAGGTCGCCGACGAGCCGACCGGCCTTGCCGCGCGCGAGCTCGGCGATGTCCGGGTTCTTCTTCTGCGGCATGATGCTCGACCCGGTCGACCATGCGTCGTCGAGCCGCACGAAACCGAACTCCTTGGTGTTCCAGAGGATGATCTCCTCCGACAGGCGCGACAGGTCGACGCCGATCATCGCCGCGACGAACGCGAACTCCGCGACGACGTCGCGCGACGCCGTGCCGTCGATCGAGTTCTCGACCGGCCCGTCGAACCCCAGGTCGACCGCGACCGCGGCCGGGTCGAGCCCGAGCGAGGAGCCGGCGAGCGCCCCCGACCCGTACGGCGAGCGCGCGGCGCGCACGTCCCAGTCGATCAGCCGGTCGACGTCGCGCAGCAGCGGCCAGGCGTGCGCCAGCAGGTGGTGCGCGAGGAGCACGGGCTGGGCGTGCTGCAGGTGCGTGCGCCCGGGCATGACCGCCGAGCCCGCCGCCTCGGCCTGCGCGACGAGCTCGTCGACCACGTCGACGACCTGGCGTGCCACCAGGCGCGCGCTGTCGCGCAGGTACAGGCGGACGAGCGTGGCGATCTGGTCGTTGCGAGACCGACCGGCCCGCAGCTTGCCACCGACCTCGGGGCCGGCCCGTTCGATCAGCCCGCGCTCGAGCGCGGTGTGCACGTCCTCGTCGGAGAGCTCCGGCAGGAAGTCGCCGGACGCGACGTCCGCCGCGAGGCGGTCGAGCGCGGTGGTCATGTCCTCGAGCTCGGTGCCGGTGAGCAGGCCGGCCGCGTGCAGCACCTTGGCGTGGGCCTTGGAGCCGGTGATGTCGTAGCTCGCGAGCTTCCAGTCGAAGTGCGTGGACTGCGACAGGGCGGCAAGCTCCGGCGAGGGCCCACCGGCGAACCGCCCGCCCCACAGCGCGGCGGCGGGCGCTCCGGGCTGGGCGACCTCCCGCCGACCGGTGGTCGGCTCTACGGCGTCGGCCGCGGGCTTGTCGACGTCGCCCATCACAGGTTCCCGACGCCGAAGTCGACGCCGTTGCCGAACTTCTCGTCACGCGCGGCGGCGAGCTTGGCGGACAGTCCGTAGATCTCGATGAAGCCCCGGGCCTGGGACTGGTCGAACGTGTCGCCCTCGTCGTAGGTCGCGAGGTTGAAGTCGTAGAGCGCGGCCTCGGAGCGCCGGCCCGTGACGGTCGCGCGGCCGCCGTGCAGAACCATGCGGATGTCGCCCGAGACGTACTTCTGGGTCTCGTCGACGAACGTGTCGAGGTTCTTCTTCAGCGGCGAGAACCACATGCCGTCGTAGACGAGCTCGGTCCAGCGCTGCTCCACGAACCGCTTGAAGCGGGCCTGCTCGCGCTCGAGCGTGACGTTCTCGAGCTCCTGGTGCGCCGCGATGAGAGCGATCGCGCCGGGGGCCTCGTAGACCTCGCGGGACTTGATCCCGACCAGGCGGTCCTCGACGATGTCGATCCGGCCGACGCCCTGGGCACCGGCGCGGCGGTTCATCTCCTGGATGGCCTCCAGCGGCGTCACGGCGACGCCGTCGAGCGCCACCGGGACGCCCTGCTCGAAGGTGACCACGATCTCGTCGGCGACCGGCGGGAACGTCGGGTCGTCGGTGTAGGAGTAGACGTCCTTGGTGGGCTCGTTCCAGATGTCCTCGAGGAAGCCCGTCTCGACGGCGCGGCCCCAGACGTTCTGGTCGATCGAGAACGGGTTGCGCTTGGTCGTGGCGATCGGCAGGTCGTGCTTCTCGGCGTAGTCGATGGCCTTCTCGCGCGTCAGGGCGAGGTCGCGCACGGGCGCGATCGACTTGAGCTCGGGCGCGAGCGACGTCGTCGCGACCTCGAAGCGGACCTGGTCGTTGCCCTTGCCGGTGCAGCCGTGCGCGACCGTCGTCGCGCCGAACTGGCGGGCGGCGCGCACGAGGTGCTTGACGATGACCGGGCGCGAGAGCGCCGACACGAGCGGGTACCGGTCGAGGTACAGGCCGTTGGCCTTGAGGGCAGGCATGCAGTACTCGGCGGCGAACTCGTCGCGCGCGTCGGCGACGTACGCCTCGACCGCGCCGCAGTCGAGCGCACGCTGGCGGATGACGTTCATGTCCTCGCCGCCCTGGCCGACGTCGACGGCGACGGCGACGACCTCGGCACCCGTGGCCTCGGCGATCCAGCCGATCGCGACGGAGGTGTCCAGGCCACCCGAGTAGGCGAGCACGACGCGTTCAGTCATGAGACTTCTCTTTCTTGGCGTTCGGAGTGTGGGTCAAGTCTGGCAGGGTGCCGGCTCAGGGAGCCGTGAGCCCGAGGAAACGACGAGCGAGGTCGTCGCCGCCCGCGGGGTCGCGGGCGATCACGAGGATCGTGTCGTCCCCGGCGATGCAGCCGAGGACTCCGGGGAAGACCGAGTGGTCGATCGCCGACGCGAGGTAGTTGGCGGCGCCGGGTGGCGTGCGCAGCACGACGAGGTTGCCCGACGCCTCGGCCGACACGAGCAGGTCGGCGCACAGCCGGGCGAGACGCGCCGCGAGGTACCCGGCGTCTTCGTCCGCGTGCACGGAGCGGTCTCCGCCCTCTCCCGGCACGGCGTAGACGAGGGAGCCCGACGCGCTGCGCACCTTCTCGGCGCGCAGCTCGATGAGGTCGCGCGACAGCGTGCCCTGCGTGACGCTCACGCCCGACTCGGCGAGCGCTCGGGCGAGCTCGGACTGGGAGTGGATGGCGGTGCGGCGCACGATCTCGGCGATGCGCGCCTGACGCGCGGCCTTGGTCGTGGGAGCGTTCATCGCGCCTCCAGCAGCCACGTGAGCAGTGCCTTCTGGGCGTGCAGGCGGTTCTCGGCCTCGTCCCACACCGCCGACCGCGGGCCGTCGATCACCTCGGCGGTGACCTCCTTGCCACGGTAGGCGGGCAGGCAGTGCAGGAAGATCGCGTCCGGCGCCGCGCCGTCGAGCAGCTCGTCGTCGACCTGGTACGGGCGGAACGGCGCGTCCCGGTCGGCGGCCTCGTCCTCGTCGCCCATCGACACCCAGGTGTCTGTCGCCACGACGTCGGCGCCGGCGACCGCGTCGGCGGCGTCCGTCGTCACGGTGACCGACCCGCCGGTCGCCTTCGCGATCTCGGCGGCGCGCGCGACGACCGCGGCGTCGGGCAGGTAGCCCTCGGGTCCCGCGACGGCGACGTGCATCCCCGCGGTCGCGCCGCCGAGCAGATAGGAGGCGGCCATGTTGTTGGCCGCGTCGCCGAGGTACGCCAGACGCTGGCCGGGCAGCGCCGACAGCCCGCCGCGGTGCTGCGCGACCGTGAGCAGGTCCGCGAGGATCTGGCACGGGTGGTACTGGTCGGTCAGGGCGTTGACGACCGGCACGCGCGAGACGGCGGCCATCTCGTCGATCCGCTCCTGCCCGTACGTCCGCCACACGATGGCGGACACCTGGCGGTCGAGCACGCGGGTCACGTCGGCCACCGACTCTCGCACACCGACCTGGGCGAGCCGGCCGTCGACGACGAGCGGGAAGCCGCCGAGCTCGGCGACGCCCGTCGCGAAGGACACCTGGGTGCGCAGCGTCGGCTTGTCGAACAGGATCGCGACGCCCTGCGGCCCGGCCAGCGGCGTGCGGACGTACCGGTCCTCGCGGAACGCCATGGCGAGCCCGAGCACCTCGTGCTGCTCGGCGGGCGTGAGGTCGTCGTCACGCAGGAAGTGGCGGGGCATCACGCCTCCCGGGTCTCGTCGGTGGGGCTGTCGGTGGGGCTGTCGGTGGGCATGGTCAGGGTCGCGAAGAAGCGTGCGGCGTCGCGCGCCTGGTCCGCGGTCAGGATCAGCGGCGGCGCGAGGCGGATGGCGTCGGGCGCGACGGCGTTGACGACGAAGCCCGCCTCGAGCGCCCGCGCGGCGACCTGGGCGGCCACCGGGTGCGTCAGCCGGACCGCGAGCAGCAGTCCACGCCCGCGCACCTCGCGCACGAGCGGGCTGCCGCACATCTCGATCTCCTGGCGCAGCAGCGCACCCACCTCGCGCACGTTGTCCAGCAGGCCGTCTCGCTCGATGACGCCGATGGTCGCGAGGGCGGCGGCCGCCGCGACCGGGTTGCCGCCGAACGTCGTGCCGTGCTGGCCGCGCCCGAGCAGCGTCGCGGCGCGCTCGCCGAACGCGACGACCGCCCCCACGGGAAAGCCGCCGCCGAGCCCCTTGGCCAGCGTGACGACGTCGGGCACGACCCCGCCGCCGACCTCGGGCTGCTGGTACGCGAACCAGGACCCGGTGCGCCCGACGCCGGTCTGCACCTCGTCGAGGACGAGCAGCGCGCCGGCCTCCGATGTGAGGCGGCGCGCGAGCGCGAGGTACCCGGCGGGCAGCGGCCGGACGCCGGCCTCGCCCTGGACCGGCTCGGCGACGAACGCCGCGACCGGGCCACGCTCGGCGACGGCCTCCGGCGAGTACGCGGCCTCGAGGGCCGCGGTGTCGCCGAACGGCAGGTGCTCGACGCCGGACGGCAGCGGCTCGAACGGCTCGCGGTAGTCCGGCTTGTGCGTGAGCGCGAGCGCACCCATCGACCGTCCGTGGAACGCCCCCTCGAGCGCGAGCACGCGGGTGCGCGGCGCGCCCTCGTCGGTCAGGACGCGCCGGGTCATCTTGAACGCGGCCTCGACGGCCTCCGTGCCCGAGTTGGTGAAGAACACGCGCGAGCCCTCGGGGGCGCCGGTGAGCCGCAACAGGGTCTCCGCGAGCGCGATCTGGGCCGGCGTGCCGAAGAAGTTCGACACGTGTCCGAGCGTCCCGAGCTGTGCGCTGATCGCCGCCGTGAGGGTCGGGTGCGCGTGCCCCAGCGCGTTGACGGCGATGCCGGCGAGGAGGTCGAGGTAGCGGCGACCGTCAGCGTCCCAGACGTACGCGCCCTCGCCGCGCACGAGGATGCGCTGGGGCGGGCCGAACGTGTCCATGACCGACCGCTGGTAGGCCTGCGTCCAGCCGGCCGAGGACAGGTCGCGCGGCGCACCGCCGTCGGTCACGGTCTCGAGGATCTCGCTCATGCCTGGGCCTCCTGCGCAGTCGGGTCGTCGGGGGTGGTCGCCGCGACGTCGTCGGGGACGACCATGGTCCCGTTGCCGCGCGTGGTGAAGACCTCGAGCAGCACCGAGTGGGGCTGGCGTCCGTCGATGACGGTGGCGCGCGGCACGCCGCCCTGCACCGCCCGCAGACACGCCTCCATCTTGGGCACCATGCCGGCCGACAGGGACGGCAGGAGCGCCGCGAGGTCCGCCGCGCGGATCTGCTCGACGAGCGACGAGCGGTCGGGCCAGCTCGTGTACAGGCCCTCGACGTCGGTCAGGACGATGAGCTTCTTCGCCCCGAGCGCGACCGCGAGCGCCGCCGCGGCGGTGTCGGCGTTGACGTTGAGCACCTGCGTCGGGTCGTCGACGTCGGGCGCCACCGTCGAGACCACGGGGATGCGCCCGGCGTCGAGCAGGTCCTGGACGGCCGACGGGTGGACCTCCACGACGTCGCCGACGAGCCCGACGTCGACCGGCTCGCCGTCGACGTAGGCGTGCCGACGCACGGCACCGAGCAGGCCGCCGTCCTCGCCCGAGAGCCCGACCGCGCGGGGCCCGTGCGCGTTGATGAGGCCGACGAGCTCACGCGAGACCTGACCCACCAGGACCATGCGGACGACGTCCATGGCCTCGGGGGTCGTGACGCGCAGCCCGCCGCGGAACTCGCTGCGGATGTCGAGCCGGTCGAGCATCGCGTTGATCTGCGGGCCGCCGCCGTGCACGACGACGGGGCGCAGCCCCACCTGGCGCAGGAAGACCATGTCCTGCGCGAAGGCAGCCTTGAGCTCGTCGTCGACCATGGCGTTGCCGCCGTACTTGACGACCACGAGCGCGCCCGCGAACTCCTGGAGCCAGGGCAGCGCCTCGATGAGGACCTCGGCCTTCTGGTCGGGGCGCAGGTCGGTCCGGGTGTCGAACTGGAAGTCGGGGTCGATCGGTGCGTCGGTCATGAGCTGTACGCGCTGTTCTCGTGGACGTAGTCGTGGGTCAGGTCGTTTGTCCAGACCGTGGCGGTCGCCTCGCCCGCGTGCAGGTCGATGTCGATGCGGACCTCGCGCGCGGAGGCGAGGTCGACGAGCTCGCGCGGTTCCCCGACTCCCCCGGCCCGGCACACCTGGACGCCGTTGACCGTGACGTCGAGCGCGAGCGGGTCGTACGGCGCGACGTCCTCCGGGACGGTCCCGACGGCGGAGATGATGCGGCCCCAGTTCGGGTCGTTGCCGAAGATCGCCGCCTTGACGAGGTTGGACCGCGTGACCGCACGGGCGACGGCGACGGCGGCGTCCTCGTCGGACGCGCCGGTCACGGTCACGGCGACGTCGTGGCTCGCGCCCTCGGCGTCGGCGACGAGCTGGCGGGCGAGATCGGCGCAGACGGCACGGACGGCCTCGGCGAGCTCGTCGGGAGACGGCGTCACGCCCGACGCGCCGCTCGCGAGCAGGATCACGGTGTCGTTGGTCGACATGCAACCGTCGGAGTCCACGCGGTCGAAGGTCGAGCCCGTGGCGGCGCGCAGGACCATGTCGGCGGTGGCGGCGTCGACGACGGCGTCGGTCGTGACGACGCTCAGCATCGTCGCGAGCCCGGGCGCGAGCATCCCCGCGCCCTTTGCCATGCCGCCGACGCTCCACCCGGCGCGGAGCTGGAGGGCCTGCTTGGCGACCGTGTCGGTCGTCATGATGGCGTGTGCGGCGTCGCCGCCGCCGTCGGGCGTCAGCGCCGCGGCGGCGGCGACGACCCCGCTCAGCAGCGCGTCCATCGGCAGGCGGACGCCGATGAGGCCGGTGCTGCACACGAGAACGTCCGCGGCGCCGACCTCCTCCTCCGGCGTCGAGGCCGACGCGGAGAGCGTCGCTGCCACGTGCTCGGCGGTGCGGTGGGTGTCGGCGAAGCCTTCGGGGCCCGTGCAGGCGTTGGCGCCCCCGGAGTTGAGGACGACGACGCGCGCCGCGCCGTCGGACACGGCCTGGCGGGTCCACACCACGGGCGCGGCCTCGACGCGGTTGGACGTCAGCACGGCCGCGGCCGTGCGCAGCGGGCCGTCGTTGACCACGAGCGCGACGTCGCGCGCGCCGGTCGACTTCAGGCCGGCGGCGACGCCCGCCGCCCGGAACCCCTGCGGGGCGGTCACGCTCACGGTGCGACTCCTTCGGTGGAAAGGCCCGCCGTCTCGGGCAGTCCGAGGGCGATGTTCATGGCCTGGACCGCCTGGCCGGCGGTGCCCTTGACGAGGTTGTCGATGGCGGTGACCACGACGACCCGGCCCGCGGCCTTGTCGAGCGCGACCTGGACGAGGGCCGTGTTGGCGCCGAGCGTGGCGGCCGTCGACGGCCACTGGCCGGCGGGGAGCACGTCGACGAACGGCTCGTCGGCGTACGCGGCCTCCCAGGCCGCGCGCACCTCGTCGCCGCTCGCACCCTCGTGGCCGGGTGCGAGCCGCGCCGTGACGGTGGCGAGGATGCCGCGCGCCATCGGCACGAGCGTCGGCGTGAAGCTGATCGAGACGTCCGCGGCGCCGGCGACCCGCAGGTTCTGGGCGATCTCCGGGATGTGCCGGTGCGTCCCGCCGACGGCGTACGGGGCGGCCGCGCCGAGCGCCTCGCTCGCGAGCAGGTGCGGCTTGAGCGACTTGCCGGCCCCCGAGTAGCCGTTGGCCAGGACGGCGACGACGTCCGTCGTGCTGACGACGCCCGCCGCGACGCCCGGCTGCAGGCCGAGCGTCACCGCGGTGACGTTGCATCCCGGCACGGCGATGCGCCGCGCGCCGGCGAGCTTGTCGCGCTGGCGTGTACCGTCGTCGTGCAAGAGCTCGGGCAGGCCGTAGGGCCAGCTGCCCGCGTGCGGCGAGCCGTAGAACGCCTCCCAGTCGGCGGCCGAGACGAGCCGGTGGTCGGCGCCGAGGTCGAGCACGAGGACATCGTCGGGCAGCTGTGCGGCGATCTCCGCCGACGCGCCGTGCGGCAGACCGAGCACGACGACGTCGTGGCCGGCGAGCGCCTCGACGGTCGTCGGCTCGAGCACGCGGTCGGCGAGACCCCGCAGGTGGGGCTGGACCTCACCGAGCCGGGCACCTGCGTTGGAGTGCGCGGTGAGCGTCCCGACCTCGAGGTGGGGGTGCCGCGCGGCGAGGCGGAGGAACTCGCCACCCGCGTACCCGGAGGCGCCGGCGACGGCCACCCGCAGCCGCGTGGCGCCGTGTCCTTCGTTGCTGGCCATATGCAGAACTATACATACCTATGCACACCCTGTAACGGTGTCCAGCATGTGGGCATCGGTCACACTCGCAGCGCAGGCCGCGCGTCGTAGGGTCGGGAGCATGCATGCAGTCGTGGCCCGCGACGCGGGTGGTCCCGAGGTCCTGCAGTACACCGAACGGCCTGACCCCGAACCGGCTCCCGGCGAGCTGCTCGTGCGCGTCGCGGCCGCGGGCGTGAACTTCATCGACACCTACCGGCGCCGCGGCGTCTACCGGACTCAGCACCCGCACGTCGTGGGTGTCGAGGGGGCAGGCACCGTCGAGGCGCTGGGCGAGGGCGTGACCGGCGTCGCGGTCGGCGACGAGGTGGCCTGGCACGACGCCCCCGGCTCGTACGCCGAGCTGGTGACCGTGCCCGCCGCGCAGGCCGTGCGCGTCCCGGCCGGCCTCGACCTGACGGTCGCGGCCGCGCTGCCGCTGCAAGGCATGACCGCGCACTACCTCGTGTCCTCCGCGTTCGAGATCGGTCCCGGTCACGACGTGCTGCTCACGGCGGGCGCGGGCGGTGTCGGGCTGCTCGCGACCCAGCTCGCCGTCGCGCGCGGGGGCCGCGTCCTGACGACCGTCTCGTCGCCCGAGAAGGCGGCGCTGTCGACCACGGCCGGCGCTGCGCACACGATCGACTACGCGGCCATGGGCGACATCACCACCGAGCTGCCCGCCGTCGTGCGCGACCTGACCGACGGCGACGGGGTGCACGTGGTGTATGACGGCGTCGGGCGGGCGACGTTCGACGCGTCGCTCGCGTCGCTCCGGCGCCGCGGCATGCTCGTGCTGTTCGGCGGCGCGTCCGGCCAGGTCCCGCCGTTCGACCCGCAGCGGCTCAACTCGGGCGGGTCGCTCTATCTCACGCGCCCGACTCTCGCGCACTACACCGCCTCGCGCGCCGAGATCGAGTGGCGCTCGGGCGACGTGATGGGCTCCGCCGCGGCCGGCGACCTCGACGTGCGCATCGGCGCGACCTACCCGCTCGCTGACGCCGCCGAGGCGCACGCCGCGCTCGAGGGACGCCGCACGACGGGCAAGGTGCTGCTCCTGCCGTGACGCTGTATCTTGATGTCGAGATACTCGATGTCGAGATAGGAGTCTCCGTGGCCGACTGGTCCCCCACCGACTACCTGCGGTACACCGACGAGAGGTCGCGCCCGTTCGGCGAGCTCGTCGCCCGGGTGCGCCGGCGGCCGGCGAGCATCCTGGACCTCGGCTGCGGTCCGGGCCACCTGACCGCGGTGCTCCGCCGACGCTGGCCGGGTGCGTCCGTCGTCGGGCTCGACACGTCAGCCGCGATGATCGAGCGAGCCCGGGCGACCGACCCGCACGGGACGTACCTGCTCGGCGACGTGCGCGACCACGCCACCGGCCGCTCGGGTGCGGGCGACGCGGACCTCGTGATCAGCAACGCCGCGTTCCAGTGGGTGCCCGATCACCGTGACCTGCTGCCCCTGCTCGCCGACCGCGCGCGCCATGCGTTCGCGTTCTCCGTGCCCGGCAACCACGACGCCCCGAGCCACGCCCTGCTGCGCGAGGTCGCCGCGCGCCCGCCGTTCGCCGACGTCGTCGGCCCGGTCGAGCGCCGCGCGACGGCCGACCCGGCCCAGTACCTCGACGACCTCGCGCGACCCGGCTGGCACGTGGACGCGTGGGAGACCACGTACGTCCACGTGCTCGACGGCGACGATCCCGTTCTGGCGTGGATCTCCGCGACCGGGGCGCAGCCCGTGCTGCACGCGCTCGACGACCACGACCGGGAGCACGGCTCCGACCTGCGCACCCGGTTCGACGCGCAGTACGGCGCCGCCCTGCGCGCGGCGTACCCGAGGCGACCGTACGGCACGCCCCTGGAGTTCCGGCGTGTGTTCGTGGTCGCGACGCGCGGGGTCTGACCCGTACGGTGTGCCCATGACCACGCCGGCCCAGCGCGCCCTGCGCGTCGCGGTCCAGCTGCACCCGCAGCACGCCGACTACACCCAGATCCGCGACGCCGTCCTGCGTGCCGAGGACGCCGGCGTCGACGTCGTCTTCAACTGGGACCACTTCTACCCGTTGTCCGGCGCCCCGGACGGCAAGCACTTCGAGTGCTGGACCATGCTCGGGGCGTGGGCCGAGCAGACCGAGCGCGTCGAGATCGGAGCGCTCGTCACGTGCAACAGCTACCGCAACCCGGACCTGCTCGCGGACATGGCTCGCACCGTCGACCACATCTCGGGCGGACGGCTCATCCTCGGGGTCGGCGCCGGGTGGAACCGAAGGGACTACCAGACGTTCGGCTACGAGTTCGGCACTCCCGGCTCGCGCATCGCCGAGCTCGCCGCGGCCATGCCACGCATCCGGGACCGCCTCGCGGCGGGCAACCCCGCACCGACCCGGCACATCCCGATCCTGATCGGCGGTGGCGGCGAGAAGAAGACGCTGCGCGTGGTCGCCGAGCACGCCGACATCTGGCACTCGTTCGGCGGCCCGGACACGCTGCGCCGCAAGTCCGCCATCCTCGACCAGCACGGGGCCTTCGTCGGGCGCGACACCGCGCGGCTCGTCGAGCGGTCCGTCCAGGTCAAGCAGCCACCTGCCGAGGTGGGCGAGGCGATCACGGCCGCCGGGGCGACGCTCCTGACGCTCGGCGCGGACGGGCCCGACTACGACCTGACGCTCGCCAAGGAGTGGGTCGCCTGGCGCGACGCCCGGTCGTGAGCTGCCTCAGCGACCCGTGAGCGTCTCGGCCAGCGGGTCGGTCTCGCTCGCGGGCTGCACGCGCAGCCGCCGGGCGGCCGGGACCGTCGGGCCCGCGGCGAGCGCCGCGAGCGACGCGGGGGTGTCGTGCGTGGCGCGGACGAACCACCCCGAGCACGCGTCGAGCTCGCCCCGCGCGAACGCGGTCACGATGTCGACCGTGCGCTCGACGGGCGTCCACTCGGTGCGGCCGGAGTGCATCGCCATCGAGCCGGTCATGTCCGTCTGCACGACGCCGGGCGCGACCTCGAGCACCCGCAGGCCCCGACCGTGCCCGGCCGCGTGCAGGTGATGGCCCAGGCGCAGGAGCGCCGTCTTGCTCAGGTTGTAGGCGCTGGCGACCGTCATGTCGTGCGAGCCCGCACCGCTGTTGAGGTCGACCACGCGGCCGCCGCCGCGCGCGAGCATCCCGGGCACGACGTTCCGCGCCAGGAGGAACGGGCCGCGCACGTTCGTCGCGAGGATGTCCCACCACTCGTCGGCGTCGGCCTCCCACAGCGGCACCTCGGCGTCGATCCGGCCGGCGTTGTTGACGAGCAGGTCGACGGAACCGAGTCCGCCGGCCTCCGCAGGTGCCTCAGCGCGGCGCACCGCTTCCGCGACGGCCGCGGGGTCGGTCACGTCGGCGGCGAGGGCGACCGCGGTACGCCCGCGGTCGCGCACCTCGGCCACGACCCGCTCGATGCGCGCGGCGTCGCGGGCGAGCAGCGCGACGTCGAGACCGGCGTCGGCCAGCCCGAGCGCGATCGCGCGGCCGATGCCGCGCGTGGCGCCCGTGACCAGCGCCGTGCGCGCGGGCGGGACCACTGCGGCGTCAGCCACGGAGGACCGCGCCCACGCGCTCGGCCGCAGCGGCGACGACCCCCTCGCGCACCGCGCGGACCTCGTCGGCACCGAGCGTGCGGTCGGCCGCGCGCAGCCGCAGCGAGTACGCCAGGGACTTCTTGCCCTCGCCCACCTGCTCGCCCGTGAAGACGTCGAACAGCGTCGCGTCCTCGAGCAGGTCGCCCGCGCCGGCCACGATCGCGGCGTGCACGTCGGCGGCCGGGACGTCGGCGTCGACGACGAACGCGAAGTCCTCTTTCGCGGCGGGGAACGCCGAGACCCCGCTCGCGGCGACCGGCTCTCCGCTCGCCGCGACGATCATCGCGGACAGGTCGAGCTCGAACGCGGCCGACCGGGCGGGCAGGTCGAGGTTCTCGACGACCTTGGGGTGCAGCTCGCCCGCGTGGCCGACGAGCGTCCCGTCGGTCAGCTCGATCCGGGCGCACCGGCCGGGGTGCCACGGCATGTGCTCGGGGTCGGCCACCACGACGATCTCGACGCCGACGCGACGCGCGACGAGCCGCGCGCCGTCGACGGCGTCCGCCCAGTCGACCGGCCGGCCGGGGCCCCACCAGCCCGCCGGCCTGCGGTTGCCCGCGAGCACGCCCGCGACGCGTCGCGGCTGGGCCGGCACGGCCGCCGCGAGCGCGCCCAGCTCCTCGTCGGACGGCCGGACCCCGACGGGCAGCTGCGGTGCGGACGGCGCGCCCGGCGTGGGTCGCGTGACGAGCCCGAGCTCGAACACCGCCACATCACCGAGGCCGCGCGAGACGTTGCGCCGCGCGGTCTCGAGCAGCGTCACCAGGAGGTTGGTGCGCAGGAGCGGCCGGTCGTCCGCGAGCGGGTTGGCGAGGCGCACCGCGACGCGGCGCGCGTCGTCCTCGGGCAGGCCGAGCGCGTCGAGGTCCGCCGTGCCGACGAACGGGTAGGACAGCACCTCGACGAACCCCGCCTCGGCAAGGGCACGGGCCACCGAGCGGCGCGTGCGCTGCTCGGGCGTGAGCCCACGTCCACCCGGCGCCGCCGGGAGCACCGACGGCACCTGGTCGTAGCCCGTGATCCGCACGACCTCCTCGACGAGCGCGGCCGGCTCGGTGAGGTCGGGCCGCCACGTCGGCGGGGTGACGACGACGTCGGTCGAGCCGCCCACAGGTGCGTCGACCGTGCAGCCGATCTGCTCGAGCGTTCCGACGACCTGCTCCCGCGTGTACGCCACGCCCGCCAGACGTGCGGGCAGCGTCACGTCGAACGCGATCGGCGCGGGCGGCGTCGTGGTGTCGAGGTCGCTCACCGCCGGGTCCGCCTTGCCGCCGCCGAGCTCGACGAGCAGATCCACCACGCGCTGGGCCGCGACCGCGGGCAGCCTGGGGTCGACGCCGCGCTCGAACCGCTTGGCGGCCTCAGACGGCAGCTTGTGCCGCCGCGCGGTGCGTGCGACCGAGATCGGGTCGAAGTGCGCCGCCTCGACGAGCACGTCGGTCGTGGTCGCGCTCACCTCCGAGGACTCGCCACCCATCACGCCGGCGAGCCCGAGCACGCGACTGCCTCGCCCGCCCTCGGGTGAGTCGGTGATGAGCAGGTCCTCGGGGTCGAGCGCCCGGTCGACGTCGTCGAGGGTCGTCAGCCGCTCGCCGGGGGTGGCACGGCGCACGACGATCGGCGCGGCGACCTGATCCAGGTCGTAGGCGTGCAGCGGCTGGCCGAGGTCGAGCATGACGTAGTTGGTCACGTCCACGGCGAGCGAGATCGAACGCATGCCCGACCCCTCGAGCCGGCGCTTCATCCAGCCCGGCGTCGGCGCACCGGGGTCGATGCCGCGCACGATGCGCGTGACGAACCGGTCGCAGCCCACCTGCCCGTCGATCGGCGCGGCGTCGTCGACCTCGACGGCGAACCCGTCGGGCGTCGCGCCCGGCGGCGGTGTCGGCAGGGCCTCGGGCAGACCCTTGTCGGTGAAGACCGCGCCCGTGGAGTGGGCGTACTCCCGCGCGACGCCGCGGTAGCTGAACGCGTACCCGCGGTCGGGCGTCACGTTGATCTCGAGCACCTCGTCGCCGAGGCCCAGCAGCGCGATCGCGTCCTGGCCGGGGGCGAGCTCCGCGGCGTCGTACCCGTGACGCGTCAAGACCATGATGCCGTCGTGGTCGTCGCCGACGCCGAGCTCGCGCACCGAGCAGATCATGCCGTCGGAGACGTGACCGTACGTCTTGCGGCTGGTGATCGGGAAAGGGCCGGGAAGCACGCTACCGGGCAGCGCGACGACGACGAGGTCCCCCGCCCCGAAGTTGTGCGCGCCGCAGACGATGCCCCGCGGGGCTCCGTCGACGCCCAGCTCGCCGACGTCGACCTGGCACCAGTTGATGGTCTTGCCGTTCTTCTGCGGCTCGGGCGTGACCTCGACCACCCGGCCCACGACCAGCGGCCCCGTGACCGCAGCACCGTGGATCGCCTCCTCCTCGAGCCCGACCCGCACCAGGTCGGCGGCGAGCCGGTCCGCGGTGAGGTCGGCGGGGAGCTCGACGTGGTCGGCGAGCCAGTCCTTGACGATGCGGGGCATCAGATCTCCGTCCCGAACTGGGTGGAGAAGCGCACGTCGCCCTCCACGATGTCGTGCATGTCCGCGATCGAGTGGCGCAGCATGAGGGTGCGCTCGATGCCCATGCCGAACGCGAAGCCCGAGTAGTCCTCGGGGTCGACGCCGGCGGCGCGCAGCACGTTGGGGTGGACCATGCCGCAGCCGCCCCACTCGATCCAGCCCGGCCCACCCTTCTTCTGCGGGAACCACAGGTCCATCTCGGCGCTGGGCTCGGTGAAGGGGAAGAAGCTCGGGCGCAGGCGCGTCTTGGCCTCGGGGCCGAACATGGCGCGCGCGAACGCGTCGAGCGTGCCGACCAGGTTCGCCATCGTCAGGCCCTTGTCGACCGCGAGGCCCTCCACCTGGTGAAAGACGGGCGTGTGGGTCGCGTCGAGCGCGTCGGTGCGGAACACCTTGCCGGGCACGGCGACATACAGCGGCACGCCACGCGCGAGCAGGGAGCGGGCCTGCACCGGCGAGGTGTGCGTGCGCAGCACGAGGTTCGACGGCGCGTCGTCCGCACCCGCGACGTAGAACGTGTCCTGCATCTGGCGCGCCGGGTGGTCGGGGCCGAAGTTGAGCGCGTCGAAGTTGTACCACTCGGCCTCGACCTCGGGACCGTCGGCGATCTCCCAGCCGAGCCCGACGAAGAAGTCGGCGATGCGCTCCTGGACGAGCTCGATCGGGTGGCGTGCGCCCACCGGCGTACGCCCCGTCGGCAGCGTGACGTCGACCGTCTCGGTCACCAGCACACGTGCGTCGCGCTCGGCCTCGAGCTCGGCCTGGCGGGCGGCGAGCGCCTGGTTGATCCTCCCGCGACGCGGACCGACGTTCTTTCCCGCGGCGGACTTGTCCGGGCCCGGGAGCCCGCCGATCGCGCGGTTGGCGAGCGCGAGCGGGCTGCGGTCGCCCGCGTGCGCGGTCCGTACGGCCTTGAGCGCGTCGAGGTCGCCGGCCGCAGCGATATCGGCCAGGGCGGCATCCACCGCCGCGTCGAGCGCAGCGGTGTCCAGAGGATCGGGCGTGGGCATGCGTGCCTTCCTAGAGGTGGGCGTGGCGGCAGGGGTCAGTTTATGTGCCCGCCCAAGGCCTGAGGATCGGCGTCCGCCGGCCCACGCTCAGCGCGCGGGAGCAGCCTGCACCGCCCGGCCCGGGGCGGGCCGGCTAAATCGGCGGTCGAGGCGCGTCATGGCGCCATGGTGCCACGCGGGCGGACGCGAAGTCACCCCTTCTCTGACCGCCGTCCGCGTCACCGGGCAAGCGCGATGACCGCGACGTCGTCGTGCAACGGGCCCCCGGACCTCCCGGCTCCGAGCTCCGAGGCGACCACGTGCACCGCCTCCACGGGCCAGGCAGGCCCGCGGTAGACCGCGAGCGCCCGTGCCCAGTGCGCGAGAGGCGATGACGCGTCCTCGGTCCGCCCGCGCGGGCGGCGCGAACCGTGCTCCCCCGGTCGCCCCGCGCGGGCCGCGCGCGACGCCGAGGCCCGAGCGACGGTCAGGTGCGGGCGACCGCCGGCGCGGTCGTCGGCGGGCAGCCCGGCCTCGGCCGCGGTCTCCTCGACGACGGCGGAGAGCCGGCGTACGGCGTCGAGAGCCCCGCTCACCCCGACCCAGAGCGTCCGTCCGCCGAACGACCCGCCGCCCGCGAGCGCGAGCTCGAACGCCTCGACGCCGGCGAGCGCAGTGCCGAGCGCGTCGACGTAGCCCGGCACCGCGCCGTCGGGGACCTCGCCGTGGAAGGCGAGCGTGACGTGCCGCTGTTCTTTCGGGACCCAGCGCAAGCCCGCCCCCGGGTCCGCGACCGCGGATCCGCCGACCCCGCCGAGGGCGAGGTCGAGGTGCGCCGACGCCGCGGCGGACGGGTACACGGCGGTGAAGAGTCGCACCCTGCGGATGCTACTGCCGATGCTCGACGACCGGCGCTCGGGACTCGGCCGTCTCCTTGATCGCGGAGAGGCGCCGCTCCCAGCCGGTGGCGACGTCGTCGAGCCACCGCGCCGCGCGCACGACCTGGTGCGGCTGGACCTCGAAGCGCACCTCGCGGCCTGCGCGCACGGCGGCGACGAGACTCGCGGCCTCGAGCACGCGCAGGTGCTTCGCGACGGCCTGCCGGGTGATGTCCAGGTCGCCCACGAGGCTCGTGGCCGACGCCGGTGAGCGCGTCAGGTGGTCGAGGATGCGCAGGCGGTTGGGGTCTCCCATGGCGGCGAAGACCTCGGCACGCTCCGCGACGGAGGTCACCGGACCTCCACGCGCTCGACGAAGCTCTTGGCGGCGCCGAGCTCGGCGTCCCAACCCTCGGAGTTCTCCTCGAAGGCCACCCGGCGGGCGGCGCCGTCCTCCCCGAGGGTCGAGAAGCCGGACTCCACGACCCGGAGCGTCACGCCGCCGGCCGCGCGCTCGATCACCCAGAACTCGATGAGCGTCGTCGAGATGAGCATCGTCGAGGCGTCGCCGGCCGCTTCAGCACCCGAGCCGTGCCCGGCCTCCCACCGGAACGCCGCGTACCTCGGCGCGTCGAGCCGGACGGTCCGGACCGGGAAGGGTCCGTGCTTCTCGTCGTGGACGACGACGAGGTCGTCGGAGACGCGCTCGATGCGGTGCTGGCGGATCTCGCCGTCGTTGATGTACCAGCCGGGCTCGCTGATGAGCTCCCAGACGCGCTCGGCCGGCGCGTCGATGTCGATGCTGCGCTCGATCGCGTCGGGGACGATGGTGGTGTCGGTCATCGCCACCTCCTCAGGTGCAACCCAACGGTTGCACGAGCGAGGAGCAGGCGCAACCTCTTGATTGCACCTCGCCCGTCGCGTTCCGTTGCCTGTCGAGTTCCAACGAGCGTGCTCACTTCGTCCTCAAACGGCGGGTTTGAGGACGAAGTGAGCACGCTCGTCGACTCAGCGCTGGGCGCGGCCGGAGGCGTAGAGGCACACGGTCGCGGCGGTGGCGAGGTTGAGCGACTCGGCCTTGCCGCGGATGGGGACGCGCACCACGGCGTCGGCGAGCGCGCGATCGGCCTCGGGCAGGCCCCATGCCTCGTTGCCGAAGATCCAGGCGGTCGACCGAGCCAGGTCGGGGGCGGCGCCGCCCGATGCGCCCGCGACGTCGAGCAGGTCGTCGAGGTCGAACGGGCCGGCGCCGTCGGCGGCGAGCACGCCGCACCCGGCCGCACGCAGGGCGTCGACGGCCTCGGCAAGGCCCACGTCCCCCACGACCGGCAGGTGGAACAGCGAGCCGGCGGTCGACCGGACCACCTTGGTGTTGTGCAGGTCGACGCTCTCGCCGGCGAGGACGACCAGGTCGGCCCCGGCGGCGTCGGCGGCGCGGATCACGGTGCCCGCGTTGCCGGGGTCGCGGACGCTCGCGAGGACCGCGACCAGGAGCGGCCCGTCCGTCGCCTCGAGGCCGCCGAGCGCCTCGTCCAGGTCCAGCGGCCGCGTGCGCACGACGGCGAGCACGCCCTGGGCGTCGGGGCTCATCGCCTCGAGGACCTCGCGTGTGCCGACATGCAGGTAGAGGCGTGCGGCGACGGCGTCCTCGAGGATCTCGCCGTACCGCTCGGCGGCGGCTCGCGTGAGGTAGACGTCCCGGACGGCGTCGGGCGCGTGGCGTACGGCCTCGCGCACGCCCTGCGGCCCCTCGACGAGGAACTGGCCGTGCCGGGAGCGCGCAGGACGCCCGGACAGCGCCCTGACCTGCTTGACCCGGTCCGCCCGCGGGTTGGCGAGCGTCACGTCGGGGATGCGGGGCATCGACAGGTCAGGGGCGTCCGGGCGTCCTGAGGTGCTGAGCGCGTGGCTCAGGCGGCCTTCGGCGCGTTGACGTCGGCCGGCAGCGCGTCCTTGGCGACCTGGACGAGCGCGTTGAACGCCGCCACGTCGTTGACCGCGAGCTCGGCGAGCATACGGCGGTCGACCTCCACGCCAGCGGCCTTGAGGCCCTGGATGAGGCGGTTGTAGGTCATGCCCTGGGCGCGGGACGCAGCGTTGATGCGCTGGATCCAGAGCTTGCGGAAGTCGCCCTTCTTCGCCTTGCGGTCGCGGTAGGCGTAGACGAGCGAGTGGGTGACCTGCTCCTTCGCCTTGCGGTAGAGGCGCGAGCGCTGGCCGCGGTAGCCGCTGGCGCGCTCGAGGGTCGTACGGCGCTTCTTGTGGGCGTTGACCGCCCGCTTCACGCGTGCCACGTGATGCTCCTTGCAGTTCGGGTCGGAAGTGGTGCCGGCGGGCCGTCACCCGCCGAGGTGGCTCACTTGCCGAGCAGCTTCTTGATCTTCTTGACGTCGGCCTGCGCGACGACCTCGTCCATCGCCAGACGACGTGTGCGGCGGCTGGACTTGTGCTCGAGGTAGTGGCGGGCGTTGGTCTGCTCGCGCATGACCTTGCCGCTGCCGGTGACCCGGAAGCGCTTCTTGGCGCCGGAGTGCGTCTTGTTCTTCGGCATGACTGCCGTCTCTCCTCGTGTCGGTCGCCCGCCGGGTGACGGGCGACGTGGTGCGGACCATGGCCGGTGGGCCGGCCCGGTGTCAGGTGGTCTGTGCTGGCTTCAGCGCGGACCCGGCCGTGGCGCGGGCCGTGGAGCGCTGGGCCTGGGCGTCGACGACCTGGGCGTCGCCGGCCTGGGCGTCGCCGGCCTGGGCGTCGCGGGCCTGGGCGTCGCCGGCCGCGACGCAGGGGCCGTACCTACGGGCTGCGCGGGCTCGGGCTGC
>VJZX01000045.1 GCA_009663185.1 Isoptericola halalbus
GCCCGAGCTGGTCGAACTCGATGAGGAACCCGTCGTGCCCGAAGTCCGACGTCACGATGCGCAGCGGCTCGGCGCCCGGGATCCATTCGGCGATGCGCGCGGACTGCTCGGGCGGGAACAGCCGGTCGCTGTCCACCCCGACGACCAGCGTCCGGGCAGTGACCTGGGCCAGCGCCGCCTCGACGCCGCCGCGGTCGCGCCCGAGGTCGTGGGTGAGCATCGACTCGGTCAGCACGAGGTAGGAGTTGGCGTCGAACCGCCGGGCGAGCTTGTCGCCGTGGTGGTCGAGGTACGACTGCACCGCGTACCGGCCGTCGTCGAGCGGGTTCTCGCCACCCTGCGGCAGCCGCCCGAACCGCACGTCGAGCTCACGCGCCGTCCGGTAGGTCGTGTGCGCGATCTGCCGCGCGATCGCCAGCCCCGCGTGCGGCCCGTCGTCGTCGTCCGCGTCGTAGTAGTGGCCGCCGCGCCAGCGGGGATCGGAGCGGATCGCCCCGAGCTGTGGGTGCGCCCACGCGATCTGGTCGCCGGACGTCTGCGCCGTCGTCGCGATCGCCGCGAGGTTGCGCACCTCGAGGCCCGCGTCGGGGCCGAGCAGCGCCCACTCGAGCACACGGTGGCCGCCCATCGACGCCCCGACGACGAGCTCCCAGCCGGTGATCCCGAGCTGACGGGCCAGCTCGACCTCGACGGCGACCTGGTCGCGCGGCGTCACGCGCGGGAAGCGACCGCCCCACAGTCGTCCGTCGGGCGCGAGCGACGCCGGACCGGTCGTACCCTGGCAGCCGCCGAGCACGTTGGGCACGACGACGAAGTAGCGGTCGGTGTCGATCGGGGCGCCCGGGCCGACCATCGGCTGCCACCAGCCGGGCGTCAGGTGGCCCTCGCCGGCCGGGCCGGTGACGTGCGAGTCGCCCGTGAGCGCGTGCAGGACGAGCACGGCGTTGGAGCCGTCGGGCGCGAGCTCGCCGAACGTCTCGTACGCGACGCGCACGTCGGGCAGCAGGGCGCCCGAGTCGAGCTCGAACGTGCCGACGTCGGCGAACCTGCGGTTGCCGACCGGGTCGCCCTCGCGCCACGCGCCTGACGCCGGCACGGCCGGCCTGACCCGCGCTCGCGACGTCCCGTCGGCTGGCGGGTGAGCGGTCACGCCGGGACCGGTGCGTCGGGAGTCCAGGTGCGTCACGCCGCGGCCTCGTCGGTCACCGCGGCGTCGGGCGCGCCGCGCAGCACCTCGTCGGCGGCCGTGAACCCGAGCTCGAGGTCGGCAAGGATGTCGTCGACGTGCTCGATGCCGACGGCGAGCCGCACGAGCCCGGGCGTCACACCCGACAGAGCCTGCTCGGCCGGCGTGAGCTGCGAGTGCGTCGTCGACGCCGGGTGGATGACGAGGGAGCGCACGTCGCCGATGTTGGCGACGTTCGAGTGCAGCTGCAGCGCCGAGACGAACGCCTGGCCAGCGGCCCGCGCGAGCTCCGCGTCTGCGACGTCGAGCTCGAAGGCGAGCACCGCGCCCGCGCCGAGCGGCGCGTACTTGCGAGCGTTGGAGTGCCACGGCGACGACGGCAGGCCGGCGTAGTGCACGCGCGCGACGTCGGACCGTGCCTCGAGCCACTCGGCGACCTTCTGCGCGTTCGCGACGTGCCGCTCGACGCGCAGGGACAGCGTCTCGATGCCCTGCGCGATGAGGAACGCGTTGAACGGCGAGATCGCGGCGCCGAGGTCGCGCAGCAGCTGGACGCGCGCCTTGAGGATGAACGCGAGGTTGGCGCCGAGCGCCGAGCCGACACCGAGGTCGCGCGCGAACACGATCCCGTCGTACGACGGGTCGGGGGTGTTGTAGTTGGCGAAGCGCTCGGGGTCGGCCGCGAAGTCGAACGTGCCGCCGTCGACGATCACGCCGCCGATGGCCGACCCGTGCCCGCCCAGGTACTTGGTGGCGGAGTGGACGACGATGTCCGCGCCCCACTCGAGCGGCCGCACGAGGTACGGCGTGGCCACGGTGTTGTCGACGATGAGCGGCACGCCCACCTCGTGCGCGACGGTCGCGACGCCCTCGATGTCGAGGACGTCGGACTTGGGGTTGGGGATCGTCTCGCCGAAGAACAGCTTGGTGTTCGGACGGACGGCCGCACGCCAGGCCTCGAGGTCGTGCGGGTCGTCGACGAACGTGGTCTGCACACCGAACTTGGTCAGCGTGTGATGCAGGAGGTTGTACGTGCCGCCGTAGAGGCTCGCGCTCGCGACGACGTGGTCGCCCGCCTCGGCGATGTTGAGGATGGCGACCGACTCGGCCGCCTGGCCCGAGGCGAGCAGCAGCGCGCCGACGCCGCCCTCGAGCGCGGCGATGCGGTGCTCGACGACCTCCTGCGTCGGGTTGCCGATCCGCGTGTAGATGGGGCCGAGGTCCTTGAGCGCGAACCGGTCGGCCGCGACTCCGGCGTCGGGGAACACGAACGAGGTGGTCTGGTAGATCGGCAGGGCGCGCGCGCCGGTCGCGGCGTCCGGGCTCTGGCCGGCGTGGATCTGGCGGGTCTCGAACGACCATGCCTGCGGTGTGCTCACGGTTCCTCCTGGGCTGCTCGGGCTGACGGGGCGGGCCGCGGAGCGCCCGGGGCGGGGCACGGGGAGTCCGCGGCGGCTGGTCTGCGCACGCGGCGTGAGCGGTGTCGTCGTCGGCGAGCGACCGCAGGGCAGGCGAACGTGCGCTGGGATCAGCTGCACATTCGACGAGTCATGGCGACGACGGTAACGGCGCCCTGATCCGTCCGACAGTCGTGTCTTGGCATGTGAGACCAACATCTGAGACGGGCTGGGGCGGCGTCCGAGCAGGTTGAGGGGACATGCGCCGCCGTCAACCGTTCCGCTATCTTTCAGCCAGTCTTCAAGAGCGGGGGCCTGATGCGCGGGAGCGTCGGCAGTCGGTGGGGTGCGAAGGTCGCCGCGTTCTTCGTGGCGCTCGGACTGGTGTTGGCGGGGATCATCGCGCCGGCGTCCGCTGAGACGGCCGGCGGAGAGGTGACGGAATCCGAGGACGGCATCACAGTCACTCCGTCGCGTGACCGCTGGTGGTACGGCCAGCAGGTCAGCTTCGAGGTCGAGGTGGTCCGAGAGGGCCAGCCGGCCTCCGGGTTCGTGCGGTTGGTGCGTGAGGCAAGCGGCGGAACGGTCAGCCGGGTCAGGCTCACCGACGGCCGGGCGACCATCGACCGGGCCCCGTTCGGGCCAGGCACCTGGACGCTGAACTTCATCCACGAGTCGATCGACCCGGAGACCTCCCAGTGGATTGTCCACTTCTCGACGTCCCTCGAGGTGCTGGTCGAGCGACCGGCGACACCGGTGCTGTCGCCGACCTCCTGGTACGTCGGCGAGTCCCACCCGCTGCGCTTCGACCTCACCGGGACGGATGAGCCGCAGACCGGAGTCGTCACGTTCGAGACACCGGCTGGTGACTCCCTGCAGGCCGAGCTGGTCGACGGCGTCGCGACGTTCCCGCAAGACGCGACGGGGCTCTTCACATCGGGCTGGCGGTATGTCGCGTTCCAGCATCGCGACGCTGCGACCGGCGAGCTGGTTGCGCAGTGGAGGCTCGCCGTCAACGTGTATCGGAAGCCCGTCGAGCTGACGGTCAGCATGCCGTCGACATGGCAGTGCGGAGGAACGGTCACGATCCCGGTCAGCGTCTCTTCGCCCGCCGGTGGCGTCCCGGAAGGCATGGTGAAGGTCAGGAGTGAGACCTGGAACCGCCTTCTTGCCAGCGGGGGCCTTGTCGACGGAAAGGCGACCTTCACGGTGCCGGCCACGAGCGTCCCCCTTGGCCAGCGAAAGATCGTCGTATCGTTCGCGCCCTCTACGTCGGAGTTCGACGGCGCGTCACGCACAGCCACCGTCACGGTCCAGAAGCGTCCGACGACCGTCGCCGTCCGAACTGCGGACTTCTGGACGTACGCGCAGCCGCGTCGGGTCACGGTGACCGTCACGTCGGCGGGCGCCATGCCAACTGGCACCGTCGAGCTCTTCTGGGCCCAGACGGGGAAGCGGATTGGTACGGGCACGCTCGTCGACGGCAAGGTGTCGATGGTGGTCAGGGGCAAGAAGGTCGACGCGGGGCGCTGGAGGATCGTCGCCAAGTACCTCGGCACGCCGACATTCGCCCCTTCGCAGCGCGCGTGGTCCCAGCGTGTGCGCATGGCGCGACCGACTGTCCGGCTGAGCCTCGACCGGACGCGGATCGCCTACAACGACAGATACGACAAGTACGTGTATGGGACGGTCACAGTATCGACGCCGAACCTGCCGGAGGTCGGGACGCTGTGCTTCAAGCAGCGTGACCCATCGGATGACGACGATCGCTGGTCGTGGTGCTATGCCCTAGGGCAGGCGTCGACGAGGATGCGGCTTGCCGACGACGGGAAGAAGCGGGTCCGCATCCCTGGGTTCATCCTCGGGCGAGACGACAACAGAACCGGACCGATATACCTCCGGTACGTGTTCAGTCACCGCAACTACAACGTCAGGACTGTGAGCTCAAACGTTGTGGACCTGGTGCTGTACCACTGAGCCCGGTTCGCGGCTAGGGAGGGCAGAGGCGCCATCGTCGTCCGGACGTTGGTCCGAGTCTCCCGGCATCCGTTGCACTACCTACCAGTGAGTGATGAGAGAAGCGGGGGCCGAGATGCGCGGGAGCGTCGGTAGTCGGTGGGGTGCGCGGTTCGCGGCGGCGGCGGTCTCGTTCGTGCTGATCGTGGCGGGCATGGCGCCGCCCGCGGCGGCGACGGCGGTCGACGACCAGACGACGGTCACCATATCGAGCGACAGGTGGTGGAAGGGCCAGCAGGTCCCGATCCAGGCGACCGTGACGCACGAGGGCGCACTTGGCACGGGCTATGTGGCAGTGTTCGTCGACGGGGCGCTCCACGGGTGGTTGTGGATGCTCGTCGACGGCCGCGCGCAGCCCAAGGTCTGGACGATGCACCTCGAACCGGGAGAGCACGCCGTCGAGGTCCGGCACGTCGGCCGGCCGACGTGGGACGACGAGCCCGAGGACTGGCCGGTGCTGTCGGCCGGCTCGACGACGATCCGCGTCGAGGAGCCAGCGACCCCGGTGATCACCCCGGAGACGTGGTACTACGGCGACCCTGTTGAGCTCACCGTCGACCTGACGGGCACCGACGTGCCGCAGGACGGCACCGTCACGATCCACACGGGGTCGGTACATCGCTCGGCGACGCTCGAGGGCGGCGTGGCGACCTTCGCGCTCGACGGGACGGAGATGTATCCGGGACTCCAACTGAGGATGACGCACGCCGCGACCGGTAGTGCTGAGCTCCTCGGGGCCTGGACGTTCGACTCGCACGTCCGGCGCAGGCCGAGCTCCCTCGCCGTCGACATGCCGCCGACCTGGCGCCACGGGGTCCCGGTCGAGATCCCGGTACAGGTCACCTCCGAGCTTGGGCTCCCTGGCGGAACCGTACATGCGAGCGGCTCGGCCGCCACCGGCGACTCCGGCTGGACGTACCTTGACGGCGAAGAGCTGGTCGACGGCGGCGCGACCCTGCGGGTGGACCCGTCCAAGCTGCCGGTCGGGACGCGCTCGGTGCTCATCGCCTACCACGGCGGTCTCGCCTTCGAAGCACAGTCGCGGCTGATCGACGTCGAGGTGCTGCCACGGCACGCGAGCACCGTCACCGTACGGACGGACGACGTCTGGACGTACGGAACGCCTCGCTCGGTCGCGGTGAGCGTCTCGTCCGCCAGCGGGACGCCCACGGGGAAGGTCCAGCTGTGGCAGGGCGGCCGATGGCTCGCGTCCGGAGAGCTGACGAACGGCAAGGCGTCGATCAAGGTCAGGGGCACGAAGGTCGAACCTGGTCGGCAGGACATCGTGGCGAGGTACACGGGCTCCTCGCGTCACCTGCCGTCAACCCGCACCTGGACGCAGCGGGTGCGCAAGGCTCAACCCAAGGTGCGGCTCATTCTGCCGACGACGGCGTACCCGGTCGGTGCAGACCTCGGCTCGACCGAGCCCGCGACCATCCGAGTGCACACGCCGGGCGTGGCCGAGAGCGGGCGCCTCGTCCTGTGGACACGGGACCCACGGGCTGCGAACCCCACCTGGCGAAGCCGGGGGAGCGTCGCGTCGTGGGGAATCTTGCCGTGGCGGCAGGGCGTGCGGAACGTGCAGGTCCCGTCGCGATTCCTCCGCACTGCCGACGGCCGTCCCGGAACGGTCTACCTCAAGGTCCGCTACATCCCCGACTGGAGCCATCTTGTCGCTCGGTCGACGTCGGACCCCGTGAGCGTCCGCCGGTACTGAGCCCGGTCGCGGCGTCGACCGAAGGTGTTGCTGCGCCTCAGGGCTGCAGCAGCACCTTCGTCGCGCGGCGTTCGTCCATCGCCGCGTACGCCTCGGCGACGTCGGCGAGCGGCAGCTCGAGGTCGAACACCCGCCCGGGCTGGATCGCGCCCGAGAGCACGTCGTCGAGCAGCTCGGCCATGTACCGGCGGGCGGACGCCATGCCGCCGCCCACGGTGATGTTCCGGCGGAACATCCGCTCGACCGACAGGGCGGGCCCGTGCGGGACGCCCACGAAGCCGATCCGGCCGCCGCCGCGCACGACGCCGAACGACTGGTCCATCGACTCGGCGGTGCCGACGCACTCGAGGGCGGCGTCGGCGAGGTCGCCGTCGAGCAGGTCCCGCAGCGCCGCGACGCCCTCCTCGCCGCGCTCGGCGACGACGTCGGTGGCGCCGAAGGCGCGGGCCAGCGCGGCACGGTCGGCGTGCCGGCTCATCGCGACGATCCGCTCGGCCCCGAGAAGCTTCGCGGCGACGACGCCGCACAGGCCGACCGCGCCGTCGCCCACGACGGCGACCGTGTCGCCCGGGCCGACCCGCGCCGAGACGGCCGCGTGGTACCCGGTCGACATGACGTCGGCCAGCGTGAGCAGGTGCGGCACAAGGCCGGCGGACTCGAGCTCGTCGAGCGGACGGCCGACACCGAACATCGAGTGCTGCGCGAGCGGGACGCGCACCCGCTCGCCCTGCGCGCCGTCGACCGGCAGGCCGTCGCGGTCGGTGCTGCCGAAGTAGGTGACCCGGTCGCAGGTCGAGGGGAAACCGGCCCGGCAGGCCTGGCACTCACCGCAGCTGAGCGAGAACGGCAGGACGACGAAGTCGCCGACCCGGGCGGAGGTGACGCCGGCGCCCAGCTCCTCGACGACACCCACCAGCTCGTGGCCGATCGGCCGCGGCTCGCGCACCTCGTTGACGCCGCGGTAGCTCCACAGGTCCGAGCCGCACACGCACGCGGCGACGACGCGCACGACCGCGTCGCCCGACGTCAGGATGCGGGGGTCGGGGCGTTCCTGGACGCGCACGTCATGCGGGGCGTGAAGGACGGCGGCGAGCATCGAGGATCAGTGGGCGTAGCCGGAGTCCTTGGCGCGCTGGAAGGAGCGCTCGATCTCGGCCTCGGCCTCCGCGCGACCGACCCAGTGCGCACCCTCGACGGACTTGCCGGGCTCAAGGTCCTTGTAGACCTCGAAGAAGTGCTGGATCTCCAGGCGGTGGAAGTCGGAGACGTCGTCGATGTCCTGGCGCCACGCGGCACGCTGGTCACCGAGGGGAACGCACAGCACCTTGTCGTCGCCGCCGGCCTCGTCGCGCATGCGGAACATGCCCAGTGCGCGGCACTTGATCAGGCAGCCGGGGAACGTCGGCTCCTCGAGCAGCACCAGCGCGTCCAGCGGGTCGCCGTCCTCACCGAGCGTGCCCTCGATGAACCCGTAGTCGTCCGGGTATCGCGTCGAGGTGAAGAGCATGCGGTCGAGGCGGATGCGGCCGGTCTCGTGGTCGACCTCGTACTTGTTCCGCTGGCCCTTCGGGATCTCGATCGTGACGTCGAACTCCACTGTTCCTCCAGTCTCGTGCGTGCGCGGCCCCAGTCTGCCACGCAGCACCGCTGGCAGCGGGGCCGTGGTCAGTCGGAGCGGGGGTCCGAATCGTGCCATGATTCGCACTGAGCACCGTGCGGGGAACGGGTCCTGTGACGAGGCTCACGGAGACGGAGGGCCAGATGGGGTGGCGGCTGCAGGTGGGCGCCACCGTGACGACGATCGTCGCGATGTTTGGTGGTTACCTCGTCGCGGACGCCTACGACGTCGTACCGGGCCTCCTCACGACCGCACCAGCACCGTTGCAGCCCGCGCCGTTCCCGTCGGCGCCCGGCGCTCAGCTGGGGCCGTCGCCGACCCCCGTCCTGGCGGACCTGTCGCCCGACGCCCCCGTGCCGTCGTTGGACGAGGTCGGCAAGCACACATCCGATCTCACCCGGGACAAGCGCCTCGGGGACCGCGTCAGTGTGCTCGTGACCGACGCGCTGACGGGCGACGTCCTGGGCTCGGCCCAGGCCGACAGGACGATGGTGCCGGCGTCGACGCAGAAGATCCTCACCGCGGTCGCCGCGCTCACCGCGCCGGGAGGGAACGCGACGCTCCCGACGACGGCGGTCCTGTCGGGCGAGTCGCACGTCATCCTCGTAGGCGGCGGCGACATGATGCTCGCCGCGGGCGCGGGCGACCCGGAGGCCGTCAACGGCCACGCCGGTCTCGGCGACCTCGCCGACCAGGTGGCCGCGCGCGTCATGATCTCCGGCCGCACCGCGGTGACGCTCAGCCTCGACGACACGATCTTCAGCGGCCCCGCGATCGCGCCGACCGTGCGGGCGGGCGACGCGGCGGCCGGCTACATCGCGCCCGTCGCGGCGCTCGGGATCGACGTCGGGCGGCTGACCGACGACGAGTACGCCAAGCGCGACCCGGACCCGGCCCTCGCTGCGGCGCACGAGTTCGCGCGCCAGCTCGAGGCGCGTGGCCTCGAGGTCGACGGGTCGGTCTCACGCACGCAGGCGCCGTCGTCGGCGCGGTTGATCGGGGAGGTCCGCTCGGCGCCGCTGTCCGCGATCGTGCAGGACATGCTCGAGCGGTCGGACAACACGATCACGGAGGTGGTCGGGCGTCTCGTCGCGATCGACGCCGGTCTGCCCGGCTCGGCCGACGGGGCCCTGCGGGCAGTCACGACGACGGTCGAGCGTCTCGGCGTCGACCTCGAGGGCGCGCGCCTGACCGACCTGTCGGGCCTCGGCGACGGTTCGCGCATGACCGCGCGCCAGCTCGTGGACACCCTCTCCCTCGCGGTCGACCCTGCCTACCCGGCTCTGCGCGAGGCAGCGACCGGACTGCCGCTCGCGGGTCTCAACGGCACGCTCGCGACGCGGTACCCGGACGGCAACCCGGGCCGCGGCCTCGTGACCGGCAAGACCGGCAGCCTGCCGAACACGACGGCGCTTGCCGGCACCGTGCTGACGGCCGACGGTCGCCTCCTCGTCTACGCGGCGCTCGCCGACAAGGTGCCCGACGGCGGCACGTGGGGAGCACGGGTGATCTTCGACGACTTCCTGGGCCGCGTCGCGGGCTGTGGCTGCACCCCGTCCTGAGCTCCGGGCGGCTACGGTGGAGCGGTGACGTCTCCCGCCACGCCTCTGCCCGACGACGGCACGCCGCCGGAACCTCTCGTCGACTGGAGCGCTGCCGCCGAGGTCGCCGGGCGTCTCGCACGCCCGGGTCCCCGGGCCGACCGCGCCGACCTCGACGCGCTCGTGAGCGGGCTGCGCGCCGCCGCGGGCACAGCCGTCGGCCACGTGCTCACCGTCACCCGCATGGAGCCCGCGGGCACCGCGGGTCCGGGTACGTCCGACCTCGGCGCGGTGCACGTCGTCGACCGCGCCACCTGGACGCGCGCGAACGTGCAGTCGATGCGCGCCCTGACCGCGCCTGTGCTGGAGGCGCTCGGGCCGGACATGCCCGCGACGTCGGCCGCCGCGCGGCTGGGCGGGGCGGCCGAGGTCGGCACCGTGCTCGCCCTGCTGTCGACCAAGGTGCTCGGTCAGTTCGACCCGTACGGCACGGACCGCGGGCGGCTCCTGCTCGTGGCGCCGAACGTGCTGGCCGCGGAGCGGACGCTCGACCTGCGCCCCCGGGACTTCCGGCTGTGGGTGTGCCTGCACGAGCAGACGCACGCGCTGCAGTTCGCGACCGCCCCCTGGCTTGCCGGACACCTCCGTTCCCGCATCAGCGAGCTCCTGCAGGACGTCACGCGCACGTCGGTCGGCATGGCCCGGGCGCCGCTGCCCGAGAAGCTCGCGTTCCTCGCGCGCGCCGTCCTGCGCGCGCTGAGCGGCGACGGCAAGTCCCCGCTCGAGGGCGTGCTCGGCCGAGAGGAGCGTGACCGGCTCGAGGAGATCACCGCGGTCATGGCCCTGCTCGAGGGGCACGCCGACGTCATGATGGACGCCGTCGGGCCGCGCGTCGTGCCGACGGTCAAGACCATCCGCGCGCGGTTCGAGAAGCGCCGTGAAGGCGAGGGCGCGCCGCCGCTCGACCTGCTGCTGCGGCGGCTGCTCGGCATGGACGCCAAGCTCGCGCAGTACCGCGACGGCGCGCGCTTCGTCCGCGCGGTCGAGGAGCAGGTGGGGCGCGACGGGCTCAACGCCGTGTGGGCGGCACCCGAGAACCTGCCGTCCGCCCGCGAGATCGCTGACGCCCGCGCCTGGGTGCGCCGCGTCCACGGCTGACGGAGCGTCGGACGGGGCGGGGCTGATGGCACGAGTCGACCCGGCGCTCGCGGCCGCCCGCACGGCCGTGCGCGCGGAGCTCGCCGAGCTCGAGCGCGGGGACCTCGTGCTCGTGGCGTGCTCCGGTGGGGCGGACAGCCTGGCGCTCGCGGCGGCGACGGCCCACGAGGCCCGGCGCGTGGCGCGGTCGGTGCGCTCGCGCGGGTACGCGGTGCGCGCGGGTGCCGTCGTCGTCGACCACGGTCTGCAGGCGGAGTCGGCCGACGTCGCCGCACGCGCGGCGACGCAGTGCCGGGACCTGGGGCTCGCCCCGGTCGTGGTGCGGCGGGTCGAGGTCGACGCGGGTGCCGCCGTCGGGCTCGAGGCCGCCGCCCGCGAGGCGCGCTATGCCGCGCTCGACGCCGTCGCGAGCGAGTCCGGCGCGGCCATCGTGCTGCTCGGGCACACGGTCGACGACCAGGCCGAGTCGGTGCTGCTCGGCCTGGCGCGGGGGAGCGGTGCACGGTCGCTCGCGGGCATGGCGCGCCGCCGCGGGCAGTACCGGCGACCGTTCCTCGGCCTGCGCCGCGCCCAGACGGAGGCCGCGTGCGCGGCCCTGGGACTGACGTACTGGACGGACCCCACCAACGACCCGGCGACCGTCGACCAGCGTCCCGACCAGGCCGTGCCCATGCGCTCGCGTGTGCGTTCCGCCGTCGTGCCGGTTCTCGAGGAGGTGCTCGGTCCGGGCGTCGTCGAGGCGCTCGCCCGGACCGCGGACCAGCTGCGCGACGACGCCGACCTGCTCGAAGGGCTCGCCGCCGACCTGCTCGCCGCCGCCCGGGTCCGCGAGGACGACGAGGCTGACGTCGAGGGCTCCGCGCCGGCGCTGGCGCTCGACGCCGCGGCTCTCGCCGACGCGCCCCCGGCGCTGCGCCGCCGGGCCCTGCGCGCCGCGGCGCTCGAGGCCGGGTGTCCGGCGGCTGCGACGACGGCGCGGCACGTCGACGCGCTCGACGCGCTCGTCGTCTCGTGGAGCGGGCAGGGTCCCGCCCATCTGCCGGGCGACGCACGAGCGTGGCGTGCGTGTGGCAGGCTTTTCCTGGCCCCGGCCAAAGCTGGCCGGGACCGCGTTCCTCCCGCCTCCGCGACCCCCCAGGAGTAACCACAGTGGACCAGTCGGACGTCGCCGGCGACCTCGCCAGCATCCTCCTCACCGAGGAGCAGCTGGGCAGCAAGCTCGACGAGATCGCGACCCAGATCGACGCGGACTACGCGGGCAAGGACCTGCTCCTGGTCGGGGTCCTCAAGGGCGCGGTCATGGTCATGGCCGACCTGGCGCGTCGTCTGCACCACCCCGTCCAGATGGACTGGATGGCCGTGTCGTCGTACGGGTCGGGCACCAAGTCCTCGGGCGTGGTGCGCATCCTCAAGGACCTCGACAGCGACCTCACCGGACGCAACGTGGTGATCGTCGAGGACATCATCGACTCCGGCCTGACCCTGTCCTGGCTCGTGTCCAACCTGCGCTCGCGCGGGCCCGCCTCGGTCGAGATCGCGACGATGCTGCGCAAGCCCGACGCCGCCAAGGTCAACGTCGATGTCAGGTACGTTGGATTCGACATCCCCAACGAGTTCGTCGTGGGTTACGGACTCGACTACGCGGAGAAGTACCGCAACCTGCCGTTCGTCGCGACGCTGGCACCGCACGTCTACAGCTGACGTCGCGCCCTGGGCGAACACTCACGGAACTTTTAGCCGTAGCGTGTACGTTCTTACGGCGAAGCACCGCCCGACGGAAGGGAAGCGGGGATCCGTCCCCGTCGCCGATGAACATCAAGAAGATCCTCAGTGGCCCGATCGTCTGGATCGTCGTGGGCCTGGTCCTGGTGTCGCTCGCGTTCGGCGCGTTCAACGCCGAGCGGGTGTCCCGGATCGAGACGCACCAGGGCATCGAGCTGCTCCAGGGCGGCACGGTCGACCATGCCCTGATCGTCGACGGCCAGCAGCGCGTCGAGCTCGAGCTCAGCTCGCCCTACGTCACGGACCAGGGCACGGACGACGAGGTCGACCACGGCACGCGTGTCGAGTTCTTCTACGTCCAGCCGCAGGGTGAGTCGGTCGCCGACGCGGTCGCGTCCGCGGACCTCGCCGACGGCTTCGACTCCGAGGTGCCGCAGCCGAGCTTCTGGGGATCGATGCTGTCGTTCATCATCCCCTTCCTCCTCATCGGCCTCGTGTTCTGGTTCATCCTGACGCGCATGCAGGGTGGCGGGAGCCGGGTCATGGGCTTCGGCAAGTCCCGCGCCAAGCTCATCAGCAAGGACATGCCGCAGGTGACGTTCGCCGACGTCGCGGGTGTGGACGAGGCGGTGGAGGAGCTCTACGAGATCAAGGAGTTCCTCGCGGAGCCGGCCAAGTTCCAGGCCGTGGGCGCCAAGATCCCCAAGGGCGTGCTGCTCTACGGGCCGCCCGGCACCGGCAAGACCCTCATCGCGCGCGCCGTCGCAGGCGAGGCGGGGGTGCCGTTCTACTCGATCTCCGGCTCCGACTTCGTCGAGATGTTCGTGGGCGTCGGAGCGAGCCGTGTGCGCGACCTGTTCGACCAGGCCAAGCAGAACTCGCCCGCGATCATCTTCGTCGACGAGATCGACGCCGTCGGCCGCCACCGCGGCGCCGGCATGGGCGGCGGCCACGACGAGCGCGAGCAGACGCTCAACCAGATGCTCGTCGAGATGGACGGCTTCGACGTCAAGACGAACGTCATCCTCATCGCCGCGACCAACCGGCCCGACATCCTCGACCCGGCGCTGCTGCGCCCCGGCCGCTTCGACCGACAGGTCGCCGTCGAGGCGCCCGACCTCAAGGGCCGCGAGGCCATCCTGAAGGTCCACGCCCAGGGCAAGCCGATGGTGCCTGAGATCGACCTCGCCGCCGTCGCGCGCCGCACCCCGGGCTTCACGGGTGCGGACCTGGCCAACGTGCTCAACGAGGCCGCCCTGCTCACGGCGCGCAGCGGTGCGCAGCTCATCGACGACCGCGCGCTCGACGAGGCGATCGACCGCGTCGTGGCCGGCCCGCAGAAGCGCACCCGCGTCATGAAGGTCAAGGAGCAGAAGATCACGGCGTACCACGAGGGCGGCCACGCCCTCGTCGCCGCGGCCATGCGCTACACCGACCCGGTGACCAAGGTGACGATCCTGCCGCGCGGCCGCGCGCTCGGGTACACGATGGTCATGCCCATGGAGGACAAGTACTCGACCACGCGCAACGAGCTGCTCGACCAGCTCGCCTACGCGATGGGCGGCCGCGTCGCCGAGGAGATCGTGTTCCACGACCCCACGACGGGCGCGAGCAACGACATCGAGAAGGCCACGGCCATCGCGCGCAAGATGGTCATGGAGTACGGAATGAGCGAGAAGGTCGGCGCGATCAAGCTCGGCTCCGGCGCGAGCGAGCCCTTCCTCGGCAAGGAGATGGGCCACCAGCGCGACTACTCCGAGGCCGTCGCCGGGACGGTCGACCACGAGGTGCGCAAGCTCGTCGAGGCCGCCCACGACGAAGCGTGGGAGGTGCTCACCCAGTACCGCGACGTGCTCGACGAGCTCGTGCTGCGCCTGCTCGACAAGGAGACGCTCAACCAGGCGGAGCTCGCGGAGGTCTTCGCGCGCGTCGAGAAGCGCCAGGCGCGCGACGTGTGGCTCAGCAGCGAGCAGCGGACCGTGCACACGCGCGGTCCCGTCATGACCGATCGTGAGGTGGCGGCGACCAACGGGCACCCGGTGATCCCGCAGGACGAGGCGGCCAAGGCTGCCGACGAGCTCCCGCCGCAGCGCATCGGGGAGGTGCCCGAGTGACCCAGCACGCCGTCCGCGCCCAGGACGAGCGCGAGCTGCCGCTGAGCGCCGTGTCGGTCGGGGTGCGGCCCGCCTCCGAGGTGCCGCCGTACGACGCCGTGCGTGCCGAGGCCGCCGTCCGCGAGCTGCTGCTCGCGATCGGCGAGGACCCCGAGCGCGAGGGCCTGCGCGACACGCCCGCCCGCGTCGCGCGCGCCTACCGCGAGATCTTCGCCGGCCTGCGCCAGGAGCCCGAGGACGTCCTGACCACGACGTTCGACATCGGCCACGAGGAGATGGTCCTGGTCAAGGACATCGAGGTGTACTCGACGTGCGAGCACCACCTCGTGCCGTTCCACGGCATCGCTCACGTGGGCTACATCCCGAACAGCGACGGGCGCATCACGGGGCTGTCGAAGCTCGCGCGCCTCGTCGAGGTCTACGCCCGCCGGCCGCAGGTGCAGGAGCGCCTGACGTCGCAGATCGCGGACGCGCTCGTGAGCATCCTCGAGCCACGCGGCGTCATCGTCGTCGTCGAGTGCGAGCACCTGTGCATGTCGATGCGCGGGGTGCGCAAGCCGGGGTCGCGCACCGTGACCTCGGCCGTGCGCGGCATGATGCAGAGTGCCGCCACCACCCGCGCGGAGGCCATGAGCCTGATCCTCGGGAGGTAGCGCGTGCACCCGCGGGACGCCGTGGTCGCCGGCCTGCCCGAGCTCTCCGGCACGGGGCGCTGCCTCGTCATGGGGGTCGTCAACATCACCCCCGACTCGTTCTCCGACGGCGGCGAGTGGTTCGAGCCCGACGCCGGCGTCCAGCACGGGTTCGACCTTCTCGCCGAGGGCGCTGACATCCTCGACGTCGGAGGCGAGTCGACCCGGCCCGGCTCGGACCGCGTGAGCCAGGACGAGGAGCTGCGGCGCGTGCTTCCCGTCATCGAGCGGCTCGCCCGGTCCGGCGCGGTGGTATCCGTCGACACGACGCGCGCCGCCGTCGCCGAGCGGGCGGTCGCCGCCGGCGCACGCCTCGTCAACGACGTCTCGGGCGGTCGCGCGGACCCTGACATGGCGCGTGTCGTCGCCGAGACGGGCGTCGCGTACGTCGCGATGCACTGGCGCGGCCACGCCGACGTCATGGACACCCTCGAGGACTACGACGACGTCGTGACCGAGGTGCGCGACGAGCTGGTCGAGCGGCTGGCCGCGCTGCACGACGCCGGCGTGCGGCCGGAGCAGGTCGTCGTCGACCCCGGCCTCGGGTTCTCCAAGGCCGGTGCGCTCAACTGGCCGCTGCTCGCGCACCTCGACGCTCTGCACCGCCTCGGCCGACCCCTGCTGGTGGGCGCCTCCCGCAAGCGGTTCCTCGGCCATCTGCTCGCCGGCCCGTCCGGTGTGCCGGCGCCCCCGCTCGAGCGCGACGACGCGACGGTCGCGGTCACGGCCCTCGCCGCGGCCGCCGGCGCCTGGTGCGTGCGCGTGCACGCCGCGCGGGCGAGCGTGGACGCGGTGCATGTCGCAGCCGCGTGGACCGCCGCCGGAGAGCCCGGTTCACCGAGCCAGGGTCGTGCGGGTACGGTGACACGGACTGCCGACCAGGGAGGGACCTCGTGACGTTCTCCGGTGCCGTGCCGGGACGCGACGGCCAGCCGCTCGACCAGATCCGCCTGACGGGCGTGACCGCGACCGGACACCACGGCGTGCTCGCCCACGAGCGCGCCGAGGGACAGGTCTTCCGCGCCGACGTCGTCCTGCACGTCGACGCGCGTGCGGCGGCAGCAGGTGACGACCTCGCCGCGACGGTGAGCTACGCGGAGGTGGCGCAGGACGTGCACGACGTGCTCGCCGGCCGGCCCGCGGACCTGATCGAGACCGTGGCCGAGCGCATCGCGGCGGCCGCGCTGGCGTACCCGGCCGTGCAGGCGGTCGACGTGCGCGTGCACAAGCCGCAGGCGCCGATCGCCGTGCCGTTCGACGACGTCGAGGTCGCCATCCGGCGCGACCGGGTGCGCACGCCCGTCGTGTCTGCCGTCATGGCCTCGGCGGCCGAGGCGCCTGGCGCGGGCGTGCCCTCCGAGCCGGTCGTGGCGGCCGCTCCCTCCCAGTCCGCCGCCCTCGCCGAGCCCGACCTGGCCACCCATCCCGATGCGGCCGCCGAGCCCGCCACCGCGTTCGCGACCGGAGCCCCCGCCGTCGAGCCGTTCAGCGCAGGGGCGCCAGGCGAGGTCCCGGCGACCGCGCCGCCGGTCGACGCCCCGACCGCGCCGTTCGAGCCCGTCGCAGCCGTACCGCCGGCACCCGCCGGGCCGCCGGCACCCGAGCCCGCGCCGGAGCCCGAGGCCCCGTCCGACCCGCTCGACGAGGCGCCCACGGAGCCGGTCGAGGCCGTGCTCGCGCTCGGGGCCAACCTCGGCGAGGCCCAGGCGACGCTGCGCCAGGCCGTGACGGACATCGACCGCATCGTCGGCCTGCAGGTCATGGAGGTCTCGCCGCTGGCCCGCACGGCCGCCGTCGGCGGGCCCGAGCAGCCCGACTTCCTCAACGCGGTGCTCCTGGTCCGGACGACCCTGTCACCACGCGAGCTGCTGCACGCCTGCCAGCGCGTCGAGGAGCAGCACGGCCGCGTCCGGGAGGAGCACTGGGGGCCTCGCACGCTCGACGTCGACATCGTGCAGTACGGCAGCCTCGTCGCCACCGCCCACGACCTCGAGCTTCCGCACCCACGGGCGCGCGAGCGCGCGTTCGTGCTCGTCCCCTGGGCCGAGGCCGCGCCCGACGCCGTGCTCCATGGTCTGGGCGGCGGCCCGGTCGCGCAGCTCGCGGCGACCGCGCCCGACCGCACGGGCATCCGGTGGCTCGCGCTCGACTGGCTGGCCGACCCTCAGGACACCGTCGCACCGCCGTCGGCGCCGCCGGCACAGTACGCACCCGCCATCGCGCCGGGCACGGGTCCCGTGCCGTCGTCCGCGCCGCTGCCGCCGCGCCCCGCGTCGGGCGCCCAGCCGGTCCAGCCGCCCGTGCCGCCGCAGCGGCCCGCGCATCCACCGGTGGCCCACGAGCCCATCCCGCCGGCCCCGGACTCCGCGTTCGCGCCGCGCTCCGAGCAGTGGGCGCCGCCGTCGGACCCGCCGTTCCCCCCGTCGGCGGACCCGCCGTACGTGCCGCCGTCGGACGCCGTGTTCCCGAGGGTCGAGACCGTGTTCCCGCCGCTCCCGCAGCAGCCGTACCGCCCGCCGCTCGACGACGAGCACGACCGCTGAGATGCGCCGCACCTCGATCCGCACGCTCGCCCTCGTCCTCGTCTCCGTCGCCGCTGTCGGTGCCTTGACGCTGCGCCTGCTCGAGGGCTACGGCATCTACCTGCCGCAGGTCGCGTGGGTCGAGTACATCGCGATCCTCGGACTCGCGGGCGCCATATTCTCGGCGGGCTGGTCCGTGCGCGCCTACCAGAAGGGCGACAAGCCCGACCTGGACCCGCTGCGCGCCGCTCGGACCTTCGTGCTCGCCAAGGCCGGGGCGCTCTCGGGCGCGCTGCTCGGCGGCCGCTACCTGGCCGAGGTCGTCGTGCACGTCGGGGAGCTCGAGATCGAGCCCCGGCAGGAGCAGGCGATCGCCGCGGCGATCGCGGTCGTGTGCTCGCTCGTGCTGACGGCGGTCGGCCTCGTCGTCGAGAAGTTCTGCGAGCTGCCGCCCCCGGAAGACACGCAGGCCGAGGAGAGCCCTGACCCGCTGCCGTCCTGACGTGGATGCGAGGATGGCCCCATGACCAGCGAACCCGTGAGCGAGTCGGGCCCCTTCGACCCACCGGGCGTGGCATGGCAGCGTGTGTCGCCGCGCCTGATCACGGCACGGCTCGTCAGCGCGGGCATCACGCTCGCGGTGCCGCTCGTCGTCGTCGTCGTCCTCGCGCTGCTCGTGTCCCCGTGGCTGTGGGTCGTCGCGGCGGTGCCGGCCGCGATCCTCGTGTGGGTCGGGATCGTCGTGCCGCGGCAGGTCCGCGCGATCGGCTACGCCGAGCGCGACGACGACCTGCTGATCCGCAGGGGCATCCTGTTCCGCTCGCTCGTGGTCGTGCCGTACGGGCGCATGCAGTACGTCGACGTCGAGGCGGGGCCGCTGGACCGCCGGCTCGGGATCGCCAAGGTCCAGCTCCACACGGCGTCGGCCAGCACCGACGCCAACATCCCGGGCCTCGTCCCGGACGAGGCCGAGCGGCTGCGCGACCGCCTCACGGTCCGCGGCGAGGCGAGGCTGGCGGGCCTGTGAACGCACCGACGCCCGCCGACGGGTGGCGCCGTGTCCACCCGGTCACCCCGTTCGTGCGCGGCTGGGCCGTGCTCGCGGCCGTCCTCATCATCGGCGGCCAGCAGGTCGTCGAGGACCTGCCCAACGTCGGCCGGGTCGCGGGGACGGTCCAGGGCGTGTGGTGGCAGGCGCTCCTCGGGCTCGTGCTGTTCGCGCTCGTCGTGTTCGGGTACGCAGCGGTCGCGTGGCGCATGACCACCTACGCCGTCGACGACGACGCCGTCCACCTGCGCAAGGGTGTCGTGTTCCGCCAGCAGCGGCACGCCCGCCTCGACCGTCTGCAGGCCGTCGACATCCGCCAGCCGCTCCTGGCGCGCGTCTTCGGCCTCGCCGAGCTCACTCTCGAGGTCGCGGGCGGCTCGGGCTCCGCCGTCGCGATCGGTTTCCTCAAGGAGTCGGACGCCCAGCTGCTGCGCGCCGACCTGCTCGCGCGCGCGGCGGGAGTGAAGGCGCGCCGGTCGGCGTCGACTCCCACGGTGGTGACCGGCCCCATTCCGATGGCGCCGGGTGACCCTGGGGCCGTGCCGGCCGCCGAGGGCGCGGCGGACCTGGTCGAGACGCTCCCGCCCGTCGCGCCCGAGCAGCCGGTGTACGACGTGCCGCCCGGCCGGCTCCTGCTGTCGCTCGTGCGCTCGCCCGCGGTGTGGATCCTCGTCGCCGTGCTGGTCGCGGTGGGGGTCGCGGTCGTGACGACGCGGAACCTGGGGATCGTCGCGTCGGCGCTGCCCGCCGTCGTGGGCGCGGGCGGCTACCTGTTCCAGCGGTTCGCGGGCGAGTTCGGCTTCCGGGCCGCGGTCTCGCCCGACGGCATCCGCCTGCGCCACGGCCTGCTCGAGACCCGCGCGCAGACCATCCCGCCCGGGCGGGTCCAGGCCGTCTCCCTCGCGCAGGGTCCGTTCTGGCGCGGGCCCGACTGGTGGCGCGTCAAGGTCAACGTCGCCGGCTACCAGTCGGCGGACGGCAGCCAGTCGCAGAACATCCTGCTCCCGGTGGGACCGCGCGACGAGGCGCTCGCCGCCCTGTGGCTCGTGCTGCCCGACCTCGGCACCGACGAGCCGCGTGAGCTCCTCGAAGAAGCACTCGCGGGCGATGCCCGCACCGACCGCTGGTTCACGACGAGCCCGCAACGCGCCCGCCTGCTCGACCCCTTGACGTGGCGGCGCAACGGCTTCGCCGTGACCGAGCGGGCGCTGCTCGTGCGCTCAGGCCGCGTCGTCCGCTCGCTCGTCGTCGTGCCGCACGAGCGGACGCAGTCCCTCGGCCTCGCACAGGGGCCGTGGGAGCGCCGGCGCGGCCTGGTGAGCTTCTCGCTGCACTCGACGGCGGGACCGGTGCGTCCGGTGGCGTACCATCTCGACGCCGACGACGCCGCGCGCCTCCTCGACGAGCAGGCGGTCCGCGCCCGGTCCGCGCGCGCCCACGCCACGCCCGAGCGGTGGATGGAGCACGTGGCCGAGGCGGTCCTGCCGGAGGACCCGCGATGAGCACCACCCCGGGCCGCCTCGGCGTGGGCGTCGTCGGCGCGGGACGCGTCGGCGCCGTCCTCGGCAGCGCGCTGCGCGCGGCGGGGCACGCCGTCGTCGGCGCGAGCGGCATCAGCGACGCGTCGCGCGAGCGCATCGAGACGCTGCTGCCCGGGGTCCCCAACCTCACGGTGGACGAGGTCGTCGAGCGGGCCGAGCTCGTGCTGCTCGCGGTGCCCGACGACGCGCTGGCCGAGATCGTGGCGGGGCTCGCCGAGGTGGGCGCGTGGCAGCCGGGGCAGCTCGTGGTGCACACGTCGGGCAGCCACGGGGTCGCCGTCCTCGACCCCGCGCGCCGCGCCGGCGCGATCCCGCTCGCGGTGCACCCCGCCATGACGTTCACCGGCACGTCGCTCGACCTTGCGCGCCTGGAGGGCTGCACGTTCGCCGTCACCGCGCCGGCCGCCGTGCTCCCCATCGGCCAGGCCCTCGTCGTCGAGATCGGCGGCGAGCCGGTCGTCGTCGAGGAGGACGCGCGCAGCCTCTACCACGCGGCGCTCGCGCACGGCTCGAACCACCTGGTGGTGCTCGTCGCCCAGGCCGCGCAGGCGCTGGAGTCGGCCGGCATCCAGGCGCCGGGCCGTGTCCTCGCGCCGCTGCTCGGCGCGGCGCTCGACGGCGCGACGCGCGCCGCGGACGTGCGCGAGGGCGTCGGCCCGGG
>VJZX01000046.1 GCA_009663185.1 Isoptericola halalbus
CGCTCCCCGACGACGAGGTGCCGCTGCGTGCGAACCAGCCGCTGAAGAACGAGATCGACTGCGTCCCGGCGGGCCAGATCACGCCCGTGCCGCGCGAGTTTGCGGTGGGCCAGGGTCCGGACGCGGCCGCCGCCGAGGGGTGACGGGGCCCCGCCGCTCGCTGCCTTCTGGATCGCTCGCTACTTGTCGATCGCGGAGACGGCCGGGACCGACGCCGGCGACGCGGGCTCCTGCGACGTCCCGCGCCAGCGCGAGGTCGCGCGCATGCCGTGGAAGATGAGCAGCGCGGCGGCTGTGCCGAGCGCGATGCCTCCGAAGACGAGGTCGCCCGCGACCCAGGTGTAGTTCGCGATGCCGATGACGAGCGGCACGGCGGCGGTGGTCAGGTTGACCGGGTCGGAGAAGTCGACCTTGTTCTGCACCCAGATGCGCGCGCCGAGGATACCGATCATCCCGTAGAGCAGGGTCGTCACGCCGCCGAGCACGCCTGCCGGGATGGTGTTGATGAGCGCGCCGAACTTGGGCGACATCGACAGCACGAGCGCGCCCGCTGCCGCCACCCAGTACGCCGCGGTCGAGTACACGCGCGTGGCGGCCATGACCCCGATGTTCTCGGCATACGTCGTGGTGCCGGATCCGCCGCCGACGCCGGCCAGCGTGGTCGCCACGCCGTCGGCGAAGAGCGCGCGGCCCATGGCGCCGTCGAGGTCCTGACCCGTCATTGCGGCGACGGACTTCACGTGGCCCACGTTCTCCGCGACCAGCACCAGCACGACCGGGACGAACAGGCCGAGGACGGCCGGGTCGAATGACGGCGCCGTGAACTCGGGGAGGCCGAACCAGGCGGCTCTGCCCACGTCGGTGAAGTCCACCTCGCCGCGCAGGACGGCGAAGAGGTAGCCCACCACCACGCCGAGCAGGATCGCCAGGCGGCCGAGCATTCCCCGGAAGAACACCGAGATCAGGATGATCGCCACGAGAGTGACGAGTGCGGTGACGGGGCTGGTCCCGAAGTTCTCGTAGGCGACCGGGGCGAGGTTCAGGCCGATGAGCGCCACGATGACGCCCGTCACGACGGGCGGCATGAGGACGTCGATCCAGCGCGCGCCGGCGAAGTGCACGAGCGCGCCGACCGCGGCAAGGAGCACTCCCACCACGAGGATGCCGCCGACCGCGACCGACGGTCCGCCCGAGGCCGTCGCTGCGAGGATCGGCGCGAGGAACGCGAAGCTCGAGCCCAGATAGCTGGGCAGGCGGTTGCGCGTGATGAGCAGGAACGCGACTGTGCCGATCGCGGAGAAGAACAGCGTTGTCGACGGCGGGAACTGGGTGATGACCGGCACCAGGAACGTGGCGCCGAACATCGCGACGACGTGCTGCAGACCGATGCCGACGGTACGCGGCCAACTGAGGCGTTCGCCGGGCGAGACGACCTCGCCGGGCGCGATGCGAGTCCCGTCGCCGTGCAGGGTCCAGCCGATGCTCATGGTGCTCCGATCGTGAGGGCCGAGGGACCGGTGGAGGTCCGGTGAAATGCCAGCGCACACCCTAGCCGCGGCGTGTGTCGGCGCTGTCACGGGCCCCGTACATGGCCCCAGACACGGTCGTGGCCCGGTCCCGACGCCGGGACCGGGCCACGCACGCCGCGGGTCAGAGCTGCGGGACGATCTCCCGCGCCACGAGGTCGAGGTGCTCGAGGTCCTGCAGGTCGAGGACCTGGAGGTAGACGCGCTGGATGCCCTGATCCCGCAGCGTCGCGAGGCGGTCGACGGCCTCGGCGACCGTGCCGGCGACGCCGTGCTCGCGCAGCTCGGCGGGCTCGCGGCCGATGGCGGCCGCGCGGCGCGCGAACTCCGCCTCGTCGGACCCGACGGCCAGCACGAGCGCGACCGACTGCGTGAGCGACTCGGGCGAGCGACCGGCGTCGGCCAGCGCCTTGTTGATGACGTCGATGCGCGGGCCGACCGCGTCGATCTCGGGGAAGGCCTGGTTGTACTCGTCGGCGAACCGGGCGGCGAGCGCCGGGGTACGCCGAGGGCCTCCGCCGCCCACGATCACCGGGATCTTCGCCTGCGCGGGCTTGGGCAGGGCCGGTGAGTCGGTGAGCGTGTAGTGCTCGCCCTCGAACGAGAACCTCTCCCCCACCGCCGTGCTCCACAGGCCCGTGACGATCGCGAGCTGCTCCTCCAAGATGCCGAAGCGCTTGGCCGGGAACGGAATGCCGTACGCGGCGTGCTCAGCCTCGAACCAGCCAGAGCCGAGGCCGAGCTCGACGCGGCCGCCCGACATCTGGTCGACCTGCGCTACCTGGATCGCCAGCACGCCCGGGTAGCGGAACGTGGCCGAGGAGACGAGCGTGCCGAGCCGCACGGTCGACGTGTCGCGGGCGAGGCCTGCGAGCGTGGTCCAGGCGTCGGTCGGGCCGGGCAGACCGTCGCCGCCCATGGTCAGGTAGTGGTCCGAGCGGAAGAACGCGCTGAAGCCGAGCTTCTCGGTCGCCTGGGCGACGGTGAGCAAGGTGTCGTAGGAGGCGCCCTGCTGGGGCTCGGTGAAGATGCGCAGGTCGAGGGTCATCGGGGGCCTTCCGGATCGTCAGCCGAAGTCGGGGCGCTCGGTGCGCGAGCGCTTGAGCTCGAAGAAGTGCGGGTAGGACGCGAGCGCGACCGCCGCGTCGAAGATGGCCACGGCGTCCTCGCCCCGCGGGATGCGCGTCAGCACCGGGCCGAAGAACGCCACGCCTTCGACGTGGATGGTCGGTGTGCCGACCTCGTCCCCGACGGGCGCCATGCCGGCCTGGTGCGAGGCGGCGAGTGCCTCGTCGTAGGCGTCCGACGTCGCGACGTCGGCGAGCTCGGCCGGCAGCCCCGCCTCGGCGAGCGCGGCGCGCGCGACGGCGTCGAAGTCCTTGTCCTGACGGTTGTGGATGCGCGTGCCGGCGGCGGTGTAGAAGGCGGAGAAGGCCTCGGGTCCGTGCTCGGTCTGCACGGCGGCCGCGATGCGGCCGATGCCGCGCGAAGCCTCGATGCGCGTGCGGTAGTCGGCGGGGATGTCCTTGTCGCGGTTGAGCAGGTAGAGGCTCATGAGCTTGAAGGTGAGCCGGACGTCCCGGCGCTGCTCGACCTCGAGGGCCCAGCGCGAGGTGATCCACGCGAAGGGGCAGGCCGGGTCGACGTAGACGTCGACGACCGGGATGGTGCCGCTCGATCCCCGGGCCTCGGCGGCCTCGTCGGGAGCGGTGGGCTGGGCGGGAGCGGTGGGGGCGACGTCGGTGATGGTCACGTCGAGCCACCCTACCGGCGGCCACCGAAACGCTTCGAGGGCGGGACGCTGCCCATGCCGGCGTCCCGGCGGCTACGCTCGACGTCGTGCGCAACGTGCGGTGGTCGAGCATCGGGACGGTCGTGGGCGCGTCCGTCGTCGCGCTCATCATGCTCGTCCTCGTGGCGCGCGGTCGCGTCTGGGCGTGGATCCCGTTCGCGATCGCGGCGGGCGTCGCGGTGCGCGAGGTGAGGTTCCTGCAGCGTGCGCGCCGGCCGTCCGCGGTCGGGTTCGACGAACGCCGGCGCGGGCCCGCGGAGTAGCCTCCCTGCCATGACTGCCGTCCGGACGCACACCCACGCCCAGGCCGTCGACGCCGCGATCGAGCTGTTCTCACGCAAGGGCTTCGAGCAGACGACCGTCGAGGAGATCGCCGACGCAGCGCAGGTCAGCCGCGCCACGTTCTTCCGACGCTTCCGGTCGAAGGAGGACGTGATCTTCGCCGACCACGAGCTCCTGCTCGAGGAGGTCGTGGTCATGCTCGCCGAGACGCGGCCGGAGGCCCGTGCGAGCCAGGAGTCAGCGCGCACGTCCGAGAGCGCATGGGACCCGGCCATCGACCCGTACGTCGAGGTGTGCCGGGCCGCGCGGCTCGTCTTCGACCACCACGTGGGTCAGCGCGAGACCTCGCTCGCGCGGCACAAGCTGCTGCAGCAGGTACCCGCCCTGCGGGACCGCGAGCTCGTCACGACGCACCGCTACGAGCGCGCGTTCACGCACTATCTGCGCGACACCCTCCCGCCCGACCGGTCGATCACGACCATCTCCATCGCGTTCTCAGCGGCCGTGGTGGCCGTGCACAACGCGATCCTGCGTCGATGGCTGCGCAATCCCCACCTCGACCTGCGGCCCGAGCTCGAGGAGGCCTTCGCCGACCTGCGCCGCGTGGCGACCACGCCCCTGCCGGGGAAGTCGGACGGCGAGGCGGCGGTCGCCGCGTCCGAGCAGCGGACGACGTCGTCGCCGGCGGATCCCCCGGCGGGCGAGGGCAAGCGCGTCGTCGTGGCCGTGCTGGATCCCGGCGCGGGACCGGACGACGTCGCGCGCGCGGTGCGCGACGCACTCGCCTGAGCTCACCCGGCCCGGGGGAGGGAATGGCCCTGTGGCATCCTGTGTTCCAGCAAGCAGACTGCCGGCGGGACCTCCGCCGGCACGACACGCACACACGTGCTCCGGGGTCGGTGAAAGTCCGAACCGGCGGTGACAGCCCGCGACCCGCGGCCCTCTCACGAGGGACGCGGTTGACCTGGTGGAACTCCAGGGCCGACGGTGAGAGTCCGGATGGGAGGCAGCACGTGCGGCGTCCGCGAGACGGGCGCCGCCGGTCGTCGTGTCGCCGTCGAGGGACCTCCGGTCCCCGGGGCCTCGGTCCCCGGTCCGACGGCGGGACGTCCCGACCGTCCACCCCGGCGCCCGCGTTGCCGACCGGGAGGACTTCATGGACGTGATCGAGTGGCTCTTCGTCGCCACCTTCTCCATCGGTGACCAGCAGCTGCTGTGGCGCGAGGTCATCGGCAACGTGTTCGGCCTCGCCTCCGCGCTCGGCGGCATGCGCCGCAAGGTGTGGGCGTGGCCCGTGGGCATCGTCGGCAACGTCCTGCTCTTCACCGTGTTCATGGGCTCGCTGTTCGGCGGCTCCCCGCTGCCCGACATGCTCGGCCAGGCCGGACGCCAGGTCATGTTCATCGCCGTGTCGATCTACGGCTGGGTCCGCTGGAACGAGACCCGCAAGCAGGACCTCGAGCTGCGCGCCGACGGCAAGGTCCCGGCGTCGGGCGGCGCGGCCGTCCACCCGCACTGGGCGACCTGGCCCCAGCGCCTCGGCCTGGTCCTCGCGATGGCGGCCGGCACGCTCGCACTCACACCGGTGTTCCGCGCCCTGGGCTCGTTCGAGCCCGTGTGGGCGGACGCCTGGATCTTCATGGGCTCGCTGCTCGCGACGTACGGCATGGCCAGGGGCTGGGTCGAGTTCTGGCTCATCTGGGTCGCCGTGGACATCGTGGGCGTTCCGCTCCTCATCTCGGCGGGCTACTACGCGACGGCCGCGATGTACGTGTTCTACGGGGGCTTCACGCTCGTCGGCTTCTTCGTCTGGTGGCGCGTCCACCGGCGCGAGCAGGCCGAGGCCGCACTCGAGAGAGCTGCCACGCCGTAGCGCCGCGACCGACGCCGGGCGGGGCGTGTCGTACGGTCGGTCCGTGACGACGACGTTCGGCGGCATCGCTGCCTCGCCCGACCCGTCCACGCCCTCCGTGACCGACCCGCCCACCTCGCCCGGGCGCGTCGCGGTGGTCGGTTCCGGCTTCCGGGCGGACGCGTTCCTGCGCGTGTGCGCGGCGCTGCCGGAGTGGTTCGAGGTGGTGGGTGTCGCGGCACGCAGGGCCGACGCGCGAGCGAGGCTCGCAGCGTCCGGTCTCGTCGACGCCGACGTCGTGCACGCCGATGTCACGTCGCTCGCGCGTGCCGGCGCGCCGGACCTAGTGGTTCTCGCAATCCCCAGCGGGCCTGCGCAGGCCGTCATCGCCGAGCTCGCCTCGGCGGGCGTTCCGGTGCTGACCGAGACTCCCGCCGCCGGGACGGTCGAGGAGCTCGCGGCGCTCCACCACCTGGTCGGCGGCGGCGCATGCGTCCACGTGGCGGAGCAGTACCACCTCGAGCCGCTGCTCGCCGCACAGCTCGCGGTCGCCGCGTCGGGCCGGCTCGGACGCGTGACCGACGCGCACGTCAACGTCGCGCACGACTACCACGGGCTGTCGGTGCTCCGCCGCGTGCTCGGCGTCGGCTTCGATGAGGTCGCCGTGACAGCTCGGCGCGACCGCCGGCGGGTACAGCCGAGCCCGAGCCGCCGGGAGGACCCCGGCACGACCGAGCTCGTCGACACCGTGCACGCGCTCGCGTGGCTCGACTATCGGCTCGACGACGGCGACCGGCTCGGCGTGTACGAGTTCGACGACGTCCAGTACCGCTCGTGGGTGCGCTCGCCGTCGCTCGTGGTGCGCGGCGAGCGGGGTGAGCTGCGTGACGAGGTCGTCGGTACGTGCGCGCCTCCGACGGCTCCGCGCCGCAGCCCGTGAGGTCGACGCTCGAGCGCGTCGCGGCGGGCGGGCCCGGGAGCCACGAGGGCCTGTTCCTGCGCGGATACGCGCTCGAGGGAGCGTGGGCGTACCTCAACCCGTTCCGCCCCGCGCGGCTGCCCGACGACGAGCTCTCGATCGCGGCGATGCTCGCGCGGATGGTCGCGCACGTGCGCGACGGCGCACCGTCGCCGTACGAGGTCGCCGAGGCCGCGCAGGACCAGTACCTGCAGCTCGTCGTACGGCAGGCGGCCGATGCCGGCGCCACCATCCGCACGGAGCGACAGCCCTGGACTGACGCCGCCGGCTGCCTGCACGCACGCTGACGGGACCGGTTCGCGGAGTGGACGCATCACGTGGCCTCACGCCGCCTCCGCCCTGTCCTGCGGCCCGGTCCCGCGCACTGTCCTGCGGTGCGTCCGTGGGGTGTCTGCCGCGGCGCTCGGCGAAGTGCCATCCGCTACGTGTGCCGGGCCGTCGTCCGGTCCAGCGCATGGTGATGTCGTGGGCGTCGACGTGGTCGTGGTGTGGGGTCCCTCTTGACAATATTTATGAGTGCGATCAGGATTGAGTCTACTCGGCTTTATCGAGCCGGACGAGGACTGGGGAGAGCGACATGTCGCAGCAAGGACCGGCGCGGAGCTACGCGGACGCACCGACACGCACGATCGGGGCGGCGGGGGCGACGTTCGCCTACCGGGAGCTCCCGCAGAGCGGTGTTCCGCTGGTGGTCCTGCTGACGCACCTGGGGGCGAACCTCGACGGGTGGACCCGCGCATCGTCGACGGGCTCGCGCAGGATCGCCGTGTCATCGTGGTCGGCTACCGCGGCGTCGGCCAATCCACAGGACGCGTCCGCGAATCGTTCGATGAGATGGCCGACGACGTCGTGGCCCTGATCCGGGCGCTCGGCCACGACCGCGTGGACATGTTTGGCCTGGCGGTCGGCGGGATGGTCGCCCAGGCCGTCGCCGGGCGGGCACCGGGGCTGCTCGACCGGCTCGTCCTCGCGAGCACAGGACCGGCAGGCGGGCCGGGCCTTGCCGCCATGACCGGCACCGCGACCACCACGGGGCTTCGCGCCGCGCTCCCCTCACCGGCCCGAAGACGCCGCTGTTCACGTCGACGACCACGGGGAGGCGTGCCGCACGCGCGTACCTCGCTCGACTGAAGGAACGCGCCACCGGGCGCGACAGGTCCGTCAACCCGGGGACGTATCGCGCGCAGCTGACCGCGGTGCGGCGCTGGGGTCTGCAGCCGCCCGTCGAGCTGTCGTCCGCCGTCGGTCAGGTGTTCATCGTCCACGGCGACAGTGACCGGTTGGTGCCGCCCGCGAACGCCACCGAGCTGGCCCGGCTCTTTGCCGGCGCGACGGTGCCGGTATACCCGGACTCCGGTCACGGGGCCGTCTTCCAGTACCACCGCGAGTTCGTCGACGCCGCGCGCGACTTCCTCCACCGCTAGCCCACGCCGCGGCACTCCATCCGTCATTAGTACAAGCCATCAGACCAAGAAGGAAAGTCACCATGCGCGCGTTTGTCCTCAACAAGTACAAAGAGCCGCTGCAGGAAGCGGACGTTCCCGAGCCCGTGGTCGGGGAGCACGACGTGCTCGTCCAGGTCCGGGCCGCCGGGCTCAACGTCGTCGACGAAAAGATCCGGGCGGGAGCGTTCAAGTCGTTCCTCCGGTACGAGCTGCCGCAGGTCATGGGCAGCGACGTCGCCGGAACGGTGATCGGCGTCGGCACGAAGGTGCGGGAGTTCGCGCTCGGCGACCAGGTGTATGCCCAGCCCCGCATGGGCCGCATCGGAACATTTGCCGAGCGCATTGCGGTGCCCGAGGCCGACGTAGCCCTCAAGCCGGCGACAGTCACCCTCGAGGAAGCGGGCTCGCTGCCGCTGGTCGCCCTGACCGCGTGGCAGGCGCTCGTCGAGAAGGGCAATGTGCAGCCCGGGCAGCGGGTCCTGATCCACGGCGGCGCCGGCGGCGTCGGGACCATCGCGATCCAGCTCGCCAAGCACCTCGGCGCCACGGTCGCCACGACGGTCAGCGCCGGCAGCGTCGACTTCGTCCGCGAGCTCGGCGCCGACAGCATCATCGACTACCGCAACCAGGACTTCGAGCAACTCCTCGACGGGTACGACCTGGTGCTGGACAGCGTCGGCGGGAAGAACCTCGAGAAGTCCCTGCGGGTACTGCGCCCCGGCGGCAAGGCGATCGGGATCGTCGGGCCGCCCGACCCCGCATTCGCCCGAGAGGTCGGGCTGAACCCAGTGTTGCGTCTCGCGATGACAGCGCTCAGCGGCAAGATCCGCTGGCAGGCGAGGAAGCTTGGTGTGACGTACGAGTTCCTCTTCATGCGCGCCAGCGGCGACCAGCTCCGCCAGATCAGTGCCCTCATCGACAGCGGCGTGCTGCGCCCCGTCGTCGGCCGGGTCTTCGACTTCGACCAGACCGCGGCGGCCGTGCAAACGCTCGGCAAGGGCGGCATCCGCGGCAAGGCCGTCATCACCTGGGCCTGACAAGCCTTCGACCCATCGCAAACCAGGGAAACAGGAGAACGTCATGAGGACCAACAAGCACGCCCAGGACGGCGTCATCACCTCCTACGCGGAAGCGCCGGCCCACACGCTCACCGCAGGCGGCGTCACGTATGCCTACCGGGAGCTAGGACCGAAGGGCGGGATCCCGGTCGTCTTCTTCGTGCACCTCGCCGGGACGCTCGACAACTGGGACCCGGGGATCATCGACCCCATCGCCGCCGAGCACCACGTCATCACGTTCGACAACCGCGGCGTCGGCGCCTCCACCGGCAGCGTTCCCGACAGCATCGAGGCGATGGCCGACGACGCCTACACCTTCATCAAGGCCCTCGGCTTCGACACGATCGACATCTTCTCGTTCTCCCTCGGCGGCATGGTCGCCCAGGACCTCGTGGTCAAGTACCCCGACCTGGTCCGCAAGCTCGTCCTGGCCGGCACCGGGCCCCGGGGTGGACAGGACATCGACAAGGTCGCCGGCACCGCCTACTACGACATCCTCCGCGCCACCCTGACGCGGCAGGACCCGAAGGAGTTCCTGTTCTTCAACCGGAACGCCACGGGCAAGCACGCCGCGAAGGCCTTCATCAAGCGCCTGCAGGAGCGCAACGTCGACCGCGACGAGGACATCTCGGTGAAGGCATTCCAGACACAGCTCAAAGCGATCAAGAAGTTCGGGCGCTCGGCCCCCGCCGAGCTGTCGAGGCTCACACAGCCCACCCTGATCGCGAACGGCGACAACGACCGGATGGTGCCCTCGGTCCTCTCGAACGACCTTCACCGCCGCATCAAGGGCTCCGAGCTGATCATCTACCCCGACTCGGGGCACGGCGGCATCTTCCAGCTCCACCAGAAGTTCGCCCCCGTCGCGGTCGAGTTCCTCGCCCGCTGACCCCACGACCGACCGACCATCCGACCGACCGAAGGCAAGACGATGACTGCCACCCGCCCCCTAGAAGCCGTTCGTCTCCTCGATCCTGCTGTGGATGCGTACCGACCAGCCACGGCAGACGGGCTTGGGACTACTGCCGAGGACAACCCCGGGCTGTGGCCCGCAACCCGCGGCGTCGAGACCACCATCCCGTCAGACCGCCGGATCGACGGCGTTGCCGAGGTGACGTTCCGGTCGGTGCTGTCGCCGCTGCTGGGCCGCAAGCAGACCCGGCTGGCCCACAAGGACGAGGTGAACGTCTTCCGGTGCACCCTGCTCTACGCCGGGACCGCCGAGCCCGGCGCGCTGGTACGACGTCGCCGGGCCCGGCGAGAAGTCCGGTGCCCGAGCCCTGGTTTACCTCCGGCGAAGAGACGGTGTCCGCACCGGCGCTTTCCGCAAGCACATCAACGAGGTCGCCCGCACGCTCGCCGGCACGGGAGTGCTGAGGGAACTGAGGACTCAGGTCTTCATGCCCTGGAACGAGAAGCCCTGGGACACCCCGAACGTCGCGCACGATAACCCGGCAGACCAGCGGTTCCACGCCTCCCTCATCCTGGGCTTCACAGCTCCGGCGGCGCTGGCGGACCGGACTGCACGCGGCGATCCACCCACAGGCGATCCACGGCCAAGACAGCCCGGGCCGCCGTGGAAGAATGAGCGCCGGCAGATCCGAGCCCACTCAGCAACGAAGGGCGGCAGTCATGCCCCTCGCCTCCAAGTCGCCCGGTCGGCGCGAGCGGAACAAGCAGGCCAAGCTCGACCGCATCACCGCCGCCGCCAGCGAGCTCTTCGCCGAGCGCGGCGTCGACGAGGTCACCACCCAGGAGATCGCCGACAAGGCCGACATCGGTGCGGGCACGCTGTTCCTCTACGCCAAGTCCAAGGGCGAGCTGCTCCTGCTCGTGCAGAACTCGACCTACGCCGACGCTCTCGCGCAGGGGAGGTCGGCGGCCGCGGGCGTCACCGACGTGCTCGACGCGGTGATGGCGATCGTCCGCCCGGTCGTGCAGTGCAACCGCAAGCAAGTCGACAACGGGCGGACCTACCTGCGCGAGATCGTCTTCGGCGACCCCACCGAACCCCACCACCGCGACGCGCTCGAGCTGACCCTGCAGACCGAGGAGGCGATCGCCGCCGTCCTGCTGCGCGACGAGCGCACCACCGCGCAGGACGCCGCGGCACGGGCGCGCATCGTCTCCGCCATCATGTTCATCAGCATGGCCGCGACCATCAACGCCGCCAGCCCGGTCGACGACGTCGTGCAGGAGATCCGGGACCAGGTCCGCGTACTCCTGCCCGAATGACGCCACCTCTCCGCCTCACGCCGACGCCGTTCGCTCAGAGTGAACAGTCTCGTGCGCCGGCGACCTCCCCCGGCGGCCACACCCCGAGCACTCCGACGGGGTGCGACCCAGCTCGTCAGGCGAACGCCGAGTAGCCCGTGATGTCACGGCCGACGATGAGCGCCTGCATCGACTCGGTGCCCTCGTAGGTGTGCAGCGCCTCGATGTCGGCGAAGTGCCGCGCGACGCGGTTCCCGAGCAGGATCCCGTTGCCGCCGAGCATGTCTCGCGCGATCGCCGCGACCTCGCGCGCCTGGCGCGTGCAGGTGTACTTGGCGAGCGAGGCCTGCTCCCCCGTCAGCCGGCCGGCGTCGGCCAGGCGCGTCGTCTGCGCGACGAGCAGCTGCATCTGCGTCACGAGCGAGAGCATGCGGGTCAGCCGCTCCTGCACCATTTGCTTTGCCGCGAGCGGACTGCCGAACTGGATGCGCTGCTTCGCATACGCGAGCGCGGACTCGTAGCACGCGGTCGCGTGCCCGACGGCGGACCACGCGACCGTCAGGCGCGTCGCGAAGAGCACGGCCGCAGTCGCCGCGAACGACGTCGCGCCGGGCAGGGCGGCGTCGGCTGGCACGAACACGTCGTCGAGCACGATGTTCGCCTGCGAGATCGCGCGCAGCGCGACCTTGCCCTCGATCGTGGTGGCCCGGTAGCCGGGCGCGTCCTGCGGGACGACGAAACCGTGGACCTGGTCGTCGCCGCCCTCGGCGACGAGCCGCGCCCACACGACCGCGATGTCGCCGCACGAGCCGAAGCCGATCCACTTCTTCTCGCCGGTGATGACGTAGCCCTCGACGCCGTCGCGCACCGTGTGCCGCGCGGTCGTCTCGAGCGACACGGAGTCGGAGCCGTGCGTGGGCTCCGTCAGCGCGAACGCGCCGAGGATCTCCCCGCGCGCCATGGGCTCGGCGTACCGCTGGACCTGCTCGGGCGAGCCGTGCATGATGATCGACCGCAGCGCGAGGCCGCCCTGGACGCCGCAGATGGTCGCGACCGAGCCGTCGCCACGCGACAGCTCCAGGCTGGCCAGCCCCTCACCCATGAAGGAGATCTTCCGGCGCCCGGGGACGTCGACGCCGTCGCGCAGGAAGTCGAGCTCGGCGAGTCGCTTGACGAGGTCGAACGGGACCTCGGCGCGCTCCCAGTAGCCGTCGATCACGGGCAGGACCTCGTCCTGGATGAACGCGCGGACGGCGAGCTGGTGCTCGCGCTCGTCGGGCGTGACGTCGGCGAACGCACCGACGTAGTCGAGGTCCGAGGGCTGCGTCAGGTCGTAGTCCGGAGCGGTCACACCGGGCATCACGGGGGCGTTGCGGGTCATCGGCGACCTCATTCTCGAGGACCTACGGAAGCTGCCGGCCGCGCCGCCGAGGCGGGTGGGGGCGACGGCGCCGGCCTTCCTCCATCCTCGCCGCGACCGCGTCTCACGTCAAGAGATACTCCGTATCACAGCGAGATGGTGCGCCGGGCGACGAGGAAGCGCGCTCGCGCGAGACTGGGGCTCATGGCGACGACCAGCGCAGGCCTCCTGCCCTACCGACGACTGCCCGACGGCGGGCTGGAGCTCCTGCTCGGCCACATGGGCGGTCCGTTCTGGGCTCGCAAGGACGCCGGCGCGTGGACCGTCCTCAAGGGCGAGCTCGACCCCGGCGAGGACCCCCACACCGCTGCCCTGCGCGAGGCGAGCGAGGAGCTCGGGCTGGAGCTGCCGCCGTCGTCGGCCCCGGACGTCGAGCTCGGCGAGGTCCGCCAGCGCTCGGGCAAGCGGGTGCTCGCCTGGGCGCGCGAGTGGCCGCAGCCCGGACCCGACCTGGAGCGGATCGCCAGCAACACCGTCGAGATCGAGTGGCCGCCGCGATCGGGGCGGCACATGGAGGTCCCCGAGATCGACCGCGTCGCCTGGCTCACGCCCGACGACGCACGGCGCCTCGTCGTGAGCGCGCAGGCCACGTTCGTCGATCGGTTGGAGGATGCGCTCAGGAGGTGAGGGCCGCGCTACCTCGCGGCCGAACGCACTACCTCGCGGCAGCAAGGGCTGGACCCCGCAGCACGAACATCCGGGAGCGTCTGACACCATGTGGCGCGTGCCGTCGTCGAACACCTCGCTCCTCAAGGCCGTCCTGACCTCCGGGTGGCTGCTCGCGCTCGGGTTCGTCGTCGTGCACGCATGGGTGGTCTGGGACGCTGTGGCCTGGGCGTACACGATCTACGGCGACGTCACGCTGTACGAGTGGTGGGCGCGGTACGGCCTCGACCACGACCAGTGGCCGGTCCTCGACTACGACTGGGTCTATCCCGCGCTGGCGCTCGTCCCCGTCGTCCTGCCGGCCCTGCTGGCCCCCGACGTGCTCGGGTACCAGATCGTCTGGACCGCGATGGTCGTGCTGCTCGACGCGGTCGCGACGGTCGTCCTCGCCCGCAGCACCGTTCGCGGGACCGTCGCTGCGTGGTGGTGGCTCGCGTTCCTCGTGGCGCTCGGGCCGATCTTCGTCGGCCGCCTCGACGGCGTCGTCGCGCCCCTCATCCTCGTCGCGCTCGTGATCGCCACCAGGCACCCGCGGCTCGCGACGGCGGTCGCCACCGCGGGCGCGTGGATCAAGATCGCACCGGGCGCGGTCGTCGTCGCGCTCGCCGCGACCCGCCGCAGCCTGCGTGACCTGCTGCTCCACGTCGTCGTACCCGGGGCGCTCGTGAGCGCGATCGTCGTCTGGCTCGCGCTCATCGGCGGGGCCGGCACGCGCGCACTGAGCGTGTTCGGCCAGCAGGACTCGCGCACGTTGCAGGCCGAGTCCGTGGCGGCCACGTGGTTCAGCGTGGTGCGGCTCGTCGACCCGACGGTGCGCATCGAGTACAACGACGTCATCTTCACCTACGAGGTGCAGGGCGCCCGCGCCATGCAGGTCGCGGACGCGCTCGACTGGCTCCTGCCCGTCGCGGTCCTCGCGATCGCGGCCCTCACCTGGTGGTCCGCGCGCCGCCGTCCGGACCACGTGCCCGACGTCGTCCTGCTGAGCTCGGCGGCCCTCCTCCTCGCGCTCATCGTGTTCAACAAGGTCGGCTCGCCGCAGTTCGTCGCGTGGATCGGGCCGCCGCTCGCCGCCGGGATCGCGCTCGCCGGGCCGGGCACGCGGCGGTTCTGGTGGCCGCCGGCGATCGGCGTTCTCCTCACAGCGCTCGCCACGCAGATCATCTACCCCGTCGCGTACGGGCCGTTCCTCAACGGCGACGCCTGGATCGTCGCCGTAGCCGCCCTGCGCAACGCCGCGCTCGTCGTGCTGCTCCTCGGCGCCGTCTGGCGCATCGCGCAGCTCGGGGTGCGCGAGCCCGCCGCGCACGGGCAGGTCGTCCCGAGCCGGCCGTAGCCCGCCCGGTTCGCCCGCTTCCGGGCAGACGTTCGTTCGCCGTTCCCCCACGCTTCCCCGACACGACGCCGGACGCCTCCCCGCGCGTCACCCGGGCCCGGTTGCCTGCACGTCGTGAGGGTCGCGATCGTCGCAGAGTCCTTCCTGCCGCAGGTCAACGGGGTGACGAACTCCGTCCTGCGGGTGCTCGAGCACCTCCGGGCGCGGGGCGACGAGGCCATGGTCCTCGCCCCGGACACCGACGACGGCGGCGTTCCGCCCTTCGTGCACGGGGCACCCGTCGTCGAGCTCGGGTCGGTCGGACTGCCGGGATATCCCGACGTCCGGGTCGTCGTCGGGCAGAAGGCCCGCATCGAGCGCACGCTCGCCGCGTACGGGCCCGACGTCGTCCACCTCGCCTCGCCGTTCATGCTCGGCTGGCGCGCGATGCAGGCCGCGGAGTCCCTGGGACTGCCCACGGTCGCGGTCTACCAGACCGAGGTCCCCGGCTACGCCGCGCGGTACGGGGTCCGGCACCTCGAGGCGCTGCTGTGGCGGCGCGTGCGCAACCTGCACGAGCGGGCCACGATCAACCTCGCGCCCTCGACGCCGACGATGGAGCACCTGCACGCCCGCGGGATCCCGCGCCTGCGCCTGTGGGGCCGCGGCGTCGACACCGCCGGGTTCCGTCCGTCTGCCCGCGACGAGGCGTGGCGCGCCCGCGTGGGCCGAGGACGACCGCTGCTCGTCGGGTACGTGGGGCGGCTCGCCGCGGAGAAGCAGGTCGACGCGCTCGCGGCCCTGGCCGACCTGCCCGGCGTGCGGCTCGTCGTCGTCGGCGACGGTCCGGAGCGCGCGGCGCTGACCCAGCTCCTGCCCGACGCCCACTTCACCGGGATGCTGCGCGGGCCCGAGCTCGCGCGCGCCATGGCGAGCCTCGACGTGTTCGTCCACCCCGGGGAGCTCGAGACGTTCGGCCAGACCCTGCAGGAGGCGCACGCGAGCGGGGTGCCGGTCGTCGCGCCTGCGGCGGGCGGGCCGCTCGACATCGTGCAGCACTCGCACACGGGCTGGCTCTACCCGCCGGGCGACCACGCCGCGATGCGTGCGCACGTCGTCGACCTGCTCGGCGACGCCCGCAAGCGCCGCGCGTTCGGGGCCGCCGCGCGGGCGAGCGCCGCCCGGCGCTCCTGGTCCGACGTCTGCGAGGAGCTCGTGGTCCACTACGGCGACGCGATGCGGCAGCGGGCGGTGGTCTGAGTGCGGATCGTGCACGTCGCGAACTTCTACGGACCGCGGTCGGGCGGCATCCGCACGGCGATGCACGCGCTGGCCGGCGAGTACCTCGCGCGCGGGCACGAGCCGGTCCTGGTCGTCCCGGGCCGCGAGCCGACGACGTCGCTCGCCCGCGGCGTGCGGGTGATCACCGTCCCGGCGCCCCTCGTGCCGGGCATCGGCGGCTACCGCGCCGTGACGCGCCCCGGCGCCGTGCAGGCGCTGCTCACCGACCTGGAGCCCGACCGCCTCGAGGTCAGCGACCGCACCACCCTCGTCGGTCTCGGCGACTGGGCGCGGGAGGCCGGCGTGCCGTCGCTGCTCCTGCTGCACGAGCGGGTCGACGGCGTGCTGCGCGCGTTCTGGCCCGGCGCGGGCAAGGGGGCGCGCCCGCGCGGCGGGACCGGCGTCGTCGGCTCCGCGGTCGCACCAGTCGTCGCCGATGCGTGGAACAGCGCGACGTTCCGACGCTTCGATCGCCTCGTCGCGACGACGGGGTTCGCGGCGGCGGAGGCGGAGCGTCTCGCCTCGCGCCGGCCCGCTGACGCCAGGCCGCTGCACCGGGTCCCGCTCGGAGTCGACCTCGACCTCTTCTCCCCCGCACGGTACGACGCCGGCACGCGCGCCGGGCTCTCGCGGGCCGGCGAGGCGGTCGTCCTCGTCGTGAGCCGGCTGTCGAACGAGAAGCGGGTCGACCTTGCGGTCGACGCCGTCGCGCAGGTGGTGCGCGACGGATGGCCGGCGCGGCTCGTGGTCGCCGGCGGCGGTCCGCTGCTCACCCGGCTGCGCGCCCGGGCGGAGCGGCTCGGGTTGGACAGCCGGTTCCTCGGGTTCGTCCCCGACCGCGCGCGGCTCGCGACTCTGCTGGCCTGCGCCGACGTCGTCGTGGCGCCCGGGCCGATCGAGACGTTCGGGCTCGCGGCGCTCGAGGCGCTCGCGTCCGGGACACCCGTCGTCTGCAGCGCGACGAGTGCGCTGCCCGAGGTCGTGGGCGACGCCGGCGCCGTCGGCGCACCCGACCCGCAGGCGCTGGCGCTCGCCGTGCACGCGGTGCTCGATCGCCCTCCTGGCGCGCGCCGGGAGGCCGCACGGGCGCGGGCCGAGCTGTTCCCGTGGTCGGCCACGGGCGAAGCGATGCTGCGGATCCACGCCCCGGCCGCAGCGGGCGCGCTGGACCGCGTGCCGGTCGGCGCCGGGAGCGCCCGATGACCGGGGCCGTCGTCGCGCTCGGCGACTCGATCTCTGCCGGCGTCGGCGACGCCGTCGGGCCGGGCTGCGTGCACGGGCCGGGGTGGGCCGCGCACCTGGCGACGCTGCTCGGCGCGCCCGGGTTCCGCAACCTCGCGCGCAACGGGGCTCGTTCTCGCGACGTCGTGGAGGCGCAGCTGCCCGCGGCGCTCGCGCTGCGACCGGAGCTCGCGACGCTCGTGGTGGGTGGCAACGACGCGCTGCGCAGCGACTTCTCCGCGGCGGCGATCGCCCGCGACCTCACCGCGACGGTCGCCGCGCTGGTCGACGTCGGCGCTCGAGTAGTGCTGGCCACCCTCCCGCCGATCGGGCTGTTCGAGCTCGGACCCGCGCCCGTGCGCCGGGTCATGCGGGCCCGGGTGGAGTCCATCAACGCGGCCGTGCGGCGCGCGGCCGGGCCGGTCGGCGAGGGGGTCGTCGTCGTGGACGTCCGCGCGGCGGTGGTCACGGCCGGCGCCCGGGCGTGGCACGTCGACCGCGTGCACCCGTCGCCGCTCGGCCACCGGACCCTTGCGGTCGCCGCCGCGCAGGCGCTCTGGCAGGAGCTATCGGGGCCTGGCCTGGGCATGCCTGGGCGCGGACCTGACGACTCGCCGTGGGACGACCTCCTCGCGCTGCTCGCGCCCCCGCCCGCGGCGACCCCGCCGGTCGCCGAGCGCCTCGCCTGGCTCGCGTTCGCGGGTGTCCCGTGGGCGGTGCGGCGCGGACGCGACTTCCTGCCCGGCTTGGCGCGGGCCGTCGTCGATGACCTGCGTGCCGGTGTTGCTGCGGCGCAGGTCGGCGTCGGTTCCGCCGAGGAGTGTCCCGCGGCGACCCGCGCTGCCTAGCGTGGGGGGTGTGCGCATCGTGACGTGGAACGTGTGGTGGCGGTTCGGCGACGCATGGCACGACCGGCGTGAGGCAGTCCGCACCGCCCTTGCGCGCATCGAGCCCGACATCGTCGGCCCGCAGGAGGCGTGGCACGCGCCCGGTGGGACTCAGGCGGACGAGCTCGCCGCAGAACTCGGCATGCACGCGGCGTCCGCGGCTCTCTCCTCTCCCCGGTGCCCGACCCGCCGGAGCACGCGGATCAGGTGGGAGTCGAGGTGGGCGTCGGGCTCGTCAGCCGACGTGGACGGCGTCTGAGCGTCGGACCACTTCCCCGTGGTGGTCGACGTCGCGTTGCCGGAGGCGACCCTCCGCTGACCCGGCGTGGCCGGACGTGCGGTGATGCACTGGAACCGCACCTGAGATGCAGTTCAGCGGTCAGAGCAATTCTTGTGCCGTGCTGCCGGACCTGCTTACATCTCGGGCGAGTAGTCCTCCTCGTCGAACATGAGCCAATCCGGGCCAGTATCCGCTGCTGGCCGAGAAAGCCAGGCACAGGTGGACGGCAAGTGCCGCCGCAACGACCCACAGGACGTTCATGCGCCTGTCGACCTCTTCGAGGGGTGGTTCGCCGAGCTGACGAACATCTCCGCCGCGGTTTGCACAGGTACATCGGGACAGAATCCAGACGCAGGAGACTAGGGGGTGCGCTCGATGTCGCCCCCGCCCTCCGACGCGGTGCCGCCACTGTGCAGTGCGTCGTCGACTGCGCGTGCAATGGACGCCAAGTCCTCCCGGTCGCCGTCATCCAGGCTCCCCTCCTCGACGACCCTCCGCGCACGGGCAAGTTGTCCCTCGACTGCAGCGGTCTGTCCACGCCCTGCAGCGACCCAGGCCACCGCTTCCAACAGTTCTAGCAGCGCCCGCATGACGAAGGGGTCATCGGCCCCGTAGATGCGTGGCTGCGACACTGCGAGGTCCAACAGCTCGGCAAAGGAGCGCTGCTGGACGACCGCCCGGACGCGGCCGGTCTTGTCGCGAACCACGTCCGCTCCGAGGTCCCGCTGCAGCAAGTCGCAGAGCAGAGCAGCTGAGTGGTTGAGCGCGTGCGTCGCGGTCGTAGGGTCGTTGATCCCGGGTGAGAGAGCCCTGGTCGCGACGTCGGTCAGCTGGCGCAGACCGAAGGCCACGTCCTGCCGCGAGGTCCGCTCGAAGCCGGTGTGCAGCACCTGCCCGAGCCGTTCCTGCAAGCCGGCCAGTCGGTCCTCGGACAGCGGGCCGCCCGAGATCGACCAGGCCCGAGCCACGGGTGTTCCCTGGACCACCGCGTCGCCTACTCGCCTGTCGACCAGCACGACCGCGTCAGCCTCAAGAGCCACCTCGCAGAGGGCCTCGAGATCGACCCCGACGACGAAGCCCGAGGACGGGGCGAGGAGATTGCGCGGCTTCCCTCCTGGAGGAAGCGCCCCCGCGGGCATGATTTCGCACTCTCCGAGCGCCCGTCCGATGGAACCGCTTGCGTCTCTGTGTACGTTGCGGAGGACGGTCTCGATCCGGATCTCCCGCGCCAGGTGCGCGAGAAACAGCACGAGACTGAGGACCGACGCCAAGGTCAGCGCGAAGGCGACGGTGACAGACAGCTGGGGTACGAAGGTGTCGCGACCGCCCTCGGCCGTACGAACGGTCCGTAGCACCGTGAGGGCGTAGACGAAGGAACCCACAAACAGCGCAAGCGTGCCCTGCACAAATCGGTCGCGGGCGAAGGTCCGCAACAGCCTGGGTGAGTACTGACTGCTGGCCAGCTGCAGGGTCAGCACTGTGAGCGAAAACGTGAGGGAAGTGACGGTGATCAGCGACGTGGCGATCGCGTTCAGCACGGTTCGTGCCGCGCCGGCGCCGCCGCCAAAGAGATAGTCATTCAGGGCGACCGGCAGGTCGTCTTCGATGGCGGCGTCCAAGCGCGGCAGGCCGATGCCGAGAGCGATCGCGGAGACCAGAGCCACCATTGGCAAGGGCCACAGCCTGGTCCGGGTCTCGTCGGCCACCCTCTCCCACGTCAACCAACCCGGCATGAAGATCCCGTCTCTCGGGCGCCAGCGTTCGGCGGCTCCCACCATCATGACGCGACTCCGCCGCGAGCTGCTCGACACCACGCGGTGAACGCGACTGGTGAAGGCCCCCGCACCAGGTGACCACTCAACGGCCCGGGTGAACCCGAACAGGCGACGGGGCGTAGTACGCGCCGACCGCCTGGCAGAAT
>VJZX01000047.1 GCA_009663185.1 Isoptericola halalbus
GGCCGACGGCGGAGCGGCCGCGTTTGCCCGCCCTGCGGAGGTCGCGGAGGCCGGCGTCCCGGGCGGCGGTGCCGCGGGACGATGACCGGCCGGAGGCGGCCGGGGCGTCGGGCGCCGGCGTGTCGGCCTTCGGCATGTCGGGCGTCGGGAGGGGGTCCGACGCCCCGCCCTCCGAGGGTTCGGCGACCGGCGTCGGAACGGCGCTCCAGGGCGGCGATCCGGTCGCGTGGCCGCCGGGAAGCACGTCGTCGAGGCTCGGCACGTCGGTGCGCACCTCGCCGGCGCCGAGCGCGGGCCACGCCGGCACGGCGGGCGCAGACTCGTCCGTCGGGTCCGTGACCTGGGCCGACGGGCGCCGCGCCGGCCGTCGGGACCCGCGCGCAGCCGTCGAACCCTCGCGGGGGGCCGCGGCCTCAGCCATGCGGCGGGTGGCCGGGTCGTTCGCGCCTCGCCCCGCTCCCCGACCGGAGCGCCCTCGCGACCTCGTGCGCCTCATGTCGGCGAAGGCTACCGGTCCACGCTGGACCGGTGTCCAGATCGTTGCCCGCAGCCGCTTGACGGGACGCCCGGGACCCGCCACATTTTGCGCGTGACGCGAACCGCGACCGGCACCTGGGTGGACCCCACAGAGGATCCCCGCGCGACCGGCTTCGACCCGGTCGGTGAGAAGGAGACGCTGTGGGAATACCTGTGCCGATATCGCATGACGCTGGTCATGAAGTGCGAGGGGCTTGACGCTGCGCAGCTCGCGCGACGCTCGGTGCCGCCGTCGAGCCTGTCGTTGCTCGGGCTCGTGCGGCACCTGGCGAACGGGGAGCACCACTGGTTCCGGCGCGTGCTGCAGGGCGCGCCCGAGCGCGGTCCGTTCGAGCTGCCCGGGATGCCGGACATCGACTTCGACGGTGCGCTCGGCGACGACACGTGCGTCGCCGAGGCGTGGGCGGCCTGGGACGGGGCGGTCGAGGCGGCCGACGAGTGGATGGTCAGCGAGGACATGGACCGCGAGGTGCCCTACCAGGGCGGGACGGTCGAGGTGCGCGACGTCGTCGTGCACATGATCGAGGAGTACGCGCGGCACATGGGCCACGCCGACCTGCTGCGGGAGTGCATCGACGGCCGAACCGGCCTCTGAGCGCGAGGTGGCCTGCGTCGTCCGGGCGTCAGGCCGGGTCCCCGTGCGCCTCCTCGCCCTCCAGCCCGGTCACGGTGGTCAGCAGGAAGACGGAGTCCTCGAGCGCGGTCACGGCGTGCCGCCGGTGCGTCAGCAGCACCAGCTCGCCGGCCGAGACCTCGGGCTCCTCGAGCCCTGTGACCCGGAGCGCTCCCTCGAGCACGTGGATCGTGCCCGCCTGCGGCGAGTTGTGCTCGCTGAGCTCGATGCCGGCGACCAGGGCGATCACGGACTGGCGAAGGTGGCCGTCATGCAGGATGCGATCCGCGCTGCGTCCGTGCTCGGAGCCGCGGGCGGCCTCCAGGTGCTCATCGGCGAGCTGCCTCAGGTCTGGCATGGAGCGTCCTTCCTCGACGACCGTCCTGGGAGCATCCTGCTGGTCCGAGCCCGATCTCGCAGCACGGGCCGACGGTGTGCACGGCACATCCGTCGTCGTGATCGAGCCCCGGTCGCTGACGCCGGTCTCATCGGTTCTCGATCCGCTCCACGAGGCGCCTCGGCGCGATCTGCCGGTAGGCGTCAACCACGATCTGCGCGAGCTCGTCCCAGTCGACGTCGACGTCGAGGCGTACGCCGAGCCAGCCACGCGTCCCGACGTAGGGCGGCCGGAAGAACCGGTCGGGCTCGTGCTCGACCTGCTCCTCCTGGACGCCGGGCGCGGCGGCGCACCAGAACGCGAGGGGTCCGCCGTGGTGATGGTCCGAGTACATGACGAACGCCCTGCCCACGAACCACGTCGGCTCACCGTGGCTGAGGCGCTCGGTCGCCTCGGGCAGGGCGAGGCAGAGCTGCCGCAGCCGTGGCAGCGGGTCGTCGACGTCGTCGTCAGTCACGCGGCCCACGCTAACGGCGGCCACCGACGATCGCCCGTCGCAACGATGTTGCCGCTCGCGTCGGCAAGCGCTTCGATGCAGTAATGACGGACACGACGCGCCGCGGGTTCCCTGACTTGTGGGTCGACCCCGAGGACGACCCCCGTCGGCAGTGGTCCCGCCCCGCGGGGGAGCTGGAGACCCACTGGCACTACCTGAGGGCGTACCGGGCCACGATCGAGCTGAAGTGCGACGGGCTCGACGCCGACCAGCTCGCGCGCCGCAGCGTCCCGCCGTCGACCCTGTCTCTGCTCGGGCTGGTGCGGCACCTGGCGAGGGTGGAGCACCACTGGTTCCGGCGTGTCCTGCAGGGCCAGGCACAGCTCGACGGGCTCTACCAGACGCCACAGGACCCCGACGCCGACTTCACCGGTGCCGTCGCGGATCCACAGCTCCCGGTCCGCGACGTGCTCGAGCACCTCGTCGAGGAGTACGTCCGCCACGCGGGCCACGCCGACCTGCTCCGCGAGTGCATCGACGGCTGTACCGGCCAGTAGCGGTCGACTCCTTCTTCGACGGCTACCGCGCCGAGACGGCGCGCTTGGGCGCGGTCGTCTCGGACCCACGGTCGGCGCGCGCCGCACGCATCCGCGACATCGCCACGGCGCCGAACGCGACGAGGGCGGCAGCGACGGCGATCCCGATCCGCACCGCGTGGTTCGCGTCCTCGGGCACGCTCAGCATGACCACGGCCGGGGCGATCAGCAGCGACACCAGGTTCATGACCTTGATGAGCGGGTTGATCGCGGGGCCTGCGGTGTCCTTGAACGGGTCGCCGACCGTGTCGCCGATGACCGTCGCGGCGTGCGCCTCCGAGCCCTTGCCGCCGTAGGCGCCGTCCTCGACGATCTTCTTCGCGTTGTCCCAGGCGCCACCCGAGTTGGCGAGGAAGATCGCCATGAGCACGCCCGCGCCGATGGCGCCCGCGAGGAACCCGGCGAGCGGGCCGACGCCGAGACCGAAGCCGACCGCGATCGGCGCGAACGCCGCGAGCAGGCCCGGCGTCGTGAGCTCACGCAGCGAGTCGCGCGTGCAGATGTCCACGACCTTGCCGTACTCGGGCCGCTCCTCGTACGTCATGATGCCCGGGTGCTCGCGGAACTGGCGGCGGACCTCGAACACGATCGCGCCAGCCGCGCGGGTCACGGCATCGATCGCGAGGCCCGAGAACAGGAACACGGTCGCGCCGCCGAGGATGACGCCGACCAGAGTCACCGGCGAGATGATCTCGTAGCTGAGCATCGAGGTGACCAGGCCGCCTCCGACGGCGCCGACCTCACCGATCGCCGTCTCGACCGCGTCCGCGTACGAGCCGAACAGCGCGGTCGCGGCGAGCACCGCCGTCGCGATCGCGATGCCCTTGGTGATGGCCTTGGTCGTGTTCCCGACCGCGTCGAGGTCGGTGAGGATCTGGGCGCCCCGGTCGTCGACGTCGCCCGACATCTCGGCGATGCCCTGCGCGTTGTCGCTGACCGGTCCGAACGTGTCCATCGCGACGATGACGCCGACCGTCGTCAGCAGGCCGCAGCCCGCGAGGGCCACGAGGAACAGCGCGAGCCAGATCGACCCGCCGGCCAGCAGGAACACACCGAGGATCGCCGCGGCGATGATGCCCGCCGTGTACACGGCCGACTCGAAGCCGACACCGATGCCGGACAGCACCACGGTGGCCGCACCCGTGCGCGACGTCGCCGCGACGTGGAGCGTGGGCTTCGACGTCGTGCCGGTGAAGTAGCCGGTGATCCACAGGATGACGCCGGCCAGGACCACGCCGACGAGCACCGCGAGCGAGGCCACGACGCGCGGGTCCGCGGTCACGTCGCCGAGGTCCGCCGTGCCGGCGAGCTCGGCGAACGAGCCGGGAAGGTAGACGAAGGCCGCGACGGCCGCGAGCGCGGCACCGGCGACGGCCGACAGGTAGAAGCCGCGGTTGATCGCGGTCAGCCCGTTCTCGTTGCCGCGTACCCGGGTCACGAGCACGCCGAGAAGCGCGACGAACGCTCCGATCGCCGTCACGATGAGCGGGAACACGAGCCCCTGCTCGCCCATCGCGGCCTTGCCGAGGATGAGCGCCGCGACGAGCGTCACGGCGTACGACTCGAAGAGGTCGGCGGCCATGCCGGCGCAGTCGCCGACGTTGTCGCCCACGTTGTCGGCGATCGTGGCGGCGTTGCGGGGGTCGTCCTCGGGGATGCCCTGCTCGACCTTGCCGACGAGGTCGGCGCCGACGTCGGCCGCCTTGGTGAAGATGCCGCCGCCGACTCGCATGAACATCGCGAGCAGCGCGGCGCCGAAGCCGAAGCCCTCGAGCACGGCGGGTGCGTCCGCCCGGTACACGAGGACGACGAGGGCCGCCCCGAGCAGGCCCAGCCCGACCACCGACATGCCGACGACGCCGCCCGTGCGGAACGCGATGCGCGCACCTTCGGCCCGCCCGTCGGACTGCGTGGCCGCGGCAGCGACGCGGACGTTGGCCCGCACCGCGAGCCACATGCCCAGGTACCCGATCGAGGCCGAGAAGCCGGCACCCACCAGGAACGCCACCGACCGGCCGACGCGGATACCGCCGTCGCCGGGCAGCAGGAACAGCAGGGCGAACACCACGACGGCGAACAGCGCGAGGGTGCGGAACTGCCGGTTGAGGTACGCGGAGGCGCCCTCCTGCACCGCCCGGGCGATCTCCTGCATGCTCGACGTGCCATCCGGCGCGGCGAGGACCTGCCTGCGCAGGACGGCCGCGCACAGCAGGGCGGCCAGCCCCACGACCCCGATGACCGCAACGATCGTGATGCTGGTGGAACCGAGTGTGAGCATCCGTCCTCCTCGACGAGCTGCCGGTGTCCCTGACGCTGGAGAGACCGAAAAGGGTCCCGTCGGCGCCGTTGACGACGGGATGCGCGCGAGTCTATACACATGTGACGGGCGTCACGAGCCGGATGCGTCCGGCGCGGCCAGGGCGGCGTCGGGCACGGGACCTCTACACTTTCTCCGCACAGCCGACCAAAACCGACGTCGACGACGACAGATCGGAGCCGGAAGTGAACTCCCTCGCGCTCATGCTCATCGGCGTGGCCGTGGTGATCGCCGGGTACGTCCTGTACTCGAAGTTCCTGGCCACGCGCATCTACAAGCTCTCGCCCGCGTACACCACACCCGCCCACGAGCTGTCCGACGGTGTGGACTACGTCCCGACGAACAAGTTCGTCCTGTGGGGCCACCACTTCACCTCCGTCGCCGGCGCGGCACCCATCGTGGGTCCCGCCATCGCGGTCGTCTGGGGCTGGCTGCCCGCCTTCCTGTGGGTCACGATCGGCACCGTCTTCTTCGCGGGCATGCACGACATGGGTTCGCTGTGGGCGTCGGTGCGCAACCGCGGCCAGTCGATGGGCACTCTCTCCGGGCGCTACATCGGCGGCCGCGGGCGCAACCTGTTCCTCGTCGTGATCTTCCTGCTGCTGCTCATGGTGATCGCGGCGTTCGCCGTGGTGATCAAGAACCTGCTCATCGCGACGCCGACGTCGGTCATCCCGGTGTGGGGCGCGATCGCCGTCGCGGCGGTCATCGGCCAGATGATCTACCGCTGGAAGATCAACCTGCTGCTCACGACGGTCATCGGCGTCGTGACGCTGTACTCGCTCATCCTCGTGGGCGACCGGTTCCCCGTCGTGCTGCCGGATCCCATCCTCGGCATGTCGCCCGCGACCTTCTGGATCGTGGCCCTCTTCCTCTACGCCGGCATCGCCTCGCTGCTGCCCGTCTGGGTCCTGCTGCAGCCGCGGGACTACATCAACGGCGTCCAGCTCTTCATCGGCCTGGGGATCCTCTACGGGGCGGTCCTGCTGTCATCTCCCGCGGTGGTCGCGCCGGCGTTCAACCAGAACGTCCCGGCGGACACCCCGAGCCTGGTGCCGCTGCTCTTCGTGACCATCGCGTGCGGCGCGATCTCCGGCTTCCACGGCATGGTTTCCTCGGGCACGTCCTCGAAGCAGCTCGACACCGAACCCGACGCCCGGTTCGTCGGGTACTTCGGCGCGGTCGGGGAGGGCCTGCTCGCCCTGGGCGCGATCATCGCCACGACGGCGGGTTTCCGCAGCCTCGCCGACTGGGAGGCGGTCTACGCCTCGTTCGCCGTCAACGGCGTCGGCGCGTTCGTCGACGGCGGTGCCGCGATCGTCAACGCCGGTCTCGGCATCCCTCCGTCGCTCTCGGCGACCATCCTCGCCACCATGGCCGTCCTGTTCGCCGCCACGACCATGGACACCGGCGTACGCCTGCAGCGGTTCGTCGTCCAGGAGGCCGGCGAGATCATGGGTCTGCGGGTCAACAAGGCCGTGGGCACCCTCGTCGTCCTCGTCGTCGCGATGGCGCTCGTCTTCAGCTCGGGTGGCGACGGGTCGGGCGGCCTGCTCATCTGGCCGCTGTTCGGCACCACCAACCAGCTGCTCGCCTCGCTCACGCTGTCGATCGTGGCGGTCATCCTGCTCCGCAAGAAGCGCAACCCGGCGCCCGTGCTGATCCCGCTCGCGTTCGTCCTGGTGATGTCGATCTACGCGCTCGTCGTCCAGCTCGGCACGTTCTGGGCGGACCGGAGCTGGCTGCTCCTGGTGCTCGACGTCGTCATCCTCGTGGCGTCCCTGTGGGTCGCGGTCGAGGCGGTCGCCGCGATGAACGCCGCCCGAGGGGGCGCGTTCGACCCGGAGACCGACGAGCCCGTCCTCGCCGAGGCACGGAAGGGCTGACCGCGGCGTGCGCAGCACGCTGCGCAGCCTGTCCGCCGGGCTGCGGGAGCTCTACGAGGCGCCGTACCGGCGCACGCTCTCCCGCGCCCGGCGTGACGAGGACGACCTGTTCACCCTGGTCGTCATGGCCGAGGCGCTGGGCGTGCCCAACCCTGCGTCGTACTACACCGTCGAGCTGCTGCCGCTGCTCGCCGAGCGCGTGCACGAGTGGCACACCCGGCTCGGCCTGGAGCGCTCACCCCTGGAGGACTTCTCTTGCTGCTAGACCTCGCCTCCCGCCGTCGCGTGCTCTTCTGCGGCGGCAAGGGCGGGGTCGGCAAGACGTCGATCGCGTCGGCCGTCGCGCTCGCCCAGGCACGCGCCGGCCGGCGCGTGCTCGTGGTCTCCACCGACCCGGCGCACAACCTCGGTCACCTGTGGGGGCGTCCCGTGGGCGACGACGTCGCGCGGCTCGCAGGGCCGTTCGGCACGGGCCTGCTCGACGGCGTCGAGCTCGACCCTGAGAGCACGACGGCGGCCCACCTCGACGCGGTGCGCGGCACGCTGCGCCGCCTGATGCCCGAGCATCTGCGCGGCCAGGTCGACGCGCACCTCGACCTTGCGCGCGACGCGCCGGGCACGCACGAGGCCGCGACCCTCGAGCGGGTCGCGGACCTCGTGGAGTCCGGCCTGGAGGAGTACGACCTCGTCGTGCTCGACACCGCGCCGTCGGGCCACACCGCCCGCCTGCTCTCTCTGCCCGAGACCATGGGCGCCTGGACCGACGGGCTCCTGCGGCGCCGCGAGCGCTCCGAGCGGCTCGGCGCCGCGGTGCGCGTGCTCGGCGGCAGGGCCGAGACCGAGGCGCGGCGCGACGACGAGATCCGCCGGGTGCTCGAGCGCCGGCGTCGGCGGTTCGCGCACCTGCGCGACGTACTCACCGACGCCGAGCGCACGACGTTCGTCGTCGTGCTGTTGGCCGAGCCCTTGCCGGTGCTCGAGTCGGTCGAGCTGTACCGGCAGCTCGAGGCGATGCGGGTGCCCGTGGGCGGGCTCGTGGTCAACCGGCGCTCGCCGGCTGGCGCGGGTGACCTCCTTGCGGCGCGCCGGGAGCGCGAGGATGCGCACCTCGCGACGCTGCGCGCCGAGCTGCCGGGCGTGCCCGTCGACGAGGTGCCGCTCCTGGCGGGTGACGTCGTCGGGCACGAGGCGCTCGAGCGCCTGGGCGCGCATCTGACCTGACCACCCCAACCATTCGGGGACCCCGTGCGTCATGGTGGGTAAAGGCACACGGAGGAGGAGCCATGGCCCCCTGGGAGAAAGAGCTGGCCACGCTGGCCGAGAACCGCGGGCGGGCACTCGTCGGGTACGCGTACGTGCTCTGCGGCGACCAGCGGTCCGCGGAGGACCTGGTCCAGGACGCGCTGGTCAAGGTCTTCTCGCGGCTGCGCCGGCTCGAGGGCGGCGGATACGGCGTGCACCCGCTGCACGACGGCGGCACCACGGAGGCGTACGTCCGGCGCGCGATCCTCACGCTCTACCTGGACGAGTACCGCCGACGACGCCGGTGGACCGGCGTCAAGCACCTCGTGGCGAGCGAGGACCGAGCCCGTGGCCCGGAATCGGGGGTGACGGCGCGGGCGGATGTGGCCGCCGCCCTCGGGCGGCTGGCGCCCCGCGAGCGGGCCTGCGTGGTCCTGCGCTACTTCGAGGACCTCACGGTGCCGCAGATCGCCGAGGCGCTCGGCCTCGCCCCGGGCACGGTCAAGCGCTATCTCGCGGACGCGACGGGCACGCTGCGATCCGTGCTGGCCGAACCGCACCGCACGACGACCGACAGGAGGGCAGCACGATGAGCACCAACCACACCCGCGACGACTGGGCTGACCCCCGCGTGGGCGAGAAGCTGCAGCGGGCTCTCGACGGGCTGGCCGGGCAGGCTGCCTCGGCATCGGGCATCGAGGGGGCCATGGACTCCGTGCGGGCACGGGTGCGCCGGCGGCGAGCGACGAAGAAGGCCGGGATCGGCGTGACGGCGCTCGCCGTGGCGGGTGGGCTCGCGATCGGCGGTGCCGCACTGCTGCCCGACCAGCCGCTCGTCGTCCCGCCCGCGGTGACGCCGACGCCTACCGAGACGGTCGACCCGACGCCCACCGACCCGACGCCGACCGAGACGGAACCGACCGAGCCGGGGTCGGCTCTCTCGATGATCCAGAACGGCTACCAGCCGAGCTGGCTCGAGGGAACGGACCTCGTGTGCGGCATGACGACCGACGAACTGCCCGGACGCCCGGACGGATATCGACTCGAGGTGACCGGACCGATCGAGACCGAGATGGTCGCCGGCGACGACGGCGAGCAGCTGGCCGTCTGGCGCGTCCCGACGCGCCTGACGACGCCGGACGACATGCCGTCCGGCGGTGTCCTCGCGAGCCCGACGCTCGTCATGAGCCAGGACGGCCGCGTCGTCGACGTCGGCATGGACACCACGGAGGACCCGGTCAGGGTCGATGCGGGCCAGAGCGTCGTCCGCGACGCCGGCGACGGCCCGGTCACCACGTGTTCTCCGGACGGGACGGAGGGTGGTTTCACGACGTATTACACCCACCTCCCGGCCGGCCGGTACGAGGTGCGGGTGTTCTACACCCTGTGGACCGACCGGTTCACGACGGGCCAGCTCATCCTCTCCGACCCGTTCGAGGTCGTCATGACCGACGACGGCGCGGTGCGGCCTGCCGCGGGGGGTGGCGGCCCCGGGACACCCTCCGACGACTGCTCGGCCGCCGCGCTGGACGTCGACGCACCTGATCTGTCGGTCCTGCCGGAACCCGTCCAGGACACCGCGGCCCGGCTGCTCGAGGCGGCGCTGGCCTGCGACGACGAGACGCTCGTGGCGATGAGCACCGAGGACAACACCTTCCTGTCCTACGGCGGCACGGAGGGACCGGAGTTCTGGACCTTGCCGGACGCCGAGCAGTACGAGGACGTCTACGCCAAGCTGGCGCTGCTGATCACGGGGACACGGTGGATCGCGGATCCCCCGAGTGACCAGGGCCCGTACACCTGGACGTGGCCTCGGGTGCACAGCCAGGAGTGGGTCGAGTCCGACGAGGCGTGGCGGGAGGTCGTCGACGCCGGCGTCGTCTCGGAGGAGTACGCCGAGGAGATGCGGCTCATCCACGGCCAGTACCTCGGCTACCGGCTGGGGATCCACGAGGACGGCACCTGGGAGTTCTTCGTCGCGGGCGACTGACGACCCGGTTCACCGCCGGTGGCTACGGTTTGTCCCCGATCCGGCCCGGGATCGGGGACAAACCGTAGCCACGGGCGGCGTGGCAGGATCGGGCGCATGCCCGAGAACGTTGCGCTCGCACCCGTGCCCGACGCCGCCCGCGCCCACGCCGAGGACCTCGGCACCTTCGTCACCGCCTCGCCGTCGTCGTACCACGCGGCGGCGGAGGTGGCCCGGCGGGCCGAGGCGGCGGGCTTCACGCGGCTCGACGAGACGCAGCCGTGGGACCTCACCCCCGGCGGGCGCCACGTCGTCGTGCGCGACGGCGCGGCGATCGCCGTCGTCGTGCCACCCTCGGCCCGGCCGACGACGCCGTTCACCATCCTCGGCACGCACACCGACTCCCCCGGCTTCAAGCTCAAGCCGCGCCCGACGACGACGAACGCCGGCTGGGTGCAGGCCGGCGTCGAGGTCTACGGCGGACCGCTGCTCAACTCGTGGCTCGACCGCGAGCTCGAGCTGGCGGGCCGCGTCGTGACGCGCGACCCGGACGGCGCGCTCGTCGAGCACCTGGTGCGCACAGGCCCTTTCGCGCGCATCCCGCAGCTCGCGATCCACCTCGACCGCCAGGTCAACGAGGGGCTGACGCTCGACAAGCAGCGCCACACCCAGCCCGTGATCGGCCTCGCCGAGCCGTCGGCCGACGTCCTGGCGGCGCTCGCAGCGGGCGCGGCTACCCCGGTCGAGGCGTCCGACGTCGTCGGCTACGACGTCGTCCTCGCGGACACGCAGGCGCCGCGGGCGTTCGGCGCAGGCGAGGCGCTGTGGGCGTCGGGCCGGCTCGACAACCTGCTCTCGACCCACGCCGCGCTCGTCGCGCTGCTCGGCGCGGCGCCCGAGGAGCTCTCCGGGATCGCCGTGCTGGCCGCGTTCGACCACGAGGAGCTCGGGTCGGCCTCGCGGTCCGGCGCCGCAGGCCCGTTCCTGGCCGACGTGCTCGACCGCATCTCGGCCGGTCTCGGCGCGAGCTCCGAGGAGCGGCACCGGGCGTTCGCGGCGTCGCTGTGCGTGTCGTCCGACGTCGGGCACGCCGTGCACCCGAACTATCCCGAGCGCCACGACCCGGCGAACCGGCCCGTCGCCGGCGGCGGGCCCATCCTCAAGATCAACGCGAACCAGCGCTACGCGACCGACGCGCACGGGGCGGCCCGCTGGGCCACGGCTTGCGCGGCCGCGGGCGTGCCGAGCCAGGAGTTCGTCTCGAACAACGCGATCCCGTGCGGCTCGACCATCGGCCCGCTCACGGCGACGCGGCTCGGCATCCGGGTGGTCGACGTCGGCGCGGCGATACTGTCGATGCACTCCGCGCGCGAGCTGACCGCGGTCGTCGACCCCTGGTACCTCTCGCGCGCGATGGCGGCCGTGCTGAGCCCCTGAGACGCAGCACGACGGCGGCCCCGAGCGTGACGCTCGGGGCCGCCGTCGTTGATGTGGCGTCAGACCGACGCTGCGCGCCGTGCGCGGAGGACGAGCAGTGTCGCGCCGGCGAGCACCAGACCACCGGCCGCGAGTGCGACCGGCAGGGCCGTCGCGCCCGTGTGCGCCAGCTCCCCGGCGGCGGGCGCGGCCTCCTCGACGGCGGTCGCGACAGGACCGTCGCCCGACACGGTCACGACGTCGGTCTCGTCCGACGCGGTGACGTCCGCGTTCTCGTCCGTCGTCGTGGACTCGTCCGTTCCGTCGTCCGTCGTGGACTCGTCCGTGGTCGCGTTCTCGTCGACGGTGCCTGTCACGTCCGTGGTGTCGCCCTCGTCGGTGACGTCGGTGTCGCCGTCCTCCGTGGTGTCGCCGGCGTCCGTCTCGTCGGTGTCCGTCTCGTCATCGGCCTTGTCCCCAGGCTCGTCCAGGTCCTCGACCTCCTCCAGCTCCTCGACCTCGTCGGTCGTCGTCGTGGACCCGTCGGTGCAGACCGGCTCCTGGCCGCCCTCGCCGAAGTGCTCGTTGAAGTCGGCGACCTGCACCCAGGTGATGCAGTACTCGTCGGCCTCGATCAGGTACGACCAGGGCAGGAACGACTGCCCGACGAACTGGCCGGAGGGCTGGTCGTTGAGCGACTCGAAGTGGACGCCGGCTGCGAGCTCCGCGTCGCTCCCAGGCATGGTGTAGCGGATGTTGACGTGCCCGTTGTCCGGGAACGTGGTGCCGGCGGGCAGGGTCAGCCCGTCGGCGCCGACCACGTACGGCGTTGGCGAGTCCGAACCGCCGGCAAGGGCCGGCGTCGCGGAGAGCAGCACCAGGGCGGCCGAGCCCAGGCCGATGGCCAGTGAGTGACGCATGAGATGTCCTTCGATGAGGTGTTGGACGAAGTTGGCGGGGGCACAGGGCAAGTCACGAGCCCTTGACCGGCCGGGTGGGCCGTATGGTCGCGCTCCCACGCCGACGCGGCACATTACGGGAGAGGCCGCTGACCAGGGAGGACGATCCGGGATGCAAGCGGCGCTGCAATTCCGGTGTTTTGGACATCGCTCACATATAGCAGAATCCGGCGGGACGCCGTCGCGCCCAGGCCGGTGCGAGACTGTCGACCGTGCCCGCTGACCGCCCCGACGCCGACCGGCACCCGCTGCTCGACGTCCTGACCGCCCACGGCGCCCGCGCGGACCGGCTCACCCACGTGCGCACCTTCCGGGCGCGCACGGGCGAGTCGGCAGACTGGCCGGGCTGGGCCGACCCCGGCGTCGTCGCAGCGTACCGGGCACTGGGTGTCGACCGGCCGTGGGTGCACCAGGTCGAGGCCGCCGAGGCAGCATGGCGCGGACGGCATGTGGCGCTCGCCACGTCGACGGGCTCGGGCAAGTCGCTCGCGTTCTGGCTCCCGGCGCTCACGGCCGTCCGTGAGGACGTCGCGGCCGCGATCCTGGACCCGGGCCGCATCGAACGGGCGGCAGCACGCGGGTCGGTGCTCTATCTCTCGCCCACCAAGGCGCTCGCCGCCGACCAGCTCGCGGCGCTCGAGCGGCTCCTCGACGCCGTACCGGGCGGCTCCGGCTCCGGCGCCGCCCCGGCCAGCCGCGGCCGGGTCCGCGTGTCCACGTGCGACGGCGACACCCCGATCGAGGAGCGACGCTGGATCACCGAGCACGCCGACGTCGTGCTCACCAACCCCGACTTCCTGCACTTCTCCCTGCTGCCGAACCACCGCCGCTGGGCGCGGTTCCTGCGTGGGCTGCGCTACGTCGTCGTCGACGAGGGCCACGCCTACCGCGGCGTCTTCGGGGCGCACGTGTCGCTCGTGCTCCGACGCCTCACCCGCCTCGCCGCGCACTACGGCCCCGCCGGCAGCCGGATCGTGTTCGTCGTGGCGAGCGCGACGACGGCCGAACCTGTCGCGAGCGCCGCCCGTCTGCTCGGCGTGCTGCCCGACGACGTCACCGCGGTCACGCAGGACACGTCGCCGTCGGGAAGGCGCACCTTCGCGCTGTGGCAGCCGCCGGAGATCGGCACCTACGGCTTCGAACGCTCGAGCGCGGAGCCGGACGGACCCGACCACGCCGGCGACCCCTGGGCGCTGCCCGACCCGCTCGACGCCGACCACACCGAGCGCGAGACCGAGCCCGTGGTCACCGAGCACGCCGCGCCCGAGCACCCGCGCCGTTCGGCGACGGCCGAGGCGGCGGACCTCCTCGCCGACCTCGCCGCGCACGGCGCCCGGACGCTCGCGTTCACGCGGTCCCGCCGCGGCGCCGAGTCGGTCGCGCAGCAGGCGCGCGACCACCTGCGTCCGGTGTCGACCGAGCTGTCGCGCCGGGTCGCCGCGTACCGCGGCGGCTACCTGCCTGAGGAGCGCCGCGAGCTCGAGCGGGCGGTGCGATCCGGGGCACTCCTCGGTCTGGCGACGACCAACGCGCTCGAGCTCGGCGTCGACATCTCGGGGCTCGACGCGGTGCTGGTGGCCGGCTGGCCGGGCACGCGGATGTCGCTGTGGCAGCAGGCGGGTCGCGCGGGGCGGGCGGGCGCCGACGGGCTGGTCGCGTTCGTCGCGCGCGAGGACCCGCTCGACACCTACCTCGTCACCCACCCGGAGGCCGTCTTCGACGCCCCGCTCGAGGCGACCGTGTTCGACCCCGCAAACCCCTACGTGCTCGCACCGCAGCTGTGCGCGGCCGCCCAGGAGGTGCCGCTGCGCACCGACGACCTGGCCGCGTTCGGCGAGCCGGAGAAGGTTCGCGAGGTGCTCGACGTCCTGGTCGCGCGAGGGCTCCTGCGCCGGCGCCCGTCGGGCTGGTACTGGACGCACGCCCAGCCGGCGTCGGGCATGGCCGACCTGCGCGGCTCGGGCGGGCAGCCGGTGCGCGTGGTCGAGGTGACGACGGGGCGCCTGCTCGGCACCGTCGACGCCTGGTCGGCGGACGGCCAGGTGCACGACGGCGCGGTGTACACGCACCAGGGGGTGACCTACGTCGTCGACCATCTCGACCTGGCCGACCGGGTGGCGCTCGTGGTGCGCCGCGACGTCGCCCACGGGACGTGGTCGCGCGAGGTCATGGAGATCGCGATCGACGAGCACGCGCCCGAGGGTTCCCGGTCCGGCCTCGAGCGCGCATGGGGGCCGGTCACGTGGGGCCTGGGCCCGGTCGAGGTCACGAGCCAGGTGGTGAGCTTCGAGCGCCGCCGGATCCCAGACATGCAGGTGCTCGGCACCGAGCCGCTCGACCTGCCGTCGCGGACCCTGAGCACGACGGCGGTGTGGTGGTCCGTGCCGGACTTCGTGCTGCGCGCGGCCGACGTGTCCCCCGAGGATGCGCCGGGTGCGCTGCACGCGGCCGAGCATGCGTCGATCGGCCTGCTGCCGCTGCTGGCGACATGCGACCGCTGGGACCTGGGCGGCGTCTCGACCGCGCTGCACGCCGACACCGGACAGGCGACGGTGTTCGTCTACGACGGCTACCCCGGCGGCGCGGGCTTCGCCGAGCGCGGGTTCGACCTCGGTGCGACCTGGCTGCGCGCCACGCGCGACGCCATCGCCGCCTGCCCGTGCACCGACGGCTGCCCGGCGTGCGTCCAGTCGCCCAAGTGTGGGAACTACAACTCACCCCTCGACAAGGACGCCGCCGTGCGCCTGCTCGACGCGGTGCTGGCCCACGCACCGCAGCCCCCTACGATCGACGGGTGACTACCGACACCGACCTCACCGAACGCCGGCAGGCCCGCGAGAGCACACGCGTCGACGCCGCGAACGCCCGCTCGTGGCTCCTGATCAACGCGCTGCGCGACGACGTGTTCGACGACGCGCAGCTGTCGCGGGCCGACCAGGTGATCCTCGACTGCGAGGACGCCGTCGACGACCGCCGCAAGGACGAGGCACGGGCCAAGATCCTCGACTGGTTCGCTCGCGGCGGGCGGGCGTGGGTCCGTATCAACGAGCGCGGGTCGGCGGCGTGGGCCGACGACGTGCGCACCCTGCGCGACGCCGCAGGCCTGGCGGGGGTCATGCTCGCCAAGACCGAGAGCCCCGACCAGGTCGTCGACACCGTGCAGCGGCTCGGCGGCCACCTGCCCGTCATCCCCCTGGTCGAGTCGGCGCTCGGCATCGAGGACGCGGTGAGCATCGCGCGCTCCCCGGGCGCGTTCCGCCTCGCGTTCGGCTCGGGTGACTACCGCCGCGACACCGGCACGGCCAACGAGGCCCTCGCCATGGCCTACCCGCGCTCGCGTCTCGTCACCGCGAGCCGCATCGGCGGCCTGCCCGGCCCCATCGACGGCCCGACGGTCGGGTCGAGCCACGCGCTGCTGCGCGAGCAGTCGGGCGACGCCGTCGCGCTCGGCATGACGGGCAAGCTGTGCCTCGACCTCGAGCAGCCTGCGGTGATCAACGAGTCGTTCAGCCCGTCGGGCGCCGACGTCGCCTGGGCGCTCGACTTCCTGGCCGACTTCGCCGCGGCCGGGTCCGTGATCCGCGACGGGTCGGACAAGCCGCGCCTCGCCCGCGCGAAGGTCATCAGCGAGCGCGCCGCGCTGTTCAACGTCAACCCGTCCTGACTGTCGGAGTTCTCCGGTCAGGCTCCGGGGTCGCCGAGCCGAGGGAACGGTCGGGTGGAGAACACCACCTCGACCGCGACGTCGAAGTACTCCGCGATGCGCAGCGCGAGGAAGAGCGAGGGGCTGTACTCACCGCGCTCCAGGTAGCCGACCGTCTGGTAGTGGACGCCGAGCGCGTCGGCGAGCTCCCGGCGGGAGATGCCGCGCTCGGCGCGCAGCATCGAGATGCGGTTGTACACCGCGTCGCGCCCGGCGTCGGTCGCAGCGCCGGCGGGAGCGGTAGCCCGCTCGGGGGTGGTGGCGTCGTCGCGCCCGACCACGGTAGGGGCGCTCGTCCCTTCGCTCACTGTCGTCACATACCTCGGGTCAGCCACTTCTCACGTCGCTCGGCGACGCTCGAGCCGGACTCCCTGCGTGCCATGCGGCGCAACAGTATCGGTGCGAGCACGAGGCCTGCGACCGCCCACAGCCCGAGCACGGCCACCATCTCGCCCGTGCGCCACGACTCGCCGATCTCCACCACCGCCAGGGAGTCCGGCAGCAGAGCCGACCGCGCACCCAGCCCGAGCCAGTAGAACGGGAACGCCTGGCCCACCCACTGCAGCCACACGGGCAGCGCCGTGATCGGGTAGAAGATGCCCGACGGGGCGATGAGCAGCATGCTGCCGAGCAGAAGCAGCCCGGTCTGGGACGAGCTGGTCATCAGAGAGCCGAGCGCCGTCCCGATGGGGACCGTGGCGATCATCCCGAGGACGAAGATCCCGAGCAGGACGAGCCACGACCGTGCGTCCATGACCAGGTCGTGCCTGACGGTCCAGGCGGGAATGACCAGGATCACGAGCGAGAAGAGCGTGGTCAGGGTGTAGTTGACGATCTTGCCCACGAGATAGCCGAGCATCCCGTTCGGCGTCGCCTTCGCCCGCAGGAGGGTCCCGTCCTCCCGCTCGACAGCGAGCGTGCTGGCCGCACCGACCAGCCCACCGAACGCGATGCTCATCCCGACGATGCTCGGCAGCACCATGGCGCCGAGCGCGAAGTCCGTGCCGGGCACCGTCGATCCCCGCATGAAGACGAGCACGACGGCGAATGCCAGCGGGAAGAAGAAGTACCAGATCAGGTCGCCGGGGGCGGTGAGAGACTGCCGGACCTCGATGAGGCCTCGTGCCAGCCCGGCGCGGACCGCGGCCGCGCGGGGGTCCGGTCGGTGTCGCTCCGCGGTGGTCGTGGTCGTCATGACCGTGCCCCCTCTCCACCGGCCGGAACGCCGTCCCGACCGGGTGCCTGATGACCGGGTGCCTGCTGACCGGACTCGATCCGGTTGACGAGCGCCAGGTACGTGTCCTCGAGCGATGCGCCCTTGACCTCCAGCTCGGTGACCTCACCACCGTCGGTCGCGAGCAGCCGGCGGACGAACTCGGTCGCGTCCCCGGTGGTGACGGCGTGCAGGTGCCGCTCCCCCGCCTGGACCCACCGCACCTCGGCCGGCGTCGCCATCTGCCGCGCGAGCTCCTCAGCAGAGCCGTCGGCGATGATCGCCCCGTCGGCGAGCACGAGGATCCGGTCCGCGACGCGCTCGGCCTCGGCGAGGTCGTGGGTCGTGAGCACGATCGTCGACGACTCGAAGTCCGCCAGCCGGTGGATGAGCTCGTGGAACTCGCGTCGGGCGTGCGGGTCGAAGCCCGCCGTCGGCTCGTCGAGGAACACCAGCTCCGGCCGGCCCACGATCCCGATCGCCACGTCGAGCCTGCGCCGCTGGCCCCCGGAGAGCGACTTGATCTTCTGGTTGGCGTGAGCCGTGAGCCCTACGACCTCGAGAAGCTCGTCCACGTCCCACGGCCGTGGTTGGTCCGGCGTCGAGAACGGGGTGTAGAACCGGCCGAGGTAGGCGAGCAGCTCGCGCACGCGCCAGCGGACGTGGTCACGCCAGGACTGCAGCACGACGCCGATCCGCGCCCGCCACGCCTCGTCGCCGTGCGCGGGGTCTCTGCCGAGCACCTGGACCTCGCCTGCCGAACGCATGCGGAAGCCTTCGAGGATCTCGATCGTCGTAGTCTTGCCCGCTCCGTTGGGCCCGAGCAGGGCGAGCACCTCCCCCCGGTTCGCCGAGAAGCTCACGCCCGTGAGCACGTCATGGGTCCCGTACCGCATCCGCAGGTCCCGCACGTCGAGGACGACGTCCGTGCCCGGAAGCGATGACGACACCCGTGTCGCTGTCGCACTCTCTCTACTAGGCATAGCAGACATGCTATAAACCACAGCAGCCATACGCAAGAGTTTCAACCCGTCCGGACGGTCGCGGGTCCGGCACGGGCCGCAGCGCTCGCCTCGCCGAGCAGCGCACCGACCCAGGACTCCGGCCCTGCGACGGCGCACGCGGTCGTCACGCGCACCACGCCACCGGGCTCGACCTCGCATGCGGCGAGCTCCGCGGCGTTGCGCTCGACGCCCGCCGCCGCCGTCGCGCACGGATCGACGCCGTGACGCAGCGCCGTCGCCGCCGCGAGCGCCCCCAGGTCCGCCGCCGACTGAGCCACGCCACGAGCCCGCTGCGCCGCACCGAGGGCCGCGATCGCGAGCGCGAGCAGCACGACGACGGCAGCCACCGCGAGCAGGAGCACCGTGCCGGCGCCGCGCTCGTCGGGCTCGCCGGGCCTGCCGCGGCTCACGGCTCGACCCACGCCACGGCCTCGCCCGTCGCCCGCAGCGGCGTGCTCGCGAGCCACCCGGCGGCGACGGGCCCGGACACGGTCACCTCGACCCACTCCCCGGCGCGGGCGAGGCTCACCTCGACCTGCTCGCCACCAACGCGTGCGGCCGCGGCATGCGCCGCCGCCTCGTCCTCTCCTATCGCGAGGGCCCGCGCGGCCGCCCGAGCCGCGTCCAGGGCGCGCATCTGCGCCGTGGACGCGGCCGCGAGCGTGAGCACCGCGACGAGCAGCAGCACGACGACCGGAAGCCCGACGGCGAGCTCGGCGGTCACCGATCCCCNCCGAGCCGCGTCCAGGGCGCGCATCTGCGCCGTGGACGCGGCCGCGAGCGTGAGCACCGCGACGAGCAGCAGCACGACGACCGGAAGCCCGACGGCGAGCTCGGCGGTCACCGATCCCCGCTCCCTGCGGTGCGCGGTCATCAGATCGACAGGGCCGAGCTGATGATGCCCTCGAGCAGCCCGCGCACGGTGTCGCTCTTGAGCACCGTGATGAGCAGGCCCGCGAAGCCGACCGCCGCCACGGTCGCGATGGCGTACTCCGCGGTGGCCAAGCCGGCCTCGGGATCGGTCGCGGGGTCCACGGCCAGGACGCCGGGCTCGACGCCGGGGGCCAGCTCGGCGTTCTCGGTGCGGATCATGGGTTCCTCCTTCGGTAGGTCCGGCCGCGTGGCCGGAGGGATGCCGGCCGGGTCGGCCGGACGATGGGGCGCTCACGTCGAGAGCAGGTCGACGCCGAGCGCGAGCAGGACGGGCACGAGCCCGACGAGCACGAACGCGGGCAGGAAGCACACGCCAAGGGGCAGCACGAGCCGCACCGCGAGGCGGGCGGCCGCCGTCCGGGCGGCGGCGCGGCGCTCGTGCGCGTGCTCGGCGCCGGCCGCGCGCAGCGCCT
>VJZX01000048.1 GCA_009663185.1 Isoptericola halalbus
TGAGCTCGAAGGCCAGCGGCGGCCCGAGGACGAGCAGGACCTGGGACGCCGTGATGACGGACTCGAAGCTGACCTGGAACTGCGTGGAGATGATGTCGGCACTCCCGGCCGCCCACAGCACCGCGTAGAACAGCATCCCGGCAACGCCGATCCCCGTGCGTGCGGGCACGTTGCGCTGCCGGTCGAGGACGCGGTGGTCGGCCACGTCCCGCGTCATCCAGGACTCGACGAACGGGTAGGCCACCAAGCCGAGGAACCAGAGTCCGACGGCGACGAGCGGGACCAGGATCGCGAAGGTCCACGTCCATCCGAACCACTCGGTCTCCCACCCGGCCGGCACCAGGCGCAGCGCTCCGTCGAGAAAGCCCATATACCAGTCAGGCTGGCTGCCGGCGCCCACGTTGCCCGCCGACGTCGGCCCGTAGCTCCAGACAGGACTGATGGTCGACGTCGCGCCGAGGAGGATGAGCACTCCCGTCGTGATGCCCGTCAGACCGGCTGCCCGAACGGTGGCGTCGGGCCACAGTGGAACCCCGAGCCTCGGCGCGACCTTTGTCGGCGATGGCGGTAGAGCGGCCTGGCCGCGGGCGTACCCGAGGCCCGCCCGGGCGATCAGCAGGAGACCGATCAGCACCGGGACGATCAGCACGTGCACGGGGTAGAGGTGCTCGATGATCTCGCCGGGGAACCGGCCGCCGAACACCCAGACGGCCAGCCGGGTCCCGATGAACGGGATCGCCATCAGGATCCCCTCGACGATGCGCAGCCCCGTGCCCGAGAGCATGTCGTCCGGAAGCGCGTACCCGCTCCAGCCACCGACGAGGACGACCACGAAGAGCGCGACCAGCAGCACCCAGCTCAGGCGTCGGGGCCGGCGGAACCCGCCGGTGAAGAAGGTCGCGAGCATCTGCAGGATCATCGCGGCGGGCAGCACGAGCGCCGCCCAGTGGTGGGTCTGCCGCACGAGCAGCCCGCCCGGCCGCTCGAGCGAGATGCGCATCGTGGAGTCGAAGGCAGCCGAGACCTCCGTCCCGACGAGCGGCTCGTACGGTCCGTCGTAGACGACGGGCTGGCTCGACGGCGTGTAGCTCGACAGGAGCATCCCCGTCACGGTCAGGACGAGCAGGCAGGCGACGGACACGACGCCGAGCAGGGTGGTCCAGTGCAGCTGCACGCGGCGCCGGCGGAGCTCCCGGACCAGGTTGCGGCCTCGGCCGCGGAGCGTGGTGAGCGTGGTGAAGCGACCCACCCGCGCCCCGGCATCGATGAGGTTCCTGTGCATCGCACCCTCCAAAGTGGTCTCTCACCACTTCGACACCCGGGCGCGCTCGGACGTGACGTGGTGCGGATCACACCTGGGGCGCGCGGGCCGGGCCGGGAGCCTGCACGGCGCCGTACGCTGCACTTGTGCCGCTCTCCGACGTCGAACCCACGCTCGACTCGCCCGAACCGGTCGCGCAGTTCGTCGCCTACCTCGACTACTACCGCGCCGCCGTGGAGCGGAAGCTCGACGGGCTCACCGACGCCCAGCTGCGTACGAGCCTGCTCCCGTCAGGCTGGACGCCGCTCGAGCTGCTGATCCACCTCGTCCACATGGAGCGCCGCTGGTTCGTGTGGGGCTTCCTCGGCGAGCAGGTGCCCGACCCGTGGGGCGATCACGTCGACGGCGAGCCGGCCGGTGAGTGGCGCGTGCCCGACGGCGTCGCCCCGGCCGAGCTGGTTGCCGCGTTGCATGCGGGCGGCGAGCGCACGCGACAGATTCTCGAGAATCACGACCTCGCCGACCGTGGCGCCGTGGGCGGGCGCTTCATGTCGGACCCACCCACGTTGAGCTGGATCTGCTTCCACGTGCTGCAGGAGTACGCGCGGCACGCGGGTCACCTCGACATCGCACGCGAGCTCGCTGACGGCGCGACGGGCGAGTAGCGGCTCGCGCTCAGGCGCCGCGCTCGTCCCTGGGCGCCGCCGTCGATCCCCGCAGGACGAATTCGGTCGTCAGGTCGACGCTCCCGTCGACGTCCTCACCGGCGATCTCGGCGACGGCGCGGTTGACGGCCGCCCTGCCGGCGCGGGCGAGCGGCGTGCGGATCGTGGTCACCGGGGGCGAGGTGAAGTCGGAGCCGAAGATGTCGTCGAACCCGACGATGCTCAGCTCGCGCGGCACGTCGATCCCGCCGGCCTGAGCCTCGGACAGGAGCCCGATCGCGATGAGGTCGTTGTAGGTCAGGACCGCCGTGGCGCCCGACGCGCGGACGCGACGCAAGGCCGCGCGCCCGCCGTCGAGCGTCGGGGCGTTGGGCCCGATCTCGACGACCGAGATGCCCCGCTCAGGCGCGCCCTCGAACACCGCGTCCCGGCGCAGCATGTTCATCCACGAGATGGTGGGCCCGGCGAGGTAGGCGATCGAGCGGTGACCGAGCCCTCCGAGATGGTCGAGCGCCGCGGTGATGCCCGGCCGCGCGTCGGGCACCAGGCCGGGGACGCCGGGCACCTGACGGTTCACGAGGACGAGCGGCTTGCGGTCGGCGAGCTGCGTGATCGCGGCGTCGTCGAGCCGGGTCGAGACGAGCACGAGCCCGTCGACGGCGGGCAGGAGCCGTACCGCGGCCTCCTGCTCCTGCTCCGGGGACTCCTGAGACTCGGCCATGACCAGGGTGTATCCGTGAGCGGTCGCCGCTGAGCCCGCGCCGCGCAGGAGGTCGAAGTACACCGGGTTCGTGATGTCCGAGAGGAGCACGCCGAGGGTATTCGTGCGCCCGGTCGGGAGGGCGCGCGCCATCGGATTGAGGCGGTAGTCGAGGCTCGCGGCGGCCTCGCGGATCCGGTACTCCGTCGTCGCGCTGATGCGCCCCGGCTTGCTCAGCGCGCGGGAGACCGTCGACGGACTCACCCCGGCTACCCGGGCGACGTCGTAGATGGTCGCGGGCTTGCCGGGGTCGGGCGCCGGTGTCCGCGCGGCGTCGTCTGAAGTCACGCCTCCTGGGTACCCCATCGTCCGCCCTTTGGCAACCGGTTGCCAAATCTGTGGGGCGGGTGCTTCACTGGCGGGCATGGAGCAGACCTGGCGCTGGTTCGGTCCGGCCGACCCGATCACGCTCGCGGACATCCGCCAGACGGGCGCGACCGGTGTCGTGACCGCGCTGCACGAGGTCCCCAACGACGTCGCGTGGACGGTCGATGCCGTGCGCGTCCGCAAGGCGGAGATCGAGGCGGCCGGGCTGACGTGGTCCGTGGTCGAGTCGATCCCGGTGACCGAGTCGATCAAGCGTGGCGACGCCGGCCGGGACGCCGCGATCGACGTGTGGACGGCCAGCCTGCGCGCGGTCGCCGAGGCGGGCATCGACGTCGTCTGCTACAACTTCATGCCCGTCCTGGACTGGACGCGCACCGACCTGCGCTACGAGCTGCCCGACGGCGGGTGGGCGCTCCGGTTCGACCAGGACGCGTTCGCGGCGTTCGACCTCTTCATCCTCGAACGGCCGGGCGCGCACGCGGAGTACGACGACGCCGACGTCGCGCGGGCGCGCGAGGCGCACGCCGCGATGACGCCGGCCCAGCGCGACGAGCTCGTGGCGACCGTCATCGCCGGGCTGCCCGGGTCCGAGGAGCACCACACGCTCGCCTCGCTGCGCGCGACACTGGCCACCTACCGCGACGTGGACGCCGAGGCGCTGCGCGAGAACCTGGCGTACTTCCTGCGGGCCGTGGTTCCCGTGGCCGAGGAGGTCGGAGTCCGGCTGGCGATCCACCCGGACGACCCGCCGCGACCGCTGCTCGGGCTGCCCCGCGTGGTCTCGACGGCCGAGGACGCGCGATACCTGCTCAAGGCCGCGCCGGAGCGGGCGAACGGGCTCACGTTCTGCACCGGCTCGTACGGCGTGCGGGCGGACAACGACCTGGTGGCGATGGCCGAGGAGCTCGCCGACCGCATCTACTTCGCTCACCTACGCTCGACGGTGCGCGAGGCCGACCCGCGCACGTTCCACGAGGGCAACCACATCGCGGGCGACGTCGACATGGTCGGCGTGATCCGGCAGCTCGTGCTCGAGGAGCGCCGTCGCGAGGCGACCGGCGGGCCGCGCATCCCGATGCGCCCCGACCACGGCCACCAGCTCCTCGACGACCAGCACCGCGCGACCAACCCGGGCTACTCGCTCATCGGCCGGCTCAAGGGCCTCGCGGAGCTGCGCGGCGTCGAGACGGCGGTCCGCGCGTTCCTCTGACCCCCGCCGGACCGTTGGTCGACGCCGCTGTGCTACGTCGTGCCGAACCGTTCTACCCCGGCGGGAAACGTTCTACGTCGGCGGGAGGTGTTCTACCTCGGCGGGAAACGTTCTACCTCGCGGTCAGTCGGCCTCGGCGTGCGCGATGTTGGACAGCTGCGACCACACGAGCGCGAGCGTCGCGCCCGCACCGACGAACGCGAACCAGAACGGCGCGGTCAGCCCCCACCGCTCGGCGATGAGCCCACCGAGCGCGTTGCCGACGACGATCCCGCCGAACACGCACATCATGTAGACCGAGCCGACCCGCCCCTGGAACCGCGTCGGCACCGCCCGGTGCCGCACGGTGCTCGACACGGTGCCCCACACGAACGCGTAGGCTCCGAAGACGAAGAGGATCACCAGGGCCAGCCATCCCGTCGTCGTGAGCGCGAGCGACAGGTGGAACAGCACCTCGAGCGACAGGCACACCTTCATCAGCGTCGCGAGGGAGAACCGGCGCTCGAGCCGGCCGTAGGAGAACGTGCCGAGCAGCCCGCCGAGGGCCGACGCCGTCGCGAGCAGGCCGAAGCCCACGGGCCCCATCTGCAGGTGGTCGAGCGAGTACTTGACGAGGATCGCCCATGGTGCGGCCCACGTGATGTTGAAGACCAGGATGACCAGCGCGAGGGTCCGCACGGGCGGGTGCGACCAGATCCAGTGCAGCCCCTCGGCGATGTCCCGCCGCACGTGCGGCGTGCCCTCGGCCCGTGGAACCGGGGGCAGCGTGATCCGGCCGATCAGCACCACGGCGAGCAGCACGGTCACGACCTGGACCACGAACGGCCACGCCATCCCGGCGGCGAAGAGGAAGGCGCCGACGGGCGGCCCGACGAGCTGGTTGGCCGTGAGGAACCCGGCCTGCAGGCGCGCGTTGCCGATCCCCAGGTCGCGCTTGGGCACGAGCATCGGCAGCAGCGTCTGGGACGTCGTGTCGGCGAAGACCTCCGCGACGCCCATGAGCAGCATCGCCGCGAGGACCGCGCCGATGGAGACGTTGCCCGTCGCGATGACGGTCACGAGCAGTACGACGACGACGGCGCGCAGCCCGTTCGCGACGACGACGACGCGACGACGGTCGAGCCGGTCGGCGAGCACCCCCGCCCACAGCCCGAACAGGAGCCAGGGCAGGCGCTGCAGCAGCGCGGCGAGCGCGACGAGGAAGGCGGAGTCGGTCTGGGAGGCCACGAGCAGAGGGCCGGCCGCGAGCGCGATGCCGTCGCCGATGTTGCTGGTCCACGACGACGCGAGCAGCCAGCGGAAGCCGGTTCCCATCCGGGCGGGCGCGACCCCCTCGAGCACCTTCCTCACGGACCGAAGAGCCTACGGTGCATATTTCCCGGCCGCGAGGCATTTACGGAGTCTTTGGACACACGTCCAGGAGATATTGACGTCTCAACGTTCAAGGGGTCAGACTGCCGGTGGCAGCACGCATCGCCCGCCCCCTGCGCGGTGCGTGCTGTCCTACACCCGGAGACGCTCCGGATCGACGCCCCTTCGGCCCCCCTACCGGAGGGGCGTCAGCGTGTCCGGAGGGGCCGTGTGTTCGCGGAGTCGTCGGCGTGCCGGGCACGGGACGGTACTTCGCCCGGTCTACCGTGCTGGCGTGAACGCTCGTCGATCCACCGCCGCGCGCGCGGCCGACGCCTCGGCCGTGGCGTCCCGGGCCGAGCCCGTGACGGAACCGCCGGAGACCCGGTCGGACAGCCGCCCGGACCTCGTCACGCCACCCACCGCAGCCGAGCAGGTCGAGGCCGCGACAGGGCGCTGGCGTGCCTCCCTCGTCGAGCTCGTGGGCGGGTCGAGCCTGGCCGACGTCGGCCTGCTGGGCGAGGCGATCGTCGACCTGTCCGCGGCGCACCCGTCCGGCGTCGCGCAGCTGTTCGCCGGTCGACCGACGCGCCTGAGCAACCTCGTGCGCGAGGGCGCGACCCTGCCCGGGGCGCGCCGCCGCACCCGCGCCGTGGCCGCACGCTCGGCCGAGCACGCCTCCCGGTACGGCGTGGCCGCGACCTACCTCGCCATCGGCGTCGCGACGTGGACCGAGCCCGCCGACGGCACCGAGCCTCCTGGGCCGCAGCGGAACGACGTCGCCGCGCTCGCGCGGGTGGCGCGCTCCGTCCCCCCGGTACCCGTCCCGGTGCCGGTCGACGTACAGCCGGTGGCTCCGTCGTCGGGCACGCCGGACGAGGCGAGCGCCGCCGACGGCGAGACGCACGACCAGACCCCGGCGCCGTCGGGCGGCGACGAGCACGAGCCCGTCCTGACGACCTCGATCCCCGTGGTGACCATGACCGCGCGCGACGGCGCGCGCCCGGCCGTGCCGTCGCCCCAGGCGCCGCACCCGCCCGGCCCGGACGATGCGCCCGCACCGGGCCGCACGGTCCACGCGCCCGTGCTGTTGCGCCCTGTCACGCTCACGCCGCGCGGTGACGGCGAGGCGGACTACGACCTCACGCTCGAGCCGACGGCCGAGATCAACCCGGTCCTCGCGCGCACGCTGCGTGCGCACGGGGCGCTGCTCGACCCTGGGTCGCTCGCCCAGGCGACGTTCACGCTCGCTGGGTTCGACCCGACCGACGTCCTGGCCCGGATCGCGGCGCTCGGCGACGCGGTGCTCGAGGACTTCGAGCTGGACCGCCGCATGCTCGTCGGCACGTTCGTGCACCCGGGCCAGGTGCTCGTGGACGACCTCGACGAGCTTGCGCCGTCGCTCGAGCGCCACGAGGTGGTCGCGGCCCTGGCCGGCGTGGACGAGGCGCAGACCGCGATCGGCGATGCGGCGCTGCCCGCGCTCACGCGGGCGGACCCGGACCCGACGCGCGAGCGCGGCGTCGGCGACCTCGACCCGCACCAGCGGAACGTCGTCGAGGCACTGGCCACGGGCAGCCACCTGTTCGTCGACACGCCGGTGAGCTCCGACGTCGCCGGCACGCTCGCCGCGGTGGTGGCCGAGGCGACGGCGGCAGGTCGCTCGGTCCTGTACGTCACGGGGCACCGGCGGGCGGCCGACCGGCTGTCGCACCGGCTCTCGGGCCTCGGGCTCGACGGGCTCCTGCTCGACGTGCCGCCGCACCCCACGTGGCGTCAGGAGGTCTCGCGGAGGCTCCTGGCGGCGATGGCGTCCGAGCCCGAGCAGACCGACGCCGAGGCGATCGGGCGCCTGCGTGACGCGCTCATCGGCGCTCGCACCCAGCTCACGGGCTACATCGAGGCGCTGCACCGCCCGCGCACGCCGTGGGGCGTCTCGGCGTACGACGCGCTGCAGGCCCTCGCGCGCCTCACCGCGGAGCGGCCCGCCCCCGCGACGACGGTGCGGCTGCCGTCCGAGTCGGTGCTCGGGCTCGACGCCGCGCGCCGTCGGGCAGTCGCGGCCGACCTGCGCCGGGCGGGCGAGCTCGGCGCGTACACCCTGCGGCCGGCGTCGACCCCGTGGTACGGAGCCGAGCTGCACACGGTCGGGGACGCGCACGACGTGCTCATCCGGGTCAGCCGGCTCAAGGACGCGACGCTGCCCCAGCTGCTCCGCCAGATCGCGTACACGGGGGAGGTCACGGGGCTCGGCGCGCCGACGACGGTCGGCCAGTGGGGCGACCAGCTCACGATGCTCGCAGGGATGCGCAGCACGCTCGACGCGTTCCACCCCATGGTGTTCGAGCGGACGGCCGCGGACCTCGTCCAGGCGACGGCGTCACGGCGGTGGCGTGCCGAGAACGGCATCGAGATGGGCTGGGTCGCGCGGCGGCGGCTGCGCAAGCGCGCCAAGGACATGGTGCGTCCGGGCGTGCGGGTGCCCGACATGCACGCCGCCCTGGTGCAGGTGCAGGCCCAGCGAGAGGTCTGGGCGCGGCACTCGGTGCGCGGCGGCTGGCCGACGCTGCCCGAGGGCCTGTCGAGCATCGAGGACACCTACGAGGCCGTGCGCATCGACCTCGAGGCGCTCGAGCCGGTGCTCGCCCCGACGCCCATGGGGGGGAACCTGCTGGACCTCGACCTCGACGCGCTCGCCGAGCGACTGCAACGCCTCGCGGCCGACCCCCGGGCCCTCGAGACGCTGCCCGAGCGCACGGCCGCCCTGCGACGCGTGCGCGCGGCGGGCCTCGCCGACCTCGTCGACGACCTCGCCGCCCGGCGCGTGCGTCCCGAGCACGTCGAGGCGGAGCTCGAGCTGGCCTGGTGGTCGTCGGTGTTCGAGCAGATCCTGGCGGCCGACCCGGCGCTCGCCGGACAGGACGGCGCGGGGCTCGACGCGCTCGCACGGCGCTTCCGCGAGCTCGACCGGCGCCACGTCGAGGCGCTCTCCGTACCGGCGCGGGTGGCCGCGCGCGCCCACCTGGGCAGGGCGATGCGCGAGGACCGTGACGACGCCGAGGCGCTGTTCACCGAGCTCATCGAGGGCAGGCTGACGACGCTGCGGGACCTCGCCGAACGGCACGGGGACGTGCTGCGGCGGCTGCGGCCCGCGCTGGTGTCGACGCCGACGCTCGTGCCGCACGTGCTGCCGGCGTCCCGGACGGTCGACCTCGTGGTCCTCGACGCAGTGCAGCACGTGCCGGTCGAGGTGGTGATCCCGGCGATCGCGCGAGGTCGGCAGGTGGTCGTCCTCGGCGACCCGCGCTCGGCGTCGGGCAGCGCGGTGCACGAGCTGTCCACGCTGCTGCCGACCGTGGCCCTGCAGCCGCGCGAGAACCGCCGAGACCCTGCCTTGACCCGGCTGCTCGCCGCGCACGGGTACGGCGGGCTGCGTCCCGCTCCGCTGCCGCGGGCCGAGGCGCTCGTGCACCTCGACGTCGTCGGTGGCACGGGCATGCCGGACCCCGTCTCGGGGACGGTCGAGAGCACGCAGGCCGAGGTCGACCGCGTCGTGGAGGTCGCGATCGAGCACGCGCTCACGCGGCCAGAGGAGACGCTCGGCATCGTGACCGTGACCGCCATGCACGCCGACCGCATCCGTGAGGCGCTGCTCGCGGAGGTGCGTGCGAACCCGGCGCTGGCGCCGTTCTTCTCGGGCAGCCGGCCCGAGCCGGTCGTCGTGGCGGACATCACGGGCGTCGCGGGCCTGTCGCGCGACACGATCCTGCTGTCGGTGGGCTTCGGCCGCACGCCGCACGGGCGCGTTCTGCACCGCTTCGGGGTGCTGGGCGAGCCCGGGGGAGAGGCGATGCTGCTCGGCGCGCTCGGCGCGACGCGCAGGCGCCTGCACGTGGTCTCGTGCTTCACGTCCGACGCGCTCGACGCCGAGCGGCTGCGCGGCGCGGGTCCGAACCTGCTCGCCGAGGTCCTCGCGTTCGCCGAGCGGCGCTCGGGCGCCGCGGACCAGGTCGAGCTGGGCAACGGCGTCGACGTCGCGCGCGCCCCGGACAAGCTGCTCGTCGACGTCGGCGAGCGGCTGTGGAAGCTCGGCTATCTCGTCGAGACGGACTTCGGCACGGGCGACGGCGACCGGATCCCGCTCGTCGTCGGGCACCCGGACCTGCCGGGCGAGCTGCTCGTCGCAGTGCTCACCGACGACGCCGCGTACGTGGCCGAGCCGTCCGTCCGGGTGCGCGACCGGCAGCTCGCCGAGCGGCTCGAGCGGCTCGGGTGGGTCGTGACGCAGGTGTGGTCGGCCGCCGCGTTCCTCGACCCCGACGGCGAGGCCGAGCGGGTGCGCCGGCTCGTCCAGCGCGTGCGCGACGAGCGGGTCGGCACCGCGGGCGGCGTCGTGCCGCCGCGCGAGGTGCCCGTGCTGCCTGACGAGGACGACGAGGACGACGGCACCCCACCCACCGACTGAGCGTTGTGAGCGGACTTTTGGCCCCCTCTCCGGCCGGAGAGTGGGCCAAGAGTCCGCCCACAACGGTGCGGGACAATGGGCGTGTGAGCGAGCAGAGCCCCGAGGTGCCCGACGGCGGCACTCCCGCCGAGAGCGCCCCGCGCCGCCGTGGGCCGCGGCGAGCCGTGCGGCGGGGTACCGAGCGGGAGGCGCCGCCGGGCGTCAGCGCCGACGAGCGTGGCGGCCACGAGTCGAATGACGAGCGGCTCCGGCGCGACGTCCCGCCCCACTGGTAGCAGCGCTGCCCACACAGCGAGATGCGGTCAGCGGACGGAGCGGGCCTCGCTCTGCTGCGCGGCGAGCAGGTCGCGGATCTCCTGCAGGAGCAGGACGTCCTCGGCGGGGGCTGCGGGCTCCGGCTCCTCGCCGCGCTTGCGGCGCTCGGCGAGCTTGTTGAGCGGCGTGACGATGGCGAAGTACAGCGCCGCGGCGACGATGAGGAACTGGATCACCGCGTTGAGGAAGGTGCCGATGGCGAGCACGGATGCCTCTGTGGTCGCGGTTTCGGGGCGGAGCGTGATGTCCCACGCGCTGAGGTCGGGCCTGCCGAAGACGGCTCCGATGATGGGGTTGAGGACATCTTCGACGAGCGAGCTCACCACGCCGGTGAACGCGGCGCCGATGATGATGCCGACCGCGAGGTCGATGACGCTGCCCCGCATGATGAATTCCTTGAAGCCCTTGAGCATGGTTCTCCCTCGGCTCGTGCGTCGCTGAGGCCGGGCGGCTGCCTGGCCGGACCGAGGGGATTCTTGCCTTGGGCGGGGCACGATCGCAACGAACCTCGCCGCGGGCGGGAGGCTCAGCGCACGAGCACCGCCGATACGGCCCCGCGGCCGGATGCCGCCGAGAGGGCCGGCGCCTCCTCGGGCCGCACGGCGACGAGCGTCACCGAGGCACTGCCCTGCGCCGTCCCGCCGACGAGCAGGGAGCCCGCCCCGTCACCGTCCGCGCGCCCCGCCACACCGGGCAGCACGAGGGCGCGGCGAGCGAGGTGGCGCGTGCCGTCGGCAGGCCCGTCGTCGGCCTCGGCCAGCTCGACGTCGAGCGATCCGGCGTCCACCGTCACGAGGTCCACCCGGTCGCCCGGTCGCAGCAGGCCCGAGGCGGCGTCGTCGAGGCGGACGGGGACGACGACCGTACCGTCGGGCGCCAGCGCGACGACACCCCCGCCAGCGACCAGCGTCTCGTGCAGGGGCAGCCCCGCGGGCAGCTCGATCGCCGGCACGCGGCCGACGGCGTCGCCGGGGTCGGTGAGGACGTCGTCGGGTACCAGCTCGGCCAGCACGGTGCGGACGGTCAGGTCGTCCGCGTCGACCTCCTCGCCGGCCACCAGCGGGTGCAGGGGGACGACGACGTCGACCGTGGGCGGCGGGTCCGGTCGCAGCGCGTGCACGGCGGTGGTCGCGGCCAGCCCGCAGCACAGAGCGACGAGCACGAACCGCGTCCTCCACGCTGCGGCGTGCAGTCGGCGTCGCAGTGCACGACGGCGGGCGGCGGTGTCGGAAGGATCGGTGCGCATGCCCGGCACGCTAGGGCGCCTCAGCGTCGTTCCCGACGGCGGGACGGCGGGCTGTGGACGACGGCGCGCTGGGGACGGCCTCGCCCGCCGCGATCAGGCGGAGGCGGCCTTGGAGGTCGAGGACGACGAGCTCGAACCGGAGGAGCCCGAGCTCGACGACGAGCCCGAACCGGAGGACCCCGAGCCGGAGGACCCCGAGCCGGAGGACCCCGAGCCGGAGGAGTCCGACGACCCCGAGGATGAGGCCGACGAGGAGGCGCTCGTGGACGAGCCCGCCTTCGAGGATGACTTCGAGCGCGAGTCGTTGCGGTAGAACCCGGAACCCTTGAACGTCACGCCGACCGAGCCGAAGACCTTGCGCAGCCTGCCCGAGCACTCCGGGCAGACCGTCAAGGCGTCGTCGGTGAACGCCTGGTGGATGTCGAAGGCGTGGGTGCAGTCGGCGCACCGGTAGGCGTAGGTGGGCACGTGCTCTCCTCGGGCGAACAGGTCGGCAGGCCGGTCCTCGTACGGACCGGAGCAGGCGGGCGCCGGGCCGCCGGACCTGGCACTCGACCGCTGTGAGTGCCAATCATACGCCGGACGGTAGTCTCGCCTGCGTGTCCGCGAGCCCCACCGCTGAAGCACCCGACATCGACGAAACCCCGGCACCCCCTCGCCGCGGGCGATCCCGGCTCCGCCGACTGGTCGCGGGGATCGCCGTGGTCGTCGCGCTGGTCCTCGTCGCGACGACGACGTTCTCCGTGGTGACGGTCCGTCGCCCGCTGCCCACGCTGAGCGGCGAGCAGGTGGTGCCGGGCCTCGAGGCAGAGGTGAGCGTCGTGCGTGACGCGCAGGGCGTCCCGCACGTCTACGCGGACTCGACGCACGACCTGTTCCTCGCGCAGGGATACCTCCACGCGCAGGACCGCTTCTTCCAGATGGACTACCGCCGGCACGTCACGTCCGGGCGGCTCGCCGAGCTCGTCGGCGACGTGCCGGAGGCGATCCAGGCCGACATGGTCATCCGCACGTTCGGCTGGCGGCGCGTGGCCGAGGAGGAGTGGCACCTGATCTCGCCCGAGACCCGCGAGTACCTGCAGGCGTACGCCGAGGGTGTCAACACCTACCTCGAGGCGCGCGACCCGGAGGAGATCGCGCTCGAGTACACGGTGCTGGGCCTGAGCGTCGCCCCGCCCGAGCCCGAGCCGTGGGACCCCGTCGACTCGCTCGCGTGGCTCAAGGCGATGGCGTGGGACCTGCGCGGCAACTACGACACCGAGCTCGAGCGCGCCCTGGCCTACAGCACGCTCGAGGACGTCGCGCTGGTCGACGACCTCTTCCCCGACTACTCCGTGGCCGGCAACAGGCCGATCCTCAGCAACGCGGAGCGCGCCGACGCGGGCGGCAGCGCCGCGCGGACCGCCTCCGCCGTCGCCTCCGAGTACGGCACGCCCGCGGTCGGGCGCGCGCTGGACACCGTGCACCGGGCGCTCGACGCCGTGCCCGTGCTCGTCGGCCGGGGCGATGGCACGGGCTCGAACTCGTGGGTCGTCTCGGGCGAGCACACCGCCTCGGGCGCGCCGATGCTCGCCAACGACCCGCACCTGTCCCTCGGCGCGCCGGACGTCTGGTCGCAGGTGGGCCTGCACTGCGCCACCGTCGACGACGGGTGCCCGTTCGACGTCGCGGGCGTCTCGTTCGCGGGCTTCCCGGGGGTCGTCATCGGCCACAACGGCCAGCTCTCGTGGGGCCTGTCGAACATGCGCGCCGACGTCACCGACTTCTTCATCGAGCGGGTGCGCGAGGGCACGTGGCTCGCGGACCGCTCCGCGGAGAGGTGGGAGCCCATGGAGGTTCGCACCGAGACGATCCGCGTCGCCGGCGCCCGACCTGTCGATCTCGAGGTCCGCAGCACCGCGCACGGGCCGATCGTCTCGGGCGTGCTCGACATCGACGAGATCGTCGCCGCGCCGACCGAGGCGGGCACCGAGTTCGGCGAGTACGCGGTCTCGCTCGCCTGGACCGCGCTCCAGCCGGGCCGCACCGCCGACGCCGTCTTCGCGTTCAACACCGCGCAGGACGCCGACGACATCCAGGCTGCCGCCGCGTTGTTCGAGGTGCCCGCGCAGAACATCGTCTTCGCGACGGCGGACGGTCACATCGGCTACCAGGCGCCGGGCCGCGTCCCCGTCCGCGCCGACGTCGACGGTCCCGTCCCGTCCGACGGCTCCTGGCCGCGCCCGGGCTGGGACCCGCGCTACGACTGGCAGGGCTACGTCGCGCCCGAGGAGATGCCTCGGGCCCTCGATCCCGCGTCCGGGTTCATCGTCGCCGCGAACCAGGCGGTGCTCCCGCCGCGGTCCGCGCCGTTCCTCTCGCGCGACTGGGACTACGGCTTTCGCGCGCAGCGCATCCGCGCGCTCCTGGGCGAACAGATGGCGACCGGGCGGCCGTTCACCGTCGAGGACATGAACGGCATCCAGCAGGACGACTGGTCGCCGTTCGCCGAGGCCCTCGTGCCGGTCCTGCTCGACGTCGACCTCGACGACGACTACGACGCCGCAGGCCAGGAGCTCCTCGCCGACTGGGACGGCCGCATGGACGCCGAGTCGCCGGCTGCCGCGTACTTCGCGGCGGCGTGGCGCAACCTGCTCGAGGACACGTTCTGGGACGACCTGCCCGAGACGATGCGCCCGTCGGGCGGTGACCGGTGGCTCGTCGTCATGCAGGGCCTGCTCGAGCGCCCCGACGACGAGCTGTGGGACGACCGCTCGACGCTCAACGTCGTCGAGTCCCGCGACGAGATCCTGACGCAGGCGCTCGTCTCGGCACGCCGAGACCTCACGGTAGAGCTGTCCAAGGAGCCCGAGGACTGGACGTGGGGCACCCTGCACCGGTTGCGGCTGGCACACCCGCTGCTCAGCGGCCAGGGCACGCCCGGGTTCGTGCGCGACTACGTGAACCCGAGCCCGGTGCGCATGCCGGGCGGCTCGTCGATCGTCAACGCGACCGGGTGGGACGCCGGCACCGGCAGCTTCGAGGTCCGGACCGGTCCGTCGATGCGCATGGTCGTGGACATGGGCGAGGTCGACGCCTCCACGTGGGTCACGGTCACGGGAGTGTCGGGTCACCCGGCGTCGCCGCACTACGACGACCAGCTCGAGGCGTGGGCCACCGGCGAGACCTTCGCGTGGCCGTTCTCCCGCGAGGCGGTGGCCGAGGCCGCCGCGGCGACCGCGACGCTCGTCCCCTGACCAGGCGGTCGGCGAGCGGGTGTCCGGCGTTCGCCGCAGGCTACGCGGGAAGGTCCTGCCAGCGCTCGGGCGTCACGACGACGTGAACCGGCATGTCATGGTTCTCGACGGGCAGGGGCCGCTCGACGGCGTCGTAGATCTCCTCTGGGAACACCATCGCGACGACGGGGACGCCCGACCGCGCCTGCTTGAGCGTCCGGTCGTACCAGCCGCCGCCCTGGCCGAGGCGCACACCGCGAGTGTCGACGGCGAGCGCGGGGGCGACGACGACGTCGGCCTCCAGGATGGCCTCGGGCCCCAGCGTCGGCCCACCCGGCTCGGGCGGACGCCCCGGGGCGCGCTCGCGCAGGTCGCCGTGGCCGGTGTACTCGGCCCAGTCGCGAGCCAGACCGGCGCCGAGGACGGGCAGGAGGATCCGCGCGCCCCGGGCGGCGAGCCGCTCGAGCAGCTCGGACGTGCTCGGCTCGGTCGGCCGCGACGCGTAGGTCGCCACGACCTTCGCCTCGAGGACTGCGGGCACCGTCTCGAGGACGTCAGCGAACGCGACGGACGCCTGCGCCCGCAGGCGCGGCGGCCGGCTCGCGCGGCGAGCACGGATCTCGCGCCGGAGCTCGTCTTTCGCCTCGGCGACCTCCATACCGGGGAAGATCGGGTACGGCTGGCGTGCACTGGTTCCCGTCGAGTCGCCGCGCATGGCCCCATTGTGGCAGGGTCCGGTGCCGGAGGAAGCCGGTGGCGCCCGGCGTCGGAAGGAGTGCGATGACGCACAAGGTCGCGAAGGGGTGGTCCGTGTCCAAGCCGTGGCCTGTGACGCTGCGGGACGACGGCCCGTCGGGGTCGGTCGTGCTGCGTCCGCTGCGTCGCCGGGACGCGTCGGACTGGATGCGGCTGCGCGCCGTCAATGCCTCCTGGCTCGAGCCGTGGGAGGCGACGTCGCCTGCGGAGCAGCCCGCGACGTCGACGTTCGGCGAGTACCTCCGCGCGCTCTCCGCGCAGGCACGGGCCGGCACGGCGCTCCCGTTCGCCGTCGAGCTCGACGGCGCGCTCGCCGGCCAGCTCACGGTGTCCTCGATCACGTACGGCTCGCTGTGCTCGGCGAGCATCGGCTACTGGATCGCCCGCGAGTACGCGGGCCGCGGCGCCATCCCCACCGCCGTGGCGATGGCGACCGACTACTGCTTCACGGTGCTCGGCCTGCACCGCATCGAGATCAACATCCGGCCCGAGAACACCCCGAGCCTGCGGGTGGTGGAGAAGCTCGGGTTCCGCGACGAGGGTCTGCGCGAGCGCTATCTGCACATCCAGGGCCGGTGGCGCGACCACCGCACGTTCGCGCTCACCGCCGAGGAGGCGCCGGAGGGCCTGCTGGCCCGCTGGCAGCGTCTGCGTGAGGCCCCTTAGGTCCGGTCCGGGCTCGATGACGGCGCGGCCGAAAACTCGGTCGGCCTGCGGTGCGCGGACACGCCGGGGGCGGTACCAGGTACCGCGAGCGTGTGCGCCTACCGTCGTGACGTGGAATCGGCAGCAGGTCTCGCGGCGCTCGCGCTGTTCGTCCTGTGGCTGGGCTACTGGGTACCGCTCCGTCTGGGGCACCGCCAGCAGCTGCTCGAGTCCCGGGTGGACGACAGGTTCTCCGGGGGCCTGCGGGTGCTGGCAGTGGCGGGCGGCCTGTCCGGGACGATCCCGTCGCCGGCGGAGCCGCGACGGTCGGTGCCGCTCCTGGTAGCCGGCGCGCCGATCACTGATGCCGGAGGAGGGGAGCGACGGATGCCGGAGGTCTCCAGGGGCCGCGCGCTGGAGCGGCGGACGGCCACCGGCGCGACGCCTGCCGTGCGGGCCTCGCGCCTGGCGATGCTCGAGCGCCGCGCTGCCCGCGCTCGTCGTCGGCTGCTGCTCACGCTCCTGCTGATGGTGCTGACGGCGGCCGGCTGGACCGTCGTCGGTCTCGGCTACATCCACTGGTGGGGCGGTGCCGCACCGACCGCGCTCCTCGCGCTGGTCCTCGTGCTCGGTCGCCTCGCCGCCAGGTCGGCGCGGCGGGCCGACGCGCGGTGGGCCGCCGCGCAGCGCGCCGCCCGCCGCGAGGCGGTCCAGGCTCGGGCGCTCGCCAACGGCGGCCCGTATGCGCCTCGCAACCGTGCCCGCGTCACGGGGCGCGCCGTGCACCCTTCGGCCACGCACACGCAGATGATCCCGCGGGTCGACGTCGCCACGCGTACGCCTCGCGAACCCACCTCGGTGGGGACTCGCCGGGGCGACGCCACGGCCGCCGAGGCGCGCCCGGACGTCGCTGCGGAGCCTGAACCAGTTCTCGGGGTGTCGCAGGAGCGCCCGGTGACGGTGATCGAGCAGCCGCCCTCTGATGCGCCCGCGCGCCCGGGCGTCGGCGGCGAGGCGTGGGACCCCGTGCCCGTCCCGCTGCCGACGTACGTCACCAAGCCGGAGGCGCCCCGGCGGGAGCCCAAGCCGCTCACAGGCGCGACGCCCGTTGCGGGGTCGGCGTCGGGCGGATCGGCGGTCAGGACGACCGTGAACGCTGGTGCCAGCGCGTCGCATGTGCCGCCGTCGGACACGACGTCGGACGTGAGCCCGAGCGGGGCCCCGGCCGAGTCTCCTGCCGAGGAGCTGCTCACGGCTGAGCCGCCGCGTCAGCGCACCGAGACGCTGGGTCTGCCGCTCGAGCAGATCCTCGCCAGGCGCCGCGTGGCGGGGTGAGCCGATTTGCGGACCGGCGGTTCCTGGATGTTAGTCTTGGGACCGCTTCGGGGCCATGGCGCAGTTGGTAGCGCGTCTCGTTCGCAATGAGAAGGTCGGGGGTTCGAATCCCCCTGGCTCCGCCGAGGTGAAACCCTCGTCTTACCCGCCCAAACGGCCCGGGGAAGGCGAGGGTTTCTCGCATCTCAGGCCCCCTCATGTGCATCACGCGCACCCCCCGCGCTCCCCGGACCCTGGTTCAGCCTGTTCAGGCCCGCTCGATCGGCGCCGGTCCCGAGGAAGTGCAGGTACCGGTTCGTCGTCGCGATCGACTCGTGGCCGCACCACGCCTGGACCGTTCCGGGGTCGACACCGCGGGAGAGCCACAGACACGCGGCCGTGTGCCGCAGGTCGTGCAGCCGGCGCCCGCCACCAGTCTTCGGCCACGCGAGCGTCCGCAGGACGGCGGACCGGTGCAGCTGCGCGCCCTGCGACGTCGTCAGCAGCAGGTCGCCGGGCGCCTTGCCGTGCGCGAAGTCCCGCACGAGCGGCAGGATTCGGTTCGCCAACGGCACCCGACGCGAAGTGCCTCCCTTTGTGGCCTTGCGCCCGACGCCCTCGGGATCGGAACGCCGCACGAGCAGGCCGGGCGTCGGCACCTCCACGAAGTCGCCAACGATCAGGGCCCGCGCCTCAGCCCACCGAAGTCCCGTCCACCCCAGCACCAGCAGCACGTTCGCCAGCACCGGGTCGCGGTCCGCCCACAGCGCGAAGTGCCGTTCGAGCTCGGCCTCGGTGAACGGGTTCATCTCGGTCCGCTCCCGCGAGCTCTTCGGCACCTCGACCCCCGTGACGGGGTTCGCCGCGATGAGCTTCTCGCGCACGCACCACGCGAAGAAGGTCGACAGGCTCGCGCGGTAGCGCACGACGGACGTGTACTCGAGCGGCTTCGGCGCCCGGCCCTTCGCGCCGGCGGAGCGCGGGGGAGCGACCGAGAGCAAGGTCTCGAACGACCGGGCCACCTCCCGGCCGGTGACCGACGACAGGTGCAGGTTCTGCATCGACGTCGGCATGAGCCGCACCAGATCCTTGTCAGCCCGGTACGTCTTGACGGCCACCGTGCGCTCCCGAACCGCGAGCCAGCGTTCGAGGACTTTGCCCGTGCGCTCCTTGCCGGCGCGCGGGTCGTAGCCGCCATCCAGCGCGGCACGTTCCCGACGAAGCCAGGCGTCGGCCTCGCGTTTGGTGTCGAAGGTCCGTGACGTGACGAAATCGCGCCCACTCTTGAGCTGCGCCCGGAATCGGCCGCCCGGGGTCTTGCGGACCGTCATGCCGCTGCCCCTTCCAGCCAGGCGATCAGGTCTGCCTTGCGGTAGCGGGGCAGCGACGGGGACAGCCACGTCACGCGCGGCCCCTTCCCGGCCAGCCGCCACCGGCACACTGTCGACGGCGCGACCTTCAGCCACGTCGCGACTTCCTCTGTCGTCAGGTACTCGTCCATGGTTGCCCCCTCACTTTGTGACTCTGCGGTGTGGTCGGCTATCGCGCCGGGCGGGTGGTGCGCTGGTCTGCTCGCCATCGGGCGTACTCGCGGGCGCGGGAGGCGGCGGCGTCGGCAAGGGCTTTGTCTCCCGCGCGGGGCCAGCCGGTGCCTTCGTAGGTCCAGGAGCCGACGACGAGCGTGGTCTCTTCGTCGTCGGCCATGAGGCGGGCTTCGAGGTCGCGGGTGTCGAGGGGGCGCCCGGTGCGGTGGGCGGCCGCGGTGAGGCGTTGGAATCGTCGTCGGGCACGCCTCAGTGCGCCGAGGGTGACGGAGTAGCGGCGTGACTTGGTGGAGGAGTGGCCGCGGAAGCCGAGCATGGACGACCAGTGACCGAGCAGCGCGTACGGGTTGGCCGAGCAGTCGCCGCACAGTCGCGGGTGCCGGTGTGCGGCGCGCTCGGCGCAGTTGAAGGAGCAGCCGGTCAGGGCGCGGGCGGCGAGCGAGCGGCACGCCTCGGTGAGCGCGGCCAGGTGCGGGCGCGGACGCGTCGGGTCGATGCCTGCGGATTTGGTCGAGTACTTGGCCAGGTA
>VJZX01000049.1 GCA_009663185.1 Isoptericola halalbus
GCGGTCGCGGCTCTGGCGGTCGCCGTGGCGCTGGCCGGCGTGCTCGTCCTGCCCCGGGCCCTGTCCGCCGACCGCGGCCTGCCGCCTGACTGGGAGGTCGTGGCGTGCGACGTCGGGCAGGGCGACGCGCTCGTGGTCCGGACGGGCGCCACGTCGGCCGTGGTCGTCGACGTCGGTCCGCCCGGTGACGCCGCCGGGCGCTGCCTCGACCGGCTCGGGGTCGAGCGGGTCGACCTGCTCGTGCTGAGCCACTTCCACGCCGACCACGTGGGCGGGCTCGAGCCTGTGATCGCCGGCCGGAGCATTGCGGCGGCACTCGTCTCGCCGCTCGACGAGCCGCCGTCGAACGCCACGCGGGCGCGCGACGTCCTCGCCGCCGCGGGCGTCCCGGTCCAGGCTGCGGTGCCGGGCCAGGCCGGCGTCGCGGGTGCGACGTCGTGGCGTGTGCTGGGCGCCACCAGCGCGTCGTCGGGCGCGGAGGAGGGCGACGGGGCGAACGACGCGAGCGTCGCCCTCGGGTTGCGCACGCCCGGCGGGATCGAGGTGGTCGCGCTCGGCGACCTCGAGCGGCCCGGCCAGGAGACGCTGCTCGCCGACCTGCGCGCGTCCGGGTGGTCCGGCGGCGTCGACGTGGTCAAGATGGCCCACCACGGCTCGGCCGACCAGTCGCGGCAGCTCGCCGAGCTCCTGCGGCCGCGCGTCACGCTCGTGAGCGTGGGCGATGACAACACCTACGGCCACCCGACCGAGAGTGCGCTCGACCTTTACGCGGGGGTGGGGTCCGCGCTCGTGCGCACGGACGAGTGCGGCACGGCCGCGCTCGTGGTGCGCGACAGCGAGATCGGGCTCGCCTGCGGCCGGGCGCGGTGATCGTTCCTGTTCGGATCGGGCCCGTTCGTGGAGGCCCCGTGGACACGCGTGGCCCGCGCCCCTACGCTGACGACGCCCCGGCATGTTTACGCAAACATGAACGCAACGACGCGTGAGGACGACATCGATGGTGAGACTTCCCCGACCGGCCCGAGCGGTGCTCGCCGCGGCCACGGCGATCGCGGTAGGAGGGGCCACGCTGGCCCTGGCGACCACCGCGGTCGCAGCCGTGCCGACGATCCCCGAGCCCGTGACCTATGCCTCCTACCCGGCCGTGCGCGACCCCGGCCTGACGGCGGCGGACTACTTCCGGCCACACTGGTACGACACCGACGGGCGCCACATCCAGGCCCACGGCGGCCAGGTGGTCGTCCACGATCCGCCCGCCGGCGCGACTGCCACGTCCGAGGAGCTCGGCGTCGACGCCGACGCGATCGTGACGGCCGAGCAGGACGGCGCGACGGTCTACTACTGGTACGGCGAGGACCGCTCGAACGGGTACTACGACAGCCCCGGCGTGTCGATGTACTCCTCCACGGACACGTACAACTGGACCAACGAGGGGGTGGTCCTGCGGTCGGTGACCTCGCGCGACGAGCTGACCACCCCGTACTTCGACGACCTCTACGACACCGTCGCCGACGACGGCACCCCGAACGACGCGCTCATCGACGAGCTCTTCTTCCACCTCAACGTGGACTCGACGGCGCCCGACGGCACCGCACAGCTCAACGCCATCTTCGAGCGCCCGAAGGTGTTGTACAACGACAGCACCGGCAAGTGGGTCATGTGGTGGCACTCCGACGGCAGCGTCACCCCTGGTGGCAGCAACTACGCGCGTTCGATGGCCGGCGTCGCGGTCGCCGACTCGCCCACCGGTCCGTTCAAGGTCCAGGGCGTCTACCGCCTCTACAACGAGACCACGTACAAGACCGCGTGCAACCAGGCGGGCGCGGTGCCCGGAGGGGCGCGCGACATGACGGTGTTCGAGGACGCGGACGGCGTGGCGTACATCGCCTACTCGTCCGAGGAGAACCGCTCGCTGTACATCGCGCGCCTCGACGCGAGCTACACCAACGTCGCCAAGACCGTCACGACCGACAGCGTGGGCATCCAGTACTCCGCCGACGGCCGCTACCCGCGGATCTTCGCCGACGGCACGGCGGGCGCACCGGTGGCCGGGGAGGACTACACGATCGTGCGCCGGTGCGGGCTGCTCGAGGCGCCCGCGATCTTCGTGCACGACGGCCGCTACTACGTCGTCGCCTCGGGCGCGACGGGCTGGAACCCGAACCCGCTGACCTACTACACCGCCGACGACATCCTCGGCACCTGGATCCGCGGCGTCGAGGCCGGCGACCCGTACGAGACGGTGCAGTACAACACCATCCCCGAGGGTGGCGACGGTCTGCTCGCCGTGGGCGACACCCGGCGCACGACGTTCGGCTCGCAGTCGACGAACGTCCTGCCGCTCGGCGACGGCCGGTTCGTCTACATGGGCGACCGGTGGAACAGCGGAGCCGCCGACTCGACCTACGTCTGGCTGCCGCTCGTCATCGGGGAGAACGGGCGGCTCGAGATGCGCAACCCGTCGACCCAGGACCCCCGGTGGGCCGACGGCTGGACGCCCGCGTACTGGGACGACAAGGGCGCCGGAGCCGCGATCTGGACGGTGGACGCCGCCGGGATCCCGCAGAGCGTCCGGGCCGGGACGGACATCTCAGGCCAGCTGCCCTCGACCGTCGCCGTGACCGCCGACGGCGTCACCAAGGACGTCGCGGTCACCTGGAGCCCGACCGTCCTCACGGACCCCGGCGCGCAGCGCATCACCGGCACGCTCGCGGGCGACGACATGTTCGCCCCCGGCCGCACCTTCTACCGGACGATTCAGGTGGAGGCGTACGGAGTCCACAACCTGACGCGCACGGCCACCGTCACGGCGTCGAGCCGCCAGAACCTGGCCGGCACGACGAACGACGGCAGCCTCGGCAAGGGCTGGGACGACTGGGTGTCCGGCGGGCAGTACCCGCGGGCGAGCTCGCTGGACTACACGTGGGCCGAGCCGCGCACGCTCTCCGAGGTCGTCGTCCACACGTACGCCGACGGTCCGACGGCGACCTGGCCGTCGCGGATCGCGGTGCGCTATCGGGATGCCAAGGGCGCGTGGGTCAGCTCTGGCGTGGCCGCCGACGTGGCGCAGGATCCGGCTGCCGGGCCGCCGGTCGTGCACCTGGACGTGTCGAGCCTGCCCCCGACGACCGGACTGAGGCTCGACCTGACGACCGCGACCAACACCTGGCAGTCGATCGCCGAGGTCCAGATCCTCGGGCTCGCGCCGGCCACAGGTACCGAGCTGGCCGACCTCACGGTCGACGGCGTCACCGTCACGGGTTTCGACCCCGGCGTCTGGGACTACGCGGTGAGCCCGAGCTCGGGCGCCGACGTGGTCGCGGGTACCCCCGCCTCGGCGTCGGCGAGCGTCACGGTCGATCCCGCCACCGCCGAGCGACCGTGGGCGTTCGTGACGGTCACGGCCGTCGAAGGCGGCGCGCCGGTCGCGGCCCGCACCTACGTCGTGCGGTTCGAGGCTCCGGACTGGTGCACGGCCGAGGTGAGCGCGCCGTGGCTCGCGGTCGCGTGGGGCGACCCGGCGCGAGCGGACTTCTGCGCGGGGGCCGACGCCGCCTTCCGGATCTCCGACGGGAACGACGGCGCGTGGACGGCCAAGGACAACCTCAGCGTGGTGTACCAGGACGACGGCCTCGCGGTCGGCGACAGCGTCGAGACCACGGCCGCGGACATGGCCCCCGGCGAGAACACCGACCCACGCTCGGGGCTCGTCGTGCGCAACGACCTGAGCCTGGCGGGCAAGGGGACGGCGGCAGGCTACGTGACCCTCACGACCAGCCCGAGCGGGACGTTGCTGCAGTGGGACGCGGACGGCAACGGCTTCCTCGACACCGAGTCGGCCAAGGTCGCCGCGGCGACATGGCCGGTTCAGCTGCGGCTCGAACGCACGGACGCGGGCACGGTCACGGGTTCCTGGCGCAGCTCGGCCGACGAGCCGTGGTCCGTCGTGGGCACCGCCCCGCTGGCGGGCGCGGCCGACGTGCTCGACGCCGGCGTGTACGCGGCGGGGAACAACCAGCGGGGCGCCTCGGTCGCCACCTTCACCGGCACCCGGTTCGTCGAGCCGGCGGTTCCCGAGGAGCCCGCCCCGCCGCTCGACGGCCCGCTGCGGGTCGTGGTGGGCCAGGAGGTCGCATTCTCCGACACCGGGTACACACCCGGCGAGACGGTCCAGGTCGTGCTCCACCCGAGCGGACCGGGCCGCACGCAGCCCGCGCCCATCGCGTTCGGGACAGTGCAGGCGGACGCCGACGGGACCATCGTCGTGCGGTTCGTCATGCCCGACGTGCGTACCGGCTGGCACGAGCTCGTGCTCGACCGCGTGGCGGCCACCGACCGCGTCGTGCGGATCTCTGTGCAGCGCACCCGGTAGCCGGAGCGTGGGTGGCACGTGGCAGGCTGGGCGCGTGCCACCCACGACCCGAACCCGCGGCGCCGGACGAGCCGCCACCGCCAACAGCCGCCCCTGGGACGACCCCACTCTCGCGCCGGTGGTGCTCGTGCGCGGCCCTGAGGGGCTGCTCGCCGAGCGGGCGGTCGACGGCGTCGCGGGGCTCGCCCGCGAGCGCGACCCGGACGTCGAGAAGGTCGAGCTGGAGGGCGCCACCTACGCCGCCGGCCAGCTCACCGTCGCCGCGAGCCCGTCGCTGTTCGGCGAGGCCAAGCTGGTCGTCCTGCGCGGCACCGAGGCGTGCACGGACGACCTGGTGGCCGACGTCGTCGCGTACGTGGCCGCGCCAGACCCCGAGACCACCGTCGTCGTCGTGCACGGCGGGGGGCAGCGCGGCAAGCGGATGCTCGACGCGATCCTCGCGTCGGGGGCGCCCGTGCTCGAGTGCGAGCCGATCGTCAAGGACGCCGACAAGGTCCAGTTCGTCGCCGCCGAGCTCCGCGCGGCCCGGCGACGGGCGGACGCCGCGGCGGTGCGCGCGCTCGTCGACGCGCTCGGCAGCGACCTGCGCGAGCTCGCCTCGGCGTGCGCGCAGCTCGTGGCGGACACCGCCGGGACCATCAGCGAGGCGGTCGTCGACCGCTACTACGGCGGCCGCGTCGAGGCCACAGGGTTCAAGGTCGCCGACGCAGCGGTCGCCGGGGACGCGGGCGGGGCGGTCGCGCTGCTGCGACACGCCCTGGCCACCGGCGCGGACCCGGTGCCGATCGTCGCGGCCCTGGCCACACGGCTGCGTACGCTCGCGCGGGTCGCGGCGATCCGTGGTGGGAACGTCACGGCCCGCGAGCTGGGCCTGCAGGACTGGCAGGTGCGCAACGCGGGCCGCGACCTCGCCCGTTGGACGCCCGAGGGGCTCGCCACGGCCATCACCGCCGTCGCGCAGGCCGACGCCGACGTCAAGGGCGGCGGGCGCGACCCGGTCTACGCCGTGGAGAAGGCGGTGCTGGCCATCGCCCGCGCGCGCCGGTCCTGAGCACCGGCGGACTCACCGCGCCGCAGGTCCGGTCGAGTCGCGGACCATGAGCTCGGTCGCCAGCTCGACGTGGAGGGCTCGACCTCCTGCCCCTCCATGAGACGCACCAGAAGGCCGACAGCGATCCGACCGATCTCGGCGAGCGGCTGGCGTACGGTCGTCAGCTGCAGGCGGGTCGCGCGGGAGAGGTCGCTGTCGTCGAATCCTGCCACGGAGAGGTCCTCGGGCACACGCAGCCCACGCTCCTACCTGATGAAGTTCGTCGAGGCGTAGGCCGACGTCGGCGTGCCGATCGACTACCTCACGGTCCAAACGAGAAGACGACCCGCGCGCGTTCGCCGTGGCGCTGGGTGAGCAGCGGTTCGAGTACACGCTTCCCGGTGGTGCGCTGGCGACGTTCGTCTGGGACGAGGCGAGCCTGGACCGGCAGCTCCCGAAGCAGGTCAGCTCCGACGGGGCGACCGCCACCGCCACGGTCGGCACCGACGACCCGGGCTCGTGCTTGATGACGACGGCAGCGCATGCTGGTCCAGCGGCGCCGCTCAGGAGCCGGGTCAGGCCATCACCATCAGCCTCGGCGCGGTCCGGGCCTTCGACCGCGTCGACGTCGACGCCGGCGGCAACCTCGGTGACTACCCGCGCGGCTGGCGGGTGGAGACGAGCATGGACGGGTCCACCTGGCGCGCGTTCGACGAGGGGACCGGCACGGGGCAGCTCACGATCGCATGCTCGGAGAGCGTCACGGACGCCCGGTGCGCTCCGGGTGACCGCGACCGCGTCGGCCGGCAGCTGGTGGTCCGTCGCCGACGTGCGGCTCTACCCGTCCTGACCTACGCCCCGTCCGGCGCGTACGCGCCGGACGGGCTCACACGCGCGAAGGGCGCCGCACCCGGTGGGTGCGGCGCCCTTCGAAGTCTTGCGTGGTGCGGCTCAGAGCGTGTCGACCGACTTCGCGATAGCCGACTTGCGGTTCGCGGCCTGGTTCGTGTGGATGACGCCCTTCGAGACGGCCTTGTCGAGCTTGCGCGAGGCCTGGCGCAGTGCAGCGGTCGCGGCCTCCTTGTCGCCGGCGGCGACGGCCTCGCGGACCTTGCGCACGTACGTCTTGAGCTCCGACTTGACGGCCTTGTTGCGCAGGCGCGCCTTCTCGTTCGTCTTGATGCGCTTGAGCTGGGACTTGATGTTTGCCACTGGTGGACTTCCTGGTGTGTTCGCCTGGCGGCGAGCGGATAGGTCGTAGAGGGCGGTCACAACCCCGGGACTGGGGTGGGGAACCCGTGGAGAGGAGCTGTGACGGTGCCCGCCGACCTGGGCGGACACGCAGCGACCAAGAATAGCAGTGAGGCCCGGTGGCGAGAAAATCGCCGTGGTCAGCCCCGGGAGCGCACCATCGCAGCCACGACCTGGTCGAACGTCGGCTGCTCGAGCATCGCGCCTTCGCGGCGCACCGCGTCGGCAGACACGCGGATCACACGGTCGACCCGCACCTCGCTCGGGCGCCGCCGGGAGTCCCACGGGCCGCTGCCGATGTCGATCCACGTCCGGCCGTGCCGGGCTTCCTGCGCGGCGTCGCGGTCGTGGTCCTTGCTCGTGAGCTGCAGGGCGAGCAGCCAGGGCCCGTCGCGCCCGACGAGCAGCACCGGGCGGTCCTTGCCCTGGGTGTGGTCGTCCTCGTACGGGACCCACGTCCACACGACCTCGCCCGGGTCGGGGTCGCCGTCGAGGCGAGGTGCGTACAGGGCGTCGACGACGCCCGTGTAGTCACCGACGTAGGTGCCGACGGCGGCGCCGGAGACCGGCACCGTCCGCGAGCGCTTCGGCGACGACACGGCGCGCGCGACGTTCAGCAGCAGGTCGACCCAGCGATTCGAAGGCACGGCGGTCAGCCTACGGTCATCAGTGGCGTTGCGGCGACGCCGTGTGACGCGCCCGAAACGTGGTGGGAATACGGCGAAACGCACCCTCCGTCTACCATGCGCGCATGGCGGACCTGTTCGACGACTACCCGCAGGGCCGCGCGTTCGACGAGATGTTCGACCGCGACGGCACCGTGCGGCCCCGGTACACCGAGGTGCACCGCGCGTTCACAGGCCTCACCTCGGGCGAGGTCAGCGCCCGCGCCGAGGCGCTCGCGCACTCCTACCTCGCCCAGGGCGTGACGTTCGACTTCGCGGGAGAGGAGCGGCCGTTCCCGCTCGACGTCGTGCCGCGCATAGTCCAGCCCGACGAGTGGGAGCGCATCACGCTCGGCGTCCAGCAGAGAGTGCGTGCCCTCGAGGCGTTCCTCGCCGACGTGTACGGCGAGCAGGCCGTCGTGAAGGACGGGGTCGTGCCGCAGCGGCTCGTCCTGTCGAGCGCAGAGTTCCACCGGGCGGCGCACGGCATCGTGCCGCCCAACGGCGTGCGGTGCCACGTCTCCGGCATCGACCTGGTGCGCGACGAGGCCGGCGAGTTCCGCGTGCTCGAGGACAACGTGCGCGTGCCCTCGGGCGTGAGCTACGTGGTGTCCAACCGGCAGGCCATGGTCCGCTCGTTCCCGGAGCTCTTCTCGCGGCTGCGGGTGCGCAGCGTGGTCGACTACCCGCGGCGCCTCCTGGCGGCGCTCGTCGCGGCTGCGCCCGACGGTGTGCCCGACCCGACCGTCGTCGTGCTGACGCCGGGCGTGTACAACTCGGCGTACTTCGAGCACGCGCTGCTCGCGCGCCTCATGGGCGTCGAGCTCGTCGAGGGACGCGACCTGTTCTGCTCGGCCGGCCGCGTGTACATGCGCACGACGCGCGGCGCCCGCCGGGTCGACGTGATCTACCGCCGGGTCGACGACGTCTTCCTCGACCCGGTGCAGTTCCGGGCCGACTCGATGCTGGGCGTGCCGGGGCTCGTGGGCTGCGCGCGACGCGGCACGGTGACGCTCGCGAACGCGATCGGCAACGGCGTCGCCGACGACAAGCTCGTCTACACCTACGTGCCCGACCTCGTGCGGTACTACCTGAGCGAGGAGCCTGTGCTGCGCAACGTCGACACCTGGCGGCTGCAGGAACCCGACGCGCTCGCCGAGGTCCTCGACCGGCTCGACGAGCTCGTGGTCAAGCCCGTCGACGGCTCGGGCGGCAAGGGCATCGTCGTCGGGCCGGAGGCCGGCCGGGCCGAGCTCGACGCGCTGCGGACCCGGCTCGTGGCCGACCCGCGCGGCTGGATCGCCCAGCCCGTCGTCCAGCTCTCGACCGCTCCCACGTTCGTCGACGGCGCGCTCCGCCCGCGGCACCTCGACCTGCGGCCGTTCGCCGTGCACGACGGCTCGGACGTCTGGGTGCTGCCCGGCGGGCTCACGCGCGTGGCGCTGCCCGAGGGCCAGCTCGTGGTCAACAGCTCGCAGGGCGGCGGGTCGAAGGACACCTGGGTGCTCGAGCGCCGCTCGCGCCACCAGCGAGGGTCTGCGGTGGACGGGGCCGCCGCCGGGACGGCGGCTGCCGTCGCGCCAGCGGCCCCGGGCGTGCCGATGGCCGCGAACCCGGCCGACGTCGCCGCACAGCAACAGCAGCAGCAGCAACAGCAGCAGCAGGTGGAGGTGGCCGCATGCTGAGCCGGATCGCGGAGTCGCTCTTCTGGATCGGGCGATACGTCGAGCGCGCGGACGACACGGCCCGCATCCTCGACGTGCACGTGCAGATGCTCGCCGAGGACCCCTGGGCCGAGGAGTCGCTGGCGTGCCGGTCGCTGCTCGCGATCATGGACCACCCGGCGCCGCCTGACGACGAGCACGTCGGTCGCGAGGTCGTCCTGCGCCTGCTCGCGCACGACCGGACGAACCCGTCGTCGATCACGGGCTCGCTCGTGGCGGCGCGCGAGAACGCGCGGCGCGCCCGCGAGATCGTCTCGACCGAGCTGTGGGAGACGCTCAACACCACGCGCAACGAGGTCGTGTCGGTCGGGCGGCGCAAGCGGCCGCACGAGTTCTTCGCGTGGGTGCGCCAGCGTGCCGCCGTCGTGGCGGGACTCATGGACTCGGCGATCTCGCGCGACTCGACCTGGCACTTCATGGTGCTCGGCCAGGCGATCGAGCGCGCGGACATGACCGCCAGGCTGCTCACGACCCAGGCCCGGCTCGGGTCCGCCGGGCCCGGCTGGACCACGCTCCTGCGCTCGTGCGGCGCGCACGAGGCCTACCTGCGCGCCAACCGGGGGCGCACGTCCGACGAGGACGCCGCGGCGTTCCTCGTCCTCGACCGTCTGTTCCCGCGCTCGATCGTGTTCGCCCTCGGCGCGGCGGAGCGGGCGCTGCGCGCGCTCGAGCCGGTCGAGGGGCGGCACGAGGTGAGCGACGACGCGGTGCGCGAGCTCGGCATCGTGCGCTCGGGGCTCGAGTTCGCCCGGCGGCAGGACACGCTCGAGGACCTGCCCGGCGGCATGGAGCGCGTGCAGCAGGCGTGCTCTCGGGCGAGCGACGCGATCCGGGAGAGGTACTTCCCGTCGTCCGTGACGACGGCTTGGGTGGGGGAGGCGCTGTGAGCGTCCTGCGTGTGGTGCACACGACGTCGTTCGACTACGCGGCGCCGGTGACGGCGTCGTACAACGAGGCGCGCATGCGCCCGGCGACCGACCGGCGGCAGACGGTTCGTTCCTCGCGCCTCGACGTCCGGCCGAACACGTGGGCGGACGAGTACCGCGACTACTGGGGCACGGCCGTGACGGCGTTCGAGGTCCTGCGGTCGCACGAGCGTCTGGAGATCGTGTCCGAGTCGGTGGTCGAGATCGACGCGAACGAGCCCGGGGAGCCGGAGATCACCTGGGAGCGCCTGGGCGGAGACGTCGTCCTCGACGCGTACGCGCCGTTCCTCGTGGAGACGCCGACGACGGCGGTGCCCGACGACGTCGCCGCGCTCGCGCTCGATGCGGCCGCCGGCCTGGCGCCGGAGGCGGCGGCCGAGGCGATCTGCCTCGCCGTGCGCGACCTGCTCGAGTACGTCCCGGGCGTGACGACGGTCCACACCCCCGCGGCCGAGGCGTGGGAGGCCCGCACCGGCGTGTGCCAGGACATGGCGCACCTCGCGATCGGCGCGCTGCGGTCGGTCGGCATCCCGGCGAGATACGTCTCGGGTTACCTGCACCCGAAGCCGGACGCCGGGGTCGGCGAGACCGTGGTGGGCGAGTCCCACGCCTGGCTGGAGTGGTGGGTCGGCGAGTGGGTCGGCTACGACCCGACGAACCGGCGCCCCGTGGGGCGCGACCACGTCGTGGTCGGCCGCGGGCGCGAGTACGACGACGTGCCGCCGCTCAAGGGCGTCTACGCAGGGGCCGGCGGGAGCGACCTCGACGTGACGGTCGAGGTCACACGCCTCGCCTGAGGCCGCTCACTGCATGAGCTCACTGCACGGGCTCACGGCACGATCCGCTCGGCGAGCACCTCGCCGAGCGCGCTCGCGTCGCCGTCGATCTCGACGCCGGCCTCCTGCGGCGTCAGGCGCCGCCAGAGGACCAGGGCCAGCTCGCGCGCTGGCGCGACGACCGTCGCGGCCGGGGCCTCGGCCAGGTCCCGGCCGTCCTCGTGCGCACCGAGCACCCACGACCGGCCGACGTCGGGCGCGCTCAGGCCAAGGGTGCGGGCGAGCGGCTCCATGCGGCCGAGCCTGACCTGGCGCGGCTGGAACATCGTGGCGACCTCGTCCACCGTGTCGGCCCAAACCTCGGGGCCGACGTCGATCGGGCGCTCGGCGGCGACGGCGAGGCCGGAGCCCAGGGCCGCGGCGCGCAGGTCGTGCAGGTGCACGAGAGTCTCGTGCACCTGCCGGCGGTGCCAGAACGACGCCGGGCCGGCGCCCAGCAGCGTGCGCGCGGGTCCGTCGGGACCAGCGGTCCGGAGCGCGGCGCGCAGCTCGGCCGCGTGCTCGGCGTAGAGGTCCGCGAGGCCGCGGCCCGCCGTGTCGAGCACCTCCGAGCGAGACGCGTCGCCCAGGGCCATCCCCGCTGCCCAGTGGTGGACGCCCGCGAGGTGGGCGACGAGGTCGCGCACGCGCCAGAGCCCGCACGCGGGCACCGGGGCCTCAGCGTCGGCGGCAGCGGCCTCGGCGGCGAACGAGTCCTGGAGGCGCGCCAGCAGGGCGAGGAGGTCGAGCTCGGGCCCGCCGTCGGTGCGCCGGCCGGTACGCGGGTCGGTCACGGGCCGGGGGAGCGAGGACGGGCGCGGCGCGGTCGGCATGAGGCGCACGTTAGCGGTCACCGCCGACGGTGTCAGCAGCAGTGCACCGGGACAGCGGTCCGGCGCGGCGTGGGAGAATGTCCCGAGCGTGCCGCCGGCCGCACCCCCAGCGAAACCTGACCCACGGAGCGAGATCGCGTTGCCCATCCCCGGACCTGCGCTCAGCGCGCGCATCGTGCCCCACGCCACCGCGCCCGAGCTGATCCGCAACTTCTGCATCATCGCGCACATCGACCACGGGAAGTCGACGCTCGCGGACCGGATGCTGCAGCTGACGGGCGTCGTCGAGCCACGTGCGATGCGCGCGCAGTACCTCGACCGCATGGACATCGAGCGTGAGCGCGGCATCACGATCAAGTCGCAGGCCGTGCGCATGCCGTGGCAGGTGGGCGACGACGCGTTCGCGCTCAACATGATCGACACCCCCGGGCACGTGGACTTCACCTACGAGGTCTCGCGGTCGCTCGCGGCGTGCGAGGGCGCGGTCCTGCTGGTGGACGCGGCGCAGGGCATCGAGGCGCAGACCCTCGCCAACCTGTACCTGGCGATGGAGAACGAGCTCGAGATCATCCCCGTGCTCAACAAGATCGACCTGCCGGCGGCCCAGCCGGAGAAGTACGCCGAGGAGCTCGCCAACCTGGTGGGCGGCGACCCGGACGACGTCCTCAAGGTCAGCGGCAAGACGGGCGAGGGCGTCGAGGTGCTGCTCGACCGCATCGTCGAGCGCGTGCCCGCGCCCGTCGGCGATGCCGGTGCGCCGGCGCGCGCGATGATCTTCGACTCGGTCTACGACACCTACCGCGGCGTCGTCACGTACGTCCGCGTCATCGACGGCAACCTCAACCCGCGTGAGCGCATCCAGATGATGTCGACCCGCGCGACGCACGAGCTGCTCGAGATCGGGATCATCTCGCCCGAGCCGATCCCCACCAAGGGGATCGGCGTCGGCGAGGTCGGCTACCTCATCACGGGCGTCAAGGACGTTCGCCAGTCCAAGGTCGGCGACACGGTCACGAACGCCGCCAAGCCCGCCGGTGAGGCGCTCGGCGGCTACAGCGATCCCAAGCCGATGGTGTTCTCGGGGCTGTACCCGATCGACGGCTCGGACTACCCGGCGCTGCGCGACGCGCTCGACAAGCTCAAGCTGAACGACGCGGCGCTCAACTACGAGCCCGAGACGTCGGTCGCGCTCGGCTTCGGGTTCCGCGTCGGGTTCCTCGGTCTGCTGCACCTGGAGATCGTGCGCGAGCGCCTCGAGCGCGAGTTCGACCTCGACCTCATCTCGACCGCCCCGAACGTCGTCTACGACGTGACGCTCGAGGACCGGACCGAGGTCAAGGTCACCAACCCGTCCGAGTTCCCCGGCGGCAAGATCCGCGAGGTGCGCGAGCCGGTGGTGAAGGCGACGATCCTGACCCCGAGCGAGTTCGTCGGGACGGTCATGGGCCTGTGCAACGACCGCCGCGGCTCGATGCAGGGGATGGACTACCTCTCCGAGGACCGCGTCGAGCTGCGGTACACCCTGCCGCTCGCCGAGATCGTGTTCGACTTCTTCGACCAGCTCAAGTCGCGCACCCGTGGGTACGCCTCGCTCGACTACGAGACCGCCGGCGACCAGGCAGCCGACCTCGTCAAGGTCGACATCCTGCTCCAGGGCGAGCAGGTCGACGCGTTCTCCGCGATCGTGCACCGGGAGAAGGCCTACGACTACGGCGTGCTGATGACGGCCAAGCTCAAGGAGATCATCCCGCGCCAGCAGTTCGAGGTGCCGATCCAGGCCGCCGTCGGGGCGCGTGTCATCGCACGCGAGACGGTCCGGGCCATGCGCAAGGACGTTCTCGCGAAGTGCTACGGCGGCGACATCTCCCGCAAGCGCAAGCTGCTCGAGAAGCAGAAGGAGGGCAAGAAGCGCATGAAGAACATCGGTTCGGTCGAGGTGCCGAAGGATGCGTTCATCGCCGCCCTGTCCTCCGACGCCTCGAGCGGCAAGGAAGCCAAGGACAAGAAGAAGTAGTGCCCGCCCTGCCTGACGGCGTCCCGGTGCCCGACGACGGCACGCTGCCGCCGTGGGTCTCCGACGCCGGGCCCGACGGCGTCGCTCGTCCGCGCGACGGTGCGTTCGGCGTCTACGTCCACGTGCCGTTCTGCTCGGTGCGGTGCGGGTACTGCGACTTCAACACCTACACCGCGGCCGAGCTCGGCGGCGGGGCGTCCCAGGTCGAGTACGCGACGACGGCGCTGAGCGAGGTCGACCTGGCCGCCCGCGTCCTCGAGCGCGCGGGCCTGACGCCGCGACCCGTGTCCACCGTGTTCTTCGGCGGCGGGACGCCGACCATGCTTCCCGCGGCGGACCTGGCGCGGATCCTGGCGGGCGTCCGGGACGCGTGGGGGCTGGCGCCCGGCGCGGAGGTCACCACGGAGGCCAACCCCGACTCCGTCACGCCCGAGTCCCTGCGCACGCTGGCCGACGGCGGGTTCACGCGCGTGTCCTTCGGCATGCAGTCCGCGGTGCCGCACGTGCTGGCCACGCTCGAGCGCACCCACGACCCGCGGCGGGTCCCCGACGTCGTGCGCTGGGCGCACGACGCCGGTCTCGAGGTCTCGCTCGACCTCATCTACGGCACGCCCGGGGAGACGGTGGGGGACTGGCGCGCCTCGCTCGAGGCGGTGCTCGCCACCGGCGTCGACCACGTCTCGGCGTACGCACTCGTGGTCGAGCCCGGCACCAAGATGCATGCCCAGGTCCGCCGCGGCGCGCTCGCGCCGCCGGACGAGGACGACCAGGCGACCAAGTACGAGCTCGCCGACGAGCTGCTCACGGCCGCCGGGCTCACCTGGTACGAGGTGAGCAACTGGTCGCGCGACGACGCGCGCGCATGCCGGCACAACCTCGCGTACTGGCGAGGTCACGACTGGTGGGGGATCGGCCCGGGCGCGCACTCGTACGTGGCCGCGGGACCGGCGTCGGGCACCGACGCGGGCGCCGGTGTGCGCTGGTGGAACGTCAAGCACCCGCGGCGGTACGCGTCGCTGCTGGTTGAGGGCCGCTCGCCGGGAGCCGGTCGCGAGCTGCTCACGGCGGGCGAGGCGCAGCTCGAGCGCGTCATGCTCGGCGTGCGGCTGCGCGAGGGGCTCGACCTCGCCGTGCTCCCCGACGCCGGACGGCGCGCCGTCGCCGGGCTCGTGGCCCGGGGCCTGCTCGACGGCGTCGCCGCGGTGCACGGGCGCGCGGTGCTCACGCTGCGCGGCCGACTGCTTGCCGACGCGGTCGTCCGCGAGCTGACCGCCTGACCGACGCAACGAGCGTGCTGACTTCGTCCTCAAGCCCTGCGCTTAAGGAGGAAGTCAGCACGCTCGTTGCGCCGGCGTGGGTCACTTGATGAAGCGGATGTTGATTGGGTAGCGGTACCACTCGAACCGGTTGACGGCGAGGGCGGCCAGGATGCCGAACACGATCGAGATCACCCAGATCGCCGGGAGAAGGAGGAATCCGACTCCGATGAAGATCGTGAGGAACCCGATCACGTAGCCGATGAACAGCGTGATCTGGAAGTTGAGCGACTCCTTGGCCTGGTCGCTGACGAACGGGCTGCGGTCGCGGAAGACCAGCCAGACGATCAGAGGCGTCAGGAAGCCGAGAGTGCCCACGCTCAAGAGCACCAGCGCGGGCGGGGCGAGGTGCACCACGATCGCCCAGGTGCGCTCGTCCTCCGGCGACAGCGGGACCGGGCCCGACGGTTGCTGCGGCGGGTAGGGGGGCTGGCCGGACCAGGGCGGCTGCTGCGGGGGGTTCGGCGGCACGCTCATCGACTGCTCCTGTCCGACGTCGTGGGGTTGACGCCGTTTGTTGACGAATCTACCGGTTCGCGGACCAGGCCGTCATCACCCGGGGTCTCCCGGTGGCGGTGCCCGCGTCCGGCGGAGAGAGTGGTCTCGCGCCCGTGACAGTGGCCGAGAAGAGGAGCTGATGAGCGAGAACATCGGCGGCGTGCCGCCCCGCGACCCCGACGACCGAGACGAGCGGCAGGAGGAGGGCGACCTGCAGCCGCCGGCGCCTCCGGTACCTCCTGCCTACGGCCAGCCGCCTGCCTACGGCCAACCTGCGGGAGCGCCGACCTACGGGGATCCCTCCGGACCACCCGCCTACGGGCAGTACGCGCCGCAGGGATACACGCCCCCGGAACCTGGGTGGGGCTACGGCCAGGCCCCGGACGAGAGGCCGGTCCGCGTCGGGTCGGCGTTCTCCTGGGCGTGGGCCAGCTTCGGCCGCAGCGCCGGGGCGTGGATCGGCGCCACCCTGGTGGTCGTGGCGATCGGCGTGGCCGCCTCCTTCCTCCTGACGCCGGACCTGCGCGATCCGCAGGCGCTCGACCAGCTCCTCGCGTCGACTGACGTCAGCATGACCGACAGGCTGCTCGCAGCGGTGCTCTCGCTCGTGAACACCCTCCTCGGTGCCGTGCTCGTGCACGGGGCGCTCGCTGCCACGCGTCGCGGCCGGGCCGAGTTCAGGGAGTTCTTCGCCCTGCGCAACGTGGGCGGGATCCTGCTGCTCGGCCTGATCACCGCGCTGATCGACCTCGTGCTCGGGTATCTGCAAGGGTTCGGCGGCCTGCTGCAGCTCGTCGTCTCGTTCTTCCTCGTCGCGGCGATCTTCTTCGTCGTCGACAAGGAGCAGGACGCGATCACGGCCATCCGCTCGAGCGTCAGCCTCGTCGCCGGCAATCTCGGGGTCGTCCTGCTCACCGTGCTGCTCGCGATCGCCGTCACGATCGCCGGAGCGCTGCTCCTGGTCGTCGGACTCCTGGTGGCAGTACCGATCACGGCGCTCCTCGGCGCCTACGTGTACAGGCGGCTCGTCGGCGAGCGGGTCGCCCCCGCCTGACGCACCGGCATCGGGTTCACGCCGTCACGAAGTCGATGAGCTCCTCGACCCGGCCCAGCAGGGCCGGGTCGAGGTCGCGGTAGTCCCGCACCTGCGCGAGGATCCGCTGCCAGGCGCGCCCGACGTCCTCGGTCGTTGCCGCGGGCCAGCCGAGCTCGCGCAGGATGCCGCGCTTCCACTCGGTGCCGCGCTCGATCACGGGCCACGCGCCCAGGCCGAGCCGCTCCGGCCGCACCGCCTGCCACACGTCGACGTACGGGTGTCCCAGCACGACCACCGTGCCGCGCGGCACCGTGCGCAGGGCCGCGTCCGCGAGCCGCCGCTCCTTGGAGCCCGCCACGAGGTGGTCGACGAGCACGCCCACGCGGCGATCCGGCGTCGGGCCGAACTCGGCGAGCGCGTCCGCGAGGTTGTCGACGCCGTCGAGCAGCTCGACGACGACGCCCTCGACGCGCAGATCGTCGCCCCAGACCTTCTCCACGAGCTCGGCGTCGTGCTTGCCCTCGACCCAGATGCGGCTGCCGCGCGCGACGCGCGCCCGCCGGCCGTGCACGGCGACCGAGCCCGAGGCGGTGCGCGCCGGCGCGGTGGGCCCGCGGGGCGTCGCGGGGGCCGTGAGCTCGACCGGCTTCCCGTCGACCCAGAACCCGGGACCGAGCGGGAAGGAACGGGTGCGGCCGCGCCGGTCCTCGAGCACCACGAGGTGGACACCGCCCGACTTCTCGACGCGCACGACGGCACCGACCCATCCGGTCTGGACCTCCTCGACGACCAGCCCGGGCTCGGCGGGCTGCGGTCGCGAGACCGGCCGGCGCCGGTGGTGCGCCGAGCCGTTCGACGTGCCCGGCGAGGCGGGGGACAGGATGTCGGAGCCGTAGCGGTCGTGCACGACGGCGAGCCTACGGTCGCGCTCCGCATGCCCGGCCGACCGACACGCGGCTCAGCCGGGCAGCCCTCCCGAGCCGGCCCGGACGGCGGCCTCGGTGCGGCTGGGGACGCCGAGCTTGCGCAGGATGGCCGCGGCGTGGACGGACGCGGTCTTGCGGCTGATGAACAGCCGCTCGGCGATCTGGCAGTTGGTCAGGCCCTCGGCGACGAGGTCGAGGACCTGGCGCTCGCGGTCGGT
>VJZX01000005.1 GCA_009663185.1 Isoptericola halalbus
GCGTCGTCGAGCACCGCGGCGGCATGCGCCGTAGAGGCCGCGGCGGCGGTGAGGCGGACCGGCGCCCCGCCGAGCGGGGCGAACTCTGCGTCGCGCATCACACGGCCCGATCCGCCCGCGGGCCGGCGCTCGCCGACGCCGCGGGGAGAAGCAGACCCGCGAGGCCGTCCGCCGTGACACCCTCCGCTCCCTCGAACGTCGCGGCGGCGTGCCCGAGACGAGTCGCGAGCGACTCGAGCGTCGTCGTGAGCGCCTGGTGGGCAGGCGCCCAGGCGGTGAACAGATCGGCGACGGCGGCGGCGAGCGCGGCGTCGCCCGTGGCCTCGGCGTCGTGGGGCAGCACCGCGGTGCGCGTGTCCGCGAGCGCAGCCGCGGCTGCACGGAGCTGGACCCCGGCGGCCGTCAGCGCGTCGGTGTCGATGTCGAGATGCGCCATGGCCAAGGACGGTAGTGCTGCCGAGCGAGGCGCCCCGAAAGTTGTCCACAGGCATGGGAGGGCGTGGGGGAGAATCATCGCGCCGCCCGGCCGGGGCTGGTTCCTGCGCCGTATCGTGGATCCATGGGCACGGCGACGGACGCCCCTGTCCAGGCCGGCTGGGCGGCGCTCGCCCGCGGAGCCTGGTCCGACGCGCGGGGGGAGTTCGAACGCGCGGTCGAGGTCGCCGCAGCAGGCGACGACCCGCTCCTCCTCGCCGCCGCCCACGAGGGCTTGGCCTGGGCCGCGCTCTGGCTGCTCGACGTCGAGACGCTCTTCGACTCGCGCCTGCAGGCGTACCGGCTCTACCGGGCCGCGGGGCACCGTGCGGGCGCCGCGCGTGCCGCGATGTGGATCGGTTCCGACCACGAAGACTTCCGCGCCGACACGGGCGCGGCGAACGGCTGGCTCCGACGGGCGCGACGGCTGCTCGAGGGACTCGACCCGTCCCCCGAGCACGCCTGGCTCGCCGTACTTGAGGCGAGCCTGCTCGTGGGCGGGGCCGGCGACGTGACCGACGGCCGGCGTCTCGGCGCCATCGCGACCCAGATCGGCCGTGCCGCCGACGACCCCGAGCTGGAGCTCATCGGCCTGGCGACCGAGGGCCGCGCACTCGTCGAGCAGGGCAACGTCGCCGAAGGTGTGGGACTGCTCGACGAGGCGGCCGCGCTCGCGCAGGCCGAGCAGGTGGCGTACTCGATTGCCCTGACCTGGTCGTTCTGCTACCTCATCAGCGCCTGCGAGCTGCTCTACGACTACGAGCGCGCCGCGCAGTGGTGCACGCGCGCGGAGGAGATCGCCGACCGCCAGGGCCTGCCGTACATCTGGGGACTGTGCCGCACCAAGCACGCCGGGGTGCTCGTCATGCGCGGCGAGTGGGCGGCCGCCGAGGACGAGCTCGACGAGGCGGCCGACGCCCTGCGGCGCACGCGTCCCCATTGGATCGGTGCGTCCACGCTGCGGCTCGCCGAGCTGCGCCGGCGGCAGGGCCGGCTCGCCGAGGCGCGCGAGCTCTTCCTCCAGGTCGAGCAGGAACCCGACGGCCTGGTCGGACTCGGGCGCATCGCGCTCGACCAGGGTGACGCCACGCGTGCCCGCGAGCTCGCCGAGCACGCGCTGCGCGCCACCGCGCGGACCTGCAGCACCGAACGCGCCCGGCCGCTGCAGCTCCTCACCGAGGCCTGCGCGGCGCTCGGCGATCGCGCCGGCGCCCGAGATGCGCTTGCCGAGCTCGACGCCGTCGCCCTCACGGCGCGCACCGGCTGCCTCACCGTCCTGGCGGCGTTCGCGGCCGGAGTCACCGCGGCGGCTGAGGGAGAGCTCGACGACGCTCGCCGCCGGTTCGAGGACGCCGTCACCGCCGCCGAGCGGGTCCGCCTGCCGTACGAGGCGGCCCGCGCCCGGCTCGAGCTGGCAGCCGTCCTGGACCGGGCCGGCCGTGCCGACGCGGCGGCCGAGCTCGCCTCCCGGGCGCGCGACGAGCTGCGCCGGCTGGGCGCCGACGCCGAGTCGGTGCGTGCCGGTGTGATCGCGCATCGCGCCGCCGACGCGTCGCACGCGGACGGTGGTTCCACCGGCGGGCAGCCGCCCGTCAACGCCGACGGCGTGCGCCTGACCCCGCGCGAGCGCGAGGTGCTGGCGCTCGTGGCGAGGGGCCGGAGCGACCGCGAGATCGCGACCGAGCTCGTGGTCAGTGAGCACACGGTGCACCGGCACGTGGCGAACGTGCTCGCCCGGCTCGACTGCCCGACGCGCGCGGCGGCGGTCGCGCGGGCGACCGCCGCCGGGCTCATCACGGCGTGACCCCTACGGCGTGAGCACGTAGAGCGTGTTGATCGGGTCGTCGATCTCGAAGCGCCGCACGTCGGTGAAGCCGGCGTCCGTGGCGAGCTTGGTGAGCAGCTCGTAGGACAGCCCGGCGGTCCCGAGCCCCGCACCGTCGTCGTGCAGGGACACCTGCAGGCAGTACTGCAGGCTCGCGCCGTAGATCAGCGCGGCGACCGGGCCGACGTTGTCCGCCGGGTCGTCGGGCACGTTGATGTCGACGGCGACGAACCGCCCGCCGGGCACCAGCGCGTCGTGGATCGAGCGGAGGATCGCGCCCGGGTCGTGCGAGTCGTGCAGGACGTCGAACACGGTGACGACGTCGAACCGGCCGGGCACCGCCTGAGCCGCGTCCGCGACCTCGAACCGCACGCGGTCGGCCACTCCTGCCTCGGCGGCCTTGCGCCGCGCCTCCTCGATCGCCGGCGGGTAGACGTCGTACCCGACGAACGTGGCCTCCTCGAAGGTCCGGGCCAGCGTGATGAGCGCCTGGCCCTGCCCGCACCCGACGTCGCACAAGGAGCCGCCCGAGCGCAGCGCGGACTCGATCTCGGGGTGCTCCGGGAGCCATTGCTGGACGAGGCTGTGCAGGAACCACGGTGCGGTGAAGCGCTCGATCGCCTCCTGCGCCTCGGGGAACGCGTCCTGGTGCGCTCCGCGCCCGGTGGCGAACTGCTCGAGCAGCGCCTGGTACTGGGCACCGAAGTTGGTGGCGTAGTCGTAGAACGCGTTGGCCAGGAACGTCGGCCCCGCCTCTTCGGCGAGCACCGGCACATGGTGCGCGGGCAGCGAGAAGGTCCCCGACGCCCGGTCCCGGTCCAGGTAGCCACCCGCGGTCATGCCCAGGGCCCACTCACGGACGTACCGCTCGGACAGGTGCGTGCGCGCGGCCAGCTCGGCGCTCGTCGCCGGGCCGCGCTCCGCGAGGTCGCGGAACAGCCCGAGCCGGTCGCCGATCGCGCCCATGAAGACGATGTGCGCGCCCGCGACGTCACCCAAGACCTTCCCGGCGAACGTCTCGACGGCCGCGGCTTCCAGGTCTGCCGCGGTGGTCTGCCGGTCGGGGCCGGCGGTGGTGTCGGTCGTCATGACTCCTCCTCGTGTCGTGCGGTCATGACCCCACCGTCCCGCCCGCGGGAGTGTCGTCGCGTCGCACCGGCAGGCCATCTTCCGACCGGGGCATGGCCCGTCCCGGCCATGTCCGACGGCGGTGGGCGGCCGTGGTGAACCGGGATCAGTCCCACCACAGCCGGTACCAGTGGCCGCCCTGTTCCGGACCGCCCGCGTGCTCGAAGCCCCACCAGCGGCCGACCTCGTGCGGCGGCACGCGCATGTCATGGATGCCGAGGTCCTCGGCGACGTTACGCACGACGTGCTCGCACTGGCAGCCCGGCGAGTGGTGGCGGTCGACGACGAGCTCGTCGTCGGTGCGCACGAGCACGCCCTCGACCGTGACCCGCTCGTCGCACCGCCCCGGGCCCACGACGTAGCCGTGCGCGCGCAGCCGGTCAGGGTGCGAGGCGAGCGCGCGCAGGACCGCGCCGATGGTCGGGCCGTCGTTCTGCCGCTCCTCGGCCAGGTAGCCGGGGTCGAGCCGGTCGAGCAGGGTCTCGGCCGTCTCGCCCTCGAGCGTGCTGAAGCGGTAGAACGCCCGTGCGCCGAACACGTCCTGGTGCAGCGTCGGCTCGAGGGCCGCGTCGAGGCCGGCGTCGAGCATCCAGCCGTGCCGGCCGGTGCACCAGGCGTCGTGCCGAGCACCTGGCGCGGTGGCGAGGTCGCGCTCGAGCGTCCACGCGGTGCGCAGGTCGACGAGCTCGGGCGAGAGGAACCGTCGGCCGGTCGCCGGTGGGGTGGTCGTGGTCATGCGGGTCTCCGTCCGTGCGGTCGGCGGCCCTGGCTGGGCCGCCGCGTGCGCACGACGGTGCACCCGCGGCGGCACCGCCGTCGGGCAGCGGGCCGTAGCTGTGGACGACGCCCGCCTGGGGGCGAGCCACAGGCGGCGGTGGCAGGATGGCGTGTCCGCTCCGGGAGAACCGACGTGACACCGGCGGGCCGCACGACGCATGCTCGACAGGCCGGACCACCCTCAGGAGGATGATGACCCGCCACCCCGCGACGCGTCCCGCGCCGCGCGCCTACCCCCAGACGCCCACCGAGGAGCCCGTCAGCGACGAGATGCTCGTGGTGACGCGCAAGCACTACGAGGCCAACGGGTCCCTCACGCCGCGCACGACGTACTACCAGCGTCCGGAGCTGGTGAAGTACTCGGTCGGCGAAGGTGTGCTCGAGGTCGAGCTCGCGGCGACCGACGACGCCCCGCGCACCACGCAGTACTTCCCGCTCGCCGAGCTGTTCGGGTTCGCCGTCGAGGGCCCGACGGCGGCCTACGAACGGGCGTTCGACGCGTGGACGCAGGCGTCGTTCGGCGTCGACGCCGAGACGTACCGGTCGATGCGCCGCAAGTCCAAGGGCGTGACCATGGCCGAGAAGATCCGTCTGCAGATCGCCGACGGGCTCGGCGTCGATCCCGACGACGTGCGCTTCGGCGGGGCGTTCTCGATCGACGACGACGAGGACGACGACGACGACCTGGACCGTCCCGAGGACGCGTAGGCAGCGGAGGGTCCGTCACGACCTGGGCGGTAGCCTCCTCGAATGCATCGGTGGGACGGCGGACGGCTGAGCGAGGCGCAGGCCGAGCGGGTGGCCGGGTGGCTCGAGGATCCCGCCCTCGTCGAGGACCTGTCGTGGGGCCTCGTCGACACGGCGGTGTTGCGCGTCCGCACGGCCGACCGCGACGTGATCGTGAAGGCCGCCGGCCGGGGGGACCATCACATCGGGCGCGAGATCACCGCGCACGAGGCGTACACCGCCCCGCTGGTCGAGCGCGGCCGGGCCGCGCGTCTGCGGGGAGCGGACCGCGACGCGAACGTGCTCGTCCTCGACTATCTGGACGGGTCGCTGGTCGAGGGCACTCAGAGCGAGCTCGCCGCGGACACCCACGCCCAGGCCGGCGAGCTGCTGCGGGCGCTGCACTCCCGGGCGGCCCGGCCCGACGACGAGCACGAGGTCCGCGCCACGGCCAAGGCCCTGTACTGGCTGGACCGGGAGCACCGCGTCGAGCCCGACGTCGAGCGCGAGACCCGGAAGATCTTGCGCGCGTACCGGCCGCGGACCGTCACGACCGTCCCCACGCACGGCGACTGGCAGCCGCGCAATTGGATCGAGCACCGCGGCACGATCAAGGCCATCGACTTCGGGCGGTTCGACTTCCGGCCCGCGGCCACCGACCTGTGCCGGCTCGCCGCACAGCAGTGGCGGCGCGATCCGTCACTCGAGGCAGCGTTCCTCGACGGCTACGGGCTCGATCCACGCGACCCCGAAGTCTGGGCGATCGACCAGCTCCGCGAGGCCGTCGGCACCGCCGTGTGGGCGTACCAGGTCGGCGAGACCGCGTTCGAGGCGCAGGGACACCGCATGCTCACCGAGGCGCTCGCCCGGTTCTGACGGGCACGGCCCGGTCGGCGCCGCCCGCACCGCCCATGGTCACGACGGCGGCACCCACGGCGGCGAGGTCGACCCCGCGGCCGGCGGCGACGGTCTCGACGGCGGCGCGGTCGCTCGCGCCCTCGACGAGGATCAGCAGGCTGAGCGTCACTCGGACCACGTTCCTCCGCGCGCGGCGAGCGGGCAACACCATTTCGGCCGGTTCTCGCTGGGCCTCGCCAGGGTCAGGGCGTCAGCACCCTCGCCGTCTGCTGCGCGCGGACGCTCAGCTCGGCGGCCTTGAAGGCGTGCTCCTGCGTCATCGCCGTCTCGGTCCGCTCGAGGCAGTCGAGGATGAGCTGGCCGAAGAAGGGGTAGCCCACGTTCCCGTCCGCGACGAGGTGGTGCTCGCCCTGGCCGTCGACGAGGAACACGTGGCCGGGCCCGTCGTCCGTGCCGACGTTGACGTACTTGCGCAGCTCCACGTAGCCGTCTGTGCCCAGGATGAACGTGCGCCCGTCGCCCCAGGTGCTCAGGCCGTCCGGAGTGAACCAGTCGACCCGGCAGTACCCGGTGGCGCCGTTGTCCATGACGATGCCGGCCTCGCCGAAGTCGTCCAGGCCCGGGTGCTCGGGGTGGTTGTAGTTCGCGATCGCGGCATGCGTGACCTCGGCGTCCTTGGCGCCGGCGTAGTGGAGCATCTGCTCGAAGTTGTGGCTGCCGATGTCGCACAGGATGCCGCCGTACTTGTCCTTCTCGAAGAACCAGTCGGGACGGCCGCTACCCAGGCGGTGCGGGCCGAGGCCGACGACCTGCAGGACCCGGCCGATCGCCCCCTGGTCGATGAGCTGCCCGGCCAGGACCGCGGCCTCGACGTGGATCCGCTCCGAGTAGTAGACGGCGTACTTCAGCCCCGTCCGCGCGGTCGCCTCCCGGGCGGCCTCGAGCTGCTCGAGGGTGGTCAGCGGCGCCTTGTCGGTGAAGTAGTCCTTGCCCGCCTCGATGACACGCAGCCCCAGCGCGCAGCGCTCCGACGTGACCGCCGCGCCGGCGACGAGACGCACCTCGTCGTCGTCGAGCACCTCGTCCTCGCTGCGGGCGACACGCACCTCGGGGAACCGCGCACGGAAGGCGTCGACCTTCGCGGGGTCCGGGTCGTAGACCCACTTGAGCGTCCCACCCGCGGCGGCCAGCTCCGCGCACATCCCGTAGATGTGCCCGTGGTCGAGGCGCGCCGCGCCGAAGACGAACTCTCCCGGACCCACCACGGGGGAGGGCACCGGTTCGGGCGCGTAGGCCGCGCCGCTGGTCGCTGTCATGTGTCCTCGGGTCCTGTTCGTGCGGGACTGTTCGTGCGGATGTGGTCATCGTCGACGGCGGCACTGCTGCCGACGGTGATCGCACCCGGCAGGGCGTCCACCGCCGTCGTCTTGGCGAAGAAGCGCGGAGCTCGCTCGACGAGCGTGCCCTCGCGGTAGTACGGGTCGTCGGGCGAGAGCGGCAGGTCGACGGTGCGCCGCTCGATGCCAGCCTCGTAGATGGCGGTCACGAGCTCGATGGCGCGGCGTCCGTCCGTGCCGTCGACTGCGGGACGACGCCGGTCGCGAACCGCGCCGAGCATGTCGCCGATCTGCCCGGCGTGCCCCACGTGCTCCAGGGGCTGGTGCGACGCCGCGAGCTCCTCGATCTTCGCGACGCGCGCGGGGTCTCCGCCTGGGGCACGGAAGCCGTTGGGCTCCGCGGCGTCGGCGACGACCTTCCACGGCTGGGACACCCGCGCGTGCCGCCCGTGCACGACGATCGCCTGCTCCTCGCCGTGGTGCACCACGGAGCTGGTCACCTCGGCGAGCGCCCGGTCGAAATGCAGGACGGCCACCGACAGGTCCTCGACCTCGGAGTTCTCGTGCGCGGCGTTGGTCAGCACCGCCGTGACGGCACGGGGCGCGCCGAGCATCCACAGGGTGAGGTCCAGGTGGTGGATGGCGTGGTTGAGCGTGCACCCACCGCCCTCGGACTCCCACGTGCCCCGCCACCACAGGTCGTAGTAGGCGGTGCCGCGCCACCAGGCCGAGGAGACCTGTGCGTGCGAGACGGGGCCGATCAGGCCGGAATCCAGCACCTCCTTGAGGGTGGCCATGTCGTCGCGGAAGCGGTTCTGCGCGACGACGGACAGCACCCGGCCGTTCTCGGCGGCGGCCGCGATCATTGCGTCGCACTCCTCGAGCGACGGCGCCATGGGCTTCTCCACCAGCACGTCCACGCCGGCCCGCAGGGCGGTGATGGTCAGCTCGGCATGGGTGGACGGCGGCGTCGTGATGCTGACGAGGTCCAGGTCCTCGGCGGCGAGCATGTCCTCGACCCGTTCGTACACACGCGCCCCGGCGAGGCCGAGCTCGGCGCGCAGCGCGGCGGCCTTGCCGGGCGCGACGTCGCACAGGGCGACGACCTCGCACTCGTGCGGAAAGCGCAGGTAGCCGTCGACGTGGGCGCTGGCGATGCCGCCGGTCCCGATGATCCCGATCGTGAGCACTGTTCCTCCGGTCACACGGCTGCGTCGATGGAGCTCCGGACCTCGGCGATGAGCCCGTTCGCCGCGTCCAGCGGCTTCTGCCGCTCGAAGATGACGTCCTGGATGTAACGCTGCAGGATCGACTCGATGTCCGAGGCGCCGTTCGGGACGATCGTCGGCGCCTCGCCCACATGGGCCGTGCGCTGCTGGGCGAAGTCCGCGGCCTTGGCCTCCTCGGGCGTGAGCTTCTCGCTGATGTTATCGAGCGTCCGCGCGTTGGCCGGGATGCCGCGCTCGGTGCCGATGATCGCGGTCGCCTCTGGGTCGTTGACCAGATAGTCGATGAGCAGCGCCGCCTCGGCGGGGTGCTCCGACGTGGAGGAGACCGACCAGTACATCCCAGGCTTGAAGTAGTCGTACTTCGTGGCGCCAGCGTCGGGGGTCGGCAGGGGCACCAGCTCGAGCTCGGCATCGATGGCCGCCGCGTAGGCCGTGATCAGGGTCGACGGCGCGAAGATCGCCGCCGTCTTGCCGGTGGCGAAGGGCGTCTGGTCGAGCGGGAGGCCGAGGCTCTCGGCCGTGAGCGCCGCCGGCGCCGCCGCGCCGCTCGAGGTCCAGTCGAGCGCGAGCCGGAAGTAGTCGGCCAGCGTCTCTGGCTCGATCACGATGCCGTCCTCGGAGAACAGCTCGTCTCCGTGCTGGCGGGCGAAGAGCTGCAGGGAGAACTCGTTGTGGATGATGCCGGTGCCGTACGTGCCGGCCGGAGACTTCTCGGTGACCTCCTGGGCCCAGGCCCCGAACTCCTCCCAGCTCCACGTCGAGGTGTCGGGCAGCGGCGTGCCGAGCTCGCCGATCAGATCCATGTTCACCAGCAAGCCGGTCGAGGTGGTCGAGATCGGCATGGCGTAGAGGGTGTCGTTCCACGTGCCCATGCCCAGGACGGACTGGTGGTCCACGCCCGACGTCCTGAGCTGAGTCAGGGGGCCGAGGTCCGCGAGCCTGCCACGCGAGGCGTACGAGGCGAGGTAGAGCTGGTCCATCTGGACGACGTCGGGCGGGCTGCCCTCCGCCGTGGCGGTGGCGAGCTTCTCCCAGTACTCGCTCCAGTCCGAGAACTCCGGCTCGATCGTGATGTTGGGGTACCTCTCCTCGAACAGGGTGACAACCTCCTGGGTGCGCTCGTGGCGGGCTTCGCCGCCCCACCACATGACGCGCAGGGTGACCGGCTTGTCACTGAGCTCGGTCGACGCCGTGGGCTGCGCGAGGCCGCAGGCGGCGAGGGCGAGGGCCGCGGCCGCGGCGACGGCGCCGGCGGCGGTACGGCGGATCGGGTTCATCAGGGGGTTCCTCTTGCTGCTCGTCGGCCCTCGTCTGGCCAGTGATGATACGTATCACATGATACGTATCATCATCGTGGCCGCAGGGTCCGCGGACTGTCAAGGGAAAGGCGAGATCGCTCTCCGGTCAGCCCCGCCCGAGCTCCCCGGTGGACTCCCGCCAGACGACGCGGTGGAGCGGTGCGGCCGCCTCCGGTAGCGGCTCGCCGTGCAGCGTCGCCACAAGCTCACGCATGGCGCGGCGCCCGGCCTCGCGGAAGTCGACGTCGACCGTGGTGAGCGTCGGCGTCGTGTACGAGCTGAACTCGGCGTCGTCCCACCCTGTGACGAAGAGGTCGCCCGGCACGGACCAGCCGCGCTCGGCCGCACCGCGCAGGACTCCGAGAGCCAGGACGTCGCTGGCCGCGACGACGACGAGAGGTGGTGCGTCCTCGGGCAGCGAGAGCACGGCCTTGCGGCCGGTCTCCGCGTGCCACTCGCCGCTGAGCACGCCGAGCGACTCGACGCCGAGGCGGACGACGGAGGCGAGGTAGACGTCGCGGCGTGCGCGCGCGGAGGCGTACTGCTCGGGGCCGCCGACGTGTATGAACCGGCGGTGGCCGGCTGCGGCAAGCGTCGAGACGAAGACCTCGGCCAGGCTCGCGTCGGCGAGCTCGCCGACGCTGCGCATCTGGTCGTCGAAGGCCGTCGCGGCCACGACCGGAGGTTCGCTCTCGCCCTGGCCGAGCGCCACAGGGAGCACGGGCACGAAGGTCAGGATTCCCTCGTACTGGCCACCGGTCGCCAGCTCGAGCACCCTCTCGGTCCGGTCCTCCGCCGTTCCCTCGACGTTGTGGGTCTCCATGACGTAGCCCGCACCGCTCGCGACCTCGCCGGCCCCGGTGAGCATGCGGATCTGGTTGTCGATCGCGACGCCGGTGACGACGGCGAGCCGGCCCGAACGGCGCGTGCGCATGGACCGCGCGGCGAGGTTCGGGCGGTAGCCGATGGACGCGGCGACCTTCAGGACGTGCTCGCGGGTCTTGGCCGAGACCGTCCCCTTGCCCGTGAGCGCGTAGGACACGGTCGTCTGCGAGACCCCAGCGAGGCGCGCGACGTCGCGGCTCGTCGGCGGTGGGACTGACACGGTCACAACTTCCTCCGTTCGGTCGGCCTCCGCTTCATGCGTTGCACTCGTCCGGCCACCTGCCATCCTGTCTGCGCTACAGTGACCGCCACAACACAAGAACGGCCCGTATCGGAGGCGGCAACCTCCGACCGGGCCTGACCACCGAGAGTGATGTGAGCACTCCTGATGGCTGCCGCCGAGAATATCAGCGCGCCCTCGACGCCGACGTCGAGCCCGGTGCGCCTCAACGCCCACGCGCCCCTGTGGCGCATCGTCGACGCCCTGGCTGCCTCCGGCTGGGGTGACCTGCGCGACGCCCCGCAGAGCGTGCGCACCTACCTCCTTGCCCTCGGGCGGCTGGGGGACCCGCGCTCCGGCATCGCCGAGGTGACCGACGCGCAGGTCGCCGAACGCGCCGGCCTGTCGGTGCGCACCATCATGCGAGCGCGGGCGTGGCTGCAGACCCGCGGCGTCGTCGTCATGCTGCGCCGCGGCGCTCGGCACGGCATGCGCGGCGTCGCGTCCCTGCTCTCGGTGACCAAGCGCGCGCTCGTCGCACTGCTGCCGCGCGCTCGGGCCGCGAAGGACGCGCGGGCCCGTGCCCGTGCCGCCCGACCGGGCGGTGCTCCCAACCTGACAGCGTGGCGCCTCGAACGATGCGCCCGCGATCGTTGACCCATGCTCAGCTCCTCAGTGTTCTCGACCGATGGCAGGCGGACCCTGGCCTTCGAGACGATCTCGCCGCGCTCGGTGAGGAGTCGACCGACGACCTCGGACCTATCGAGTGACGCGCGTCGAGCGTGGGCTGCTCGACACGAGCGTGTTCATCGCTCGGGAGAGCGGGCGCCCGTTCGATCGGGAGGCGCTCCCCGATGAGTCGTACGTCTCCGTGATCACGCGCGCGGAGCTCCAGGCCGGCGTCCTGGCGGCTCGCGACGCCGCCACCCGCTCTCGGCGCCTGGCCATGCTGATGCGATCGGGATCCTCGAGCTGCTGCCTGTCGACGCGGCGGCGGCGTCGCACTGGGCGACTTTGCGCGTGCAGCTCGCCGAGGGTGGCCGACGCGCCAACGTCAACGACCCATCGCGCTGGCCAACGGTCTACCCGTGATCACTCAGGATGACGACTTCGACGTCCTTGCCGAGGTGGGATCCCTCCACGTGGCTCGGGTCTGACTCAGTGGGCGCCGCTCTGGCGGCGCCGGCTCGCGATGAGTTCCGGCGTCGTGCAGCGTCTGTACCGACGACGACGCACCCGACCGAGGAGCCACGATGAGCGAGCCCAAGACCCTCACCCTGGACGTGCCCGGCGCCGTCCTGACGTACGACGTGCGCGAGCCCGAGACGCCGGGGGACCACCTCCCGTTGTTCGTGCTCGGCTCGCCGATGGCGGCTGACGGCTTTGTGCAGCTTGCGGCCGAGCTCACCGACAGGGTGGTCATCACCTACGACCCCCGCGGCACCGAGCGCAGCACGCTCGCCGCCTACGGTGAGGTGTCGACGCCGATCCACGCCGACGACTACCACCGCGTGGTCGAGGCGGTCGGCCTCGGGCCTGTCGACGTCTTCGCCTCGAGCGGCGGTGCCGCGAACTCGCTCGCGTGGGTCGTCGACCACCCCGGCGACGTGCGCACCCTCGTCGCGCACGAGCCGCCGCTGACCGCGCTGCTGCCCGACCGCGACATCGCGCAGCGGGTGCAGGCCGACATCGTCGAGACGTACCACCGCGAGGGCTTCGGGCCGGCGATGGCCAAGTTCATCCAGCTCGTCATGTACCCGGCGCCGCTGCCCGCGGACTATCTCGACCAGCCCGTGCCCGACCCGGCGATGTTCGGCCTTCCGACCGAGGACGACGGGCGCCGCGACGACCTTCTGCTGGGCAAGAACATGGCCACCATGCCGCTCTTCGAGCCGGACGCCGATGCGTTGCGCTCCTCGCCGGTGCGCATCGTGGCGGCCGTGGGGGAGAAGGGCGGGGGCTCGCTGGCGCGCCGCGGCGGACTCGCGCTGGCCGAGCTGCTCGGCGTCGGGGCCGTGGTGTTCCCGGGTGACCACGGCGGGTTCGTGCGCAACGAGTGGTCGCCGGACAACGACCCGACCGCGTTCGCGGTCAAGCTGCGCGAGGTGCTGGCCGGCTGACCTGCGCACGGGCGGGTTTGGCAAGATGGTCGCCGTGCCCAGCCTGACCCGCCCGGAGCTCACGCTCGAGACGCTCGCTGCCGGTGACCAGCCGACGCTCGCCGTACCCGCGGTCGGGGCCGTCCTTCGCCCCTGGCGCTCGGGCGACGCGGCGGCCGTCCGCGCGGTCTATACAGACCCCGCGATCCGCCGCTGGCATGCACAGGCCCTGGACTCCGACGACGAGGCGCGCGAGCTCGTCGAGCGCTGGCGGGCGGGCTGGAGCCGGTTGTGCGAGGCGAGCTGGGCTCTCGTGGATGGTTCGGACACCGTTCTGGGCCGCGTCGCCGTCAAGGTTGCCGACCCCGACGGCGTGGGCGAACTCGCCTACTGGACAGCGCCGGCGGCCCGAGGGCGCGGACTGTGTCCGGCGGCGGTCGACGTCGCCGCGCGGTGGGGTTTCGACGTCGGCTTCCACCGGCTCCAACTCGTGCACTCGGTAGAGAACCCGGCGTCGTGCCGGGCGGCACAGAAGGCGGGCTTCGAACCTGAGGCCGTTCGGAAGGAATCGGTGCTGCACGCCGACGGCTGGCACGACATGCACGTTCATGCCCGGATCGCCAGCCGCATCTGACCGTTTCGGTCCGTCCCGACGCCAGACGGCGTCGAGGATTCGCCGGAGTCGACGGTGCTACGGCGAGTTCGTGCGCAACGAGTGGTCGCCGGACAACGACCCGACCGCGTTCGCGGTCAGTTGCGCGAGGTGCTGGCGGGCTGAGATGTCTTCGACGTTCGCTCCGCTGTGCTTTCCGGCGATCCAAGGCGCCCCGGGCTACACGCGTGCTTGGAATTGCTCGTACCGCCAGGCCAGGTGATCCCGTGACGGCCTGTCGCTCCGCTTTGACGGCAGTGTCAGGTGGCGCTTATGCATCTCTTGGAGTCCGTGTTTCAGCATCGGCCCGTCGATCTCCTCGAGAAGGTCGAGCGCGATATGCACCGAGTAGTCCGGCGAGACTCCAAGCATGTTCTGGTCGTAGGCGGCGTGGTGGATCTTGCACAGGGACAGCCCGTTATTCACGGTGGGAGCACCGAGCTCGTGGCCGTCCGGCACAATGTGCGCCGCGTCGAGCAGCGACCCGTGCTTGAGCTCGCAGACCGCACATCGTGTCTCGTACGCAACCAGGACCCGGGTCCGAAACGCGGGCTGATGCAGTCGTTGCTTGGCGAGCCGGAGTGCGTACTGCCGCTGCGGGGCGGTGAGATATCGGACGTCCGGGATGAACGTGAACGACTCGTCGAGCGCGATGAGAAACTGACGGTTGTCCGGCTCGTCGTCGACGACGTAGACCGGCATGACCGGCGTGTAGATGTTCGGGACTTCCTTGCGGAAGAGGATGAGCGGTGAGCCGGACTCGAGCGCATTGCGAAGCTTCCGGTTGTCACCGGTCCACGGGTCGCCCTTGCGGTAGGCATAGTGGAGAAGTCCGTCCTCCGACTCGGTGTCGTCGTACGGGCCGTTCGCGGTACTGACGATCGAAAGCGTGGAGGCGAACGAAGCGGGGTTGCGGATGCCCCGGGAGTAATCGATGACGGGGATCTTCTTGCCGTCGATCTGGAACTCCAGGAGTTCGTCGCGATGGAGAAACCCTCCGTTCAGGTCGGCGCGCTCGCGTACCCAGTCCATGATGCGAAGGCGCAGAGCGTTCTCAACGGCCGATTCCATGCCCGAAGCTCACCAGATGCCGTCGAACCGGGCAAGCACCACCCGGGTGAATCGGCAACGCTGCGGTTCCCGTGCGCGGGCACTTCCGCTGACAATCGAAACGTGCCGACGCCGCCCGACGACCACCCTCGAAGCCCCAGCGGGCGGGTCCCGCAATGGGTGATCGACGAGGCTGCGCGGCGACCTGTCGCACCCCCCGACTGGCGCGCGTGGGATCAGCCGCCGATGGCAGGCCCGCGCACGGAGTTCCGCGCCCGCCGCAGGCATCCGGGGTTGCGCCTCATCGCCACCCTGTTGTCGGTTGCGCTGACCGTTGCGCTCTTGGGAAGGGTCGGCACCGGGCTGCCAGGTGCCTGGACGTCCCCCTGGATTGATCTGGCCGGGCAGTACGACGTGCCTGCCGACGTCCCGGCCCTCGCAGACGCTGCCTACATGAGCGACGAGGGGCGTGCGATCTTCTACGACACGCGCCCGCAGCTCATCGACGCGCAACAGGTCGCCGACCTGTGCGAGAAGCCATACTCCGAACGCCGCCAGGCTGATGAGCCGTCCTTGGAGATCGGGGGCTGCTACATCGGACTCGGCACCGGCGACGGAACCATCGTCTTGGCTGCGCCGGCAGACGCGCGGATCACACACGGCCTCGTGACGGTGGCGGCTCACGAGATGCTGCACGCGGCGTGGGACCGGATGCGCGTCCTCGAGAAGGAGGAGCTGGTTCCGCTGCTCGAGGCAGAGGTGGCCGCGCTCGATGCCGGCGACCCGATCCACGAGCAGATCAGCTGGTCGGTGGGCGATCAGGAGCGGGCGCGGCCGACGGAGCTCTTCGCATACGTCGGCACCCAGGTCTGGCGCGACGGCGGCCTCGACCCGCGCCTCGAGGAGGTCTACGGCCGCTTCATCAGCGACCGGGCCGGCCTGGTGGCCGTGTACAACGGCCGAGCCTTCGGGTGAGCGCCACAGCCCGGCCAGCTCCGCCATCCGCGCGAGACCGCCCGGCGCGTTCCGCTTCAGCCACGAGACGACGTCGGCCACGTCCGCGCGTCCCACGACGCGCGGTTTCCGATCACCTGCATCGCCACCCAGTCGGTCGTCGTGTCGCTGTACGGGGTCGGCGGGCACAGCGAGGTCTTCTCGGCGTCGTCGTAGCGCGTCGCCTCGACGAATCCCGCGAGCGCCGCAGATCGGGTGATCAGCCCAGATCCCCGCGGCCGGCCTGCCGAAGCGCCACGAGGTGCCAGAGCCACCGATTGTGGCCCTGACACCTCGCAGCCGGGGTGTGCTTCAGATGCGGTGTTCGCGGCGGTAGAGCGAGCGTGCCCAGGCGTAGCCGGCGACGCCGAGCACGACGCACCATCCGAAGGCCTGGGCGGCCACCGCCCCTTCGAGCCCCGCCCCGCCGGCGAGCAGCCCGCGGGCGGTCTCGATGATCGGTGTGAACGGCTGGTACTCGGCGAACCAGCGCACCGCCGTCGGCATGGTGTCGACGGGCACGAACCCGCTGCCCAGGAACGGCAGCAGCAGCAGGATCATCGGCGCGTTGCTGGCCGTCTCCACGCTGCGGGCGTTGAGCCCCATCGCGACGCACAGCCAGTTGAGGGCGAGTCCCAGCAGCACGAACAGGCCGAGCAGCGCGAGCCAGTCGAGCCCTCCGGCGTCGGGCCGGTAGCCCATCGCATACGCGGCTCCGAGCACGAGCACGAGTGCCGCCAGGGCCTGCACGACGAAGCCGAGCACCTGCCCGGACAGCACGGACCCCGGGGAGATCGCCATCGTCTTGAACCTGGCCATGATCCCGCCGGCGGCGTCCATGGCGGCGCTGGTGGCCACGGACGTCGCTCCGCCGACGACGGTGATGATCAGCAGGGTGGGGGTGATGTAGTCCAGGTAGGCGGCGCGGCCCTCGGCTCCCGGGGTGACGCCGGGTGCCACGCCGGCGCCGAAGGCCCCGCCGAAGACGTAGACGAACAGCAGCAGCATCACCAGCGGGCCGGCGACGAGGAAGATCGTCAGGCCCGGGTAGCGCACCGCGCGCAGCAGGCTGCGGCGCAGCATGGTCCACACGTCGGCGACCGGGCGGGGGCGCGCGGTCACGGGCGCGGAGGTGGCGACTGCGGTCATCGGACGGTCTCCTTGTCGGTCGTTCGTGCGTCTGCGGCGTCGAGCTCGGCCTCGGTGGGCGGCTCGGTGAGGGCCAGGAACACGTCGTCGAGCGAGCCGGCGTCGTGCACGGCCTTGAGCTCGGCAGGCGTCCCCTCGGCGACGATGCGGCCGCCGTTGAGCACGGCGACGGAGTCGGCGAGCTGGTCTGCCTCCTCGAGATACTGGGTGGTGAGCAGGATCGTGGTGCCGCCGGTGACGAGGGCGCGCACCTCGTCCCAGAGGGTGCGGCGGCTGCGCGGGTCGAGGCCGGTCGTCGGTTCGTCGAGGAAGACGACCGACGGTGACCCGACGAGAGTCATCGCCAGGTCGAGCTTGCGCTTCATCCCGCCCGAGTAGGTCGCCACGGGCTTGCCCGCCGCCTCGGCGAGGCCGAACTGGTCCAGCAGCTCAGCCGTCCGCCGGCGGCCGTCGGCTCGGCCGAGGTGGTTGAGCTCGGCCATGAGGCGCAGGTTCTCAGTTCCGGTGAGCAGCTCGTCGACGGCCGTGATCTGGCCGGTGACGCCGATCGACGCGCGGACGGCGTCGGGCTCGCGGGCGACGTCGTGGCCGGCGACGCGGACCGTGCCGGCGTCGGCCCTCAACAGGGTGGACAGCACGCCGACGGTGGTGGTCTTGCCGGCGCCGTTGGGCCCGAGCAGGGCCGTGACGGTGCCGGCCGGCACGGTGAGGTCGACGCCGTTGAGCACCTGCTGCTCGCCGGACTTCGACCGGTAGGACTTGCGCAGGCCGGCGATCTCGATCGCGGGCCCGGACAGGACGCTGGGCATGCGGACTCCTTCTACGGATGGGACGGGTCACGAGCGCGGACGTCGTGGGACGTCCACGCCTCAGAGGCTGCGGGCGGTGATGTCGCCGTGGGACGTGGTGGCGCGGATCTCGAGCTCGACGGTGCCGTCGTTCTTGAGGGCGTTGCTGACGCGGCCGTAGCCGGTGCCGGCGTCCAGGGACGCGGAGACCCCCGGGGCGGCCTCGACCGACACGTCGCCCATCTGGGTACTCAGCACGAGCCGGCCGCGCAGGGCCTCGGCGACACGGATGTCGCCCTTGGCGGTGGTGATCTCGGCCGGGCCGGTGAGGCGTCCGATCGAGACGTCACCGGCGAGGGCGGTCAGGTGCGCGCTCGCGGCCTCGTCGAGCTTGATCGCGCCGTACGAGCTTTCGGCGGTGACCTCCCCGAGCCGGCCGACGCCACGGAGCTCGGCGACTGCGTTCGCCTCGAGGCGCGAACCGGCGGGGAGCTGAACCGTCACCTCGACGGCTCCGGAGGGGCCGAAGGCCTCGTTCTTCGCCGGGGTCGCCACGCGCAGGGCTCCGTCGCGGAGCTCGACGATGGTCCGCTCCGCGGCCTTCACGTCGCGACCCTTCGAGGCGTCGGCGGGGAGGATCTCGACGACGGTGTCGGCCCGGTCGGCGGCGATGAGCCGGGCGGTTCCCCCGGGGACGTCGAGGACCACAGAGATCGGGGTGGGGGTGTTGAACGTCTGCATCGTGCTCAGCTCCTGCGCTCGTTGCTCGGTGTTTCTGACTTCGTAAACGCTACGGCGCGTTGAGTGATGCGGCAACGACAAAGTTGCGATGGACTGACATAGACGCAGGTAACGAGGCACAAATCGTTGCAACCGTCCTGAATCTAATGCAAAGTTCGCCCGGGATATCGTTGCAACAGAGCGAGAGTGAACGCTACTGTTGGCCCCACACGCGGAGCAGAGAGGGGATCACCGTGCCGGGTGGCAGGCTCACGCAGCAGGAACGCCAGCAGATCGCGCTGGGGCTGGCCGACGACCTCGCCTATGCGGAGATCGCCAGGCGTCTGGACCGCCCCACCTCCACGATCACGCGCGAGGTGATGCGCAACGGCGGCCCCACCGGCTACCGCGCCGACCTGGCTCAGCGCGCCACGGAACGCCGCGCCCGTCGGCGCAGGCAGCCCGTGCCGCGCGGGTCGCAGGCCTCCCCGCAGACCCATGGGCGCGACGCCGAGGCCGTGCGCGAGTACGAGGAGACCTTCACGACGCTGTTCATGCAGGCGGGCCTGCCGCGCATCGCCGCCGGAGTCCTCACCCGCCTCTACACCACGGACGCAGGCAGCCTCACCGCGGCGGACCTCGTCCAGCATCTCCAGGTCAGCCCGGCATCCGTCTCCAAGGCGATCGCGCTCCTCGAGAGCCAAGGGCTCGTCGTCCGCGAGCGCGGCGAGGGCCGCCGGGAGCGCTACGTCGCCGACGGCGATGTCTGGTACCAGTCGATGATCGCCGCAGCCCGGTCCAACGCCCAGCTCGCGGAGACTGCGCGGCAGGGTGTCCACCTCCTCGGCCGGGACACGCCGGCCGGCGTCCGGCTCGAGAACATGGCCCGCTTCATGGACTTCGTCGGCGAGAGCATCGTCCGGGCCGCGGAGCAGTCCCGCGCGCTCCTCACCACAGGGGTCGAGGCACCCTCGGACGGGTAGCCGACCGATTCAGGCGCTACAGCCCGGCCAGCTCCGCCATCCGTGCGACGCCGCCCGGCGCGTTCCGCTTCAACCGCGCGACGACGTCCGCCACGTCGGCCCGCCCGACGTCGCCGGGCCCGATCCGTGACGGGTTGAGCACGGTGGTGTTCGCCCACGCGCGGATCTGCGGGTCGGCGCCGAACCTCAACGACGCGCGGTTGCCGATCACCTGCATCGCCACCCAGTCCGCCGTCATGTCGCTGTACGGGGTCGGCGGGCACAGCGAGTTCTTCTCGGCGTCGTCGTAGCGCGTCGCCTCGACGAACCCCGCGAGCGCCGCCCCGAAGCACGGGAACCCGGTCCGGATCGGCTGCAGCGTGATCCTCTCGCCCCAGATCGGGACCAGCGGCGCGTACTTCAGCCCGGCCGCGGCGCAGTGCACGACGACGGAACGTGGTCCCGTGATCACCTCACCGCCGTCGAACACGAGCCGGTCGCGCTCGGCACGGCGGATGTGCCCGAGGCGGACGACGTTCTCGATCCTGCGCAGCTCGTCGAGCTCCCACTGCGCGAGGGTCGGGGTCTTGGCCATCGTGGGCGTGACCGAGCGGTCGATGCGCAGCATGATGCCGAGGTCCTCGAGGCGCAGGAAGAGGTCGTCGGGCGACGTCGCCTCGGCCGCCGCGCCGAAGAGGTCGGCGGCCATCCCGAGGAAGATCGCCGGGTCCGGCTGGATGACCGCGCGGTTGAACATCCAGGGGTCGCGCGGCCGGACCCAGGTGATCGCGTCCGGTTCGACTCCTTGTGCCAGCAGCCAGATGCACGCGTCGGTCGCCGTCTTCCCGGAGCCGACGACGACCCACCGCTCGGGCGTCTCGACCGGCTCGAGCGCCGGTAGCAGGCCGACCGGCACGACGCGCGCGCCGTCGTCGACGGCGAACGGCGGCGGGGTGACCGCGGGGATGTCGGGGGAGAGGTAGTGCGCGTCGACGACGCGACGCCGAACACGCACGTCGACCGTGTCGCCGGTATCGAGCGAGCGCAGCGCGCCGTCGCCGAGATACTCGTGCCCGCCGAAGAACTCCACCCGGTCAGAGGCGAGCAGCCGTTCCTCGAGCACCTTCGCGTAGTAGGCGGCGACCTGGGCGCCGGTCGCGCGCTCGTGCAGCCCGGTCTCGGGGCCCTCGGTCTGGATCCGGCCGGCGCCCAGCGGCGTCGACGCGACACCGTAGAACACCGACGCCTGGTGCAGGCGGACGAACGGGTAGGCGTCGAGCCAGTGGCCGCCGGCGCCGGCACGTCGGTCGACGAGGATCACGCGCGCGTGCGGGTCGTGGTCGACGAGTGCGTCGACGAACGCCATCCCGGCGGCGCCGGCGCCCACGACCAGGTAGTCCGCCACCCGCGCGCGTGCCATGGTTTCACTCCAGCACCGCACGAACAGGGGGTCAACGCGCGGCGGGGGTGAACGTCGTCGGGCAACCATGCCGGGTGATTTCCCAGGGCGAGGACCCGCGCGCCGTGCGAACCTGACGCGATGGACCACCGGACCGCATCCGTGGCGGGCATGTGGGGTGACCGGCTGGGTCGTCCGGCGACGCGCGCCGCGCAGGTGCTCCTGCTGCTCGCCCTCGCCTCGAGCGTCGTCTTCGCGATGACGAGGCTCAAGCTGCTCGTGATCCCGGTGCTGGTGGCGTTGATCCTGGCCGCCGCGCTGGCGCCGGTCGTGCGCTTCCTCCGCGCGCGTGGCTGGCCGCCGCTGCTGGCGACCTGGACGTCGCTGCTGGGCGCACTCGGGGTGCTGAGCGTCGTGCTGTGGCTGGTGGGACGCGGGTTCCGCAACGAGTGGCCCCGGCTCGTCGAGGAGGCGGAACGCGGGATCACAGAGCTCGAGCGGTTCCTCACCGACGGGCCGCTCGGCATCAGCCAGCAGCAGCTCGAGTCGGTCCGCCGGACCGCCGCCGAGGCCCTGACGAGCGACGCGGCGCAGGCCGGCGCGGTCCGGGGAGCGACGGCGGCCATCGAGGCCGTCGCCGGCGTGCTCCTGGGACTGGTCGTGCTGTTCTTCCTGCTCAAGGACGGCCGGCGGATCTACACGTTCCTCCTCACGCCGCTGGCGCCGGAGACCCAGCGGCGTGCGGTGCGCATCGGGGACCGGTCGGTCGACGTGCTCGGCGGGTACGTCCGCGGCACGGCGATCGTGGCGCTCGTCGACGCGGTCGTGATCGGGGTCGCGCTGCTGATCCTCGGGGTGCCCCTCGTGCTGCCGCTGGCCACGATCGTGTTCCTCGGCGCGTTCATCCCGCTGATCGGCGCGGTCCTGGCCGGTGCGCTCGCCGCGCTGGTCGCGCTGGTCGCGAACGGTCCGGTGACGGCGCTCATCGTCGTGGCGGTCGTCATCGGGGTGAACCAGCTCGAGGGTGACTTCCTCGCCCCCGTGGTCATGGGCAAGACGCTGCGGCTGCACCCGCTCGCCATCCTGCTCGCGCTCACGGCCGGCACGATCCTGGCGGGCTTCATCGGGGCGCTGCTCGCTGTGCCGATCGCCGCAGTCGGGTGGGCGGCGATCAAGGAGTGGAACGCCACCGCGCCGGAGGGCTCGATCGGCGCGAGGTCGTCGGCGCTCTCCGCTGAGGACACCTGACGCTCGGTCCTGGAGCGGCGCGCGTGCCGGCGTCGGGCATCCTGAAAAGGCCCTTGCGCTTGACGCAACGTCAACTTCTACGGTCGGTGCCATGGCCCGCTCCATCCAGGACCTCGCCCGGCTCGCCGGCGTCAGCAGCCGCACCCTGCGTCACTACGACCAGATCGGCCTGCTGCCGCCGTCGGGCACCGGGATCGGCGGGCTGCGCTACTACGACGACGCCGCGATCCGGCGTCTGCAGCGCATCCTGCTGCTCCGGGACCTGGGCATGCCGTTGATCGACGTCGCCACCGTGCTCGACGAGCAGACCGACGAGGCCGCCGCGCTGCGCCGGCACCTCGAGCAGCTGCGCGCCGAGCAGGACCGGCTGGCGAGGCAGATCGCGTCCGTGGAGCGGACTCTGACCGCACTCGACGAAGGGGAGACGATCATGGCCGAGCAGATGCTCGACGGTTTCGACCACACGCAGTACGAGGACGAGGTGATCGAGCGCTGGGGTGCCGACGCCTACGCCACGTCCGACGCCTGGTGGCGCGGGCTCGGCAAGGACGGGCAGCGTGCGTTCACCGAGCGCTCGAGGAAGCTCGGCGAGGACTGGGCCGCGGCCGCGGCGTCGGGCATCGACCCCGCGTCGGACGAGGCGCAGGCGCTCGCCGCGCGCCACGCGAAGTGGCTCGGCTCGATCCCGGGCACGCCCGGGGCCGAGCGGGGGCGCCCGCCGAAGGAGTACGTCGTCGGGCTCGCCGAGATGTATGTCGCCGACCCGCGGTTCGCGAAGAGCTACGGCGGGCCCGACGGCGCCACGTTCGTGCGGGACGCGCTCGTCGCGTACGCGGAGCGTGAGCTGTAGGCGTGCTGTGGCCGAGGTTTCGATCGGCAGTTCCGCACTCGCTCGGTCCCTCGAGGTGCCGACCGGGTGCGGACCTGCCGAGCGAGACAGGCCGGCGGGCGTCGTCTACGACGGGGCCCGACGCGTCGGCCAGCCCCGGCCCCACCGGCGGCGGCGCGTCGTGTCGCCATAGTTCGACGACGCGACATGCGCCTCCGCATCCTCGAGCGCGGCGAGCCACGTGGCCGCGAGAGACGTCGACACCGCCGAACCGGCCTCTGTTCCGACGCATAGGTGCACCTTTCTCTCTGGATGGATCCTCTTCAGAGGAAGGTGCATTTCCCTATGCTGCTGCGACCCATCACAACGCATCTTCTGAAAGATCTCGGCCGGACACCGAGATCCACCGTCGCTTCCGCGCGTGCGAGACTGCCGGAGTGAGCGACGACTGGGTCCAGCAGCGCACGGAGGCGGCGCGCGTGCACGCCGAGCGGCTGCGGGCGCGGCAGGACGCCGAGCACGCCCAGGCCGACGCGATGCTGCGCGAGTTCGCGCGCGTCGCGGCGTCGCGGGGACTGGAGCCGGAGGACCTGCAGGTCAAGGGCTACGGCGGTCGCGGCACCGCGCGCACGGACATCCGCGGGTGGTACCTACGGCAGGACCGCACCGCCGGTGTCAGCACCGACGGCGACTTCCACGTCCTCACCGCGCCGCTGACGCTGCTCGACCGTGTACGGGGCGTGCGCCCGGAACCGCAGAAGCCGCCGCTCGTGCTCGGCGCGGGCGGCAAGGACGGCGACTCCGTCGACCTCGCCGTCGCGCTCGAGCGGCTGCTGCCGGGCTGGCGCGCCGGCTGACGGTGGGCGCGACCGACGGTCTCAGTTTCTTCTGCCGGATCGACGCGCGAACGCGTCCATGGCGTCCAGGACCTCGGGGGCCTGCCAGACGCGCTGTCGTCGCGCCGATGTGGCTGCGGTCAGGATGCCCGCCGTCTCGAGGGCGTCGATCGCGTTACGTGCACCCCGGTCCGTGACGTCGAGGCTTCGCGCGACGTAGTCAGCGTTGACGACGGGTTGGGCGAACAGCGCGTCCGCGAGGCGCCAGGCAGTCGCGTCCGATCGGGCCTTGATGGTTTCTCGCCATCGTGCACGGGTCCTGGTCACGGTGTCGGCGAGCGACCGGCCGTTCGCCGTCGCGGCCATCGCAGCACGGGCGACCTGGACGACGATGTCGTCGACGTCGCCCTCTCGGTACGCCGTCAGGGCCTGGAAGTACCGGTCGGGATCTTGAAGGAGGCCGGCGGAGCTGATCCAGACCTGCTCGGCCGGGGTCCAGCGTGGAGTTCCACTGCCGTGGCTCGTAGGCAGGGGCCGGCCACGAGTCTGACGCGCTGCGACTGTCATCCACAGGACTCACCAGTGCCAGGGCGCTCGGTTGTCGACAGCAAGGGCGCTGGTTCAGGACGCGCCGCCCCGGAGTGTCCGGTGTGTCTCGTCGAGCGTGAGGCGAGCACCTTCGTCTGGTGTGTGGTCGGTCAGCTGACCGTCGCCGGGGCGGCGGGGCACCAGGTGGAAGTGCAGATGAAACACCTCCTGCCCTGCCGCAGCACCGTTGGCCTGCAGCACGCTGATGCCGGCGGCGTCCAGCCTCGTGGTGAGCAGGAGCGCTGTCTCGTGGAGTGCACGCCCGATCGCCGCGACCGCCTCAGCAGCGCCGTCATCGGTCAGGTCGTGCACGTGGCGGCGCGGAACGACGAGGGTGTGCCCGATACGCAGAGGGTTGATGTCGAGGAACGAACAGGCGTTGTCATCGTGGTAGATGAACCTTGCCGGGGCTCGACCCGTCGAGATGGCGCAGAAGATGCAGGATTCACTCACGCTCACATTCTGAGCGAGGTAGGACGCCTCGGACCATGTGGCGAACGTAGTCGCAGCCGCGCAGAAGCGGACCAGAACACATGAAGCACCTCGGCGCGGCCGTGCTCGGCTCGGGTCGCTGGTTGCCACCGACGTTCACCCGCGAGACCGGATGGTCTAAGACGGGAACGGAGCGCCGGCCCGGACCAGGATCCGCGAGACCGTGCGCGGTGCGATCCCGACCTCTGCGGCGATCCAGTCGTGCCCCTTGCGCTGCGTGTTTCGCACGGCCAGCACCCTGGCCTCAACCCCAGCCGCGGTACTGCGGGGGCAGCGGTGCGGGCGCGAACGATCGATAGCCTTCCCCGAACGGTCAGGCGGGCGTCAGCGAGACACGAGGACCTCCGGACTGTGAAGACTTCAGACATCTCCACAAAGCCCGGAGGTCCTCCCTTCTACAAGGCCCCGACTGCCACCAACCTCCTGGCCGGGTACACGTAGCGGGGGAGTCTCAGGACGGGTTCTGCGGAAGCCACGTGAACCACGACGGCTCCGGGACCTCCTCGAGACGGCGCACGTCGCCGTAGAGCAGCACACCCTCGTCGACGAGGCCCTGCGCCACCATGAGGGCGATGGCCGCCGCGCCGGGCGTGTTGAAGTGGGTGTTGTCGGTGCGGTCCTCGGTGTGGAGGAAGTACCGCTTGGTCTCCTCGGGACCCAGCTTCTGCCACAGCTTGAGCGTCTCGCGCTGGACGTCGACGAGCGGAACGTCCTCGCGCTTGGCGAGGGCGCGCATCGCGTCGGGGTACTCGCCGTGGCTCGAGTACGCGGTGCCGTCGGCGGTGAAGCGGCGCCGCTCGGCGGGCGTCGCGAGCACGGGCAGGGCGCCCCGTTCCCGTGCGCCGTCAAGGTAGAGAGTCAGGTACTCCTGGTAGGTGGACCACGGCTCGGTGTACCGCACCGGGTCGGTGGTCTTCTGGTCGTTGTGCCCGAACTGGACGACGAGCACGTCGCCCTCTCGGAGCTCGGCGAGGATCGCGTCGAGGCGGCCTTCGTCGACGAAGCTCTTCGAGCTTCTGCCGTTCCGGGCGTGGTTCGCCACGGTGATCCGGTCGGCGAGGTAGAACGGCAGCGCCATCCCCCACCCGGTCTCGGGCGCCTTCGCCACGCTCTTGGGCGCCGCCGTGGAGTCTCCCGCGATGAAGATCGTCCGATGCGGCCACGGGTGCTCCGGCGGGCTGGGTTCGGCGGCGGCCTGTGCGGCGGCTGCCGCGGCGAGCGGGACGCTCGCCAGGCCGGCGAGCACGGACCTGCGGGTGATGTGGTGCGAGGTGGTCATGGGCGTCGTTGCCTCTCGTCCTCGGGAGGGTGTGGGAAACCGCTTCCCCAGCCTAGCCGGACGGAGACGACCGGGGCAATGACTCGCCGGGCCTGCTCGGTGAGGTCAGACGCCGAGACCGGCCTCGACGGCGCGCGCCACGCCGGGATCGGCCAGGTACCCCACCTGCTGGCCGTCCACCACGGCCGCCGCGGTGTGGTGCCAGGGGGCACGGTTGTCGACGGTGAGCGTCTCGATCTGACGCTCACCCGGCTCGAGCGGGAAGCTCGCCGTGTCGAGGTCGTGCACGGTGAGCAGGTCCTGCGGGTCCCGCACGGCGACCCACCGCCCCACCGCGGGCGGCAACGTCAGCGGTCCGCGCGCCCGGAGCGCGTCCCGCACGGCCCGGATCGCGAGCGGCGAGCCGAGCGTGCAGAACAGCGCCACGTCCCACGGCTCGGCCTCCCCGGCGGTGCGCAGCACCTCGTACGCCACGACCGACCCGAGCGAGTGTGCGACGACGACCGCCGGCTCGTCGGTCGGCAGTGCCGCGGTCAGGCCCGCGTCGATCACAGCCCGAACCTCGGCGTCGTGCAGGTACGCGTACACGTCCCGGGCGAGCAGCAGCACGACGGCGCCGCTCAGCCCGGGCACGAACCGGTCGATCGCCGCGAGGGCGGCCGCCAGCGCCGCGGCGAGCGCATCGAGGACCGCGGCCTGCGTGTCGACAGACGTCCCGTCGTCGGTCACGACGACGGCACCCGCCTCGGACGGCACGCCCGCGCCGGCGAGCACCTCGCGTGCGACGGCGAGCGCGAAGGCGGCCTCGTCAGGGTCGACCAGGGCGAGCGACGCCCACGACTCGACGGCGTGGACCGTGATGGGCGGCGGCGTCGCGCCCGGCTCGACGACGAGCTCCGCGAGCGTGTCGCCGAAGTACACGAAGGACGCGTCGTCGTCGTGCAGCCGCAGGTCCGAACCGCTCGCCGCGAGCCCTGCGTTGAGCGAGGCGAGCCAGCGCGACTCGAGGTCGTCGGGGTCGAGGCCATCGGTGTCACGGCCGTGGACGAGCACGAGTCGGGTCACCCGCCGAGGCTATCCGCGTCGGCCAGCGGCCGCAGCACCCCGATCCCCTTCCCTTCGAGGTCGCCATCGCTTCCGGAAAGCGGCCGGAAAGCGGAAAGGATGGCGACCTCGAAGGGGAGAGAAGGGATCAGTCCAGCGGGTGCAGGATCCGGTGCAGGAACTGCCGGGTGCGCTGCTCGCGCGGGTTGGTGAACAGCTGCGCGGGCGCGCCGCGCTCGGCGACGACGCCGCCGTCGAGGAACAGCACCTCGTCGGCCACGGCGCGGGCGAACTGCAGCTCGTGCGTCACCACGACCATGGTCCAGCCCTCCTCGGCGAGCTCCTTCATCACGGTGAGCACCTCGCCCACGAGCTCGGGGTCGAGGGCCGACGTCGGCTCGTCGAACAGCAGCAGGGCGGGGCTGAGCGCGAGCGCGCGCACGATCCCCACGCGCTGCTGCTGGCCGCCCGAGAGCTCGCGCGGGTAGGCGTCGCGCTTCTCCGCGAGGCCGACGCGACCGAGCAGCTCCATGGCACGGCCCTCGGCGGCGGCCCGCGGCACGCGCCGCACCTGGACCGGCCCTTCCATGACGTTCTGGATCACCGTCATGTGCGGGAAGAGGTTGTGGTGCTGGAACACCATGGCCGAGCGGTCACGCAGGGCGAACCGCTGGGCGTTGGGCACCGGGCGGGAGAAGTCGATCGACGGGCCGCCGGTGACCTCGAGCGTGCCGGCGTCGGGCATCTCGAGCCCGTTGAGCGATCGCAGCATCGTCGTCTTGCCCGACCCGCTCGGGCCGATGAGCGCCACGACCTCGCCGCGGCGGACCTCGAGGTCGACGCCGCGCAGCACCTCGTGGTCGCCGAACGACTTGCGGATGCCGCGCGCTCTCAGCAGGGGCTGCTCAGACATACTGCTCCAGCTTCCTCTCGAGCCGGTCCTGACCGAAGCTCAGCACCGTGCAGAAGATCCAGTAGAGCGCGGCCGCCTCGAGGTAGAGAACCATGAACTCGCTCGTGAAGGACGCGATCTCCTGCGCCTTGCGGAACATGTCGGTCACGAGGATGAGCGAGGCGAGCGAGGTGTCCTTGACCAGCGAGATGAACGTGTTCGACAGCGGCGGGACCGACACGCGTGCGGCCTGCGGAAGGATGATGCGCCGCAGGGTGCGCGCGTGCGACATCCCGACGACGTAGCCCGCCTCCCACTGGCCCCGCGGCACCGAGAGGATCGCGGCACGGATGACCTCGGCCGCGTAGCCGCCGACGTTGAGCGAGAAGGCGATGATCGCGCTCGGCCAGGGGTCGACGACGACGCCGATCGTCGGCAGACCGTAGAAGATCACGAACAGCTGCACCAGCAGCGGCGTGCCGCGGATGATCGACACGTAGGCGCGGCCGACCCACGAGACGACCGGGTTCGAGGCCAGACGCAGGAGCGCAACGACGAGCGCCAGCACGAGGCCGATCGCGAACGAGACGAGTGCGAGCGGGATGGTGCCGGTCAGGCCGCCGCGCAGGAGCGGCCAGAACGAGTCGGCGACGAGCTGCCAGTCCACGGGGTTCACCTCACCATCTGCGCGCGCGCGCACGGTGACGACGCGCGGGGACGGACGAAGGCGCCGGCACCCTGGTGGATGCCGGCGCCCCGCCGGTGCGTCACTCCGAGACGTCCTCGCCGAAGTACTTCTCGCTGAGCTCGGTCAGGACGCCCTCGGCGCGCAGCTCGTCGAGCGCGGCGTCGATCGCCTCGGCGAGCGCCTCGCGCTCGGGGGTGACGACGAACGCAGACTGCGACGTCTCCTCGGTCTCGGCCGCGATCGTGATCGGGGAGTCGGGGTGCGCGTTGAGGTGGTCCAGGACCGTCAGCGAGTCGTTGATCGTCGCGTCGACGCGGTCCTGCTCGAGCAGCGCGACGGCCTGGGCCCAGCCCTCGACCGCCTCGATCTGCGCGCCGGACTCCTCGGCCAGCGTGCGCCAGTTGCTGGTGAGCGACTGCGCGGTGACCTTGCCGTCGAGGTCGTCGAAGCTCGAGATCGAGGTGTCGCCCTCGGCGACCACGACCACGCCGCGCGAGACCGTGTACGGCTGGCTGAAGACATAGTCCTCCTCGCGATCCGGCGTGATCGACACCTGGTTGGCGATCGTGTCGAAGCGGCCGGCGTCGAGGCCCGCGAAGATCGCGTCCCACTGCGTCTCCTGGAAGCGGATCTCCAGCCCGAGCCTCTTTGCGACTGCCTCGGCCACCTCGACGTCGTAGCCGACGAGCTCGCCCGACGCGTCGTGGAACGTGAACGGGCGGTAGGTGCCCTCGGTCGCGACGGTCAGGACGCCGTCGTCGACCAGGCCGAGCCCTTCGCCGGCGAGCCCTTCGTCGCTGTCGAGCGAGCCGCACGCCGCGAGCGCCAGGGCGGTCACGGTGGCCGTCACGGTCGCGAGGATGGCGCGGTTGCGTCGCATGGTTCTGGTGATCTCCTGTGTGGCGTCGGCGCCGGGCGGAGGTGTGCCCGGCCGGTCGAAGTAGACCCGACGAGCCATCGGGTCCGCAAATGGGAGCGATAGACGAATCCGATCGCTCGGCCGCCACAACGCCGCTTGCCCGCGGATCCATTCCTGCTGTGAGCGACGGCACTGCACGGGACTCGCGCGGGCAGGGACAGCACGTGCCGGTTTCACCCCGTGTTCACCCGTCCGCCGACTACTGCTCGCCGTCGCCGCCGAGGTAGCGTGTGTGAGGCAACAACACGCGGCGCCCTCCCTGAACCCCCCTGTCAGGGAGGGCGTCGTCATGTGTGCATGACGCTCGGGCCGGGAATGAGCGTGGCCGCGTCGTGCTTGGCCTGGACATGAGCGCGAGCGTGTACCTGACGCAGACCACGGACCGTGCCGACGAGGCGATCGCGGCGGACACGCTGCTGCGCCAGACCCGGTGGTCGGTTCGCGCGGTCGGGCACGTGGAGCTCATGCCGGGCCACTCGAGGCGCCTGGCGGACGTCGGGATCCGCTTCCTCTACGTGGCTCAGGGGCAGGTCACGGTCACCTCGCCGGACGCGCCGGCGTCGAGCGGCGGGTCGGTCGTCGACGCCGTCGACTTCCGGCGTGGGGACTTCGTCCTCCTGCCCCGCGGCGGCGAGCACCGCATCCGGACCTCGCCCGGCGCCCGTACGCGGCTGGTCACCGGCGGCCTCACGCTCGTGGCCACGCCGTTCGAGCGGCTCGGCGAGCTCATGCCGCCCGTGCTCCTGCAGTGCGGGCTGCGGCTCGACGACGCGGCGTACGGCGCGCTGCTCGAGATGCTCGACGCGGAGACCAGCAGGGGCGACGGCACGTCGCCACTGCTCGGCCCGCTGCTGGACCTGGTCGTGTCGGCCACGCTCCGGTCGTTCTTCGAGCGGGGGTGCGCCAGCGCACGGGAGTGGCTCGCGCAGCTGGGCGACCCGCTCGTCGGGCCGGCGCTCGCCGCGATCCACGCCGAGCCCGGCTCGCCGTGGACCCTCGAGGCGCTCGCCCGCGTGGCCCGCGCATCGCGCTCGCAGTTCGCCGAGCGCTTCCGGACGCGGATGGGGCAGCCTCCTGCCAGGTACGTGACCCAGGTGCGCATGCGCCGGGCGGAGGAGCTGCTCCGCGCCGGGGAACCGGTGAGTCAGGTGGCCTTCGCGCTCGGGTACGACTCGGACGAGGGCTTCCGCCGTGCGTTCCAGCGGCACAGCGGGCTCAGCCCGCGCGCGTGGCGCCGTCAGGTTCAGGGCCAGGCCCAGCCGGCCTGACGACGCCACGCGCCGGGCGGCCCGCCCACCGGGCGTTCAGCGCGTCCGGACGCGGGAGAACGCGAGCGCGCCGACGGCGGCCGCGGCGCCCGCCGCGAGGAACGCCGCCCGCACGTCGAGAGCGTCGTTGAGCGCACCGCCTGCGGCGGCGCCGACCGCGATCGACACCTGGAACACCGCGACGGTGAGCCCGCCCGCGCTCTCCAGACGCTCGGGTGCCACCCGCCCGAGCCAGGTCTGCACCATCGTGGGCACGCCGCCGAACCCGAGGCCCCAGGCCACCACGGCGAGCACCACGACGAGCACCGACGCCTGGGCGGTCAGCGCGAGCACCGACGTCGAGACGGCGATGAGGAGCGGAACCGTGACCAGCACGGCCCGCATGCGCCGGTCCACGGTGATGCCGACGACGAGGTTGCCGGCGAACGCTGCCGCGCCGAAGGCCGCGAGCAGACCGGCGAGACCGGCCGCTCCCAGGCCGCCCACGCCCTCGAGCAGCGGGCGCACGTAGGTGAACGCGGCGAAGTGCGCGGTCACGAGCAGGGCGAGCGCCGCGAACCCGGCCGCGACGACCGGCGTCGTCAGCGTCTCGACCAGCGGCCGCAGCCCAGAGCGCTCGCTCGCGCCGACCCGCGGCAGCGCCACGGCCTGGAGCACGAGCGTGAGGACGCCGGCAGCGGCCACGCCCCAGAACGTCGCCCGCCAGCCGAGCTGCTCGCCGACGTACGCACCCAGCGGCACCGCCGCGACCGTCGCGAGCGAGACCCCCGTGTTGACCACGGTCATCGCCCGGCCGAGGCGCTCGGCAGCCACCAGCTGCGCGACGACGGCAAGCGACAGCGCCCAGAAGCCGGAGAGCGCGATACCCAGCAGGGCACGTCCGACGAGCATGAGGCCCAGGTTGGGCACGACGGCCACGAGGACGTTGGAGACGACCGAGAGAGCGGTCAGGCCGACCATGACCCAGCGTCGGTCGACCGGCGGCAGGACCGCGACGATGGCGGGGCCGGCGATCATGCCCATGACGGCGGTCGCGGTGACGAGCTGGCCGGCGGTGCCCACCGTGATCCCCAGGTCGGCGGCGATGGGCGTCAGCAGGCTCGCGGGCAGGAACTCGCTCGCGACGAGCGTGAAGATCGCGAGCCCGAGCGTCGAGACGCGCCAGAGGCCTGTGCTCGTGGGTGTGGTGGTCGCGGTGGCGGTCTGGGTCGCGGTCCCGGTGGCGACGGACATGTGGTGCTCCCTTCGGTACGGAGCACCACGATCCCCGGACGCGCGGTCGCGCGCCCGACCGTTCGTCGTCGCGACCCCACCATTCGTCCAGACGCGGCCGTCCCCGCCGCGCGGCGTGTGGCCGACGCAGCGGTGGTCGCCTGGGGCACGATGGACGACGTCCCGTCCGCGCCGACCCTGAGGTACTCGCTCCGTGCCCACCGCCCCACGCACCCGCCGTCCGTCGTTCTGGGTCGGGCTCGGCGGTCTCGTGCTCGCGACGCTCCTCGGCCTGACCGGCGGCTGGTCCGGCGCGCTGATCCTCGCCTGCCTCTATCTCGCGCTGTGCGCTGGCTGGGGCGTGCTCACGACGCGCACGTGGTGGGGCCCGATGCCGCGTGGCCGGGCGGCCGCGGTGGGTGGCGGGGCGCTCGTCGCGCTCGCGGTGGTCGCGGGTCTGGCCGGCGGTACGACCGCGGACGACCCGGCCGGCGGGAAGACTCCCGCCGCCGAGGTCTCGTCGTGGGGCACCCCCTCGCCGTCGGGCACGTCGTCGTCGACAGCGAGCGAAGCGCCGATCGAGAGTCCCAGCCCGGCACCGTCGCCCACCCGGCGCGACCCGGCCCCCGCCGAGACGGCCGAGCCCGGCACCGCGCTCGCGACCGTCGCGCTGCTCGAGGTCAAGGGCCGCGCTCCGACGACCGGGTACGACCGGGACGAGTTCGGGGCGGCCTGGTCCGACGTCGACCGCAACGGCTGCGACCAGCGCAACGACGTGCTGCGACGCGACCTGACCGACGTCGTGACGAAGGCCGGCACGCACGGCTGCATCGTGCTGCGCGGCACATTCGACGACCGGTACTCCGGAGAGACGATGCCGTTCGAGCGTGGCGACGCGACCTCGGCGCTGGTCCAGATCGACCACGTCGTCGCACTGTCCGACGCGTGGCAGAAGGGCGCGCAGCGGTGGACGGAGGACAAGCGGACGCTGTTCGCCAACGACCCGCTCAACCTGCTCGCCTCCAACGGCTCGCTCAACCAGCAGAAGGGCGACGGGGACACCGCGACGTGGCTGCCGCCGAACAAGGCGTTCCGCTGCGCATACGTCGCGCGGCAGGTCGCGGTCAAGCACGCCTACGCGCTGTGGGTCACGCCGGCCGAGCGGGACGCGATGGAGCGGGTGCTGTCCGGCTGCCCTGACAAGCGGCTGCCGACGGGCGTCCCGTCGACGCCGGCCGCTCCGCTCATGCCCGAGGCCGCCGCGCAGGAGCCCGCGGACGGCGCGGGCGCGACGCCGGACGGTGGTAGCACCGTGACCGGCGGCGACCCGAGCTGCCCCGTCAAGGGCAACCACTCGTCGTCGGGCGAGTGGATCTACCACGTGCCGAGCGGCCAGTACTACGACGTGACCGAGCCCGAGGAGTGCTTCGACACCCCGGCCGAGGCGGAGGATGCCGGGTACCGGGCATCGCAGCGGTGACACCGTGGCACGCTGTGCCCATGACCACCGATGACGTCTCCGCCCTGGTCGCCGAGGTCGAGGAGCAGGAGCGCGCGCTCGTGCTGCCGCGCTTCACGCACGACGACGCGTGGCGGCTCGGCTGCCTGCTCGTCGAGCTCGCGAGCGAGCGTGGCCTCGCCGTGACGATCGACGTCCGCAAGGGCACGCAACAGGTGTTCCATGCCGCCCTGGAGGGCACGACGCCGGACAACGACTCGTGGGTCGAGCGCAAGGTCCGCGTCGTGTACCGGTTCGGCGCGTCGTCGTACCTCGTGGGCCTGCGTGCGCGGGCGAAGGGCGTCGACTTCGCCGAGCAGCACCAGCTGCCGCTGCAGGAGTACGCCGCGCACGGCGGGGCGTTCCCGGTCCGGGTCGACGGCGTGGGGGTCGTCGGCGTGGTGACCGTATCCGGGCTGCCGCAGGCGGACGACCATGCGCTCGTCGTCGAGGCGCTGCGGACCTTCGCCGGGACGCAGGGTTGAGGCTCTAGCGTGTGCCCGTGACCGCACTGCTCCTTGCGAACGCGCGCCTCGCCGAGCGCGCGGACGGCCTCGTCGACGTGCTGCTCGACGCCGGCCGCATCGCCGCCGTCGTGCCGGCCGGGTTCCCCGCCCCGGCGGCCGGCACCACCCCCGAGCGTGTCGACCTCGACGGCCGCACAGTGGTTCCCGGCCTGTGGGACGCGCACGTGCACCTGACGCAGTGGGCGCTCGTGCGGAGTCGGCTCGACGTGTCGGCCGCGACGAGCCCGGCCCACGCCGCGAGCCTCGTGCGCGCCCGGCTGGGCGACCGCCAGACTGCACCCGCCGCCGTCGGGCAGCCGCTTGTCGGCTTCGGCTTCCGCTGGGCGACGTGGGCGACCGAGCCGACGGCCGCGGTGCTCGATTCCGTCGCGGGCGATGTTCCGGTGATCCTGCTTTCGGGCGACCTGCACAGCGCCTGGGCGTCCACGGCCGGGCTGCGGTTCCTGGGGATCGACGACCACCCCACGGGCCTGCTCCGCGAGGAGGAGTGGATGGCCGCGAGCCCGCGCATCGTCACAGTGCCCGACGACGTCGCGGACGAGCTCGTGGTCGACGCGGCGCGGGCGGCCGCGACGCGCGGGGTGGTCGGCGTCGTCGACTTCGAGGTCGCGGACAACCTCGCCGTGTGGCGGCGCCGGATCGGCCGCGGCTGGGACGGGCTGCGCGTGCGAACGGGAGTGTGGGAGCAGTTCCTCGACGCGACGATCGCCGAGGGCCTGCACGACGGTGACCGGCTCGTCGCCGGGGAGGGCCTGGTGACGCAGGGGCCGCTCAAGGTCATCAGCGACGGCTCCCTCAACACCCGCACCGCGTTCTGCTTCGACCCGTACGCCGAGAACGACCAGGACGAGGCGCACGGGATCCTCAACGTCGGTCCCGAGCACCTCGTCCCGCTCATGCGGCGCGCGCACGCGGCCGGGCTGCGCTGCGCGATCCACGCCATCGGCGACCGTGCCAACGCGCTCGCCCTGGACGCGTTCGCGGCGTCGGGCGCACGCGGGTCGGTCGAGCACGCGCAGCTCCTGCGCACCGACGACGTCGGGCGGTTCGCCGCGCTCGGCGTGACGGCGAGCGTCCAGCCCGAGCACGCGATGGACGACCGCGAGCTCACCGAGCAGCTGTGGCCCGGGCGCACCGGGCGGGCGTTCCCGCTCGCCGAGCTGCGCGCGGCGGGCGTGCGGATGACGTTCGGCTCGGACGCGCCCGTCGCTCCGCTCGACCCGTGGGTCGCGATCGCCGCCGCTGTGACCCGTTCGCGCGACGGGCGCGCGCCGTGGCACCCCGAGCAGCGTCTCGACGTGCGCACCGCGCTCGAGGCGTCGGTCGGCGGGCGGTCGCTCACGCTCGACGTCGGCGGACCGGCCGACCTCGCCGTGCTCGACGCCGACCCGCTCGACGTCGATGACGCGCCCGACGTCGACGCCGCGGCCCTCGGGGCACGCCTGCGCGGCCTTCCCGTGGCCGGGACCCTGCTCGCAGGCCGCTGGACCCACCGCACCGCCTGAGTTGTGAGCGGACTTTTGGCCCACATCGCGATGCGAAAGTGGGCCAAAAGTCCGCTCACAACCCAGACGGGCAGGCGGGGTCGGCGACGGCCGGACAGACTGCCGCCATGGGGACCCACCACGCGGAGCGCCGCCTGCAGGCACGGCTCGCCGAGGTCGAGGCGCGCATCGCCGCCCAGCGCCGTCTTGTCGACGGCATCGTCGAGTCCGCCCGGGACGCCAACGTCGACGACGAGCACGACCCTGAGGGCGCGACCCTCGCCTGGGAGCGCCAGCAGGCGGCGGCGCTCGCGGCCGAGGCCNTCGCGATGCGAAAGTGGGCCAAAAGTCCGCTCACAACCCAGACGGGCAGGCGGGGTCGGCGACGGCCGGACAGACTGCCGCCATGGGGACCCACCACGCGGAGCGCCGCCTGCAGGCACGGCTCGCCGAGGTCGAGGCGCGCATCGCCGCCCAGCGCCGTCTTGTCGACGGCATCGTCGAGTCCGCCCGGGACGCCAACGTCGACGACGAGCACGACCCTGAGGGCGCGACCCTCGCCTGGGAGCGCCAGCAGGCGGCGGCGCTCGCGGCCGAGGCCGAGACCGAGCGCGCCGGGCTCCTCGCCGCGCTCGAGCGCGTCGCGGCCGGCACCTACGGCGTCTGCGAGGTGTGCGGCCGGCCCATCCCGGCCGCGCGGCTCGAGGTGCGCCCCGGGGCGACCCGCTGCGTCGTGCACGCCCGCTGAGGGCACCGCCGCGCGACCCGTCGGCCCGGTGGCAGCATGTCCGGGTGCGCGTGGAGCCGACGACCCCCGACGGTGTTGTCGCGCACGTCGTCGAGCGGGTTCTCGCGCGGCCCGGCGTAGCGCCGGTCCGGGTCGCCGTCGACGGCCACCCCTCGACCCGGCCGGAGGAGCTCGCGGACGCGCTCGTCGCCCCGCTCGAGGCCGCCGGGCGACCCGTGGCACGCGTGCGCACGCGCGACTTCCTGCGGTCGCGGTCGCTGCGGCTCGAGCAGGGCCGGCGCAACCCGGACGCGCTGCTCGACGCCTGGCTCGACGTCGGGGCGCTCAACCGCGAGGTGCTGCGGGCCGTCACCACCGACGGGCGCTACCTGCCCAGCCTGCGGGACCCGGACACGGATCGGGCTACGCGCGCACCGTACGCCGACGCGCCCGCGGGCACCGTCGTCGTGCTCGACGGCTCGCTCGTGCTCGGTCGCGGGCTCGACGTCGACCTGACCGTCCACCTGGCGCTGCGCCCGGACACCGAGACGCGGCGTACGCCGCTCGACGACGCGTGGACGCTCGGCGCGTACACCCGCTACCGGCGCGAGGTCGCACCCGAGCGGCGGGCCGACGTCGTCGTGCGCGTCGACCACGCCGACCGGCCGGCGCTCGTGGTGCGTTGAGCGGTCGAGGCCAGCCGCGCAGTCAGGTTCAGCCGAGCAGGCAGAACGGGTGCCCGGCGGGGTCGGCGAACACCCGGAAGGTGTCGCCGCCGCCCGGCAGCCGCGTCGCGCCGGCCTCGAGCGCCGCGGTCTCGGCGTCGTCGATCGACCGCTCACCCGTCCACAGGTCCAGGTGGAGCTGCTGCGGGAAGGCGGGGTCGGGCCAGCGGGGTGCGTTGTACCCCTCGACCTGCTGGAACAGCAGCGGCTTGTCGCCACCGAGCATCGCCCTGCCGTCAGCGTCGTAGACCACTGCCTCGCCCAGGATGCGCGACCAGAACGCCGCGGCCGCCGAGGCGTCCGGGACGTCGAACGTGACGCCCATGATCGTCACGCCCGGGTTGTCCTCCGCGAAGCACAGGTCGAACGGGTGCCCGGCCGGGTCGGCGAGCGTGGTCCACGACTCGTTCTCGCGAAGCACTCGCGCTCCCAGCGCCACGGCACGCTCGACCGCGGCACCGACGTCGGGCACCTGCAGGTCGAGGTGGACCTGCTGCGGGTGCTCCTGCCCGGGCCACTCGGCCCGCACCAGGTCGGGGGCCGGCTGGAAGGCGACGCTCCAGCCGTCCGGGGTCTCGATCGTGACCCACTTGTCCTCATCCTCCACGACTTTCTCTGCGCCGGTGAGCTCTCGCCAGAAGGCCGCCGACACCGCGGTCTCGGGGGCGTCCATCACCACCGCGTCGAGCGTGCCGATCGGTACGGGCGCCTTCGCCCCGGTCGTTCCGTCGGTCATGGCGGCCTCCTCCGTCGCGTCCCTCCGCCGTGATTGAGCACCAGCATGGGCCGGGGCGCCGGCACTCACCCGTCCGTGCCGCCCTCGGCGGCCCGGGCCGCGGATGTGAGTGCCGTGAGCCTGGGGCATGGTCGAAGAAGGTCATGAAGCGCCGACCGGGACGGCAGTCGTCCCGGCGGTGCCTCACGTGAGCGGGTCGGTCCGCCGATCCCGCCCTCGCCCGCGTCCGCGGGCTCACGGACTGGAGGAGACCCTGATGAGCGACACGCCGTTCCCGCCACAGGAACCGCGGTTCGCGGACGAGCCGGGACGCGTGCGCGACCGCGCCGCGGATGCGGCCTCCCAGGCCGGAGACGTCGCGCACGAGGCCCGGCTGCGAGCACGCAACTTCGTGGACCAGGCGCGCTACGAGGTCAACCAGCAGGCGGCCACGCAGCAGCGGCGCCTCGCCGCCGGTCTGCGCCATCTGGGCGTCGAGCTGACCCAGATGAGCCGCTCGAGCGACGACCCCGGGTACGCGACCGAGCTCGCCGACCGGGGCTCGGCGACGGCTGAACGCCTCGCGGACTGGTTCGAGCGGCGCGAGCCTGGCGAGGTCGTGCGTGAGGTGCAGGACTTCGCCCGACGCCGGCCCGGTACGTTCCTCGCGATCGCCGCGGGTGCGGGCTTCGTCGTCGGGCGCATGCTCCGCGGCGCGAGGCAGGACCGCGACACGACGCCCGCGCGGGACACGCCCACCACGCCGCCCGCACCGCCGCCGCCCGTGATGAGCACCGCGGACGTGCCGACGGCATACCCGACGACCGCCATGGGCACGTCGGTTCCCCCGACCACGGGAGATGCGAGCCATGTCCACAGGTCCTGACGCGCTCGCCGCCGGTCTGGTCGCGTTCGGCGTCGGCTGCCTGACAGCCTCGCCGCTCCCCGCGACCCCGAATGAGGGAGGACCCCGATGACGGACGCCAACACCTCCGCGGAGCGACGCGACGCCCCGCTCCCGGACGAGGGCCGCAAGCCCGACTCGCCCACCGACCTGAGCAAGCGCTCGTGGAAGTACGTCGGGCGCACGACGTTCCACGAGTTCTCACGGGACGAGTGCCTCGACCAGGCGGCCGCGCTGACCTTCTTCGCCGTGCTCGCGGCCGCGCCCGCGCTGCTGGCTATGGTGTCGCTGCTGGGGCTGCTCGGCAACGCCCAGGGCATGGTCCTGCAGGTGCTCGACTCGCTCGAGGGGGTCCTGCCCGACGACGCGCACGGCATGATCGTGACGGTCGTCGAGGGTGCGGCCGACAACGGCCAGGGTGCGGGCCTGGCGCTGATCGGCGGTGCCGCGCTGGCGCTGTGGTCGGCCTCGGGATACGTCGGGGCCTTCGGCCGTGTGATGAACCGCATCTACGAGATCGACGAGGGGCGGCCGTTCTGGTGGCTGCGGCCGGTCCAGCTCCTCGTCACCCTCGTGCTCGTCGTCGTCGCGGCGCTCGTCGTCGTGGCGTTCGTGCTGAGCGGCTCGGTGGCGCGGGCCGTCGGCGACGCGGTCGGGCTCGGCTCGTTCGCGGTCACCGTGTGGGACATCGCCAAGTGGCCCGTGGTGGTGCTGCTCGTGGCGTTCCTGATCGCGATCCTGTACCAGGCGACGCCGAACGTGCGGCAGCCGAAGTTCCGCTGGCTCAGCATCGGCGCGGCCCTCGCGATCGTGGTCTGGGCGATCGCGTCGGTCGGCTTCGGGATCTACGTGGCCACCTTCGCCAGCTACGACAGCACGTACGGGTCGCTGGCCGGCATGATCGTCTTCCTGCTGTGGCTGTGGATCACCAACGCCGCGCTGCTCTTCGGGGCGGAGCTCGACTCCGAGCTCGAGCGGAGTCGCGAGCTCCAGGGCGGCATCGCCGCCGAGGAGACGATCCAGCTGCCGCCGCGCGCCACCCGACGCAGCGACAAGCTGCTGACGAAGTACCGCGAGGACGTCGCCCGGGGCCGGGCTCTGCGCGAGGAGGCGGTCCGGCACGGCCAGCTGACCGGCGTCGCGCCCGTCCGGGGCAATCACCAGCCGGCGCACCGCGCCGACGACGTGCCCGAGAGCCGAAGGGGGCCGGGCCGCAGCATGTGACGTCCGCACGCTGGGACGAAGGTCGCCGGTGCGTGCATCGGCGGCCTTCGTCGCGACATGATGCGCAGGACGGTGCTCGCGCCGGGAGACAGGAGGACCGCCATGATCGTCGCCCCGTTCGGCCGGTTCACGGAGGGTCGCGTGCCCGACCCGGGCATCGCGCGGCTGTTCACGCGGGAGAACCGGTGGCAGACGAGGCTCGACGTCGAGGCGGCGCTCGCGCTCGCGGAGGCCGACGTCGGCCTCATCCCCAAGGAGTCCGCCCGGGCGATCGCGCTCACCGCGCGTATCGAGAAGCTCGACGTCAAGCGCGTGCTGGCCGCGACGGCGGAGGCGAGCCACCCCCTCGTCCCACTCATCGAGGAGTTCGCCCGCGCCGTCGGCTCCAAGCACGGCGGGTGGGTGCACTGGGGCGCGACGACGCAGAACATCACACAGACCGCGGACGTGCTCGTACTGCGCGACGCGCACCGCGCGCTGCTGCGGCTGCTCGGGCGGGTGCTGCGCTCGGCGGGTGCGCTCGCCGACCGCGCGGCGGAGCTGCCCATGGCAGGGCGCACCCACAGCCAGCACGCCGTGCCCGTCACGTTCGGCTTCAAGGTCGCCGTGTGGATCGACCAGCTCATGGCGCACGCCGACCGGCTCGAGCGGCTCGACGACCGCCTGTTCTGCGTGCTCATGGGCGGTGCGGCCGGGACGTTCGCGTCGTTCGGCGAGGCCGGCCGCGAGATCGAGGCCGGCGTCGCGCGGCGCCTCGGGCTGCACCCGATGCGCGTGCCGTCACGAGCGGTCAACGACGGCATCGTCGAGCTCGTGCTGGTCCTGGCGCAGCTCGCCGGCACGATCGGCAAGATCGGCAAGGACGTCTACTCCCTCATGCAGCCGGAGTTCGCCGAGGCGTTCGAGCCCGTCCCCGAGGGGATCGTCGGCTCGTCGACCATGCCGCACAAGCGCAACCCGCAGCTCGCGCTCGACATGATGACCATGTCGGCCGAGCTGCGCGCGCTCGCGGCACCCGCGCTCGAGTCGATGCTCCACGACCAGGAGGCCAACGGCGCGATGACCGCCCTGCTCGAGGACGTCTCGGCGTCGGCGGCCGTGCTCGCGGGGGACATGCTCGCGCGGCTCGACGTCGTCATGGACGGCCTCGAGCTCGACCCCGTCCGCATGCGCGACAACATCCGCCTGTCCGAGGGGATGATCGGCTCGGAGTCGCTCATGCTCGCGCTCGGGGAGAAGATCGGCCGGCAGAAGGCGCACGACGTCGTGTTCGAGGTGGCGCAGGCCGCCGCGACGGGCGGGACGCCGTTCGTCGAGCTGCTGCGGCGTGACGCGGTGGTCGGCGCGACGTTCGACGTCGACGAGCTGAGCGCCCTGCTCGACCCGGCGCAGTACCTCGGCATGAGCGTCGAGATCGCCCGCTCGCTCGCGGGCTCCGCCGCGGCGACCGCCGACCGGCTCGAGGCGCTGCCCGAGCGAGAACCCCTGGCGACGAGGTAGCACGTTCTCTCGCGAGGTAGTGCGTCGCGCGGCGAGGTAGCGCGTTCTACGGCGAGCGCGGCTACCTCGGCGCGGGCGCGACGTCGGACAGCCCGTCCGCGAGTCGCGTGAGCGCGCCGGGGACGAGCGAGTAGTACGCCCACCGTCCGCGCTGCTCGCGCGTGAGCAGGCCGGCGTCGACCAGGATCTTGAGGTGGTGGCTCACGGTCGGCTGGCTCAGCCCGACCGGGTCGGTGAGGTCGCAGACGCACGCCTCGCCGCCGTCGTGCGCGGCGATGATCGACAGCAGCTGCACGCGCGTGGGGTCGCCCAGCGCCTTGAAGACGTGAGCGAGGTCGCGCGCCACCTCGGGGTCGGTTGCGGCCTCGCGCACGAGGGGCGGGCAGCAGGCCGCCTCCGTCTCGGGGGCGACCACGGGGAGCATGCTGGTCGCAGTCATGCCCTCCATCTTGCCACGCATCGAAGTTTATGGATACGTGCTGCTCCAGCGACGCATCGGCAGACTTCGATCTGAGGAGTGGGCATGGGCACGATGACGGACCACTGGTCGTGGTGATCGGCGCCGAGCTCGTCCGCGACTACCTCGCGCCGCTCGCGGCGACCCCCGCGCTGCGCGAGCGCGTCGTGCACGGCACGCGTGTGACCGCCGTCGCGCGCGACGGCGTGCTCGACCTGACCGTGGACCGGATCGTCAACCCGACCGGCTTCCGTCCCGACCTCGACATATTCCGTGGACCGGTCGTCGCCCGGGCACGACGATGCGGCGCATGAACCCGCTGGAGATCAAGAACATCGACGGCACGGCTCCGCACGGGCACGGCGTCGTCTGGATGAACGTCCCTTACGCAGAGGCCTCGGGTCGCCCGTTACGCCTGCAGGTCGTCTGGCCGCCCATGCCGGACTGGTCGAGCCCCGTCACCTACCCCACGGTCGTGTTCGTCCAGGGGTCCGGATGGGGTGAGCAGATGCTCGGTCAGTGGCTCCTGGCGCTGGCCGAGTTCGCCCGGCGGGGGTACGTCGTCGCGATCGTCGAGCACCGGCCGAGCGACGTCGCCCCGTTCCCTGCCCAGGTGGAGGACCTCCGGTCCGCGGTGCGGTTCCTGCGCGAGAACGCCGGCCGGTACCGGGTCGACGCGGACCGCATCGCTGTGTGGGGTGACTCCTCCGGCGGGCACCTCGTGGTGCTGGCAATGGTGACGGACGGCGTGGCCGGGGCTCCCGGCGTGCACGACGACGAGCCTCTGGGCGTTCGCGCGGTGATCGACTTCTACGGGCCGAGCGACCTCTCCCTGATGCCTGAGGACCCCGCCTGCAGTCAGCTCCTCGGCGGGGTCGACCCCCGGCAGCACGCCGACGTGGCCGCGCCCGCCGCAGCGGCCACCCACATCCGACCCGCGACGGAGCAGGCGCTGCCGCCGCTGCTCGTCATGCATGGCAGCGACGACGACGTCGTGCCGTTCGACCAGAGCGTCGTCCTCGGCGACGCCCTGGTGGCGGCAGGTCACCGGATCGAGCTCTACCGGCTCGACGGCGCCGGCCACGGCGGAGGCGCGTTCTTCCGCGAGCCCGTCATGGACATCGTCGACCGGTTCCTCCGGGAGAGCTTCGAGCCGTGACCGCGACGCACGAGCCGCGATGTCCGGGCAGGGTGTGCGCCTGCTGAAAGGGTGTGTCGGCGCGGTGGCTCGGCCTCACGCACCGCGTCGAACGCGCGCAGGATCGTGGGGAACTGGACCTCGCCGTACGGCACGTCGACGAAGAGCTCCGACCCGGCAGGTTCGACCCCGTCTGCGGCGGACGCTTCGTCGAGGACCGGGACGCGCACTTCGATCGGCCCGTCCGACTCCCAGCTCACCTCGCCGTGGTACACGACGACAAGGGGCTGAGTCCGGTCGATCGCGGCGGCGGCTCGCTGCGCCAGGAGGGCGGTGACCCGCTCGATGTGTGCGGGGAGGTCCGGGGCGGTCGTGCGGACTGTGCGCGACACGAACGTCTGCGTCGGTACCTCGCGACTCGACACCCGAGGTGCGTCGACCATGGCCGACACCCGATCCTTCCGATCCTCGGCGAGACCGGACGCGAGGCTGTCGAGCAGCGCGACGGTGCGCTCGTGCGCGCGGACCGCCTCGGCTCGGTAGGCGTCGAGAAGCTGACGTCGCTCGCCCGGCGGGGCGTCGAGGACCGCGCCGATGCGCTCGAGCGGCATGTCCACCCGGCGCAGCAGCGCGATCATGCGCGCGCGTTCCGCCTGCGTCGGGCGGTAGTAGCGGTACCCCGTGTACTCGTCGACGAGATCGGGCAGCAGCAGCCCGCGCCGCTCGTACAGACGCAGCGCCTTCGGGGACAGCCAGGTGACGCGACCGAACTCGCCGATCGACAACCTCGCGCCGGCGTCGCTCACCTCAGCAAGTATGCGACCTCGACGGCCCACCTGCTGGGGTCCGGCTCCGACTGGGGATCGGTCAGGAACTGCTCCGTGCGCGCGTGCCAGTGGATCCCGTCGGCCCGCTCGTCGATCGCGAGCTCGAGACCCTGCACGTCGGCCCACTCCCACATCTCCCGGTGGGTCTGTCCGAGCACGTCCGGACCGCCCTCCGGGCGCGCGACGAGATAGCGGCCGGCGGGGATCGTGCCCGACTCGAACCCGTCCCCGATCTCGATGCACGCCGGGACGGGACCGAGACGTGATGTCCATCGGGTCCGCGGCGGTCTGCAGGCGGCGGTACTGGTAGATCGGGCCGCCCCGTGGTGTCCCGCCCGCCGCGGCGAGGGCGGCGTAGACCTGCGGGACGTGTGCGTTCACGCGATCCCAGTGAGCGAGGTCGGCTCTCATCGAGACACCGACCCACGGCCGCTCGGCGCGCTGCTCGACGGTGAAGGTCGTCATGGATTCCTCCTGGTCGCCACCCGCATCTCGGATGGGCCACCGCCCAGCAGACCCCTTCCCCCAGGGACAAGGTCAACTCACGGTCAGCGCCCCATGCGGCGAGCGCCGAACGGTCCGCCGAACACGATCGAGATTCCGAGCACGAACCCGAAGTCGTACCAGTTGCCGGTGTTGTGCACCTCGTACACCGAGACGCTGTCGGTGAACAGCGACACGACGAACGTCACCGGCAGGATGAACCCGTGCCAGAGGCCGTACCAGAATCCGGCCACCGGTTCGCCCGCGCCCAGCTCAGGGTTGGGTCCGGCCGCGCACGCGGCCGACGCGAGCAGGACGACGACGGCGAGCACCGCCGTCGTACCGCGTGTGCGGGGCGTCATGCCGCCACTGTGGCACCCCTGCCCCGGGGCGCGCTACCTCGCGCGCTATCTCGCCGCGGTGCGGAGGCGCACGGCGCGCAGCACCAGCCCGACGGCGAAGACCCCGGTCCCGGCGAGCACGGCCTGCACGGGCAGGGTCACCACGAGGACGAGGCACGCGACGAGCCCGAGCACCTGAAGCCACCGCGGGTAGAGGCGGTGCTCCCCGCCCTGCGTCCGCGCGGACGCGTTCGCCACGGCGTAGTACAGCAGCACGCCGAACGACGAGAAGCCGATCGCGCCGCGCAGGTCGACGGTCGCCACGAGCGCGCACACGACGACGGCGAGCGCGACCTCGGCGCGGTGCGGAACCCTGAACAGCGGGTGGACGGCGGCCAGCCACCGAGGCAGGTCGCCCTCGCGCGCCATGGCCAGGGTCGTGCGTCCGACGCCCGCGATCAGCGCGAGCAACGCCCCGAGCGAGGCCGCGGCCGCACCCACGCGCACCACGACCCCCGCCCCCGGCGAGCCTTCGACCGCGGCGGCGAGCGGCGTCGTCGACGCGCCGATCCCGGACAGCCCGAGCACCGCGAGCAGCGTGACCGCCACGAACGCGTACACGACGACCGTCCCGCCGAGCGCGCCGACGATCGCGCGCGGGATGGTCTGACGCGGCTCGCGCACCTCCTCGCCCATCGTGGCGATGCGCGCGAACCCCGCGAACGCGAAGAACAGCAGGCCCGCGGCCTGCAGCACGCCGTACCACCCGGCCGGCCCGCCGAGGAACCCGCCGGCCGGGCCCGCGCCGGAGGGTCCCCAGATCCCGGCCCCGTCGGGTGAGGAGCCGCCGAGCGCCACGGCCACCGTCACGGCGAGGGCGAACAGCACCACGGCGACGATCCAGCGGGCCGCGCGCGCGGTCCGCGTGACGCCCCGGTAGTTCACGGTGGCCAGCGCGACGACCGCGGCGATCGCGACCGGCCGCTCCCACCCCGGCGGCGCGGTGTACGTCCCGAACGTCAGCGCCATCGCCGCGCAGCTCGCCGTCTTGCCGACCACGAACCCCCAGCCGGCGAGGTAGCCCCACCAGTCGCCGAGGCGCTCGCGGCCGTACACGTACGTACCGCCCGACGTCGGGTACTGCGCCGCGAGCTGGGCCGACGACGTCGCGTTGCAGTAGGCGACCACGGCCGCGAGAGCCAGCGCGAGGAGCAGCGCGGCTCCCGTGCCCGTGGGCTCGACGGCACGGGCGGCGGGCGCGAATGCGGCGAAGACGCCGGCGCCGATCATCGAACCCAGGCCGATGATCACGGCGTCCGAGGTCCCGAGCCGGCGGGCGAGCTGGGTCACGGCGCTCCTTCCACGCACGTTCTCACGCCGACCTCAGCGTGGCCGGCCCTGACATCTTGCCATCCATCGAAGATTGTGGATATGTTGCGCTGGTCGATACATCGAAGAACTTCGATCTGAGGAGCGGGAATGAGCACGACGACGGCGGACGACCTGCCCGTGGTGGTCATCGGCGCTGGGCCGGTCGGCCTCGCCGCCGCGGCACACCTGCACGAGCGCGGCCTCGAACCACTGGTGCTGGAGGCAGGCGACGGTCCCGGGGCGGCCGTGGCCGGCTGGGGCCACATCCGGCTGTTCTCACCGTGGCGGTACGACGTCGACGCCGCCGCCCGGCGTCTCCTCGAGGCGACCGGCACCTGGTCCGCCCCCGACCCCGACCGCCTGCCGACGGGCGCGGAGCTCGTCCAGGACTACGTGGCGCCACTGGCGGCGACGCCGGCACTGCGCGACCGCGTCCGGTACAAGACCCGGGTCTCCGCCGTCTCACGCGACGGGGCCGACCGCACCCGCTCGACGGGTCGCGAGCGACGGCCCTACCTGGTCCGCACGGTCGGACCCGACGGCGAGGTCCGCGACCTGCTGGCGCGGGCGGTCGTCGACGCGTCCGGAACCTTCGGTCAGCCGAACCCGGTCGGCGCGAGCGGGCTGCCGGCCCCCGGCGAGGACGAGGCGGCGGCCTTCCTCGCCGGGCCGCTGCCGGACGTCCTGGGCGTCGAGCGCGAGCGGTTCGCGGGGCGCCACACGCTGGTCGTCGGGATGGGGCACTCCGCGGCGAACACGCTGCTGTCGCTGGCGCAGCTCGCAGAGAGCTCACCGGGGACCCGGATCACGTGGGTCATCCGAGGGGGGACGCCGCGGCGGCTCTACGGCGGTGGGCAGGCGGACGAGCTGCCTGCGCGCGGCGAGCTGGGTGAGCGCCTGCGCGCCGCCGTCGAGACGGGCCGGCTGGAGCTGATCACGCGCGTGACGATCGAGCGGCTCGAGCCGGGCGCAGAGCAGGTGCGCGTGCTCGGCACCGGGCGGCGGGCCGGTGTCGACGGCGTCCTCGACCTGCACGTGGACCAGATCGTGAACGCCACGGGCTTCCGGCCGGACCTGAGCATGCTTCGCGAGGTCCGGCTCGACCTCGACCCGGTGGTCGAGGCGCCGACCGAGCTCGCCCCGCTCATCGACCCCAACCTGCACTCGTGCGGCACCGTGCCGCCGCACGGCGAGCCCGTGCTCGCGCACCGGGACGCGGGGTTCTACCTCGTCGGCATGAAGTCGTACGGCCGGGCGCCGACGTTCCTGCTGGCAACCGGGTACGAGCAGATCCGGTCGGTCGCAGCGGCGCTCGCCGGCGACCGTGCGGCCGCCGAGACGGTCGAGCTGAACCTGCCCGCCACCGGCGTGTGCTCCTCGGACCTCGCGCTCGCGTCCGACGACGCAGGCTCCTCGGGTTGCTGCGGTACCACGACGGCGGGGCCGCAGCCGGTGGAGATCGGGTTTGCGACGGGCCTGGCGCACGGGCGCGCGGGTGACCCGGTCGCCTGACTCCGAGCGCCGCACGGTGCTGGTCCTGGCCGTCACGCAGACCGTCGGGTACGGCGTCCTCTACTACGCCTTCCCCGTGCTGCTGGTCCCGGTCTCGGCCGCGCTGCACGTCCCCACCGTCGTGACCGCCGGGGCCGCGACCACCTCGCTGGTGGTCGCGGCCCTCGCGGCGATCCCGGTCGGACGGTGGCTCGACGGCCGGGGCGGCCGCGGGCTCATGACCGCAGGGTCCGTGCTCGGTGTCGTCGCCGTGGTCGCCTGGTCCCAGGTGACCGCGCCCTGGCAGCTGTACCTCGCGCTCGGCCTCGTCGGCCTGGCGCTCGCGGCCTCGACGTACGAGGCGGCGTTCGCGGTCCTCGTGTCCTCGATCGGCGATCCCGCGAGCCGACGCCGAGCGATGCTCGCCGTCACGCTCGTCGCCGGCTTCGCGTCGAGCATCTTCTTCCCGCTCACGGGACTGCTCGTGGACCGTCTCGGCTGGCGCACGGCCTTGGTGTGCCTCGCCGGTCTTCTCGCGGCGACCGCCGTACCGGGGCACGCGCTCGCCGTTCCCCGGGACCGTCCGCGCCGGCCGAGCACCGGCCGCTCGGGCGCCGGCGTGCCCGAGGCGTTGCACGACCCCGGCTTCTGGCTGGCCACGACCGCCTTCCTCGCCCAGGCGGTCGCCGTCTCCGCCGTCGGCACGCTGCTCGTGTCGCACCTGATCACCGCGGGCTTCGCGGCGACCGCCGCGGCGAGCGTGTCGGGGCTGCTCGGAGTGCTCTCGGTGGTGGGGCGACTCCTGTTCACCGGCGTCTCGACGCGGTTCGGCGTCACGACGGTCACGGCGGTCGTCTTTGCCGTCCAGGCGGCGGGCGTTGTCGCCCTCCCGCACGCGGGCACGATGACCGGCGTGGTGGCGTGCGTGATCACGTTCGGGATCGGGTTCGGGGTCGCGACGATCGCCCGACCCGCGATCCTGCTCGACCGGTACGGCACCTTACGCTTCGCCACGATCGCCGCGGTGATGTCCGTGCCGATGGCGCTGGCTCGCGCCGGTGCACCCGTCGGGGCCGCCGCGCTCGGCGACCCCGAGTTCCTGGCCTGGGCCGGTGGGGCATGCCTCCTCGCGGCGGGTCTTCTGGTCGTGCTGCCACGTGTGCGACGCGGCGTCGACAGACGGTGATCCACTCGTCATCCCGGCGTCCGGCGCTGTTCACCCGGCATTCACCCAGGCCGAGTTCTATCGAGACGTCCGACAGGAAACCGGGCGGGAAGACGTCCTGCCTGCAGCAGACGGGATCATTCACGTGCTCAAGACTTCGAAGCGTGCCGCCGCCCTGGTCGGCGCCGCCGGGCTCGCGCTCAGCCTCGCCGCCTGTGGCGGCGGGCAGCAGAACGCTGCCGGCGCCAACGGCGACGGCGCGACCGGGACGGTCGCGGTCGACGGCTCCTCGACGGTCGCCCCGCTGACGTCCGCCGCCGCAACCCTCTTCCGCGACGTCGAGCCCGGGGTCAACGTCACGGTGGCCACGTCCGGGACCGGTGGCGGTTTCGAGGCGTTCTGCGCCGGGGAGACGGACATCTCCGACGCCTCCCGCCCGATCAAGGACGAGGAGGCGCAGGCATGCGCCGACGCCGGGATCGAGTACACCGAGATCGTCATCGCGAACGACGGACTGTCCGTCGTCGTCAACCCGGAGAACGACTGGGCGCAGTGCCTCACGATCGAGCAGCTCAACACGATCTGGGGGCCCGAGGCCGAGGGCACCATCACGAGCTGGAACCAGGTCGACCCGTCCTTCCCGGACGAGCCGCTCGACCTCTACGGCGCGGGCACGGACTCCGGAACCTTCGACTACTTCACCGACGCGATCAACGGTGAGGAGGGCGCGATCCGCGCCGACTACACCCCCTCGGAGGACGACAACGTCACCGTCCAGGGTGTCTCCGGGTCGGCCGGGGCGATGGGCTTCTTCGGCCTGAGCTACGCCGAGGAGAACGCCGGCCTCGTCAAGATCGTCGAGATCGACGGCGGAGACGGCTGCGTGACGCCGTCCAAGGAGACCGTCCAGGACGGCACCTACACCCCGCTCGGCCGCCCGCTGTTCATCTACGTCAACAACGCCAACTACGCCGAGAACGCGGCGCTGCAGTCGTTCGTCGACTTCTACCTCGAGAACGAGGAGCAGGTCGCCGCCGAGGCGCTGTTCATCGATCTCACCGACGAGCAGGCCGAGACCGCGCGTACCGAGCTGGACAGCCTGAAGGGCTGACCGTGAGCTCCACGTCCACGACGGCGGCCGGCCGGGCAGCAGTGCCCGGCCGGCTGGCCGCGCCTGCACCCGGGACGAGGATCCTGCGGTCCGGGAACCGGCCCGGCGAGGCAGTCGTCCGGGTTCTTCTGCGGCTCGCGGCGTTCCTCAGCGTCGCGATCACGGTCGGAATCGTCCTGTCGCTCCTGGGCCCGGCGCTCGACTTCTTCAGCGAGGTCTCGGTCGTCGAGTTCCTCACGGGCACCCGGTGGACCCCACGGTTCGCCGACGCGTCGTACGGGGTGCTGCCGCTGGTGACCGCGACGGCATGGACGACCCTGATCGCGATCGCCGTCGCGGTGCCGTTCGGCCTCGGCTCCGCGATCTACCTGTCCGAGTACGCTCCCGACCGGGTGCGCCGGATCCTCAAGCCGGTCCTCGAGCTCCTCGCCGGGGTGCCCACCGTCGTCTTCGGCTACTTCGCTCTGACCTGGTTCGCGCCGACCGTCCTGCAGCGGTTCCTCTCGCTGGAGGTCGGACCGTTCTCGATCTTGTCCGCCGGGGCCGTGATGGGGGTGATGATCATCCCGACGGTCGCCTCGCTCTCCGAAGACGCCATGTCAGCGGTGCCGAACGCGCTGCGGCAGGGTTCGGCGGCGCTCGGCGCCAACCGGATGCAGACCTCGCTGCGGGTCGTCTTCCCGGCGGCGTTCTCGGGAATCGTCGCGGCGATCGTGCTCGGCATCTCGCGTGCCGTCGGCGAGACGATGATCGTCACCATCGCCGGCGGTCAGCTCGTCCAGATGGTGAGCTCGCCTCTCCAGCAGGGCGCGACGATGACGACGTTCATCGCGAACGCCGCGCTCGGCGACTCGCGCGTCGGTTCGCTGGAGTACAACACGCTCTTCGCCGTGGGCCTTCTCCTCTTCTTCCTGACGCTGATCGTCAACCTCGTCGCGATCCAGCTCGTCCGACGTTTCCGCCAGGAGTACTGATGGCTCTCTACACCCCGCAGGCCGCGGCGGCCGACGCGCGTCGCACCGTCCTGACCACCTCCGGACGGTCCAGGGAGCGCACACCGCGGTCCCTGGTCTTCGTCGTCCTCCTGTGGTTCAGCCTGCTCGTCGCGTTCGCCACCCTGGTGGCGCTGCTGGTGCACACGCTCGTCGACGGCCTGCCGCGCCTCGACGGGCGGCTGTTCAGCGAGTACCCCTCGTCCCGCCCGGAAGAGGCTGGCGCGCGCCCTGCCGTGCTCGGCTCGCTCTGGGTCATCGGTACGACCGCGGTGCTGGCGGTTCCGCTCGGCGTCGCCGCCGCCGTGCACCTCGAGGAGTTCGCCGACCGGGACAAGTGGTGGAACCGGCTCATCGAGGTGAACATCTCCAACCTCTCCGCGGTTCCCGCGATCATCTACGGCATGCTTGCGCTCGGGTCGCTCGCGCTGCTCGGCGTGACGCAGAAGAACATCGTCGTCGGCGGCGCCGTCGCGCTCGGGATGCTCATCCTGCCCGTGATCATCATCTCGACACGGGAAGCCTTGCGTGCCGTCCCACGTGAGCTGCGCGACGGATCGCTCGCCGTGGGCGCCAGCGACCTCCAGACCACCTGGCGCATCACTCTGCCGGCCGCTCTTCCCGGGATCGCGACCGGCACCATCCTCGCGCTGTCCCGCGCGCTCGGCGAAGCCGCACCGCTCTTGCTGCTCGGGGGGCTCGTCTTCTTGTCCTTCGACCCGAACGGGCTGCTCAGCCAGTTCACCACGATGCCGATCCAGATCTTCAGCTGGACGAGCCAGCCGCAGGCCGAGTTCCACACGCTCGCCGCGGCGGCGTCGATCCTGCTCATGGGGATCCTGCTGCTCATGAACGGCACCGCAATCTACATCCGCAACCGATCCCAGAAGCGCTGGTGACATGACGACCGAACCCACCGTTCACGACGCCATCGAGATGGAGCTCGTCCAGAAGCACGCGAGCCGACCCGAGGTTCCGGAGACCCCGACCCCGGTGATCCAGGTCGAGGACGTGAGCGTGTTCTACGACGACTACCAGGCGGTCCGAGACGTGACCCTGGACATCGGTCACAACGAGATCACCGCGCTCATCGGACCGTCGGGCTGCGGCAAGTCGACCATCCTGCGGTCCCTCAACAGGATGAACGACCTCATCCGGGGGGCACGGGTGACCGGGGCGATCCGGTACTGGGGACAGGACATGTACGAGCCGGGCGTCGACCCGATCGAGGTCCGCCGCCGGATCGGGATGGTCTTCCAGAAGCCCAACCCGTTCCCGAAGTCGATCTACGACAACATCGCGTACGGCCCTCGCGTCACCGGGATGAAGGTCGACGACATGGATGCCCACGTGGAGCGGGCGCTCACCCGGGCAGCCCTGTGGGACGAGGTCAAGGACAAGCTCAAGCAGTCCGCCTACGGACTCTCGGGCGGCCAGCAGCAGCGTCTGTGCATCGCGCGGACGATCGCCGTGGAGCCCGACGTCATCCTCATGGACGAGCCGTGTGCCTCGCTCGACCCGATCGCGACGCTCCGCATCGAGGAGCTCATGGCCGAGCTGCGGGACCTCTACACGATCGTCATCGTGACGCACAACATGCAGCAGGCAGCTCGTGTCGCCGACCGCACCGCCTTCTTCACCGCGGCGATCGACCCGCAGACCGGTGAGCGGCACGGCGAGCTCGTGGAGTTCGACAAGACCACGACGATCTTCGAGCGACCGGCCGACCCCCGTACGGAGGGGTACATCAGCGGGCGCTTCGGGTGACGAAGCTGACCGGGCTGTGCACAGACATGCGATGACCGCGATCGTGCTGGTCGACCCTGAGGTGGAGGAGTGCGAACTGCTCGAGGCGCGCCTGCGCGAGCTGGGCGTGTCTCTGGAGACGTACGCCGAGCCGCTGCGCGCGCTCGCACGGCTCGGTCGGCACGGGGCCGATGCCGTCGTGCTGGCCGCGCGTCTCGGTACGACGACGTCGGCCCGGATCGCCGAGGTGGTCCACGACGAGCTGTCCCTGCCGGTCCTGCTCGCGCACGACGCGGCCGACGTCGACCTCATCGGACCCGCGGTGCTCGCGGGCGCCCGCCCGCTCGTGCACATCCCGTACGACCCCGAGGAGATCGTCGAGGCGTTCCGGCAGGTCCGGCCCGCGCCGAGCCGTCCCGCCGTGGTGCGGGTCGGGGAGCTCGTCCTCGACCCGGCCGGCTACGACGCCCAGCTCGCGGGTCGAGGCGTCGACCTGAGCATGCTCGAGTTCGAGGTCCTGCTCGAGCTAGCGGTGCATCACGACCACGTGGTGCAACGCTCGGCCCTGCTTCGGCGCTGGACGACGTCGGCCGACCCGGAGGAGAAGCTGATCGGCATCATCGGGCGCCTCCGGCGCAAGCTCGAGGCGTTCGGTCGGTCCCAGGCGATCCACACCGTGCGGGGCGTGGGCTACCGGCTCGAGTCGCACGCCCTGGGTGCCTGAGCCGGCCCGGGACGGCGTCGATCAGCTCCGGCCCGTCAGGCGACCGCCTCGACGCCCAGCTCGTCGAGCAGAGCGCGCACGCGGCCCTCGATCTCGTCGCGGATGGGGCGCACGGCCTCGATGCCCTGGCCGGCCGGGTCCTTCAGCGCCCAGTCCTCGTACCGCTTGCCGGGGAAGATCGGGCAGGCGTCGCCGCAGCCCATCGTGATGACGACGTCGGACGCCTGGACCGCCTCGGTCGTGAGGATCTTGGGCTTCTCGGCGCGGATGTCGATGCCCTTCTCGAGCATGGCGTCGACGGCGACCGGGTTGATCTGCTCGGCGGGCATCGAGCCGGCCGAGCGGACCTCGACGGCGCCGCCGGACAGCTCGCGCAGGAAGCCCGCGGCCATCTGGGAGCGGCCGGCGTTGTGGACGCAGACGAACAGGGCGGAGGGCATGGCGTTCCTCTCGGGTGGGGTCATTCGGGGAGGGGGAGATCGGGCAGGAGGTCGCGCAGCAGGGCGTGGACGCGTGCGTCGAGCTCGTCGCGGATCGCGCGGACGCCGGTGGGTGAGGCGAGCGCCGGGTCGCCGACCACCCAGTCCTCGTACCGCTTGCCGGGCAGCACGGGGCACACGTCCCCGCACCCCATGGTCACGACGACGTCGGCGGCGCGCACGGCGTCGTCGGTCAGCGGCTTGGGGAAGACGTCGGCGCCGGTGTCGCCGCCGAGATCGACCAGCAGCGGCTTGACGGACGCGTGCACGTCGCCCGCGGGGACCGACCCGGCCGAGCGCACGACGACGCGGTCGCCCGCGTAGTGCTGCAGCAGCGCGGCCGCGAGCTGTGATCGGCCCGCGTTCGCGACGCAGACGAAGAGCACCTGCGGCGGGTGCTCCGCCGTCGTGCCCGCCTCGGAGGCGCGGGCCAGCGCGGCGTCGGCAAGCCGCTGCCCCGCGAAGTGCTCGGTCAGCGCGACGAGGTGGACGGGGATGCCGCCGCGGCGCGCGAGCGCGGTGTAGGACTCGCGGACCACGCGCAGCGCATCGTCCGGGGTCGTGGCGGGCACGCGCGCGGCGAGCGAGGCAGCGACCCGCGCGAGCTCGTGCTCGACGTCCCAGAGCCCGTGCATCGCGGAGTCGCGGCCCGTCGTGAGGCGGCTCTCGAGCGCCGCGGGCGCGAAGCGGTCGAGCAGCATGGTGACCGCGCCGCGGTAGCCGGGGGCCACGCGGTACCAGACCCACGTGCCGCGCCGCTCGGACGCGAGCACCCCGACGTCGCGCAGCACCTTGAGGTGGTGGGACACGGTCGGCTGCGAGACCTCGGCGAGCTCGGCGAGGTCGCACACGCACGCCTCGCCGTCGGGCGCGGTGGCGATGGCCGAGAGCATGCGCAGGCGCAGCGGGTCGGCGAGCGCCTTGAGCGTGGTCGCGACGGCGTCCGCGACGTCGCTCCCGATCGCGCGGTCGGCGACCGGGGCGGCGGGAGAGCACTCGGAGGCGCGCTCCGGGGCGGTGGTGGTCATGTCCGGACCTCCTCCACGAGGACCTGCGGCGCGGGCGCGGCCGCGCCGGGTCCCGCTGCACCGTGTGCCGGCGGGCCGGGTGCCGCCGGGTCCACGCCGAACCAGCGACGCCCGGCCCACAGCGACACGTACACGAGGCCCACGAGCACGGGGACCTCGATGAGGGGCCCCACCACGCCGGCCAGGGCCTGGCCGGAGGCGGCGCCGAACGTGGCGATCGCGACGGCGATCGCGAGCTCGAAGTTGTTGCCCGCCGCGGTGAACGCGAGCGTCGTCGAGCGTGCGTAGCCCAGGCCGAGCGCGTACCCGAGGGCCATGCCGAGCGCCCACTGCACGGCGAAGTACACGAGCAGGGGAACGGCGATGCGCGCGACGTCGAGCGGCCTGGCGGCGATGGCGTCGCCCTGCAGGGCGAACAGCAGCGCGATGGTGAACAGCAGGCCGTACAGCGCCCAGGGCCCGACGCGCGGGACGAAGGCCTGCTCGTACCAGGCGCGGCCACGTGTGCGCTCGCCCACGGCGCGCGACGCGAAGCCCGCCGCGAGCGGTACGCCCAGGAACACGAGCACGTTGAGCGCGATCTGGCCGATCGAGACGTCGAGCCCCTGGGTGTCGAGGCCCAGCCAGCCGGGCAGCACCGTCAGGTAGAACCAGCCGAGCAGCGAGAAGGCGAGGACCTGGAACACCGAGTTGAGCGCGACGAGCACCGCGGCCGCCTCACGGTCACCGCAGGCCAGGTCGTTCCAGATGACCACCATCGCGATGCAGCGCGCGAGCCCGACGACGATGAGGCCGGTGCGGTACTCCGGCAGGTCGGGCAGGAGGAGCCACGCGAGCGCGAACATGAGCGCGGGGCCGAGGAGCCAGTTGAGCACGAGCGAGCTGACGAGCAGCCGCCGGTCTCCCGTGACGGCCGCGACACGGTCGTACCGGACCTTGGCGAGCACCGGGTACATCATCACGAGCAGCCCGAGCGCGATCGGCAGCGAGACGCCGCCGACCTCGAGAGCCTCGAGCGCGTCCCCCACGCCGGGGAGCCATCGGCCCAGCAGCAGGCCCGCGACCATCGCGAGGCCGATCCACAGGGGAAGCCAGCGGTCCAGGGTGGACAGGCGGCGGGTGACGGGTGTGCTCACGGAACGGGGCTCCTCGCTGATTCGACTCCCGTCAATATAGACGAAAGTCGATGCAAGCCGCGACCGGCCGCCGTCGGGCACATCTCTTGCCAGCCGCTGAACGTGTGTTTAGGCTTATGAACGTGCGTTCAGCAGACGACCTCACCACGCGGGCCCGGATCCGCGACGCCGCCGTGCTGCGGTTCGCGCGCTCGGGCTTCGGCGCGACCGTGCGCACGATCGCGGCCGACGCCGGGGTGAGCCCCGCGCTCGTGATCCACCACTTCGGCTCGAAGGACACGCTGCACGCCGCGTGCGACGAGCACGTGCTGGCCTGGATCGCGGAGACGAAGCGGCAGAACATGGGCCGCGCGACATCGGGCGGGCTCCTCGAGGTCCTCGCCCAGCAGGACGAGCTCGCACCTCTCATGGGCTATGTACTGCGTTCCCTGCAGGCCGGGGGATCGGTCGGCAAGGCGTTCGTCGAGCACATGATCGACGACGCCGAGAAGTACACGGCCGAGGCGGTCGAGCAGGGCATCGCCAAGCCGAGCCGCGACGAGCGGGCACGCGTGCGCTACCTCGTCATGGCCTCGCTCGGCTCGCTGCTGCTCTCGGTCACGCTCGACCCGCCCGAGGACCCCGAAGACGTGAACGCCACGGTCCGCCGGTACACCGCCGACTTCTACCTGCCCATGCTCGAGCTGTTCACCGAGGGCTTCCTCACGTCCCGCCGCATGCTCGACGACTACCTCCTCTACGTCGGTGACCCGCCGTCGGCCCACCGCGCCGACGGCGAGGAAGCCCCCAGCGCGGACGACCCCGCCGCCTGACGCGTGTGCGAACACACCAGAAGACACACGAAGGGGAACCATGTCCACCACGTCCATGGGCGCCACGGCCGCGCCCGCGATCGAGATCCACGACCTGCACAAGTCCTTCGGCACGGTCAAGGCCCTGGACGGCCTCGACCTGACCGTCCGTCCCGGCGAGGTCGCCGGCTTCCTGGGCCCCAACGGCGCCGGGAAGTCGACGACCATCCGCGTCCTGCTGGGGCTGCTGCGCTCCGACTCGGGCCAGGTCCGCCTGCTCGGCGGTGACCCCTGGTCCGACGTCGTCGCGCTGCACCGCCGCCTGGCCTACGTGCCCGGGGAGGTCAGCCTGTGGCCCAACCTCACGGGCGGCGAGGCGATCGACCTCATCACCCGGCTGCGCGGCGACGGCCGGAGCAAGGCCGCGCGCCAGCGCCGTCAGGAGCTGCTCGAGCGCTTCGAGCTCGACCCCACCAAGAAGACCCGCACCTACTCGAAGGGAAACCGGCAGAAGGTTGCCCTCGTCGCGGCTCTCGCCTCCGACGTCGACCTCCTCGTCCTCGACGAGCCGACGGCGGGCCTCGACCCGCTCATGGAGGCCGTGTTCACCGAGTACGTGCGCGAGGCCCGCTCCCAGGGCACGTCCGTCCTGCTCAGCAGCCACATCCTCCACGAGGTCGAGAAGGTCTGCGACACCGTCACGATCATCCGCAACGGCCGCTCCGTGGAGTCGGGCACGCTCGACGAGCTGCGCCACCTCACCAGGTCGAACGTGGCCGCGGTCGTCGCGGGCGACCCCTCCGCCGTCGGCGTCCTGCCGGGCGTCCACGACATGGTCGCCGTACCCGCCGACGGCGGTACGCGCGTCACGTTCGACGTGGACAACGAGCACGTCGGGGGCGTCCTGTCCGCCCTCGGCGCCCTCGGGGTGCACAGCTTCACGGCGGCACCGCCGTCGCTCGAGGAGCTCTTCCTGCGCCACTACGGCGACGAGCTGCCCGACGCCGGCAGCGCGCTGTCCGCGAACGGGTCGCCCGCCGGAGCGGTCGTCTCGGGCGAGGGGAGCGTGCGATGACCGCCGCGGCGGAGGCGACCCTGGCGCCGTCGGTGCCCACTGCCTTCGGGTCCACGCTGACCGGCACGTGGCGGCTGGTGCGGTTCATGCTGCGTCGCGACCGGGTGCGGTTGACCGTATGGGTGCTGGGCGTCACGGCGCTGTACGCGGCGCAGCTCGGCGAGTACCTCGTGCTGGCGGACAGCCCGACCGCGCTCGAGGCGCGAGCCGTCATCATGCGGACCCCCGCCATGATCTCGATGACCGGGCCCGGGTACGGGCTGGACGACTACACGGTCGGCGCGGCCCTCGCGAACGAGCTCGTGCTCTGGATCGTCCTCACGGTGGCCACCATGAGCATTCTCCAGGTGGTCCGGCACACCCGGGCGGAGGAGGAGAGCGGGCGGTCCGAGCTCGTCCGGGCCGGCGTCGTCGGCCGGCACGCTCCGTCCGTCGCCGCGCTGATCACCGTCCTTCTCCCGAACGCCGTGATCGCGGTCCTCACGGGTGCCATGCTCGTGTCCGGAGGCCTTGATGCGACCGACTCCTTCGCGATGACCGCCGGGATCGGGCTGGCTTCGCTCGTGTTCGGTGCCGCCGCGCTCGTCGCCTGCCAGGTCACGGAGCACGCCCGGGGCGCGTCCGGGCTCGGCCTCGCGGTGCTCGGCGCCGCGTTCGTCCTGCGTGCGGTCGGCGACATCCAGGAGGAGCACGGGGGCGCCCTGTCGTGGCTGTCGCCCATCGGGTGGGTCCAGCAGACCCGGGCGTTCGTCGACCTGCGCTGGTGGCCGCTCCTGCTCTGCGTGGTCGCGGTCGCGCTGCTCCTCATGCTCGGGGCGTTCCTCGCGTCGCGGCGGGACTTCGGCGGCGGCCTCGTGGCGACGCGCCGGGGCCGCGCGGACGCGAACGCCGCGCTGGACGGTCCGTTCGCCCTCGCGTGGACGCAGCAGCGCATCGGCCTGCTGTGGACATCGCTCGGGCTCGGCGTCATGTGGCTCCTGACGGGCAGCGTTCTCGGGGTGGTCCCCGACATGATGGAGACTGTGCGGGACAACCCGATCTACTCGACCCTGCTCGGCGAGGGCGACCTCACGAAGGCGTTCGTCGGCATCGTCGCGCTCTATGCGGCGTTCGGAGGGGCCGGTTACGCGATCGCCATGAGCCTGCGGGTCAAGGCCGAGGAGGAGTCCGGCCGAGCCGAGTACCTCCTTGCGACGCCGGTGTCCCGCGTGCGCTGGCTCGGCGCAAACCTCGCCGTCGCCGGGATCGGCACGGCGGTGGTGACGATGAGCGGTGTGCTGGCGACCTGGGTGGGTGCCGTCGCCAGCGGCGTCACGGATCCCGCGTTCGGCGACTTCGCCGGGCTGGGGGTGGTCTACCTGCCGGCGCTCGCCGTGCTCGTCGGCCTGGCGGCCGCGCTCTACGCCTGGGTGCCGCGGGCCACTCCCGTGCTGTGGGCGCTGTTCGCCTACATGTTCGTGGTGGGCCTGTTCGCCGAGCTGCTCGGCCTGCCCGACTGGGCGCGAGGCATCTCGCCGTTCTGGTGGGTCCCCAACACGCTCGTGGCTGACGTGGAGGCCGCCGACATCCTCGGGCTGTGCGCCGTCGCCGTCGTGCTGTTGGGGCTCGCGTTCGTCGGGTTCCGGCGTCGTGACGTCGTGAGCACCTGATCCTCGTCACACACCGGCGCCGTTGCCCGCGGCTCCCGGTAGGCGCCGATACTGCGCGGGTCGCGAGCGGAGGTCTGCGAGCATGGGCCCATGGGTGAGCTCCTCGCGGTCTGCCGGGTCCATCAGCTGCTCCCGGACAAGGGCGCGGTCGGGGTCACGGCCATCGACAAACGACCCGTCGACGGGCGCGTGAAGGCGGGGCGGCTCGGTCTGTACGCGGACGTCCAGGCCGACCGCGCGAACCACGGCGGCCTGGACCAGGCCGTCTACGCCTACGCGCAGGAGGACGCCGACGTCTGGGCCGCCGAGCTCGGCTACGAGGTCACCCCGGGACTCTTCGGGGAGAACCTGCGGACGGGTGGCGTGGCGGTGAGCACGGCGCTGATCGGGGAGCGGTGGCGCGTCGGCACCGCGACGCTCGAGGTGACCCAGCCCCGCACGCCGTGCGCGACCTTCCAGCGGCGCCTCGGCGAGCCGCGCTGGGTCAAGCGGTTCACGCAGGCGAACCGCACGGGCGCGTACCTGCGCGTCGTCGAGCCGGGCGAGCTCGGCTCGGGTGACGCCGTCGACGTCGTGCACCGCCCGGTGCACGACGTGACGGTCGCCGACTGGTTCGCGGCGTGGAACCGGCGGGGTGATGACGCCGCGGCGGCCGCGGCCCTCGCGCGTCGCCTGCTCGACGCCGCCGACCGCGGCGAGGTGCGTCTTAGTGTCGACATGCGTGAGCGCGCGCAGAAGGCCGTCGCCGCGCTCGACCCCGCCGCGAGGTAGCGCGTCCGCAGGTCAGCCGGCGTACTGCGGGTCGGGTGGGGCGACCCACTGCACGAGCTGGTAGATCACCCCGTTGGGGTCGGACATCTGGAAGAAGCGCTCGCCCCACGGCTCGGTCTCGATCGAGGTGACGATCTCGGCGCCGGCGTCCTGCAGCCGCGCGTAGTCGGCGTCGATGTCCTCGACGGTGAAGACGACGAGCAGCCCGTCGGCGCGGCCGGCTGCCGACGCCGGCTTGAACGTCGGCAGCCCGGTGCGGAGGTAGATGAGGTTGACGCCGGACTCGGGGTGGGCCAGCGAGCAGAAACCGTCGGCGGCCATCGCCTCGGTGAACCCGAGGTGCCTCTGGACCCACGAGGCCGAGGCCTCGACGTCGGGGACGTTGAGCGAGATGGCGGTCTCGGTGATGCGCATGGGGTGGTCTCCTGCTCTCGTGGGGACGAAGGCTTTCATTGTACGCTGTACGTCGTACGGTGTACAACGTTCTTGTGGCAGAGTTGTTCCCGTGACCGCGAACAGCACCGGATCAGGTGAGCCCAGTCGCACTCTCGCGCTGCTGTGGGGGGTGCCGGACGCCTCGTCGAGCCGCAAGGGGCCGGCCAGATCGGTGACCGTCGCGCAGGTCGTCGACGCCGCGCTCGCCCTGGCCGACGAGCAGGGTCTTGCTGCCGTCACCATGCGGGCGGTGGCCGAGCGGGTCGGGGTCTCGGCGATGTCGGTGTACACCTACGTGCCAGGCAAGCCCGAGCTGCTCGACCTGATGGTGGACGCGTGTTATGCCCGGATGGCCCGCACGCCGTGGCTCGCGCAGCCGTGGCGGGAACGGCTCACCGCGGTGGCCGAGTCGAACCGGGCGCTGCTCAGCGCCCATCCCTGGCTGACCGAGGTCGCCGCGCTGAGCCGCCCCCCGCTCGGACCGGGCGTGATGGCCAAGTACGAGCACGAGCTCGCGGCGTTCGACGACACCGGCCTGTCCGACGTCGACATCGACGCCGCGTTGACCTACCTGCTCGGCTTCGTGCAGTCCCACTGTCGCTCCGCACACGACTCCGCGCGGGCCACGACGGACACGGCGATGAGCGACGCCGAGTGGTGGGCGGCCAACCAGACCGTCCTCGCCAGGGCCTTCGACCCGAACACCTACCCCCGCGCTGTCCGGATCGGCTCTGCCGCCGGCGAGGCGCAGGGCAGCGCGTGGAACGCCGCCCGGGCCTGGGAGTTCGGCCTGGCGCGCACGCTCGACGGCCTGGCAGCGCTGATCCCGGGACCGCCTGCGACGAAGACCCGAGGCTAGGGTGCGTCGGGTGCGCGTGCGACTGCTGCCCTGCCGACGGCGACGAGGAGTCGTGCATCCTGATGCAGGACGTCGAGGCAACGAGTTCTGTCTCGACTCGAGGGCGGCGACACAGTGCGTCGCACACCCCTAGCGCCGGCGCCGCCGCCGCGGCTCGGTGGGTGGCCACTCGCCGACGTCGGACCCGTCGTCGGCGGAGTGGAGCAGGTCTTGGAGCCGCACGTGCACCTGGTCGACGTTCGGGACGTCGTGCAGCTCCATGCCCTGCTTCTCCGTGGCGTCGGAGACAACGAGGGTGCCGCAGCCGAAGACCCGGTCGATCAGGTCCTTCTCGAGCGCGACGTCGTTGATCCGGTAGAGCGGGATGTCGCGCCCGATGCGCGTCAGGATCCCGGACCGCTCGGCGATGCGATGCGTCGTGACGGAGTACGACGTCGTTCGCCAGCGCAGCCAGGGCAGGAACACCCAGGCGATCGCCGCCACCGCGGCGAGCCCGAGCACGACCCAGACCAGCACGTCGCTGGTCGCCAGCACCGCGGTCGCGACGCAGATCGCGACGAGCAGGAGCAGCAGCACGAACGGCCAGAGCAGCGTCTTCGCATGCTCGCGCAGCTCCATGACCACCGTCTCGCCGTCGGTCAGGTCCTTCTCGCGCAGCGCCATGCTCAGATGGTGCCAGACCTCAGGACGCCGCGGGCAGGTTCCACGCCTCGATGGTGCGCAGGTGCTGCACGTACCCGAGCAGGCAGCTGGCCGCCGCGCGCAGCGCCTTGCTCGTGCGCCCGTCGACGCCCCCGAGCATGACACGGGCAGACTCCTCCACAGACCTGCCCAAACCTGTGCGTTCTACGCGCTATGGTGTGCCCGGCCATCACAGAGTCATCACATCTCTGCCACTCGGAGCGCACGTTGATCGTCTTCGTCCTCATCGGCTCCGCCGGTCTGGTCCTCCTCCTGCTGTCCCTCTTCATCGGCGAGATGTTCGAGCTGGGGGACGGCGCCCTGTCGGGCGCGTCGCTCGGCGTCGGCGGAGTGGTCTTCGGGGGCGTGGGCGCGATCGTCGTCGCCAACGGGCTCGACGCGTGGGTCGCGTATGCGGCCTCCGTCGTGGTCGGGCTCCTCGCCGCCGCGCTGGCGCAGCTCATGATCCGCCGGCTGAGCGCGGGAGACGACGACGCCGCGGTGTCGCTCGTCGGGGTCCAGGGCACCGCGACGACGGCGATCACGGCAGGCTCCGGCGAGGTCGCGCTCGACGCCGTCAGCGAGCTCGAGCGGCGCCTCGCCTGGTCGGACGAGCCGATCGCCGAGGGCGCGCGCGTCGTCGTCGTCGAGCACTCGGGCAGCAGGGTGCGCGTGCAGGCGCACACGGCCGCCGACTGACATCACACCCTACCGGAAGGCGCCGCGCCGCTCGGCGCGCACCATGAACGAGTCCAGCAGTCTGATCACCACGATCAGCGTCGCCGCGATCGTCCTCGCCTTCTTCGGCGTCGGCGTCTTCGTCGCCCAGCGCATCCGGCGGGTCCCGCCGAACCAGGCGCTCGTCATCGTCGGTCGCGGCGCCGGCCGGAAGGAGGCGTCCGGCACCGGGCAGAAGGTCGTCATCGGCGGCCGCACGTTCGTGTGGCCCATCCTCCAGCAGGGCTTCGCGATCTCGCTCGAGCAGCGGCAGATCGGCATCACGGTCGAGGGCGTCGACTCCAAGCGCATCAAGATCGCCATCAATGCGTCGATCAACTTCAAGGTGCGGGGTGACGAGGAGGGCGTGCGTCGCGCGGCCCAGCGCTTCCTGTCCCAGCAGGGGCTCCTGACCGAGATCATCGCGGAGTCGCTCGAGGGCTCGTTGCGCTCCATCGTCGGCGACATGACGATCGAGGAGATCATCTCGGACCGCAAGGGGCTGTCGGACCGCGTCGTCGCTTCGACCAAGACCGACCTCGCGGAGCAGGGCCTGCAGGTCGACCTGCTCAACATCTCCGACATCTCGACGCCGGGCTCGGACTACCTCGCCAACCTCGGTCGCGCCGAGGCCGCGCGCGCCCGGCAGGTCGCCGAGGTGTCCGAGGCCGAGGCGCGCCGCGCCTCGGAGTTCGCGGTCATCGAGGCCGCCGAGCAGATCGCGGAGCGGCAGAAGGCTCTCGACCTCAAGAAGGCCGCGATCAAGGCCGAGACCGACCGTGCGTCCGCCGAGGCCGACGCCGCCGGGCAGCTCGCCCGCGCCGAGCAGGACCGGCTCGTGGCCCAGCAGGAGCGCGAGGCGATGGCCGAGAAGGCGCGCGTCGAGCAGGAGCGCCTCGACATCGAGGTCCGCAAGCCCGCCGAGGCCAGCGCCTATGCGCAGGTCCAGGAGGCGACCGCCCGGCGTGACGCGAGCAACGCGGCGACGGAGGCGGAGGCGTTCAAGCGCACCACGATCGCCGAGGCGAACAAGAAGGCGGCGATCCAGGACGCCGAGGCCGCGGCCGAGGCCGTCCGACGCGCGGGCGAGGCCGACCGTGACCGGCAGGTCGCGCACGCCACGGGCATCAAGGCCGAGGGCGAGGCTCGCGCGGCGGCGATCGAGGCCGAGGGCCGGGCCGAGGCCGCGGCGACGGACGCCAAGGCCGAGGCGCTCAAGAAGTACGGCGAGGCCGCGCTCGTCCAGGAGCTCATCGAGCGTCTGCCGGAGATCGTCCGGGCGGCGGCTGAGCCCATCGCGTCGATCCAGGGCATGACGGTCGTGTCCACCGACGGCGCGTCGTCGGTCACGAAGACGGTCGCGTCGGTGCTCGGCGAGGGCCAGGGTGTCGTCAAGCAGCTCACCGGCGTCGACATCAACCAGCTCATCGCGGGTATCGCCGCCGGCCAGCTCGGCGGCGAGCAGCCGGCGTCGACCAACGGCACGACGACCTTGAGCTGACCACCCCTTCGAGAACGCCATCGGTGGCGCTACCGGGCCCGGTAGCGCCACCGATGGCGTTCTCGAAGATGCGTTGTCGCCCCGGAATCTCTGCGACGCCTCGGCTGTTGGGGCCAGCGTGACGAGCAGCGAGAAGCAACCCCTGAAGATCGACGTCTGGTCGGACGTCGCGTGCCCCTGGTGCTACATCGGCAAGCGCCGGTTCGCGAGCGCCCTTGACCGGATCGCCGAGCGCGACGGCGCGGCACCCGAGGTCGAGATCGAGTACCACTCGTTCGAGCTCTCGCCCGACACGCCCGTCGACTTCGAGGGCACGTCGACGGAGTTCCTCGCGCGGCACAAGGGCATCCCGCTCGCGCAGGCGCAGCAGATGAACGACCACGTGACGCAGCTCGCGGCGGCCGAGGGCCTCGACTACCGCATGGACGACGTCCAGCACACCAAGACCCTCAAGGCGCACGAGCTGCTCCACCTCGCCAAGGCACACGGCCGGCAGGAGCAGATGAAGGAGCGCCTGCTGCGCGCCTACTTCACCGAGGGACGCCACGTCGGGCGGGCAGCCGACCTCGCGGACCTCGCGGCCGAGGTAGGGCTCGACCGCGACGAGGTCCTGGCCGCGCTCGAGTCCGGACGCTACGCCGACGACGTCGCCGCCGACATGGCTCAGGCCCGCGCCTTCGGGATCAACGGCGTCCCGTTCTACGTGATCGACGGCCGGTACGGCGTCTCCGGGGCCCAGGATCCGGCGATCTTCGTCCAGGTGCTCGACCAGATCCTCGCCGAGCAGCGCGGTGAGGCGGAACTCACACCGTCCGGGGGCCGTTCCAACGCGTGAAAACCCCGGAGACGCGGTATCACTGGGTGAGACCGCGTCCGTGAGGGCGTCGTCCGCGAAGGAACACGAGCATCGGCGCCCGTGCGCCCGCAAGGAGGATCCATGACCGACGACACGTACCGTTCGATCGCCAACCCGCGTCGCACGACGCTCGTAGGGGCGAGTGCCGCCGAGGCCGCCGCCCCGCGTCGCGACGAGAAGCCGCTGCAGCTGCTCGCCGACGACGGCGCCACCTGCGTCGACGGCGCGTGCTCGCTGAGCGACTGAGCCGTCAGAACGCCCGGTAGTCGGCGATCGGGAGCTTCGGCCCGCGGCGCGGCGCTCTCGCTCTCCCACCGAGGAACAGCAACCGCACCACGCGGTGCCGGTGGGGGGCGTAGGGCGCCAGCAGCCGAAGCATCCCGGCGTCGTCGGTGCGTTCGCCCGTGAGCGCCCAGCCGACGGCGGCGGCCAGGTGGTAGTCGCCCACGGACACGGCGTCGGCGTCGCCGAGCGCGCGCTGCGCGACCTCGGCAGAGGTCCACACCGCGACCCCGGGGACCTTCTCCAGCCGCTCGCGCGCGTCGGCGGGCGCCATCGTCGCCGCCTCCTCGAGCCGTGCCGCGACGCGGGCACACGCCGTCACGGTCCGCGCGCGCTGCGGGTCGACCCCGGCGCGGTGCCACTCCCACACGGGCACGGACACCCACGTCCGGGCGTCGGGCACCACACGCATGCCCGACGGCGCGGGTCCGGGAGCCGGCGTCCCGTGCCGTGTGACGAGGTACCGCCACGCCCGGTGCGCGGTGACGACCTGAACCCTCTGCTCGAGGACGGCCGGCACCAGGGCTTCCATGACCCGCTCGCTGCGGGTCATGCGCAGGCCTGGCGTCCGGCGGTGGGCGTCGGCAGCCTGAGCGGGCGGGGCGAACCCGGTCGCGTCGTCGTGCTCCCCGAGCAGGCCGGGCAGGCCCTCGGCGGACTCACGCGCGCCGGGACCCCACAGGTGCACGACGACGGAGCCGTCGGCGCCGGGTGCGAGGCGCTGTGTCACGGGACCGGTCCGCAGCAGGCTCGTGCGCCACACGGCACCGTCGGGCGTGGTCCGGAACGTGGGGTCGCCCGCGCCGTGGCGCAGCGGGGCGAGCGTCAGCCCCAGGTCGAGCGGGCGGTCGGAGACGTGCCGCACGGTGAGGCGCTCGCGACGGACGGTCAGCACGGACCCACGCTACGCCGCCGCGGGCCGGTCAATCGAAGAGCGTGTCGAGCTCCCATGCGGGCTCGGTCGGCGTCGCGCCCGTCGCGCCACGGCCGGTGCCCGCCCGGGCACCGACGGCCTCGCGGCCGGCGTCCGTCGGGACCGCCTCACCGTCGAGACCGCCCTCCGTGCGCGCGTCGACCAGCAGGCCCTCGACCTCGCCGCGGCCGGCCGCCCAGTCCTGCGCGGCGAGCCCGGCGAGCTGGTCGGCCCGCTCGTTGAACTGGTTGCCGACGTGGCCACGCACCCAGCGGAACCGCACCGGTCCGGGACGCTCGGCGATCGCGCGGTCGATCGCCTGGATGAGCTCGAGGTTCTTGACGGCACCTCCGGACGCCGTCCGCCAGCCCTTGCGCTTCCAGCCGTCGACCCACTCGGAGGCGCACCGGATGGCGTACTGCGAGTCGGACTCGATGAGCAGAGGCTCGTCACCGGGGTGCGCCTCGATCGCGCGCAGGAGCGCGGTGAGCTCGGCGATCTGGTTCGTCCCCGTCGCAGCGCCGCCCGAGTCGAAGCGGCCACTCTCGTGAGCGATCCACGCCCATCCGATCGCGCCGCCCGGGTTGCGCAGGCAGGAGCCGTCGGTGCTGACAATGATCACGCCGTCGTTCCTCTCGCCGTCCGGCCTCCCGGACGTCGGACACATTGTGCCCTGAGCCGGTGACATGCACGTGAACCTCGGACGGCGATCCCGAGTGCCGGACGAGTGCGGACGCCCGAATCCGGCGGCCCGAGCGGCCGGAACCCACCACGACGTCTCGGCGGCGATCATGTGGCCATGGCCCCACCGACCCCCGCCGAGCGCTCGGCCGGGCAGCACCCGGCGCAGCCACGGTCGTCCGCGGACGTCCGCCGCTGGCGCCGCTACCTCGCAGCCGAGCGCGCCGAGGCCGCGGTCTACCGCGACCTCGCGAGCCGACGCGCGGGGGAGGAGCGCGCGATCCTGCTGGCGCTCGCTGAGGCCGAGAAGCGGCACGAGCAGCACTGGCTCAGCCTCCTGGGCGACGACGTCGGCAAGCCGCTCAAGGGTGACTGGCGCACGCGGATGCTCGGCTTCCTCGCCCGGCGCCTCGGCGGCGTCTTCGTGCTCGCGCTGGCGCAGCGAGCAGAGGCGCGCTCGGCGTACGGCGGCGAGAAGTTCGCGACGGCGACCATGGCCGCGGACGAGCAGATCCACGAAGAGGTCGTGCGCGGCCTCGCGACGCGGGGGCGCAACCGGCTGTCGGGGACCTTCCGCGCCGCGGTGTTCGGGGCGAACGACGGGCTCGTGTCCAACCTCGCGCTCGTGCTCGGCATCGGTGCGTCCGGCGTCTCGACCGTGACGATCCTGCTGACGGGACTCGCGGGTCTCCTCGCCGGCGCTCTGTCGATGGGCGCGGGCGAGTACGTCTCGGTGCGCTCGCAGCGTGAGCTGCTCGAGGCGTCCACACCCGACCCGGACGCCGACCGGGCCCTGCCGCACCTCGACGTCGACACGAACGAGCTCGCGCTGGTCTACCGGGCCCGCGGGATGGCCGCCGACGAGGCGCAGGCCCATGCGGACGAGGTTCTGACCCGGCTCGCGGCCGCCGGACCGGCGTCGGTGTCGGACGACGTCGGCACTGCCGCGCGCGCCGAGGTCGACGAGCACGAGACCCACGGCACCGCGTGGGGCGCCGCGATCTCGAGCTTCCTCTTCTTCGCCTCGGGCGCGATCGTCCCCGTGCTTCCGTACCTCTTCGGCCTCTCGGGCGGCCAGGCGGTGCTCGTGGCCGGCGCACTCGTCGGCGTCGCGCTCCTCGTGACCGGTGCAATCACCGGCCTGCTCTCCGGGACGTCGCCCCTGACGCGCGCGCTGAGGCAGCTCGGGATCGGCTTCGGAGCGGCGGGGATCACGTACCTGCTCGGTCTGCTCTTCGGCACGACGGTCGCCTGAGCGGTCGCACGACTCGCCCCGACCGGGTGAAAAATCTGTGCGTGCTGTTGCGGCGAGCAGCAGCAGCGAGCATCGTGTGAAGCAACGCGACCGAGCCCGGGCAGCCGGGCCGCAGGGGGGCTGGATGACGCGCCGCGCAGAACAGCGGGTGGGGGCCACGCGCTTCCGCCGTTGGCTGCTGCGCGCCGCCGGCGTCACCCTCGCGAGCGCAGGCGCCGTCTGCATGAGCGCCGCCGTCGCGTCGGCCGACGACTCCGACGGGCCGCTGGCGCCGCTCACCTCCACCGTCGAGAAGGCCTCCACGACCGCCGTCGAGCCCGTGGCCGACACGGTGGCACAGGTGTCTCGGAGGGCGGCCGAGCCCGTCGCGAAGCCGGTCGAGAAGGTGACGGAGAAGGTCGTCGAGCCGGTCGCGACGAGCGTGACCCCTGTCGCTGACCCGGTGGTCGACGCCGTCGAGCCGGTGACCGCACCGGTCGCCGAGGCCGCCGAGCCCGTCCTGAAGCCCGCCGCCGACTCGCTGAAGCCGGCGAACGAGCTCGTGGAAGGTGTCGTCACACCGTTCGTGCCCGTCATCGAGCCGATCGTCGACGTCGTCGCACCCGTGGTCGAGGGCATCGCCGAGGAGACCGGCGAGGTGCTGCCGCCGATCGGCCTTCTCCTCCCGGGCAGCGTTGACGCGGGTCCTGGCACGGCACCTCCGCCTGTCGCGCCGCCGTCCAGCCCGGGCACGCCGTACGACTCCTCTCTCGCCCCGCCCGAGGACACCGTTCCCGGCCCGGTGGCGCCCCCCGCCCCGACCTCAGGCGTGCCTCCGCACGTCCTGGACCACGCGACGACCGGGTCGCTGAGCACCCCGTTCACCGCTCTCGCCGCCGGAAGCCTGCCGCTCGGCATCGGCTCGGGTGGCGCCACGAACGGCGCCGCCGCGAGCGGCGACACTGTCGCGCTGCTCGCGAGCCTCCCCATCCAGTCGGCCGGCACGTGGCTCCTGCCCGCCGCCGACGCGTTCTCGTCACTTCCTTACCCCGCCTTCGAGATCCCTGTCTCTCCTGCCTGACGTGGGCCATGTCGCGCCTTGAGCGCGGCACGGCCCGGGCGGCGACCGCCGTCCGGAACGTCAGCGACAGGAGAGACAACCATGCGTACTTACGTGCGACGTGCGCTGCGTACAGCGCTCGTCACGGGCGGCCTCGTGGTCGCCGGGGCCACGATGGCCCACGCCGCCGAGGGAGATGTCGACGTCTCGATCGGCGAGGACACGGCGGTCGACGTCAACCTCAGCCAGGTTTCGGGTGAGGTCGACGACGCCCAGCTCGAGGCGTCCGCCGGTGTCGAGCTCGAGACGTCCGCCGACGCCCAGCTCGAGACGTCGGTCGATCTTCCTGAGGTCGACACACAGCCCGTCGAGGACGCCGCGGGCGGACTCGCCGGTCAGGACGGTGTGGTCGACGACGTCGTGGCTCCGGACGAGCCTGAGGAGGGCGTGACCGACGACGTCGTGGACGCCGTGGTCGAGGATGTCGACGCCACGGTGGAGGACGCCGTCGCGGGTGACGCCGAGGCCGTGGTGGATGACGTCGTGGCTGAGGACGGTGTTGTGGACGACGTCCTAGAGGACGGCGGTGTCGACGCTGCGGTCGAGGACGCGGTGGGTTCGGCCGGTGCAGTGGATGACGCGCTCGGCACGGACTCGACCGTCGAGGACGCCGCGGGCGGACTCGCCGGTGAGGACGGTGTGGTCGACGACGTCGTGGGTCCGGACGAGCCTGAGGAGGGCATGACCGACGACGTCGTGGACGCCGTGGTCGAGGATGTCGACGCCACGGTGGAGGACGCCGTCGCGGGTGACGCCGAGGCCGTGGTGGATGACGTCGTGGCTGAGGACGGTGTTGTGGACGACGTCCTAGAGGACGGCGGTGTCGACGCTGCGGTCGAGGACGCGGTGGGTTCGGCCGGTGCAGTGGATGACGCGCTCGGCACGGACTCGACCGTCGAGGACGCCGCGGGCGGACTCGCCGGTGAGGACGGTGTGGTCGACGACGTCGTGGGTCCGGACGAGCCTGAGGAGGGCACGACGGACGGTGTCGTGGAGGCCGTGGTCGAGGATGTCGACGCGACGGCGGACGACGCTCTGGCGGGTGACGCCTCGGCCGTGGTCGACGACGTGCTGGCCGAGGCCGGTGTCGTGGACGCCGTGGTCGAGGATGTCGACGCGCCGGCGGACGCCGCTCTGGCGGGTGACGCCGCGGCCGTGGTCGACGACGTCCTGGCCGAGGACGGTGTCGTGGACGACGGGCTGGAGGACGGCGGCGTCGGGAGCGTGAGCTCGGACGTCGTCGACACGGCCGGGACGGTCGATGACGCGCTCGGCACGGACTCGGCCGTCGAGGACACCGCAGACGGGGTCGTCGGCGACGACGGCCTCGTGGACGACGTCGTGGGTCCGGACGCGCCTGAGGAGGGCACGACGGACGGTGTCGTGGAGGCCGGGGTCGAGGACGTACGTCAGATCGCCCAGGCGTCCCTCGCGGGTGACCTGGACGGCGTCGTGGACGGCACGCTGGCCGAGGACGGCGTGGTGGACGACGTCCTGGAGGACGGCGGCGTCGACGCCGTGATCGAGGCCGGGGTCGACACCTCCGCCACGGTCGACGACGCGCTGGCCGAGGACGGCGGGGTGGACGACGTCCTGGAGGACGGCGGAGTCGACGCCGTGATCGAGGACGGGGTCGACACCTCCGGCACGGTCGACGACGCGCTGGCGGGCGTGACCGTCGAGGGCACCGTCGACCAGCTCGCCGGTGATGACGGCCTCGTGGACGACGTCGTGGGTCCGGACGCGCCTGAGGAGGGCACGACGGACGGTGTCGTGGAGGCCGTGGTCGAGGACGTCGACGTCACGGTGGACGACGCTCTGGCGGGTGACACCGAGGCCGTCGTGGATGACGTCGTGGCCGAGGACGGAGTCGTGGACGACGTGCTCGAGGACGGCGGCGTCGAGAGCGTGATCTCGGAGATCGTCGACACGGCCGGTCTTCTTCCCGGCCCGCTGGGCACCTTCGACCTGCCCGAGGACGCCGCGGGCGGAGGGGGCCTGATCGAGGACCTGCTCGGTGGCGGCGACCCGGGTGACGGTGCCGACACCGGTGACGGTGACGGCACCGGTGACGGTGATGGCACCGGTGAGGGCCTTGGCGGTGACGGCGGCGGTGAAGGCCTCGGCACCGACGATGGCGCCGGCGCCGGCGACGGTGGCGACGGTTCGACCGGCGGCTCCGACGGCGGCCTGACCACCGGCCCGACGGGCGGTCTGCAGGCCGACGGCTCGGCCGACGTCGAGAGTGCGCTCGCCGAGACCGGTGGGGACGCCGGGCTGGCCGGCCTCGCGCTGCTGGTGGTCGCCCTCGGCGCGACGCTGCTCGGGCTGCGGCGCCGCTGGGAGCGGGCCGCTGTCACGGCCACCGTGGAGAGCTGATCCGAGCCCCGACGTGAACCGACCACGGTCGGCTCCCGTCGGGGAGGAGTGAGCGCGAGACATCGCTGGGGGATGGCTCGCGCTCACTCCTCCCCGCCGGGGGTCGGCCGCGGCGACAGAGCGCAGGGGGCTCGGTCGCCGGTCCCGGTCGTTCGCGCGGGAGTGGTGGCTGCCAGCCACGTCGCAGCCCCCGCCGTGTCGAGGTTGGTGTCCCCCTCCCTCGGCACGGCGGGTCTGCGCGCGGCACGGCGGCCGTCGTCGTGGACGGAGGCTCAGGCGGCGTCGGTCTGGGCTGGTGCCCGCTGCGCGGCGTACGGCGCCCGACGGCGCAGCGACGGCAGCGCGGCGACGGAAAGAGCCGCGCAGGCCCAGCCCGCGACGACGGTGACGAAAAACCCGGCGTGTGCGTCGACGGCGTCGATCCGCGCACCGGCGAGCCAGGAGCCGATCGAGACGCCCACCCCGAGCGCCGTACCCATCCACGTGAGGCCCTCGGTGAGCTGCTGCGGCGCCACGAGTGCCTGGATGAGGGCGTTGCCGTTGATGAGGGTGGGCGCGACGGCGAAGCCGGCCGCAAACATCACGGCGGCGAGCGCCACGAGGTTGCCGACCAGGAGGAACAGGGACACCAGGGCGGAGAGGGCGCAGGCGCCGATGACGAACCGCCGCGAGAGCGGGGACAGCCAGTGCCGCGCCCCGTATCCCAACCCGGACACCATGGACCCGAGCGCGAAAGACGCGAGCACGAAGCCGGCCGCGCTCTTGGCGCCGACCTCCTCGGCGAACGCGACCGTCGCGACGTCGCTCGAGCCGAACAGGGCGCCCATCGCGACGAAGACCACGACGAGCACCGGGATGCCGGGCATGCGGAGGGCCGAGCGCGAGGCGGCCGGGTCGACCGGCACGTCGGGGTGCGCACGACCGACCGGCGGCTCGGTCGCGCGCTGCGCGAGGAACCACGCCGCCCCGAGCCCGCCCACGACCGTCGCGGCGAGGAGCCCCGCCGAGGGGGTCACGCCCGTCGCGAGCACCGTCGCGAGCACGGGCCCCACGATGTAGACGACCTCGTCGAGCGCCGACTCGAAGGAGTACGCCGTGTGCAAGCGCTTCGGGCCCGTGAGCAGGTACGACCAGCGGGCGCGGACCATCGACCCGTACGAGCCCTGGGCGCCGCCGCCGACCGCGGCGAGCAGCCACAGCACCCACTCCGGCGCGCCGAGCACGGCCGCGGCGACCAGCCCGAGCAGGCCGGCCGTCGTCGTGACGAGCAGCGGCAGCATGACCCGGCGCTGGCCGGCGCGGTCGACGAGGCGTGCCACCTGGGGTGCCACGACCGACGCCGCGACGACGAGCACCGCCGCCACGCGGCCGGCCGTCGCGTAGGACCCGGTGAGCGTCTGCACCATGAGCACCGTGCCGATGCCGATCATCGACATCGGCATCCTGGCCACGAGGCCGGCTGCCGAGAAGCGCACGGAGCCCGGGGTGCTCAGGACGTCCACGTAAGGGTTCCGCGCACGTTCGCGGGCAGGGGTACGGGTCACGCACGGATTCTCCCACCCGCTCTCAGGCCGCGCGCAGGCGCGGGCGGTACCGTGCCCGGTATGCCAGAGTTCCCCGTCTTCGACGTGGTTCACGACACGGAGAGCGGCCGGTACGAGGCGCGCGTGCGGGACGGTCAGCCCGAGGCGGGTCGTGTGATCGGGATGCTCCGCTACTCGCGCCTCGACGGCCTCGTCGTCATTCCGTCCACGATCACGGATCCTGCGTTCCGCGGGCACGGCGTCGCGGCGTCGCTCACGCGCCGAGCGCTCGACGACGTGCGCGACGCCGGCCTTCTCGTGCGGCCCGACTGCTGGTACGTCGCCGAGTGGATCGACCAGAACCCCGGGTACACCGAGCTGCGTGCGTGAGCCGGTGGCGCGCCGGGCTGCCCCGGACGACGATGGGCTCATGACCGACACCCGTCCGCACGTCACCGTCACGGACGACCCGGAGCGCCAGGTCTTCCTCGCCGTGCTCGACGACGGCACCGAGGCGGGCGCGGCGTACTACGACCGGAGCGAGCAGGTCGTGACCTTTACGCGCACCGAGGTCGACCCGGCGTTCCAGGGTCAGGGGATCGGCTCGCGGCTCGCCGCGGCCGCGCTGGAGATGGTGCGCGACCGCGGCGAGCGGTTCGTCTGGGAGTGCCCGTTCATCCGGTCTTACGTCGAGCGGCACCCCGAGTACGCCGATCTGAGGGCCGACTGACCGATCAGGCCAGCGCTTCGTTGACCAGGTCCTTCGCCTCCGCCTGGACCTCGGCGAGGTGCTGGGCCGACACGAACGACTCGGCGTAGATCTTGTAGACGTCCTCGGTGCCCGACGGCCGGGCGGCGAACCAGGCGTCCGCCGTCGTGACCTTGAGCCCGCCGATCTTCGCCCTGTTGCCGGGCGCCGCGGTGAGCGTCGCGGTGATGTCCTGACCGGCAAGGGTCGTCGACGTCACCTGCTCGGGCGAGAGCGCACCGAGCTTGGCCTTCTGCTCCCGCGTCGCCGCGGCGTCGACCCGGGCGTACCAGGACTCGCCGTGCTCGGCGACGAGCGCGCGGTGGTGCTCCGACGGGGACTTGCCCGTCTTCGCGACGATCTCCGAGGCGAGCAGCGCGAGCAGGATGCCGTCCTTGTCCGTGGACCACACGCCGCCGTCGCGCCGCAGGAACGACGCGCCCGCCGACTCCTCGCCGCCGAACCCGACCTCTCCCGACAGCAGTCCGGGCACGAACCACTTGAAGCCGACCGGCACCTCGATCAGCTCGCGCCCCAGGCCTGCGGCGACGCGGTCGATGAGCGCCGAGGACACGAGGGTCTTGCCGATCGCCGCGTACTTGGGCCAGCCGGGCCGCCCGCCGTCGTAGAGGTACTGGATCGCGACGGCGAGGTAGTGGTTGGGGTTCATGAGCCCGGCGTCGGGCGTCACGATGCCGTGCCGGTCGGAGTCGGCGTCGTTGCCCGTCGCGACGTCGAACGGGGCCGCCGCGCCGTCGGCCGTCATGCGGGACACGAGCGACGCCATCGCGTACGGGGACGAGCAGTCCATGCGGATCTTGCCGTCCCAGTCGAGCGTCATGAACGCCCAGCGCGGGTCGACCTGCGGGTTGACGACCGTGAGGTCGAGGTCGAACCGCTCGCCGATCGCGCCCCAGTACTCGACCGACGCGCCGCCGAGCGGGTCGGCGCCGATGCGGACGCCCGACGCGCGGATCGCGTCGACGTCGATGACGTTCGGCAGGTCGTCGACGTACGTGGTCAGGAAGTCGTGGCGGCGCGTCGTCGTCGCCGCCAGGGCGTTCTCGAGGGACACGCGCTTGACCGAGGACAGGCCGCCGCCGCGCAGGATCTCGTTGGCGCGGTCGGCGATCCAGCCCGTCGCGTCGGAGTCCGCGGGCCCGCCGTGCGGCGGGTTGTACTTGAACCCGCCGTCACGCGGCGGGTTGTGCGACGGCGTCACGACGATGCCGTCGGCGAGGCCGGGTCCCGTCGTGCGCACGCCCTCGGCCGTGCCCGCCCCGTTGTGCAGCAGGATCGACTGCGAGACCGCCGGCGTCGGGGTGAACGAGTCGCGTGCGTCGATCATGACCGTGACGTCCGCGGCCGCCAGGACCTCGAGCGCCGTCTGCCACGCCGGCAGGGACAGCGCGTGCGTGTCGCGACCGATGAACAGCGGGCCGTCCGTGCCCTGCGACGCCCGGTACTCGACGATCGCCTGCGTGATCGCGGCGATGTGCGCCTCGTTGAACGCGGCGTCCAGGCTGGACCCGCGGTGCCCCGACGTGCCGAAGGCGACCCGCTGGGCCGGGTCGTCGGCGTCCGGGGTGAGGTCGTAGTACGCGCCGACCACCCGGTCGACGTCGATGAGGTCTTCTTCGTGGGCTACCTGGCCGGCGCGTGCGTGCATAGGTCCGATAGTGCCAGCACCTGCCCGCCCGTGCCTCTACCTGGTCAGGGTGTCCGGGTCCGCGTCTCTGTCTGTGGTCGTCCGGCGGTTGGCCAAGGAGCTTGACCAATGTTGCCGTTGCCGGCGGAGGAGCTCGCTGCGTGGGAGTGACCTACCTGCTCGACACCCACGTTCTCCTGTGGCTGCTGGGGGAACCGGATCGCCTGCCACAGGAGATTCTCGACGAGCTCGAGGACGACCAGACGCGCCTCCTGGTGTCGGCGGCCTCCGCGATGGGGATCGCCACGAAGGTACGCATCGGCAGGCTTCCCGGGGGAAACGCCGTCGTCGCGGGTTGGGCCGAGCGGCTTGCCGAGCTCGACGCTGCGGAGATCCCGGTCTCCTCAGGGCACGCCCTGGTCGCAGGGTCGCTCGACTGGGCGCATCGTGACCCGGTAGATCGGCTGCTGGTTGCGCAGAGCATCGTCGAGAACGTCCCGCTCCTGACCGCCGACCCGGCCCTGACGTCGCTACCAGGACTGGCGACCCGCTGGTAACGGCGCTCGCCGCGCCGCCTCTTACGCTGGTCCCATGTTCCCGCCCATGCAGCCCGACATCCCGACGCGTGACGTGCGCGACCTCGACCCGAGCACCCCGCTTCCCGACGGTGCCACGCTGCTCGACGTTCGCGAGCAGGACGAGTGGGACGCCGGGCACGCGCCCGGCGCGGTCCACATCCCGCTCGCCGAGCTGCCGGTCCGCTTCGGAGAGCTCGACCCCGACACCGAGATCTTCGTCATCTGCCACTCGGGCGGCCGCTCTGCCCAGGCGACCCAGTTCCTCGTGGACGGAGTCGGGTACGACGCCGTCAACCTGGACGGCGGCATGGTGATGTGGACCTACCTGGGCATGCCCGTCGAAGCGTGACTCGACGGGGCAAGGTCAGCCGGCGTCGAAGCGCTCGCCCTCGTCGTCGCCGTGGTTCGGGCCTTGGGCGGCGTCGTCGTGCGCCATCCGTTCCACGTCGTCCCGGAGGTCAGGAGGAAGCTCCGGCATCTCGGGGAGCGAGGGGTCGTGCGCGAGCAGCTCGCGCGCGAACTCGTTCGGCGCCAGGTGCGGCCGCGCCTCGGCGTCGTCGGTGCGGGCCGGGCCCTGGTCCTGCGTAGTCATGTGGCCTCCTTCGACGGTGGGCTCCACGGTAGGCACGACGCCGACGGCACGCACGGCCGACCCGGGTCAGACGCGCTTGGGCCTGCTCGCCCCCGACTCGTTCCAGAGCCGGTCGAGCGCGCTGATGGCGTAGGTGTACGCGGCGCCCGGCGCCGCCGTCGTGTCGGTGAACGCCTGCTCGACGGCGCCGCTCGAGCGGACGGTCGCCACCAGCTGTGTCGCGTCGTCGACGTCGACGACGCCGTGACCCGGAGCCCGGTAGACCGCGAACGACGTGGCCGCGTGGCCGTGCGGTCCGGCGTCGAGCCACTTGAGCGACACACCCCCGACGCTCCGCACCGCCTCCGCGAGCACCGGCACGTGCACGCCGGTGGCGGGCAGGTGCGGCATGGTCGGCACGAGCGCGGGATGCCGGTAGTGCTCCGCGCGCACGCGCGACATGGCCCCGTTCACGTCCCGGGGGATGTGGTTCGCCGAGAACCAGACGTTGCCGTGCACCGGTGTGCCCGACGCCGCGACCTCCTTGCAGTAGGTGAGGTGGTTCGACATCTCGGCCGGGTCGGTGAACACGCCCGACGTGACCTTGTAGAGCGCCTCGCCCACGTACAGGTGCGTGCCCGACTGCGTCGCGACGTCAGCCCACCACGGTACGAGCGTGAGGTAGTCCGCGACGGCGAGGCCGAGCTGCCAGTAGATCTGCGGGTTGATGTAGTCGAGCCACCCCTCGAGCACCCACCGGCGGGTGTCGGCGTAGAGCTGGTCGTACGCCTGGAAGCCGCCCGTGTCCGAGCCGCGCGGGTCGGTCGAGGCGTTGCGCCAGATGCCGAACGGCGAGATGCCGAACTTGACCCAGGGCTTGGTGGCCTTGATGCGCTCGCTGATCGTCTGCACGAAGGTGTCGACGTTGTGCCGCCGCCAGTCCGCGACGGAGTCGAAGCCGGCGCCGTACCTGGCGTAGGTGTCGCCGTCGGGCAGCGGCAGCGTGCCCGACGGGTACGGGTAGAAGTAGTCGTCGAAGTGCACGCCGTCGAGGTCGTAGTGCTCGACCGAGTGCAGGATCGCCGCGGAGATGTGCTCGCGCGCGGCGGGGATGCCGGGGTCGAAGTAGAGCTTGCCGCCGTACGCCCACACCCACTCGCGGTGCTGCCGGGCCGGGTGCTCGGGCACGAGCGCTTCGAGGTTCGCCTGCATCGACACGCGGTAGGGGTTGTACCAGCCGTGCAGCTCGAGGTTGCGCGCGTGCGCCTGCTCCACCATGAACGCGAGCGGGTCGAAGCCCGGGTCGCCGCCCTGGCGGCCCGTGAGGTACTGCGACCACGGCTCGAGCGGGCTGGGCCAGAACGCGTCCGCTGTCGGGCGGATCTGCACGAACACGGCGTTGAGGTTGTAGGAGACTGCGACGTCGAACCAACGGACGAGCTCGGCCTGGAGCGCCTCGGCGCTCAGGCCGGTGCGCGACGGCCAGTCGATGTTGACGACCGAGGCGATCCACATGGCGCGCAGCTCGCGCTTGCGCGGGATGGGCAGCGCCAGGCTGCCCGACGTCGCCACCCCGGCCGGAGCGGTCGTCGCGCCGTGCGCGGGCGTCGTCGAGCCGATGGTGACGGTCAGGGCGGAGCCCGCGACGCCGGCGGTGGCGAGCGTGAGGAAGCTGCGCCGGTCGAACGGGCGGTCGAGCGGCCGGGACAGGTCGGGGCGGTGCGTCATTGCGGGTCCTCCGGGAGTCGAACGGCTGGGTTGTGTCGCCGAGACCACCGCGTGCGGTTGCCGTGGGCACGTGCTTATGGTGCACGGGGCCGCGCGGTCGAGCCGGCAGGGGGTCCGGCGCGCGCGGTCCGGACAGGGGGCACGGCGATGGTGGGCGTCCGGCGGAGGATCGCAGCAGCACTCCTGGGCGCCGTGGCGGCGTCCGGTCTCGTGGCACCGGGCAGCGCGGCCGCGTCATCCGGCGCGACGGCCCAGGCCGTGCCGGGCGTGGTCCGCCCGCTGCCGGACGGCAGCTACGGCCTGTCGTCGTACTACGGCCCACGGTGCATGCCGGTGCGTTCGGCCTCGGTATGGCATCTCGGCCAGGACATGGGAGCGTCGAAGTCCACGCCCGTGCGCTCGATCGCCAAGGGCACGGTGGTCAAGGCGGGTGCGGCCCCGGGCTTCGGCCAGGTCGTCGTGGTCCGTCACCGCATCGACGGGGTGCGCGTGTTCTCCGTCTACGGGCACGTCGTCGACGGAGACCGCTGGGTGCGCGCCGGGGACTCGGTCACGCGGGGCCAGCGGATCGCCGGCGTCGGCTCCTCGGGCACCTCCAGCGGCCCCCACCTGCACCTGGAGATCTGGCGCAGGGCGTACAAGGGCGCGGGCTGGACGCGTGACCCGCTCACCTGGATGCGCAACCACGACGCGTCGCTCAGGACCGGGGCTGCCTGGAGCTACAACCGCGTCGTGCCGACGTCGTGCACCTACTGGACCACGACCAAGGTCAACCTGCGGTCCGGGCCGGGCACCGACCACCCCGTGATCAAGTCCGTGCCCGTCAACCGCAAGCTCACCGCCAGGCCGGGAGACGGCGAGGGCGTGTGGCGGCGGGTGACGAATGCCGGCACGACGGGGTGGATGCACGCCGCCTACGTCTCGCCCAGCCTCACGCCGCTCGGCAAGCTCTTCGTCCAGGAAGACGGCCTGCGGCTGCGCTCCAAGCCGAGCACGAGCGCGAACGTCAAGGCGGTGCTGGGCCGCGGCTCGGCCGTGCAGCAGATCTGGCCGAGCGCCGGCGGGTGGACCAAGGTCTACGTCGGTGGGATGCAGGGGTACGTCATGACCCGCTACGTCGACTCGAGCCGTCCGTAGCCGATCCGTCCGTCCCGCCGGACCCGGCAGGGGCCGCCGTCGTCAGGCGAGGTAGTCCGCGACGAGCTTCTCGGCGAGCCCGGTGTACGTGGCCGGGGTCAGCTCCGCGAGGCGCTGCGCGACGTCGTCGGGCAGGCCGAGACCCGCGACGAACTCCCGCATGCGCTCGGCGTCGACGCGCCGGCCGCGCGTGAGGTCCTTGAGGCGCTCGTACGGGTTCTCCATCCCCGGCACGCCCGCGACCGACGCCGCGCGCATCGCGGACTGGACGGGCTCGCCGAGCACCTCCCAGTTCTCGTCGAGGTCGGTGGCCATGAGCGCGGCGTTGACCGCGAGGGCCTTCATGCCACGGCGTACGTTGTCGATCGCGAGCAGCGAGTGGCCGAACGCGGGGCCGACGTTGCGCTGCGTCGTCGAGTCGGTGAGGTCGCGCTGCAGCCGGCTCGTGACGAGCGTGGCGCCCAGGGTGTCGAGCAGCGAGCACGAGATCTCGAGGTTCGCCTCGGCGTTCTCGAACCGGATCGGGTTGACCTTGTGCGGCATCGTCGAGCTCCCCGTCGCGCCCGCGACGGGGATCTGCGTGAAGAAGCCGAGCGAGATGTAGGTCCACACGTCGGTCGCGAGGTTGTGCAGGATGCGGTTGAACCGCGCGATGTCGGCGTAGACCTCGGCCTGCCAGTCGTGCGACTCGATCTGCGTGGTGAGCGGGTTCCACGTCAGGCCCAGGTGCTCGACGAACGCCTGCGACACGGCCGGCCAGTCAGCGCCCGGCACCGCGACCGTGTGTGCGCCGTAGGTTCCCGTCGCGCCGTTGAGCTTGCCGAGGAACTCGGCTCCCTCGACGCGGCGCAGCTGGCGGCGCAGGCGGTGTGCGAGCACCGCGAGCTCCTTGCCCATCGTGGTCGGGGTGGCCGGCTGACCGTGCGTGCGGCTGAGCATCGGGACGCCGGCGTGCTCGCGGGCCATGTCGGCGAGCTGATCCGCCAGGGCGGTCGCGGCTGGCAGCCAGACCTGCTGGATCGCGCCCTGCACCATGAGCGCGTAGGAGAGATTGTTGATGTCCTCCGAGGTGCACGCGAAGTGTACGAGCTCGCTCGCGGCGGGCAGCGACGTCGTGCCGAGCGCGGCCTCGGCCACAGCGGTGTCGAGGCGGCGCTTGATGAAGTACTCGACGGCCTTGACGTCGTGGACCGTCTCGCGCTCGATCGCGGCGAGCTCGGCGATCTCCTCGGCGCCGAACGTCGCCGGGATCTGACGCAGGTAGGCGATCTCGGCCTCGGACAGCGTCGGGGCACCCGGCACGACGGCGCCGTCGGTCACGCCCGGAACGCCGTTGCACAGCGTGACCAGCCACTCGACCTCGACGTGGATGCGCGCCCGGTTGAGCGCGGCTTCGCTCAGGTGGTCGACGAGGGGCGCGACCGCGCCACGGTAGCGGCCGTCGAGCGGGCCGAGCGCGATCGGCGGGGTGACGTCGGCAAGGTTCACACGGGTCTGCTGCGTGGGGGAGGTCACGGCAGGCATTCTCCCACGCACGCCCGCGACGCCGGCCGGGCGGTCTCAGGCGGTGGGCTGCGGGTGCGCCCGGCGGACGAGCCACCGCACGCCCTGGATCACGGCCACGCCCACGGCGGCGTTCGCGACGGCGAGCAGCGCGCCGACCGCGAGGGGCGCGAGGCCGTCCGTCGTGAGCAGCACCGCGCCGGAGAGCACGAGCATGATGGGCCAGATCACGGCCGCGACGACGAGGGCGGTCCGCCACCACCAGCCGAGCACGAGACCGAGAGCGAGCATCGTCGGGATCATGGCTCCTCCTCGTCGGCGCGCCTCCAGTCTCCCACCGCGCTGCGGCGTCGGACGTCGTGGGCGCCGGGTGCGACGCCGCCGACGCCGCCCCCAGGCCGGGCTCGTGCACAGGGGTCCGTGGATGCCCGACGGCGGCACGCGGCTGCGACCTACCGTCGCGGCCATGTCGTTCCCCGATCTCGCACCCGACCTGGCGGGCCTCGACGCCGCGGGCCACCTCCTGCAGGCCCGCCGCCACCTCGACGACGCGGACGCCTCGGTGCGGCTCGCGCTCGCCGTGCCGTGGGAGTCGCCCGCCGCGGACGAGCTTCGCGCGACGCTCGGCGTCCTGCGCGCGCTGCTCGACGACGACCGGGCGGCGCTCGACGAGCTGCGGCGGATCGCCGGGTGACGGCTCACGTGACGGGGAGCCAGGGTGGCCGCCTCGCCGGTGACCGCACCGACCCGCGCGACACGCTCGTCGTGATCGGCGGCAGGCCGCTCGACCGTGTCGACGCGGACGACATCGCGCGCGCCGCCGTCCGCCTCGGCGACGCGGCCGCGTCGCTCCGCGTGGCCTGGGCCGGGTGCTCGACCGCGTCCGGCGCGCTCGAGCGGTCCGCATGGGCTCCGGCGGCCTTCGACCCCCCGAGCCCCGCCCAGCTCGCGGTCCGTCGGCAGGCCGCCTGGCTGGCCGCCGACGCCGCCCGGCGCCTGCACGAGCGCGCCGCCGTCTGCGACCGCACCGCGGAGCGGCTGCTGCGGGCCGCGGGCCTCTACGCGCATGCGGAATCGGCGGCCGAACGGCTCGTGGCGGGAGCGGTCGGTGTGGGCTCGGCAGGTGGGGCCTTCGGCGTGACGGTCCTGGCGCAGGCGCCGACCTTCGCGCCGTGGGCAGCGCTCGCGGGCCGCGTGGGCCTCCTGCTCGCCGCGAGCACGGGGGCCTCGGCAGACACACCACCGCCTCCTGCCGCCGGGCGGGTCGAGGCACCGCCCGTATGCACACCGGCACCGGCCGGGCTGGGTGCGGCCGCGACGCGGCTGCTCGCCCCGTACACGGACGAGGCGGTGGCCGGCCTGGGGTTCGGCGTGAGTGCGGGCGCTCCCGGCCGCTCCCGGCTCGACCTCAGCGTCTCGGGCGGGGCCCGGGTGCTGAGCTCGGTCGTGCACGAGCTGCTGCCACGCGCGCGGGTCCGTGTGCTCGAGCTGCCCGACTCCGGCTTCGCGGCGGGGCGTCCCGCCTGGGCCGACGAGCCGTCCCGAACGGTCGCCGAGGCTCTTGCGCGCACCGCCGACCTCTACCCGTGGGGCAGCGACGTGCCCGGCAGGGCGTCGTCAGGGACACCCGCCGGCACGGTCGCGGTCGAGCGCGTCGAGCACGCCGACGGCAGCCTCTCGTGGACGGTGCTGGTGCCGGGCACGCAAGGCCTCGTGTCGCTGCAGCACCCGTTCGACGGCGTCACCGACCTCGACCTCATGGCAAGGACAGCCGCAGAGGTCACGGTCGCGGTCGCCGACGCGCTGGAGCACGCCGGCGCCCGGCGCGAGGAGCCCGTGGTGCTGGTCGGCCACAGCCTCGGCGGTATCGCGGCGATGGCGCTGGCCTCCTCGCCACGGTTCCTCGAGGAGCACCGGCTCGGGGGAGTCGTCACCGCGGGGGCGCCCACCGCGACGTTCACGCCGCCGCCCGGCGTCCCGGTACTGCACCTGGAGAACGACGAGGAGCTCGTCTCGCCGCTCGACGGCCGGTCCACCGCGGAGAACCCGGCCACGGCCGACCGCGTCACGGTCGGTCGCGCGCTGCGGGAGTCGGCCGACGCGGCCGACATCGCGGCGTCGGGCGGCGTGGCCGCGGCCCACTCCGTCGCGACCCACCTGCGGACGCTCGATCTCGCGCGGACCTCGGGCAGCGCGCAGGTGGCCGAAGTCGTCGGCCGCGTCGACCGGCTGCTCGCGGGCGAGCGGAGCACGACGCGGTTCTACACCGGGCGCCGCGAGACCGGCGTCGAACCCGTCGTCATGGCGCCCGGCGCCGGGCCGGTCAGCTCTTCTTCGGGGCGAACACTCCTATGACGAGCTGCAGGATCGCGACGATCAGCGCGATCCACACATACCACCAGAAGCCGCCCTGCACCTCCAGGCCCCACTCGCCGAAGAACTCCTGGCCCGTCAGCCACGTGGTGAGCCAGAGCATGAGCGCGTTGATGACGAGGTAGAAGAGGCCGAGAGTGAGGATGAGCAGCGGCAACGAGAGCATGCTGACGATCGGCTTCACGATCATCCCCACGAGCGAGTACACGACCGCGACGATGATGACGGCGAGCACCCGGCCGCCCACCGAGCTGCCGCCCATGATGTCGAGGTGATTCGGCACGATCAGGCTGGTCAACCACAGCGCCAGCGCCGTGACGAGGATGCGCACGATGAGATTCATGGCTCGCATCCTTCCACCGCGGTCCGGCGGCGACACGGAACCACGCGCAGTGGCATCCTGAGCCGGTGCCGAACACGACCTCCCCCGAGAGCACCGTCCCCCTGCGCGCCGCCGTCGCCGCGCTGCCCGCCTACGTCCCCGGTGCGAGCGGTTCCGCGGGCCAGGTCTGGAAGCTGTCGTCCAACGAGAACCCGTACTCGCCGCTGCCGTCGGTGCTGTCGGCGATCGTCGAGGCCGCGGGCGACGTGAACCGGTACCCGGACATGTACGCGACCGAGCTGGTCGACGCGCTCGCGGGGCATGTCGGCGTGGAGACCGAGCGGGTCGTAGTCGGGAACGGGTCGGTCGCGGTCCTGCAGCACGTGCTCCAGGCGGTCGTGGAGCCTGGCGACGAGGTCGTGTTCCCGTGGCGCTCGTTCGAGGCCTACCCGATCGCCGTGGCCGTCGCGGGCGGCCGCGCGGTGACCGTCCCCGTGACGCAGGACGGCCGCCTCGACCTGCCGGCGATGGCGGCGGCGCTCACGCCGCGCACCCGCGTCGTGCTCGTGTGCACGCCGAACAACCCGACCGGCCCAGCGGTGCGCGCCGACGAGCTCGAGACCTTCCTCGCCGTAGTCCCCCGCGACGTGCTGGTCGTCCTCGACGAGGCGTACCTCGAGTTCGTGCGCGACCCGCAGGTGCCCGACGGCGTCGACGTGCTGCGCCGGAACCCCAACGTCGTGCTGCTGCGCACGCTGTCCAAGGCCTACGGCCTCGCGGGCCTGCGCGTCGGGTACGCGGTCGCCGAGCCGCGCCTCGCGGCGGGCATCCGCGCGGTCTCGACGCCCTTCGGCGTCTCGCACGTCGCGCAGCGCGCGGCTCTCGCCTCGCTCGCGCCGACGGCACAGGCCGAGCTGCTCGAGCGTGTCGACGCGCTCGTCGCCGAGCGCACTCGCGTCGCGGACGCCCTGCGCGAGCAGGGCTGGGACCTGCCGGAGACCCAGGCCAACTTCGTCTGGTTCGGCCTCGGGGACGCGACGACGGCGTGCGCCGCCCAGGCGACCGCCGCAGGCGTGCTCGTGCGGCCCTTCGCCGGGGACGGGCTGCGGGTGAGCATCGGCGAGGTCGAGGCCAACGACGCGTTCCTCGCCGTCGCGCGCTCCTGGCGCCGCGGCTGAGTCCCGCGGTCAGGCGCGAACGGCTTCGGCGGCGGGCACGTTGCCCGCGGTGAACCGCAGGAACCGGCCGACGCTCGCCGGATCGGCGAGCGCCGCCGCGACAACCAGCGCGACGTCGGCCCGGGAGACTCGGGCGTCCCGCGGTCGCGGCTCGACCTCGCCGAGCACGGCGACGGTGCCTGTGGGCGGGTCGTCGGTCAGCGTGCCCGGTCCCAGGATCGTCCAGTCCAGGTCGGTGCCGCGCAGGTGGTCGTCAGCGGCGAGCTTGGCTTCGGCGTAGGGGAAGAAGCCCGAGCCCTGGGGAACGCCGTGGTCCGGCGTCGAGCCGATCCACGACACCATGACGTAACGGCGTACCCCGGCGGCGCTCGCGGCGTCCATGGACCGGATCGCCGCGTCACGGTCGACGGCGTAGGTGCGCGCCGGGTTGCCACCACCGGCGCCCGCCGACCACACCACGGCGTCGGCGCCCGCGAGCACGGTGGCGATCTCGGCCGCCGACGCGTGCTCGACGTCGAGCAGCGCCGGGTCGGCGCCGAGGTCCGCCACGCGGTCGATCTGCTCGGGACTGCGCACGATGCCGACGACGTCGTCTCCTCTGTCCTCCAGGAGTGGGACGAGCTGTTGTGCGACCTTGCCGAGCGCGCCGACGACGACCACCTTCATCAGGACCTCCGGGTCGTGGGTGACCGTCCTACGGTCGCCCACCAGCCTCCGCGCCGCCACCGCGTCCGACGACGGCGTGCTCGGCGTCGTCCGGGGAGTCGCCCTGGAGGTATGTTCCTTGCCGCCGCAGCCTCGTGGCGCGCGTGACCCTTGTCGGCCTCCGCCCCGTCGCCCCTCAGCCCTGGAAGAGGTCGATGCGGTTGCCGCTGGGGTCTGCCACGCAGGACGAACGTGGTTTCCAGGGCCTGTCTACGGGCGCCTCCATCTCGGCCGCCCTCGCGTCGAGGGCCCGCTGGTGCGTCGCGTCGACGTCGGCCACAAGAAGCCCGAACCGAGACGTGCCCGCGGGGCCGGGATGATCCGGCTGATGGGCGATCCAGCAGGAAGAACTCGTCCCCGGGCCACGTTCCGAGGGAGAAGGACGAGATCTCCTCGTTGTACTCCGCCCCGAACACTCCCTCGTAGAACGTCCTCGCGTCGTCCACGTCGCGGACGTTGACGGTCACCTGGACGATGCGCGGGCTCGTCATGTGTGGAATGCCGACTCCATGTTCGATGCAGCGGTCCACCGTGCGGACCATGCGGGACAGGGAGTGAGCACGGTCCGACAGCTCCTGACGGTGCCGGGCGAGGACGGCCACGCGCCGGACGGCATCCCGGTCGCCCAGGACTTCGTGCACCTCGTCGAGCGGCAGGTCGATCTTGCGGAGGGCGCAGATCAGCCGGCGCGCCGAACCTGCTCCGGCCGGTACCGGCGGTAGCCCGTGGCCGGGTCGCCCACGGCAGGCCGCAGGAGACCGACCTCGTCGTAGTGCCGCAGGGCGTGGACGGACAGGCCGGTCAGGATCGCGAAGCCGCCGATGCCCAGGAGATTGCCGACAACGGCGGGTACTGGCTAGCGGCGAGCCTCGATGAGGTGTCGAGTCGAGTGCGCGACCAACGGTCCTTTCGTGCGGAGGCGGGTGTCGAGCTCCACGAGCTTGTCGTGGTACCGCCCGACGCTGAAGTCAGGCACCCACCAGACACACTTGCGCAAGATCCACACCACCGCGCCGATGTCGAAGAACTCCATCCGGCACCGTGCAGTCCGGAGGTCCGTCACAGTGAGGCCGGAATTCTCGGCGGCGGCGGCTTCGTGCCTCGGGTCCCTGCCCTGTCGGTGATCGGGCAGAGAGCCGAGGAAGAACTCGATGAGCTCGAAGGCTGATGCGGGGCCGACGTGCTGGGCGAAGTAGTGACCACCAGGCACCAGCACGCGATGGACCTCCTCCCAGGGCGGACTGACGGGGTGCCGGGAGGTCACCAGATCGAACGACTCGCCGGGGAATGGCAGGCCCTCGCGGGCATCTGCTTCGTAGACCTCACAACCTCGTGGCACCAAGAGCTCGCGTGCGCGTGCCGCGTTCGGCGGCCAGGCCTCGGTGACGCACATCCGCGCCGGCAGCCTCGGCGCCTGGGCGATCAGCTCTCCGCCGCCGGTGTCGATGTCGAGCGCAGACCGGGCCGTTGCCAGCCGCGCTGCCAGCATTCGGGCGTACCCCCACGGAGGCCGCTCCTCAGTGGCACGCCCGCCGAGCCAGCCGAAATCCCACCCGGTCATGCCGGCGGTCCCGGCCTCGTCCACCAGGTCGTCGAAGGAGCGCATGCCCGCGATTCTGCGGACTGCTCGACGAGAGGCGCCACGCTATATCCATCGCTAGCCGGCGGCGCGCTCGGCGTCGCCGGGGGAGTCGCCCTCGAGGTAGCGAGGGCCGGGGCCGAGCGCGGCCGCGCGGTCGTCGGGATTCTGCAGCCTGCAGCGCTGGAGCGACAGGCAGCCGCAGCCGATGCACGAGTCGAGGTCGTCGCGCAGCCGCTCGAGCTCGGCGATGCGCTCGTCGAGCAGCGGGCGCCAGGACCGCGACAGGCGGCTCCAGTCCTTCTTGGTGGGCGTGCGGCCCTCGGGCAGGGTCGCCAGCGCGTCAGCGATACGCTCGAGGGTGAGCCCGACGCGCGACGCCGTACGGATGAACGCGACGCGCCGCAGCATGCTGCGCGCGTACCGGCGCTGGTTGCCCGCGCTGCGCTCGGCCGCGATGAGCCCGAGCGACTCGTAGTAGCGCAGGCCCGACGGCGCGACGCCGCTGCGGCGCGCGAGCTCGCCGATCGTCAGGTGCGGTTCCATGCGGGGCACGACCTCCGTCGCCGAGCGCTCGACCTCGAGCGCACTTGAACTTACAGGATCGCGACATGGTGCCCGATGCCGCGGGCGTGCGCCGGCGGGTCAAGGATCCGCTGGGCTAGCGACCGGGCCCCCGGCAGGCCCGCCCCGTCTCCCTTTGGGCACACCTCTCCTTCGACGTCGTCATCCCTTCCGTCATCACGCCGGAGGGGAGTCGCGACAGTCGGGGTTGACAGGCCGGGTGGTCCGCGTCACGATTGCTCAATCGATTGAGCGCTCAAACGATTGAGCACACGACGGCGTGGAGGTGGTGGTGATGGCGCGGGCGCGGATCTCCGACGTCGCTGCAGCCGCCGGCGTCTCCACGAGCACCGTCTCGCTCGTCATGAACGGTCGCGTGGCGCGCATCTCGCCCGCGACGCAGGACCGTGTCCGCGAGGCTGCCGCCTCGGTCGGCTACACCCCCAACTCGGTCGCCCGGGGGCTGCGCACGCAGCGCACCCGGACGATCGGCCTCATCTCCGACCAGATCGCCACGACGCCGTTCGCGGGTCGCATGCTCGCCGGTGCCCAGGACGCGGCGCGCGAGCACGGCCACCTGCTGATCCTCGTCGACACCGTCGGCGACCCGGACGTGGAGGCCGAGGCCTTGCGGGCCCTCGCGGGTCAGCAGGTCGACGGCATGATCTACGCCGCCATGTGGCACCGGGTGGTCCAGGCACCCGCGGGCCTGCCGGACGGCACGGTCTTCCTCGACTGCCGGCCTGCCGCGGGCGGGTTCCCCGCCGTCGTGCCCGACGACCGCGCCGGAGGCCGCGACGCGGTGCGCCTGCTCGTGGAGGCGGGGCACCGGCGCATCGCGTACGTCGACCTCGACGAGCCCGAACGACCGGTCGCGTCGGGGCTGCGCCACGAGGGATACCTCGAGGTGCTCGCCGAGGCCGGGATCGAGCCGGACCCGGCGCTGCACGTCTGCGGGGCGGAGTCATCCGCGGCAGGCGGCCGCGCGGCGGCTGCCCAGCTCTTCGACATGCCGGCCGACCGCCGCCCCACCGCGATCTTCTGCTTCAACGACCGGATGGCCGCCGGCGTCTACGTCGCGGCCCATCGCCGTGGCCTCGACATCCCGCGGGACCTGTCGATCGTCGGCTACGACGACCAGCAGCTCGTCGCCGGGGAGCTCGACCCTCCCCTGACGACCATCGCCCTGCCCCACTACGAGATGGGGCGCTGGGCCACCGAGGTCGCGCTCGGGGTGCGGGAGCCCCCCGACGACGGCCAGCCCTACCTCATGCCGTGCCCGATCGTTCGTCGGGACTCGGTCGGCCCGCCGCCGGCAGCAGCGCCAACTCCGGCCGGCGGCGAGCCTCTCACCACCCCGTGACCGCCCTCGGCGGTCACAGAGCAGGTGCCCGACGCGGACGTCGGGCACCAAGAAAGGAACCTCGCATGAACCGCAGATCCCTCGCGACGATCGTATCCGCGTCGACCGCGTCGGCCCTCGTCCTGACCGGCTGCGGCCAGGCGGGCCAGGGCGACCAGGGCGGCGGTGACGGTCCTGTGCGGCTGACCATGTGGACCCACTCGGCTGGCAACCCCGCCGAGCTCGAGGTCTACGAACAGATCATCGCCGACTTCAACGAGTCCCAGGACGACTACGAAGTCGTCACCGAGGCGTTCCCGCAAGGCGCGTACAACGACGCGATCGTGGCCGCCGCCGCGGCGAACGACCTGCCGTGCCTGCTCGACATGGACGGCCCCATCGTCCCGAACTGGGCCTGGGCCGGGTACATCCAGCCGCTCGAGCTGCCCACGGAGATCACCGACGCCCTGCTGCCGACCGCCGTCGGGTCGTACCAGGACGAGATCTACAGCGCGGGCTACTGGGATGCCGCGCTCTCGATCTTCGCGCGGGAGTCGGTGCTCCAGGAGAACGGGATCCGCATCCCGACGGCCGACGACCCGTGGACGATCGACGAGTTCGACTCGGCGCTCGCCACGCTCAAGGACGCGGGCTACGACACGCCCCTCGACATCGGTGCCGAGGACACCGGTGAGTGGTGGCCGTACGCCTACTCGCCCATGCTGCAGAGCGCGGGCGGCGACCTGATCAACCGCGACACGATGCTCTCCGCCGAGGGTGTGCTCAACGGCCCCGAGGCCGTGGAGTTCTTCACCTGGTTCCAGGACGCCTTCGCCAAGGGCTGGACCAGCAGCGGTGGCACGGTCGGCAACGAGGAGTTCAACAACGACGAGGTGGCCCTGAGCTACACGGGCGTGTGGAACGCGCTCGACTCGCTCGAGGCGGCGGGCGACGACCTGCTGATCCTCCCGCCGCCGGACTTCGGCAACGGGCCCAAGATCGGCGGCGCCTCCTGGCAGTGGGGCATCTCGTCGACGTGCAACTCCCCAGACGGTGCGCGCGCGTACCTGGAGTTCAGCTTCCAGGACGAGTACATCACCGCGTTCAGCGACAAGCAGGTCGTCATCCCGGCGACCGAGGGCGCTGTCGAGGCCTCCGAGTACTTCGGTCCGGACGGCGATCTCCAGCCGTTCGTCGAGCTGTCGCAGCAGTTCGCCGTGCCGCGCCCGGAGACGCCGGCCTACCCGGTGATCTCATCGACGTTCGAGAAGGCGGCGAAGGACATCATGAACGGCGCCGACGTGCAGCAGGCGCTGGACAACGCCGTCGCCGAGATCGACGCGAACATCGAGTCCAACGACGGGTACGGCTTCTGAGCCGACCGTCCGACCAGGCGCGCGGGGCGGCCGAGACGAACGTCGCCCCGCGCGCGGACGGAGTCGATCCATCATGACGACACCCATCTCCACGTCCCCCGCGGCGGGGCTGCCGGTCCCGGAAACGCCACGGCAGGCAGGCACGAGGCGGGCGACGCGCGGTGCGGCGCTGCGTCGTGAGCGCCGCACAGGCCTCACGATGGCCGCGCCCGCCCTGGTCCTCCTCCTGCTCTTCCTCATCCTCCCCGTGCTGCTCGCGTTCGGGCTCTCGTTCACGAACGCCCGCCTGATCTCGCCGAACCCACCGCGGTTCGTCGGGCTCGACAACTTCCTGCGCGCGTTCACCTCCGACCCTGTGTTCCTGCGCTCGACGATCAACACGTTCGTGTTCGCCGCCGTCGTGGTGCCCGTCCAGGCGGGGCTGGGGCTTCTGCTCGCGGTGCTCGTGAACCAGAAGATCCGCGGCGTCACCGCGTTCCGGGTCATCTACTTCATCCCGGTCGTGACCTCGATCGTCGTGGTCTCGATCCTGTGGCGGTTCATGTACCAGCCCGACGGCCTGGTCAACAACTTCATCGACACGATCACGTTCGGGGCCTTGCAGGGCACGGCGTGGCTCAACAACCCGGACACAGCGCTCGGCGCCATCATCGTGCTGTCGATCTGGCAGGCCGTGGGCTTCCACATGCTCATCTGGCTCTCGGGGCTGCAGACCATCCCCGAGGAGCTGTACGAGGCCGCGCGCATGGACGGCGCGAGCGTCTGGCAGCAGTTCGTGAACGTGACGTGGCCGGGCCTGCGCTCGACGATGGTGTTCGTCCTCGTGACGATCACGATCGCGGCGCTCGGGCTCTTCGTACAGATCGACGTCATGACGCAGGGCGGGCCCGTGAACTCGACGACGACCCTCGTCTACCACGCCGTGCGCAAGGGCTACCGGGAGCAGGAGACGGGCTACGGAGCCACGATCTCGCTGATCTTCTTCGTGCTGGTGCTCCTCGTGGCGCTCGTCCAGCGCTACCTGACCCGAGACAAGGACTGACCCATGACCGCCGCAACCCTCGGTGAGCGCGACGTCCGGCGCCGGCACAAGATCGGGTCGTACGTCGTGATGTCGGCCATCGCCGTCATCTTCCTGTTCCCGCTCGTGTTCATGTTCGTCTCGAGCCTCAAGCCGGATGCGCAGATCCTGTCCGACGTCGGCTCGCCCCGTGCGTTCATCCCCGTGGGCGACATCAGCCTCGAGAACTACTTCGGTGTCTTCGACCGCGTCCCGGTAGGCCGGTTCCTGTTCAACTCCATCCTCGTGACGGTGCTGACGGTGGGCCTGGGTCTCATCGTGAACTCGATGGCCGGGTTCGCGCTCTCGCGACTGCGCTGGCGGGGGCGGGTGCTCGTGCTGAGCGTCGTCATCGCGACCCTCATCGTCCCCTTCGAGACCATCGCGGTCCCGATGGTGTACTGGGTGTCGAAGCTGCCGACCCTGGTCGTGGAGGGCGGCGTGCTCAAGTACGACTTCGGGTGGCTGAACTCGTACCACGTGCAGATCGTGCCGTTCATCGCGAACGCCTTCTCGATCTTCCTGTTCACCCAGTACTTCTCGACGATCCCGAAGTCGCTCGACGAGGCGGCGCGGATCGACGGCGCGAGCTGGTTCACGATCTACCGCAGGATCGTGGCCCCGCTCGCCGGGCCGGCCTTCGCGACCGTCGCGATCCTGACCTTCCTCCCGGCGTGGAACCAGTACCTGTGGCCCCTCATGGTGGTCCAGCAGGAGGAGCTGCGCCCGGTCATGGTCGGCATGCAGTACTTCTTCCAGCTCAACACCGCCTGGGGCGAGGTCATGGCCTACACGTCCCTCATCACGCTCCCCGTCCTCCTTGTCTTCCTGTCGTTCCAGCGTGCGTTCGTCTCGAGCGTCGCGGCGAGCGGCGTCAAGGGCTGAACCGAGAAAGGCCTGCTTTGTTCACGCTCCCCGAGTCCTGGGTCTGGGACTTCTGGTTCGCCGACGACGGCGAGCGTCACCACCTGTTCTTCCTGTACGCCTCGCGCGCGCTGCACGACCCGGACGCCCGGCACCACCGGGCCTCGATCGGCCACGCGGTGTCCGACGACCTCGTGCACTGGACCCGCGTGGAGGATGCGCTGGTCCGGTCGGACGCGCCGGCGTTCGACGATCTGGCCACGTGGACCGGTTCCGTCGTGCGGCACCCGGACGGCACCTGGTTCCTGTTCTACACGGGGGCCACGCTCACCCCGGCCGGGAACGTGCAGCGCGTCGGCTACGCGACGTCGTCTGACCTGATGACGTGGCACAAGGCGCCCGAGAACCCGGTGCTGTCGGCCGACTCGCGCTGGTACGAGACGCTCGAGGACGGGAAGTGGCACGACGAGGCGTTCCGGGACCCGTGGGTGATGCCCGATCCCGTAGGCGACGGATGGCACATGCTGCTCACGGCGCGGGGTCGCACGGGCGTGGCCTACGAACGTGGCGTCGTCGGGCATGCCTGGTCGCCCGACCTGCGCACGTGGGAGCTGAGGCCCCCGCTGACCGAGACCGGCCAGGGCTTCGGCCAGCTCGAGGTCACGCAGGCCGAGGTCGTCGACGGCACGCCCGTGCTGCTCTTCTCGTGCCTCGCACAGGACCGCCCGGCACACGGCCGGGACACCACGGGCGGTGTGTGGGCGGTGCCTGCGAAGTCCGTGCTCGGCCCGTTCGACGTCGCCGGCGCCTACCCGGTGACCGACTCACGCCTGTACAGCGGGCGGCTCGTGGAGGCGCGCGACGGTGCATGGCGCTTCCTCGCGTTCCACCACGACGGGCCGGACGGCTCGTTCGTGGGGAGCATCAGCGACCCGATGCCCGTGCGGTGGGTCGACGGGCGCCTCGTCGTCGACCAGCCCTGACCCGACCTCCCTTCGAGGTCGCCATCTCCTCCGGAAAGCCGTTGGAAACCGGAAAGGATGGTGACTTCGAAGGGGGTGTCCGAACGGGGGACCGCTGAGGGGCCGAGATTGGAGGATTCCTCCAAAACGCGGTGGTGAGCGTTGGGCGGCACACCGGCAGACCGCACCCTCGGGGTGCAACCTACGCTTGCGTAGGCTACGAAGGCGTAGGTTCGGGGGGCTCGGTCCACCGGTCCCGCCGGACCTGCCGATGCCACGCAGCCTGACCCGGACAGGGCCGTCAGCGAAGGGAGACCGCGTGAAGATCGACGCCACCGGTGGGAACGACGTCGCAGCCGCGGACGTCACACCGCTCGTCCAGCTCGTCGCACCCGACGGGAGCCGCGTCGTCGACGACGCGGGCGCCGGGCTCCGTGAACGGGTCGCCCGCCTCACCACCGCCGACCTGCGCGCGATGTACCGCGACATGGTCCTCACCCGGCGGTTCGACGACGAGGCGACCGCGCTGCAGCGCCAGGGCGAGCTCGCCCTGTACGCCCAGAGCCGCGGACAGGAGGCGGCGCAGGTGGGCTCGGCCCACGCGCTCGCCCCGCAGGACTACGTCTTCCCCAGCTACCGCGAGCACGGCGTGCTGCACGTGCGCGGCGTGGACCCCGTGGACCGGCTGCGGCTGTACCGCGGCGAGGACCACGGCGGCTGGGACCCGAACGAGCACAACGTGCACCTGTACACGCTCGTCATCGGCTCGCACGCGCTGCACGCCACGGGGTACGCGATGGGCATCCAGCGCGATGGTCTGGTCGGGACCGGTGACGCCGGGCGCGACGCCGCGGTCGTGACCTACTTCGGCGACGGCGCCACCAGCCAGGGCGACGTCAACGAGGCGCTCGTGTTCGCGGCGGTCAACAATGCACCCGTGGTGTTCTTCTGCCAGAACAACCAGTGGGCGATCTCGGAGCCGACGACGAAGCAGTCGCGAGTGCCGATCTACAAGCGCGGCGAGGGCTTCGGCGTCCCGAGCGTGCGCGTCGACGGCAACGACGTCCTGGCCTGCTACGCCGTGGCGGCCGAGGCGCTCGAGCGGGCGCACAGCGGCGGTGGGCCGACGTTCGTCGAGGCGTACACGTACCGGATGGGCGCGCACACGACGTCGGACGACCCGTCGCGATATCGCGACCGCGCCGAGGAGGAGCACTGGCGCCGGCGGGACCCGGTCGAGCGGCTCGAGGCGCTGCTGCGGGCCGAGGACGGCTGGGACGAGACCTGGGCCGCGGACCTGCAGGCCGAGGCCGACGCCTACGGCGAGCGCCTGCGCGACGGCGTCCGGGCGCTCGGCGCCCCGCCCGCCGAGACGATGTTCGACCACGTCTACGGGACCGAGCACGCACAGGTCGCCGCGGAACAGAAGTGGTTCCGCGAGTACGAGGCCGCCACGGCCGGCGAGGAGGTCGCCCGGTGAGCAGCACCCAGACCCTCACGTTCGCGCGCGCCATCACCGAGGGCCTGCGCGCCTCCCTCGAGTCGGACGACAAGGTCATGCTCATGGGCGAGGACATCGGCCGCCTCGGCGGGGTGTTCCGCGTGACCGACGGGCTGCAGAAGGACTTCGGCGAGGCGCGCGTGGTCGACACGCCGCTCGCGGAGTCGGGCATCCTCGGCACGGCGATCGGCCTCGCGCTGCGCGGCTACCGGCCGGTGTGCGAGATCCAGTTCGACGGGTTCGTGTTCCCCGCCTACGACCAGATCACGACCCAGCTCGCCAAGATGCGCTACCGCTCGCGCGGCCGCGTCGAGGTCCCCGTGGTCATCCGCATCCCGTACGGCGGCGGCATCGGCGCGGTCGAGCACCACTCCGAGTCGCCCGAGGCGCTGTTCGCGCACACCGCCGGGCTGCGCGTCGTCTCGCCGGCCACGCCGCAGGACGCGTACGACATGATGCGCGCCGCGATCGCCTCGCCCGACCCGGTGCTGTTCTTCGAGCCCAAGGGTCGCTACTGGTCCAAGGCCGACGTCGCGCTCGGTGGGCCGGTGCCTGACGGCGTGCTGGACTCCGCCCGGGTCGCGCGGACCGGCGACGACGTCACGCTCGTCGCGTACGGCCCGACCGTGGCGACCGCGCTCAAGGCAGCCGACGCGCTCGCCGCCGAGGGCACGAGCGCCGAGGTGGTCGACCTGCGCGCGATCTCGCCGATCGACGTGACGGCGGTGGCCGAGTCGGTGTGCCGGACCGGGCGCTGCGTCGTCGTGCACGAGGCGCCGTCGTTCCTCGGCGTGGGCGCGGAGATCGCCGCACGCGTGAGCGACGAGTGCTTCTACGCGCTCGAGGCGCCCGTGCAGCGCGTGGCAGGCTTCCACGCGCCGTATCCCGTGGCGAAGCTCGAGCACGAGTACCTGCCGAGCGTGGACCGCGTGCTCGACGCCGTCGACCGCGCCCTGGCCTACTGAGGAGACCGATGAGCACGCAGCGCTTCCCTCTGCCCGACGTCGGCGAGGGGCTCACCGAGGCCGAGATCGTCGAGTGGCGCGTCGCCGTGGGAGACACGGTGACGGTCAACCAGGTCCTCGTCGAGATCGAGACGGCCAAGTCGCTCGTCGAGCTCCCGTCGCCGTGGGCCGGGACCGTCACGGCCCTGCTCGCCGAGGAGGGCACGACCGTCGAGGTCGGCACGCCCATCATCGAGGTCTCGACGGGCGCCCCCGCCGAGCTGTCAGCACCCGGTGAGTCTCACGGGTCACCGGCCGCTGACAGCTCCGACGGTGAGGGCTCCGGGTCGGTGCTCGTGGGCTACGGGACCGGCGACGGCGGCACCGGCCGCCGGCGCCGCCGTCGTGCGGGCTCCGCTCCCGTCGGCGAGCTGTCAGACGCCGGCACCCCTGGAGGGTCACGGGGTTCTGACAACTCCGCGAGGGCGAGCGCGCCTGAGCCTGCGGCGCCGGCACCCGCGCCGGCACCAGCGCCGCCACCGGCACCCGCGCCGGTGGGTCCGGCGATCGAGAAGGCGATGGCGAGCGTCCCGGTCGTGGAGGGTGCGGCGTCGGGCCGAGTCCGCGTGCTCGCCAAGCCGCCCGTGCGCAAGCTGGCCAAGGATCTCGGCGTCGACCTCGGCTCGGTGCACCCGACCGGGCCGGGCGGCATCGTGACGCGCGAGGACGTCGTCGCGCGCGCCGAGGCGGCCAAGCCCCAGACACTCGCGACGTATCCCGAGGACGACCAGCCGTGGCTCGAGTCGGGCATGGTCAGCCAGGACGGGCGCCAGACGCGCGTGCCCGTGAAGTCGGTGCGCAAGCGCACGGCCGAGGCGATGGTCGCGAGCGCGTTCACCGCCCCGCACGTGACGGTCTTCCACACGGTCGACGTCACCAAGACGATGAAGCTCGTCGAGCGCCTCAAGGCCGACCGCGACTTCGCCGACGTTCGCGTGACGCCGCTCCTGATCGCGGCCAAGGCCGTGCTGCTCGCCGTGCGCCGGCACCCCGAGATCAACGCGAGCTGGGACGACGCCACACGCGAGATCGTCTACAAGCACTACGTGAACCTCGGGATCGCCGCGGCGACACCCCGCGGCCTCGTGGTGCCGAACATCAAGGACGCTCACGCGCTCGACCTGCTGGGGCTCGCGAAGGCGATCGCGGGGCTCACCGCGACCGCGCGGGCCGGGCGGACCTCGCCCGCCGACATGTCCGACGGCACGATCACCATCACCAACGTGGGCGTCTTCGGCATCGACACCGGCACGCCGATCCTCAACCCCGGTGAGGCCGGCATCTTCGCGTTCGGCGCGATCCGGCAGCAGCCGTGGGTGCACAACGGCAAGGTCAAGCCGCGATGGGTGACGCAGCTCGCGCTGAGCTTCGACCACCGCCTGGTCGACGGCGAGCTCGGCGCGCGGTTCCTGTCCGACGTCGCGCGCGTGCTCGAGGATCCGGCACGCGGCCTCGTCTGGGGCTGAGGCCGCGCGCGGGCGGTGAGACCGAAGTCGGCGGCAGCGCGGCTTCCTCAGGCCCAGGCTGTGCTGAGCCGCTCGTGCTCGGCGGCGGTCACCGGCAGCACGACGCCGTGGCAGGGGTCGGGCGGCAGCCGGTAGTCGTGGACGGGAGTCCACTCACCACCGGCGAGGTCGGTCGTCTCGAAGGGGACGTACCGGCGTTCGGCCGTGAACTCGTCGATCCACAGGAACCACTTCTCCTCGGTGTTCGACCTGTACACCAACGGGCCCTCGCCCCGGCTGATCGCGCCCAGGCCGATCCCTTCGGCCAGCGGCACCCAACGGGCGGCGGTCAGGGAGACGGCCGTCTCGGAGAAGATCGACTTGCCGAGCGGTGCGCCCCCACCGCGGGCCCGTTCGTCCTTCAGGAACCGGTAGTAGACGCCCTCGTGCTCGATCACCGTGGCGTCGATCGTGTTCCATCCTCGATCGACCCACACGCGCGGTTCGGAGAACTCGCGGAAGTCGCGCGTGGTCGCGTACAGGATCCGGTTATAGCTCTCGTCCTCGTGCTCGGGGTCGTCGTAGAGCTTCGAGGACCAGTGCACCACGTAGGCGTCCTGCTCCGGGTCCCAGACGGCCTCCGGAGCCCAGGTGTTGCCGGCCTTGGGCGGGGCGACCTCGACGAGCCGCCCCTCCCCCCAGCTCACCAGGTCGGTCGACTCCCAGACCACGATCGATCGGCTGCCCCGGCGCTGGTGCCCGTCCCAGTCGGTGCTGTCATGCACGCGCAGGTCGGTCGCCACCAGGTAGAAGCGGTCGCCCTGCGGGGAGCGGACGATGTGCGGGTCACGGACGCCGCGCTCGCCCACCGTGGAGCGAAGGACCGGCTCACCGCCGTTGAGGTCGTCGAAGTGCAGCGGATCGTTGCCCGCGCTCAGCGCGAAGTAGATCTGCTCGCCGTCGACCGACTCGCGCTTGAAGTGCGCGTAGAGGTAGCCCGCGTACTCGCGGCTGGCAGTCATCGGTCTGGTCCACTCTTTCTGCTCAGGGCGTGAACAATATCGGGTCGGTCATGGCCACGGGGCCTCCGGTTCGGGCCGACAAATCGAATGTTCCGCTATATGCACCGATAGAAGTCGATGCGTCGGGTTGGCTCGATCGCCGTCACCGCGTCAGGGCACGAGGAACCCGCGGAGCTCGGGCAACGCGCCGTCACGGGTGAACACAGGAACCAGATGTCGCGGGGCTTCGGCCTCGATCCGCTGACCACCGGTGTACACGGCACCCGTGTGCAGGTCGGTCCAGCGCGCGCCCGCGGGCAGGTATACAGACCGCGACGTCGCGCCGGGCTCGGTGACCGGCGCGACCAGCACGTCCGGTCCGTGCATGAACTGGTCGCCCACGTCCCATGCCTGCGGGTCCCGGGGGAAGTCGTGGAAGAGGCCCCGCATCACGGGCTGCCCGTCGTCGTGCGCGGAGCGCATCACCGAACGCGTGTAGCCGCGCATGCGCTCACGAAGGTGCACGTAGCGGGCGAGGATCTCGTAGTTCTCGTCGCCGAGGCTCCACAGCTCGTTCCCGGCGCCCGACGGCATCCGACGGGTGCCGTCCGCCGCGACGACCGGCACCTGCGGGACACGGTCGCCGTGCAGGCGCATCACCGGCATGAACGTGCCCATCTGGAACCAGCGGACCAGAAGCTCCTGGAACGCGGGGTCCTCGGTGCGCCCGCCGCCGAAGCCGCCGATGTCCGTGGTGAACCACGGCACGCCCGCGGCGCCCATGTGGATACCCGCGGGGATCTGCCGGCGCATCGCCGTCCACGACGAGTGGATGTCGCCCGACCAGACGAGCGCACCGTAGCGCTGGCTGCCTGCCCATGCGCAGCGCACCAGGTTGACGATGTCGGTCTCGCCGTCGCCCTGCTGGCCCTCGAAGACAGCACGGGAGAACATCTGCGGGTAGATGTTGCTCACCTCGAGCGCCTGGCCGGCGTGGTAGCGGTAGGCGCCGAAGTCGTAGAGCCCGAACTCGGGCTCGGCCTCGTCCAGCCAGAAGGTGCGGATGCCGTGCCGGCCGTACCCGGCCCGAAGCTTTTCCCACAGGTACGTCCGCGCCCTGGGGTTGGTCGCGTCGACGAATCGGCTCGGGCCCTCGAACCACATCTGGACGTCGATGCCCTGGTTGCTCTGCACCAGCAGACCGTGGCGGGACATCTCGTCGAAGTTCTCCGACGCGAGCGCGACCTGGGGCCACACGCTGACCATGAGCTCGACGCCCATCGCCCGCAGCTCGTCCACCATTCCGCTCGGGTCGGGCCAGAACTCCTCGTCGAACCGGAAGTCGCCCATCTGGGGCCAGTGGAAGAAGTCCGCGACGATGACGTCCAGCGGCAAGCCGCGTCGGTGGTGCTCCCGCGCGACCTCGAGGAGCTCGTCCTGGGAGGCGTAGCGCAGCTTGCACTGCCAGAAGCCGAGCCCACGTTCCGGCATCATCGGAGCGTGTCCTGTCGCGTCGGCATACGCCCGGGTGATCTGCGCCGGAGTCTCGCCCGCCGTGACCCAGTAGTCGATCTGGCGGGCGGACTCAGCCGACCACTCAGTGCCGTTGCGGCCGAACGTCGCTCGCCCGATGGACGGTGAGTGCCACAGCATCCCGTAGCCCGCACTGGAGACGACGAACGGGACGCTGGCCTGCGAGTTGCGGTGCGCCAGCTCGAGCGAGCACCCCTTGAGGTCGATGTGGTCCTGCTGGTACAGGCCCATCCCCACCAGCTTCTCGTCGGCCGGGCTGTCCAGGAACAGCGCGACCTTCCCTCCGCCTACAGCGACGTCGTACTGGCGAGCGCGCAGGGCGAGCGCGCCGCCGGAGCCGCGCTCGGACAACAGCTCGCGGCCGTCGGCGTCCTGGAAGCTGACATGACACCCGAAGCGGCGCTGTCCAACCTGCCAGTGGTAGAAGTCGCTCGCGGTCAGGACGACCCGCAGTCCCCCGTTGACCAGGGTGGCGACGTCACCGTCGACCTCGATGCGCGCACTCTCGGCCTCCGGCGCGGGCAGCAGCGCCCAGTCGGCGTCGACGACCTCCCCCATCGCCGCCCGGACGCGCGCGCTGTTCGGTCCCCACGGCTCGACGACGAGCACTTCTCCGCCTCCGCGCCATGTCAACCTCGTCCCGTCCACCTGCCAGGGAGCGACGGTCGGTGACTCGGGTTGCCCGTGCGTCGCGGACGGTGTGGTCGGCATAGATCCCTCGCTGTCGGTCATTGGTGCAGGAAGTCCGTGCGTGGCGGGATGGTCTCCGCCTCGAGGAACAGCTTGACGACGGCGGCCCGGGAGGTGGTGACCACGAGTGCGTCGGCGGTCTGCTCCCAGGCGACAGGACCGGCCTCGCCGAGGATGGTGACGTCCTTGATGCGCCGGGTGAGAAGCCCCGCACCGCTGCCGAAGGCGCGGATACGCAGCGTGTCGTCGTCGGGTTCGGCGAGGGGGATCGCGTAGACGTAGTCGCCGGTCACGTGCGCGCGGGCGGTGAATCGGAAGTCGGAGGCGGTAAAGGCTCGCGACTGCGCGTCGACGAACGATCCGACAGCGACCTGTGTCGGCCCCTCCCCGGAGATGACCCAGGGCCTGGTGCCGTAGATCGCCTCGCCGTTGGTGGAGAGCCAGTCACCGATCGTCAGCAGGAGCTCCTGCTCCGCCTCGGGGATGGTGCCGTCGGCCTTCGGGCCGACGTTGAGCAGCAGGACGCCGTTCTTGGAGACGACGTCGGCGAGCTCGGTGATCAGATCCTGAGCGGTCTTGTAGTCGTGGTTCTGGACCCACGACCATGCGCTCTTCGACACCGAGGTGTCGTTCTGCCACACCGTAGGGCGGATGTCTCTCATGGTGCCGCGCTCGATGTCGTAGACGGCCGAGCCTTGGGCGAAGGCGTCCCACTTGTAGTTGATGACGACCTGGCGGCCCCACGCGGCCGCGCGGTTGTAGTAGTACGCGGCGAGCTTCGCGAGGTACGGCTTGAACGCGGGGTGCTCGATCCACCAGTCGAACCACAGGACCTGCGGGCGGTAGCGGTCGATGATCTCGACGGTGCGCAGCAGCCAGTCCTCGAGGAAGCGCTCGTGGGGCGCGGTCTCCTCGCGCTGTGCCGGGCCGTAGAAGTCCTGGGTCTGCGCGGCGAGGACGTCGGAGTCGAACTTCGTCCCGCCGTTCATGAAGAACCAGTGCTCGGCGCGGTGCGAGGAGGCACCGCGCACCATCCACGCCCGGTCGGTGGCGGCGGACAGCTCTCCGAACACGTCACGCTTCGGCCCCATCCGGGCTGCGCTCCACCGGGAACGTTGCGTGTCGTACATCGCGAAGCCGTCATGATGCTCGGCGACGGGCACGACGAACTGCGCACCGGCCCGTCGGAACAGCTCCGCCCACTCGTCGGGGTCGAACCGGTCCATCGTGAACGAGGGGATGAAGTCCTTGTACCCGAACTGGCGATGGTCACCGTAGGTCGCGACGTGATGCTCGAACTCCGCGCTGCCTTCGCGGTACATGTTGCGTGAGTACCACTCGTTGATGAAGGCAGGGACGGAGTACACGCCCCAGTGGATGAAGATGCCGAACTTCGCGTCCTCGTACCACTGCGGTGGCGTGTACCCGCTCAGGGACTCCCAGGTGTCCGTGTACGGGCCGGCGTCGATGACGGCTTGAACGTCGGCGAGCGCCGAGGTGTTGTCCGCGACGTCGACCGGATCCGGCAGTGTGGCGAGGTCGAGGGGCGGCAGGGCCTCGGTCATGGACGTTCCCTTCAGGTGGATGTGTCAGCGCACGCCGGAGGCACGGGCTGAGATCGGGGGACGAGGCCCGCGTCGGAGCGACGCCAACCCTCTTCGCCGAGCGCTGTTGTGGGAGCAGCCTAGAGATCGGATGTATTGCTGCGCAAGACCCCCCGGCCTCTGGACGGCAGGCCTCGCGGAGTGCTATAGATTGGATGAATTGCGCCAGCGCGCGTCTCCCGGGAGGCTCAGCACATGCCCGACGTCGTCGTCGACGCTCACCATCACCTGTGGGTCCGTGCGCGCACGCCGCAGCCATGGATCGATCCCGTCACCATGGCGGCGATCGACGCCGACTTCATGACCGAGGATCTGCCCGCCTCCGCACACGGGGTCACCGCGACCGTCGTCGTGCAGTCCGCCGACCTGTGGGCGGAGACCGACGAGCTGATCGCCGTCGCGGCCTCGGACGCCGGCCGCGCGGCCGGGATCGCGGGGGTCGTCGGCTGGGCCGACCTGTTCGCGCCCGACCTGGCCGAGCGCCTCGCCGCACTGCGAGCGGGGTCGGGGAGTGGAGGCCTGGTCGGCGTGCGCACCCAGGTGCAGGCGGAGGCCGACCCGGGCTACCTCGACCGGGCCGACGTGCGGGCCGGGATCGCGACCGTCGGCGCTGCCGGACTCGTGTTCGACCTCGTGATCCGCCACGACCAGGTCGCCGCCTGCGCGGCCCTCGCCGCCGCGCTGCCCGACGTGCGGTTCGTGCTCGACCACCTGGGCAAGCCGCCGCTCGCCGCCGCGGTCGCCGATCCCGGCGCGCTCGACACCTGGCGCCGTGACCTCGCCGCCCTCGCGGTGTGCCCCAACGTGACCGCGAAGGTCTCCGGCCTCGTCACCGAGGCAGACTGGGACCGGTGGCGCCCTGCCGACCTGCGTCCCGCCGTCGAGCACGCGCTCGACGTGTTCGGACCGAGTCGTCTGATGTTCGGCTCGGACTGGCCCGTGAGCCTGCTCGCGATCGACTACGGGATGTGGCTCGAGGTCGTGCACGAGCTCCTGTCGGACCTCGCCGCCGACGAGCGCGCCGACGTCCTCGCCGGGACCGCTGCGCGGACCTACAGCCTTGACCTTCCCGCCTTCGTTCAGCCGACGACCACGCACCCGACCGAGGAGCCGCTCCCGTGACGACCAGCCCTGACACGCGCGAGCTCGACGGCGTCCGCGCCGTCGTGACCGGCGGTGCGGCCGGCATCGGCGCCGCCGTCGTGGCCGCCTTCCTGGCCCGCGGCGCGCAGGTGACCGCGATCGACCGCACGCGAGAGGGCGTCCCCACGGGCGCGCACGCCCAGGTCGCCGACGTGACCGACGACGCCGCGGTGCGCGCCGCCGTCGACGCCGCGGCCCACGCCATGGGCGGCCTCGACGTCGTCGTCAACAACGCGGGCATCGGCGCGCAGGGGACGATCGCCGACAACGACGACGCCGAGTGGTTGCGCGTGCTCGACGTCAACGTGCTCGGCATCGCGCGCGTGACGCGAGCCGCCCTGCCGTACCTGCGCGCGTCCGACCGTGCCGCCGTCGTGAACATGAGCTCGATCGCCGCGTGGACGGGCCTTCCGGCGCGGGCGCTCTACTCGGCGTCGAAGGGCGCGGTGCAGGCCCTCACGCTGGCGATGGCCGCCGACCACGTGCGCGAGGGGATCCGCGTCAACTGCGTGTGCCCCGGGACGGTCGACACGCCGTGGGTCGCGCGCCTGCTCGACGCCGCGGAGGACCCCGCGGCGGAGCGCGCCGCGCTCGAGGCCCGCCAGCCGACCGGCCGCCTCGTGAGCCCCGAGGCCGTGGCGCACGCCGTGTGCTACCTCGCGAGCCCGCTCGCCGGGGCCACCACGGGCGAGTCGCTCGCCGTCGACGGCGGGATGCACGGACTGCGCACCCGGCCGGTGCCGCAGCCGTGACCGCCCAAGGCCTGCCCCCGTCCGCCCCCGGCGACGCGGTACTGCCGCGCGCGAGCGCCGGTCGCACGGCCGTGCGGCTCACGTCGCTCGGCTTCGGCGCGGCGCAGGTCGGCAACCTCTATCGCGCGATCACCGACGACGAGGCGCGCGTCGCGGTCGACACCGCATGGGCCGGCGGCCTGCGGTACTTCGACACGGCGCCGCACTACGGCCTCGGCCTGTCCGAGCGCCGCCTCGGCGCGGCGCTCGTCGGGCGGCCGCGCGAGGAGTACGTGGTCTCGACCAAGGTCGGACGCCTGCTCGTGCCCTCGCCCGCGACCGCGGGCAGGCGCGACGACCAGGGTTTCGCCGTGCCCGCCGCCCTGCGCCGCGTGTGGGACTTCTCGCGCGACGGCGTGCTGCGCTCGCTCGAGGCCAGCCTCGAGCGCACCGGGCTCGACCGCGTCGACGTCGTCTACGTCCACGACCCCGACGACTTCGGCGACCAGGCCGTCCGCGAGGCGATCCCCGCGCTGGTCGAGCTGCGCGAGCAGGGTGTCGTCGGCGCGGTCGGCGCGGGCATGAACCAGTCGGCGATGCTCGCGCGGTTCGTGCGCGAGACCGACGTCGACGTCGTCATGTGCGCCGGCCGGTTCACGCTCCTCGAGCAGCCGGCGCTCGACGACCTGCTGCCGCTCGCCGCCGAGCGCGGGGTCGGGATCGTCGTCGCAGGCGTCTACAACTCGGGCCTGCTGGCGCACGAAGCCCCGCCCGACGACGTCACGTACGACTACGCGCAGGCACCGGCAGCGCTGCTCGAGCGCACGCACCGGCTCGCCGCCGTGTGCGCCGACCACGGCGTGACGCTGCCCCAGGCTGCACTCGCGTACGTGCGCACGCACCCGGCGGTGGTGAGCACCGTCGTCGGGATGCGCACGGCGGGCCAGGTGCGTGCGACCCTCGACAGGGCCGACGCCGTCGTGCCCGACGACCTGTGGCCCGCGCTCGCGCGGGCGGGCCTGCTCGACGCGCGGGCCCTGCCCGGCGCGTAGACCTGATCGACCGCACCGAGAACGCACCGAGAAACGACGAGGACACGATGCACCTGCTCCGCCTGGGCCCCGCCGGCCATGAGATCCCCGCCGTCGAGGCCGACGGCGTCACGTACGACCTGCGCCCGCTCACGGCCGACGTCGACGGCGCGTTCCTCGCGTCCGACGGCGTCGCCCGCGCACGGACCGCGCTCGCGGCGGGCGGGCTGCCCGTGCTCGAGGGTGCGGACGCGATGCGGCGCGGTGCGCCCGTCGCACGACCGACGGCCGTGGTGTGCATCGGGCAGAACTACGCGGCGCACGCGCGCGAGTCGGGCGCCGAGCCGCCCCGGCTGCCGATCATCTTCTTCAAGCACCCCAACACCATGGTGGGTCCCGACGACACCGTGCCGCTGCCGCCGGGCGCCCAGAAGGTCGACTGGGAGGTCGAGCTCGCCGTCGTGGTCGGGCGGCGGGCGAGCTACCTGCCGTCGGTCGAGGCTGCCCGCGAGCACGTCGCCGGCTACACGGTGGTCGACGACGTGAGCGAGCGCGCCTGGCAGCTCGACGACTCGCTCGGGCAGTGGTCCAAGGGCAAGTGCGGTCCCGGCTTCCTGCCGACCGGGCCGGCCCTCGTGCCCGCCGACGAGCTCGACCCCGGCGACCTGCGGCTCCGCTCCTGGGTCAACGGCGAGCGACGGCAGGACTCGCGCACGAGCGACATGATCTTCGACGTGCCGTTCCTCGTGTGGCACCTCTCGCAGTACATGGCCCTCGAACCCGGCGACCTGATCTGCACCGGCACGCCCGAGGGCGTGGCGCTCTCCGGCCGGTTCGACTATCTGCGTGACGGCGACGTCGTCGAGCTCGAGATCGAGGGCTTCGGGCGGCAGCGGCACGCGTTCGCCGCGGCCCGCGTCGCTGCGGGGGCCTGAGCCGTGCTGCGCTACCAGCTGCTGCACCCGGGGATCCTGGGGGCGCTCGCGGCCGCGGGCCACGGGTCCACGGTGCTGCTCGCCGACGCGAACTACCCGCACTCCACAGGCGTGCGCCCCGGCGTCGAGCGCGTCCACCTCAACCTGCGGCCGGGGCTGCTCACGGTGGACGAGGTGCTCGAGGTGCTCGTCGACGCGGTGCCGCTCGAGTCCGCGGCCGTCATGGTTCCGGGCGGGGTCGACGGCGACGTCGTCGCCGCGGGCGAGCCCATCGGAGCGCACGCGGGCTACCGCGCCCTGCTCGGGCCCGACGTCGGGTGGGACGAGCTCGACCGGTTCGCGTTCTACGACGCCGCCCGGTCCGACCATCTCGCCCTGCTCGTCGCGACGGGGGACCAGCGGGTCTACGCGAACCTGTTGCTCACGATCGGCGTGCGGCAGGCCTGACGCCGGGACGTCAGACGTCGTCGGGGAGGGTCTGCTCGACGTCGAGCAGGTGCGCGGCCATGCGCACGCGCGCGGCGTCGGCGTCGCCGGCGGCCAAGGCGCGCCACACGGCCTCGTGGTCGGCGGCCGTGCGCGCCTCGGCGCCCGGCTCGTGGCGCCCGCGCCACAGCCGCCCACGCACGGTGCGGCCCGCGAGGGTCTCGACGAGGGCCTCGAGCACGGGGTTGCCGGCCTGGGCCGCGACGATGCGGTGGAACGCGACGTCGGCCTCCATGAACCGCTCGTGGTCGACGGGCGAGGTCGTGAGCATGCCTGAGACGTCGTCGAGCACCGAGCGGGCCTCGGCGAGCGCCTCGGGCGTGATACGACGCGCGGCGAGCCCGGCCGCCTCGGTCTCGAGCACGCGGCGCACGGCGTGGAACGCTCGCCCGGTCGTCTCGCCGTGCAGGTCGACGACGAGCTGCAGCGGGGCCAGCAGCACCGACGGGTCGAGGCTCGTGACGTAGGTCCCCGCGCCCTGCCGGGTGTCGAGGATGCCGAGGATCGACAGCGCCCGGACGCCCTCGCGCAGCGACCCGCGCGAGACGCCGAGCCGCTCGGCGAGGTCCTTCTCGACAGGGAGCCGGTCGCCGGGCCCGAGCTCGCCGCCCGTGATCATGCGCCTGATGCCGTCGACGACCTCATCCGTGCGGGACATGGGAGGCAGTCTTCCAGTACTCGCCGTCGGGAAAGCGGAACCGGGCGACGGACTCGGGGTGCATGCGGGTCGAGTACCCCGGCGCGGTGGGCAGCACGTAGCCCGCGCCGGTGCCGGTGTCGGCCACGATGCAGGGGTCGGTGAAGTGCTCGTGCAGGTGGTCGACGTACTCGGTCACGCGGTCGGTGAGGTCGCCCGCGACGGCCACGTAGTCGAGCACCGAGACGTGCTGGACCATCTCGCACAGGCCGACCCCGCCCGCGTGCGGGCACACGGGCACGCCGAACTTCGCGGCGAGCAGCAGCACCGCGACGATCTCGTTGATGCTCGCGAGCCGGCCCGTGTCGAGCTGGCAGTAGTCGATCGCCTCGGCCTGGAAGAGCTGCTTGAACATGACCCGGTTGTGGCAGTGCTCGCCGGTGGCCACCCGCACGGGCGCGACGGCGGCCCGCACGGCGGCGTGGCCGAGGATGTCGTCCGGAGAGGTCGGCTCCTCGATCCACAGCGGGTCGAAGCGCGCGAGCTCGCGGACCCAGTCGATCGCCTGCGGCACGTCCCACACCTGGTTGGCGTCGATCATGAGCCGCCGGTCGGGGCCGATGACCTCGCGCGCGATGGCGAGGCGGCGGACGTCGTCATCGAGGTTCGCCCCGACCTTGAGCTTGACGTGCCCGTACCCGGCGTCGACGGCCTCCTGGCACAGCCGGCGCAGCTTGTCGTCGCTGTACCCGAGCCAGCCCGCCGACGTCGTGTACACGGGGTAGCCGGACTGCTCGAGGTGCGCGATGCGCTCGGTCTTGGTGGGCTCCTTCGCGCGCAGCAGCGCGATCGCCTCCTCGCGCGTCAGGACGTCGGACAGGTAGCGCAGGTCCGCGACGTCGACGAGCTCCTCGGGCGTCAGGTCGGCGAGCAGCCGCCACAGCGGCTTGGACGCGCGCCGGGCGGCGAGGTCCCAGGCGGCGTTGAGCACGGCCGCGAGCGACAGGTGGACCGCGCCCTTCTCGGGGCCCAGCCAGCGCAGCTGGCTGTCCGAGGTGAGGTCACGGTAGAGCCCGCCCATGTCGGCGGCGGCCGCGTCGACGTCGCCGCCCACCAGCTGCGCCGCCTGCTGGCGCGCCGCGAGCGCCACGACGTCGTTGCCGCGACCGATGGTGAAGGTCAGGCCGTGCCCGGCCAGCGGGGCGCCGTCGGAGTCGAGCCCGTCGGTGTGCAGGACGACGTAGACGGCCGAATAGTCCCCGTCCTTGTTCATCGCGTCCGAGCCATCCGCCGTGACCGATGTCGGGAAGCGGACGTCGGTCACCTCGACGCTCGTGATCGTAGGCATGCTCACCTCGATGTAGCGGCTCGCGCCGGTTGAAAGATCAGATGAATCTGCGCCTACACTAGGCTCTGTTCGCATTTGGAGCAAGGCTCGCCCGACGAGGCCCGTCAGACATTTGATGATTGATCGGGCGATCGACTGAAGGGAACACCACGATGGCGTCTGCTCGGCTGCTCTTCGTCGGAGACTCGATCACCGACGCCGGCCGCGATCGCACCGACCCGGCCTCTCTCGGCGAGGGGTACGTGAGCCTCGTCGCCAAGGAGGTCGACGACGCCGTTGTGCTCAACCGCGGGATCGGGGGCGACCGCGCCGTCGACCTCGAGCGGCGGTGGGCCATCGACGTCGTCCCGGCCGCTGCCGATGTGCTGACCGTCTACGTCGGGGTCAACGACACCTGGCGCCGGTTCGACGCCGACGACCCGACGAGCGCGGACGACTTCGAGTCGACGTACCGCCGCCTGCTCGACGCCGTCGACGTGCCGCGCCTGATCCTCGTCGAGCCGTTCCTGGTACCGGTCCGCCCCGAGCAGGACGCATGGCTCGAGGACCTCGACGGCAAGCGAGCCGCGGTCGCGCGCATCGGTGCAGACCGCGGTGCCGTCGTCGTGCCGCTGCACCGGCTCATGACGCAGGCTGCGGCCGAGCACGGGCCCGAGGCGATCGCCTACGACGGCGTGCACCCGACGGCGGCCGGGGCGCGCGTCATCGCGGACGCGTGGCTCTCGGTCTACCGCGCCGGCGGGGGGTCGTGACCCGGCCGCGCGGTTCGGGCGCCCGCCCCGGCGCCCCTACGCTGGACGGGTGACCTCCGCAGCCCCTGTCGCGCCACCGTCCGGAGGAGCCCCGAGCACGCCCGGGCGTCCCTGGTGGCTCATCGCCGCCGGCCCGGGCGCCGTCGTCGTCGCGATCCTCGCCGTGCTCGCCGCCGGCGCGTACTCCGGCGCGTTCGGCGCGCTGTCGGGGTTCGCGGACCCGGGCGCCGTCGTGCGCTACGGCCTGCCCGTCGCCACGGTGCTCAGCGAGCTTGCCGCATCCCTGACGCTCGGCGGGCTCGTCGCGGCCGCATGCCTGCTCGCGCCCGGGCTGCTGCAGCGGCGTGCGCTGACGGCGGCCGGGGTGGCCGCCACCGTGTGGGCGCTCGCCGCGGTGGCCCAGCTGGTGCTGCGCTACTCCTACGTCGCGGCGATCTCGCCCGCTGCCCCCGGCTTCGGCTCGGGGCTCGGCGCGTTCGTGACCGACATCCCGCTCGGCCGGGTCGGCCTCGCGATCGTCGTGCTCGCCGCGACGACGTCGGGCCTCGCGCTCGCGGTGCGCGGCCCGGTCGGCGCGCTGTGGGTCGCGACGCTGCCGCTCGCGGCGCTCGCGGTGCAGTCCACGACCGGGCACGCGGCGGGCGCAGCGGACCACCAGCTCGCCATCGGTGCGATGTTCCTGCACCTCGGCGGCGCCGCGCTGTGGGTCGGCGGGCTCGGGACGCTCGCCATCCTGGTCGCTGGGCGGCCGGGCGCCGCCGACGACGACGGACGCGCGGTCGCCGCGGCCGTCTCGCGGTTCTCGCCCATCGCCGCCTGGTGCTTCGCGGCGGTCGCGACGTCGGGCCTGGTCAACGCCTGGATCCGCATGGACGGGCTCGCCGACCTGACGACCCCGTACGGCTCCCTCGTGCTGGTCAAGGCCGTGCTGCTCACGGTGCTCGGCGCGCTCGGCTGGGCGCACCGGCAGTGGATCGTCGGCCGGCTGGCCGAGTCGTCCGACCGCGTGCGCGTGCTGTTCTGGCAGCTGCTCGCCGTCGAGCTGGCCGTCATCGGCGCGGTCTCCGGGGTCGCGGTCGCGCTGGGCTCCACCGCACCGCCCGTGCCCGACGACGTCCCCGCCGACACCTCGCCCGCCTACCAGCTCACCGGTGCGCCGCTGCCGCCCGAGCCCACTGGTGCCCGCTGGTTCACCGAGTGGAGCCTGGACCCGCTCTTCGCCTTCGCGTGCGTCGCAGGACTCGTGGTCTACCTGCGGTGGGCCGTACGCCTGGCGCGCCGCGGCGACCGCTGGCCGGTCGGCCGCACGATCTCGTGGTCCGCGGGCATGCTCCTGATGTTCTGGGTCACGAGCGGCGGCCCGGCGGTCTACGGGCAGGTGCTGTTCAGCGCGCACATGCTGCAGCACATGATCATGGCGATGCTCGCGCCGCTGTTCCTCGTGCTCGCGGCGCCCGTGACGCTGCTGCTGCGCGCGGTCCCGGCCCGCAAGGACGGCTCGCGCGGGCCGCGCGAGTCGGTGCTCGCGATCGTCCACTCGCGCTGGGGTCAGCTCCTCGCGCGTCCGGTCGTCGCAGCCGTGCTGTTCGCCGGCGGGATGATCGCCTTCTACTACACGCCCGCGTTCGAGCTCGCGCTGACGAACCACGCCGGGCACGTGTGGATGGTCGTGCACTTCACCCTTGTCGGGTACCTCTTCGCCAACGCACTCATCGGCATCGACCCCGGCCCGACACGCCCTGGCTATCCCCAGCGCCTGCTGCTGCTCTTCGCGACGATGGCGTTCCACGCGTTCTTCGGGGTCGTGCTCACGTCCGGCACCTCGCTGCTCGTGGCGGACTGGTACGGCAACATGGGCCGTCCCTGGGGACTCAGCGCCATCGAGGACCAGCAGCGCGGCGGTGGCGTGGCCTGGGGCATCGGCGAGCTGCCGACCCTGGCGCTCGCGATCGCCGTCGCGATCCAGTGGACGCGGTCCGACGAGCGCGAGGCCCGGCGCCGCGACCGCCGCGCCGACCGCGACGGCGACGCCGAGCTCACGGAGTACAACGCGATGCTCGCGCGGATGGCCGAGCGGGACGGCGTGGCCGAGCGGGACGGTGCGACTGCTCCGGAGCAGCGCGCCACCGACCGCGACGGCCGCTAGCGCGCCACGGGCCAGTATTCGCCTTAGAGCCGGCTGACCTCGCCGGCGATCCGCAACGACGTGGCGGTGACCTATGGCGTGTCCGTCGCCGCATCGACCGAAGGCGGCCTCGACAAAGGCGTTCCTCGAGTTTCGCGCTCTCGGCGTCGGCTGGCGCGTAGGGTGCCCGGATGATCGAGGCACCGGAGGCATTCGCGTGGAGCACCGTCGAGCGAGAGGGCGAGCGCGGGGCGGCGTGGCTCGCCGAACTACCGGGGATCGTGGACGACCTACTGATGCAGTGGGCGTGTGTGGCGGACGGCGCGGTGGTGCACGGGGGTGTCGGGATCATCGTCCCGGTGCGACGGCGGACCGGGGGGACCGCGGTGCTGAAGGTGTCGTTTCCGCACCCCGGCAACGTCCACGAGCCGGACGCGTTCGCGGCGTGGGGCGGGCGCGGAGCCATCCTGCTGCATGCGCGCGACGACGCTCGCTTCGCGATGCTGCTGGAGCGAGCCCGCGCATCCACCCTGGCGGAGGTCGCGAACGGCGATGAGGTCGCGACGGTCGCAGGGCGGATCAATCACCGACTGGCCGTTCCCGCGCCGCCAGGCCTGCCTCGGTTGGGGATGCAGGCTGACGCGTGGGAGGAACAGCTTCTCAGGGATGCTAAGGAGCTGACGCACACCCTGCCGGGTCACGTGGTGGACGCCGCCGTGGCAACCGTCCGCGAGCTGGGCCGCGGCCAGCCCGACATCCTTGTCCACGGCGACCTCCACGCCAGAAACATCCTGCGCGCCGACCGTGAGCCGTGGCTGGCCGTCGACCCCAAGGGGTACGCGGGAGACCCCGCCTACGACGGCGGCGTGCTGCTGAAGTCGCGCGCTTTGGCGCTCCTCGAAGCGGGCGACGTGCGCAAGGCTGTCCACCGTGTCTTGGACGTCTTCGCCGACGCCGCTGAGCTCGATCGCACGGGCGTCCAGCGTTGGGCCCAGCTCCATGCCGTGCAGGCCGCGTTCTGGGGCCGGCGGCACGGGTTCCGGATTGCACGCGGCGGCCCACGGTTGGACTGGTTGACCAAGTTCGCCGACCGCGTGGCGGAGGTGCTCACTTAGCGACGCGAGGGCGCGGCTGCCAAAAAACGGCCAGTTCCGACGCGGCTCAGGTGAGTTGTCAGGAGTCGACAATGGCGCTGCCTGGCGCCTGTGTCAGAGGCGCCGCTCGGATGTCGCGCGAACCCAAGATGCGATCTGAGCGGCCACGGATTCAGTGCTCAGATCGGTGGTGTCGATCACGGACAGGCCGAGGGCCCTGTACTCCTCGGCGTCCGTCAAGGCGTCGGGAACGTCGCTGCGTCACCTCGCGGCGCGAGCCGCTTGCGCCGCTCATCGTCACTACAGTCGAGGAGCAACCATGCGTCCAAGGGCCAGCCGGAGAACTGGTCAGGAGTCGCCACGCCGAGCAGAACGGTCGGGATCGGCTCGATGGCCCGTAGGGCGACACAGACGAGGTTCTCGTAGGCGACCCATGCATGAGGGGCTGTGCTGATCTTCGTTCCTGCGAGCTCTGCGGCCGGCTTCGCGAGCGCGTCCCAGTCGATCACTGCGTGGCTCGGAAGCAGGTCCCTGAGAGCGGGCACAACAGCCACTTTCCCGATCCAGGGGGCCCAGCACGTAGAAATTCACCCAGAGCACGGTAGGACCTCGCGGCACTGGCATCGACCGAAATTCCCGGCGCCCTCGCGTCGGACTCTCGGCGCGGGGCGCTGAGGACCAGTGCGGCCCGGAAGGTTCCGAAACCTCCAGAACTCGATTCTGGCGCGGTCAATCGGTCGTTCGGCAGCGGTGGGCTGTGAGAGGTTCGCTAGATGCGCGACTACGACTACCACCCGAGCGAACCCGACATTCGCGTCTTCAGCGTGCCCGCCCAGGGTGTACTGGTGCGCAGTGACGATGCCTACGTGGGACAGACCCGCGAGTCCGACCCGACCGACCCCGCGGCGCCGCCCTTGGTCCTTCGCCACTACGCCTTCGCCGACGAGTGGTTCAAGATCAACGTCACCTTCAACCTGGCCGGCGAGCTGATCGAGACCGGTCCAGCCGGTGATCGGTTCGCCATCAACTGCGATGTGGCGACGCCATTGGTCTGGGTGGGCAGCGACGCCGCTGCGGTTGACCTCTTCCTCGACGTCCTGGTCGGCCAGGACGGCACCTACCGCGTGGTGGACCGGGAGGAGTTCGAGGACGCCGCCTCCCGAGGTCTCATCTCGACCGTCGAGGCCGAGCACGCCGAGGCAGGGCTGACGCGGCTGCTGCATTGGATCACCTCCGGCAGGTTGCAGGACCTCGTCACTGACATCCCTCGAGAAGTCGCTGGGGAGGCGCCACCTCCTCTGGCCTTCAGTCGAGCACCGTTGACCGATGTGCCTGCGGTTGCGCCCTACCAGCGGCGGACGTGGTGACCCGGAAGTTGTCGAGCGTCGCCAACTGACACGGATCGAGTGTGTACTAGGCGTGACGGCCGGGGGGCGGTTCCGGATGCTCCAGAACCCGATTCTGGCGTGCCTCAGAATCGGCCGTTTGTGATGGCAGGTAGCGATGCTCAGCGACCGGCAGCAGCGACCTCACGCAGTTCCGAACGCTGAGGTTCAGCGCCCGCCCGTTCCGACCCTGCCACTAACGATGCTGCGCCAGATCGGCGTGAAGACGACCACCATCCAATCGTAGGTCTGCAGCATGGGGGTGTGGGAGTTGCCACCGTCGGCGCCCCCGATGTCGTCGGCCAGGACCTCGAGGGCTGAGGCTCTGGTCCAGAAGTTCCGGTTCTGGCTCACAATTCGTGCCGGTCACGGAGCACCATCTGTCAGGCGGGTCGACGGCCTATGCCAGCGGTCGATAGGCCCTGATGGCGAGCACGTTGGGGATCGCGTGTTCACGGGGCTCAGTCACGCGCTCGATGCGCAGTCCGGCCTCGAGCACACCGTTGAGCAGGTCGCTGAGCGGCAGTTGGCGCATGCCCACCTGCTTGCGTACACCGCCGCTGCTCCACCACGGGGACGCTTCATGCCGTCCCGCCTCGCGGTAAGTCGGATGGATGATCCGAGCGCCGTCTTCTCGATTCTGGACGTGCGGACCGTTGAAGCAAGGGTGAACACCGTAGAACACGAACAGGCCACCGGGCTGGAGGACGCGCGCCGCCTCCTTCATCACGGGGCGCCAGTCGTCGACATCGGTCGACGCCCACAAGGAAACCACCGTCGGGAACACCGCATCGGCGAAGGGCAGCGCCGCCGCGTCGCCTTGCACCACAGCGCGGTCGCGGTCTACGGCGATCCGCAATTGATCGGCCGACCGGTCCAGCCCCACCACCGACCGGCCGGTGGCACGGATGGCATCGAAGTAATGTCCGGTACCGCAGCCCACATCAAGGCACCATCCTGCGCCTTCACCGAGAAGCTCCATCAGCGGGCCCCGATTGTGCCGGGCCGACTCGGCGTTGTAGTCCTCGTACCACGAGGCCAATCCGTCGTACCTGGCTTGGATGCGATCGGCCACGGCAACTCCGCCTCTCGTAACAGTTTCGGTCCCAGGAAATCACGAAATGCGTTGGTGTCGACCGAGACTTGGGCGCGAGCAACAGAAGATCTCTGCCGAGCTGGCCTGCTCGAGGTCGAGGAGGTCGAGGAGGTCGACGACGACGACGGAGTCGGCATGGCGCGTCGACGCCTGCGCTATCAACTCGACATGCGGGCTCGAGCGACCAGCGTCGGGCAAACAGGGCAAGGAATACATAAGCGCAATTGTCGGTCTGCGGCATCTGCGGCATCTGCGGTCTGCAGTATCTGCCGGTCAGCGAGTCGGCGGGCGGTCGCACGAGCGCAGAACCCCAGGTTCGCTGGGCGGGGCCGAGGGCGCAGGGGAAGGCCTGGACGTCGTGGGCAGCCGGTTCGGCCGCGGCCGCAGATCGTGTCAGACCTCGCCGCGTGTCAGCTCCGGTACGGCCGTAGATCGTGACCGTGACCTGCGGTCGTAGTACCAGCCCCTCCGATGACTTCCGCGTCCGGACGCAGTCCACCGGTGCACGAGCGGAGTCGGCCCACCGGGGCCACCGGGACAAGGAGGACTGGGATGACTCGCTACCTGATCTCGTTCGACGACGGCGCGATGATCTTCCCCGAGGAGGAGCTGCCCGCCGTGGCCGAGGCCTCGCACGCGGTGGTGCGGGCGGCCCAGGACGCCGGCGTGTGGATCTTCGGCGGCGGGGTGGAGCGCCAGCGGGCGACCATCGTAGCCACCGACGGGACCGTGTCCGACGGACCCTTCCCGGAGACGAAGGCCGTGATCGGCGGGTTCTCAATCATCGACGTGCCCTCGCGCGAGGAGGCGCTGGAGTGGGCGGCCCGGTTCACCGACGCGTGCCGCTGCGCCCAGGAGGTCCGGGAGATCATGCCGGATCCCCTCGTCTGAGAGTCGCGTCGATCCTGCCCCGCCTGGGCTACGGGCCCGCCAGGGCGGCGACGCGTCGCCGGACGTGCTCGGGCACCGGGTGCGGGGCGTCGACAGTGGTCACCGCGGCGCCGGCGGCTCGGCGCACGGGGACGTGCCCGGCCCAGCCACCCGCGGCCACGTCCTCCGGCTCGTCGACGGGTCCGCCGTCGCGCTGCTTCATGGACGCCTCGCGCAGCGGGAGGGCGAGCACGGCGGTCGCCGCGAGCTCCTTGCGCGTCGCAGGCCGCAGGGTTGCGGACCGGCCCGGCACCATGTGGTCCACGATGGCGTCCAGCGCGCGGGCGCGCTCGACGTCGTCCGTGACGAGCCGTGCGGTGCCGATGATGACGGCTGACCGGTAGTTCATCGAGTGGTGGAAACCCGACCGCGCGAGCACGAGCCCGTCGAGCTCGGTCACCGTGACGCACACCGTCGCGTCCTGGGCACCGACAAGCCAGCGCGCCGCGACCGAGCCGTGCACGTACAGCGTGCCGCCGTCGTCGGGACCGTCGAGGTCGACGGCGTACGCGCACGGCAGGACGACGGGGTGGCCGCCGACGTCGACGCCGAGGTGGGCGACGAGCCCGTCCGTGAGCAGCGCGTGGAGTGCGGAGCGGTCGGTCACTGCGCGCTTCCGTCCGCGCCGCACGGTGGTCCTCGGGGTGGGGGAGAGCGTGTCCATGGCCTTACCCTGAAGGCCAGGTGGCCTGCCGTCACGGGCCACTTTCCCGCAGGATCGACAGGACACTTGATGACCGCCCTTCCCGTCCGTCTCGACCGCGGCGCCGCTGACCCGCTCGGCGTGCAGCTCTCCACGCAGGTCCGCGACCTCGTCGCCTGCGGCACGCTGCGCCGCGGCGACCGGCTCCCCAGCACGCGTGCGCTCGCGACGGATCTCGGCGTCGCCCGGTCCGTGACCGAGCAGGCCTACGACCAGCTCGTCGCGGAGGGCTGGCTGACCACGCGTCGTGGGTCGGGCACGTTCGTCGCCTCGGACGCCGCGCCGCGCGCCGTCGACGGTAGCCGCCGGGCGGAAACACCCGCCGTGAACCTGGTGCGCCTCAGCACGGGCGAGCCGTGGATCGACCCCCGGCATCGGGCCGGCTGGCGCCGCGCCTGGCGGGAGGTCTCCGCCGCGACGCCGCCGCGCGGGTACGGCGACCCGCGCGGCCTGCCCGAGCTGCGCGTGGCGCTCGCCGATCGCCTCGCCCGGACGCGCGGTCTCGTCGTCGACCCCGACGAGGTCGTCGTCACCGCGGGCACCACAGCCGGGATGCGCGACCTGCTCGCCGTCCTGCCGCCCGGGTCCGTCGGTGTCGAGGACCCGGGCTACCGCGCCGCGGTCGCCACGGTGCTCGACGCCGGGCGCGCCGTCGTCGATCTGCCGGCCGAGCGGCGGCACGACGGCGCGACGCTGCGCGGCCTGGCCGCGGCGTACGTGACGCCCGCCCACCAGCACCCGCTCGGGCGCGTCATGCCGGCCGGGGACCGGCTCGCGCTTCTCGACGGCGCGCGGGCGGCCGGAGCGGTCGTCCTCGAGGACGACTACGACTCCGAGCTGCGCTACGACGTCGCCCCGGTGCCGGCGCTGGCCACCCTCGGTCGCGACGACGTCGCCTACCTCGGGACCGCGTCGAAGTCGGCGCCGCCCGGCCTGCGCATCGGGTGGATGGTCCCGCCGCCCAGGCTGCTGGACGCCGTGGTCGGCCGCCGCGCCGTCGTTCACGACGACGCTTCGTGGCCGGCGCAGCGGGCGCTGCTCACCCTGCTGCGCGACGGCTGGCTCGACGCTGCGGTTCGCACAGCCCGCCGGGTGTACGCAGAGCGGGCGGCACGGGTGGCGGCGACCATGGCCGCGCCCGCGACGCCCGCGGCGACCTCGGCCGGGATGTACTCGACGTGGCTCATGCCGCAGCCCGCGGCCCTGCGGGCGCAGGAGTCGGCGCGCCGCGCCGGGTTCGACCTGCCGCTGCTGTCCGACTACTGCCGCAGCGCACGTGAGACCGGCGTCGTCATCGGGTTCGGCGGGCTCACGGACGCCGAGCTCGACCGGGCGCTCGCGGCGATCGGGCGTGGTCTCGGCTGAGTCTCGACCGCGCCTCAGAGCAGGTCGTCCAGCACACGCGCCGCCAGTCCGTACGGCGTCGAGCCAGGTCAGCGCGCCGACCCGTTCGGGCGCCTGGCATCGGGTCGGCGACGACGAGCGGTCCGCTCGCGAGCGGGCCGCCCCGGGAACATCGGCGCGATGATCTTCGACGATGTCGAGGGCGAGACGTCGTCGGCCCAGATGGGTTCCTTCCGCTCCATGGAGCGGTCGCGCACGCGCTGAGCGTCGCGGTGCCCCGCCGGTCCTGCGGGCACCGCCCGTGGCGGTCGTCCCGGCCGGGTGCACCTAGCGGCGGGTGTTCGGGCTGGTCGCAGAGAACCAGGCGGCGCCGGCCACGAGGTGCATCGCCGAGAGGTTCAGCGCGGTCGGCACGTCACCACTGGCACCGAAGGACCCGGCGGTCGACACGATCGCGAAGACCAGCCCCGCCCAGGCGGCAAACCGCTGGAACGTGGGTCGACGGCGTGCCACCAGCGCGACCACGACGGCGGCGGCCGCAAGGGGCAGCACCGAGGCCACGGCGACGGTGAGCGCGGTGAGGGGCTGGGGCGACTCGACGTCGAACGAGACGCCGGCCGCCGTCGCCACCCAGAAGAGGGCGAGGTTCGCGATGAGGGCCGCCAGGCCGGCGATCGTGACGCGCCGGGGCGTGATCGTGCGGCTCGGCCGCGTGTGGTCGTTGGCGGATGCGCGCGTGCTCGGCGCGTGCTCGGTGAGGCTCTGGGTCATGGTCATTCCTTCGATGGCTGGGGCCGAGGTCGGCGTTCGTCGATAGTTGTCCGAACAGGTATCGAGGCAAGATCATTCCCGAGCGGCGATACTCAACCCCGAGTACCCTGAAGGTTGCTCGATCAAGAGCCGATTCTCGGAAGGGGAAGGGATGGCGGCCGCGGAATCGATGCCCCCGTCCGTGCACGCGGGGGCGCTCTCGTCGGCGATCTTGCGCGTCGCGCGCCTGCACCGGGCGCTGGCCGGCCAGCTGTTGCGCGAGGTCGGCCTGCACCCGGGCCAGGAGCTCGTCATGATGCAGCTGTGGGACCGCGGACCGCAGCGCCAGGTCGACCTGGTACGGATGTTGGCGTCGGACGCCGCGACGATGACGCGCACGATCCAGCGCCTCGAGCGTGCGGGTTTCGTCCGGCGCCGCGTCTCCGAGACGGACCGTCGCGTCACGATCGTCGAGGCGACTCCGGCGAGCATGGGCGTGCGCCGGCAGGTCGACACCCTCTGGTCCCAGCTCGAGGATGTGACCGCCGGTGACCTCGGCGAGCAGGACCGGGCTGAGGTGGTGCGACTCCTCGACCGGATCGAGGCCAACCTGGCCCCCGCCGTCGAGCTGCATCCCGCGCGCTGACGGGATCGTCTCAGCACGCTCCGACGGCGGTGCTGCGCGCCCGTGTGATAGGACGGCGTTGTGACCCACGACACCACGGCGGCGACCCCGCCGACCGACGCCTCACGCCCCGAGCCTTCCACGCCGTTCCACGACCTCGACGCCTACGTCGCGCTGCCGCGCCTCGGCGGTCTCGCGCTGAGCCGCGACGGCTCGCGGCTCGTCACCACGGTCCAGACGCTCGACCCCGAACGGACCTCCTACCGCACCGCGCTGTGGGAGGTCGACCCGACGGGCGCGGCGCCGGCGCGACGCCTGACCCGCAGCGCAAAGGGTGAGGCGTCCGCCTGCTTTGCCGCGAACGGCGACCTGCTGTTCACCTCGGCCCGCCCGGACCCCGACGCAGGGAACGGCGATGAGCAGAAAGAGGCCGCCCTGTGGCTCCTGCCCGCGGCGGGCGGCGAGGCGCGAGTCGTGGCGACCGCACCCGGCGGGACCGGCGGCGTGCTCGCGGCGCGTGACGCCGACGTCGTCTCCGTCAGCGCGGCCGTGCTACCGAGCGCCGAGGACCTCGAGCAGGACGCCGAGCTGCGCAAGGCGCGCACCGACGCCAAGGTGAGCGCCATCCTGCACGCGGGCTATCCCGTGCGGCACTGGGACCACGACCTGGGCCCCGACGAGGACCGGCGGTTCGTCGCCTCGCTCGGCGGTCTCGTCGACGAGCCCGCGCGGCCGCTGCCGACCGACGAAGGCGCGGACGGCAGTACCTCCGACGATGACGTGCCGTCGTCGCGCCTCGAGCTGCGCCAGCTCACCGGCGCCGGACGCCAGCTGTTCGAGCACGGTGCGGACCTGTCGCCCGACGGCGGCATGCTGGTGACGACGTGGACGGTCGCCGACCCGGGCGCCGCCCGCCGCGACACGCTCGTCGCGATCGACACCGCGACCGGTGAGCGGCGCACGCTCGTGGACGACCCGGACGCGGAGGTCACCGGTCCGGCCGTATCCCCGGACGGGGGCTGGGTCGCCTACGTCACCATGACGATCACGACGCCGCAGGATGCGCCCGTGGTGCGGCTCGGCCTGGTGGCGCTCGGAGACGACGCCGGCGAGCCCGCGGTACTCGCCGACGACTGGGACCGCTGGCCGACGTCGGTCGCGTGGCTCCCGGACGGGTCAGGGCTCGTGGTGACGGCCGACGAGGACGGCCGCAGCCCGGTCTTCCTCCTGACGTTTGGCGCAGGCGGCCCCGGCGGCGGCCCCGGCGGCGGCGCCGACGTGACCGTCGAGCGGGTCACCGCCGACGACGCCACCTTCACCGACGTGCGCGTCGCGCCGGACTCCTCGGCGCTGTACGCGCTGCGCACGTCGTATGCGGCGCCGGCAGAGCCGGTGCGGATCGACCTCGCCGCGTTCGCGACGTCGGGCGCGCCAGGCGAGCGTGAGCCGGTGACCGCCGTCGTGCTGCGCTCACCGGTCCCCGCGCCCGAGCTCCCGGGCCGGCTGACCGAGATCGAGACGGTCACGGAGGACGGCGTGCGGGTGCGCGCATGGCTCGCGCTGCCCGCGGGGGCGTCGGCCGAGCGCCCCGCGCCCCTGCTGCTGTGGATCCACGGCGGGCCGCTCAACTCGTGGAACGCCTGGTCGTGGCGGTGGAACCCGTGGCTCATGGCCGCCCGCGGGTACGCGGTGCTGCTGCCCGACCCGGCGCTGTCCACCGGGTACGGGCAGGAGTTCGTCCAGCGCGGCTGGGGTGCGTGGGGCCAGGCCCCGTACACCGACCTCATGGCGATCACCGACGCGGCCCAGGAGCTGCCCGAGATCGATGCGACGCGCACCGCCGCGATGGGCGGGTCGTTCGGCGGCTACATGGCGAACTGGGTCGCGGGACACACCGACCGCTTCGGCGCGATCGTCACGCACGCGAGCCTGTGGGCGCTCGACCAGTTCGGCCCGACGACGGACCACGCCTACTACTGGGCGCGCGAGATGACGCCCGAGATGGCCGAGGCGAACAGCCCGCACCGGTTCGTCGAGCACATCCGGACGCCGATGCTCGTCGTGCACGGCGACAAGGACTACCGCGTGCCGATCGGCGAGGGCCTGCGGCTGTGGGACGAGCTGCTGACGCGATCCGCGCTGCCCGCGGACGACGACGGCTCGACCGCCCACCGGTTCCTGTACTTTCCCGACGAGAACCACTGGGTGCTCAGCCCGCAGCACGCGAAGGTCTGGTACCAGGTGGTGCTCGCGTTCCTGGCCGAGCACGTGCTGGGGGAGAAGCCCGGGCTGCCGAGCACACTCGGCTGACCGCCGAGGTAGAACGGATTTCTATCTCGGCGGGAGGTGTTCTACCTCGGCGGGTGGGCGGGGGCGGTGAGGACGTCGACGAGCGCCTCAGGCTCTCGCGAGATGGCTCTCGTCATGCACCTCGTAGGCCGAGCCGAGCTGCCATGCCAGCTCATCGACCACGGCGAAGTATGAGCGTCTGAATACAGCCCAGTCGTCGTCGGTGAAGAGTTCGGAGTCAGTCCTCAGCAGCCCGCTGCCCTCGTCGTACCGCGCGAGCAGCTCCTCGATGGCGTCCGCGAGCGCCTTCGAGATGGGGAGCCAGCGATGGTCGACCGGGTAGTCGAAGCGTTCCACGCTCGCCGGGTTACCCGACCAGGTCAGCACACCGGAGCCGGCATCGAAGAAGGTCCTCAGCCGATACCGGCACGGTCGCGCGGGCCCAGGTCCCGCCAGGTCCCGTGACCAGGCCGATCGCGGCTCCTCCTCGAACCGGTCGGACGCCGCATGCAGCACCGCGACCAGCGAGTCCGGTTCGCCTGCCTCGAACGGGTCGGGCGCGGTCTCGGAGACCAGGAACGCGCTCGCCCAGAACGCGTCCGTCACCGACTCGTCGTCGGCGGGGACCATGGCGGCCCAACGCCGGGCGAGGACGGCCGGATCGGGACCCGCGAACCTCGCTGCGGCCATGAGCATCTCGACGGCGGTCGCTCGGCCACCGAGCAGCAGGGAGCGCTGCGGCCGCTGCGAGGTGGCGGGGTTGAACCCGGGCGCACCTGCGGCCCAGCAGGCGAGCCTGTGCAGGACCTGTTCGGGTGAGCTTGTCGAGACGATGTCGGCCACCCTGGCGGACACTGCCGTCACGTCCGCACGGCCCAGCCCCTCGTCGTAGACGGGCGGATTCGCGCGAGCCAGCGACCGCAGACCGTCGGCGATGTCGACGCATGCGACGACGGAGCGATCCACCTGGGCGACCAGCCGGAGGTCGTGCTCGTCTCGCACGGGTGCGACGGCGACGGTCGGCGGCTCGGCGTTCGTAGGTACCGCGACGATCGCCGTCGCGGTCCGCGCTCGGTCCACCTCCACGCTCACCATGCCCAGCACAGCGTCGGGGCTCGTCGTGTGGAACTCGGATCCGGTCTCGAACGGGGTCTCCAGGACGAGGCTGAAGCCGTCGTGACCGGCCAGGCCGATGACGACGTTCGTGAGCACGCGGCCCTGACCCGAGGGTTGCCAGTCGAACCGGGAGAGGTTGGCGCCGTCGACGCCAGGGATGGTCACCTCACGTTCCCCCAGAGGTCGCAGGTCGCGGAGGAACGGCGCCTGTGCGTACACGTCCCTGGTCCACTCGGCCAGCCCCCACCCGGGTGGCATCGGCTCGAGGCGGACACGCGCGATATCGCTCTCGCTGACGAGCTGGAGCTCCTCGCTCCACGTCCAGCCCGCGGGCAGCACCCATGTCAGGCGGTCGTGCGTGGCTGACAGTCTCTTCGCCAGTGGGACCGCCACATCCGTCAGCGTCGCGGAACGGGCCGTCGGAGCTGATCCGAACGCGACAGCTCCCGTGTCGTCGCCGAGGTCCGCCGCGATCGAGAAGGCGGTCGGCACGCCGCCCGGCCGGAGGCCGAGGTAGTCCAGGACGGCGGGTGCACCGTCGAGGTCGATCCACTCGGCGGTGAGCGGGAGATAGGGAAGGCGTGGGAGGAACCGCTCGTGCAGCATGCGCAGCCGGCTCAGGAGCGGCGTGCCCGCGGGGGCCTCCGGCAGCGCCTGCTCCGGGGCACGCAGGCCCGTCACCGTCAGAGACTGCTCGTCGAGGAAGGCGATATCGGGGCCCTCGGTGTGCCTGGACGGTGCGACGGTCCGCACGATGCTGACCGCCGACCACCCGGGTTCTGGTGAGGCGTGCAGGCGCGATGCCCAGGTGGCGACGTCCGCGAGGCCCGCGGTCGCGGCCGGGTCGACGTACGAGAACGGGGAAGTCCACTCCGGCTCGGCGTGGCTCGGGGTGCGTCCCGGCAGGAGTGGCGGGCGCCTGCCGGGTATGGCAGGTGCCGGAAAGCGTGGGCCGGGCGGTCCGGCCGAGGCGGCGGGACCGGCCTGATCCACCGGCCAAACGTAACACCGGCTCCCGTCATGCCGACCCGGTTGGAGGTGATCTCACCCGAGAGTCGGGAACATCCGGCGGTCGTGAGCTCTCCAAGGGGTCAGACCTATGTGAGGAGGGGGCGATGGCACCGTCCAGGACCAGCCAGCTCTTCGAGCTCCTTGCCGACGAGTGCGAGGACCTCGGCCTGCTCCCGCTCGACGGGGGCGGGGTATTCGCGCCGAGCGACCCCGCACTTGCCGACGACCTCAGGGGTCTTGCCGCCGCACTCGCCCAGGCGACCAACCGGGCGGCGCGGGGGCTCGGTGTGGCCCTGCGTGAGTACCCGCCAATCAGCGTGATGTCGCAGCCCGCATGGGCCGACGACGAGCCTGGCCTGGTGGTGCGGATGATCGCGATGGTGGTGTCGCCGCAGGACCCGGCCTGGGACGCGGCCGCGCGGATGGATCTTCCGGGTGCGATCGGCGGGATCGCCGACGAGCTGCGTGCCCTCGAGGCACCCGGCCCGGGGTGTGACTTTGCCGCGGTGCACCACCTCGTCGACACGGCTCAGCACGTCTGCTCGTTGCTCCAGGTCGTCGCCGGCCTGGTCGAGACCGCCGCGGCGACGTCCCGGGAGCCCTGATGGGCTGGACCCTGTCGATCGATTTCGGTACGACGAACACCGCTGCGGCGTACGCGCTGGACGGGCAGGCGCCGCGTCATGTGCGTTTCTCGAGCGGGGACACGATCCCGTCGGCAGTCCTCGCCGGACCGAGCGGGACCGTGGTGGGCGTCCATGCCATCCGGTCGCGACGACTGCACCCTGACTCCTACCTGGAGTCGCCCAAGCTCCTGATCGGCCAGGACGCCGTTCTCCTCGGAGACGTCGAGGTTCCGGTGCCCGACCTGGTCGGCTCCGTGCTCGGACAGGTCGTACGCACCGCGGCCCGCTTCGCGGGGAGCGACGTGCCCACGCGGGTCGTGCTCACTCACCCACATGACTGGGCTGCCCCCCGTCGGGCCGCCCTGCGCGCCGCCTGGGAGGCAACTGGCATCGTCACCGAGGACGTGCGGCTGGTGCCTGAGCCGATCGCGGCCGCGACCGCGCTGGCCATCGAGACCGAGCTGCCGCAGGGCGCCATGATCGGAGTGTTCGACTACGGCGGCGGCACCTGCGACGTCGCCGTGCTCCGGCGTACCTCGGCGAAGGCCGAACCGTGGCAGGTGCTGGGCCACGGCGGCCGTGCCGATCTGGGTGGCATGGCGATCGACCTGCTGTTGCTGTGTTGGGCGCGGAACAGCCTGCGCCGTTTGGGCCACGGCGACGTTGACGCTGCCCTCGACGCCGACCTCGGCGCGCTGCGCACGCTGCAGGACGAGGTCCGCCTCGCCAAGGAAGCCCTCAGTGAGCTGCCGGACGCTCCGATCCCTGTCGCGGTGGGAACGCACTCAGTCTCGCTGTCGATCACCGCGGCCGAGTTCGACGAGCTCATCGCGGACGAGGTGGCCAGGGCCCGCGACCTCACCGAACGCGTCCTGGCAGACGCCGGAGTCACGCCCGACCAGCTGCGAGCGCTCTACCTGACCGGAGGCTCGTCACACCTGCGGTCCGTGCACGCGACCATCGCCGACCTCCTCGGCGGGCGGCCGGCCACCCTCGGCGACCCGAAGCTGGTTGTCGCGCTCGGTGCGCAGGCAGCGGCAGAGTCGCAGCGCCAGGCCGAGAACGGACAGCTGAGGCCGGAGCGAGCCGTACAGGTGACCCCGACGCCGCCAGGAGAGCCACACCGGAGCCCACCGGCGGTCAAAGCGGTTGTCGCCGAACCTGTTGCCGAACCTGTTGCCGACCGTCGCGTCTTCACCCCTCCGCCGTCGACGGGACCGCAGCACGAACAGGTGATCCGGCTGCTGGAGTCGTGGGGCTTCTTCGCCGAACCTGTCGACCAGGCGTTGGGACTTCCGCGCTGGAACTGGCGGAAGAGGGGCCGGAGGTTCAAGCCGGAGGGTCTTCCCGTGGAGCTGGGCTCAGGTCGCGTCTCCGGATGGTTGGACGTCGACCGACTGAACCGTGTGCACAGCTCCGCGAACCCGGGTCTGCTGGCACGCTTCCCGGCACGCTCGGAGCCCAACGTCGACCTGTGGGGATTCGTCGGGTCGGCGCGCGTCCCTCCCGGCCGACAGTTGCACGTCCCGGCCTACGTCGTGCTGCTGCCGCGCCCGTGGCTCCTGCAGGCCTGGCGCGGTGCGCCTGCGATCTCGCCGCTCGTGCTGACCAAGGACGTGGTCACCTCCGTCCGACCCCAGCGCAACGTGAGGTGGCTCCTCAGAGAGATCGACCAGAGCGTCAACGGCGGGCAGAACACCGCCCTGGAGGTGACCGTGCACACCGGCAACCGCTACGCCACCCAGTTCACGTGGCGCCTGGAGCTGGTGCTCAGCAGGATCGCTGCGGAGAGAGTGAAGAGCATTCTCGGGTGATGCCGGAACATCAGAGCTGTGCTCGCCATCTAAGGAGCATCGACCGCACGCAAGGAAGGACACACCGATGGCACCGCGCTACCGGCCCACGCTGTCGGCGATCCCCCCTCAAGGCTGGCTCGTCAAGGAGAGCATCACGCTGCTCGCGCCTGACGGGCAGGCGAACGTCATCGTGTCGAGCGAGCCGATCGACCCGTCGCTGGACAGCGCGCAGTACGCGATGATCCAGGGCGAGCTGCTCGCGAGGGAGTTCCCGCGCTACGTGGAGCACGACTTCGTAGCGGTGCTCCTCCTGGGGCTCTACGACGGTTTCGTGCGTGAGTTCTCGTGGACCCCGCCCGACGGTGTCCGGGTGACCCAGATCCAGTTCTACTGCGCCGTCGCCGGCCGCGGTTACACGGGCACCGCGACGACGCCGGCCTCGATGTTCGGGGCGCACGAGCTGAGCCTCCGCGAGGCGCTGCTGAGCGCGGTGGTCGAGGCATGAGCGGCTCGCCGAGCACCCGGCTGCGGCTGACGTCGGCCGATGCCCGCCCGGCTCTCGGGGCCCGCAAGATGCTGGATTCCCACGGCCTCGACGACGACGTGCGCGCGATCGACCGGCTGCTCCAGGGCAGCGCCGAGCCGCCTGCTGTCGTGGTCGTCGGGGAGGTCAAGCGCGGCAAGAGCACCCTGGTCAACGCGCTGGCTGGCGCGGACGTGAGCCCGACCGGAGAGGGCGTGGTCACGACCTGCACCGTCGCCGTCGTGCCGCCGTCCGCCTCGCTGCCGGCCGGCAGCGCCAAGGTGCAGTACGCCGACCGGCACGAGAGCGTGCCGCTGGACCAGGCGCTGCCGCTCGTCGGGCCCGACCTGGCCGGACGCGAGCGGCCGCTCGGCGTCCAGGTCGCGCTGACGAGCCCGTGGGTTCCCGGCCTGGCGATCGTGGACACCCCAGGTGTCGGCGGCCTCACCTCGGCCCACGGCCGGGTCGCCCGCCGGGCGGCCGCGACCGCGTCCGCGCTGCTGTTCGTCGTCGACGGCGGTCAGACACTCACCGCGCCTGAGCTCGAGTTCCTTCGCGAGGTCTCCGGCCGCACCGAGCACGTCGTACTGGCCCTGACCAAGGTCGACCGCAACCCGGGTGGGTGGCAGCAGGTCCGCGACGAGAACCGGGCTCTCCTGCTGCAGCACGCTCCCCGCTTCGCGGCGGTGCCGATCGTTCCGGTGAGTGCTTCGTACGCCGTCCATGCCCGCTCGCAGCCGCAACCGGTCGCTGACGCCCTGGTGGAGGCCTCGGGGCTGCGCGCGCTGGCCGGGACGCTCACCGGGCTCCTCATCGACGAACGGCGTGCCGCCGTCGCGAACCTGCTCCGGGCCGGGCACTCCGGCCTGGAGCGCCTCGAGGCGCGGCTCACCCTCGAGCTCCGGGCGCAGTCCGAGGTCGAGGTCCGCGAGGAGCTGGACGCCGAGCAGCAGCGGCTCGCCGAGCTCCAGCTGAAGCAACGCAGGGGGAAGCTCGACCTCGAGCGGGACCTCGGGCGGATCCGACAGTCGGCCGTCGAGGTGGTCAACGAGCGGGCCGACGAGCTGACCGCGCGGATGTCCCGGCGGATCCAGCAGGAGCGGCGGGGGATGTCCGCGGCCGCGAAGGAGGTGTTCACCTCGGAGCTGGCGGCAGAGCTCGGGATGCTCGCCGCGGACGTGCGCCAGCACGTGGGCGCGCGGCTGGCCGTGCTGGTCGAGGAGGCGTTCGGCTCGTTGGACGGCGTGCCGGAGACGTCCGGAAGAGTCTCGGCGGAGCTCACCGACGTGCGGACGCGGGTTCGCACCCGCGCGAACGTCACGATGAGCCCCCTCGTCGACCCCTCCATCGCCGGCACCGTCTTCATGGGCTCGCACCTGGCGGGGTTTGCCGGTCTGGCCGGACCGATCGGGCTGCTTCTCGGCGGTGGCGCGATGCTGGCACTCACGATGCTCCACCGGGGCGCGCGCCAGGGACAGCAGGAGCTGGCCGGAACGCTCTACGACACCGTCGCCGGCGCACGGCAGGATCTTGTCGCCGCCGTGGACTCCTGGCTCCGCGAGCTGCGACCGGAGCTGCACGTCACCCTGGAGGACCACGTCGCACAGTCCCTCGCCGCCGTCCGCGCCGTGCTCAGCGAGGCGCAGCGCGTGGCGAAGGAGGACGAGGCAGCCCGTGCCTCCGACCACCGTCGCCTCGAGCTGCGCCTGGAGGCCGTGCAGGCACGGCGACGGGCGGTCGAGGCGCGGCTGCTCGAGCTCACCGGCCGGGAACATTCACCCGCGACGACCCCTCCAACGAGTACCGAGCTGAGGAGGACGTCATGAGCGAGTTGGACGGCATCGCGCCTGGCACCGAGGTGGAGCCTGGTGACATGGGCACACCGGTCGCTGGTGAGCCGCTGACCGACGCAGGTGTGGCGGAGACCTTCGACTACTCCGGTGACGGAGTGCCAGACTTCGTCATCGAGCGCCTGGCCGACGGGTCGATCGTCGCGGTGAGCGACGAGAACGGCGACCGCCTGGCGGACACCATGGGCGTGGACCTCGACGGCGACGGCGACCTCGAGCTGACCGTCACGCGCACTGCTGACGGCTACCACCTGAGCGTGGACCAGGACTGCGACGGCGTGTTCGAGACCGAGATGGACATGACTCGGGAGCAGCTGCTCGAGGTCGACCCCGGAGTGGTCGAGGCGCTCGATCTGCATTTCGGGGTCGACGTCGGCCAGACAGCACCGGAAGCCGACAGCTCCTTCCACCCCGTTCCCGAGAGTGAGTTCGTAGTCGACGGCGAGCTCGTCGGCGACCCGGTCGGCGACGCCGAGCACTGGTTCGAGCAGGCGGTCAACGGGTTCTGCGTGCCGGCAAGCATCGCGCAGATCGTCTCGGAGTACACCGGCGAGCACCACGCCGACGAGCAGCACTTCGTCGAGCGGGCGAACGAGCTGAAGGTCTTCGAGGTCGGTGTGGACGGCGTTCCCGGAATCGGTGTCGACGGCGCGCTGGCGTTGCTGGAAGACGCCGGCATCCCGGCCTCGATCGAGTTCGGCACCGGGGTCGAGACGCTGGTCGAGTACCTGGACGAGGGGCGTCGCGTCCTGCTCGCCGTCGACAGCGGCGAGATCTGGACCGGTGAGGCCACCGAAGACAACGTGCCGGACCACGCGATCGTGGTGACCGGCGTCGACGTCGACCGCGGCACCGTGATCGTCAGTGACCCGGGCGACCCCGACGGCAACCAGAAGGAGTACCCGGTCGACGTGTTCGAGGACGCGTGGGCCGACTCGGGGTATGCCGCGGTCGTCTGCGACGTGACACCCGAGGAGTTCGCTGCCCCCACGGCGGCCGGCGAGGGTTTCGAGGCCTCCGGTGCTGTAGAGATCCCTGCTGAGGGCTTGGACATCACCGGAGGGGCCGGGGGCACGGGGCTCGACGTCGATGCCGCCGCTGAGCAGGACGGCTCGCCCGTCGAAGCCGCCGTCGAGTGGGCGGTCCAGAATCCGTGGGTCGTGATCCCGGTGCTCTTGGGTGCTCGTGCCATCGCCGGGATGCGGAAGTAGGGCGCACGATGTGGAACGAGGAGCTGGCGCTGGGCTGGTGGGAGGCCGCCGGCTTGCTGATCGTCGTGGCGGTCGCGACCGCGGTCGTCGCAACGGTGGTCCTGCGCCGCGCGGCGCCCGTGCCGTCGGAGGGATCCGCCGTGCAGACCGCCGCACCGCAGGCACCGGTCACTGCTGACGCCCGCACCGAGGTGCTGACCGAAGGGCTCATCGGTGCGTTCGACCTGGCCGAGGCCTCTCCCGCGGTCCGTGCGCACGTCCAGCAGGTGCTGCGGCGCGCGGGTGTCGTCCCGCTCGACGCCGCTCCCGGTTCGCCCTTCGACCCGGCGGCGCACCTGGCGGTGGACACCGAGCAAGGACCATCGGACCAGACGGGCCAGGTGGCTCGACAGGTGCGGCCCGGCTGGACCAGAGACGGTGCCGTGGTCCGACCTGCGGAGGTGGTCGTGTGGACGGCGGCCTGAACCCGCTGCTGGGCGCTCCGCTCGAGCCGCCGGAGGACGTCTGGGCCGCCGCCGTGTCCGGCGCCCTCGACGATGCACGCGACCCGGCTGAGCTGGCCGCGCTGGTCCCCGACGTCGAGGACGCCCTCGACGCCGCCGCTCCCGCGGGCGAACCGCAGGCCGACGACGACGGGCCAGCCGACCCCGGACCAGGCACCGACGACCCGGGGCGTTGGGGTGACGACGTCGACCACGGGCAGTCGGCCCACCAGGCGGAGGCACCTCCCGACGCGGACGACGCCGGGTGGGCCGGATGACGAAGGGCCGCCCCGCGGCCGTGCTGGAGCGGCTGCACCGCTTGTACGACGAGGTCATCCCGCTGCTGCCCGAGGCCGAGCGGTCGGTGGCGGAGCAGGCGCGGTCGTCCCTCGGCGAACCCTTGCGGCTCGCGGTGGTAGGCAGGGTCAGCTCGGGCAAGTCGACCCTGGTCAACGCTCTCGTCAGGCGGCGCATCGCGCCGACCAGCGCGGGTGAGTGCACGAGAGTGGTGACGTGGTACCGGTTCGGGGCTCCCGATCGCGCCGAGCTGCACCTGACCGACGGCACCACGCGGCCGGTCCGCCTCGTCGACGGCGGGTTGCCGGAGGAGCTGGGTGTATCCGCCGAGAAGGTCGACCGGCTGGTCGTGCACCTCAGTTCCGCCCCGTTGCGCCGGCTCACCCTGATCGACACCCCGGGCCTCGACACGCTCACCGCGCGCAACGAGGCGGCCACGCGGCGCGCCATCCTTGGTGAGGGAGACGCGTCGCAGCGTGCAGCCGGCGAGGCGGACGCTCTGCTGTATCTCATCGGGGACGCGGCGCGGCGCAGCGACGTCGACTTCCTCGCCGACTTCCACGCCTCCTCGGGAAGTCTCTCTGCGACAGCGCTGAACGCCGTCGGCATCCTGGCCCAGGCGGACCGGTTCGGCAGCGGACCCTTCGACCCGCGCAACCCCTTCGACGTCGCGCGCGACGTCGCGGCCGGCCTCGCGGACACTCATCGGGCGGAGCTTGCTGCCGTCATACCGGTGTCCGGTCTGCTCGCGGAGACGGCGCGCACCGGCCGGATCTCCGAGTCCTTGGCCCGACGGGTCGCCGACCTCGCGGGCGAGGAGTCGGTGGCGCTCTCCTTGCGGCGTCAGGATCCCGACCTGCAGGACCTGTACCGGATCTTCGGACCGTACGGCGTCAGCGCCGGACGCGAACAGGCCGTGGGAGGCGCCGCGCGGCTCAAGTCCTGGTGCGAGTCGGTCTGCGGCATCGAGGACCTGGAGCGCCTCGCCCGCAGCCAGCTCGTGCCGCGCGCCGACCTGCTCAAGGCGATCCGCGCGCTCGGGGCGCTCGGCGCGCTGGCCGCAAGGCCTGGGGCGGACCGTCGAGAACAGGCGCTGGCGCTGGTCGAAGCGGCCGTGCTCGACCCGGCGATGCACCCGCTCGAAGAGCTGCGCGCTCTGCACGCCGTGACGAGCCAGGCGCCCACCTCACCACTGGGCGGCCAGCTCGCCGGCTTCGTCGACGACCCGGAGCCCCGGACCTTGCTCGGCCTGGACGTGACGGCCGACGCCGGGGAGCTCGCGACAGCGGCCCGTCGCCGCTCGGCCGAGGCCACCCGGGTCGCGGCGCTCGCGGTCTCGCCCGCGGAGGCGGTGGCGGGCCGCGTGCTCGCGCGGTCCTACCAGCTGCTAGCGCGGCGGGTCCTGGCCGAGGAGGGTCGCTGAGACGGAGGTCGTCCGGTTTCACCGGCCCACTGACTCCTGGGGCGAGTTCTCGAACTTCTCGCCGCACCCGGTCCAGCTCGACGAGACGGAGTGGCCCACGAGCGAGCACCGCTTGCAGTCGCAAAAGTTCGCCGGCACGCCGTACGAGGAGGAGATCCGGCTCGCACCGGACCGCACCCGAGGTCTGCGCAAGGACTGGTTCGCCGTCCGCGACGCGGTGATGAGAGAGGTCCTGGTCGCCAAGTTCACCCAGCACGACTCCCTGCTCGAGCTGCTGCTGTCCACCGGCGACGCGCTCCTCGTCGAGCACACGAAGAACCACCGGTACTGGGCCGACGGCGGTGACGGATCGGGCCTAACCGCCTCGGGCTGCTGCTCATGGAGGTTCGCGCCGAGCTCCGCGCGACCACTGATCGGTGACGGCGTCGTCTCGCGCCCCACGGAGTTCACCCGACCCGACCAGGGACCGGCCGCCTGGAGGGTGCTTCAATTCAAGAACTGTCAGGATCCTCGGCAGCCGGGGAGAACCGTGCGCACATCGATGGTCGAGGTCGAGCTCGTTGCTCGAGCCAAGTCCGGTGACGAGCACGCGTTCGCCGAGCTCGCCGCCCAGCACCGGGCGCGGCTGTGGTCGATCTGCCTGCGCATCACAGGCAACGAGCACGACGCCGAGGACGCCCTGCAGGAGGCCCTGACGGCCGCCTGGCTCAACCTCACCGGGTTCCGGAACGAGGCGCGCTTCGGGACCTGGGCCTACCGCATCGCGTCCAACGCCGCGATCGCGGTGCTCCGCCGTCGTCGTGACACTCCTACGGACCTCGCCGATCGGCTGGACCAGCCGGGTGCGCACGACTTCACCGACCAGCTCGCCGACCGCGACCGGGTGACCGCGGCCCTCGCCGGCCTCGGCGAGCAGTTCCGTGAGGCCATCGTGCTCCGCGAGTACGGCGACCTCTCCTACGAGGAGATCGCCGCCCATCAGGGCGTTCCCGTGCAGACGGTGAAGAGCCGGCTCAACCGCGCACGCGCCGCGGTCCTCGCCGAGCTCACGCGCGAGGCGGGGTAGACCCCACGGCGGCGTGACGCTGGGCGATGCCGCCACGGCGCGTCAGACGCGGTCGCGGAGCGGGGCCGCCACTTCCCTGAACTGACGCCGGTGGGTGTGGTCGGGAACAAACCGGTGGCCCCCAACTTCCAACAGACAGGCGACGCAGACAGCGTCCGGCACAGCCAGGAGGCAGCCATGACCGAGATGTTCGACTCCAACCAGGACGGGTTCGTCGACAAGCTGCGGTTCGACACGAACGCCGACGGCTACAACGACACCGTCGCCCACGACCAGGACCAGAACGGCGTCTATGAGGTCATGGAGATCGACACCGACGGCAGGGGCGACGTCGACATGCGGATGTACGACGACAACCAGGACGGCCGGTTCGAGCGTGCCACGGTCGACCAGGACAACGACGGCCACCTGGAGACGCACGCGTTCGACACCGACGGCGACAACGTCCTGGACACCGTCGTCGTCGATGCAAACTTCAACGGCATCGACGATCGTGTCGAGCCCACAGGCCCGGCCCTGGTCGGCCCTGTCACCAATCGCGACCCCATCTCGCAGCTCATCCTCGACCTCGCCGAGGAGACCGGTCAGGCAACCTTCGGCACCCCGGACAGCGACCACGACGGCTGGGACGACAACGAGGACCGCCGCCCGCACGACCCGTTCTACCGGTGACGGGATCGTCGATCCTCGAGCACGTCGCGGCGCACGTGCCCCCCGACGGGAGCCCGGGCCTCACCTATCCCGCCGGCTACCGGCTGCCCGACGAGCAGCCGGTGGCGGACGGTGAGCTCCGCTGGGCTCCGGGTGCGCTCGAGGGCGTCATGGAGCAGCACGGGGCACGCGCGCGCACCACGACGGACGAGGGCGTTGTGCCTCTGGTGCGCGCGGCGCGACGGCGTCTAGGCAGGCGACGTGCCAGAGCCCGGCTCTACGCCCTGGCCATGCGCAGCGAGGCGCTCGACGCGCTGGCCGACCTCGTGCCCTCGTTGGGGCGCGACCATGATCCGCGCGACATCGCCACCGCCCGGTGGCTGGCCTTCGACGGCCACCACCGGGGTCCGGTGAAGCTCGGGATCGCACTGCTCGCGCTCGGCCACGACGAGGAGGACCGGCGGCGGCTGCTTCTCCTCGCACGGCACGACGAGCTGTCGTCGTTCGTCCTGGGCACCCTGGCTGCGGTCACCGGTGACCTCGGGTCAGCGGCGTACGCCGTGGCGCGGGTCGCTTATGGGTGGGGCCGCGTCGGTGCGGTCGACCGCCTCGACCTGAGCCATCCTGAGGTCCGGCGCTGGCTCGTGCGCGGGGGATACCGCAACACCGTGATGGACGAGTACACCGCGATCAACGCTGCGCACGCCGACCTCCTGGGCCAGCTCCGACGAATGACGCCACTCGACCCCGAGCTCGTCGATGGCGCGGTCGGCATCGTGCAGACGCTGCTGGCGGCACGACTCGACGGTGGGCCCGGCGGTCACATCGGTGACTACGGTGACGCCGCCGAGGTCATCGAGCTGCTGCTAGGGGTCCTCGAGAAGTCCGACCTCCGTCGGTTCCAGCTCGCCCGCGACACCCGCCGCTGGCTGCTGCTGCCTGACGAGGACGAGGTCGACCTGCTTCCCGACCGCCGGAGGTCTCTCCTCGACCTGTCCGAGGCGACTCTCGTCGACCGGGGATGGCGGCACCGCACCGTAGCCGCGCTGGCGGACCCGCTGGATCCGTCGTTCGCGCTCGCGGTGGATGTCGGACGTTCGCTCGGTCATGACATCTTCCCTGCGGTCCTCGCCGCGCTGGAGCTCGATCCGGCGAGCCACTGGTGGTTCGACGCCGCGAGGTCGGCCGGACCCGAGCGTATCCGCGCCGTCGTCGAGCTGGCCGAGCAGCATCTCGTCCGCGAACGGCACGATGAGTACGGAGCTCTCGTCCACCACTGGACGCTCAGCGTTCTCGAACAGCTCCCCGCCGAGCGGCCCGGCCTGGGATGGGGGCTGGTCGTGGCAGCGTTGCGCTCGCGGCAGATGGACCGCTGGCCGGCGTACCGCGTGCTCGAACGCTGGGGTCGCGCCAGTTGGCCGGCGGGTGCCGAGGATCTGCTGCGTGCTCGGCTGGCCGGCCGCACCGACGAGCGCGAACGCACCCGCCTGGTCGAGCTGCTCGGCTGACCGCTTCTACCTCGGCGGGGCGGCGGCGGTGAGGACGTCGACGAGCACCTCGATGAGCGCTTCGGGATGCTGGTCGCCGGGGGCGCCGAGCAGCGCGGCGCGCAAGCCGGCCTCGTACGCGCCGAGCAGGAGGTCGACGGCGGTACGCACGTCGACGGTGAACCGCAGACCGAGCCCGTCGAGGACCCGCGTCAGGACCACGATCAGCTCGGCGCGCTGGCGCTGCTGGCCGGCGGTGTACCGGGCCGCGACGTCGGGGTCGCGCATCGCGAGCAGCTCGAACTCGAGCTTCATCACGCACCACTGCCGCTCCCCGGGGACGTCCGGTCCGACGCCGGACACCACGGAGCGCAGCGCGGCGCGGAACCCGTCGGGCGTGTCGAGGGCCGCCGGGTCGATCGCCGCGACGGACCGTTCGAGGTCGGCGAGGTGCGTACGCATCTCGCGGTCCATGAGCGCGAGGAAAAGCTCTTCCTTGCTCTCGAAGTTCGAGTAGAACGCGCCGCGTGTGAAGCCTGCTGCCTCGCACACCGCCTCGATCGACGCGCCCTGCACGCCCTGGTCGGCGAAGACCTCGAACGCGGCGTCGAGCAGGCGCTCGCGGGTGCGCTCGCGCCGGGGCGAGCGCGCGCTGATCGCCGGCTCTGTCGTCACGTCGGCCTCCGCGGGTGAACGGTCCCTGAACTGTCGCCCCCACTCTATCCAATGCACCTGTGTATCGGATACGTTGATGCATCGGATACAGTTCCGTATCGAACCAGCCGTCTCCGTCACCGGGAGTCCATGTGTCGTCCGTCCTCTACTCGCTCGGCCGCTGGGCCGCGCGTGCGCGCCGCGTCGTGGTCGTCGGCTGGCTCGTCGTGCTGATCGCCGTCGGCGGTCTCGCGGGTCTGCTCAACCAGGGTCTCGACAACTCCGTGAGCATCCCGGGCACCGAGTCGGCGGCCGCGCTCGACCGTCTCGAGGCCACGTTTCCGCAGGTCAGCGGCGCGACGGCACAGATCATCGTCGTCGCGCCCGCCGGCGGCACGGTCAGTGCAGCATCCGTCCGCGGGCCCGTGAAGAGGACCGTCGACGAGCTTGCCGGCCTCGAGCACGTCGAGGCCGTGACCTCCCCGTACGACGACCAGGTGCCGGCCTCGGTCAGCAACGACGAGCGTGCCGCGCTGCTCACGATCCAGCTCGACGCGCCGTCCGAGGAGACCACCGAGGACACCAAGGACGCGCTCGCCGAGATCGCCGACGACCTGGCGGCCGCGCTGCCCGCGGGCTCCGAGGCCTCGCTCGGCGGGTCGCTGTTCGCCACCGAGCTCCCCGAGATGAGCCTCGTCGAGGGGCTCGGCCTGCTGGTGGCCCTCGTGGTGCTGGTGCTCACGCTCGGCTCGCTCGTCGCCGCCGGGCTGCCGCTCGTCAACGCGCTGCTCGGCGTCGCCGTCGCGATGGGTCTGCTTTTCGCCGCCACGGTGTTCGGCCCCATCACCTCGACGACGCCGATGCTCGCCGTGATGCTCGGGCTCGCGGTGGGCATCGACTACGCGCTGCTCATCGTCTCGCGGCACCGCGACGAGCTGCGATCCGGCATCGGTGTCGCCGAGGCGGTCGGGCGAGCGGTCGCGACCGCGGGCTCGGCCGTCGTGTTCGCGGGCCTCACGGTCATGATCGCGCTCGTCGGTCTCGGCGTGGCCCGCATCCCGTTCCTCACGGTGATGGGTGTCACGGCTGCGGTCGCGGTCGGGATCGCCGTCCTGGTCTCCCTCACGCTCCTGCCCGCCCTCCTCGGGTTCGCCGGGGAGCGGCTGCGCCCCGCCACGGCCCGCCCGAGCCGCGGAAGGCGCGGACAGCGCGCGGCGAGCGCCGCCGTCGGGCACACCGTCGGCCAGGAGGGCGGGCACCACAACCGCTTCTTCACGGGCTGGGTGCGGACGGTGACGCGTGCACCCGCGGTGACGATCGCCGTGGTCGTGGTCCTCCTCGGACTGCTCGCGTGGCCGGCGACGCACCTGCGGCTCGCGCTGCCCGACGCCGGCGCGCTCTCGCAGGACAGCTCGGCGCGTCAGACGTACGACATGGTCAGCGACCACTTCGGCGACGGCTTCAACGGCCCGCTCATCGTCACCGGCTCGATCGTCACGAGCACCGACCCCGTCGGGCTCATGGAGGACATCGCCGACGAGCTCCGCGCGCTGCCCGGCGTCGCGGACGTTCCGCTCGCCACGCCCAACCAGACCGCGGACACCGGCATCATCCAGGTCGTGCCGACGGGGGCACCGGACTCGGAGGAGACCGAGGCCCTGGTGCACGAGATCCGGGCACTGCACGACCACTTCCTCGACGAGTACGGCGTCGACCTCGCGGTCACGGGCTTCACGGCGGTCGGGATCGACGTGTCGGCGAAGCTCGGCGCGGCGCTGCTGCCGTTCGCCGTCGTGGTCGTGGGCCTGTCGCTGCTGCTGCTGACAATGGTGTTCCGCTCGATCTGGGTCCCGGTCAAGGCGACGCTGGGCTACCTGCTCTCGGTCGGCGCGGCGTTCGGCGTCGTGACCCTGGTGTTCGCCGACGGCGTCCTCGCCGACGCGCTGGGCGTCACCCGCCTGGGCCCGGTCATCAGCTTCATGCCGATCGTGCTCATGGGCGTGCTGTTCGGCCTGGCCATGGACTACGAGGTGTTCCTCGTCTCGCGCATCCGCGAGGAGTACGTGCACGGTGGCGACGCGCACCGCGCCATCCTGACCGGTTTCGCGGCGTCGGCCCAGGTCGTCACCGCCGCTGCGGTGATCATGTTCGCGGTCTTCATCGCATTCGTGCCGCACGGCGACATGAACCTCAAACCCATCGCGCTCGGTCTCGCCGTGGGCGTCGCGGTCGACGCGTTCGTCGTCCGCATGGTGCTCGTGCCCGCCGTCCTGGCGCTGCTGGGCGAGCGCGCGTGGTGGATGCCGCGCTGGCTCGACCGGGCGCTGCCCTCGTTCGACGTCGAGGGCGAAGGCCTGGCCAAGGAGCTGCGGCTCGCCGACTGGCCTGCGCCGGCCGTGCCCGGCCTCCTGCCCGACGCCGTCGCCGCGCGCGACCTCGAGGTCGCCGGTCCGCACGGGCCACGGCCCGGGGAGCCGCCCTTGGTCGGCCCGGTCAGCGTGCGGGTGCCCGACGGCGGCGCGCTGTGCGTGCACGGCGACGCGTCCGTGCCGGTTCGTGCCCTGCTGCTCGCGCTCGCCGGGCGGGTGCCGCCCGACGGCGGCGCGGTCAAGGTCACCGGGCTCGTGCTGCCCGAGCGGGCGTCCGCGGTGCGCGGGCGGGTCGCCGTCGTCGACGCGGCTGCCGAGGCCGGGCGCCCGGCCGGTGCGGTCGAGGCCGTGGTGCGCGACGGCGCACGCATGGTCGTGGTCGACCGGACCGACGTCGTGGTCGACCGGCTGGCGCGCGAGGCGCTCGCCGACGCGCTCGCCCGCGCCCAGGGTGCCGGCGTCGCCGTCGTGATCGGCGCGGCAGGCGTGGCGGCCACGGACCTCGTCCCGCTCGGGACCCCCGTGCTCGACGTCGGTGCCGGGTGGGGTGCGCCCGCCGCGTTGAGCGGCGGTGCCGTGCCGCCACCGATACCCGGCGAGCACGTGCCCGTGCCCGGGCACGTAGCGCCAGGGCCAGGGCCAGGGCCAGGGCCCCGATCCGACCGCCAGCACGCGACCATCCAGGAGGTGCGGGCATGACCGCCCTGAACGCCGCGGACCACGCCAGCACGCAGACCCGTACGCCGGAGCGCGACCCGTGGCGCATCACCGCGGTCGCGCTGCTGCCCATCCTCGTGCTCGGTCTCTTGCTGGCCGCCCTGTGGAACCCGATGGACCGCCTCGACACCGTCAAGGCGGCGATCGTCAACCTCGACGAGCCGGTCGAGGTCGACGGGCAGGTGGTCCCGCTCGGGCGTCAGCTCGCGGCGGGGCTCGTCTCCGGCGGCGGGTCGGACGCCGCGGAAGGGCCCGACGCCGTCCCGCCGTCGGGCACGAACTACGCGTGGGAGCTCACCGACGCCGAGGGCGCGGAGGCCGGGCTGGCCGACGGCACGTACGCCGCCGTGGTGACGGTCCCGGAGGACTTCTCGGCCGCGGCGACCTCGTTCGGCGGGGACGACGCCGGTGCGGCGCGGCAGGCGACGATCGACGTCGAGACGCCGCCGGGCAGCCGGGTCGTCGACGACGCACTCGCGAAGATCGTCGCGACGACCGCCACGTCGGTCATGAGCAGCGCGCTCACCGAGACCTATGTGGACAACGTGCTCATCGGCTTCGGCGACCTTGCCGAGGGTATCGGCGAGGCCGCCGACGGAGCGTCTCAGCTCGCCGAGGGCGCGGGCGACGCCGCGGACGGCGCGACGCAGCTCGCAGGCGGTGCCGGGCAGCTCGCCGACGGGGCGAGCGAGGCGTCGTCCGGTGCGGCGCAGCTCGCGGGTGGCGCGTCGCAGCTCGCCGGCGGGGCGCGCGACGCGGCCTCCGGTGCGTCCGACCTGGCCGACGGCGCGGATCAGGTCGCCGGCGGCATGGTACGGCTCGCCGGTGGTGTGTCGCTGAGCGCCGACGGGGCGGACCGGCTCTCGGGCGGTGCCGACCAGCTCGCCGACGGTGCGGGCGAGCTCGCGGGAGGAGCGGACCAGCTCGCTCGCGAGCTCGCACGGCTCGACGAGCGGTCGGAGGCGCTGCCTTCCGGTGCAGCTCAGCTGACCGATGGCTCGGCCGGCATCGCGGCGGGGCTCCAGCAGTACATCGACGGGGCCACGGCGGCGTACGGCTGCGACGCGGACTTCGACAACTCGGCTGAGTGCGCTGGCCTGCTCCCTCTCGTCCAGCTGCAAGCCAGTGCCGCGACGGTCGCCGGCGGGTGGGCCGAGCTCACGGGCGAGCCGGGCACGCCGCCGAGCGACCCCACCGGGCTCTACGCGCTCCAGGGTGGCATCGGCCAGCTCGCCGGCGGGGCCGCGGAGCTGGCCGGCGGCACGGACGGGCTCGTGTCCGGGGCCGAGGAGCTCGCCGCCGGGACTGGTGACCTCGCCGAAGGGCTCGGCCAGCTCGACGCCGCCGCCGGGCAGCTCGCGACGGGCGCGTCGGGCATCGCGACGGGCGCCTCGGAGCTGGCCGACGGCGTCGGGCAGCTCTCGGCGGGGGCGTCCGGCGTCGCGACGGGTGCGTCGGGACTCGCCGACGGCGTCGGCCGGCTCGGCACCGGCGCAGACGACCTGTCCGACGGCGCGGGCGAGCTCGCCGACGGCGTCGACCAGCTCGCGGGCGGTGCGGGCGACCTGTCCGACGGCCTCGAGGACGCGACCGAGCAGATTCCTGCCTACGCCGACGGCGAGCGGCAGAACCTCGCCGCGGTCGTGGCCGAGCCCGTCGCCGCGCCGGGGGTCGACGACCTGTCGACGGGGGCGACCGGCCCGCTGTTCGCGGCCGTGGCGCTGTGGCTGGGTGCGCTCGGGCTGCTCACGGTGTTCCCGCCCGTCGCGCGGCGCGCGCTCGGCTCGACACGCGGGTCCCTGCGGCTCGCCCTCGAGGTGTTCCGCGTTCCTGCGCTGGTCGGTCTCGCGACGGGTGCGGTGGTGGGTGGCATCCTGGCCGTCGTCGAGGACGTCTCGATCGTCGGGGCGGTGGGTGCCGTCGTCGTGGGCGCGTTGGCGAGCGTGTGCTTCGTCGCCGTCCACCAGGGTTTCCTCGGCTGGCTCGGCCACGCCGGGCGGGGCATCAGCCTGCTCATCGCGGTGCTGCTCATCGGCACGGGCGTGGTCGCGACGGTGCCCGGCCTCCTGGCCGGGCTGACCGACCTGCTGCCCACCGGTGCGGCGCGCGACGCGCTGCTCGCCGTCGTCGTGCCCGGTGCGGGCGGGATCGCCGGAGCTCTCACGTGGCTCGTGCTCTGGACGCTCGTGGGGCTCGCGCTCGCGGTCGGTGCGGCAGCGCGGAGCCGGCGCACTCGCGTCGCGGCGCTGCTGCGCGCCTGAGCCGCGCTCTCACAGATGTTCTGCCGCGATCTTTCATGTGGCCTAGGTCACACGAAAGATCGCGGCATGACCGCTGTGGTCGTCGCTCTATCGTTCGACGCCACCGCTCCGCCTCCCGCGCTCGAGCGTGGGCCGGCGCGGCACCCTCGCAAGCTGCCACCGTGTGACGAGCCGCGCGTCGGCGGCCTTCCGCGCGGGCCTGCTGGCATGCGCCTGCCGACGGTGGTCGAGCAACGCCTCGAGGTCGTTGTCGAGCGCCCAACGCAGTGCCGCGTGCACGTCGGAGACGCGAGGAGTGGGGTACACGCCGGACAAGAGGGACGAGCTGCCGGTTTGTGACATGCACAGGCCCGAGCGTGGGTCCTGGTCACGTCTCCCACCCCAGCGCGTCAGCGAGCTGCTGCGCGAGGCGCAGCGGGTCGAACGGCTTGGTGATCACCGCGACCGCGCCGAGCCCGTGGAGCCGGGAGATGTCCTGCGCCCCGACCTTCGCGGTGAGGAAGACGACGGGCACGTCGCGCAGCGTCTCGATGCTGCGCATGCGTGCGAGCACCGTCGGGCCGTCGAGCGTCGGCATCATGACGTCGAGGAGGATCGCGTCCGGTCGGACGCGGCGCGCGAGCTCCATGCCTTCCGTCCCGTCACCCGCTGTGTCCACCTGGTGACCTCCGACGGCCGACAGCGCCAGCGCTGCGACCTCACGGATCGACGGGTCGTCGTCGATGACCACCACGCGCCGGCCGCCCGTTCCCACGTCGCCTCCCCAGTCCGCCGCCAGAACTGCGACGACCGTATCCCGACGGAGCCGACGTCGCCCCTCGTCGTGCCTCGACGGCGGCCTGAGCGGCGCAGCCGGCGATGGTCTTCTACGCTCGGGCACATGGGGGAGGCGCGACGCGCTGCTGCGCAGGGGCGGGACAGCTTCGTTCGCTGGTGCTGGGTGGCCGGCGTCGCGATGCTCTCGCTCGTCGTCGTGCTCGCCGGGCCCTTCGACCAGGCGATGCGCGAGGCGGTCTCCCTGTCGGCGATTCAGGCCGCCGGCGTCATCACGGCGGCGAGCTGCGGGTGGCGCGCGGCACGGTCGACGGGCCGACGCCGGCGGGCCTGGGGAGCACTCTCTCTCGGCGGCGTCGTCGGTCTGCTCGGCAACGTCTACGCAGGACTCGTCGGCGATCCCGAGACCGGGGATGCCGCCTACATCGCCGCCCTTGCGCTCGGCGTGGTGGGCCTTGCGCTCTTCCCGACCGCGCGCCCGCGCGGCCAGGAGATCGTGCGCATGCTGCTCGACAGCATCGTCGTCGGCGGCTCCGTCCTGTACATCGCGCTCTTCGCCGTCGCCCTCGGTGGGGAAACGCTGGAGAGGCAGCCGGCGCTCACGGCCTACGCCCTGCCGGTCGCGGACTCTCTGCTCGCCACCCTCGCCGTCCTCGTCATGACGCGCTCGAGCGCCTCGGAGCGCGTCCCGCTGGTGCTCGTGGGCAGCGGGTTCGTCCTGTACGCCGTGGCCGACGTCGCGTTCGCGCTCGTGTCCGTCGGAGGCACCTTCACGTTCGGTGGCCCCATCGACATGGGGTGGGTCGGCGGCTACGTCGCCATCGCGCTCGCGGCGAGGCACCCGGCGGCGTCGGGCGGTGTGGCCGTCGGCCAGGTCAGCGGGACGCCGGTGCTCGGCACGGTCGTGACGTTCTGCATGTTCCTCGCGGCAGCGCTGGTGCGAGTCGGCCAGTCCGGCGAGGGTCGCCCGTGGGTGGCGAACGCGCTGTGGGTCGCCGTGCTCTGTGCCGTCGTCCTTCGCCAGATCATCGTCGTCATGGACAACGAGTCGCTGCGCCACGGACTGGAACAGCGCGTCGAGGAGCGCACCACGCAGCTGCGCTCGCTCGCGAGCGAGCGCGAGCGCACGCTCGAGTCCGTGGCCGACGGGATCTACGGGGTGGACCCGGCCGGGCGGGTGACCTTCGTCAACGCGGCCGCGGCGCACACGCTCGGAGCGTCCGCCGCGGACCTCATAGGGCGTGACGCGCACGCCACCTTCCACGCGCCGGCCGACGACGGCACGCCGTACCCCGAGGAGCACTGCTACATCACCGAGGCTCTGCGCGACGGGTTCACGGCGACCGCCGAGCAGGACGTCTACCGGCGCCTCGACGGGAAGGACGTGCCTGTCGAGGTCACGGCGAGCCCGCTGCGCGACGACGGGGGGATCCGCGGCGCGGTCGTCGCCTTCCGCGACGTCACCGAGCGGCGCGAGATGGAGCGCATCAAGGACGAGTTCGTGTCCGTGGTGAGCCACGAGCTGCGAACCCCGCTGACCGCGATCCGCGGTGCGCTCGGGCTTATCGACGGCGGCGCTCTCGAAGGCTCGCCCGAGCAGGCGGCTCGCATGGTCCGCGTCGCGCTCACGAGCAGTGAGCGGCTCAGTCGGCTCGTCGACGACATCCTCGACATCGAGCGCCTGCGCGCGGGCACGACACCGCTCGAGATGGCGGAGCACCGGGTCGATGCACTCGTCGCCACGGCGGCGGATCAGGTCGCGGTCCTGGCCGACGAAGCGGGCGTCGTCCTGCGGCCGGCCGGCTCGTCGGAGGTCGTCCGTGCCGACGGCGAGCGCATCGTGCAGACACTGGTCAACCTGCTGGGCAACGCCGTGAAGTTCTCCCCGCGTGGCAGCACCGTCCGTGTGACGACCGTGCCGGTCGGTGACATGGTCGAGCTGCGCGTCGACGACGAGGGCCGCGGAATCCCGCCGGAGAAGCTTGACGCGGTCTTCCGCCGGTTCGAGCAGGTGGACGCCTCCGACGCGCGCGAGCGAGGCGGCACCGGGCTCGGGCTGGCCATCGCCCGGAGCATCGTCGAGCGGCACGGCGGGCGCCTGTGGGCGGTCAGCGAGGGTGAGGGCAGGGGATCCAGCTTCCGGTTCACCCTCCGCCGCGTCACCTCGCACGCGATGCGCGCCGCAGAACGGTCGCAGGAGGGCACGCACGCGGCGACGCGGGTGGTCGTCGTCGACGACGACCCGTATGTCGTCGACGTGCTGCGTGCGGTGCTGGAGGAGCGGGGGTACGGCGTCGTCGGCGTCACGGACGGTGGGGCGGCGATCGAGGTCATCGAGGAGGAGCACCCCGCGGCGATCGTGCTCGATCTCGCGATGCCGGGCACAAGCGGCGCCGAGGTGCTGAGCCGGCTGCGGCACTCCGCCGCGACCGCCGAGGTGCCGGTCGTCGTGGTGTCCGGGACACGCCCGGCGGACGCGCAGGAGACCGCCGCGCTCGCCGACGGCTGGCTCGTCAAGCCCGTGGACCCGGGCCGCCTCGCCGGGACCGTCCGGGACGTCATCCGGCGGCGGCCGCACCACGGCCGTGTCCTCGTCGTGGAGGACGACGACGACCTGCGGACGGTCGTGGCGGCAGTCCTCGAGAACGGCGGGCTCGTCGTCACGCAGGCGCGCTCCGTGGCAGAGGCGCGGGTCGCACTCGCTCGGGGCGACGAGCCGGACATCGTCGTCCTCGACCTCACGCTCCCCGGCGGCACCGGGCACGAGCTCGTGGCGGACATGCGCCGCGACGGCCGCCTGCGGCGGGTTCCCCTCGTCGTCTACTCGGGCGCGGAGGTCGGCTCGGACGAGCGCGAGGACCTCCGCCTCGGCCGTACCGTCTTCCTCACCAAGGGTCGCACCGCGCCGGATGCCATCCTGCCTTCCGTGCTCGACCTCCTGGACGCCGCCACCGGTCGCACCGACGACGTCGACGAACCCCGGGTTCTCCCGTCCTCGAGGTCCTGATGAGCGACCCCCTGACCATCCGCGTGAGCGCCGGTACCGGCACCGGGCGGACCACGCTCGCCGCGTTCGACTCCGCCCTCGCCGTCGCGGGCGTGAGCGACTTCAACCTCGTCCGGCTGAGCTCCGTCGTCCCTCCCGGCAGCCGGATCCTCGAGGTGGACGGCTCAGAGCAGCTTCGGGGCGACCATGGGGACGCCTTGTACTGCGTGTATGCGCGGGCGCACGCCTCGCTGCCGGGGCACGAGGCCTGGGCGGGAGTCGCCTGGTCGCGGCGCGACGACGGCAGCGGCGCGGGGCTCTTCGTCGAGCACGAGGGCCCCTCGCACGAGCAGGTCTCCACGGACCTCACGCACAGTCTTGAGGACCTCTCGGCCACGCGCGGGGGCATCTACCACCCGGAGGGCCGGCGGGTCATGGGCATCACGTGCAGCACGCTGCCCGTGTGCGCCGTCGTCGTCGCGACCTTCCGGCGCGCGGGCTGGGAGGCGCTCGACAGTGAGCACTGACGTCGCCTTCGAGAAGACCGTGGCCGGCGAGGTCGCCGAGCGCTTCTGGGAGCTGTACCTCGAGGCTTTCGAGCCGTTGCGTACACGCGCTGCCGCCCGGCACGTCCTGCACCGCGAGGAGTTCGACGAGGAGATGGCCGACCCGCGCGTGGTCAAGCTCCTCGCCCACGACGAGCAGGGCGAGGCGGTCGGGTTGACGACGCTCGCGACGGATCTCGCCGCGGTGCCGTGGGTGAGCCCCGAGTTCTTCGCCGCCCGGTATCCCGAGCAATCGGCACGCGGGGCGGTCTGGTACGTCGGGTTCACGCTCGCGCACCCGGGCCGGCGCTCCACGCGCACCTTCATGGACATGCTCGACGCCCTCGTCGCCCATCTGGCCGCCCACCGCGTCGTGGCCGCATACGACGTCTCCCGGTTCAACGACGACTCGCTGCGGTTCGCCGACAACCTGCGCCGCCGCGTCGAGCGCACCCGGGACATCACCGTGGAGACCGTCGACCGGCAGACGTACTACGCGATGGCGTTCCACTGACCGTGCGCCGACTCGCCGGGTCGTGACGCGGGTCCGCGTCACAGGCCTGGTCCAGACTCTCCACATGGAGCTGACCGAGGCGCGCGAGACCAAGTCCAAGCTGGCCGAGCTGGCCCGTGACCTGGCCGAACAGGCCGGCGCCCGCGCCGAGCCGTACGCGGCCGGAGGTCGCGACCCGATGCGCGCGCCCACGATCGCCCTCGGTATCGCGGTGCAGGAGGACGGCTCGTACGGCATCGCCGTGCGCTACCGGCTCGGCGTCCCGACCGCGCGGGCGATCGCACGCAAGGTCGTCGCCGAGGCCGGGGTCGGCGCGGACGTGCGCCGCACGGGACGGATCCGCTCGCTCGCTGACGGAACGGTCAGTCCGCGGCCGCCGGTCGTGACCGCGCAGGCGCTGGGTGAGACGGACCGCGTGCGCCCGCTGCGTCCGGGTGTGTCGATCGCGCACGCCGACGTCACGGCGGGGACGCTCGGGGCGTTCGTCGTGCGCGCGGGGGAGGAGGCCGACGGCGCGCGGTTCGCCCTGTCGAACTGCCACGTGCTCGCCGGGTCGCCCGACGCCACGCCGGGCGACGTCGTCGTGCAGCCCGGACCCGCCGACGGCGGGCAGGAGCCCGACGACCGGGTCGGCGAGCTCGCGCAGGTCGTGCCGCTCGCCGCGGGCGAGCGCGCCACGGTGGACGCGGCCATCGCACGGCTCGACGAGGGCATCGCCATCGAGCCCGAGTACCCGGCGGTCGGTCGGATCACGAAGACCGCTCAGGCCGTGGGCAACGAGGAGGTCGCCAAGATCGGCCGGACGACGGCGCTGACGCACGGCCGGGTCACGGCGATCGAGCTCGACGACGTCGTGGTCGGGTACGGCGAGGAGCTGGGCGCGCTGTCGTTCGACGACCAGGTCGAGGTCGAGTCCACCGGCGAGGGGCCGTTCTCCCGCGGCGGGGACTCGGGATCGCTCGTCTACCGGGCCGACGGCGTGGCGCTCGGACTGCTCTTCGCGGGCTCCGAGACCGGTGGCTCCAACGGCACCGGCCTGACCTACCTCAACCCGATCGACGCCGTGCTCGAGGCGCTCGGCGTGCGGCTGGCGAGCTGACCGCACCCGCAAGAGAGGCACGCCGGGCCGATGGTGCCCTGCGAGCGGTTCGTTCCTGCCTCAGTGAGGTTCACCGTACCGGTGCTCGCGCCGGTACGTGGCCGGCGGTATGCCACAGCCGGAAGTGAAAGCGGTGTAGAACCGGCTGACCGAACCGAAGCCCGACTCGGATGCCACGTCGGCGATGGGCAGGTCGGTCGTGACGAGCAGGCGACGAGCCTCGGCAAGGCGGCATCGCGTCAGGTAGTCGACGATCGTCGTGCGCACCACCTTGCGGAACTGAGCCATCGCGTAGTTGGGGTGGAGTCGTGCCGCACGTGCGACATCCGCGACGGTGAGCGGTTCGCGGAAGTGTTGAGCGATGTGCCGCACCATGGCGACGACCTGACGCAGCGCCGGGTCGCTTCCGGTGTGGTGCTGCACCGGTTGTCCCAGGGTGGCCAAGGCAAGACGGCGAACGCGGGCCTCGACCTCGAGCATCGCGATCCGGCGGCGCTCCGGTTGACCGCTGGACAGGTCCGCGGCCCACTGGGCGAAGTTTGCGGGGTCCGTCTCCACCGCGGCCGACGGCGGGCTCACGAGGGGCATACCGGCCAGCAGGCGAGCGACGAGCACCTGGGGCAACCCCCAGCCGAGGAAGGTCGCGAACGGCACCTGCACCCAGTGAGCCCGGATTGCCGAGCTCGCGACAAGCTGGTGGGGCACGGCCGCCCAGAAGGCCGCCACGCACCCCGGTCCGACCTCGACGGGCACGCCGCCGAACAGGTAGAGCATCGTGCCGCCCTCGGCGACGAGGTTGATCTCCAGGTCGTCGTGCTGATGGGCGACGCCCATGAGCATCGGGCGGCCGGCCCACCCCAGGAGGCTCGGTGGCTCGATCCCGCTGCTGGGTGCGATCTGAGGATCCAAGAAACACTTGCTCCGATCGATGAAGAATTCGCCGATCGTAGGTTCGTATCGTCGTGACCGTCAAAGCTGATCTGTGACTACACGACAAGGAGCCTTCTGTGTTCTCTCTCGGCATCGTTGGAGCGGGGCAGTTCGCCGGGCAGTTCGTCAAGCTCTGGCGGCTGCACCCGGGCGTCGGTGACATCTTCGTCATCGACCTGGTGCCGGAGCGGGCCGCGCGGCTCGCTGCCGACCACGACCTCGCCGGGACGCTTCCGTCGTACGAGGCAATGCTCGAGTCGGACGTCGACGCGGTCGCGATCTTCACTCAGCGCTGGACGCACGGCCCGCTGGTCGTCCAGGCGCTGCGCGCCGGCAAGCACGTCTACTCCTCGGTGCCCATGGCCGTGACGGAGGGGGAGATCGCGGCCATCATCGACGCGGTCCGCGACACCGGGCTGACCTACATGATGGGCGAGACGAGCCACTACAACCCGGCCACCGTCTACGCCCGCGACAAGGTCGCCCAGGGGGCCTTCGGGCGCCTCTTCTATGCCGAGGGTGACTACGTCCACGACATGGACCTCGGTTTCTACGACGCGTACCGCTACAGCGGCGGCGAGAACTGGAAGGCCACTGCCAGCTACCCGCCACTGCTGTATCCGACGCACTCCATCGGCGGAGTTCTCGGCGCCTGGCAGACGTACGCGACGAGCGTCTCCGCGATCGGCGTCATCGACGACCGAGGAGACGGGGTGTTCGACAAGACGCTGAGCCAGTTCGGCAACGACTTCTCGAATGCCACCGCGCTGTTCGAGGTCGCGGGCGGCGGCGCGTTCCGGATCAACGAGTTTCGACGGGTCGGGTATCCCTCCCACCTCCGTGAGTCGCGGTTCCGGTTCTTCGGCACCGAGGCGAGCCTCGAGCAGCTCGCGACCGTCAGCGTCTGGCAGGACCGGGAGAACGCCGCGGACATCACCGAACTGCTGCGACCCAAGCCCACCCTTTCCCCCGACGACCCGTCGCTGGAGCACGTGGCGCCTGCACTGCGGGACGCATTCACCTCAGGCTCGGCGCCGGTGCACGACCGGTCGAGGCTGCCGAAGGAGTTCGCCAACGTGTCGAACGGGCATGAGGGCAGCCACCACTTCCTGGCCGACGACTTCGTGACGGCGGTCAACAGCGGTTCGCTCCCGCCGGTCAACGCCTGGGTCGCGGCACGGTACACGCTGCCCGGCGTCATCGCGCACGAATCCGCCCTCAAGGGTGGTGTCCGGCTGGAGATCCCGGACTTCGGAGGCGCGCCGTAGTCCCCGCATCGCTGGCGAGGAGCGTCCGCGCCCGCGACGACCGTCACGCACCGGAATGAGCCCGATCCCACCGAGGCCGGTCCTGCCTCCGCCTCTCCCAGACGTCGCCGCGATGCCTATCGCCCGGCGTAGGCGGCTTGGAGTCTCCTCGGCCAGGGGAAGACGAGTGGATCGGAGCTCATCTGCCATCGGCGGCTCAGCTCGCGCAAGGTCTCGGTGGCGCGGTCGAGATCCGGGTCGAGGTAGGGACAGGGATCCGACTGGGTGACGCCCCACATCTCGCGGACCTGGGCGTACGGCGTGGCTCCGTCCTTCTCGACCGCCTCGTGAATGACGCTCGTGACCGCCTCGCTGATGCCGATGCTGTTCGGCCCCTTCAGGATGCGGGTGCTTCGGACCTTGGCGTCGTGGCGCTTCTTGCCCGCTGTCTGCCGCATGCTGTCGAACACGGCACCTGCCGCGATGCAGCCGAAGATGCCGTCGGGTATTCCCAGCTCGCGTTCGGTGACGGCGTGCGCAAGGTCGTGGGGCACACGGTGCTTGCGTGAGTAGGAGGTGAGAGTGAGCTCCGCGCCGTCCGCTCGTCGGATCAGGGTGAGGCACTCACCCCGTGGGTCATGCAGGAAGGTGAGATGCATGTCCTACAGGGTGGACCGTCGGCACGTCCTCAGACCACCGGATTTCAGTCGCCCGCGCCCGGGTATCACGACCAGGCGAGCAGCTCCGCCCCGCGCTCGACGCGCGTGCCCGGCTCCGCGAGGGACGTGACGACGTCGGGCGACGCCTCGAGAGCGACCACCGGGCAGACGGCCGAGCGGCCGCCGTCGCGCACCGCAGCGGGGTCCCAGGAGACGAGCACGTCCCCGGCCGCGACGACGTCGCCCTCCGCGACGCGCACCGCGAAGCCCTCGCCGCCGAGCTGCACCGTGTCGATGCCGAGGTGCACCAGCACGGCCTGGCCGCCGTCGTGCTGGACGACGAACGCGTGCGGGTGCATCTTGACGATGCGGCCGGCGATGGGGGCGACGACCTCGCCGTCGTCGTCGGGCTCGACGGCGGTGCCTGGCCCGACGAGCCCGGCGGAGAACACGGGGTCGTCGATGTCGGCGGTCGCGACGACGGTCCCCGCGACCGGCGCCAGCACGGTCAGCGACGCCATCAGCGCAGGTCCTCGATGTCGGAGGCGAGGTTGTCGGCCTCGGGGCCGACGATGACCTGGATCGCCGGGCCCGACTGCACGACGGCGATCGCGCCCGCCGCGCGCAGACCCGCCTCGTCGACGAGCGACGGGTCGGAGACCTCGACACGCAGCCTCGTGATGCACGGCTCGAGGTCGAGGACGTTGTCGCCGCCGCCCAGGGCGCGCAGGATCTGTTCTGCCTTGCTCACGGGTGCTCCCACTTCTGCCCGGTCCGGGCGGTCACATCAGGTCGGCGAGGTCGGAGGCGATCGTGTCGACGCGCGGGCCGACCACCACCTGCACCACGCGCCCGTTGATCATGACGCCGAACGCGCCGGCGCTGCGCAGCAGAGCCTTGTCGACGAGCGTCGGATCCTTGACGAGGGAGCGTAGCCGCGTGGTGCACGGGTCGATCTCCTCGATGTTGTCCACGCCCCCGAGACCGGTCAGGATCGCGCGCGCGACCTCGGCGTCGGAGGGGGAGCGGGGCTGGGTCATGAAACCTTCCCTTCGGTCGCTCGTGACGTCGTCGGCACGAGTGTCGGGCGCGCCTCGCGCAGCGGGACGAACACGCTGTACCGGTCCCCGCGGTAGCTCGAGCGCGAGTACATGAGGGGGGTGTCGCCGGCGAACGTGCGCCGCACGGTGCGCATCACGGCCCGGGACGCGGTCAGCTCGAGCGCGTGCTCCTCGGCCGGCGTCGCGTCGGAGGCGGTGATGGTCTCCTCGCCCCAGGTGGGCGCGAGCCCGCGCTCGCGCAGCGCGCCGTACAGGCTCTCGGGCACGCCGCCGTCGAGCAGGTCGGGCGCGAGGTCGACCGGCACCCACGCCTCCTCGATGCACATCGGCGATCCGTCCGCGGAGCGCAGTCGTACGACGCGGTGCATCGGCGCGCCCTCGGCTTGGCCAAGGGCCTCGGCGACCGACGGCGGCGCGGCCTGGGTCTCGGCCACCAGCACCCGCGTGCCGGGCTCCATCCCCCGACGCCGGGCCTCCTCGCCGAACGTCGTCAGGCGCATCTCGAAGTCCGCGCGGGGCGGCGCGACGAACGTGCCTCGGCCCTGCTCCCGGTGCAGCACGCCCTCGGTCACGAGGGCGTCGATCGCCTGGCGGACGGTCATCCGCGAGACGCCGAACTTCTCCGTGAGCGTGCGCTCGGACGGGACGGCGTCGCCGACCTCGAGCTCCTGGGTGACGAGGTCGGCGAGGTAGGCGCGCACCGTGAGGTACTTGTGCTCGCCGTCGCCCGGCCGTGCTCTGCCCATCGTCGCGTGCGTCCTCGCCTGTGAGTCCTGTGGCCTGGATCACCTCCAGGGGTTGACACATCATGAGGTCTAGACCACTCTGCGTGCAAGTGGTCCAGACAACCAGCCGGCGCCCGCCGCGGTCGGGCCCGCCGGCAACGATGCCGCACCTCCGAGAGGAGCTCCACATGACCACGGTCGCCGAGACACCGACCAGGCGAGGCTTCCCCGGCCTCGCGCAGCTGCAGCGGATCGGCCGTTCGCTCATGCTGCCGATCGCCTCCCTGCCCGCCGCCGCGCTGCTGCTGCGGCTCGGCAAGCCCGACATGCTCGGCGCCGACGGCGTCGCCGGGACGTGGGAGTGGGTGCAGCCCGTCGCCGACGTGCTGCTCTCCGCCGGTGGCGCCCTGTTCACCAACCTGCCGCTGATCTTCGCGCTCGGCGTCGCCGTCGGGTACGCGCGCAAGGCCGACGGATCGACGGGCCTGGCGGCCCTCGTCGGCTACCTCGTGTTCAAGGGCGTGAGCGACGCGCTGTCTCCGCATGTGCTCGGCGCGCCCGCGGAGGGTGAGACCCAGGAGCTGATCGACTACGGCGTGCTCGGCGGCATCGTCATCGGCCTCGTCACCGCCCTGCTGTACCAGAGGTACTACCGGATCAAGCTGCCCGCGTACCTGGCGTTCTTCGGCGGGCGCCGGTTCGTCCCGATCGTCACGGCGGGCGCGGCCATCCTCGTGGCCGTCGCCGGCGCGGTGCTCTACCGGGCGTTCGACGCCGGCCTCACAGCGGTCGGCGACTGGGTCACCGGGTCGGCCGTCCTCGGCGCGTTCGTCTACGGCACGGCGAACCGGCTGCTGCTGCCCGTCGGCCTGCACCACCTGCTCAACTCGCTGCCGTGGTTCCAGTTCGGCGAGTTCACCGACGCCAACGGCGAGGTATGGAACGGCGACATCCTGCGATTCCTGCACGGCGACCCGACCGCAGGCACCTTCATGACCGGCTTCTTCCCGATCATGATGTTCGCGCTCCCGGCCGCCGCCCTCGCCATCGTGCACACGGCCAAGCCGTCCCAGCGCAAGGCGATCGCCGGGGTCATGGGCTCGGCCGCGCTCGTCTCGTTCGTCACAGGCGTCACCGAGCCGCTCGAGTTCGCGTTCGTGTACGTCGCCTACCCGCTCTACGCGATCCACGCGGTGCTCACGGGCACGTCGCTCGCGCTCGTCAACGCGCTCGGCATCCGCGACGGGTTCGGCTTCTCGGCCGGCGTGATCGACTACCTGCTCAACTTCCGCATCGCCGAGATGCCGCTGCTGCTCATCCCCATCGGGCTCGGGTACGCGGCTATCTACTACTTCCTCTTCCGCTGGGTCATCACGAGGTGGAACCTCAAGACGCCGGGACGTGAGGACGACCCGGTGTCCGCGCCGGCCGGCGCCGATCCCTCCGTCGCCCCGGGCGCCGACCCCGCGGCGGAGCGGACGACGACGGAGCGCACGACGGCGGAGCGCACGACGGGCGCGACGCGGGCGTCGGCCGGAGACTCGGCCTCATGACGAGCACCCTCACTGGCGCCCCGGTGAGCCCGGGGCGGGTGGCCGGCGTCGTCGTCACGATGCCGCCGCCCGTCCCCGAGCCGCCCACGACGCGCCTCCCTGCGGACGACGTCGAGGACGCCGTCGAGCGGCTCGGTGCCGCCGCGCGGGCCGTCCAGGAGCGACTGACCGAGCAGGCCGGGCGCCTCTCCGGCACGGCCGCCGACGTGCTCGCGGTGACCGCGGCGATGGCCGCGGACCCGACCCTCGCCGCCGAGTCCGAGCGGCGCATCCGCGACGACGCGCTCACGCCCGAGCGAGCGGTGTGGGACGCGGCGGGCGGGCTCGCGACGCAGCTCGAGAAGCTGGGGCCGCCGCTGTCAGAGCGGGCGCGCGACGTGCGCGACGTGCGTGACCGCATCGTCGCGGAGCTGACGGGCGCGCGTCCGCCGGGCGTGCCGGAGCCGGGGCACCCGTTCGTGCTCGTGGCCGAGGACCTCGCGCCCGCGGACACCGCGACGCTCGACCCCGAGACCGTGCTGGGCATCGTCACGAGCGAGGGCGGGCCGACCTCGCACACCGCGATCCTGGCCCGGTCGCTGGGCATCCCGGCGGTCGTCGCCGTCACGGGGGCGGACGCGCTCACGGACGGTGAGACGGTGCTCGTCGACGGCGGCGCGGGGTCCGTGGTGCGCAACCCGGACCCGGAGGCCGTGGCCGCGGCGTCGCACCGCGAGGCGGCCCGGAGGTTCCACGGGCCGGGGCGCACGGCCGACGGCGTGCATGTGCAGCTGCTCGCCAACGTGGCCGACCCTGACGGCGCGCGGGTCGCGGCGGAGGCAGGGGCCGAGGGCGTGGGGCTGTTCCGCACCGAGTTCTGCTTCCTGGGCCGGGCGGCCGAGCCGTCGGTGGCCGAGCAGGTGAGCGCCTACCGGCGCGTGCTGGCCGCGTTCGCGGGCAGGCGCGTGGTGGTGCGCACGCTCGACGCGGGTGCGGACAAGCCGATGGGGTTCGTCACGGCCGACGACGAGCCGAACCCGGCGCTCGGCGTGCGCGGGCTGCGCACCGCCGTCGGGCACGCGGACGTGCTGGACCGGCAGCTGGAGGCGATCGCGGAGGCAGCGGCGGCCGAGGAGGCCGAGGTCTGGGTCATGGCGCCGATGGTCGCCACGTCCGAAGAGGCGCGGGACTTCGTCGCGGCCTGCGCCAAGCACGGGCTCGAGCAGGCGGGTGTCATGGTCGAGGTGCCGGCCGCCGCGCTGAGGTCGCGGTGGATCTTCGGGCACGCGGCGTTCGGCAGCCTGGGGACCAACGACCTGATCCAGTACACGATGGCGGCCGACCGGATGCTCGGCGAGCTCGCGGCGCTGTCGACGGCGTGGCAGCCGGCCGTGCTCGACCTCGTGCGTGCGACGTGCGAGGGCGCCGCCGTGCACGGGCGGCCGGTCGGGGTGTGCGGTGAGGCCGCGGCGGACCCGGCGCTTGCGCCGGTGCTCGTGGGGCTGGGCGTGACGTCGCTGTCGATGACGCCGCGCGCGCTCGGCGACGTGGCCGCGGTGCTGGCCGCGACCACGTCGGGCGAGTGCGCCGAGCTGGCCCGGATCGCGTGCGCGCAGCCCGACGCCGAGACCGCCCGCGCGGTCGTGCGCGGGCGGCTCCAGCCGCTGCTGGACGAGCTCGCGCTCTGATCACCGAGCTCGCGCTCTGATCAGGACAGCGACTCCTGGGCGAGGAGCTCCGTCAGCGCGTCGAGCGCGGCGGTCGCCTCGCCGTCGTCGGACTCGGTGCTGAGCACCACCTCGTCGCCGACGCCGGCGCCGAGCGTCATGAGTCCGAGGATGCTCGACGCGTCCACGGGCGAGCCGCCCGGCTTGGCGATCTGCACAGGCACCTGCTGGCGGCCCGCGGCCTGCGCGAAGAGCGCCGCGGGCCGGGCGTGCAGGCCCTCGGTGATGGCGACGACGACGGTGCGTTCCACGAGTCCTCCGTTGGACAGAACTGGTCTGGACCAGTTCATCGTAGAGGCTGGGCGCGGACTTGACGAGAGGTTCCTGGTACGAAGTCGACGCCGGTCGCTGCGCGAGGGGAACGCTCAGGTGGCTTCGGGGTCGGGGCCCAGGACGGAGCGTCCTCCGTCGACCGGCAGGACGGCGCCGGTGATGAAGCGAGCGCGCTCGGACAGCAGGAACTCCACGACGCTCGCCACGTCGTCGGGTCGGCCGACGCCGCCCAGGGGATGGATGGCGGCCATCTGCTCGTCCACCTCGGGATGAGCCGCGCGGTACTCCTCGTAGCGAGACGTGGCGATCGACCCCAGTGCCACGGCGTTGGCGCGGATGCCCTGCGGGCCGTGATCGACCGCCACCGCGCGGGTCAGCCCTTCCATGGCGGCCTTCGCCGTCGCGTAGGGCAGCGCCCCTCGCACCGGACGCTGCGCCTGGTGCGACGAGATGTTCGCGATCGACCCGCCGCGCCCGTAGCCGGTGAAGTGGTTCACCGCCGCATGGCAACCCACGACGGCGAGGTCCAGGTTGGCGGCGATCAGTGCGGCCACCTCCCGCGCGCCGGCATCGGTCAGGCTCGCGTCGCGGAAGACCGCGGCGTTGTTGACCCATCCCGCCAGCGGGGCTCGTGACTCGGCCTCCTCGGCCGCGGCGCGCGCCGTGTCGGGGTCGCCGGCGTCGCCGTGGACGACGTGCACCCGCTCGGCCTCCCACTCGAGGCCGATGTCCGAGTCGAGCACGACGACGTGCCCGGTGCGCGAAAGCTGGTGAACGATCGCGCGCCCGATGCCGCGGTTGCCTCCGGTCACGACGTAGGAGATGGCCTGCTCCATCGTTCCTCCCGAGTGGTCTCGTGGGTCGCAGAGACGATCGTCGTCTCCGCGGGCTCGGACGGGTTCGCGGCGTCAGTCGTCGAAGACGTTCCAGCAGATCGCGCTCCGACGCCGCTGGTCGTCGAGGACGAGCTCCCGAAGCCCCGCAGGGATTCGTTCTCGCTGCCAGTCGCGTTCGGCGACGCGTGCTGCCTCGGCCTCGCCGTTCCCAGAAGCGTCGGCAGCGGCTGCCCTGATGGCATACGCGGCAGCGCCCAGGGCGTGTGCGGCGACGTGCGCGACAGGGGCCGCTTGCCCGGCCGCCAGAGCGGCATACTTCGCGGGTTCGGGCAGTCCGCGTCCGGCGGCGTTCGCCGGGAAGGCGGCCCGGTGGGCCACACGCATGTGCACCTCGCCGCGCACCCAGGCACGACCGATCTCGATGGCGTCCCGCGGACGGGTGTCGTCCGGCTTGGCCCGCTCAAAGAGATGCAGGACGTGCTCCGCGCACAGGGCGGCCCACTCCGCCAGCAACCGGTGATCCTCGTCCGTCAACGTTCCGCCACGGCGGATGGTGATCAGTCGGGGGTCACGGTCGGCGGGCAGGATCGGCACGGGGTCATGCTCCGCCCGCAGCCGGCAGCCGACAAGCGGAAATCATGCGCTCGGCGGCGACGACGCGGCGGCGGCAGAGAGGTCGCCGTCGAGCACGGGACGGTGCGGCTCCGGGCCACCGCGGTAGTGCTTGAGGAGCAGGTACTTCGGCATGGTGTCTCCTGACGTCGTTGGCCGCTCCTGTCGTGGCCCTTCACGTGGTGAGCGGAGCCGGTCGGTGCTTCTCGAATGCAACCTCCCGTCGCGCGTGCGAGATGCGCTAGGGAACGACGACCACCTTTCCGAGCGCGCGGCCCTCGCCGACGCGAGCAAGCGCCGCGGGGACGTCCTCGAGTGCGACGCTCCGGTCGATGTGGATCCTGACGTCCCCGGCGACGCAGAGCTCGGCAAGGGGCCCGAAGTGGGCCGGACCCGGCCTCACCACGAGCACCCCGAGCGAGCGGCCGGTGACCCGCCCCAGCACCGAGCCGACGGTCAGCACGCGCAGCAGCGCCCGCACCGACCCACCCACGCAGCGATACCTGCCGCGGGGTGCGAGGGCGCGGCGGTAGGCGAACACCGACCGGTGCGCGACCAGGTCCAGGATCAGGTCGTACGGCCGGGTCGTCCGGGTGAAGTCCTCCCGCTCGTAGTCGATGACCTCGTCGGCGCCGACCGACCGCATGAAGTCCTGCTTGGCGGCGTTGTCGACACCTGTCACGTGTGCACCGAGCCGCTTCGCGAGCTGGACGGCGAAGGATCCTGATCCTCCGCCGGCCCCGTTGATCAGCACCCGGCTGCCCGCCACGACCTTCTCGGTGCCGCGCAGGGCGATCGCGCCCGCCTGCGGGATGGTCGAGGCCTCGGCGAACGTGAGCTCGGACGGCTTGCGGGCGAGCACGGACTCCGGCGCGAGCGCATACTGCGCAAAGCCACCCATCAGCGTGAGGTTGTCGCCGTACACCTCGTCACCGACGCGGAACCGGGTCACGCCCTCCCCGACGTCGTCCACCACGCCGGCGATGTCCGATCCGAGCGTCCGGCGAAGCGGGGCACGCAGCCCTCCGATCCGGGCGTACGCCGGCGATCCGCGCAGCGCCTCCCAGTCGCTCAGGTTGACCGACGTCGCAGCGACCTTCACCCGCACCTGGCCGGCGGCGGGCGTGGGCACGGGGACGTTTTCGATGCGCAGCACGTCGGGCGACCCGTACCGGTCGTAGACGACGGCCTTCACGTCCGGCCCGGCACAGCGGCGCATCCGATCATGACGAAACACTACCGAGACGGTCGATGAGTTCCTGTCGGCGGTTGGGTCTACGGTCGGAGAGGGGCCGGTCGACGACACGACGGGAGTGTGTCCGCATGATCCGAGCACGGGGCCTGACGAGAACCTTCAAGCGGGGCAAGGACGTCGTCGAGGCGGTCAAAGGCATCGACGTGAACGTGTCCGAGGGCGAGCTGGTCGCGTTCCTCGGGCCGAACGGGGCGGGCAAGTCGACGACGCTGCGGATGCTCACGTCGCTGCTGACGCCCACGGCGGGCAGCGCGCAGGTCGCGGGGTTCGACGTCGTCGCCCACCCGGCGCAGGTACGCGCACGCATCGGGTTCATCGGTCAGGGAACCGGTGGCGGGTTCAGCTACAAGGTGCGCGACGAGCTGCACAACCAGGGCCGCTTCTACGGGCTCGCGCCCGCGGTGTACAAGGAGCGGGCCGCGGACCTCATCGGCGCGCTCGAGCTCAACGGCCTCGAGAAGCGGTCGGTGCAGTCGCTCTCCGGCGGGCAGCGGCGGCGGCTCGACGTCGCGCTCGGGCTCATGAACCACCCGCCGCTGCTGTTCCTCGACGAGCCCACCACGGGCCTCGATCCGCACTCGCGGGCCAACCTGTGGGAGCACATCACGGGGATGCGCGAGCGGTACGGCATGACGGTCGTGCTCACCACGCACTACCTCGACGAGGCCGACTCCATGGCCGAGCGCGTGGTGGTCATCGACCACGGCGACATCATCGCCGATGCCGCGCCCGGCGTCCTCAAACGCGAGCACGCCGACGACGTCCTCACGCTCGAGGTGGCCGGCAACGACGACGCGACCGTCCGCGAGGCGCTGCCGGCCGGCCTCGACGACGTGGCGGTGACGCAGCGCGACGGCGGCATGCGCGTGCGGGTCGCGACGGCGCACGGCGCCGACCGCCTGCCGGCCGCGATCGAGGCGCTGCGGCTCGCCGGCCTCACCACGACGTCCGCGAACGTGAAGCAGGCGAGCCTCGACGACGTCTTCCTCAACCTGACCGGTCGGAGCCTGCGCGAGGAGGCGGCAGCATGACCGAGCGCACCGGGACCACCACCGTCCCCGAGACCCGGGAGCCGGAGCACGAGGCGCCGCGCATCGTCACGCGCACCGGGCCGGGCAAGTTCCTCGCCGACACCCGCGCGGTGTTCACGCGCGAGATCCTGCTGACCGTCCGCGACCCGTTCACGCTGATCTTCTCGCTGCTGCAGCCGCTGATCTTCCTCGGCCTGTTCGGGCCGCTGCTCACCGGGACGTTCGGTGGCGGGTTCGGCGACGCCGGGCTGAGCACCGGCGAGACGCTGCAGTGGTTCGTGCCCGGCGTGATCGTCATGATCTCGCTGTTCGGCACCTCGATGACCGGTGCGAACCTGCTCTACGAGGTCATGACCGGCTCCTACGAGCGGGTGCTGGCGACGCCGCTCGACCGGTCGGCGATCCTCGTGGGCCGGGCGCTGAAGGAGTTCGCGCCGCTGCTGGTGCAGGGCCTCATCATCGCGGCCCTGTGCGTGCCGTTCGGCTTCCGGTTCCACGTGGGGCCGGCGCTGGCCGGGCTCGTGCTGCTCGGGATCTTCGGCATCGGCGTCGGCGCGTTCTCGTACGCGCTGGCCCTCGCGGCCAAGAACCGCGAGTGGCTCTTCTGGGGCGTGCAGCAGTCGCTGCTGTTCCCGCTGCTCATCCTGTCGGGGATGATGCTGCCGCTCGAGGCCGGGCCGGGCTGGATGCAGGTCGCGGCGAAGTTCAACCCGCTCACGTACATGGTCGACGCCGAGCGCGTGCTGTTCGCCGGCCGGTTCGACGATCCCGTCGTGCTGTGGGGCGTGGTGGCCGCCGCGGCGACGTGCGCCGTCGGGCTCGTGGTCGGCATCCGCACGACCCGCCGCTTCGTCTGACCGCCGTCTGACGCGCCGTCGGCCGGTGGCTACAGTTTGTCCCCGATCCGACCGTCGAACGGGGACAAACTGTAGCCACCGGCGCGTGAGACCTATGCGGCCGGGGCGAGCTCTCGGACCCAGCGGCCCTCGTCGGGCACGAAGCCCATGCGCTCGAGGTAGGTGGCGTCCTTGACGGCCTCGAGGCTCGTCACGACGCGCGTGAACCCCCGCCCGGCGAAGATCCCGCTGTCGCGGTGCACGAACTCGCCGGGTGTGAAGTCGCGAAACCTCTTGCTGACCCAGTCGAGCTCGACGACGGCCTCGCCCTCACCGGCGTCGCGCACCACGACGACGCCGACCGTCTCGGCCCCGCGCTGCACGAGGAACGTCGCGCGGCCGCCCGGCTCGGGATGCGGGTCGAACACCGGGGACCAGTGCGCGATGTCGTCGGCATGGGTCCGCAGCACGTGGCGCAGGTAGGCGTCGTCGGGCGTGACCTCGACGACCTCGTACGTCGAGTCGTCGTGCGCCTCGCGGTAGAGCCGCTGCAGCCAGTAGACGTTGATGAGCGCGATCGCTCCGTTCATCGCGACGAACGGCCAGATGCCGATGATCGCGTTGTACGCCGTCGCGAGCACCGACCCGGTCAGGTTGAGCCACCGGAAGCGGAGCAGGCGCGCCTGGGTGAGGGAGTAGACGACGAGGATCGAGCCGATCCAGCCGACGACCTCCAGCCACGGGTTCATGCTCCCGAGGTTAGGGCCCTAACGGTCGGTGCGGTTCTCATGGTCGGGGTGGGAGCCGGTGCGCGCGCCACGGTCGAGCGCGCTGATCGAGGCCAGGTCCGCGTCGCTCAGCTCGAAGTCGAAGATCCGCGCGTTCTCGACGATGCGCGACGGCGTCGCGGACTTGGGGAAGACCACGTGGCCGTTCTGCACGTGCCAGCGCAGCACGACCTGCGCCGGCGTCCGCGAGCGGGCCGCTGCGATCCGCGTGATGGTCGGGTCGTCGAGCACGCGCCCCCGGCCGAGAGGCGACCACGCCTCGGTGACGATGCCGTGCGCGGCGTCGAGCTCCCGCACCTCGGCGTTCGCGAACCACGGGTGCACCTCGACCTGGTTGACCGCCGGGACGACCGTGCCCGCGTCGAGAACTCGCTGCAGGTGGTCCGGCTGGAAGTTCGAGACGCCGATCGCGCGCGCCCGGCCCGAGCCGTAGATCTCCTCGAGCGCTCCCCACGCCTCGGTGTACCGGTCGAGGGCGGGCAGCGGCCAGTGGATGAGGAAGAGGTCGACGACGTCGAGCCGCAGCTCGTCCAGAGTGCGGTCGAAGGCCGCAAGCGCGTCGTCGTGCGCGTGGAAGGCGTTGTTGAGCTTGCTGGTGACGAACACCTCGTCGCGCGCCAGGCCCGACGCCGCGACCGCCTCGCCGACCGCGCGCTCGTTGCGGTACATCTGCGCGGTGTCGACATGCCGGTAGCCGGCGTCGAACGCCCGCAGCACCAGGTCGCGCGTGTCGGCGGCTGGCAGCTTGTACGTGCCGAACCCGAGCTGGGGGATGGCCACGCCGTTGTTGAGGGTGATGGTCGGGGTGCTCACGGCCCTATCCTGCGCCAGGCCGTGCCAGCGCTGCTCGTGCGGCGATCACCCACTCTTGGTGGCGTACGCGGGGGACGCGCCGAAGTCGACGACGACGCAGGGCTCGTCACCGACGACCCAGGCGTCATGGCCCGGTTCGATCCGCACGACGTCGTTGGGGGCGGCCTCGCCCTCGGTGCCGTCGTTCATCACCACGTGCATCCGGCCCGAGATCACGTAGAGGAAGTGGGTCGACTGACAGCTGTCGGTCCCGGCGATGGGACGCAGGTGCTCCGACCACCGCCAGCCCGGGTCGAACCGACCCTTGAGCACCGAGCTGCCGGCCAGGCTCACGACCTGGGCCTCGCCCTTGTCAGCGAAGGGTCGGACGTCGTCGGGTGCGTCGAAGCTCTTCGACTCGATTGAAACCATCGGAAGCCTCCCAGATCAGCGTTGATCGCGCGGTACGCCCCGCTTCACACCGTACGCCGGAGCCCGACGTCGAACCTGCCGGAGGGCCGGCCGTGCAACAGAATCACCCCCAGCGGCCGGGCGATCTTCGGCCGGCACGGTTCCCCGCGTCGGCGAGGTCTGGACAGCAGGAGGACAATGGGGGAGCAGGAGGTGCATCCCATGGTCACCATCGACCGGGCTCGCGCCGCCAAGGCCGAGCTCCGCAGGGCGATCGAGCGCGTCGACGGCGTGTGCGGCGTGGGGCTGTCCCAGCGCGGCAGCGACTCGGACTGGGTGCTGCAGGTGAACGTCGAGACGGTGCAGGCGCGCAAGGACGTGCCGCCAGTGATCGACGGCGTGCCCGTGCGCGTCCACGTGGTCGGCCACGTGCGCGCGCTCTGAGCCCGGCGGCGGCTCCGCCGCTCAGCGTCAGCCTTTCGACTCAGTCTTCCGACGCGACTTCCTGCCGTTCCGTCAGCGCCGAATGCATGGCGTCGAGCTTCTGCGCAGCAAGCCGCGCCGCGGCGTAGGCGTATCCGAGCGCGGTCAGCCCCACCGCTCCGGCGACGAACCAGACGACGAACAACAGGCTCGTCTCGATGAAGGCGAACGAGAGTGCGGCGAGTCCCAGTGCTCCGCCCGCGAACCAGAACGCCGATTCCACCTTCTCGACAACCATGACGCTCCTTAGTGCGAGCTCGAACCTGAAGGACCAGCGCGCGCAACGTACCGCTGGTACGCGTGCCGGACCACCGGAGATGAAGCATCCGGTGGGACGACCCAGTTCCTTCACGTCACCGACGTGATCTGGCGGCACTCTGCGATGAAGAGATCGACGACGTTGGCCGTGCCGTAGTAGACCATCCCGTCCGGGACGGCCGGCGCTTCCGCGGCGTACTCCAGCTCGTCGGCCCACTCCAGGACCGCGACCGCTGCATCGTAGAGAGACTTGTGCACGCTGTTCTGGTCCTTCTCGAGCGCGTCCCCGAGCGTCACCCGGCGAGGCTCGAACTCACGCCGGAGGTGCTGCGGCATCTCGGCGAGATCGTCTGTCTGCGCCACGGGATCGAGCGGTGCGACGTCGGCACACGCCTCCTGTGCGAGCTCCAGGCCGGGCGAGTCGGCGTACGAGCACGCCCCCGCGAGAGTGACGGACGCGGCGACGACCACGACGGCCGACAGGCGACGATGCACGAGCGGAGCCTGGCGCGCGAGCCACGCGACAATGACCCCGTGAGCACCACGTCGCTGCCCAAGGTCCGTGCGTCCGAGCTGGTCGGACGCGGCTGGCTCAACACCGGCGGCCGTGCGGTCGCGCTCGCCGACCTGCGCGGCAAGATCGTGATCCTCGACTTCTGGACCTTCTGCTGCATCAACTGCCTGCACGTGCTCGACGAGCTGCGCGACCTCGAGGAGCAGCACCGCGACGTGCTCGTCATCGTGGGCGTGCACTCGCCCAAGTTCGAGCACGAGGCGGACCCGGTGGCGCTCGCGGCCGCGGTCGAGCGATACGAGGTGCACCACCCGGTCCTCGACGACCCGGAGCTCGTCACGTGGGGCGCCTACACCGCCCGCGCCTGGCCGACGCTCGTCGTGATCGACCCCGAGGGCTATGTCGTCGCGCAGATGGCCGGCGAGGGCCACGCCTCCGCGATCGCCGCGCTGGTCCGCGAGCTCGTCGCCGAGCACGATGCCAAGGGGACCCTGCACCGCGGCGACGGGCCCTACGTGCCGCCCACCCCGACGTCGGGCACGCTGCGTTTCCCCGCCAAGGCGATCGCGCTGCCTGGCGGCAACCTCCTGGTCGCCGACGCCGGCCACCACTCGCTCGCCGAGCTCGCGCCCGACGGCGAGACACTCGTCCGGCGCATCGGGTCGGGCGAGCGCGGGCTGGTCGACGGCGGCGCGGACGTCGCGCGGTTCAGCGAGCCCAACGGGCTGTGCCTCGTACCCACCCGGCTGCGCGAGCGGCTCGGCTACGACGTGCTCGTCGCGGACACGGTCAACCACGTCCTGCGTGGTGTACATATGGCTACCGGCGCGGTGTACACCGTCGCGGGTACGGGCGAGCAGTTCATGGTGGGCGGCCAGGAGAACGTGCTCGCCGACGGGGTGACAGGAAGCGACGGACCTGCCCGCGCGTTCGACGCCGTGGTCACGTACCCGGCCCGGTCGGTGCGGCTGAGCTCCCCGTGGGACGTCGCGTGGTCCCCAGAGCTCGGCGCGTTCGTCGTCGCGATGGCCGGCCACCACGCGCTGTGGGCGTTCGAGCCTGGCGCCGGACGCGGTGCCGACCGGGATGCCGGCACCATCCGGTTGCTCGCCGGGACCATGAACGAGGGTCTGGAGGACGGGCCGGGGACGAGCGCGTGGTTCGCCCAGCCGTCGGGCCTCGCGCCGATCGCCGGACCCGACGGCTCCCTGTGGGTCGCCGACGCCGAGACCTCCGCCCTGCGCGTCGTCACCCCGAACAGGCGCGAGCTGTCAGACGCCCGTGACCCTCAGGGCTCACCGACGTCTGACAACTCCGTGAGCGTGCGCACCGCCGTCGGGCAGGGGCTGTTCGACTTCGGGCACCGCGACGGCGCCGCGGATCAGGCGCTGCTCCAGCACCCGCTCGGGGTCGCGGCGCTCCCGGACGGGTCGGCCGCCGTCGCCGACACCTACAACGGGGCGCTGCGCCGCTACGACCCCGCGACGAACGAGGTCACGACCCTCGCAACCGGCCTCGCCGAGCCGTCCGACGTCGTCGTGCAGGTCGACGGCGACGCGATCCACCTGCTCGTGGTCGAGTCCGCCGCCCACCGGATCACGCGGGTGGCGCTTGCGGCGAGCCTCGCGGGTGACGTCCTCGACGGCGGTGCCCACCGCGTCGCCCGGCCGGCCACCGAGATCGGTGCCGGCCCGCTGCGCCTCGACGTGCCGTTCGTCCCCGCGCCGGGCCAGAAGCTCGACGACCGCTGGGGACCGTCGACCTCGCTGCGCGTGAGCGCGACCCCGCCCGTGCTTCTGCTCGAGGGCGCCGGTGACGGCGTCGACCTCGGCCGCGACCTCGTCATCAACCCCGAGGTCGTCGAGGGCGTGCTGCACGTGACGGCCAAGGCGGCGTCGTGCGACATCCCGCCTGCCGTGCCGCTCGGCCCTGACGGCGAGCCCGAGCCGGACGTGTTCCCCGCCTGCCACCTCGCGCAGCAGGACTGGGGAGTGCCCGTGCGCGTGGTCGACGGCGGCGCCTCCGCGCTGCAGCTCCCCCTGCGTGGATAGTCTGCGCGGGTGATCATCACCGCACTGGTCCTGGCAGGCGCCGCCGCCGCTCTGCACGTGTTCATCTTCTGGCTCGAGTCGATCGCCTGGACCAGCCCGCGTGCGCGCGCCACGTTCGGCACCACCGAGCAGGGAGCCGAGGCCACCAAGGAACTCGCCTTCAACCAAGGCTTCTACAACCTGTTCCTCGCCGTGGTCACGCTGGTCGGCATCGTCCTTGTCGCCGTGGGTACGACGGCGCCCGGTGCGGCGCTCGTGCTGGCGGGTACCGGCTCGATGCTCGCCGCGGCGCTCGTCCTGTTCCTCTCCTCGCCCGACAAGCGGAGCGCCGCGATCACGCAGGGTGCCCTTCCGCTGTTCGCCGTCCTCGCGCTCGTCGTCGGCCTGGCGGTCTGAGCCATGACCGACGAGACCATGACCGACGGAGCCACGAGCATCCTCGTTGCCGGGCCGGCGTCGTGGAACACCCTGGTCCACCTCGACGAGCTCCCTGAACCCTCCCCGCACACCGTGTTCGCCCGCGCCCACCACGAGGCCGTCGGCGGCACGTCGGCCGGCAAGGCGCTCAATCTCGCACGCCTCGGCCGTGACGTGACGCTGCGAACGGTGCTCGGCACCGACGAGTACGCACCGCGCGTGCGCGCCGCGCTCGAAGCGGAGGGCGTGCGAGTTCTCACCGAGCAGGCGCCTGACGGCCGCACCGAGCGGCACCTCAACCTCATGGACGCCCGCGGCGGCCGCATCTCGGTCTACCTGGAGGCGCCGGATGAGGTCCCCGCGGCCGGGGCCGCATGGGACCGCACGCTCGATGCGCTCCGCGCCGCGGCGGTCGTCGTCGTGGACCTCGCGGTCGCGTCGCTCCCGATGCTCGAGGCCGCGAAGGGACTCGGTCGCGACGTCTGGGTCGACCTGCACGACTACGACGGCGCCGACCCGTTCCACCAGCCATGGGTCGACGCCGGCACGCACGTCTTCCTCAGCTCCGACCGCATGCCGTTCTGGCGAGCCTTCATGGCGTCACGCCTCGAGGCCGGGGCGCGGCTCGTCGTGTGCACCCACGGGGCCGACGGCGCCACGGCGCTCACGCCCACCGACGGGTTCGTGGAGGTCGACGCCGAGAAGGTGGACGATGTCGTCGACACCAACGGCGCCGGCGACGGCTTCTTCTCGGGCTTCCTCGACGCGCACCTGAGGGGTCTGTCGCTGGACGACGCGCTGCGCGCGGGCGCCGCGCACGCCGCGCAGGTCGTGCGCAGCCCGGACCTCGTCCCCGCGCGCTGACCCGCGCGACGGGTTACTGCGTCTCCGCCTGCGTCAGCAGCGCCGGCAGCTCGAGCAGCGAGTCGACGACGGCGGCGCGCGCGGCCTCGGGCCGCTCGGCATGCAGGTAGCCCCACGGCCCGCGGCGGACGAGCACGGGCAGCATCCCCGCCTCGGCGGCCGGGAGCACGTCGTTGTCGAGCCGGTCGCCCACGTACGCGATGTCCGACGCCGGCACGCCGGCCAGCTCGACGACCTTGGCGAAGAACGCGGGCTCGGGCTTCTGCACACCCCACTCGTCGGAGGTGCGGATCGCGTCCACGGGCAGGTCCATGGCCTCGAGCGAGGCGCGCGCCTGCGGCGGCTGGTTCCCCGCGACGACGACGGCCAGGCCCGCCTCGCGGAGCGCGGCCAGCGCGGGGCGCACGTCGGGGTAGAGGTCCTCGGCGTCGAAGTTCTCGCGCAGCCCGTCGGGGTCCTCGGTGGCCCAGCGCGCAATCTCGTCGTCGACGTCGAACCCGGGGCGCACCAGCTCGAACGCCCGCCGGTGGGGCAGGTCCAGGGCCGCGCACGCGCCCAGCACGCCGAGGAACGTCAGCACCGGGACACCCAGCCGCTCGGCCCAGCGGGTCCAGATCCGACTCTCGTCGATCAGCGTCTCGCCGACGTCGAACACCACCGCGCGCACCATGGTCGCGACTCTAACGACGCTGGAGCACCGTCGAGAAACGGCACCCGCCACCGTTGACGTGCCACAGGCCGGACGACGACAGCCTGGCGTCAGCCGTCGACCGTGAACAGCCGGTCGCCGGCCGCCACGAAGTCGCCTGCAACGGCCGACGGCGCGACGGTCTCGACAGCGGCGGCGAGCGCCACGACGGGCACGACGGTCGGGCACCCGCCGTCGGACACGTCCGCCGGTGACCATGACACGAGCATCTGGCCGGCGGTCACGGCGTCGCCCTCGGCGACGTGCAGCACGAAGCCCTCGCCGCGGAGCCGCACGGTGTCGATGCCGAGGTGCACGAGCACGCCGCCTCCGCTCGGGGCTGCGACGACGAAGGCGTGCGGGTGCAACGTGACGACCGTGCCCGTCAGCGGCGAGACGACGTCGCGTCCGAGCTCTGCGTCGGGCTCGACCGCGAGGCCCGGACCCACCACGCCTGACGCGAAGTCCGGGTCGGGGACGGAGGACATGGCCACGACACGACCGGTCACGAGCGCGAGCGCGGTGAGCGCGTCCATGGGGTGCCCCCTCGATCCGCATGGCACCGACGGCCTTGTCGGCGGCTCTGCTTCCCGCATCGTGTGGTGCAGTCCGGGCGGTGCGCAACCGGACGTGCCCGGGGCGGCCACCGCTCCCTGCGATGCACGCCAGGTGAGGCCGTGCGCCCGTCGCCGGAACCCGGTGAGGCCGCGCGACAAGGGTCTCCTCAGCCGTCGACCGTGAACAGCCGGTCGCCGGCCGCCACGTGGTCGCCCGCGACGGCGGCCGGCGCGAGCGTCCGGGCCGTGGCGTCGAGCGCGACGACGAACACGACGGGCGAACGACCGCCGTCGGACACCTCCGCCGGTGACCACGACACGAGCATCTGGCCGGCGGTCACGGCGTCGCCCTCGGCGACGCGAAGCGTGAAGCCCTCGCCGCCGAGCTGGACGGTGTCGATGCCGAGGTGCACGAGCACGCTGCGTCCGCTCGGGGCTGCGACGACGAACGCGTGCGGGTGCAGCGCGACGACCGTGCCGGTCAGCGGGGAGACGACGTCGCGCCCGCGTTCGGCGTCGGGCTCGACCGCGAGGCCCGGTCCGACCACGCCGAGTGCGAAGACCGGATCGGGCACGGCCGACAGCGCGATGACTCGACCGGTCACGGGCGCGAGCGCGGTGAACGCGTCCATGTGTACCCCCTGCTCCGCGCGGCACCGACGGGCATGCCGGCGGTTCTCTCTGACGCATGGTGAGGNTCCGACCACGCCGAGTGCGAAGACCGGATCGGGCACGGCCGACAGCGCGATGACTCGACCGGTCACGGGCGCGAGCGCGGTGAACGCGTCCATGTGTACCCCCTGCTCCGCGCGGCACCGACGGGCATGCCGGCGGTTCTCTCTGACGCATGGTGAGGTGCAGCCCAGGCTGCGCGCAACCGCGCCTGCCTGTGGGAGCGGCTGGCCCGCCCGGGGCGACGACCGCGCCCTGCGAGTACCGTGGGCAGCGACCTGCCAGGTTCGGCCTCTAAGGTGCCCCGCATGCCCGACGCGACCATCCCGGTGACCCTCTCGACGGCATCCGTCTACCCCCGCAGGGCCGGCTTTGCCTTCGAGACGGCCGCCGAGCTCGGATACGACGGCGTCGAGGTCATGGTCTGGTCCGACGCCGCGACCCAGGATGTCCGCGCGCTTTCGCGCCTCGCCGCCGACCACGGGGTCCCCGTCCGGTCGATCCACGCCCCGACGCTGCTCGTGAGCCAACGCGTGTGGGGCCGGTCGCCCGCCCCCAAGCTGCGGCGCAGCGTCGAGATGGCGGGCGAGCTCGGGGCGAGCACCGTCGTCGCGCACCCGCCGTTCCGCTGGCAGTACAAGTACGCGCGGCTCTTCCAGGACCTCGTGCACGAGCTCAACGAGAGCTCCGGGATCACGGTCGCCGTCGAGAACATGTACCCGTGGCGCGCGCACAACCGCAGCGTCCGCGAGCTCAAGGCGTACCTGCCGGGCTGGGACCCTGCCGAGCACGACTACGAGGCCGTCACGCTCGACCTCTCGCACGCGGCCGTCGCGCAGCAGGACGGCCTCGAGCTCGTGCACGGGTTCGCCGACCGGCTGCGGCACATCCACCTCGCAGACGGCACCGGCTCGGCGCGCGACGAGCACCTCGTTCCCGGGCGCGGGATCATGGCGTGCGACAAGGTGCTGCAGGAGCTCCAGCGTCGAGGGTTCACGGGCGACGTCGTCGTCGAGATCTCGACCCGCAAGGCGCGCACGGCGCACGAGCGGCACGCCGACCTCGACGCCGCGCTGCACTTCGCGCGCGCCTACCTGTCGCCCGAGCCCGAGGCGTACACGCCGCCCCCGCCCGAGCACCGCCACCGGCCCGCCGACGCCTGGCAGGCGGGGACCTGAGCTCGGGCGCTCACGCGGCGGCGACGGGCGCGCCGACCGCGCGCAGCACGAACGCCTCGGCGGCGCGGATCGCGCGCTCGCGCTGACTCGGCTCGTCGGGGATGAGCCGGCCGGACAGGCACGCGTTGACGAGCTGCACGGTGGGCTCGATGTCCTGGTCGGGAAACTCGCCGGCCGCGATGCCGGCGCGCAGGATGCGCTTGAGGATCGACTCGACGATCTCGGCATGCTCGCGCAGGCGCGCCTGCGTGGGCCGGGACAGCACGGTGCGCAGGTCGGGGCCGGGCGCGAGGTGGAAGACCCGCGCGAGCTGCGCCTGCTGGTGGATGTAGGTGCGCAGCTGCTCCACGGGGTCGTCGACGTCGGCGAGCGCCCGCTCGAGGGTCTGGGCGTACTGCTCGGTCTCGTGCGTGATGAATCCGAGGAGCAGCGCCTCCTTGTCGGGGAAGTGGTTGTACACGGCGGTGCGACCGACACCGGCGGCGACGGCGATGTCGGCGAGCGTGATCGAGTCGAAGCCACGCTCCGACATCAGAGTCGACAGGGCCGCGAACAGCTTGTGCCGGGTCATCTGGCGGTGTTCGTGGAGGCTCTTGCCGATGATCTTGGGCATGCTGACATCATAGGGTCCGCCTGTCAGCACCTTGGCCGCTACGCTCACCGGTGTGAGCGACAGCACGACTCCCGGCGCACACCACGAGGCCCGGCCCGACGGCATCGTCCCCGACACGAAGGACTGGACCTGGGTGCTCGAGCGCCCGTGCCCCGAGTGCGGCTTCGTGGCCGCCGACGTCGCCGTGGCCGACGTGGGCGCCGCGGTGCGCGAGACGCTGCCACGGTGGCAGGTCGCGCTCGCCCGCCCGGGTGCGCGCGAGCGTCCGCATCCCGGTGTCTGGTCGACCCTCGAGTACGGCGCGCACGTGCGAGACGTCTTCCGCGTCTTCGACGGCCGGCTCGCGCTCATGCTCGCGAAGGACGACCCGCAGTTCGCGAACTGGGACCAGGACGCTGCGGCGCTCGTCGACGGCTACGCGCACCAGGACCCGGCCGCAGTCGCCGCCGAGCTCACGGAGACCGGCCACGCCGTCGCCGAGCGGTTCGACGCCGTCACGCCCGGCCAGCACGAACGCCCTGGTCGGCGCAGCAACGGCTCGGTCTTCACCGTCCGCACGCTCGCCGGCTACTTCCTGCACGACGTCGTCCACCACCTGCACGACGTCAATGCCTGACGCGCGTGGGCATCGTGCTCGACACATATCTGTAACACGCCTGTAGCACGTGGGGGTCCTCCCGCGTCATCTCGGGGGGTAGGTTTCGCGCCATGTCGTTCGTCCAGGCGCTCGTGCCCGCGGAGCATGCCTCCAAGCATCTGCTCGCGGTGCCGGAGGGAGCCTCGGCCTCCCTGCCTCAGCTCGCCGGCGCCTGGTTCGCCGACGTCGGCTGGATGCGTGAGCCCGCGTCCGCGCCGCGGAAGATGGCCGGTGCCCGGTTCCGCGGCATGCAGGCGGCGACGCCGTCCGAGGCATCCGGCCCGGGTCGGCTGCAGGTCGGGACCGAGCACTGCGCCGACGGCCCGTTCACCGTCTCCGCCGAGCAGGTGGCGCACTTCGGGATCACCGGCCCCGCCCAGGTGTGGCCACTGGGGCGCGGGGACGGCTTGGTCGACGTCCGCGGCGCGCGCGCGAGCGCGTACGACGACCGCGACGGCATCGCCCGCGCCTTCGCGAGCGGCCTGCCGCAGGGCGAGGAGCTGCGGGTCGTACAGTGGACGGTCGCCGTGGCCCGCAAGCTCGGCGGGGCCGTGCTCGCCGACGGCCGCCACCTCCTGAGGCCAGACCCGTCCGGCGCGGTCGACCTCTCGCTCTACTCCGCGCACCCCGTCCCCGCCGCCGACATGCTCGCCATGATGCGCTCCCTCGTCGGGACCGCGCACGTGGAGCTCGAGGAGACGACGCCCGACGGCGGTACGCGCTACCAGCTCGTGGGCGCGACGCCGTACGACGGTGCCATCGTCGTGCAGTCGGAACGCGTCGAGCGGGTTCCGCGCGCGCTCGTCGCTCTCGAGTGGCGCGAGTACGGGCCGTTCGCCTATCACCTCGGGTGGCGGCCGCACGAGCCCTACGAGCTCCAGGTCGAGGAGCCGTCGGGTGTGCACGTCATCGCGCGCGCGAGGATGCGGGCGATGCTCGCGCGGCTCGCTCTCCTGCTGCACTCGCGCGCTCAGGGCGTGTTCGTCGACGACGGCGCATTCTTGGCCACCGTGGCCGAGGTCGAGCGCCGCACGGACGGCGGCGTCGCACCCGCTCGTGCGTGGGTCTGAGCCAGACCCGGATTTGTCCACAGGGTGCTGTGCACAGGTGTGTGACGCACTGCCTCACCTGCGTGTTCACCGAGGCAACGAGGGCGCGCACGGCTGACCGGGGCAACGGCGCCGGAGCAGGCGCACAGGGCCGGATCCGCACAATCATGCGGTTCCTGGTCGCCCCGGGCATCGCGGCGGTGTCTGCCGCGAACGGGGAGTCTTCCACAAATTTCTTCCACAGGGCTGTGGGCGGTGTGGGGATTCCGCGGCACTCCCTGTGGATGAGGCTGTGGGCAAGAGAGAGGTGTCTCCTACCCCTTGCACACCGCGGAAGGCAGGTCTAGAAACGTGCGTACCGGTCTTGATGAGGTCGGGGCAGACGGGGCCGCTGCAGGGGGCCGGGAAGCCCGCTCTGAAGGACATGGTCAACCGGAGAACGACGGGCCACCCCGTACCGCGGTGCGGGCTGCGGGTGACGACGCAGGTGCCTGAACGGGGCCGGAAGACCGCCCGCGTCCGGCGTGCTCGTGGGAGAACGGGCCGGAGGGGTTGCAACTGGTGCGCCCCTTCGTCTCGACGAGCCGTCGGGGCCGTGACGTCGACCACGGCGCCTCTGGTCCCCGGGATCGTCGACCAGAGGTACGCGGTACTTTCCGAGGCCCCCCGGCCCGTCCCGGGGGGCCTCGGCCTATCTCCGGCCGCTGTCTCACCACGAGACCCGCTGTGCCCCGCGAGGCGGCCTAGGCTCGGGGCATGAGCAACCTGGAGACCCGCCCGGCCGAGCAGGTGTGCACCGCCGGCGAGCGGGGCGACGGGGTCGAGCTGCTCGCCCCGCGCGAGGTCCCGCTGGGCGGCCCGCGCGCGATGAGTGTGCGCCGCACCATCCCGCAGCGGCAGCGCTCGCTCGTGGGCGCCTGGTGCTTCTGCGACCACTACGGGCCCGACGACGTCTCCGGCTCCACGGGGATGCAGGTGCCCCCGCACCCTCACACCGGGCTCCAGACGGTCAGCTGGCTGTTCGCGGGGGAGATCCTGCACCGGGACTCGGTCGGCTCGCTGCAGACCGTGCGCCCCGGCGAGCTCAACCTCATGACGGCGGGCGTGGGCATCTCGCACTCGGAGGAGTCGCCGTCGGGCGTGCGGCCGCCCCTGCTGCACGGCGTGCAGCTGTGGACGGTGCTGCCGTCGACGCACCGGGAGGTCGAGCCGCACTTCGAGCATCACCCGAACCTGCCGGTCGCGTGGGTCGGCGGCGCTCGGGTCCAGGTGTTCATGGGCTCGCTCGGCGTGGCGGGCGAGGACCTCGTCTCGCCCGCACGCACGTACACCCCGCTCGTGGGCGCCCAGCTCGACCTGCCGGCCGGCACGAGCGTCGACCTCGACGTCGAGCCGGGCTTCGAGCATGCACTGCTCGTCGACGACGGCGACGCGTCCCTCGCCGCCGAGCCCGTGCCGAAGGACCACCTCGGCTACGTCGCGCCCGGACCCGAGCGGCTCACCGTCACGGCCGGTGAGTCGGCCGTGCGTGCGGTGCTCATCGGCGGCGAGCCGTTCGACGACGACATCGTCATGTGGTGGAACTTCGTGGGCCGCAGCCACGAGGAGATCGAGCGGGCCCGCGCGGACTGGACGGCCCAGGTCGCCGGGAGCGACGGCGGCGAGACCGCCTACGCCGCGGGCGCCGACGGGCGCCGGTTCGGCGAGGTCCACGGGTACGCGAGCGGCCCGCTGCGCGCGCCCGCACTGCCCGACGTGCGCCTGCGCCCCCGCACGCGGCCCACGAGCCACGACTCCGGCGTCGCATCCGAGCCGCCGCCGATGAGCTGAACCTCCGACCCGAGTCGGCTCGGGCAGGAACCGGCCGAGCACGAAGAAAGCCCCCGGCCGGTGATGCGGCTCGGGGGCTCAGATGGAGCGGGTGACGGGAATCGAACCCGCGCTATCAGCTTGGGAAGCTGAAGTTCTACCATTGAACTACACCCGCGCTGCACGCCGAGGACGGTGTGCGCGCCCCGATCATACCCAACCTCCCGGGCAGGTCGGAACCGCAGCGCGCCCCGCCGTCGGGCACGTGCGAGACGAACCCGGCGCCGCTCAGGATGCCGGGCTACCGTGTGCCCGTGCTGCTCTCCGACCGTGACATCCGCTCCGAGCTCGACGCCGGGCGCGTCGTCCTGGACCCGTACGAGCCGGCGATGATCCAGCCGTCGAGCATCGACGTGCGGCTCGACAAGCTGTTCCGGCTCTTCGACAACCACAAGTACCCGTTCATCGACCCGTCGCAGGACCAGCCCGAACTCACGCGGCTGGTCGAGGTCGAAGACGGCGAGCCGCTCGTGCTGCACCCCGGGGAGTTCGTGCTCGGCTCGACGTACGAGACGGTCACGCTGCCCGACGACGTCGCGGCGCGTCTGGAGGGCAAGTCGAGCCTGGGCCGGCTCGGTCTGCTCACGCACAGCACCGCCGGGTTCATCGACCCGGGCTTCTCCGGGCACGTCACGCTCGAGCTGAGCAACGTGGCCACCCTGCCCATCACCCTGTGGCCCGGCATGAAGATCGGGCAGCTGTGCTTCTTCCGGCTCTCCTCGCCGGCGGAGAACCCGTACGGGTCGAGCCTGTACGGCTCGCGCTACCAAGGGCAGCGCGGTCCGACGGCGAGCCGGTCGTGGCAGTCGTTCCACCGGACCGACGTCTGACGGAGAGGGCGATGAGCACGTTCCGTTCCGACGGCAGGCGTCGCTACGCTCGGTCCCGCCGCGCCGGCTCGGGTGCGGGCCACGCCACCGGCGTGGGCAGGACCCGTAGGGAGCTCCGCCAGATGGCCCAGTCCGCCATGACCCCGCCACCCGTGCCCCGCGCCTCCGCCCAGGGCCACCAGGCCCGTCACCTGCTCGCGCTGCCGGCCGACGTCGTCGTCGACGAGGTCGAGGTCCTCGCGATGTCGCGGTTCTCGGGCACGCGCTGGGACGTGGTGCCGAGCGACCTGCCCGGCGCGGACCTTCCGATCGGCCGCATGGCCGGGCCGGGGGAGACGGGGGTGCTGCGCCTGACCCGGCACAGCTCGCTCGCCGGTCCCTACGCGCCGGACGGTGACGGGTTCGACCTCGGCCTGCCCGCGGGCACCGCGATGGTCTTCGACGTCCTCTGCCCGCGCGAGCGCTGGGACGAGGCGCCGCCGAGCTTCGGCGGTGACCGCGACGGGATCGCCCGGTCGTTCCCCTCCGGGTTGCCCAACCGTGAGGAGGAGCGCGTCGTGGTGTGGCTCGTCGCGGCCGCGCGGCGGCTCGGCGCCTCGCTGCGGCTCGACGTCGCGGGGCTGTGGGACCCGGCCGAGGGTGGCCGGCGCGGGCCGGGCGCCGGCGTCGTGCTCACGCCCGACCCGGGCGTCGCCGTCGACCTGACCGTCTACTCCGACATCTGGCTCGACCCGCAGGCGGCCCAGCGCGTGCTGCAGGTCGTCCACCCGCGCATCAGGCTCGCGACCGAGGGCAAGGAGTACCTCGGCCCCCCCGAGGGCATCGCCGACCGCCCGCTCTACCCGGGCGAGCCGCTCGACCCCGAGGTGCGCCGCGCGATCCACGCCCGCGCCGACGACTTCGACATCGCCGCCCTGCAGGCGCCCATGGTGCTCGACGGGTACGGGCTGGTGGTCGACCTCGGCCTCGACGGCTGGGTGAGCGTCGAGATCAACGGCGAGGAGAACCTGCCGCTCATGCTGCGCGACCTGCCGTGGGCCGCGGGCGGCGCGGTGAGCTACCGCGTGCGCTGGGACCCGCCGGACCTGGTCGAGTCGCAGCAGGAGCTCCCCCAGCCGGCGCACGTCGTGGCGCGCAAGCGGGCGGCCGACCTCGTGGCGCGCATCGCCAAGGCGCTGCACGACGCCGTGGGCGGCGAGGTCGCCGACGAGTTCGACTTTCTCCTCGACCCCGCGGACCTGTGACGCTGCTCACCTGAGCGCTCGGTCCGGCGTCGCACGCGGGCGGGGAGGCGACCCGCGCCGATACAGTAAGGGCTCGCCGCCCCCTGACGGACGGAGAGCCCATGCTGCTCGTGCTGCTGGCCCACCTCGTGCTGGCGGTCGGCGCGCCCGGGCTCGTGGCGTGGTGGGGCAGGCGCGCGTTCTGGCTCCTGGCACTCGCGCCGGCGTCGGCCGCGGCGTACGCGCTGGCATGGACGGGCCGGGTCTCCGACGGCGAGATCCCGACGTCGCACCTCCCCTGGGTACCCGGGCTTCAGCTCGCGATCGACCTGCGCCTCGACACGCTCTCGTGGTTCCTCCTGCTCGTGGTCGGCGGGATCGGCGCGCTGGTGATGCTCTACTGCTCGGCCTACTTCTCGCGGGACGCGCACGGGATGGGCCGGTTCGCCGGCGTGCTCACGGCGTTCGCGGGCGCCATGGCGGGGCTCGTCGTCGCGGACGACCTGCTGCTGCTCTTCGTGTTCTGGGAGCTGACGACCGTCTTCTCCTACCTGCTCATCGGCCACCACGCGGACAGGAAGTCCTCGCGCCGGGCCGCCATGCAGGCGATCGTCGTGACGACGGCGGGCGGGCTGGCGATGCTCGTCGGCCTCGTGATCCTCGGTGTCGAGTCGGGGAGCTGGCGCGTCTCCGAGGTCGTCGCGGACCCGCCGTCGGGCACGGCAGCGACGGCGGCGGCCGTGTGCCTGCTCGTGGGCGCCGCGACGAAGTCGGCCCTCATCCCGTTCCACTTCTGGCTCCCCGCGGCGATGGCCGCGCCGACGCCGGTCTCGGCGTACCTGCACGCGGCCGCGATGGTCAAGGCCGGCGTCTACCTCGTGGCCCGCTTCGCGCCCGCGTTCGGCGAGCTGCCCGTCTGGCAGGCGCTCGTCGTCGCGCTCGGCGCGGGCACGCTGATCGTGGGCGGCTACCGCGCGCTGCGCCAGCACGACCTCAAGCTCGTCCTGGCGTTCGGCACGGTCTCGCAGCTGGGCCTGCTCGTGCTGCTGCTGGGTGTCGGGACCCGGGGCGCGGCGCTGGCGGGGCTCGCGCTGCTCGGCGCGCACGCGCTGTTCAAGGCCGCGCTGTTCCTCGTCACGGGCGCCGTCGACGCCGTGACCGGCACGCGCGACCTGCGCCGGCTCTCGGGCCTGTGGCGGACGATGCCCCTCACGGCGGCCGCGGCCGGGCTTGCCACGGCGTCGATGATCGGGCTGCCGCCCCTCGCGGGCTACGTCGCCAAGGAGGCCGCGCTCGAGGCGCTGTCGCACGCCGACGGCGTCCTCGGGCAGGTCGCGCTCTGGTCCGTCGTGGCGGGGTCGGTCCTCACCGTGGCGTACGGGGCACGGTTCTGGTGGGGCGCGTTCGCGACCAAACCCTCGAGCGTCGTGCCCGACGGCGAGGAGGTGCGGACGGCGCCGCGCCGCCGCGTGCCGGCCCTGCTCGTCGCACCGCCGGCCGTCCTCGCCCTCGGCGGCCTGGCCGTCGCCGTCGTCCCGGGCGTCGGTGAGCGCCTGCTCGCTCCGCACGCCGACACATACCCCACGGGCGAGCCCGGGCACCTCGCGCTGTGGGCCGGCCTGACGCCCGCGCTCGCGGTCACGGTCGCCGTGCTCGGCCTCGGCACGCTCGCGTTCTGGCAGCGGGCACGGGTCGAGCGATGGCAGGGCGCACTCTGGTCGCCCCGTGGCGCCGACCTCCTGTACCGCCGCTCGATGCGCCGCCTCGACGACCTCGCGGCCGACGTCACGGCGTTCACGCAGCGCGGCTCCCTGCCGTTCTACCTCGCCACGATCCTGATCGTGCTCGCAGTCGGTCCCGGTCTCGCGCTCGCCGTGGGGCTCGTGCGGGGGCCGGACGGCGGTGCCCCGGCTCTCGGCGTCGTCGCGTGGGACCGCCCGGCCCAGGCGGCCGTCGTCGCCGTCGTCGCCGTGGCGGCGGTGCTCGCGGCCCGCGCGCGGCGACGCCTGAAGGCGGTCCTGCTCGTGGGGGTGGCCGGGTACGGCAACGCGGCGCTGTTCCTCCTGCACGGGGCGCCCGACCTCGCCCTGACGCAGGTGCTGGCGGAGACCGTGACGATCGTCGTCATGGTGCTCGTGCTGCGCCGGCTGCCCCCGTACTTCTCGGACCGGCCGCTGCGCGCCTCGCGGTGGGGGCGCGTGGTGCTCGGCGCCGTCGCGGGCGCGGTCATGATGGCGTTCGCCGTCGTCGCGCCGCTCGTGCGCGTCGCGACCCCGGTCAGCGTCGACTTCCCCGACGAGGCCGAGGTCTACGGCGGCGGCAAGAACGTCGTCAACGTGACGCTCGTCGACATCCGTGCCTGGGACACCGTCGGCGAGATCGCCGTGCTCCTCGTCGCCGCGACCGGTATCGCGTCGCTCGTGTTCCTGCGCCAGCGCAGCGGCAAGGTGCTGCGCCTCGCGCAGGCCGACGACATCGAGCACGAGGACCGGCACACCCGCAGCGTGTGGCTTGCGGCCGGGCGCACCCAGGACCCACGCCGCCGCTCGGTGATGTTCGAGGTCGTCACGCGCGTGATCTTCCACGCCATGATCGTGTTCGCCCTGTTCCTGCTGCTCAGCGGGCACAACGCGCCGGGCGGGGGGTTCGCCGCGGGCCTCGTCGTCGGCATCGCGCTCACGGTGCGCTACCTCGCGGGCGGGCGGTACGAGCTCGGCGAGGCCGCGCCCGTGCACCCCGGCCTGCTGCTCGGCACCGGCCTGTTCCTGTCGGCGGGCGTGGGTCTCGCGGCGCTCGTCGCAGGCCAGGAGGTGCTGGAGAGCTTCATCTACGACCTGCACGTCCCCGTGCTCGGGAAGGTGCACCTCGTGACGTCGCTGTTCTTCGACGTCGGGGTCATGCTCGTGGTCGTCGGGCTCGTGCTCGACGTCCTGCGCACGCTCGGCGCCGAGCTCGACCGCCAGGCCGAGATCGAAGGGCGGGCGATCTGATGGTCATGCTCGAGAACACCCCCTCGGCCGTGCTGGTCGTCGCGATCGGGGTGCTGGTCGCCGTCGGGGTGCACCTGCTGCTCGAGCGGTCCCTGACGCGCGTGCTGCTCGGCTTCATCCTGATCGGCAACGGGGTCAACCTGACGCTGCTGGTCGCGGGTGGCCGCGCCGGGTCGGCGCCGATCGTGGGGGCGGCGCCCGACGGGCAGCCCATGAGCGACCCGCTCGCCCAGGCGATGGTCCTCACCTCGATCGTCATCACGCTCGCGCTGACGGGATTCGTGCTCGCGATGGCGTACCGGTCGTTCCAGCTCGTCGGGCACGACGAGGTTGCCGACGACGTCGAGGACCGCCGCATCGCGCGCCTCGCCGCGGCCAACGCGCCCGCGTTCACCGACCTCGACGCCGAGGAGTCCGGCCAGACGCTCGACGACGAGGCCGCCGAGGTCCACGACGACGTCGAGGCGGACGGTGGGCCCGGCGGCGCGAGCGAGGGGGGCGCACGATGACCTGGAGCATCGCCACCCTCGTGCCGCTGCCCGTGCTGCTGCCGCTGTTCGCCGCGGGCCTCACGCTCGCGCTGCACCGGCACCCGCGCATGCAGCGGGTCATCAGCACGACGGCGCTCGCGGCCACGACGCTCGCGTCCGCCGCCCTGCTCGTCGCCGCGGACGGCGGACCCGTCGTGGTCGACGTCGGCGGGTGGGCCGCGCCCGTCGGCATCCCGCTCGTCGCCGACCGGCTCTCGGCGCTCATGCTCACCGTCAGCGGCGGCGTCATGCTGTGCGTCCTGCTCTACTCGATCGGTCAGGGCGTGGCCGGGGAGGCCGACGTCGACGCCCAGGGCCGGCCGGCCGAGGTCGTTCCCGTCGCGATCTACCACCCGACGTACCTCGTGCTCGCGGCCGGGGTGTCGAACGCGTTCCTCTCGGGCGACCTGTTCAACCTCTACGTCGGGTTCGAGATCCTGCTCGCGGCGTCGTTCGTCCTCCTGACGCTCGGTGGCACGGGCGAGCGCATCCGCGCGGGGTCGGTGTACGTCGTCGTGTCGCTCCTGTCGTCGCTGCTGTTCCTGTCGGCGGTCGCGCTCGTGTACGCGGCGACGGGGACGGTCAACATCGCGCAGGTGGCGCAGCGTCTGCCCGACGTCGATGAGACCGTGAGCCTCGGCCTGCAGCTCCTGCTGCTGCTCGCGTTCGGGATCAAGGCGGCGATCTTCCCGCTGTCGGCGTGGCTGCCCGACTCCTACCCGACGGCGCCCGCGCCGGTCACGGCCGTGTTCGCGGGCCTGCTCACCAAGGTCGGCGTGTACTCGATAATCCGCACCCAGACCGTGCTGTTCGGCGACCAGCCCGCGGTCGACCGCGTGCTGCTCGTGCTCGCGCTCGCGACCATGCTCGTGGGCATCCTGGGCGCCGTCGCCCAGGACGACGTCAAGCGCCTGCTGTCGTTCACCCTGGTGAGCCACATCGGGTTCATGATCTTCGGCGTCGCGATGGCGTCGGAGGCCGGCACGGCGGCCGCGATCTTCTACGTCGTCCACCACATCACGGTGCAGACGACGCTCTTCCTCGTCGTCGGGCTCGTCGAGCGGCGCGGCGGGTCGACGTCGCTCGAACGGCTCGGAGGCCTCGCCCGGGTCGCGCCGGGCCTGGCGATCCTGTTCTTCGTGCCGGCGATGAGCCTGGTGGGCATCCCGCCGCTGTCGGGGTTCCTCGGCAAGGTCGGGCTCCTCGCCGAGGGCGCCCGGACGGGCACGCCGCTGACCTGGGTGCTCGTCGTCGGCTCCGTGCTCACGTCGCTCCTGACCCTCTACGCGGTGGTCAAGGCGTGGAACAAGGCGTTCTGGCAGACGCCGCCCGAGGAGGTCGTGCAGCGGTCCCACGCCGCCACCCACCTGCCGCGGGGCATGGTCGGCCCGACGGCGGCGCTCGTCGCCGCGGGTCTCGCGCTGACCGTGGTCGCCGGGCCGCTTTACGGGTACGCCGAGCGCGCCGCGGCGGCGTCGATGGACGGGCGCAGCTACGTCCAGGCGGTCTTCCCCGACGGGGCGGAGCGCGGGACCGGGCACTCGGACGAGGTCACGGAGCGGGGTGAGGACTCGTGAGCCCGAAGCGGGTCGGGCGGCGGCTGCGCCGCCTGGTCGTCCACTGGCCGACGATCCTCGTCCTGGCGGGCATGTGGGTGGTCCTGTGGGGCGACCTGTCGTGGGCCAACGTCCTCGGCGGGCTCACCGTGGCCGGGTTCGCGGTCGTGCTCTTCCCGCTGCCGCGCGTGGTGGCACACTCCACGCTGCGCCCCTGGCCGCTCCTGAAGCTCGCCGCGTACTTCGTCGTGGAGGTCTTCGTCGCCTCCTTCCAGGTCGCGTGGATCGCGCTGCGGCCCGGTCCGGTGCCGCGCGGCGGGGTGGTGGGGGTCCGCCTGCTCAACCCCGACGACGTCGTCCTCACGGTCACCGCCGTGATCACCTCGCTGGTGCCCGGGTCGGTCGTCATCGAGGCGCGGCGCCGCTCCGGGATGCTGTTCATGCACGTGCTCGACCTGGAGGGGTCCGGGGGCGCCGAGGCGGTCCGGAGGCACACGCTCGAGCTCGAGGAGCGCGTCCTGCGCGCGTTCGCGGCCGGGCCCGTCCCCGGTCGTGCCGACGGCGCCCGGAAGGAGGGCTGATGGACCGTCTGATCGTCGTGGTCGTCGTCGTCACGGCCGCCCTGCTCGCCGTCGGCGCGACGCTCGCCGTCGTGCGCGTCGAGCGCGGGCCGTCGATGCTCGACCGCACGATCGGGTTCGACGTCCTGACGACGACGCTCGTCGGCGCGGTCGCGCTGGAGGCCGCGTGGTCGCGACGCACGGAGACCATCCCGATCCTCGTGGTGCTGTCGTTCGTCGGCTTCGTCGGCTCGGTCGTCATCGCGCGGTTCGCGGCCCGGGATCGGCCCGGCCAGGGCACGGGTCGGACGGTGGGGGCGTCCGCGGCGCACGGGGCGCTGCGGAACGAGGCGGCGCAGCTGGGGCGCGAGGCCGCCGTCGACCCCGAGCACCACGGGGGCACGGCCGAGGGGGAGGTGCGGTGATGGCGGGCGAGCCGGGATGGGTGACGGTGGTCGCCGACGTGCTGGCCGCCGTGTGCCTGCTGCTCGGCGGGTTCCTCGCGTTCGCCGCCGGGGTCGGGGTGCTGCGCCTGCCGCACGTGCTCGCGCGCATGCACGCGGTGACGAAGCCCCAGGTGCTGGGGCTCGTCCTGCTGCTGGCGGCGGTGGCGCTGCGCGTGCGCAGCTGGCCGGTGGTGGGGATGCTCGCGCTCGTCGTGGCGTTCCAGCTCCTGACGTCCCCGGTCGCGGCGCACATGGTCGGGCGGGCCGCGTACCGCACGGGCACCGTGGGTCCCGAGGACCTCGACGTCGACGACCTGCCGCAGCACGAGGCCGGCGGCGGCCGCGCCTCGGGACCCTCGGCATGACGCGCGCGGGTACCGGGCCCGTCGTGGGCATCGACGTCGGCGGCACGGGCAGCCGGCTGGCCCTGCGCCTTCCTGGCGGGCCGCGCCGCGAGATCGAAGGCGACCGGGTCGCGGTCACGTCCGCGGGCAGCTCGGTGCCCGACGTCGTGCGCGGGCTGCTGCACGCCGCGGCGCGGGCATGGCCCGACGACGTGGGCCACGTCGTCGGGATCGGGGTCGGGGCGACCGGCGTCGCCACGCTCGTGGACCGGCCGCAGAGCCTGGTCGGCGTCGTGCTTCAGGAGGTGGCGACCTGGCCGGGCGCCGTCGTGGACCCCGGCGTCGCGGTCGCGGCCGACGCCGTCACCGCGCACCTGGGAGCGCTCGGCGGCGACGGCGGGGCCGTCGTCGCGCTCGGGACCGGGGCGATCGCCGTCGGCTCCGACGGGCACGAGCTGTGGCGGCGCGTCGACGGCTGGGGTCACCTGCTCGGTGACCGCGGCGGCGGCGCGTGGATCGGGCGGCGCGCGCTCGAGGCGGCGCTGCGTGCCGCCGACGGCGTGGACGACGGCGGGGTCGCGCTCCTGGCGGCGGCCCGACGCCGGTTCGGCGATCCGCTCACCTGGCCGGGCCAGCTGTACCCGCGGGCCGACCGTGCGGGCGTGCTGGCCGGTTTCGCGGCCGACGTCGCAGCCGTGGCCGCGTCGGGGGACCCCGTCGCTCGCGACCTCCTCGTTGAGGCGGGCACCGAGGCCGCCCGCAGCGCGCTCGCGGCGCTCGGCGCGCTCGGTGCCGACGTGCCGCCCCGCGTCGCGCCGACGGGCGGGCTGTTCCGCGCGGGCGGCGCGCTGGTCGAGGCCTTCGACGCGCACCTCGCGGCACGTCCCGACGTCGTGGTCACAGCCGCACTGGGCGACCCGCTCGACGGCGCGCTGCTGCTCGCCGAGCGAGCCGCTGCCGGTCAGGTGCGACCGGTCCCCGGCCTCGTGTGGTCTGGCGTGAGCCCCGTCGGCGCGTGAGGGCGGGCCTGCTAGCGTCAGTCCGCGATGGACAGCGTTGATGACCTCCAGCTCGCGTTCGACACCGCGGACCTGGCGGTGGAGCTCGCGCTCGCTCACTTCGAGTCTGGCGTCTCGGCATCGCTGAAGGCCGACGGCACACCGGTCACCGAAGCGGACCGGGCGGTCGAGCGCTTGCTGCGGAAGACGTTGTCAGCAGAACGGCCCGAAGATGCGTTCCTCGGCGAGGAGCTTGGTCAGCTCGGTGAGTCCGATCGGGTCTGGATCCTCGACCCGATCGATGGCACCGGGTTCTTCAGTCGGGGTGATCCGAACTGGCGAATCCACATCGCTCTGGAGGTGCGAGGGACCCCGCAGGTCGCGGTCGTCACCGCTCCTGCGCTGCGGCGCTGCTGGTGGGCGACCCGAGGTGGCGGTGGCTTCGAGTCGTCCTGGCCCCGCGAGGAGAACAAGACGCGGCGCCTCGAGGTCAGTACGACGTCGACGCTCGCTGATGCCGTGCTCGACGCGCTGGACGACGAGTCCAGAGCTCGTCTCCCACCGAGTTCGGCTCGCGCACCGGCGAGCCCCTTACCGCTGGTCGAGCTCGTTCGTGGCGAGATCGATGCCTTCTTGGCCGAGCGCTACTACAAGTGGGACCACGCGCCGTGGGTTCTGCTCGTCGAGGAAGCCGGCGGCCGCTTCACCGATCGAACCGGTGGACGTGCGAGTGATCAGGGCGGCGGCCTCTACTCGAACGCCAACCTGCACAGTCAGCTGCTCGCTTCGCTGCGCTACCCGACGCGTCCCCGATCGCGGGATCGGCGCACAGAGCTGTGGCGATGACGGCGTCGCCACGGCCGGTGGGCCTGCCTCAGGCCGCGGACGCCTCGCGCGCGAGCAGGCTGTCCTTGATCGCCAGCCCGTAGCGGAAGCCGCCGAGCCCGCCGTCGGTGCGCAGCACCCGGTGGCACGGCACGAACAGCGCGGCGGCGTTCATGGCGCAGGCCCCGGCGGCCGCGCGCACCGCGGCAGGGCGGCCGGTGCGCACCGCGAACTCGGCGTAGGTCACGCGCTCGCCGGGCTCGGCCTGCCGGAGCACGTCCCACGCGAGCTCGCGGTACGGGCCCGAACGCTGGCGCACCGGGACGCGCCCGACGGCGTGCGGGTCGCCCGCGTAGTACGCGGCGACGGCCTTGGCCGCCTCGGCGAGGTCGGGGTCCTGGTCCGCGTCGCCGGCGTCGAGCTCGGCCAGGTCGGCCGGGCGCAGCGTGGGGTGGATGAGCGCGACGAGCGACGCGAAGTCGTCGGTCCAGCCCGAGGCGAGGACCGCGCTGTCGGAGGCGACGACCGTGAACGGTCCGTCGGGCGTGGCGAGCGTCGTGGCGTGGGCGGTCATGGGTGGTTCCCTCCGATGGGTGGGGTGTTCGGTGCTGGCGCGGCGGCACGCCACAGGTGCATCGCGGCGTAGGAGCGCCAGGGCGCCCAGGCTGTGGCGTGATCGGTGAGCGCACGGTGTCGCGCATCCTCGGGCAGGAGGCCGAGAGCGCGGGCGCCCGCGAGCAGCGCGACGTCGCCGTCGAGCCAGGCGTCGGGGTCGCCGAGGACCCGCATGGCGACGTAGGCGGCGGTCCACGGGCCGATGCCGGGACGCGCGAGGAGGGCAGCCCGGAGGGCGTCGGGGTCGTCGCCGACGCCGACCGCGAGCTCGCCGTCGGCGAGCGCCCGGGCGACGTCGACGACGGCCTGCCGCGTGCGCGCGGGGAGCCGCAGGTGCTCGGCGCCGCCGTCGGCGACCTGCGCCGCCGTGGGGAAGAGCCGGGTGAGGCCGTCGATGCCGGACGCGTACGGCGTGCCGACGCCCGACGCGAGGCGGGACAGGTGCGTGCGCGCGGCGGCGACGCTGATCTGCTGACCGACGATCGCGCGGACCACGGTCTCGTGCGGGTCGACCGTGCCGGGGACGCGGATACCCGGGGTGGCGGCGACGAGCGGCGCGAGCGCCGGGTCCGCGTCGAGCGCGGCGTCGACCGCGCCGGGGTCGGCGTCGAGGTCGAGCAGGCGACGGACGCGCGCCACCGCGACGGGCACGTCGGCGAGCGAGGCGACCTCGAGCCGGAGTGCGACGCGGCCCGGTCCGACGTCGTGCACCGCGGTGACCTCGACGGCGCCCGGGCCGTGCGGGAGCGAGAGCGTGCGCGCGTACCGCAGCGACGGGCCGTCGAGCGAGGCGCTCTCGACGCCGTCGACGGCGCGCGCCGCGAGGAACGCGAGCGTGCCGCGGGCGTCGAACGGCTCGCGGACGGGCAGGCTCAGCCCGAGCCGGACGGCGTCGCCCTCCGCCACAGGCGAGCCGTCCGACCCCGCCGCGAGCGCGCGGTTGGTGGGGGCGCGACGGCGGCGGGCGCGCAGGTCGGTCGGCGTCGTCGCGAAGACCTCGACGACGGTGTCGTTGAACTGCCGGATGCTGCCGAACCCGGCCGCGAACGCGACGTCGGACAGGCGCAGGTCCGTGCCGACGAGCAGCGCACGGGCGGTCTGGGCGCGCTGGGCGCGCGCGAGGGCGAGCGGGCCGGCGCCCAGCTCGGCCACGAGCAGCCGGTGCACGTGGCGCGGGGTGTAGCCGAGGTGTGCGGCGAGGCCCTCGACGCCCTCCCGGTCGACGACGCCGTCGGCGACGAGGCGCATGGCGCGGCCGGCGAGGTCGCGGCGAAGGTTCCACGCGGGCGTTCCCGGCGCCGCCTCGGGCAGGCACCGCTTGCACGCGCGGTACCCGGCCTCGTGGGCGGCGGCCGACGTGAGGTAGAACGTGACGTTCTCGGGCTTGGGCGTGCGCGCCGGGCAGGACGGGCGGCAGTAGATGCCCGTGCTGCGCACGGCCGTGAAGAACTGGCCGTCGAACCGGGCGTCGCGCGCCGCGATCGCGCGGTAGCGCTCGGTGAAGGCGACGTCCGGCCCTGTGGCGGGCGCAGTCACGGTGGCGGTCATGTCGTCATCGTCGCCCGCGGTGACGCTCCCTGGCTAGCGGGAATCGGACACGACGGTGGACGTTCTACCTCGGCGCAGGCCGTGCTACCTCGGCGCAGGACGTTCTACGTCGGCGGGAGGCGTTCGTCGAGCCAGTCGAGGGCGCTGCTCAGGTACTTCTCCCGTGCCGGTGCGGGCGACAGCGCGAGGTCGTGCGCGCCGCCGGGCACCTCGACGAAGGTGAGGTCGTCGCCGATGTGCCGGGCGCGCTCACGGGTATGGAGCACGTTCAGCACGGAGTCGGTCGACACCAGCTCGGGGTGCCACCGTCCGTGCGGTCCCGAACGGTCCGAGGTGAGCACGAGCACGGGAAGCTGCAGGCCGAGCCCTCGCGCGACCCGGCGCTGGCTGCGCCGCACCGACCGGATCCAGCCAGCACGTGCGGGGAACGACTCGTGCGGCTTCCAGGCCAGGGTGAAGTCCCACTCCCCGCCCGTGCCGACGTGCAGCGCCCGGCCGTAGTGCGGCGACAGCCCGCCGACGACGGCGCGCGGCGCGACCCGGCCCAGGGCCTCGATCAGCCGGGACCCCGGGCCCCGCACGAGCCAGTTCCGGTTCACCTCCAGCCAGGGGCTGTTGAGCACGAGCGCGTCGACACGCCCGGGCCGCGCGGCGGCCCAGAGCAACGCGGCGAGGCCACCGGTCGAGTGGCCGAGCACGACGAGCTTCTCGTGGCCCGCCGCGCGCACCTGGACGGCCGCGGCGTCGAGGTCGCGCGCGTACAGGGCGAGGTCTGCCACGAGGTTCGGGTCCCCGCCGGCCTCGAGGTGCGCGGCGAGCGACCGCCCGTGCCCGCGCAGGTCGACGGCATAGAACGCGTACCCTCGCTGGGCGAACGCCTCCGCGACGTGCCGGTGGAAGAAGTAGTCGACGAACCCGTGGACATAGAGCACCGCGACGCGCGCCGGCGGGTCGCCGACCGACGGAGTGTGGCGCACGAGCGTCGCTTCCGCGCCGTCGGGCAGAACGAGCGTGCGCGCCTCGAACTCCGGACCGAGCACGTCCTCGTGCCAGGCCTCCGCGTCCGTCATTCGACGCCTCCCGGGCCTGTCGGGCGGTCCGGGGGCGGTGGGCGCTCGTCGTGCCGCGGGCCGGGCGGCGGTCCGGTCCGGAAGATCGGGTGCTCTGCGTCGTCGGCGCCGTCGGTCCTCGCGACGGGCTCGGGCCGGGCGGCCCGGACGACCAGCACGACGACGGCGGCGAGCACCAGCACGCCGATCAGCGCTCCCACGACCCACCACGGGAAGCCGTCGCTCGCGCCCGCTGCAGCTTCGTCGCCCGACTCGGCGCCCTCGTCGTTCGCGACAGCCGACCCGCGCGCCTGCATCTCGTTGACCTCACCGAGCCGCGGACGCCACTCGACCGTGTTGGTGCCGACGATCTCGCCGTTGGTCTCCCCGACCTCCCCGGGGAAGGTCACGGCGATGCGGAAGTCGAACGTCTCGAGCAGCTCCGGCGGCGCGTCGGCGAGCTCTCCCGCCTCGTCCGTCATGTCCATCGCGCCGGAGACCACGTACTCGTCCCCCTCGCGCGTGATCGACAGCTCCTCGCTCCCGGCGGTGGAGAACTCCTCGATCGGCTGCGCCTCGAACGTGTACTGCCCGCCCGTGTACTCGCCGTCGGAGTAGGGCTCGTCGGTGGCACCCTCGGGGACGGCGTCGCCGAACTGGCCCCGGCCCTCGTCCCACAGAGCCTCGGGATCCATGCCCATCTCCTCCGCGATCTCGTTCGAGAACGCGAGGATCATCGTGCCGGAGGCCGTGTCGTCCTCGGACAACCTGATGTCCATGTCCAGCTTCATGCAGCCGGACAGGGTGAGGAGCCCGACGACGACGAGGGCCGCGCCAGACCAGGTTCGCAGACGGCGCCCGCGACGCGTCGGTGAGGTCACGCGGCCAGCATGTCGCACCCTGTCGTCAACGGCCACCGCGACAGAGCAGAGCTTGCGATCAAAGTTGAGCGGAATAGACTCAACTTCGCGGCGGTTCTCTCCACCGGACGTACCAGCTCATTTCCGGAGGGTCCATGGACACCAAGTTCACGACGATGTCGCAGCAGGCGATCGGCGATGCCGTGCAGACGGCGTCCGCGGCGGGCAACCCCCAGCTCGAGCCCGTGCACGTGCTCGCGGCGCTGCTCCAGCAGCAAGGCGGCGTGGCCGTCGGCCTGCTCGAGGCCGTCGGTGCGAACCCGCAGCAGATCGGCCGGCAGGTGCGTGCCGCGCTCGTCGCGCTGCCCCAGGCGAGCGGCGCCGCGGTGGCGAAGCCGACGCCGTCGCGCGCGATGTCCGTCGTCCTGGAGAACGCGGCCGCCGAGGCGCAGTCCCTCGGGGACGAGTACGTCTCGACCGAGCACCTGCTCATCGGCATCGCCGCCGGGCAGTCGCCCGCCGCCCGGGCGCTCACTGAGGCGGGCGCGACGCCGGACGCGCTGCGCTCCGCGCTGCCTGCCGTCCGCGGGTCCGCCCGCGTGACGAGCCCCGACCCCGAGGGCACGTACAAGGCGCTCGAGCAGTACGGCACGGACCTCACCGCGCGCGGCCGCGAGGGCAGGCTCGATCCCGTCATCGGCCGGGACGCCGAGATCCGGCGCGTGATCCAGGTGCTGTCGCGGCGCACCAAGAACAACCCCGTGCTCATCGGCGAGCCCGGCGTCGGCAAGACCGCCGTCGTGGAGGGGCTGGCCCAGCGCATCGTCGCGGGCGACGTGCCCGAGTCGCTCAAGGACAAGCGCCTGGTCGCGCTCGACCTGGCGGCCATGGTCGCGGGCGCCAAGTACCGCGGCGAGTTCGAGGAGCGGCTCAAGGCCGTGCTCGAGGAGATCAAGGGCTCGGACGGGCAGGTCGTGACCTTCATCGACGAGCTGCACACCGTCGTCGGCACCGGCGCGGGCGGCGAAAGCGCCATGGACGCGGGCAACATGCTCAAGCCCATGCTCGCGCGCGGCGAGCTGCGCATGGTGGGTGCCACGACGCTCGACGAGTACCGCGAGCACATCGAGAAGGACCCCGCCCTCGAGCGCCGGTTCCAGCAGGTCTTCGTCGGCGAGCCGTCCGTGGAGGACACCGTCGCGATCCTGCGCGGGCTCAAAGAGCGCTACGAGGCGCACCACAAGGTGACCATCGCCGACTCGGCGCTCGTCGCCGCGGCCGCGCTGTCCGACCGCTACATCAGCGGCCGCCAGCTGCCGGACAAGGCGATCGACCTCGTCGACGAGGCCGCTTCCCGCCTGCGCATGGAGCTCGACTCCTCGCCCGTCGAGATCGACGAGCTGCAGCGTGCCGTGACGCGCCTCGAGATGGAGGAGGTCGTGCTGTCGGAGTCCGACGACGACGCCTCGCGCGATCGCCTCGAGCGGCTGCGCGCCGACCTCGCCGACAAGCGCGAGCAGCTCGCCGCGCTCACCGCACGTTGGGAGACCGAGAAGGCCGGCCACAACCGCGTCGGCGACCTGCGCGCTCGGCTCGACGAGCTGCGCGTCGAGGCCGAGCGCAAGCTCCGCGAGGGCGACCTCGAGGGCGCGGCGCGCATCCAGTACGGCGAGATCCCGGCGGTCGAGCGCGAGCTCGCCGACGCCGAGCGCGCCGAGGCGGACACGGAGGCCGTCGAGGAGGTCGCCCACGAGGCGCCGATGATCGCCGACAAGGTCGGCGCGGACGAGATCGCCGAGGTCGTGTCTGCGTGGACGGGCATCCCGGCGGGCCGCCTGCTGCAGGGCGAGCAGGAGAAGCTCCTGCACATGGAGGAGGTCATCGGCGAGCGCCTCGTCGGCCAGCTCGCGGCGGTGCAGTCGGTCTCCGACGCGGTGCGGCGCTCGCGAGCCGGCGTGTCCGACCCGGACCGGCCCACGGGCTCGTTCTTGTTCCTCGGCCCGACGGGCGTGGGCAAGACCGAGCTCGCGAAGTCGCTCGCGGACTTCCTGTTCGACGACGAGCGCGCCATGGTGCGCATCGACATGTCGGAGTACTCCGAGAAGCACTCGGTCGCCCGACTCGTCGGTGCGCCCCCCGGGTACGTCGGCTACGAGGAGGGTGGCCAGCTCACCGAGGCGGTCCGCCGTCGGCCCTACTCGGTGGTGCTGCTCGACGAGGTCGAGAAGGCGCACCCCGAGGTCTTCGACATCCTGCTCCAGGTGCTCGACGACGGACGGCTCACCGACGGCCAGGGCCGCACGGTCGACTTCCGCAACACGATCCTGGTGCTGACGTCGAACCTCGGCTCGCAGTTCCTCGTGGACCCGACGCTCGAGGACGCGCAGAAGCGCGAGGCCGTCATGGCCGCGGTCCGCACGGCGTTCAAGCCGGAGTTCCTCAACCGGCTCGACGACGTCGTCGTCTTCGACGCGCTTTCGCTCGACGAGCTGGGGCAGATCGTCGACCTGCAGGTCGCGGCGTTCGCGCGGCGGCTGTCCGACCGTCGCATCACGCTCGACGTCACGCCCGCAGCGCGCGAGTGGCTCGCGCTCGAGGGCTTCGACCCGGCGTACGGCGCGCGGCCGCTGCGCCGCCTCGTGCAGCGCGAGATCGGCGACCGGCTCGCCAAGCAGCTGCTGTCGGGCGACGTCACCGACGGCGACATCGTCGTGGTCGACCGCCAGGGCGACGAGCTGTCGGTCAGCGCCGCGGTCAAGTCGGCCTGAGCGCGACGACGAAGGGCCCGTCCTCCGCTCGGAGGACGGGCCCTTCTCGTGCGGTGAGGGCGACGGGCTCAGAGGCGCACGCGCACGAAGGTGGGGCTGCTCTGCCAGATCTGGCGCTTCACCACGCCGGTGGCCGGCTTTCCCGCGTCGATCTGCATCCCGCTGCCGATGAAGATCGCGACGTGGCCCGGGGTCCAGATGAGGTCACCCGAACGGGCGTTGCTGCGCGAGACGGCGGTGCCGGACCACCGCTGCTCCGAGGAGGATCGCGGCAGGTACTTGTCGAGGGCCCGCTTGTACACGTAGGAGGTCAGGCCGGAGCAGTCGAAGCCGGTGCTCGGCGACGAGCCGCCGGACACGTAGGGGTAGCCGATGTACCGCTTGGCCACGTGGACGACCTTTGCTCCTGGGTGCTTCCAGACCGTGATGGTGCGGGTGGTCGTCGACTTCGTCGACAACCCGGTGCTCGAGGCGGGCATCACGACGACCCGCGCGTAGTTCGCGCCAGCTCGGTAGGTGCTCCACCAGGGGCTCCACCTCGCCACCCCGCTCGAGTTCAGCGTCTTGGTGGCGATGACGGAGCCGTTGACGATCAGCTTGGCGCGGCCCAGGAGCGGCTTGCCGGCCGGGGTGGTCGCGGCGAGGCGGAACACCGGGCGGGCGTCCAGGCCCTGGACGACCTTGCGCTTGCTGATGGTGAGGGACGTCTTGGGTCCGACGCCGGTGCTCGTGGCGACGGTCGTGGCGATGGCGGACGTCTGGACGGTGGCGGCGGTGGCCTGAGGTGCCTGGGCGACGACGGTGCCGCCAGCGAGCGCCGCGACGAGCCCGAGGACGACGGCGGTGCGGCGAGGGGGTGAGAGCGCTGCCGCGCCGGAGCGCGCGGCACGGATGGAATATGACATTGTGGACCTCTCGAGCCTGCGAGATGAGCTGTCGGGTGAGGCCGAGATCGGTGGCCCGCCGTCATGGACGGCTTAACCCCGAGGCTGACCGGAGCGGTGCGGACGTCGAGCGTCCGCCCCCGGTGAGCCGAAGGTGGTTCTCCCGCTGCTGCCGTGCTGTTCGTGGTACCGCCGGGACGCCGGCAGCACTCGGCTGCGACCCGGGGGCCGTCCACGTCAGGGGTGTGGTACGGCGCGCAGACGCTAACCCGCGCTCGCGCCTATATCACAACTCGGTAACGACGGCGACTCGGTCCGTCTGTGAACAGGGCGTGAAATCCCGGCGGGAGATGTCCGACATCGACCCTGCGGGTCGGTCAAACCGTCGCCTCTACGGTGTGACGAGAATCACTCCGGCAGTTTCTCCAGCAGTCACTCCAACAAGGAGCCGGTGCGCGGCTCGCTCGTGACCGCGAGGCACAACCCGGTGCGGTCGCCGTCGGCCCAGGACTCCTCGCTCGGCGCCCAGACGACGAAGCGCAGGCCCTGCGCGGCGCCCGCCTCGCGCGCGGCCGGCCCGAGCAGGTCAGGGCCGCAGGCGCGGGAGGTGCGTGCGGCCGCGTCGTCATCACCGGGCCACACGGTGTCGGGGGAGGCGTCCGTACGGCCCACGACCTGGGCTTCGTGCGGGTCGCCGCACGGGACCGCCTGCACCTGGTGGACGAGGCCGTCGTCGGGCAGCTCGGTGATGCACGAGCCGAGGACCAGCTGGACCGCGTGCGCCTGCGTCGGCTCCTCGAGCGTGGCGGGCAGCGGCTCCCACGAGCGCTCGAGCGCCGCCTGTGAGGCGAGCACGACGGCGGCGGCGACGAACGCGATCACCGCGACCCCGACGACGGCCACCGCCGCCCGCCGGCGCGTACGCGACTCGGGCATGGCGGCCGTGGGGCCGCCGTCCGGGCCGAGGACGGTCTCCGCGACGGCCGGGACGGCGCCATCGTCCCGCGGCGCGGGGACCGGGGCGCCCGGCAGGCGTGCGGCGTCGAGGTCGCCCGCCGGCATCGACCCGGGCGGTGTCGGCGACGCGAAGGTCGGCTCGCTCGGCTCGGTGCTCATGCGCACAACCTACCCACCGTCGGCCAGCTCGAGGACGACCGGGACGTGGTCGCTCGCGCCTTGGCCCTTGCGCTCCTCACGCTCGATCCGCACCGCCGTCACGCGCTCGCGGAGCGCAGGCGAGACGTACGCGAAGTCGATCCGCATGCCGTAGTTCCGGGGGAACGCGAGCTGCTTGTAGTCCCAGTACGTGTAGGTGTGCGGCTCCGGGACGAGCTCGCGGGTCACCTCGGTGTAGCCCGCGGACCCGAACGCCGCGAACGCGTCGCGCTCGGCGGGCGACGTGTGCGTCTTGCCCGCGAAGAACGCCGGGTCCCACACGTCGGTGTCGAGCGGTGCGACGTTCCAGTCCCCGACGAGCGCCACCTGCGCAGCGGGGTCCTCGTCGAGCCAGCCGGTCGCCGCCTCGCGGAGCGCGTCGAGCCAGCGCAGCTTGTAGCCGAAGTGGGGGTCGCCGAGCGCGCGCCCGTGCGGAACGTAGAGCGACCACACGCGCACGCCGCCGCAGGTCGCCCCCAGGGCGCGCGCCTCCACGGGCGGCGGGACGTCGAGCAGCAGGTCGCCGACGTCGGAACCCGCGGCGGGCGTCTTGGCGAAGCCGGGCTGGCCCGCGAACGCGAGCTCGACGTCGGACAGGCCCACGCGGGACAGGATCGCCACGCCGTTCCACTGGCTGTAGCCGACGTGCGCGACCTCGTACCCGGCGGCCTGGAACGCCGCGGCCGGGAACTGGTCGTCGCGGCACTTGGTCTCCTGGAGCGCGAGGACGTCCGTCTGCGACCGGTCGAGGTAGCCGAGCACGCGGTCGACCCGCGCGCGGACGGAGTTGACGTTCCAGGTGGCCAGGCGCACGGCCCCACCCTAGGGGGCCGCGCCACGCGGCGACGGCGTGAGCCTTTAGGCTGGCCCGCATGGGTACCGCGCTCGTCACCGGCGCCACCGCCGGCCTCGGCCTGGAGTTCGCCTGGCAGCTCGCCACCGCCCGGCACGACCTCGTGCTGGTCGCACGCGACGCCGAACGACTCGACAGCGTCGCGACGCAGCTTCGCGCGGCCGCGGGTGTGCACGTCGAGGTCCTGCCCGCCGACCTGTCCGTGCCCGAGGATGTCGCCCGCGTCGCCGAGCGCGTGGCCGTCACCGGGGAGGACGACGACGAGCCGCGCCGCCCCGTCGGCCTGCTGGTCAACAACGCAGGCTTCGCGACGGCACAGCGCTTCGTCGACGGCGACCTCGACGTCGAGCTGCGCGCGGTCGACGTGATGGTGCGCGCCGTCGTCCAGCTGACCCATGCTGCCGCCGGACAGATGACCGCACGCGGGCGCGGCGCCATCCTCAACGTCGCGTCGGTCGCCGCACTCACCGCGGGGGGCACGTACGCGGCGGCCAAGGCCTACGTGCGCACCTTCACCGAGGCGCTCGCGGTCGAGCTCAAGGGCACGGGCGTGACCGCGACCGTGCTGTGCCCCGGATTCGTGCGGACCGAGTTCCACGACCGTGCCGGTCTCGACATGGACCACGTCCCCGAGCCGGGCTGGCTCCACGCGCCCTACGTCGTGTCGGAGGCGCTCGCCGACGTGCGCCGCGGCGTCGTCATCTCGACGCCGTCGGTGCGGTACAAGGCGGCGTCCGCGCTGCTGCGGCTGGCCCCGCGGTCGGCGGTGCGCGCGATGGGCAAGTACCGCTGAGCCGCGGGACCGGTGCCTGAGGGCTAGGCGGGGGTCAGCCCGTTCGGGCGGTACCGGTTCTCGGGGCGGCCCGCCGAGCCGTAGCGTGGGTTCATCTCGGCGCGACCGAGCGCGACCAGGTGCTCCAGGTAGCGGCGGGCGCTCACCCGCGACATCCCGGCGACGTCGCCCACTTCTGCCGCGGAGGCGTCGGAGCCGTCGCGACAGGCCTCCACCAGGGCGGCGACGACGAGGGCGAGGCTGCGCTCCGAGAGCCCCTTCGGCAGGCGGGTGGGTCCGCTGCGCGTCCCGGCGAGGAGCCGGTCCACCTCGTCCTGGTCGAGCCTCGTCGCCGCGTGCCGCACCTCTTCGTGCAGGCGCCAGATCTCGTCGAGGCGCTCGTGCAGCATCGCGGCCGTGAACGGCTTGACGAGGTAGTGCTGGACGCCGCCGGCCATCGCCCGGCGGACGGTGTCGAGCTCGCGGGCCGCCGTGGTCGCGATCACGTCGACGGGCGGACCCGGCATGCGGCGCAGGTGCTGCAGGACGTCGAGGCCGCTCGCGTCGGGCAGGTAGACGTCGAGCAGCACGACCTGCGGTGCGAGCGCCTTCGCCAGGCGGACGGCGTCCGCGCCGGTCTGCGCGCTGCCGACCACCGTGAACCGAGGGTGGCGCTCCACGAACCCGCGGTGCAGGGCGGCGACCGCGGGGTCGTCCTCGACGACGAGGGTCCGCAGCGGCTGGCCGGCGAGGTCCGCCGTCATCGCGCCTCCGTCTCCTCGAGCTCGGTCGGCTCCTGCGCCGGCCCGACCGGCATCCGCGGCAGCCGGACCTCGAACCGTGCGCCGCCGAGCGGTGACGTGCCGATGCGGACGGCGCCGCCGCGGCGCGCGGCCACGCGCTGCACCAGGGCCAGCCCGATGCCGCGACCGTGCGTGCGCCGCTCTCCGTCGTGCTTCGTGGAGAACCCGGGCTCGAACATGACCGACCGTACCTCGGCGGGGAGGCCCGGCCCGTTGTCGTCCACCACCACGCGGACCGTGCTCTCGGTCGCCGTGACCCGGACCCCGACGCGGCCGCCCGGACCCGAGGCGTCCACAGCGTTGTCCACAAGGTTGCCGAGGACGGTCAGGACGTCGCCGTGCCAGGCCTCCTCCACGGGCCCGGAGGGTCCGGGCAGGGCGGACTCGGGATCCACCTCGAGGACCACGCCCCGCTCACGGCTCGTCGTCGCCTTCACGAGCAACAGGGCCGCGACCTCCGGTGAGTGCACGTTGGGCGCGATCCCGGACGCCGTCAGCAGGCCGCCGTGGCCGACGCGCGCCACGAACGACACGGCCTCGTCCACGTGCCCCAGCTCCAGCAGACCTGACACCACGTGCAGCGTGTTCGCGAACTCGTGGGACTGGGCGCGCAGGGCATCCGTGAGCCCGCGGGCGCCGTCCAGGTCGCGGAGCAGCGCGTGCAGCTCGGTGCGGTCGCGCAGGACCAGCACCGTGCCGACGTCCCGCCCGTCGACGGTGGCCCGCCCGGCGTGTGCGAGCAGCACCCGCTCCCCGGCGAGGACGAGCTCGCCGCCGGCCGGAGTGCCGTCCTGCGGAATCAGCGGCGCGACGGCGTCGGCGAGCGCCACGAGCTGCGGGTCGAGCACGTCGCGTGCTACGGCCCCCTCCACCGCGGCCCGGTCGAGGCCGAGCAGACGCAGCGCCTCGTCGTTCACGACGACGACGCGACCGTGCGGGTCGAGCCCGACGACGCCCTCCGTGATGCCGTGCAGCATCGCGTCCCGGGTCTCGAGCAGGGCGGCGATCTCCTCGGGCTCCAGGCGGAAGATCCTGCGCCGCACCACACGCGTCACCCAGCCGGCGGCGATCACGCCCACGACGACCGCCCCGCCGACCGCGGGGAACATCCACGCCAGGCCTTCCCGCCAGTCCGCGCGCAGCTCCGACTCGAGGATCCCGACGCTCGCCGTCCCTATCACGTGCGCGGCCGAGGAGTCGCCGTCGGCCTCGCCGTAGATCGGCACCTTGACACGCCACGACGTGCCGAGTGTTCCCGTCTGGGTGCCCGTCCAGATCTCGCCCGAGAGCGGGACCGACGGGTCCGTGGACACCATCTCACCGAGCCGGTCCGGGTTCGGGTGCGAGTAGCGGATGCCCTCGTCGTTCGTGACCACCACGTACGTGACGTCTGACGCCTCGCGGATCAGCTCGGCGATCGGCTGGATGACGGCGGCCGGGTCCGGGTCGTCGAACGCGTCGCGGATCGCCGGGAGGCGAGCGACCGACTGGGCCACGCCCGTCATCCGCTCGAGGTACGCCTGCCGGAGCTGGTGCTCCTGGACCGCCGACGCCACG
>VJZX01000050.1 GCA_009663185.1 Isoptericola halalbus
CGGCGCTCGTCGCGGTCGCGGCGTCGCGCGCGGTGAGCGCCGGCGGCCGCGCCGTGCAGGCCGTGCGCGAGGCGATCCGCCTCCCTGTACCGGCCACGGCTGCGCCGCCCGTGCCGCCCGGCGCGGACCTCGGGGTCGCGGGAGCCGAGCCGTACCTCACGCCCAACGAGACCTTCTACCGCATCGACACGGCGCTGCGCGTGCCGACCCCCGACCCCGCCGACTGGTCCCTCACCGTCACCGGTCTGGTCGACGAGCCGTTCACCCTGACGTGGGACGAGCTGCTGGCCTTGCCGCTCGTCGAGCACCACGTGACGCTCGCGTGCGTGTCGAACCCGGTCGGCGGGTCGCTGATCGGCAACGCCCTGTGGCTCGGCTACCCGGTGCGCGCGCTGCTCGAGCGCGCCCGGCCGCAGGCGGGCGCGGACATGGTGCTCTCGCGCAGCGTCGACGGCTTCACCGCGGGCACGCCGCTCGAGGTGCTGCTCGAGGAGGACCGGACCTCGCTGCTCGCGATCGGCATGAACGGCGAGCCGCTGCCGTCCGAGCACGGCTTCCCGGCACGGCTCGTGGTGCCCGGGCTGTACGGCTACGTGTCGGCGACCAAGTGGGTCACCGAGCTCAAGGTCACGCGCTTCGCCGACGACGAGGCCTACTGGACGCCGCGCGGCTGGTCGGAGCGCGGCCCGGTCAAGCTGTCGTCGCGCATCGACGTCCCACGCCCCGGCGACGACCTGTCCGCGGGCGAGGTCGTGGTCGCCGGGGTCGCGTGGGCGCAGCACACGGGGATCTCGGCGGTCGAGGTCCGGGTCGACGACGGCCCGTGGCTCGCGGCCGAGCTAGCGGACACGGTCGGCCCCGACACGTGGCGGCAGTGGCGGTTCGTCTGGGACGCGGTGCCCGGCGACCACCTGGTGGCGGTGCGCGCGACGGACGCCACCGGCGTCGTGCAGACCGCCGAGCAGACGCCCGTCGCGCCCGACGGCGCCACCGGCTGGCACACCATCTCGCTGACGGTCGGCTGAGGGCGCTCGGCGTCAGGCGCGCGCGGTGGCGGCCAGGCGGGCGCCGAAGACGACGAGGAAGCCGCCCGTGACCCGGTCGACCCACCGCACGGCGTTCGAGCGGCGCAGGCGGGGTCCGAGGTGCCCGGCGCCGAGCACCACCATCGACAGCCACGCGGAGCCCAGCACGCAGTGCACCAGCGCGAGCAGCACGCCCATGAGCAGCGGGTTCACCCCGTCCGGCACGAACTGCGGGATCGCGGCCACGTAGAACACCCCGACCTTGGGGTTCATGAGGTTGGTGCTCAGCCCCATCCCGAAGTCCCGCCAGCGGCCGCCAGCGGGCAGCGGCACGTCGGGCTCCGCGCCGGCGTCGCGGGGTCGGCGGAACGAGGCCCAGAGCATCGAGGCCCCGAGCCACACCAGGTAGGCCGCGCCGGCGAGCGTCAGCACCCGGTATGCCGTCTGGCTGGCGGCGAGCAGCGCCGCCGCCCCGCCGGCCGCCGCGGCACCCCATACCAGCGTGCCGGCCTGGATGCCGAGCAGCGCCGCGAACCCGTGCGCGCGCGACCGCGTCACGGTGCTGCGCAGGACGAGGGCGGTATCGAGCCCGGGGACGATCGTCAGGAGGCCCGCGACGAGCGCGAAGCCGAGCACTGCCTCGTGGATGGACACGGGGACCACGATAGGGCTTACCCGTGCGCGATTTCGTTAGGGTGCGGGCATGACCAGCACCGCACCGCAGACTCGTCGTGCGCTCGTCACGGGCGCCTCCTCCGGCATCGGGGCCGCCACGGTCCGGCGCCTGCGGGCGGAGGGCTGGGACGTCGTCGCCGCGGCCCGCCGCGCGGAGCGGCTCGAGGAGCTCGCGGAGGAGACGGGCGCCGAGGCCTATCCGCTCGACGTGACCGACGACGCCGCGGTCACCGCGCTCGCCACGCACCTGAAGGCGACGGGTGGGCTCGACGCCGTCGTCAACAACGCCGGGGGAGCGTTCGGCCTCGACCGGGTCGAGGACGCCGACCTCGAGCAGTGGCGCAGCATGTACGAGCTCAACGTGCTCGGGACGCTCCGCGTGACGAAGGCCGTGCTGCCGCTGCTGCGCGCCGCGGCCGCCGTGCGCTCCGGGGACAGCGCCGACGTCGTCGTCGTGACGTCGACCGCCGCACACGCCACGTACGAGCGCGGCGCGGGGTACACCGGGGCGAAGCACGCCGAGCGCATGCTGTCGACGACGCTGCGCTGGGAGATCGCGGGCGAGCCGATCCGCGTCATCGAGATCGCCCCGGGAGCAGTCGAGACGGACTTCTCGCTCGTGCGGTTCGAGGGGGACGCCGAGCGCGCGGCCACGGTCTACGAGGGCTTCCAGCCTCTCGTTGCCGACGACGTGGCCGACAGCATCGTCTGGACGCTCACGCGCCCGCCGCACGTCAACGTCGACCTCCTCGTCGTGCGGCCGCGCGCGCAGGCACACAACGAGAAGATCGTCCGCACGGGCGTCTAGTCCGGCGCCGAGATCGAGATCCGTCGACGAGATCGGGCGAGGACCCGCCGTCCGGTCGCTATCTCGGCGCAAGTCGCCGCGCGCCGAGCGCGATGACCGGCAGCAGCGCGAGCGCGAGCAGCCCGCCGCCGAGCGCGAGCACGGCGTAGCTCGTGGAGGCGACGACGAAGCCCGAGCCCATGCCGCCTGCCGCGCCGGCGAGCGCCACGGCGAGGTCGACCGAGCCCTGGGTCCGCGCGCGCGTGGCCGCCGGCAGGGACGAGGCCAGCATCGCGGTGCCCGACACGATGCCGAGGCTCCAGCCCAGACCGAGCAGGCCGAGAGCGACGGCCAGCCACGCGACCGAGCTCGGCGGGGCGAGACTCGCGACGATGCCCGTGAGCAGCAGAGTCACAGCGGCGGCGCTCGCCACGACGGCGGAGCCGAACCGGTCGACGAGCCATCCCGAGAGCGGGGCCGGCAGGAACATCATCCCGACGTGCACGGCGATGACCAGTCCCGTGGCGGTCAGCGTGTGGTCGTGTGCCTGCATGTGGATCGGCGTCATGGTCATGACCGCGGCCATGACGGCCATCGTCATGACCATCACCGTCCCGGCGAGCAGGACCGTCCGGCGGACGCTCCCGGCCGGGGGAGGGCCGTCGTCGACGTCGACCGGGTTCGCGGCGTCGCCGTCCGCCGGCCCCCGCACGACGACGGCGGGCGCGGTCTCGGCGTCGAGCCGCTGGGCGAGCAGCAGCGGATCGGGGCGCAGCAGCACGCCGAGCACCACGCCGGCGGCTGTGTAGGCCAGCGCGGCGAGCAGGAACGGCCCGGCGAGCGGCGGGATGCCCCACGCCGCGGCGACCTCGCCGGTCACGCCCACGAGGTTGGGCCCCGCGACCGCGCCGAGCGTCGTCGCGACGAGCACTGTGCTGACGGCCCGGCCACGACGGTCGGGGGCGGCGAGGTCGGCGCCGGCATACCGGGCCTGGAGGCTCGTGGCACTCCCGGCGCCGTAGACGAGCAGGGCCGCGAAGAGGAGCACGACGTCGTCGCGGACGGCGGCGAGCACGACGCCGAGCGCGCCGAGCGCGCCGGCGAGGTACCCCGCGGCGAGGCCGGCGCGGCGTCCCGAGCGCTGCGAGAGCCGGCCCACGAGCAGCGCCGCGCCCGCGGCCCCCACGGTGAACAGCGCGGCCGGGAGCCCGGCGAGGCTCGTCGAGCCGAGCATGTCGCGCGCCAGGAGCGCGCCGACGGTGATCCCCGCCGCGAGGCCCGCGCCGGAGAGCACCTGGGCCAGCACGAGGACGCGTAGCGTTCGGCGCTGCACTCCAGGAGCGAGATCGACGGCGGCGGAGGAGGCGGCGTCGTCGGCCGCGACCGTGGAGGGCATCTTTTCTCCAAAAATCCGTGGAATAACAGAAGACACGCTAGACTGCGCCTGCGGTCATGTCCAGGACGAAACCCGGCGGAGCAGCGATGAACCGGCACGAGACCAAGGAAGAGCTGTTCGAGCAGTTCGCGCGCGTGGCGAAGGCGCTGGGCAACGCCAAGCGACTCGAGCTCCTCGACCTCGTGGCGCAGGGCGAGCGGCCGGTCGAGGCGCTCGCGTCGGCCACGGGCATGAACCTCACGACGGCGTCGGCCCACCTGCAGGCGCTGCGCCGTGCCCGGCTCGTCGCGACCCGCCGCGACGGCACCCGCATCTACTACCGGCTCGCGTCGCCGGAGGTCGCCACCCTCTACCTGCAGGTGCGGCGGGTCGCCGAGGACAGGCTGCCCGAGCTCGGCCCGGCGGCCGCGGCCTTCCTCGGGCCGGACGACACCGAGGAGATCGGCCGGGACGAGCTCTGGCGCCGCGCCCGGGACGGCTCGGTGACCGTCGTCGACGTACGGCCCGCCGAGGAGTACGCCGGCGGCCACCTCCCCGGCGCGCTGTCGATCCCGCTCGGCGAGCTCGCCGACCGGCTCGCCGAGCTGCCCGAGCACACCGAGGTCGTCGCGTACTGCCGCGGGCCCTACTGCGTGCTGTCGCACGACGCCGTGCGCCTGCTGCGCTCCCGCGGGCGCGCCGCGCGCCGGCTCGCCGACGGCGTGCTCGAGTGGCGCGCCGCCGACCTCCCGGTCGAGCCCGCCGCCTGAGAGTTGCGCACCCTGGCTACCATGGACGCACAGGCATCGACCCGGCCATCACCGGCGAGCCTCCGGAAGAACGGCTCGCTCGCGCGAGCTCACTAGACCCGGACGGGTAGGCCCGTCACAGCCGTCGACGAGAGGTGGGTGCGCGCACCCGCAAGCGGGGTGGTACCGCGGCACGAGGCTCACGCGAGCGAGCACCGGCGTCGTCCTCGCACAGCTGCACCGACGTCCGTACCACCATCCGCTCAGGAGCCCCTCATGGCCTACCCGCTGCACCGCTCGTCCGACCGTGCCCAGGGAGCCGCCTTCGGCATCGCAGGCGTCCCGGCCTCGCCGCGACTGCCCCAGATCGAGCGGGACGTCCTGGCGTACTGGGAGACGGACGACACGTTCCGCGCGTCGGTCGACAAGAACCCCGCGGGCGAGAACGGCGCCAACGAGTTCGTGTTCTACGACGGACCGCCTTTCGCCAACGGTCTGCCGCACTACGGCCACCTGCTCACCGGCTACGTCAAGGACGTCGTGCCGCGCTACAAGACGATGCGCGGCAAGCGCGTCGAGCGCCGGTTCGGCTGGGACACCCACGGCCTGCCCGCCGAGCTCGAGGCCATGAGCCAGCTCGGCATCAAGACCAAGGACGAGATCCTCGAGGTGGGCATCGAGGCATTCAACGACGCCTGCCGCAGCTCGGTGCTCAAGTACACCGCGGAGTGGCGCGAGTACGTGACGCGCCAGGCTCGCTGGGTCGACTTCGCCGGCGACTACAAGACGCTCAACCCGACCTACATGGAGTCGGTCGTCTGGGCGTTCAAGAAGCTCTACGACTCGGGCCTGGTCTACGAGGACTTCCGCGTCCTGCCGTACTGCTGGAACGACCAGACGCCGCTGAGCACCCACGAGCTGCGCATGGACGACGACGTCTATCAGACCCGCCAGGACCCGGCGGTGACGGTCGGCCTCGACGTCACCTCGGTTCCCGACGCTGGCGCCGATGCAGGGCTGCGGACGGGGGACAAGCTGCTCGTCTGGACGACGACGCCGTGGACGCTGCCGTCCAACCTTCTCGTCATGGTCGGCCCGGAAATCGACTACGTCGTGGTCGAGGCCGCGGCGACGGGTTCGCTGGAGAGGTACGTCCTCGCCGAGGCGCGCCTGGATGCCTACGCGCGCGAGCTGACCGACTCCGGCGAGCAGGAGCCGCGGGTCGTGGCGCGCCTGACCGGCCGCGACCTGCTGGGAGCGGCGTACACGCCGCCGTTCGCCTACTACCTCGGGCACGAGCGCGCGCATCGCGTCGTCGAGGCCGACTTCGTCACGACGACGGACGGCACCGGCCTGGTGCACAGCGCCGGCGCGTTCGGCGAGGACGACAAGATCGTCTGCGACCGCGAGGGTGTGGCCGCCGTGATGCCCGTGCGCGCCGACGGCACGTTCACGCACCCGGTCGACGAGTACGCGGGCCTGCAGGTCTTCGACGCCAACGCCCCGATCATCGACCACCTCAAGGCGCGCACGCGCGGCGAGGAGCTCGCGGGCTCGACGACGCCGGGCACGGTGCTACTGCGCCGCGAGTCGTACGCGCACTCCTACCCGCACTGCTGGCGCTGCCGGCAGCCCCTGATCTACATGGGCGTGTCCTCGTGGTTCGTCGAGGTCACCAAGATCAAGCAGCGCATGCTCGAGCTGAACGAGCAGATCTCGTGGACGCCCGAGCACATCAAGCACGGCCAGTTCGGCAAGTGGCTCGAGAACGCGCGCGACTGGTCGATCACGCGCAACCGGTTCTGGGGCTCGCCCGTGCCCGTGTGGAAGAGCGACGACCCGGCCTACCCGCGCATCGACGTCTACGGCTCGTTCGACGAGCTCGAACGCGACTTCGGCCACCTCCCGCGCAACGCCGCGGGCGAGCCGGACCTGCACCGGCCGTTCGTCGACGACCTCACGCGCCCGAACCCCGACGACCCGACGGGACGCTCGACGATGCGGCGCGTCGAGGACGTGCTCGACGTCTGGTTCGACTCGGGCTCGATGCCGTACGCGCAGGTGCACTACCCGTTCGAGAACGCCGAGTGGTTCGAGCACCACTACCCGGGCGACTTCATCGTCGAGTACATCGGCCAGACGCGCGGCTGGTTCTACACGCTGCACGTGCTCGCCACCGCGCTTTTCGACCGGCCGGCGTTCCGCACCTCGGTCGTGCACGGCATCGTGCTCGGCTCGGACGGGCGCAAGATGAGCAAGTCGCTGCGCAACTACCCGGACGTCAACGAGGTGTTCGACCGCGACGGCTCCGACGCCATGCGGTGGTTCCTCATGGCCTCGCCGATCCTGCGCGGCGGCAACCTGGTGGTGACCGAGGAGGGCATCCGCGACGCGGTGCGCCAGGTGCTCCTGCCCCTGTGGAGCACGTACTACTTCTTCACCCTGTACGCGAACAGCGCCGCCGACGGCGTGGGCTATGTCGCGAAGCCCGTCGCGGCCGACCGCGTGCCCGGGCTCGTCGCGCTCGACCGGTATCTCGTCGCGCGCACGCACGACCTCGTCGCCACGGTGACGGCCCAGCTCGACACGTACGACATCGCGGGCGCGTGCGAGACCGTGCGCGAGCACCTCGACGTCCTGACCAACTGGTACGTGCGCACCCAGCGCGATCGGTTCTGGGCCGAGGACGCCGACGCGTTCGACACCCTGTACACCGCGCTCGAGGTTCTGTGCCGCGTCATGGCGCCGCTCGCGCCGCTGCTCACCGAGGAGGTCTGGCGCGGCCTGACCGGCGACCGGTCCGTGCACCTCGCCGAGTGGCCGAGCCAGGGCGCGCCGGCCGGGGCGAACGTGCGGTGCGCAGAGGCGGACGCGCTCGTGGCCGACGACGCGCTCGTCGCCGCGATGGACGAGGTGCGCGCCGTCGTCTCGACGACGCTCGCGCTGCGCAAGGCCAACGCCCTGCGTGTGCGCCAGCCGCTCGCGCGGCTCACGGTCGCCGTCGAGGACCCTGCGGCGCTCGCGGACTACACGGGCCTGCTCGCCTCGGAGCTCAACGTCAAGCAGGTCGACGTGCTGCAGCTCGACGCCGGCACCGCGGAGCGCTTCGGCATCACCGAGCGGCTCGCGGTCAACGCCCGGGCGGCAGGCCCGCGCCTGGGCCGCGGCGTCCAGGCCGTCATCAAGGCGGCCAAGGGGGGCGCGTGGCGTCGGTCGGTCGGCGGCGACGGTGTCGGATCAGTCGTCGTCGCGACCGACGACGGCGACGTGCCGCTGCTGGAGACCGAGTACGAGCTGACCACGGTCGTGGCCGAGGGCACCGCCGGATCGGACGAGTCGACGGCGAGCGTGCTGCCGGGTGGTGGGTTCGTCGTCCTCGACCTCGCGCTCGACGAAGCGCTGCGCGCCGAGGGCTACGCGCGCGACGTCATCCGTGACGTGCAGGACGCGCGCAAGGCCGCCGGCCTCGAGGTCTCCGACCGCATCGCGCTCGAGCTCGACGTTCCCGCTGCGCACGTCACCGACGTCGAGGCGCACCGCGAGCTGGTCATGCGCGAGACGCTCGCCGTTCGGCTGGCGGTGACGGGCGTCGACGGACAGCGCGCGGTGCGCGTGGCGAAGTCGGTCGAGACGACGGGGGAGGGTGCGTGAGCGCCGACAAGGCATCGAAGAAGCAGGGCGCACGGGCGGCGCGCGAGGCGGCCGAGGACGCCGTCGCGCGCGAGCAGCTGGGGGAGGTCTACGCGCACATCATGTCGCGGGCGCCTGAGCACGACATCGATCCGACGATGTCGCGCGTGCAGCGCGTGCTCGAGCTGCTCGGCGACCCGCAGCACTCGTTCCGTGCCATCCACCTGACGGGCACGAACGGCAAGTCCTCGACCGCGCGCATGACCGAGCGGCTCGTGCGCGAGCACGGCCTGCGCACCGGCCTGTTCACCTCGCCGCACCTGACGAGCGTGACCGAGCGGATCCAGGTCGACGGCGAGCCGCTGAGCGCAGCACGGTTCGTCGAGGTCTGGGAAGACGTGGCGCCGTACGTCGGTGTCGCGGACCGTGAGTCGGCCGAGGCGGGCGGGCCGCAGCTGAGCTTCTTCGAGGTGCTCACGGTCATGGCGATCGCCGCGTTCGCAGACGCGCCCGTCGACGTCGCCGTCATCGAGGTCGGCATGGGTGGCCGGTGGGACTCGACCAACGTCGTCGACGGCGACGTCGCGATCCTCACGCCTGTGGGCATCGACCACGAGCGCTGGCTCGGCTCGACGCTCGAGGAGATCGCCACCGAGAAGGCGGGCATCATCAAGGAGCGCGCCACGGTGGTCAGCGCGCACCAGGCACCCGAGGTGGACGAGATCCTGCGCGAGCGCGCCTCCGAGGTCTCGGCGCGGCTGCTGCGCGAGGGCGTCGACATCGACGTGGCGGGCCGACGGGTCGGCGTCGGCGGCCAGCTCGTCGACCTGCGCACGCCCGCGGGGCTGTACACCGAGGTCCCCGTGCCGCTGCATGGCGAGCACCAGGCCCACAACGCGCTGCTCGCGCTGACCGCCGTCGAACAGCTCATGGGCGGGCGCGCGCTCGACGCCTCCGTCGTCGAGGCGGCGTTCGCGGACGTGCGCGTGCCCGGGCGGCTCGAGCTCGTGCGGTCGAGCCCGACCGTGCTGGTCGATGCCGCGCACAACCCCCACGGGGCCGAGGCGCTCGTCGCGGCGCTCGACGAGGCGTTCGGCTTCCGCACGCTCGTGGGTGTCGTCGCCGTCATGGGTGACAAGGACGCCGAGGGGCTGCTCGCGACGCTCGAGCCGACGCTCGCGTCCGTCGTCGTGACGCGGAACTCCTCGCCGCGGTCGGCCGATCCGCAGGACCTGGCCGAGGTCGCGCGCGAGGTGTTCGGCGAGGACCGGGTGCACGTGACCGAGGGGCTCGACGAGGCGATCCAGCTCGCGGCCGACCTCGCCGAGCGCGAGGACACCGTCGGCGTCGGCACGGGCACGGGCGTGCTCGTCACGGGCTCGGTCATCACGGTCGCGGACGCCCGCATCCTCCTCGGCCGCGGCTGACCCTGCCGTTGTGAGCGGAGTATTGGCCCGGTCTCGACCACGGAGCCGGGCCAATACTCCGCTCACAACCAAGGGCTCGTGCGGCCCGTCGCGGGCGGGTGTTTGATGGGCCGCAGAGTGCGCGGACCCGGCGGGGTGGTCCGGCGCCCGCGACCAGGAGGGACGTGCCGCGATGAAGAAGCTGCTCGACGACCCGGCGAACGCCGTCGCCGACTCCCTGGAGGGTTTCGGCCTGGCCCACGCCGACCTGGTCGAGGTCCACAAGAACCCCGTCTACGTCACGCGTGCCGGCGGCGTCGTGCAGGGCAAGGTCGGCCTCGTCAGCGGCGGAGGGTCGGGGCACGAGCCCCTGCACTCCGGGTTCGTCGGCGACGGGATGCTCGACGCCGCGGTGCCGGGCGCAGTCTTCACCTCGCCCACCCCCGACCAGGTCGCGCCGGCGATCGAGGCGTCCGACGGCGGCGCGGGCGTGCTGGCCATCGTCAAGAACTACACGGGCGACGTGCTCAACTTCGAGACCGCCGTCGAGCTCGCGCAGGCCGAGGGCGTCGAGGTGACGAGCGTGCTGGTCAACGACGACGTCGCCGTCGAGGACTCGCTGTACACCGCCGGGCGGCGTGGGGTCGCGGGGACGGTCGCGGTCGAGAAGATCGCGGGTGCGGCCGCCGCGCGCGGTGACGACCTCGCGGCGGTGACCGCCGTCGCCGAGCGCGTCGTCGCGAACGTCCGCTCGATGGGCGTCGCGCTCGCCGCCTGCACCGTGCCGCACGTGGGCGGGCCGAGCTTCGACCTGGGCGACGACGAGATCGAGATCGGCATCGGCATCCACGGCGAGCCGGGCCGGCACCGGGTGCCGCTCGCGGGTGCGACCGAGATCACGCGCAGCCTGATCGAGCCGGTGGCGGATGACCTCGTGCTCGCGCCCGGCGAGCGAGTGTTGCTGTTCGTCAACGGTATGGGCGGGACGCCCCTGTCGGAGCTCTACGTCGTCTATGGTCGGGCACGGAGGCTGCTGGAGGAGCGCGGGGTGCAGGTGTCGCGGTCGCTCGTGGGCAACTACGTGACGTCGCTCGAGATGCAGGGTGCATCGGTGACGGTGCTGCGTCTGGACGACGAGCTCGAGGCGCTGTGGGACGCACCCGTGCACACGCCCGCGCTGCACTGGTAGGACCTGCGCAGCCCGTGCGGGGCGCTGCACCGGGATGTCTCCGCTGGCCGGAGGTCGGCCCCGAGACCCACACGGTCTCGAGAAGGAAGGGGCGCGATGACGCTCGACGTGGCATGGTCCGAACGCTGGGTGCGACGCTCGGCCGAGGCGCTCTCCGGCGCGAGGGTCGAGCTGACCGAGCTCGACCGGCAGATCGGCGACGGCGACCACGGTGAGAACATGCACCGTGGTTTCCAGGCGGTGCTCGCCAAGCTCGACGACGGCGCCGAGCGCACGCAGGTCGGGCACGTGCTCAAGGTCGTCGCGACGACGCTCATGTCGTCGGTCGGCGGGGCCTCCGGGCCGCTGTACGGGACGGCGTTCCTGCGCGCCGCGAAGGTCACCGAGCGTGACGACCTCGACGCGTCGTCCGTCGTGGTCATGCTCGAGGCCGCCCTCGAGGGGATCACGACGCGCGGCAAGGCGACCACGGGGGAGAAGACCATGGTCGACGCCTGGCAACCCGCGGTCGACGCCGCGGCGCGCGCGGCGCAGGACGGCGCGGACCCGGTCACGGTGCTGCAGGCCGCGGCCGCGGCGGCCGACGTCGGTGCGACCGCGACGATCCCGCTCGTGGCGACCAAGGGCCGCGCGTCCTACCTCGGCGAGCGCAGCGCGGGCCACGAGGACCCGGGTGCCCGCTCGACGGCCCTGCTGCTCGGGGCGGCCCTCGCCGCGGCCCTGACCGACGAGGTGCCCGCGGCGTGACGGTCGGCGTCGTGCTCGTGTCGCACTCCGTGCTGCTCGCGGACGGCGCGGCCGAGCTCGCGCGCGAGATGGCGCCCGACGTCGTCGTGCGGTGCGGCGCCGGGGACGTGGACGGCGGGCTCGGTACGTCTCTCGAGCGCGTGCAGGCGGCGCTCGCCGACACGCTGGGGCAGGTCGACGACGTGGTCGTGCTGGCCGACCTCGGGTCGGCCGTGCTGACCGTCGAGACGGCGTTCGAGGTCGACGAGTCGCTGGTCCGGCGGGCGCGGCTCGTCTCGGCGCCGTTCGTCGAGGGCGCGGTCGCGGCGGCCGTGACGGCGCAGCAGGGCGCGGGGCTCGACGCCGTCGCCGCGGCCGCGGAGGGTGCCGTGGCGTCGATCGGCAGGCCGGGGCCCGTGCTCGAGCTCGTCGAGACGTCCGGCACGGGCGGCGCGGCCGGGACCGAGATCGTGGGCGAGACCGTGGCCGTGGTCCGCGCCCCCGAGCCGGCGCCGGCAGGACCTGTGGTGCCCGCCGACGGCGTGATCGCCCGGGTCACCGTGCGCAACCCGCTGGGCCTGCACGCGCGGCCTGCCGCGGTGCTCGCGCGCGCGGTGGCCGACCTCGGCGTACCCGTCACGGTCGGCGGGGTCGACGCCACGAGCGTCCTGCAGCTCCTGGCGCTCGGTGCCACGGGCGGGCAGGAGCTCGAGATCACGGCACGCGGAGACCGCGCCGAGGTGGCCGTGGCCGCCGTCGTCGGGCTGATCGAGGGCGGGTTCGGCGAGGTGTGAGCGCCGTGCCACGGCCGTCGACGTGCCCGGCGAGCGCACCGCCGCCGATATCGTGGACCGGTGAGCAAGGACGACCGCCCGCGCCCGGGCGACCCCATCAAGCCGAAGAAGCCCGCCAAGGTGCAGTTCGCCTCGACGGTGCTGCAGCTCGAGGCGTTCGTGGTGCTGTTAGCGGCCATGGCTCTCTACGGGCTGCGCGACTCGGCCTTCGAGCGCGGGCCGTTCGTCGTCCCGACGCCGGCGGTGCTGTGGATCATCGCGGGCGTGTTGTTCGCCACGCTGATCGTGCTGTCGCGGATGGTGTCCCGGCCGGGCGGGTACCTCGCCGGGTCGGTCGTCCAGGTTCCCGTGATCGCCATGGGTCTGCTGCTGCCGATGATGTTCGTCGTCGCGGGCATCTTCGTCGCGATGTGGGTCGTGGCGCTGCGCCTCGGTGCGCGGATCGACCGGGAGCGGGCCGAGTACGACGCCACCCATCCCGAGACGGCCCCCAACGTCGACTCCTGACGTCATCCACAGTGCGGACCGAGTCCTGAACGGCGGCCGCGGCCGGTCCGCCAGCCTGGGCGCCATACGACCGCTCAGGGAACTGCCCCGACGGGTTCCGGAGCTTGCCGCCGGCCAGGAAGGGCTCGTCTCGACCGCGCAGTGCGACGCGCACGATGTCGGCCCTACCTGGCGGAACCGGCTCGTGGCCCAGTGCCGTTGGGTCCGCCTCACCTGCGGGGTGTACGACACCGATCCGGTCCCGGTCCGTGAGAGGGACCGACCCGACGTCCTCGACCACGGCCGCCGGCGCGCCGCGTGGCGGCATGCTCGCGTACGGACCCGGGGCGGTCGCGGTCGGCCAGTCCGCGCTGGCCTTGCATGGCGTCCTGGGGTTGCCATCGACGTCCGCCCCGAGGTGATGGTCACCGGCGGCGGGATGCGACGCCGCCGTGACGGCATCGAGGTCGACCGCTACGACGCAGCCCTCCCGACCCAGGTGTACCGTCATCGCCGGATCGCCGCCGTCGTCCATGCCCTCGCCCAGGCCGTCCCGGGCCTGAGCCGCAGGCGGGCGGTGGCCGTTCTCGACAGTGCGGTGCACCAGGGCAAGATCACCCGTGCGGAGGTCGAGGTCGCCCATGACCTCGCATGGCGCCAGGGACAGGTGCTGCCGGAGGCGGAAAGAGGTGGGAAAGCGGAAAGGATGGCGACTTGGAAGATCAGGGGCGGGGCATCGTGGTCGGGGGCACGGGTGGCGCGCCGATAGGCTTCCTGCCATGACCGACGTCGCGCAGAACACCGTGCCCGCCGAGCCCACCCCCTCCGTCGAGCGCACGCTCGTCCTCGTCAAGCCCGACGGCGTCCGTCGCGGCCTCTCGGGCGAGGTGCTGCGCCGCATCGAGGCGAAGGGCTACACGCTCACGGCGGTGGAGCTCAAGAGCGCGACGCCCGAGCTTCTCGCCGAGCACTACGCCGAGCACGCGGGCCGGCCGTTCTACGACCCGCTCGTGGAGTTCATGCTCTCGGGCCCGATCCTCGCGGTCGTGGCCGAGGGGCAGGGCGTCATCGCGGGATTCCGCTCGCTCGCCGGCGCCACGAACCCGACCGAGGCGGCGCCCGGCACCATCCGCGGCGACCTCGCCCGCGACTGGGGCCTGAAGGTGCAGCAGAACCTCGTGCACGGCTCGGACTCGGTCACCTCTGCCGAGCGCGAGATCAAGCTCTGGTTCCCCAACCTCTGAGGTAGCCGGGCCCGGAGCGGTGGAGTTCCGCGGTTCGCGGCCGGGCTGCGGTTAGGCTCGCCAGGTGCACCTCAAGACGCTCACGCTCCGGGGCTTCAAGTCGTTCGCCTCGGCGACGACGCTGAGCTTCGAGCCGGGCATCACGTGCGTTGTCGGGCCCAACGGCTCGGGAAAGTCGAACGTGGTCGACGCCCTCGCGTGGGTGATGGGCGAGCAGGGTGCCAAGTCGCTGCGCGGCGGCAAGATGGAGGACGTCATCTTCGCCGGCACGTCCGGCCGCCCCCCGCTCGGCCGCGCCGAGGTCTCGCTCACCATCGACAACACCGACGGCGCGCTGCCGATCGACTACACCGAGGTCACGATCTCCCGCACGCTGTTCCGCAGCGGCGGTTCCGAGTACGCGATCAACGGCAGCTCGTGCCGCCTGCTGGACATCCAGGAGCTCCTGAGCGACTCGGGCATCGGCCGCGAGATGCACGTCGTCGTCGGGCAGGGGCAGCTCGACGCCGTCCTGCGCGCCAGCCCCGAGGAACGCCGTGGCTTCGTCGAGGAGGCCGCGGGCGTCCTCAAGCACCGCAAGCGCAAGGAGAAGGCGCTGCGCAAGCTCGAGGCGATGCAGGGCAACCTCGCTCGCCTCACCGACCTCACGGCCGAGCTGCGTCGCCAGCTCGGCCCGCTCGGCCGCCAGGCCGACGCGGCCCGCAAGGCGCGCACCGTCCAGGCCGAGCTGCGCGACGCGCGGTCGCGCCTGTTGGCGGACGACCTCGCGCAGCTCCAGGCGCAGCTCGAGCAGGAGCGTGCCGACGAACGCGCGCTCAAGGAGCAGCAGGCCTCGACCGAGCAGGCGCTCGGCGAGACGCGCGAGCGTCTCGCGCGTCTCGAGGTCGCGGCGGCGGGCACGACGGCGGAGGCGAGCCGCGCCGGGGACACCTACCACGCGCTCACCGCGCTGCGCGAACGGCTGCGGGGTCTGCGCACGCTCGCCGACGAGCGCGTGCGGCTGCTGGGGTCCACCGAGCCGGAGCACCGGGGTCAGGACCCGGCCGAGCTCGAGGCGCAGGCCGAGCGCGCGCGGGCCTCGGAGGCGGAGCTGGGCCGCGAGGTGGAGCTGGCGCGCACCGCGCTCGAGGGCGCGCTCGCCGCCCGCACCGCGGCGGAGGAGACCGCGACGGCGGCCGAGAAGGAGCTCGCGACCCTGCTGCGCGGCGCGGCCGACCGCCGCGAAGGGCTCGCACGCCTCGCCGGCCAGGTCGGGGCGCGCCGCAGCCGGGTCGAGGCCGCCGACGCGGAGCTGGAGCGCGTGCGCGCGGCGCTTGAGGAGGCCGAGAAGCGGGCCGAGGCCGCGACGCGCGAGTTCGCCGCGCTCGAGACCCAGGTCGTGGGCGCCGAGGAGGGGGAGGAAGGTCTCGACGCCGAGCATGAGGCCGCGACCGAGGCGCTCGAGGAGGCGCGCGCGGCGGTCGCCGCGCTCGAGGAGGCTGCCGCCACGTCCGACAAGGACCGGGCGACGTGGAGCGCGCGCGTCGAGGCGCTCGAGCTGAGCCTCGACCGCAAGGACGGCGCGGGCGCGCTGCTCGCGGGCGACGTGCCGGGCGTGCTCGGGTCGGTCGCGGCGCTGCTCGGTGTCGAGGCGGGGTACGAGGACGCCGTCGCCGCGGCGCTCGGGCCGCTCGCCGACGCCGTGGCCGTGGAGAGCCTCGACGCCGCCGTCGACGCGTTGCGCTCCCTCCGCGACGACGACGCCGGTCGGGCGGGGCTCGTGGTCGGCTCCGACGCGGTGGCCGGGGAGCGGGCCGACCAGCTCGCGAGCGTCGAGCTGCCCGACGGCGCGCGCCGCGCGTCGGACCTCGTGACGGTCTCCGGCCCGGCGGCCAGGGCGCTGCGCGCGGTGCTGGCCGACGTCGTCGTGGTCACCGATCTCGCCGAGGCGCGCGCGCTGGTCGCGTCGGAGCCTGACGTCGTCGCCGTGACCCGTGCCGGCGACCTGCTCGGCGGGACGCGCGCGTGGGGCGGCTCCGCCGCGGCGCCGAGCGTGCTGCACCTGACGTCGGCGCTCGACGACGCGCGGGCCGGGCTCGCCGACGCCGTCGCGCGCGGCGAGCGCTGCCGGTTCGAGCTCGCCCCCGCGCGCGAGGCCCTCGAGCAGGCACGGGCCCGGCACGACGAGACGCTCGAACGGTTGCACGAGTCCGACGCCGCGCTGGCCGCCGTGGCCGAGCAGCTCGGCACGCTGGGCGCCGCCCAGCGGGCCGCACGGGCCGAGGCCGACCGGCACCGAGCGACGCTCGACCAGGCCACGGCGCGCCGCGCGGGGGACGAGGCCGAGCTGGCCGAGCTGGCCAGCCGGCTCGAGGTCGCGGAGACCGAGCCGGCGCAGTCGGACGCGGCGATCGCGCAGGCTCAGGCCGCCCGCGACGCGCGCCAGGGGGACGCGACGGCGGCACGAGCCGCCGAGACCGAGGCCCGGCTCGCGCTGCGCACCTGCGAGGAGC
>VJZX01000051.1 GCA_009663185.1 Isoptericola halalbus
GCTCGCGGCCGACGCCCGCCGGCGCGTGCACGTGCGCTCCCGGCTGCTCGGGCTCGACCTGGTCCGCGACGCCGGCCTGGAGGACCGGGCGGCATAGGGTGGTGGGCCCGTGAGCGCCTCAGCGCGACGTGCCGGACGTGCTGACGGTGTCGGTGCCGGTCTGCCAGCTCAGGTGGTGGTCGTAGGTCTCGCGCAGGGCGTGGCTGTTCGCCGTGGCGCGCAGCACCCAGGGCAGCATGAGGTCGCGCATCACCCGCACGACGCCGGTGGCGGCCTTGGAGCCGTTGACACGCTGCGCCTGCCGGACGATCGTCTCCACACGCCGCCGGCGTGCGGCCTCGAACGCGCCGAGCGCCGCGGGCACGTCGTCGGCGTCGCGCAGGGCGCGGGCCAGCACGACCGCATCCTCGATGGCCAGCGAGGCTCCCTGGCCCGACGACGGTGACGGTGCGTGCGCGGCGTCACCGATGAGGACGGTTCGGCCGTCGTGCCAGCGCGCCAGGCGTGGCACCGTGTGCATGGGGCTCGCGGGCATGATCTCGGTGGCGGCGTCGACGAGTCGGGTCGCCGGGCCGGCGTCGCGCGCGAACAGGTCGACCAGGCGCGCGCGCCAGGTCTCCGGCTCGACGCGTTCGACCTCGCCGCGGCCGGGCTCGTGCGGCTGCGGCACGTTGGCGAACCACCACACGTCGCCGCCGGGCGCCGTCGCGTAGCCGAAGAAGGCGCGCCGTCCGAAGATCATCCGGTAGGTGCCGGGCCGGTCGTCGGTGATCCCGGCAGGGCTGTAGCCGGCCAGGCCGACCAGGCCCGTGTAGGCCGGCGGCGGCGCGGTCGGGTCGACGGCTCTGCGCAGCCGGGAGTGGATGCCGTCGCAGGCGACGACCAGGTCCGCGACGGCCTCGCCGCCGTCGGCGAAACGCACCCGGGCACACTCATCGTCCCGGGCGACGCCGGTCGCAACGCGGCCGGTCTCGATGGTGATCCCGCGGGCCCGCGCCTCGGCGCGCAGGGCGGCGCTGAGGTCTGGGCGGCGCAGGGTGCGGCTCACGGGCGCGTCGGGGCGCACGGCGCTGGTGCGCGAGTCCCCCAGCACCCTGCCCGTGCCGCTGACCAGCGTGAGTGTCGGCGTCTCGAAGCCGAGCCGGGTCACGACGTGGCCCGCGTCGAGGGCCGTGAGCGCGTCGATCCCGTTGGACCCGAGGGTGAGGAAGGAGCTCCCGCCGTCGTCCGTGTCGTGGCGCCGCTCGGCGACTGTGACGTCGATCCCGGCCTTGTGCAGGGCTATTGCGGTGGCCGGTCCGGCGATCCCGGCGCCCACGATCCATGCTGTAGTCATAATATGACTATGACGTCCGTCTGTGGTGACGTCAAGAGCTCGGCGGCTCGGTGTTGGCATGATGCGACGATGACGACAGAGGACTCGACCGGCCCGGCCCGGCGGGCCGGCCTGCCGGCGCGGCGGCGTTCGCCGCTGGCCATGACGGTGCTCGCGCTGCTCTACGAGGCACCGATGCACGTCTACCGGATGCACCGCCTCATCCGCGAGCGGGCGAAGGACGACGTCGTCAACGTGGGCTCGCGCAACAGCATCCACCAGGCCGTCGAGCGGCTCGTGCGCGACGGCCTCGTCCGGGTCCACGAACGCGACGGGGACGGCCGCGGACGCACCGTCTACGCCCTGACCGACGACGGCGAGGCCGCGCTGCGGTCGTGGCTCGCCGACGCGATCGCCACGCCGCGCGCGGAGTATCCCGAGCTGCCCGCGGCTCTGTCGTACGCCGTCGTGCTCGGGCCCCACGAGCTCGCCGCTCTGCTGGCGCGGCGGCTCGAGCGGCTCGAGGAGATGCTCACCGGCCCCGCCCCGGAGCAGACCGCTGCGATGCACGGCCTGGTGCGCGTCCTCGTGCTGGAGGACGAGTACCGCCGCGCCGTGCTGACCGCCGAGCGCGACTGGGTGCGCGCCGTCCTCGACGACCTGCGCTCCGGAGCCCTGGCCTGGAGCGAGGAGCAGATCCGTGCGCTGGCCCAGGGCGGGTGAGCGAGCCCCGGTCCGGCGTGTGCGGACCGCGCCCGGCCACACCGCCGTGAGCGGAGCTACCGCCAGCCGAGCTGCGGCGCGACGTGCGCCACGACGTTCTCCATCACGTGCGCGTTGTACTCGACGCCGAGCTGGTTCGGCACCGTGAGCAGCAGGGTGTCGGCGGCGGCGACCGCCTCGTCGCCGGCCAGGTCGGCCACGACCGCCTCGACCTCGCCCGCGTACGTCTTGCCGAACCGGGCCCGGACGCCCTCGAGCACCCCGACCTGGTCGGTGCTGCCGGTCTCGAGCCCGAAGTAGGCCCGGTCGCGCTCGTCGGTGATCGGGAAGATGCTGCGCGACACCGACACGCGAGGCGTGCGCTCGTGGCCCGCGGCGGCCCAGGCGTCGCGGAACCGCTGGATCTGCTCGGCCTGCAGCACGTGGAACGGCACGCCGGTGTCCTCGGTGAGCAGCGTCGAGCTCATGAGGTTCATCCCCTGGGCGGCCGTCCACTCGGCCGTGGCGCGCGTGCCGGCGCCCCACCAGACGCGCTCGCGCAGCCCCGGCGAGTGCGGCTCGAGGCGCAGCGGGCCGGGCGGGTTGGGGAACATCGGGCGCGGGTTCGGCTCGGCGAACCCCTCGCCGCCCAGCACCTCCAGGAACCGGGCGGTGTGCCGGCGCGCCATGTCGGCGTCGGACTCGCCGGAGGCCGGGACATGACCGAAGTGGCGGAACCCGTCGATCACCTGCTCGGGCGACCCCCGGCTGATGCCGAGCTGCAGCCGACCGCCGGAGATCAGGTCCGCGGCGCCGGCGTCCTCGGCCATGTAGAGGGGGTTCTCGTAGCGCATGTCGATCACGGCCGTGCCGACTTCGATCCGGCTCGTGCGCGCCCCGACCGCGGCCAGCAGCGGGAACGGCGACGCGAGCTGGTGCGCGAAGTGGTGCACCCGGAAGTAGGCGCCGTCGGCCCCGAGCTCCTCGGCCGCCACGGCCAGGTCGATCGACTGGAGCAACGCGTCCGCGGCCGATCGCGTCGCCGACTGCGGGTGCGGCGTCCAGTGGCCGAAGGACAGGAACCCGATGCGCTTCACCCTCGGGGCAACACAACGCGCCGCGCAGTATTCCGGCGGGCAGCGCGGCGCCCCCGCGCCTAGGCTGGCCGCGTGATCCTCGCACACGACGTCGACGGTGAAGGACCCGTGGTGCTGCTGCTGCACGCCGGCGTGGCCGACCGGCGCATGTGGGAACCCCTCGTGGTCCCCCTGCGCCACGCGTTCCGCGTCGTGCGCGCCGACCTGCGCGGGTACGGCGACAGCCCGCTGCCGGGCGGCGAGTACGCCGACGCCGACGACGTCGCCGCCCTGCTCGACCACCTGGGGGTGCCCGACGCCGCCGTCGTCGGCGCGTCGTTCGGCGGGCGCGTCGCCCTCGAGCTCGCCGTCACCCACCCGGCTCGCGTCCGCGAGCTCGTGCTGCTGTGCCCCTCGGTGCACGGCGTCGCCGCCACCGACGCGCTGCGGACGTTCGACACCGAGGAGGACCACCTGCTGTCCATGGGCGACATCGAGGGCGCCGTCCGACTCAACCTCACCACGTGGCTCGGGCCCGACGCGGACCTGCCGGCCCGCGAGGCGCTCGCGGCCATGCAGCGGCGCGCGTTCGAGGTGCAGCTCGCGGCCGAGGCCGACGACGACCCGCCTCGTCTGCGGCGCGTGGACGTCGACCTGAGCGCGGTGCGCGCCCCGACCCTGGTGGTGTCCGGGGGCCTGGACATGGACCACCTGCGCGCCTGCGCGGAGCGCGTGGCCCAGCAGGTCCGAGGTGCCGAGCACGTCGTGCTGGACTGGGCCGGCCACCTGCCCGCTCTCGAGCGGCCCGACGCGGTGCGCGCCCTGCTGCTGGACGTGCTGCGCGAAGACCCCGCCGTGCACGCGCCCTGACCTTCGCGGCCGCGGGCCACAATGGTGCCCGTGATCATCGGCCTCGACTCCCCGGTCCGCGGCGACGTGCGTGCCCTGCTGGACGAGCACCTCGCCGACATGTACGCCACGTCTCCGCCCGAGTCGGTGCACGCGCTCGATCACCCGGCGCTGCTCGCGCCGTCGGTCACGTTCCTGACGGCGCGCGACCCGGACGGCATCCTGCTGGGCTGCGGCGCGCTGAGCGAGCTCGCGCCGACGACGGCGGGAAGCCGCGGCGAGGGTGAGCTGAAGTCGATGCGCACCGCCCACGCGGCCCGCGGACGCGGCGTGGCCACGGCGGTGCTGGCCCGGCTGCTCGAGCTCGCCGCGGAGCGCGGCTACGGGCGGGTCAGCCTCGAGACCGGCTCCCAGGAGTTCTTCTCGCCCGCGCGCCGCCTGTACGCCGGGCACGGGTTCGTCGAGTGCGGACCGTTCGGCAGCTACGTGCCGGACCCGCACAGCGTGTTCATGACGCTCGAGCTGGCCCGCGGCGAGCGTCCCGCACGTCAGCGCATCGCCCGGTAGCGAGCCCGCTCTTCGGCGTCCAGGTGCTCGGTCGCGTAGCTGAGCGCCGGCCGGGGGTCGCCGGCCCGGGTGAACGCGAGCGTCGCGAGCATCACCACCCGCCGGTGCCACAGGGACGGTGAGTCCGCGAGCGGGTCGAGGGTCGCCGCGACGTCGTGCGACGGCGGCCCGAGCAGCCACTCGCCGACGAGCCGGTCGCCCTCGCCGTACCCGCCGGGCCCCGTCTGGACGAAGCCCTGCAGGAACGCCGCGTCGTGGGCCTCGCCGCGCGCGTCGATCGCGACCGCGAGGTCGCGGTCGGTCACCAGGTCCGTGGCTGTCATGCTCCGATCCTGCCCGCCCCGTCGGGCGGCGTCAGTCGAGTCAGTACCAGCTCGCGCGCACGTGCTGGAAGATGAGGTTGGTCTCGGTCAGCGCGACGTCGGGGTTGACCGACAGGTTCTCGACGACGAAGTCGTTGAGCCCGTCGGAGTCGGGCGCGGCGACGTGGATGAAGAAGTCGTGCGCGCCGCCCAGCAGGAAGACGTTGAGCACGCCGGGCAGCTCGGCGAGCTGGTGCAGGAACGCGGTGAGCCGGGCGCGGGCGTGTCCCTGCATGCGCACCGCGATGATCGCCTGCAGCGGACGCCCGGCCAGCGCGGGGTCGACGTCGGCGTGGAAGCCGCGGATGACCCCCCTCTCGCGCAGCAGGCGCACACGCGTCAGGCACGTCGACGGCGCGATGCCGACCTTCGCCGCCAGCGCGTTGTTCGCGATCCGCGCGTCGTCGGCGAGGGCCGCGAGCAGCCGGTGGTCGGTCTCGTCCAGGCGTACCGGCGCCGCCGCGCGTCGCTCCAGCCCCGAGTGCCCGCCGACCCGGGTCCGAAGATCGTTCGGGCGGGCTCTCGCGGAACGCCCTGGCCGTGAAGATCCGTCAGGCATACCGGCAATCTACCGAAGGATCAACCGGACCATCGCCGAACAGCGAACTTCTCGGTCACACTGGTGGTGAGGCCGGTCACAGCCGCGCCCGATGACGTCGTCGTACCGGTCACGAGCCGGTGAACGGAGCTGGAGGGTCCATGGATGTCGGTGTCCCGAAGGAAGTGAAGAACCACGAGTACCGGGTGGCGATCACTCCGGCCGGCGTCCACGAGCTCACCGTCCACGGGCACACCGTGCGCCTCCAGGCGGGCGCGGGACTGGGCTCGTCGATCACCGACGCCGAGTACGCCGCCGCCGGGGCGAGCGTCGTCGCCACCGCCGAGGAGGCGTGGGACGCCGAGATGGTCCTCAAGGTCAAGGAGCCCGTCGCCGAGGAGTACGGCCGCATCCGCGACGGGCAGGTGCTGTTCACCTTCCTGCACCTGGCCGCGGACAAGGCGCTGACCGAGGAGCTGCTCGCCCGCGACGTCACCGCGATCGCGTACGAGACGGTGCAGACCTCCTCCGGGGCCCTGCCGCTGCTCGCGCCCATGTCGGAGGTCGCGGGTCGCCTGGCGCCCCAGGTCGGGGCGGCGACACTGCTGCGCGCGGCCGGCGGGCGGGGCGTGCTCCTCGCCGGGGTGCCGGGCGTGGCCGCCGGGCACGTGGTCATCCTCGGCGCGGGCACCGCGGGCATGAACGCCGCGCGGATCGCCGTCGGGATGGGCGCGCACGTGACGCTCCTGGACAAGAATGCCGACGTGCTCAAGGCCGCCGACCGCGAGCTCGGCGCTCGCGTGCAGACCCTCGCGTCGAACCGGCTGACGCTCGATCAGGCGGTCCTCGACGCCGACCTCGTCATCGGTGCGGTGCTCGTGCCGGGCGCCAAGGCGCCCGTGCTCGTGTCCAACGAGCTGGTGTCCCGCATGAAGCCCGGCTCGGTGCTCGTCGACATCTCGATCGACCAGGGCGGCTGCTTCGAGGACTCCCGCCCCACGACGCACGCCAAGCCCACGTTCCGCGTGCACGCCTCAGTGTTCTACTGCGTGGCCAACATGCCCGGGGCCGTGCCGCACACCTCCACCTACGCGCTGACGAACGTGACCCTCCCCTACGCCGTCGCGCTCGCCGACCAGGGGTGGCGCCAGGCCCTGCGCGACGACGCCGCGCTGGCCCGGGGCCTGAACACGCACGACGGGCACGTGACCAGCCCCGGCGTCGCCGCGGCGCACAGCCTCGAGCCGGTGCCCGTCTCCGAGGTCCTGTGACGCTGTGAGCGGGCTTCTGGCCCCCATTCCACCGTGGCGAGGGGGCCACCAGCCCGCTCACAGCGCTAGGTGCGGTGCCGGCGGGGCGGCAGCGGCACGCGGTCGAGGTCGCGCGCGACGGTGAGCCCGCCTTCGAACACCTCGCGCGCCTCACGCTCGAACTCCCTCGGCAGCTCCTCGGGCACGTGGTAGCGCTGCGAGAAGTGCGTGAGCACGAGGTGCCGCACCCCGGCGTCGGCCGCGACCTGCGCCGCCTGCCGGCAGGTCAGGTGGGCCCAGCGCGCGGCCAGGCCGGCGTCACGGTGCAGGAACGTCGACTCGACCACGAGCAGGTCGACGCCGTCGGCCAGTTCCACGACGGCGTCGCACAGCCGGGTGTCCATGACGAACGCGACCGACTGGCCCGGCCGGTGCGCGCTCACGTCGGCGGCGTGCACCACGCGCCCGTCCGGCAGCGCGAGCACACCCTCGCGCTGCAGCCGCCCGACGTCGGGCCCCGGCGCGACCCCGGCCGCCGCGAGCCGCGCGGGGTCGAGAGTGACGCCGTCGGGCTCCTGCAGCCGGTACCCGAGCGTGTCGATGCGGTGGTCCAGCGCCCGGGCGGTCAGGGTGGGTGCAGGGGGCATGGCGCCGCCGCGCTGCCCGGGCACGGGCGGAACCCGCACGACCTCGCCGCGGGCGGCGAGCACCGGCTGCAGCACCACACGCTCGTGGCGGTCGTAGGCGCTGGCGTCGAGCAGGTTGCGCACCCATCGCTCCCCCGACGCCGGGAAGCAGACCGGCACGGTCTGGGGAACCTGGTCGCCCGACATGCGCTGGACCACGCCGGCCAGCCCGAGCGAGTGGTCGCCGTGCAGGTGCGTGATAGCGATCCGGGTCAGGTCGGTCGCCGAGACGCCCGCGAGCGTCATCTGGCGCTGCGTGCCCTCACCCGGGTCGAACAGGATCGTGGTGTCGTCGAAGCGCAGGACGTACCCGTTGTGGTTGCGCTCGCGCGTCGGCACCATGCTCGCGGTGCCGAGGACGACGAGCTCGCGCAGCGACACTCAGGACGCCAGCGCCCGCCCGACGGCGCGGACCAGGCCGCTCGTGCTGAGCGCGCCGGCGCGGTACCCCTCCAGGGCGCACACGAGGGTGTCGCCCGCACCGCGTCGTGCCGACGACGCGACCGGTGGCCGCCACACGCTGCGGTCGAAGACGGCGGTGCGCTGTGCGGGACCGCGGAACAGGCGCCCCGGCAGGTGGTCGGGCGGTGGCGCGGTGGCCGCGGCGGTCGCGTCCGGCTTCGTCAGGCCGGCCAGCACGGACGGCCGGTACCGGGCACCGGGGTTCCAGCGCTGCTGCGGTCGGTCGTCGTCGTGCATGGGCACATCGTGACGCCGCACCGGGCAAAGCGCAAGGTCAGGCGTCCGGGAAGCCCTGCGGGTTGGCCGACTGCCACCGCCAGGTGTCGGCGCACATGTCGTCGATGGTGCGCGTGGCGGTCCAGCCGAGCTCGGTGCGTGCCCGAGCCGGGTCGGCCCAGAACGCGGGCAGGTCGCCGGCGCGCCGGGGCCCGACCTCGTAGGGCAGCTCGCGGCCGACGGCGCGTTCGAAGGCGTGCAGCAGCTCGAGCACGGAGGTGCCCGACCCGGTGCCGAGGTTGAAGGCGCGCACGTCGGTGGCCATGGCGTCGAGGTGGTCGAGGGCCGCCACGTGCCCGGCGGCGAGGTCCGTGACGTGGATGTAGTCGCGCTCGCAGGTGCCGTCCGCGGTCGGGTAGTCCGCGCCGAACACGGTCAGGTGGTCGCGGCGCCCGACGGCGACCTGTGCCAGGAACGGCATGAGGTTGTTCGGGATGCCCTGCGGGTCCTCGCCGATCTCACCGCTGGGGTGGGCGCCGACCGGGTTGAAGTAGCGCAGCAGCGCGACCTTCCACCCCTCGTGGACGGCGGCGACGTCGGCCAGTACGCGCTCGATCATGACCTTGGTCTGCCCGTACGGGGAGGCCGAGACCAGCGGCTCGTGGTCCTCCTGGTAGGGCACGGGTGCCCGGTGGCCGTAGACGGTGGCCGAGGAGGAGAACACGAAGCGGCGCACGTCGTGGGTGGCCATGGCCTCCAGGAGCGAGAACGTCGCGTCGAGGTTGTTGCGGTAGTAGGCCAGCGGCTGGGCGACCGACTCCCCGACGGCCTTGAGCGCGGCGAAGTGGATGACCGCGTCGAACCTGTCGGCGGCGAACAGCTCGGCGGTCGCGGCGGCGTCGGTCAGGTCGACGCGGTGGGCCGGGATCCCGCGCCCCGCGAGCCGCTCGAGGCGGGGCACGACGGTGGGCTTGGCGTTGACGAACGAGTCCACGATCACGGGGTCGTGGCCCGCCTGGACCAGGGACAGGACGGTGTGGGAGCCGATGTACCCGGCGCCGCCGGTGACGAGCACGCGCATGGCGCCCACCCTAGCGTCGGGGGCGGGGCGCCCGGCCCGGGTGTCCACGGCCGGTCGTCGTCGCCCCGCTGGGACGCGTCAGACGCCGCCGAGCAGGTCGGAGAAGCTCGGCGCGTTCGCGAACGGGTCGGCCGGCCCGTCGTTGCGGCGTGCGGACACGCGCTCGGCGAGCTCGCTCCCGGCGCGCTCGATGCGGCGCGGCAGCGGGTTGACGTCGTCGCCGTCGCCGGCCCAGTCGTCGGTCGCGGCGAACACGCTGGTCGGCACGACGTCGGCGTGCAGGTAGGCGAACAGCGGCCGCAGCCCGTACTCGAGCGCCAGCGAGTGGCGCGGGGTGCCGCCGGTGGCGCCGAGCAGCACGGGCATCCCCGTGAGGACGTCGGGGTCCACGATGTCCACGAAGGACTTGAACAGCCCGGAGTACGTGGTGGTGAACAGCGGCGTCACGGCGACGACGCCGTCCGCTCGGGCGAGGGTCTCCATCGCCCGGGCCAGCTCGCCCGTGGGGAACCCGGTGAGCATCGCGTCGACGACGGCGTGCGCGTGGTCGCGCAGCTCGATGTTCTCGACGCTCACGCCGTGGCCGCGCGCTTGCAGCTCACGGGCGGCCGCTGCCGAGAGACGGTCGGCGAGCAGGCGGGTGGACGACGGCTGGGACAGGCCGGCCGAGACGACGACGAGGGTGCGGTCGGTGCTCACGGGGTTCCTTCGGTGTGGATGGTGGTGGCGAGAGGACGTCAGAGGCCGATCGACCGGCCGGAGCGCGTCGCCGGCTCGGCGGCTTCGGCGACCGTGCCGGTGTACGGGTCGGCGGTGTCGCCCACGTGCGTGGCGGAGGTCTGGCCCGCGGCCCGCGCGGCAGCGACGCGCTCGGCGTGGGTCGGCGGGTTCAGCGGTACGTCGCCGGCCGGGCGCTTGGCCTCGACGATCCTGCGCAGCTCGGGCACGACCTCGCCCGCGAGCAGGTCGATCTGCTCGAGCACGGTCTTGAGCGGCAGCCCGGCGTGGTCGATGAGGAACAGCTGACGCTGGTAGTAGCCCACCTCGTCGACGAAGGTGGCGTACCGGTCGATGACCTGCTGCGGCGAGCCGACCGTCAGCGGCGTCTCGCGGCTGAAGTCCTCGAGCGACGGGCCGTGCCCGTACACGGGCGCGACGTCGAAGTAGGGCCGGAACTCGCGCACGGCGTCCTGCGAGCTCTTGCGCATGAACACCTGCCCGCCGAGCCCGACGATCGCCTGGTCGGCGCGGCCGTGGCCGTAGTGCTCGAAGCGCTGCCGGTAGTACCGGACCATCTGCCTGGTGTGGCTCATGGGCCAAAAGATGTTGTTGTGCAGGAACCCGTCGCCGTAGTACGCGGCCTGCTCGGCGATCTCGGGGCTGCGGATCGAGCCGTGCCACACGAACGGCGGCACGCCGTCCAGCGGGCGCGGCGTGGAGGTGAAGCCCTGCAGCGGGGTGCGGAACTTGCCCTCCCAGTCGACGACGTCCTCGGTCCACAGGCGGCGCAGCAGCGCGTAGTTCTCGATCGCGAGCGGGATGCCCTGGCGGATGTCCTGCCCGAACCAGGGGTAGACCGGGCCGGTGTTGCCGCGACCCATCATGAGGTCCATGCGCCCGCCCGAGACGACCTGGAGCATCGCGTACTCCTCGGCCAGGCGGACCGGGTCGTTCGTGGTGATGAGCGTCGTGGCCGTGGACAGCGTGATGTTCTCGGTGACGCCCGCCAGGTAGCCGAGCATCGTCGTCGGGCTCGAGGCGACGAACGGCGGGTTGTGGTGCTCGCCGGTGGCGAAGACGTCCAGTCCCGCCTCGTCGGCGTGCTTGGCGATCGTCAGCATCGCCCGCACGCGCTCCGTGTCGTCCGGGGTACGGCCCGTCGTGGGGTCGGTCGTGACGTCGCTGACGGAGAAGATTCCGAACTGCACGGTGCTCAGCTCCCTGCCGGGTGGTGGTGACACGCCAGGCGGCGTATCGATGCGTTTGCATGTACTTGCGCTCTCAACCGTCGCCCCTCCCGCATTGTTCCCGCCGGCCCGCTCCCCCGCGCCCGGTGGTCACCGGCTCCTCACCCGGGCGCGGGGTACAGGTGAACGTTCGGGTGAGTTCTGGCACAAACAGCGTCCCAGAGGGCATCTCGAGTTGCGTCGGACCAGCGCAGTCAGGACGCTGTGGGGAAACATGCGTCGGATCCGCTTCGCCGAGCGAGGTCCGGGCGCCCCCGCACGCTTCACGGGACCTTCACGGCCGGGCGGAACAACCACCCGCTGGCCGGCGTTGGAACCCTAGGCCCCAATTCCCATCGACCTCAGGAGGACGACATGCCCGACCGGTCCCTGCGCGGCATGAGCATCGGTTCCAAGAGCATGGAGTCCGACGAGGGCGTCGACTTCGCCCCGCGGTTCCAGGCGCACTACGACTGCCCGAACGGGCACACCATCATCCTGCCCTTCTCGACCGAGGCCGAGGTGCCGCCGGTCTGGGAGTGCCGCTGCGGCGAGGAGGCGCTCCTGCGCGACGCCGAGAAGCCCGAGCCGAAGGCGTCCAAGCCGCAGCGCACCCACTGGGACATGCTGCTCGAGCGGCGCACCGTCTCCGAGCTGGAGGAGCTGCTCGACGAGCGGCTCCAGCTGCTGCGCGCCGGCAAGCTCCGCCGCTCCGCGTGAGCCGGAGGTGAAGCGGAGGGTGGAGGCCGAGGAACGAGGCGTCCGCCTGGAGCGGAACCGCGGGCGCACGCGGTAGCGACTCCGCGTGCGCCGGAGGTGAACGAGGGCGGGCTCTCCACCGCAGAGCCCGCCCTCGTCGCGTCCACCGCCGGTGTGCGTGTCAGCGGGTGCGGCCGGGCAGCAAGTCCCGCAGCTGGCCCCACCGGCGGCGGGCGCCCCACAGGGTCACCTTGCGCAGCGCCTCGGCCACGATCGCGCGGCTCATCTTCGAGCTACCCGCGGCACGCTCGACGAACGTGATCGGCACCTCGGCCACCGTCCCGCCGTCCCGCACGACGCGCCAGGTCATGTCCACCTGGAAGCAGTACCCGTGCGACTCCACCGTGGCCAGGTCCAGGCGCCGCAGCGTCGCGGACCGGAACGCCCGGAATCCCGCGGTCGCGTCCCGCACGGGCATCCCGAGGGCGAGGCGCGTGTACAGGTTGGCCCCGCGGGACAACAGCTCGCGGTGCCACGGCCAGCTCACGACGGCGCCGCCGCGCACCCAGCGCGACCCGATCACCAGGTCCGTCCGAGGATCGGCCTCGAGCCGGTCGAGCAGCCGCGGCAGCTCCTCCGCGCGGTGCGACCCGTCGGCGTCCATCTCCACCAGCACCTCGTACCCGCGATCCAGGCCCCAGCCGAACCCCGCGACGTACGCCGCGCCGAGCCCGCCCTTTCCCGCGCGGTGCAGCACGTGCACGCCAGGGTCCTGGGCTGCGACCGCGTCGGCGAGCTCGCCCGTGCCGTCCGGGGATGCGTCGTCGACCACGAGCACGTCCGCGCCCGGCACGGAGGCGCGCAGCCGTGCGAGCGTCCCGGGAAGCGACTCGCGCTCGTCGTAGGTCGGGACGACGACGAGCGTCCTCACGCCGCGACCTCGTCCGTCGCCGCCGGTGCGGCACGGCGCTCGCGGCGGTCGCGGCGATGGGCGACCAGCCCGACGACGACGAGCGCGGCGGCGCCGGTGCCGACGACCCAGCCGGGCCAGTACCCGGCCCGCACCGCCGGTGTCAGCGAGGTGCGCAGCGGCAGCGCGGCCACCAGCTGGTCGGCGGTGAACAGGCCGGTGCGGGCCACCACCGTGCCGTCAGGTGCCACGACCCCGCTGACGCCGACGGTGGAGACCTGCACGGCTGCCCGCCCCGTGGCGATCGCCTGCATGCGTGTCATCGCGAGCTGCTGCGTCGACTCGGCGGTGTACCCGAACGAGGCGTTGTTGGTCTGCACCACGAGCACCTCGGCGCCCCGGGCGACGGCGTCGCGCACGATCTCGTCGTAGGCGACCTCGAAGCAGATGATGGTCGCGAGCCGCACGTCGTCGCCCTCGCGGCGCGGCAGGTCGACGACGGCGGGCTCGGTGCCCGGGATCATGTCGATCGTGACGCGGTCCACCTGGTCGCTGAGGACTCGCAGGACGCTGCGCAGCGGCATGTACTCGCCGAACGGGGCCGGGTGCTGCTTGGCGTAGCGCGCCGTGACGCCCTCGCCGGCCTCCCACAGCAGCGACACGTTGTACCGGCCTCCGGTCTCGGGGTACTCCTGGGCGCCGACGAGGATCGGCGCGCCCACCGTGGCGGCCGCGTCGTCGATCGCCGCGCCGACGTCGGCCGCGACCTGCGGGTCGAGGTCCGAGCCGTTCTCCGGCCACAGCACGACGTCGAGCTCGCCGAGATCGGCGTCCGCGATCGCGTACGTGCCGTCCAGGTGGTTGTTCAGCACCTCGGCCCGGTTGGCGAACGAGCCCAGGCCCGGCTCGGCCACGTTGCCCTGCACGATGCCGGCGTAGAAGACCGGGCCGGGTGTCTCGTCGGTGCCGGTACCGGCGTCCACGATCTGGTTCCGGTGCTCGGTCACGGTCCTCAGGCCGCCGGGGTTCTCGGGCAGCGGCAGCGCCCAGGGGAAGACGACGAGGGCCGCGGCGACGAGCGCGAGCCCGCCTCCGCGCCACGACCGGCCCCCGGACCTCGGCGCGCTCACGGTCCGTCCCACGGCGAGGGCGAGCAGCACGCCGGCGGTCGCGACCAGCAGCGACACGAGCGTGGTGCCGGCCAGCCACGCGGCGCGCCCGGTCGGTGCGTCCACCACCGCCCAGGCGAGGCGGCCCCACGGGAAGCCGCCGAACGGGATCTCCGAGCGCCACTGCTCCACCGCAACGAACACCGCGGCGAACGCCCCGGCGTGCACCGAGCCGCGGCCCACGGCACGCAGGCCGGGGTCTCGCCGATCGGGCGCCCGCAGGAACTCCCATCGCCGCGCCCACGTCCACAGGGCGCCGAACGCGGCCAGGAACAGTGCCTCGAGCACGGCCAGCGCGAGCCACGGCACGGTGTCGGTGGCGAAGTTGGCCCACCAGATGTGCGGCAACCAGAACGTCAGCCCGGCGACGAGCCCGACGAGGGCGTTCCAGCCGGCTGCCCGGCCCGAGTCGCGGCGCAGGGCGGCGTACAGCAGCGCGACCGCGACGAACGCTAGCGGCCATGCGCCGACGTCGGGGAACGACGCCCACAGCGCGGCGCCGGACGCCACGGCGAGCAGCAGGGTTACGGGCCGCGAGACCCACAGCGACGACACCCGGGAAGCGTAAGCGACGGACCTGGGTGTCGCGGGCGTGGGCGTCACTCGAACGTGTCGTGCAGCACGACGCCGTCGCGCACGGTATGCAGACACTGCGGCTCCGGCGCGTCGGGCCCGAGGTCGGGCAGCAGCGGCTGCCCGGCGCGCGCCTCGGGGTTCCACTGCGACAGCCGCCCCGGGGCGGCCTGGACCGCGAGGTGCTCCGCGCGCCACACCGCCAGGTGCGCAGGAGCGCCGACGCGCAGCTCGCCGGCGCCGGTGTGGTCGAGCCCCGCCAGGCGCCAGCCGCCGCGCGTGTGCGCGCGGAACGCCGTCCGGGCCGAGATGCGCTGGGAGGAGTCCTCGTGCGCGATCGCGGCGCGCACCGCCTGCCACGGGTCGAGCGGGGTCACGGGCGTGTCCGAGCCGAACGCGAGGGGCACGCCCGCGCTGGCCAGGTCGGCGAACGGCGAGAGGTTCGCCGCGCGCGCCACCCCGAGCCGAGCCGCGTACATGCCGTTCCTGCCGCCCCAGGTGGAGTCGAACGCCGGCTGGATCGACAGGGCCACCCCGTACAGCAGCAGCGTCGCCAGCGCGGTCGCGTCCACGAACAGCGCGTGCTCGAGCCGGTGGTGCGCGGCGCGCAGCGGACCGGGCCCGTGCTCGGCGCCCGCGAGCTCGAGCCCGCGCACGAGCTCGTCCATGGCCCGGTCGCCGATGACGTGGAACCCGCCCTGCGTCCCGACGACGGAGCACGCCACCAGGTGGGCGGCGATCTGCTCGGCCGACAGGTACAGGCGCCCGGTCGGCTCCCCGCCGCCGGGGCCGGGCACGAGGTCGCTGTACGGCTGGCGCAGCGCCGCCGTGCGCGACCCGAGCGAGCCGTCCACCACCAGGTCGCCGCCGATCCCGGCCAGGAACGGCAGCTCGGCCAGCAGCGCCCGCGCGTCGTCCGGCGTCTCACACAGCTCGCCCCGGTACGCGACGACGTGCGGCAGCCCCGCGGCGGCGTCGGCCGTGAGCCCGACCAGCTCGCGCAGCCCGGCGCGCGTGTCGACGTGCGGGGCGCTCATCTCGTGCAGGCTCACGATGCCGCTCCGCGCGGCCTCGTCCAGCGCCCGGCGGTAGGCGCGGGTGCGCCGCGTGGCGGGCAGGTCCTGGGACGCCGCTCGCGCCGCGTGGTGCGCGTCGCCCACCACGAGCCCGGACGGCTCCCAGCCCGCCAGCCGCTCCAGGCCGGCGCTCGCGGCCAGCGCGGACGACACGACGGCGGAGTGCCCGTCGACGCGGGCCGCGT
>VJZX01000052.1 GCA_009663185.1 Isoptericola halalbus
CGCGGCGGTCCGGACCGACGCGGCCACGGCGCTCGCCGCGCTGGACCGGTCGATCGAGCGCGCGCAGCACGAGCGCGCGGCTGCCGAGGAGGCGCGCGCCGCCCGCCAGACCGAGCTCGACGCCGTGCGCGGGGACGTCGACCGCCTCGCCGGTGAGCTGCGCGACCTGACCGACGTCGCGCACCGCGACGAGGTCGCGCGTGCCCAGCAGCAGCTGCGGCTCGAGCAGCTGCAGGCGCGGGCCGTCGAGGAGCTCGGCACGGATCCCGAGGCGCTCGTCGAGGAGTTCGGACCGCACCGCGCGGTGCCCCGGGCCCGCCCCGCGGACGCACCGCCGGACGAGCCGGACCCCGAGCCCGTGCCGTACGTGCGCGAGGAGCAGGAGCGGCGTGCCGAGGCGGCCGAGCGGGCGCTGCGGCGCATCGGCACGGTCAACCCGCTCGCCCTCGAGGAGTTCGCCGCCCTCGAGGAACGGCACCAGTTCCTCACGACGCAGCTCGCCGACCTCAAGAAGTCGCGCGAGGACCTCCTGCACATCGTCGAGGAGATCGACGAGCGCGTGCAGCAGGTGTTCGCCGAGGCGTTCCGCGACACGGCGACGCAGTTCGAGCGGGTCTTCGAGCGACTGTTCCCGGGCGGTGAGGGACGTCTCGTGCTCACCGACCCGTCGGACCTGCTGACCACCGGTATCGAGGTCGAGGCGCGCCCGGCGGGCAAGAAGGTCAAGCGGTTGTCGCTGCTCTCGGGCGGCGAGCGCTCGCTCACGGCCGTGGCGTTCCTGGTCTCGATCTTCAAGGCTCGTCCGAGCCCGTTCTACGTCATGGACGAGGTCGAGGCCGCGCTCGACGACGTCAACCTCGGCCGCCTCCTCGAGATCTTCCGCGAGCTGCAGGAGGACTCCCAGCTCATCGTCATCACCCACCAGAAGCGCACCATGGAGGTCGCCGACGCGCTGTACGGCGTGACCATGCGCGGGGACGGTGTGACGACCGTCATCTCGCAGCGACTGCGCGAAGTCGCCGAAGCCTTGTGACAATGTCGTCGTGATCACCTACGTCGTCTGGGTCGGGCTCAGCATCGTCCTCGCGCTCGCCGTGTTCCTCGTGGCGAACGTCATGGAGCGCCGCGACACGCGCGACGACTCCGGCCCGAGCGGTCTCGTGCAGTTCCTGCGCGACTTCCGTGCGGGCCTGCGCAGCGGTCGCGGGCGGTCGGCCAGGCCCGTGGACACCGACATGGACGCGTTCTTCGCGGCGACGGTCGAGTCCGCCCCCGGCTACGTCGACGCCGACGAGCTGACCGACGTCCTGCAGCGCGCCCGCCAGCAGGCACGGCAGACGCTGCACGTGGGCCACGTCGAGGTCGGCCGTCAGCCGGGGAACCGCAGGGGCGCCTGAGCCTTCTGGGAGACTGGGGCTCGTGAACGACCTCACCTGGCTCTGGATCACTCTCGGCATCCTTCTCCTCGCCGGTGGCGGGGCGGCACTCCTGGCCCCGCTGCGGCGGCGCCGGGGCGCTCCGCCCCAGGACGCCATCAGCAGCGAGCGGTCCGGCGGCGTCATCGTCGCCGAATCCGAGGCGCCTGCCGCACCGCCGGTCGCGGCCGAGACCGCGCCCCCGCTCGAGACGCCTGCGCCCGCCGCCCACCGTCTGGTGCGCCTGCGCGACCGCCTCGCCCGCTCGGGCTCGCCTCTCGGCGCGCGCCTGCTCACGGTGCTCTCGCGCGACCATCTGACCGAGGACGACTGGGACGAGCTCGAGGAGACGCTCCTGCTCGCCGACATCGGCGCCGGGCCTGCCGGTGAGCTCCTCGAGGCGCTGCGCACGCGCGTGCGCGTGCTCGGAGTGCGCGACGCCGAGTCGGTGCGCGCGCTGCTGCGCGAGGAGCTGGTCAAGGTCGTCGACCCGAGCCTCGACCGCTCGATCGCCACGTCCCGGCCGGACGCGGCCGACGGGACGCCCGAGCCCGCCGTCGTGCTCGTCGTCGGCGTCAACGGCACGGGCAAGACGACGACGGTCGGCAAGCTCGCGCGCGTCCTTGTCGCCGAGGGCCGCACCGTCGTCCTGGGCGCAGCCGACACCTTCAGGGCGGCCGCGGCCGACCAGCTGCAGACCTGGGGCGCCCGCGTGGGCGTCGAGACGGTCCGCGCCGACCGCGACGGCGCCGACCCGGCGTCGGTCGCGTTCGACGCGGTGCGCAAGGGGACGTCGGACAGGACCGACGTCGTGCTCGTCGACACGGCGGGCCGCCTGCAGAACAAGGCGGGTCTCATGGACGAGCTGGGCAAGATCACGCGTGTCATCACGCGCGAGGCCCCGCTGAGCGAGGTGCTGCTCGTCCTCGACGCCACGACGGGCCAGAACGGGCTCAACCAGGCGCGTGTGTTCGGCGAGGTCGCCGGCGTGACGGGCATCGTGCTCACGAAGCTCGACGGCACGGCCAAGGGCGGCATCGTCGTCGCCGTCCAGCGCGAGCTCGGCGTGCCGGTCAAGCTCGTCGGCCTCGGCGAGGGCCCGGACGACCTGGCGCCGTTCGATCCGGAGGAGTTCGTCGACGGTATCCTCGGCTAACCATTCCCAGGCAGCGACGACGACGCGCGCGTAGGTCACGGAGTGATCGCGGAACGATCACGAAAGGGTCACGGTGCGTCGTCGCCCGTCTCACGGGGTGGACCGAAACCCAACGTTTACGCGCGGAAGGCGCTTGTCACACGCTCGTAACATTCGGGCACCCCAGGCGAAACGCCGCTCACCCACGGTGGGTCCCGGACCACCGGTCACCGCGGCCGGTCGGGGTGAGAGAGGGATCCGCATGGAATTCGAACTGGACAGTGGCAACACTGCCTGGATGATCGCGGCCTCGTCGCTCGTGCTGCTCATGACGCCGGGTCTGGCGTTCTTCTACGGCGGCATGGTGCGGGGCAAGAGCGTCCTCAACATGATGATGATGAGCTTCTCGGCGATGGGTGTCGCGGGCCTCATCTGGGTGCTCTACGGATACTCGCTGGCCTTCGGGTCGGACGTGGCGATGATCATCGGCAACCCGGCCGACTACTTCGGCCTCGCGATCACCGACGCCGAGTCGCTCATGGCCTCTGTCGGCGTCCCCGCGACCGTGGCCGCCGCCTTCCAGGCGACGTTCGCCATCATCACCGTCGCGCTCATCTCGGGCGCGATCGCGGACCGCGTCAAGTTCGGCACGTGGATCGCCTTCGCCGCGATCTGGGTGACGCTCGTCTACAGCCCCATGGCCCACATGGTCTGGGGCGGCGGCCTGCTCGGCGGCGACGGGATCACCGCCGGCCTCTCGACGCCCATCGACTTCGCCGGTGGCACGGTCGTCCACATCAACGCCGGTGCGGCGGGCCTCGCGCTGGCGCTGCTCGTCGGCAAGCGCAAGGGCTTCGGCACCGAGCCGATGCGCCCGCACAACCTGCCGTTCGTCATGCTCGGCGCCGGCCTGCTGTGGTTCGGCTGGTTCGGCTTCAACGCGGGCTCCGAGTTCGCGGCCGACGGCACGGCCGGCCGCGCGTGGCTCAACACGCTCGTCGCGACGGGTGTCGCGATGCTCGCCTGGCTCGCCACGGAGAAGGTGCGCGACGGCTCGGCCACGTCCCTCGGTGCCGCGTCCGGCGTCGTCGCCGGCCTCGTCGCGATCACGCCGGCCGCCGCGGCCGTCGACACCTACGGGTCCATCGCGATCGGCGCGGTCGCGGGCGTCCTGTGCGCCCTCGCGGTCGGTCTCAAGTACAAGTACGGCTACGACGACTCGCTCGACGTCGTCGGCGTGCACCTCGTCGGCGGTCTGGTCGGCACGGTCCTCATCGGGCTCTTCGCGACCGACAACGCCGAGAGCTTCGGCGTCTGGTACCCGGACGGCGCCCTGAACGGCCTGTTCTACGGCGGCGGTCTCACCCAGCTGGTGACCCAGGTCATCGTCGCAGTGGTCGCCGTCGCGTTCAGCTTCATCGTCACCTACCTGATCGGCCTGGCACTGAAGATGACGCTCGGCTGGCGCATCTCCGAGGAGGACGAGGTCGCCGGCATCGACCTCGCAGTGCACGGTGAGTCGGGGTACGAGACGATCCAGTCCGGTTCGGTCATCAGGGAGGTCCGCGCATGAAGCTCGTCACGGGTGTCATCCAGCCCCACCGTCTCGACGACGTGAAGTCGGCCCTCGAGGCCGCCGGCGTCCGCGGGATGACGGTCAGCGAGGCCAGCGGTTACGGCCGCCAGAAGGGTCACACCGAGGTCTACCGCGGTGCCGAGTACACCGTGGACCTCGTGCCCAAGGTCCGCATCGAGATCCTCGTCGCCGACGAGGACGCCTCGTCGATCGTCGACGTCGTGGTGGGCGCTGCCCAGACGGGCAAGATCGGTGACGGCAAGGTGTGGACGGTCCCCGTCGACGACGTGGCCCGCGTCCGCACCGGCGAGCACGGCGACGCCGCTCTCTGACGCGGATGACAAGCCTCCCGTCACCGGGCGGCGATCCCACGCAGGCCCCGCACCCCGGTACCGGGGTGCGGGGCCCCGTCGTGGGGCTGCGTGCCGACCTCCTCACCACGGCGACCGAGCTCACCGGCCCGGGCCGCTCGGGGGTCGCCCGTCGCGCCGCCCTGCAGCAGATCGTCGTCGAACGCCTCACCCGCCTGTATGCCGAGGCGACGGCCGACATCGACCCCACGGGGCTCGCGCTCGCGGCCGTCGGCAGCCTCGGGCGTAACGAGCTGGGCCCGTTGTCCGACCTCGACCTGGTGCTGATCCACGACGGCCGCACGCACAAGGCGGACGCACTCGCGCGCGTGGCCGAGAAGCTCTGGTACCCGCTGTGGGACTCCGGGGTCGACATCGACCACGCCGTGCGCTCGCTGAGCCAGACCCGTCAGCTCGCGTCGAAGGACCTCCCGGCGGCCGTCGGCTGGCTCGACGTGCGTCCCCTGGCGGGGGACGCCGTCGTCGTGCACCGCGCGGCGTCGGCGATCCTCACGGACTGGCGGCAGGCATCGCGGCGGCGCCTGCCCGAGCTGCTCTCGGGCGTGCGCGAGCGGGCGGCGCGCGCCGGCGAGGTGGCCTACCTGATCGAGCCCGACCTCAAGGAGGCGCGCGGCGGCATCCGGGACGCGGTCGTGCTCTCGGCGCTCGCCGCGACGTGGCTCACCGACCGCCCGCACGGGCGGGTCGACCAGGCCTACGCGCACCTGCTCGACGTGCGGGACACGCTGCAGGTGGTCACCCGCCGCCGGTCCAGCCGTCTGCTGCTCGCCGACCTGGACGAGGTCGCGGCGCTGTGCGGCTTCGACGACCCGGACGAGCTCCTCGCGAGCCTCGCCGCCGCCGGCCGCGAGGTCTCCTTCGCGCTCGACGAGACCGTGCGCCGGGCGCGGCAGGCGCTGCAGCGGCCGGTGTCGCGCCAGCCCCTGCTCGTGCGCGGCCGGCGGACGCCGCCGCGCCTGCGGTCGGTCGGCGACGGGCTCGTCGAGCACGACGGCGAGCTCGTGCTCGCGGTCGACGCGCACCCGGAGTCCGACCCGCTGCTCAGCCTCCGGGCGGCCGCGACGGCGGCGCGCACCGGGCTCGCGCTCTCCCCGGTCACGGTGCACTCGCTCGCGCAGTGCCCGCCGCTCGACAGGCCGTGGCCCAAGGCTGCGCGAGCGCACCTGCTCACGCTGCTCGGGTCCGGGCCGGCCCAGGTGCACGTGTGGGAGGCGCTCGACCTCGCCGGCGTCGTCACGACGTGGATCCCCGAGTGGGCCGACGTGCGCAACAAGCCGCAGCGCGCCGCGATCCACCGCCACACCGTGGACCGGCACCTGGTCGAGACGGCGTCGCTCGCCGCACGCGTGCGCAAGGAGGTCGCGGCCGCCCACGACGGCGCGGCCGCGCGGACCGAGCCGCTGCTGCTCGCCGCGCTCCTGCACGACATCGGCAAACGTCGCCACGCGCTGGACGAGGACCACTCGCGCGAGGGTGCGCGCGTCGCCGCGACGATCCTGCGCCGCACGGGTTTCGACGAGGAGGTGGTGCACGACGTCGAGCTCCTCGTGCGCGAGCACCTCACGCTCGCGCGGCTCGCGACCGAGAAGGACCCCGAGGACCCCGGCACGGTCGCGGAGCTGCTCGACGCCGTCGAGCACCGCCCCGAACTGCTCGAAGAGCTCCGGGTGCTGACCCAGGCCGACGCGTCGTCGCTCGGGCCGAGCGGGTGGACGTCGTGGCGGGCCCAGCTGGTCGACGACCTCACCGCGCAGTCGCGCGAGGCGCTCGCAGGGGGCGGATAGACGACGGCCGGTAGGCTAGGGGACCGCACGCATCGACACCTCCTGCGGTAAGGACTCACCTGGTGTTCAACTCCCTGTCGGACCGGCTCACCGCGACGTTCAAGAACCTGCGCGGCAAGGGACGTCTCTCCGAGGCCGACATCGACGCGACCGTGCGGGAGATCCGCCGCGCGCTGCTCGACGCCGACGTCGCCGTGCCCGTCGTGCGGGAGTTCACCGCCGCGGTGCGCGAGCGCGCGCTCTCCGCGGAGGTCTCCGGGGCGCTCAACCCCGCTCAGCAGGTCGTCCAGATCGTCAACGCCGAGCTCGTCGAGATCCTCGGCGGGCAGACGCGAGAGCTGCAGCTGGCCAAGGTGCCGCCGACGGTCATCATGCTCGCGGGTCTGCAGGGTGCCGGCAAGACCACGCTCGCGGGCAAGCTGGCCCTCGCGCTCAAGGAGCAGGGCCACACGCCGCTGCTCGTCGCCGCCGACCTGCAGCGCCCCAACGCGGTCACGCAGCTGTCGGTCGTCGCCGAGCGCGCCGGCGTGCCCGCGTTCGCGCCGCACCCGGGCAACGTGCACGGCACCGACTCGGAGTCGGGACCGCTGATCGGCGACCCGGTCGCGGTCGCGCGCGACGGCGTCGCCGAGGCCAGGGCCAAGCAGCACGACGTGGTCATCGTCGACACCGCGGGCCGCCTCGGCATCGACGAGGTGCTCATGCGCCAGGCCGCCGACATCCGCACCGCGATCGACCCGGACGAGGTCCTGTTCGTCATCGACGCGATGATCGGTCAGGACGCCGTGAACACGGCCCAGGCGTTCCTCGAGGGCGTCGACTTCACCGGCGTCGTGCTGTCCAAGCTCGACGGCGACGCGCGCGGCGGTGCCGCGCTCTCGGTGGCCAAGGTGACCGGCCGCCCGATCATGTTCGCCTCGGTCGGCGAGAAGCTCACGGACTTCGAGGTCTTCCACCCGGACCGCATGGCATCGCGCATCCTCGACATGGGTGACGTGCTCACGCTCATCGAGCAGGCCGAGCGTGCGTTCGACGCCGAGCAGGCCGAGCGGATGGCCGAGAAGGTCGCCTCCGGCCAGGACTTCACGCTCGCCGACTTCATGGTGCAGATGCAGCAGATGAAGAAGCTCGGCTCGATGAAGAAGATGCTCGGGATGCTGCCCGGCATGGGCCAGATGCGCGACCAGCTCGAGAACTTCGACGAGCGTGAGGTCGACCGCATCCAGGCGGTCATCCAGTCGATGACGCCCGCCGAGCGTGACAACCCGAAGATCATCAACGGCTCGCGCCGCGCCCGCATCGCGCGCGGCTCCGGCCAGACGACGACGGCTGTGAACCAGCTGCTCGAGCGGTTCGAGGCGGCGCAGAAGATGATGCGCCAGATGAGCAAGGGCGGCGGCATGCCGGCCGTGCCCGGCGCTCCCGGCGGGATGCCGGGGCTGCCCGGGATGCCGGGCGGTGGCAAGAAGTCTCGCGGCAAGCAGCAGGCGCAGCGGAAGGTCAAGGGCAAGTCGGGCAACCCGGCCAAGCGGGCGCAGCAGGAGCGTGAGGCGATGCAGCGCGCGCTCGGCGGCGGCCCGAAGGCCCCGGCCGGCTCGGCGTTCGGCGTGGGCAAGACCGCCGACGACGAGATCGACGTCGAGAGCCTCGACCTGCCCGGGGGCCTCGACAAGCTGCTCGGCGGCGGCCGCTGAGGCGATGTCGGTCCCGCACGTCCCGGTGCATGTCAAGGGGCACGTCCTGCTCGATGACGATCGCGAGGTCGGCGAGCTGTGGGTCCGCGACGGCCGGGTCAGCCTGACCCGCCCGTCGCCGCAGGGCAGTGCCGCGCGGGTCCTCGAGGGGTGGGTGCTGCCGGGGCTGGTCGACGTGCACTGCCACGTCGGGCTCGACGCGGGCGGCGCCGTGGACACCGACACTGCCGCCAAGCAGGCGCTCGCCGACCGCGACGCGGGCGTGCTGCTCGTCCGCGACGCCGGCTCGCCGCTCGACACCTCGTGGGTTCACACGCGGCCCGACCTGCCCCGGCTCGCGCGCGCCGGGACCCACGTCGCGCGGCCCAGGCGCTACCTGCGCGACTACGGGCTCGAGCTCGACGACGTCGCGCAGCTTCCGGAGACCGTGCGGGTGCAGGCGCGTGCCGGCGACGGCTGGGTCAAGCTCGTGGGTGACTGGATCGACCGGGACCTCGGGCCGGACGGCGACCTGCGCCCGCTGTGGCCGCACGAGGTCCTTGCCGAGGCCGTCGCCGTCGCGCACGCCGAGGCCGCCCGCGTCACGGTGCACGCTTTCTCCGAGGAAGTGGTCGCCGACCTGCTCGCGGCCGGCGTGGACTGCATCGAGCACGGTACCGGCATCACCCCCGAGCTCATGGGTGAGGTCGCCGCGCGCGGCATCGCGGTCACCCCCACGCTGCTGCAGGTGGCCCAGTTCGAGGCGATCGCCCAGCAGGCCGACGCGAAGTATCCCGTCTACGCGGCGCGCATGCGGCGCATGCACGAGCGGCGCCACCAGCAGGTCCGCGACCTGTACGACGCGGGCATCCAGCTCCTCGTCGGCACCGACGCCGGGGGGACGATCGGCCACGGGCGCATCGCCGACGAGTGCGCCGAGCTCGTGGCGGCGGGCGTCCCGGCGCGCGACGTCGTCGCGATGGCGAGCTGGCGGGCGCGCGCCTACCTGGGCTTCGGCGCGGTCGTCGAGGGCTCGAGCGCGGACCTCGTCGTGTATTCGGCGGACCCGCGCGACGACATCTCGGTGCTGCGGCACCCGACCGCCGTCGTGCTGCGCGGTCGGGTCGTCCTCGGGTGACCGCTGCCGGGACCGCCGGATTGGGTCCGGTGCGGACCGTCTGGCACAATAGGCCGGTACTCGGCGTGCCCAGGCCCCTCTCACCTGCGCAGGCCGCGTCCTGACCCATCCACCACCTGGACCCCACCTGGTGGCGCGCACGGGTCGACCCCACCAGAACCAGGAGAGACCACCCAAGTGGCCGTCAAGATTCGCCTGAAGCGCCTCGGCAAGATCCGGGCCCCGTACTACCGCGTCGTCGTGGCCGACTCGCGCACCAAGCGCGATGGTCGCGTCATCGAGGAGATCGGGAAGTACCACCCGACCGAGGAGCCCTCGTTCATCGAGATCTCGTCGGAGCGTGCCCAGTACTGGCTCGGCGTCGGCGCGCAGCCGACCGAGCAGGTCCAGGCCCTGCTCAAGATCACGGGTGACTGGCAGAAGTTCAAGGGCCTTCCGGGCGCCGAGGGCACCCTGAAGACCAAGCAGTCGACGTCCGACACCGCCGCCGCGGTCGAGGCCGTCACCGCCGAGGCCGAGAAGGCCAAGGCGAAGGCTGCGGAGAAGAAGACCGAGGAGCCGGCCGCCGGCGAGGCCGAGGCCTGATGCTCGCGGAGGCCCTCGAGCACCTGGTGCGCGGCATCGTGGACCACCCGGACGACGTCCGGGTGACCGCACGCCCGCAGCGCCGGGGCGACCTGCTCGAGGTCCGGGTGCACCCGGAGGACCTCGGCCGGGTCATCGGCCGGGGCGGCCGGACCGCCAAGGCGCTGCGCACCGTGGTCGGTGCGCTCGCGACCGACGGGCCGGTGCGGGTCGACGTCGTCGACGTCGACCGGCGCTGAACGGCCCCGCCGCAGCGACGACACCTCTGACGAGGCCCGGTCCCCGCACGGGACCGGGCCTCGTCGCGTCGACAGGGCGGCCGAACGGTCGGACGCGGCGTCATGAGGCACGCTGGGTCCGACGCACGAGCTAGAGGAGACGAGATGCAGCTGGTGGTCGCGCGTGTCGGACGCGCGCACGGGCTCAAGGGCGAGGTGGCGCTCGACCTGCGCACGGACGCGCCCGAGGAGCGGCTCGCCATCGGCGAGACGCTCACGACCGACCCGACGGACGCCGGGCCGCTCACGGTCACGCGCGTGCGCGTCCACCAGAGCCGGTGGCTCGTCACGTTCGCCGAGGCGGCCGATCGCGCCTCGGCGGAGGCGCTGCGCGGCGTCGAGCTCGTGGTCGACGTCGACGCCTCCGACGAGGAGGACGCCTGGTACCCGCACGAGCTGCGCGGCCTGCGCGCCGAGCTCGAGGACGGGACCGTGGTCGGCGAGGTCGTGGCGCTCGAGCACCTGCCCGCGCACGACGCGCTCGCGATCCGCGAGACGGGCGGCGAACGGACGCTCGTTCCCTTCGTGCGCGCGATCGTGCCGCTCGTCGACGTCGCGGGCGGTCGCGTCGTGCTGACCCCGCCGGGCGGCCTGCTCGCGCGCGACGCGGCGTCCGTCGTCGTCGACCGGCCGGACGAGGGAACGCAGGGCGGCGGCACCCCGACCGCCGCCGGGGGCGAGGCCTGAGGTGCGGATCGACGTCGTCACGATCTTCCCCGACTACCTCGCCGCGCTCGACCTCTCGCTCGTGGGCAAGGCCCGCCGCGCCGGGCTGCTCGACCTGCGCGTGCACGACCTGCGCGCCTGGACCGCCGACCGGCACCGTACCGTCGACGACACGCCGTTCGGCGGGGGAGCGGGCATGGTGATGCGCCCGGACGTGTGGGGCCGGGCGCTCGACGACCTCACGCGCGCGGGCGAGGACGGCGGCCCGGCCGCGCACATCATCGTCCCGACGCCGTCGGGGGAGGTGTTCACGCAGCGCCACGCCGAGACGCTCGCGACCGAGGAGCACCTCGTCGTCGCGTGCGGCCGGTACGAGGGGATCGACGCGCGGGTGGTGGAGCACCACCGCGCGGCGGGGTACCGCGTGAGCGAGCTGTCGATCGGTGACTACGTGCTCAACGGGGGCGAGGTCGCGGCCCTCGTGATGATCGAGGCCGTCGGGCGCCTGCTCCCCGGCGTCGTGGGCAACCCGGAATCGCTCGTCGAGGAGTCGCACGGCGCGGCGGGGCTGCTCGAGTACCCCGTGTACACCAAGCCGCCGGCGTGGGCAGGCCTCGAGGTGCCCGAGGTCCTGCTCTCGGGCCACCACGCGCGCATCGAGCGCTGGCGGCGCGACCAGGCGCTCGCACGGACCGCAGCACGCCGGCCGGACATGGTCGCCGCGCTCGAGGTCGCCGCTCTCGACCGGCACGACCTGGATGTTCTCGCGGGGCTGGGCTGGGTCGTCGACGGCGACCGGCTGCGCCGGGCCGAGGAGGGCACCCCGGGAGCTGTGGCAGAATAGTGCGTCGGTGTGCCGCCGGCTGACGCGGCTGCTCAGGTCTCTGCCACAGGGGAGGTCCTGGCTCACGCACGGCAGCCCGTTCGGCCGACGAGCCGGCACACCGCACCGCAACGTCAGATCGTGGCGCGCCCCGTGCGCGCCACCGAGCTCGCGCCCGACCTGTGGCAGGCGCCGGAGAGAACCATGCACACGCTCGACTTCGTCGACGCAGCCTCGCTGCGCTCCGACATCCCGGACTTCCGCGCCGGTGACACCGTCAAGGTCAACGTCAAGGTCGTCGAGGGCAACCGCTCCCGTATCCAGGCGTTCCAGGGCGTCGTGATCGCCCGCCAGGGTGGGGGCGTCCGCGAGACGTTCACCGTCCGCAAGATCAGCTTCGGCGTCGGCGTGGAGCGCACGTTCCCTCTGCACGCCCCGACGATCGACTCGATCGACGTCGTCACCCGCGGTGACGTCCGCCGGGCGAAGCTGTACTACCTGCGCGCTCTGCGGGGCAAGAAGGCCAAGATCCGCGAGAAGCGCGAGACGTCGGCCAGCTGAGCCGGCTCCACGACGCACGACGGGCGGTCCCTCCACCGAGGGGCCGCCCGCCTGCGTTTCTCGCCATGCGTACGCGGATGAAAGAGTGGACCCGTGGCAGACTCCGAACCCGTGACCGAACAGCCCAGCGTGCCCGGCGACGACGCCGGCAGGGGCGGGCCGCACCACGCCCGGCACGAGGGCGGGCGTCGCGGCCGCGGGCTCGGGTTCCTGCGCGAGACGGCGATCATCGTGATCAGCGCCCTCGTGCTGTCGTGGCTCATCAAGTCGTTCCTCGTGCAGGCGTTCTTCATCCCGAGCGCCTCGATGGAGGACACGCTCACCGAGGGTGACCGGGTCATGGTGTCGCGGCTGGTTCCCGGGGTGTTCGACGTCCACCGCGGCGACGTCGTCGTGTTCAAGGACCCGGGTGGCTGGCTCGACCCGGTGGAGCCCGTGGACCAGGGGCCCGTGGGCAACGCCGTGGCCGAGGTCATGACGTTCGTGGGCCTGCTGCCGCAGGACACGGGCGAGCACCTCATCAAGCGCGTCGTCGGCACGCCGGGTGACGAGGTCACCTGCTGCGACGCCGACGGCCGGGTGGAGGTCAACGGGGAGCCGGTCGACGAGGTGTCCTACCTCAAGCCCGGCTCCGAGCCGAGCGAGGTCGACTTCGACGTGACGGTGCCGGACGACATGCTGTTCGTGCTCGGGGACAACCGGCAGAACTCGCGCGACTCGCGCTACAACACGGGCAACCCGGGCGGCGGGTTCGTGCCGATGTCGAACGTCGTGGGCACGGCGTTCGCGACCGTGTGGCCGTTCGACCGTGCGCTCTGGCTGCGCAACCCGGGCGACGTCTTCGCGGAGGTCCCGGAGCCGTGACCACCGTCGTGCCGGACTCCTCGGGCGCCCGCCGCCCGACGCCGCCGCGCGCGTCGCGTACGCGCACGACGACGGCCGCGAGCCCGGCGCGCCCGGGCCGGCCGGCTCC
>VJZX01000053.1 GCA_009663185.1 Isoptericola halalbus
ACGGACGACTTCGGTGCCGTGGACGCTCCCGTCGAGCCGGTTGAGCTGCCGTGGCCCGCTCCCGCGCGGCTGGGCCCGCACCGGCCGGGCGACCCCGACGGCGGCGTGCCGTGGGTTCATTGACAAGCCCGCCCCACTACAGTCGGTAGAATGCTGCCGCTCGGGTTGTCCATGCTCTGGGAGTCGGTGGAGCCGGAGGCCGCGCTCAAGGAGCGATTCGGGTTCAACAGCTTCGGCGCGGTTACCGAGTGGGCCTCGACGGTGCTCGACGAGACATGGGGGATCACCGTCCGCGCGTGCATTCGGATGGTGATCAGCGATCACAACGCGATCGTGTGGGTGCGCAGCGACCAGGGCGACCTGGTGGTGAAGTGGTCGCGGGCCCGCGAACGCTTCGCGCGTCTGGACGCCTCGACGCGGCTGCTGCGCACGCTCGGCGGGCGAGGCATCCCGGTGGCGTCGCCGGTCGCGACCGTCGATGGGCTCGATCGAGTAACGCTGGAAGGTCCGTCAGGCGCGCTGTCGGTCACCGTGCTGCCGGAGCTGACAGGGGAGTGGCTGGACGTGGAGGACCACGCGGCGGTCTGGTCGGCGGGAGCCTGCCTTGCGGAGGTGCATCACGCGCTCGGCGCGGGCGACCACGACATGTCGCCGATGTCAGTGCGCGCCAAGGGACTGAGGGAGCGGATCGACGACTGGCTGGCGGACGGTGACCGTGGACTCGCGCCTGCGGCGTCGCGTCGGCTCAAGCACCTGGTGTCGGGGGCGCCCGAGCTCGACGACGAGCCTCAGCTGGTCCACAACGACTTCCGGGCCGCCAACATCCTGACGCGAGACTCGAAGGTCGTCGGGGTGCTCGACTTCGACGACGTGATGCTCGAGCACCGGGTGAACGACCTGGCCAAGGCCTGCGTCTACCTGGGCACGCGGTTCACCGAATGGCGGCCGACGCCGACGGCGGTACGGCAGACGCTGCGCGCCGGGTACGAGTCCGTGCGGCCCCTCAGTCCAGCCGAGGCACGATGGTTCGAGATCCTTGTGCTGTGGCAGGGAATTCAGGCGATCCCGGGTGAGAACGACCCGGCCGGGTGGGCATCAGCGTTGTGACGGCTCGACGGGCGTCGGCTCGCCGCCGGTGATGTGCACCAGCTCGGCGTACGACGTCGGGAACACGGTCTTGGCGTGCCCGGCCGCCGCCCACACGACGTCGTACTGCGCCAGCGCCGTGTCGACGAACGTGCGCACAGGGCCGGGGTGCCCGACGGGCGCGACGCCGCCGATCACCTGACCCGTCGCCTCGCGCACCGCGTCCTTGCTCGCCCGGCCGAGCGTGCCGCCCAGCCGCTCGCCGAGGAAAGCGGTGTCGACGCGGTGCGCACCGCTCGTCAGCACGAGGATCGGCGAGCCGTCGAGCGAGAACACCAGCGAGTTCGCGATCGCGCCGACCGGAACTCCGAGCGCCTCGGCGGCGAGCGCGGCGGCGCGGACCGCCTCGACGGCGGGGTGGGAGGTCGTGGGGGTGCTCATGGCTCGCCACGGTAGTGACGACGTCGGACAGGGTCATCCGTTTTCGTCGGAGCGGCTCCACGTGTAGCGTCGATCGAGGGGATTCGATCGAGGAGGATCGGTCATGAAGAGCAGCACACGAACTGTCCGCCGTGGGGCGCTCGTCGCCGCCTTGGGACTCACGATTGCCGCGGCAGCGACGCCCGCCACCGCCGCACCGAACACGGTCCCGCTCAACACCGGCCAAGAGGTCGCCAGCCAAGGCATTCCGGTGAATACCGGTGCACACGGGTCGTTCACCTACACAATCGAGGGTGGCGAGCTGTGCTACACGCTCGTGGCCAGGAACCTGTCGGGACCGGCGCTTGCCGCGCACATCCATCTCGGCCCGCGCGGTGTGATCGGCGGCGTCGTCGTGCCGCTCACCGTGGGGTCGGGCACGTCCTTCATGTTCTCGGACTGCGTGACGCCGAGCGCGGCGCTTCTCGCCGACATCGACGACAACCCACGCGCCTACTACGTCAACGTGCACACCGAAGCATTCCCGGTCGGGGAGCTCCGCGGGCAGCTCACGCACTGACGGCTCAGAGGCGCGGGTCGACGACGACCATCCCGGCGCGCGGCGCGTCGTGCAGGCTGGGCAGGAGGCGTGCGCCTTCCTCGAGGTCGACGACGCGCTCGACGAGGTCCTGCGGGCGTAGCGTCCCGTCGGCGACGAGCGCGAGCATCTCGGGGTAGTCGGCCGCGGCCATGCCGTGGCTGCCGAGCACGTCGAGCTCCCACCCGATGACGCGGCTCATCGGCACACGCGGGTGGCCGCCCGCGGGCGGCAGCAGCCCCACCTGCACGTGCCGTCCCTGGCGGCGCAGGGACAGGATCCCGTCGGCGCACGTCTGCTCGCTGCCGACGGCGTCGATGGCGACGTGCGCTCCACCGTCGGTCAGGGTCTGCACCTGGTCGGGCACCGAGACGCCCGGCCGGGCGACGATCGTGCGCTCGGCACCCGCCTTGAGCGCGGCGTCGAGCGCACCCTGGTGCCGGTCGACGGCGATCACGCGCGCCCCCAGCGCGGAGGCGATCATGACCGCGCTCAACCCGACGCCGCCCGCGCCGATCACGACGACCCACTCGCCGGCCCGCACGCGCGCCCGGCCGGTCACCGCCCGGTAGGCGGTGGCGAAGCGGCAGCCGAGGCTTGCCGCCTCGGCATCGGTGACGCCGTCGGGCACGGCTACCAGGTTGGTGTCGGCGGCGTGCAGCGCGACGAGCTCGGCATCGGCGCCCCAGTGCGTGAAGCCGGGCTGCGTCTGGTTGGGGCACACCTGCGCCTGGCCGGCGGCACACCACTCGCACCTGCCGCACCCGCACACGAAGGGGACGGTCACGCGGTCGCCGGCCCGCCAGCGGGACACGCCCGCGCCGACCCCGGCGACCGTGCCCGCCAGCTCGTGCCCGGGCACGTGCGGCAAGACGCTGATGTCGGCGTCGTGGCCGGCCCAGGCGTGCCAGTCGCTCAGGCACAGGCCGCTGGCGTGCACCCGGACGACGACGCCGCCGTCGGGCGCGACCGGGTCGGGCACCTCGCGAACGGAGACGGGACCACCGAAGGAGTCGAAGACCATCGCGCGCACGAGGCGATCCAACCACGCCTCAACGGGGCGTCAGATCCACTTCTTCCCGCGGAAGACGGCGAACAGTGCCACGCTCACGGTCAGCATCGCGACGAGCGCGGCCGGGTAGCCCCAGGCCCAGTGCAGCTCGGGCATGTGGTCGAAGTTCATCCCGTACACCGTCCCCACCAGCGTGGGCGCGAACAGGATGGCCGCCCAGCCGGAGATCTTCTTGACCTCCTCGCCCTGACGGAGGCTGACCTCGGTCAGGTGCGTCATCTCCTCGTTCTGCCGCTGCGCGACGAGGGTCGCGTTGACGGTGAGCATGTCGCGCAGCGCTGCCCGGAAGGACTCGACAGACTCGCCGACCTCCGTGAGGTGGTCCGCGACGTCGCGCAGGTACGCCTGCGGCTCCTCCGAGACGCCGTACTTCTCCGCGCCCTTGGCCAGCGACTGGCACACGCTCTGCAGCGGCCGCACCGCGCGCTGGAAGTCGACGACCTCGCGAGACAGCTCGTAGATGCGCCGCGAGACCGCGGGATCGCCGCCGAAAACCTCGGACTCGATCTGGTCGACGTCGTAGTCGAGGCCCGAGACGACGGGCGCGTAGTCGTCGACGACGCGGTCCATGATGGCGTAGAGCACGGCCTCCGGGCCGCGCGCGAGCATGGCGGGCTCGGTCTCCAGGCGTGCGCGCACCGAGGACAGGTCGGGGGAGTCGCCGTGGCGGACCGTCACCACGAAGTCGGGGCCGACGAACACGTGCAGCTCGGAGAACTCGACCTCCTCGATCGAGTCCAGGTACCGCGCGGCGTGCAGGACGACGAAGAGCGTCTCACCGTAGCGCTCGATCTTCGGGCGCTGGTGCGCCTGGATCGCGTCCTCGATGGCCAGCGGGTGCAGATCGAACTCGCGTGCCAGCGTCGCCAGCTCGTCCTCGTCCGGGCGCTCGAGGCCGATCCACGCCATGCCGCCCGGCTGCGAGCGCAGGGCGCGGAACGTGTCGGCCAGGCGGGTGAACGAGGCGGTGCGGTAGCCCTCGTCGTCGTAGACCGCGGCGGCGACCACCGCGGAACGCGGGACCGCGGGCGCCGTGAGGGTGTCGGGCACGAGGGCGGGGCTCGCCGGGCCGCGGCGCGGGCGCAGCGCGCCGAGGAGCGGGCGGGGGCGGATCGGGCGCGAGGTGGGGATGGCCATGAGGGACTCCGAGAGCGTGCAGGGGTGGGTGGCTGCGTGCTGGGATCCCGCGACTGAGAGAGCGGCTCGCGGCGCCCGGAGTGCAGGCGCGGCTGGACCCGGGCGTCGTGCGCCCAAGGCGTGGGTGCCCGACGGCGGTCGGGCGGGCCGGGAGGAGCCGTCAGTCGCGGCTCGGACTACTGGGAGGCTCGCTACGGGTCATGTGCGCGCACCTCCTCAGCGTCGTCGCGGCGGTGGTCGCCGCGGTCCTTCGGGCCGTCGGCCAGTGTACTCGCGTCGACTCAGGTAGTGAGGATTCGTAGCGCGGCCTGCCCGTCGAGGCGACGACGGTCTGGCGTCACGTGTTCACCCGCAGTTGTCGCACACACCCGTCGCCGGCATCGCCATATAGCAGGTCGGGCAGATCGCCTCGGGCTTCTCGGGCTCGGCCGCGCGCCGAGCGCGCGGTCGCTCCGGCGTCCGAGCCGGCCTCCGCGCCGGGGCGTCCGCAGTCGGGCCGGAAGCCTGAAAGCCGTGCTTGCGCAGGATCGCTCCGGGACTGACCTTGCCGGCGTCGAGCTCCTCGGGCGTGGCGAGCCGGCCCGTCGCGTACCGGTGCGCGACGCCGAGGATCGCCGTGGAGTCATACGTCCGGCCCTCGTGGGTCAGGGTGTGGCGCGGCGACGGCGTGAATCCGTAGACGCCCAGGAACGACTCCCGACCGCGGTCGTCGTACTCCGCGATCGCGGCGAGGATGTGCTGACGGGTCACGGCGGAGAAGGTAGCCACGGCACGAGGGTAGTGGCCCCAGCGCCGGTCGAGACCAGGTGCCCGTGGTGCACGCCACGTCCCGGATCCGGAAGCCCGTGCTCGCCCGTGCGGTTGCGATGGACGTGATCTCGAGCGACTCGATGCCGACCGCGGCCGACGTCGTCGTCATCGGCGCCGGGCAGGCGGGGTTGTCTACCGGCTACCACCTGCGACGTCGCGGCTTCGTGCCCGCGGGCGCGCCGGCGTCGGGCCCAGACGGCGCTCGCGGCCCAGACGGCGCGGCGCCCCGCACCTACCTGATCCTCGACGCCGAGGACGGCCCCGGCGGTGCGTGGCGGCACCGCTGGCGCTCGCTGCGGATGAGCACGGTCAACCACATCTACGACCTGCCGGGCATGGAGCAGCCCGACGTCGATCCCGAGGCGGCGAGCGTCGACGTCCTGCCGGCGTACTTCGGGGACTACGAGAGCGAGCTCGGCCTCGCCGTCGTGCGTCCCGTCCGGGTCCGCAGCGTCGCGTGGGCCGACGACGAACCGGCCAGTCCCGCCCTGGTCCGGTGGGAGGGCGGCGGCGGCAGGTCGGGGGTGATCTCCGCCCGCGCGATCGTCAACGCCACGGGCACCTGGACCAAGCCGTTCTGGCCGCAGTACCCCGGCCGGGAGACGTTCCGCGGCCGTCAGCTGCACACGGCCGACTACGTGCGCGCCGAGGACTTCACCGGCTCGCGCGTCGCCGTCGTCGGCGGCGGGATCTCCGCCGTGCAGCTGCTCGAGGAGGTCTCGCACGTGGCGCAGACCTTCTGGTTCACGCGGCGGGAGCCGGTCTGGCGCGACGGCGACTTCGGCCCGCAGGACGGCGCGCGCGCCGTCGCGATGGTCGACGAGCGGGTGCGCGCAGGGCTGGCGCCGCTGAGCGTCGTGTCCGTGACGGGTCTGATCCGCACGCCGCTGCTGCGCGCGGCCGAGGAGCGCGGCGTGCTCGAGCGCCGGCCGATGTTCACGCGGATCGTGCCCCACGGCGTCGTGACGCCCGACGGCGGGGTACTCGCAGTGGACGTCATCTTCTGGAACACCGGCTTCCGTGCCGCCCTGGACCACCTGCGGCCGCTCCGGCTGCGTGCGCCGGGCGGCGGCATCCGCATGGACGCAACCCAGGTGGCCGACGAGCCGCGCGTGCACCTGGTCGGGTACGGACCCTCGGCGTCCACGGTCGGCGCCAACCGCGCCGGGCGCGACGCCGTCACCCGGATCGTGCGCTACCTCGACGACGTCGCCGCGGGCATGAGCAGCGCGCGGCTCAGCGCACCCGTACCGACAGGCACGTGACGCAGCCCTCGAGCTTCTCGAACTCGGTCACGGGCGCGGTGATCACCTCCAGCCCGCGCGAGCGCAACAGCTCGGTGGTGCGCGGGGCGCTCGCGGACATGAGCACGGTCTCCTCGTCGAGCACGACGACGGCGGTGCCCTCGGGCTCGGGGACGGGCAGGAAGGCCTCGAACAGCTCGGGGGAGTCGACCAGCGGCTCGTGCCCGATGACGGTCCCGTCGGGCAGGGCCGTGACCGCGCTCTTGAGATGCAGCACCTTGGTGACGGGTACCTCGACGACCTTCCAGCCGCGCGGCTCGACGAGCGCACGCAGCTGCGCGACGCCCTCGCCCGACGTACGCGAGCTGCGCCCTACGTAGGCGGTGCTGCCGATCTTGAGCACGTCGCCGCCCTCGAGCGCGCCGGGTGCTTCGATCGCCGCGACCTCGAGGCCCGAGGCCTCGACGACGGCACGCATGGTCGCGACCTCGCCGCGCCGCGACGCCGCGCCCGGGCGCGTGAGGACCGCGAGATCCCCGAACACCACCACGGTGTCCTCGACGAAGACCCCGTCCGGGTGGTCGTCCGCCGCCGGCAGCTCGCGCACGTCCCAGCCGCGCGTGCGGTAGACCTCGACGTACGCGGCCCACTGCTCGCGCGCGAGGCCGGCGTCGACCGGCACGCGCTCGAGGTGCGTGAGCTCGCCATCGGCGAGGCGGGGCGACGGCGGGCGGACGAGGAGGGTCGCGGAGGTCACGGCGGGACTCTATCCGCGCCGGCGCCGGCGGTGCGGACAGCGCGAGCGCGCCGCACGATGGACGGGTGCGCGCACCGACCCGAGTTCTCGTTGCCGCGGCACCCGCCGCCTATCCGCTGATCCGCCGAGCGGCGCTGACCTGGGGAGCCGGTCCGGGCGACGTCGACGCGGCCCTGCCCGGCGATTCCCTCGTCCCGGACGCCGACGTCGTCGCGACCCGTGCGGTGCGCATCGACGCCGCGCCGGGTGACGTGTGGCCGTGGCTGGTCCAGCTCGGCTACGGCCGTGGCGGCTTCTACAGCTACGACCGGCTCGAGCAGCTCGCCGGCCTCGACATCCGCTCGGCGGACCGCATCGAGCAACGCTGGCAGGACCTCGCCGTCGGCGACGCGGTCGAGCTCGCCGAGGGCTTCGGGCTGCCGGTGGCCGAGCTCGAGCCCGCGTCCCACCTGGTGCTGCACTCCGGCGCTCCGGTGGGTGGCGACGGCGAGCCGGTCCAACCTCCCATGCCGGCGACTCCCGGGCCACCGTTCGACTTCAGCTGGGCCTTCGTGCTGCGGCCCGACGACGGTGGCTCCCGCCTGCTGGTCCGCGAGCGGTACCGGGCGCACAGCTGGGCGGGCCGGGCCGTCGTCGAGGTCGTGCAACCGGTGAGCTGGCTGATGACGCAGAAGATGCTGCGTGGGGTTCGCAGCCGCGCGGAGCGCCGCGCGCCGCGGCATCGCTGATCGCAGTGCCGCCACCCCGGGTGAAACCGCGCTCCACATCCACTACGACAAGAACAGTGCTATCGAAGGTGTGCGCGTACGTGCTCGGCGACTCGTGGCACGTGCACGGCGAGGATCTCCCACACGATCTCCGCATCCACGACGTCGTATCCGTGTGCGGCGACGTTGCGAGCGTCCTTGAGATCGCGCAGCTCAAGCTCGGGGTGGGCTGCCACGAAATGTGCGTCGGCACTGTCGACCCGATGTGCCGTCTCGCCGAGCCGGATCAGGAGATCCTCGCCCGCGTACCGGAGCATCTCGTCGCCGTCGTAGGCGTCCTTCCCGCGAGAGACGAGGCGCTCGACTGCAGCGGCATGGTCGAGAAGATCGGTGAGCGCTTGACGGACCTTGTCCCTCATAGCGGTACGGCCTCGGCGAGAACGCGCTCGTGCTTGGGCTTGAGCCCACCCTCGCTGATGACGTCGACGTGCACGCCGAGCAGCTCCTCGAGCTCCCGCGCGGTGGATGCGAACTTGAGCGCATATCCCGGGCGCACCGTGACCACGATGTCGAGGTCGCTGTTAGGGGTGTCCTCACCGCGTGCGACCGAACCGATGATCCGGGGGTTGAACCCACCGTGGCGAGCGATGATGGAGGCGACCTCGTCGCGGTGAGCGCGCAGGCGCTCGGACGGACGGACCATCGCCCGCCTTATCCGCGCGATCATCGCCGGGGATGCCGGGCGCGTGCCTCGCTCGTAGGCGGAGAGGTTCGACTGTGCGATGCCGGCCAGCTCGGCAAGGCGCGCCTGGCTGAGCCCGGCCCGTTTCCTCTCGGCTCGGATGTCCACCATGCGCAGACCTTATCAGTGATAAGTCCTGAACGGCCTCCCGCGGGGTTCCTCGGAACTGCTCCCGCACCCAGCGGCAAAAGCGATCGACGACCATGCGCGGCCGCGGACAGTCGTGGCGTTCGGGCGAGATCGTGCTCAAGCCCGTCGACCTCGTCGCCGAATCCGTGTGGCGAGCCACGGTCCTTGACGCGATGCCCGCCAGCGACGCCTTCCGCATCGCCCGCCCGGTTCGTGCCGCCACCGGCGATTGGCTCTATGCCGGCTGGGAGGCCAGCCGTTTCACCGTCGGCCATGCCGACCCCACCCGCTGGGACGACGCCGTCGACGTCGGTTCGGCCTTTCACGAGGCGATCGCCGATGTGGTGCGGCCGTCGTTCCTCGACGAGCGAATATCGACTGGGCGCCGTACTGGCGCCCGTGCTCATGGGCGGTGGCCGTGGTGGTCGTCGACGCGATGTGCTGGCACGGCGCCGACGAGACGCTCCTCGACCGGTGGTCGAACCTCGAGGCGTGGCCGCAGATGCTCCTGCGGGCCCTGCTGTTCCGCATGCTCACCGACCGAGAGGGTGCCCACGCCGGCGGGAGGTCTTGGGAACCGCACCCGGCCTACGCACCCGTTGCTGAGGCTGTGATCCGCCGCGCGAACACGGGCTCGTAGCTCGCCGAAGCCGCCGCGTCCCGGCTGATCGGTGGGCCGCCAGCCGGGCCCGACTACTGGCCGGGTCCGTTCGCGGAACGGTTCGTCGCGTGCTGTCGGAACCTCTCGGCCACGGGATTGCGACGCCGGAGCAGGCCGTCCGGCGACTCGACGAGATCCCACAGACCCATCGCGAGCAGATGGTCCGCCCGTGGCGCCGTCGAGTGACGGTAGGTCCACTCGTACATGTCGAAGAGCGGCCACCACGTGTAGCCCACGATGCGGTGGCCCTCGGCTCGCAGGTCACGGAGGCACCGCACCGACGCGTCCAACCAGTCGATGCGCTCCTGGACCGACCCGGTGACGCACGTCTCGGTCAGCATCACGGGGACTCCGTGCCGCTTTTCGGCAGCGACGAGCACCTCGGCGAGTCCGGCGACGCCGTCGTCCTGGGTCGGCCGGGGATCCGCAAAGCCGCCCAGGTGGTGCACGCCCTCCTCGAACACCTCCGTCGACAGCCTCGGGTAGTAGTTCATGCCCATGACGTCGGGCTGGACGCGCTCGTCCGAGTACCACGCCAGCGCTGCGTCGTCGAGGCCGTGCTCGAGCAGGAACGGTGCCAGGGGGTGGCGTGAGTCCACGCGGCCGGTGACGAGATCCTCCACGAGGTGCGCCTGGTGCGTGAGCCGCTCGGCCAGCTCGCGGTGCTCGCCGTCGAGGTCGCCTGCGTACCGCATGGTCGCATCGACGTGCATGAACGTCGCGCGGTCGCCGAGGACGTCCGCGATGCCGCGCTGCGTCCGGACGAACCCCTGCGCGAGGGCGTCTGCGATCTGCACGAGTCCGCGGTCTCCCGTGAGGTACGGCGGCCAGTAGCCGTAGGACCCGCAGAAGAGCGCGTGGATCATGGGCTCGTTGACCGGCGTGTAGTCGGTCACCCGGTCGCCGTAGCGCTCGGCGAACGCCACCCCGTACTCGGCGACGACCTTCGGATAGTCCGGAGCGGCGAACTGGTCGTCGAGCCACAGCGGCGTGCCGTAGTGCAGCAGGTCGATGACCGGCCGAGTCCCGAGGGCGGCGAACCGGTCGATCACCCGGTCGACCCAGCTCCAGTCCCACCGCCCCGGTTCGGGATTGACGCGGTGCCACGGCACGCCCCAGCGGACGAACGTGGCCCCGGCATCCCGTGCGAGCGAGAGGTCCTCGGCGTACCGCTGGTAGTGCTCGGTGAGGTCGTACTCGTCGATGGCACGCTCGCCCGGCCTGGACTGCGGGACGAAGGTGTCCTCGATGCCGACGCCGAAGTGCAGCGACCCGTCGTCGTACCAGGGGCTCGTCTCGTGGGGGGCGCTCACTTGATCCCCGTGGTGGCGATCGACTCGATGAACTTGCGCTGCACGAGCATGAAGGCGACGACGAGCGGGACGACCGCGACGAGCGAGCCGGCCATCATGACGCCGTACGGCACGATCCCGCCGGGACCGGTCAGGAGTGTCAGTCCAGAAGTGATGGTTCCCATCTCCTGTTGAGTAGTGAAGACCAGCGGCCAGAGCAGGTCGTTCCAGTTGTTGACGAACGTGAAGATCGCCAGGGTCAGCAGGGCAGGGCGCGCGTTCGGCAGCACGACCTGTGCGAAGACACGGAGCTCCGAGGCGCCGTCGACACGTGCGGCGTTGTCGAGGTCGCGGGGGAGCGAGAGGAAGAACTGCCGCAGGAAGAAGATGCCGAACGCGTCGGCGGCGCGTGGCGCGATGAGTCCCGCGTACGTGTTGACCCAGCCGAGGTCCGCGACGATCTGGTACACGGGGATGAGGGTCGCCTGGAACGGGATCATGAGCGTCGCGATGATCGTGACCAGCAACACCTTGCGCCCGCGGAAGTCGATGCGGGCGAGCGCGTACGCCGCGAGCGAGTCGAAGGCGAGCGCGAACGCGGTGACGCCCCCGGCGAACACGACGCTGTTGCCGAGCAGCCGCAGGAACGGCAGCTCGCCGAAGATCGTCCGGAAGTTGGCGAGCGTCCAGTCCGACGGCACGAGGGTCGGCGGATAGGCGTTGACCTCGGCTGTCGGCTTGAAGGCCGTGAAGAGGACGATGAAGAGCGGCAGCAGCACGACGAGGGTCGTGGCGGCGACGACGAGCGTGAGCAGCACCGTGGAGGTTCCTACGCGACGGCGTCGGCGAAGCGGGACCGCCGTGCTGGCCGGAGAAGTCGTCAGTGCGGACGTGGTGGGCATCAGGGGGCCTCCTCGCGTCGACCGAAGAAGGCGAGCTGGACGAGGGAGAGGAGCAGCGTGGCCAGCAGCAGCACGTAGGAGAGTGCTGAGGCGAAGCCGAGCTCGAGCTGCCGGAACCCGGACTCGTAGATCTCCATGACGATGGTCTGGGTGCTGCCGAACGGCCCGCCCCGGGTCATGACGTAGATCTGGTCGAAGGCCTGGAGCGCGGCGATCATGGCGAAGATCAGCACGAACGCCGTGGTGTTGGAGAGCATCGGCACGGTGATGTGCCGGAACCGCGCCCACGCCCCTGCACCGTCCATCCTTCCCGCTTCGTACAGCGACGCGGGGATCTCCATCAGCCCGGCCATGAAGATCACCAGGTAGAAGCCGAAGTTCTTCCAGACGGCGACGAGTGCGACGGCGGGCATGGCCAGGGCCGGGTCCTGCAGCACGTTCCCCATGTCGACGCCGACCTGGCGCAGGAGGTAGTGCAGCAGCCCCACCTGGGGGTCGATGAGGTACGACCAGGCCAGGGCGGCGACGGCCAGCGAGATGATGAACGGCAGGAACAGCGCCGTCCGGAAGAGTCCCCGCAGCGGGAGCGAGGGATGGGTCAGCGCGAGCGCCAGGGCGAGGGCCGTCACGACTGCAGTCGGGGTGAAGAGCACCGCGTACCAGACCGTGTTGAGGACCGCGTCGAGGATGGCCGCGTCCTGGAAGATCCGCGCGTAGTTCTCGAGGCCGACGTACTCCGGATCGCCGAACCCGCTCGCGTCGGTAAAGGACATCTGGAGCGCTGAGAGCATCGGCCAGACGACGAAGACGCCGAGGATGACGATCGCCGGGAGCAGGAAGCCGACCGCGACGCGGCCGCGCCGTCGCGCGGGCCCGGCGGCTCGGCGCGCCGGCGGTCGGCCGCCGAGCGCCGCCGGCGCGCGGTAGGTGCGGTGAGGCCG
>VJZX01000054.1 GCA_009663185.1 Isoptericola halalbus
GGCCTCGGACGCGGGCTCCTGCGGCCCGCCGTCCTGACGCTCGCCACGGTCCGCGCCACGGCCCGCGGCGTCGGCAGCGATGTTCTCGGTGCGCTCGCCCGCCTCGACCGAGCCGGCGCCCCGCGTCGCACGACGCGCGCGGCGCTGGGCCGGCTGACCCTCGGCGGAGGCGTCGGTCCGTACGGAGGGCGCGGAGGCCGAGGCGGCGGCGACGGGGGTGCTCGCGCTCACGGGCTGCTCGCCCGCGGCGGCGGAGGTCTCGGGGGCGGCCTGCTGCGCGGGGACGGGCCGCGACGCTGCGCCCTGCCCGCCACGGCCCGCGCGGATCGCGGCCTGCAGGTCGCTCTTGCGCATCTTCGAGGTGCCCTTGATGCCCATCTGGGCGGCGAGCGCCTGGAGCTCGGCGAGACGCATCGAGCTCAGGTTCCCGGACACGGCGGTGCCGTTCCGGCTGTCGGTGGTGTTTGTCACGAAGGACCCTTCCCCCTCGTATGCGGCTCATGGTCTGTGACGCGGGCCGCGGTGGCTGTCGTCCGGCGCAGGGAGCACCGGGACGCGTGAACCTCACGTCAGTTGGTACGACGACGTCGGCTGACGGGGGCTCGCGTTCGCCTTCTCACGGGACTGTGGCAGCAGGGGCGCCGCGTCGAGCCCGGCGTGCGGCACCTCGGACTGCGGGTACGCACGAGTTCCGTACGAAGCAGGTGGGGGTGGCGCCGTCGTGATCGATCCCGAAGGCTCACCGCATGGTATCACTCCACGTCCCACCTCCGGCAGGGGTAGGACGGCCCCGGCCACCAGCGTCGCGCGCCGCGCTCGTGGGTCGCTGGCCCTCGAGCACGCGCCGTGAACGCGCGCCCTCGATGTCGATACCGGGGCGATGCGCACGCCAGCCAGCCACGTCGTCGACCAGGTCGGCCAGCACGGCGTCCAGCGCCGGCGTCTGCTCGGCGGTCGTCAGCGCGAGGACGGTCGGGCCGGCGCCGGAGATCGTGGCGGCGATCCCTTCGGCGCGCAGGGCGCGCATCAGCTCCGACGACGCGGCCATGACGCCCGCGCGGTAGTCCTGGTGCAGGCGGTCCTCGGTCGCGTCGAGCAGCAGCTCCGGCCGGCGCGCGAGCGCCTCGACGAGCAACGCGGCACGCCCCGCGGTGAAGGCGGCGTCGGCGTGCGGGACCTGCGCGGGCAGGACGCCGCGTGCACGGCTCGTCGCGAGACGCGCCTCGGGGACCAGCACGGTCGCCTCGATGCGGGCGTCGAGCTCGAGGTCGACCGCCCGGGGGCCGTCGGCCGCCTGCCACGCCACCGTCGCGCCGCCGCGGATCGCCGGCGCCGCGTTGTCGGGATGCCCCTCGAACTCGGTCGCGATCCGCAGCACCGCGGTCGCGTCGATGGCGTGCGGGTCGGCGAGCAGCGCCCGCGCCGCGACGATCCCCGACACGACGGCGGCCGCGGACGAGCCGAGGCCGCGCCCGTGCGGGATCCGGTTCGCGCACCGCAGGCGCAGGCCCGTCAGGGGGGCGCCGGCGAGCTCGAGCGTGTGCTGCAGGGCGCGTACGACGAGGTGGTCCTCGCCCGAGGGCACCTCCCCCGCGCCCTCGCCCACGACGTCGACGACGACGTCGTCGCTCGCCACGAGCCGGACCTCCAGCTCGTCGTGGATGCCGAGCGCGAGGCCCAGCGCGTCGAAGCCCGGCCCGAGGTTCGCGCTCGTGGCGGGCACCCGGACGACCACGTGGTCGGCACCGAGCTGCATCGTCCCCTCCTGCCCGTGGTCGGCCGCGCCGGCCTCAGTCCAGACCGAGCGCGTCGGCGATCGACACGACGTCGGCGCTCACCCGGGTGGGCGTGACCTCGCCTCCGTCGGCCGTGCGCAGCGCCCAGGACGGGTCCTTCAGGCCGTGGCCGGTGACCGTGACCACGACGCGCGCTCCCGCGGGCACGAGCCCGCGCTCCGCACGCTCGAGGAGACCGGCCACGCCGGCCGCCGAGGCGGGCTCGACGAACACGCCGACCTCGCTCGACAGCACCCGGTGCGCGGACAGGATCTGCTCGTCGGTCACGGCCTCGATGACCCCGTGGGAGTCGTCGCGCGCGGCCTCGGCCTGCTGCCACGACGCCGGGTTGCCGATCCGGATGGCGGTCGCGATCGTCTCGGGCTGGTCCACAGGGTGGCCCTTGACGATCGGCGCGGCGCCGGCAGCCTGGAAGCCCCACATCTGCGGGGTGCGGCTCGCGACGGCGGTCGGCGCGGCGCCCGGGCCGTGCTCGCTCGTCGCGATGCCCGCGTACTCCCGGTAGCCCTTCCAGTAGGCGGTGATGTTGCCGGCGTTGCCCACGGGCAGCGCGTGGATGTCGGGAGCGTCGCCGAGGACGTCGACGACCTCGAACGCGGCCGTCTTCTGGCCCTCGATGCGGTCCGGGTTGACGGAGTTCACGAGCTCGACCGGGTACACCTCGGCGAGCTTGCGTGCCGCCACGAGGCAGTCGTCGAAGTTGCCGTCGACCTGCAGCAGCTGGGCGCCGTGGGCGATCGCCTGGCTCAGCTTGCCCATCGCGATCTTGCCCTCGGGCACCAGGACCGCGCAGACCATCCCGGCCCGCGCCGCGTAGGCGGCCGCCGACGCCGAGGTGTTGCCCGTCGAGGCGCACACGACCGCACGGGCGCCGCGCGCGGCGGCCGCCGAGATCGCCGTCGTCATGCCGCGGTCCTTGAACGACCCGGTGGGGTTCATCCCCTCGACCTTGACGTAGACCTCGGCGCCCGTGCGGTCCGACAGCGTCGGCGCGGGCACGAGCGGGGTGCCACCCTCGCCGAGCGTCACGACCTTCTGCGTGACGTGAGCGGGCAGGCGCTCCGCGTACTCCGCGATCACGCCTCGCCACTGGTTCGCAGGCATGGTCAGACTCCCTCGACTCGCAGGACGGACGTGATCTCACGGACGGGCTCGAGCCCGTCGAGCGCCTCCACCGTGGCGGCGAGCGACGCCTCACGCGCCGCGTGCGTGGTCAGCAGCAGGCTCGCCGTGCCGGTCTCCGCGCCGCCGACGGGCGGCTCGCCCGCCGTCTGGCGGACCGTGTCGATCGACACCCCGTGGTCCGCCAGGACGCCCGCGACCTGCGCGAGCACGCCCGGCCGGTCGGCCACGAGCAGGCGCACCTGGTAGCGCGTGACCGCGGCCGCGGGCGGCAGCACCGGCAGCGACGCGTAGGCGGACTCGTGCGGGCCCTTGCCGCCCACGAGCCGGTCGCGCGCGGCGGAGACCAGGTCGCCCAGCACCGCGGAGGCGGTCGGACGACCCCCGGCCCCCTGGCCGTAGAACATGAGCGGGCCTGCCCCGTCGGCCTCGACGAAGATCGCGTTGAACGCGCCGCGGACCGCGGCGAGCGGGTGGTCGAGGGGGACGAGCGCCGGGTGCACACGGACCGACACGCCCTCGCTGGTCTGCTCCGCGATGGCGAGCAGCTTGACCGCGTAACCCGTGCGCCGCGCCCACGCGACGTCGTCGGCCGTGACGGACGAGATGCCCTCACGCGCGACCTGGTCGATGGAGACGCGCGTGTGGAACGCGAGCGACGCCAGGATCGCCGCCTTGGCCGCGGCGTCGAAGCCCTCGACGTCGGCGGTCGGGTCCGCCTCGGCGTACCCGAGCTCCTGAGCCTCCTTGACCGCCTGCGAGAGCTCGAGGCCGTGCGTGTCCATCTGGTCGAGCACGTAGTTCGTGGTGCCGTTGACGATGCCGAGCACGCGCCGCACGTGGTCGCCCGCGAGCGACTCGCGGACCGGGCGCACGATCGGGATCGCGCCGGCCACGGCCGCCTCGAACGACAGGTCGACGCCGGCGGCGTCGGCGGCCTCGAACAGCGCCGGCCCCTGCTCGGCGAGCAGCGCCTTGTTGGCGGTGACGACGAACGCGCCGGCGTCGATCGCCCGCCGGATGAGCGTGCGAGCCGGCTCGATGCCGCCCATGACCTCGACGACGAGGTCGGCGCCGTCGACGAGCGACTCCGCGTCCTCGGTCAGGAGCTCGCGCGGGATCACCGTGCCGACGCCGTCGCGCGGCCTGCTCGCGTCGCGCACCGCGATGCCGACGAGCTCGAGCGGCGCGCCCGCGCGCGCGGACAGGTCCTCGGCGTGCTCCAGGAGCGCCCGGGCTACCTGCGTGCCGACGACACCGCATCCGAGCAGGGCCACGCGCAACGCGCGGGGCGCGGCCGGGGACGGGACGGGCGCCGGGGTGTGGGCAGGCACAGATCCACCTTCGATTCGGGTGCCGGGACGGAGGTCAGGATAGCCGCGACGACCAACCCCCGGCCGCGACGTCCACGGCGGGTGCGAGCGCCGGCGTCGGGCGGGTCCTCTCGTCACGATCTGGTCACGGTCGGGGTGTCGTCCGCGCCCCGGGCAACATTGTGTCGCACCTCACTCTAGCGTTTGCGCCACACACCACCTGCGACAGTGAGGAGCGTTGCGCATGACCGTGCGACGACACACGTACCTCGGGGCGCTCGCCGCGCTCGGCATCGTCACGGCCGCCGTCGGCGTGCCGGGTGCCGCGAGCGCCGACGACGTCGACGGACCGACCTACCTGGCACCGGTCCACGCCGCCCCGCCGAGCGACGAGACGACCCTGGTCAACGAGACCGCGGGCCGCTGGTTCGTCGAGCTGACCAGCGCCCCCGCCGCTCACGGCACCAGGGCGGCGCGCATCGAACGCGAGCACGAGGCTTTCCGCGAGGCCGCGCGTACCGAGGGCGTCGAGTACACCGAGCGCCGCTCGTTCGAGACGTTGTTCAACGGGTTCTCGATCGAGATGGACAGCTCGCAGCTTGCCAAGCTCCGGCGCACGCAGGGCGTCAAGGCCATCTATCCGATGGTCTCGCTCACGGTCCCCGAGCCGCAGGAGGCCTCAGGCCCCGACATGGCGACGGCGCTCGGCATGACCGGAGCCGACGTCGCGCAGTCCGAGCTGGGGCTGTCCGGTCATGGCGTCAAGGTCGCCGTGATGGACACCGGCATCGACTACCAGCACCCCGACCTCGGTGGGCCCGGGACCTTCCCGACCGAGCGCGTGGCGTACGGCCACGACTTCGTGGGCGACGACTACGACGCGAGCTCGCCCGTCGACGCGAAGCGCGTCCCGCGGCCCGACCCGGACCCGATGGACTGCCAGGGCCACGGCACCCACGTGGCCGGCATCGTCGGGGCCGACGGCGAGGTCCGCGGCGTCGCCCCCGAGGTCACGTTCGGCGCCTACCGCGTCTTCGGCTGCGACGGCTCGACCGAGGCCGACATCATGATCGCGGCCATGGAGAGGGCGCTCGCGGACGACATGGACGTGCTCAACATGTCGATCGGCTCGGCGTACACGTGGCCGAGCTATCCGACGGCGACGGCGTCCGACGCGCTGGTCGACGCCGGCGTGGTCGTCGTCGCGTCGATCGGCAACAGCGGCGCCTCGGGGGTCTACTCGGCCGGCGCGCCCGGCGTCGGCGCCAAGGTGATCGGCGTCGGCTCGATCGACAACACGCACTCGCGCGCCCGGACGGTCGTGGCGAACCCGTCCGGTGCCACGGTCCCGTACACCGTGCTCGGGGACGTCGCCGCACCGCCGACGTCGGGCACGACCGACGAGCTGGTCTACGCGGGTCGCGGCTGCCTCTCGCTCGGCGACGCGCTCCTCGCCGACCCCGCGGGCAAGACCGCGCTGCTCGTGCGCGGCGCGTGCACGTTCGAGGAGAAGTACGCCGCCGCGGCAGAAGCCGGAGCGACGGCCGTGGTCGTCGCCAACAACACACCTGGCATGTTCAGCGGCGGCGGCGTCGTGGACCGCGGCGTGCCCGGCATCGGCATCTCGCAGGCCGACGGCGCCTCCTTGCGCGAGCAGCTCGACGCGGGCGAGACGGTGACGCTCACCTGGACCGACGAGGAGATCCTCGTGGCGAGCCCCACGGCAGGCGAGAAGAGCTCGTTCAGCTCGTACGGCCTCGCCCCGGACCTGTCGCTCAAGCCCGACCTCGCGGCGCCCGGCGGCAACATCTACTCGACCTACCCGCTGGCCAAGGGCGGGCACGCCACGCTCTCTGGCACCTCGATGGCGTCCCCGCACGTGGCAGGTGCGGTCGCCCTGCTGCTCGAGGCCGACCTGGGCCTGGGCACCGAGGAGGCGCGAGACGTCCTGCAGAACACGGCCGACCCGGTGCTCTTCCGTGGCGCGTACGTCGAGACCGTGCACGGTCAGGGAGCGGGCATGATCGACGTCCCGGCGGCCTACGCCGCGACATCGTCGGTCACGCCGGCCAAGATCTCGCTCGGCGAGAGCGAGGCCGGCCCGGTCACGACGACGCTGACCGTCACCAACGACGGCGAGACCGCCGTGACGTACGACCTGTCGAGCGTCGACGCGCTGGCCACGGGTGGCAGCACGTTCGCGCCCGGGCTCTACCTGACCGAGTCCGGCGTCGAGCTCTCGGCCGCTGACGTCACCGTCCCCGCGGGCGGCAGCGCCACGGTCGACGTCACGATCAGTGCGCCCGGTGACCCGTCGCTGCGGCTGATCTACGGCGGCTACGTCGTCCTTGCGGGCGACGACGGCTCGGAGCTCTCGGTGCCGTTCGCGGGGTTCGACGGCGACTACCAGGCGATCCGGGCGCTCGCGCCGATCGGGTCGGGCGAGGACCAGGTCGACCTGCCGTGGCTCACGCGCCTCACGGCGTGCGCCGAGTTCATCGGGCTCGACTGCGTCGACCCCGCCGGGAACTACGAGAGGGCTGACGGCGAGACGTTCAGCCTTCGCTGGGTCGACGGCGCGCCGGACTTCCCGTACGTCATCGCGCACCTCGCCCACCAGGTGGAGGACTTCGAGATGTACGTGGTCGACGCGGCCACCGGGTCGACCGGCCCGACGTTCGCCCTGGCCGCCGACCTGGGCAGCCTGGGCCGCAGCGGCACTGCCGGCAGCTTCCAGGCATTCGTCTGGGACGGCACCGTGACGAGGACCAACGGCAGCGGGAAGCAGGTCACCCGCCCCGCGGGCGACGGCGACTACCGACTCGAGGTCCGGGCGCTCAAGGCGAACGGCGACCGGTCGAACCCCGAGCACTGGGAGACCTGGACGTCACCGGCGTTCACCATCGACCGGGGCTGACGCCGACGTCGCGCACACGGCCCCCGTTCCGCCGGTTCGTCCGGTGGGGACGGGGGCCGTCTGCCGTTCTTCGCGGGAGGCCGGGTCGGACGAGGCTGGGTCAGACCTGGTCGAGACAGCCAGACCCCGCCGTGGTCGCGACCGTGTCCTGCACGAGGTCTCCTGACCGCTCCAGGCGCGCCAGCTGCTGCTGACGCCACGCCTCGGTCTCCGCGACCTGGTTGAAGGTGAAGACGTGCAGCCCCGGGACATTCATGTCGTCCGTGCCGAGGGCGCTCACCGCGCGGCCGAGGAAGCGAAGCGGGTCGTAGCCTCCCGGCGCGGCGATCCTGGCGAAGACCCCTCGATTCTTGGCGAGGAACTTGGTCGACTCCCCCACCCCGATCTTCGTCGCCATCGCGAGCAGCTTGGCTCGCTCGACAGGTCCTGGCAGACCGATGAGGATCGGCGTCGTCACGTCGCGGGCCCGCACTCGGCGTACCCACGAGCCCAGCATGCGCGGGTCGAACGTCAGGTTGCTGACGATCTGGGTGGCGTACCGGCGCTTGTCCCACATCGTCTGGATGGTGACGTCGTCGCGGATGGTCGGATGGGACTCGGGGTAGCCGGTGATCCCGATCTGCGTGAATGGGTTGCCCAGTCCGACGACGTCCTCCAGGAGGTCCAGCGCACCTGTGTATGGTCCGGCCGGCGGATCGGCGTCGCCGGCCGGTACGAACACCGTCGTGATGCCCGCCTGCTCCATGCGCCCGAGGATCTCGCCCAGCTCCGCCGGACCGGAGACCATGCGGGCAGCCAGGTGAGGCACGACGTCGTAGCCCCGGGCGGCCAGGCGCTCGGTCAAGGCCAGCGTCGCCTCCAGTCCCTTGCTGGGCGAGGCAGTCACGGTCACCGTGCGCCCGACCGGTAGGTGATCGGCGACGACGCCCTCGATCGTCGCCGTGGGCAGGATCTCGTAGCGCGCGTGGGTGAGGAGCCGGTGCAGGACGGCGGCGCGGGTTCGGTGGCGCATGAGCTAGTCCCTTCGTCGCACTTCGCCCACGAGGCCGCATGCCGAGGTGCCGGTGCCACTGTGCTGCGCGGCCTCGGGCGCCACAGCTCGAAGTCGGCTGACGAATCGGCTGGCAGCCGCGGCCGGCGTCACCGTGTGGACGCGGACTCCCCAGGCGCCGGCGGCCGCGGCCAGGGTCGCGGCCGCCGCGGAGACGTCGTCACGGTGTTCGGGCCGGGTGCCGTCCAGGCCGGCATAGTCCACGCACTCGGCGAGGAACCACTTGCGCGAGGCACCGACGAGCAGCGGGAACCCCAACGTGAGGAGTCTCGGCAGCGCGGCAAGGACCGACCAGCTGTGCTCGATGGTCTTGGCGAACCCGAGCCCCGGGTCGAGGATGATGCGGTCCTGGCGGATGCCGGCGGACAGCGCCGCCTCGCACCGTTGCGCCAGCTCGCTGCGGACCTCCTCGACCACGCAGTCGTAGGTGGCGTGCTGGGCCATGGTCGTCGAGTGGGCACGCCAGTGCATCAGGACGCAGGGAACGCCGGCGTCGGCGAGGAACGGCAACATGGCCGGGTCGGCCCGACCGCCGGAGACGTCGTTGACCACGGCGGCGCCGGCGGCGACGGCCGCCGCCGCGACGGCGGCGCGCATGGTGTCGACGGAGACCTGCGCGCCGGCACCGGTGAGCGCCTCCACGACGGGCACCACGCGGCGCGCCTCCTCTTCCTGGCTCACCCTGGACGCGCCTGGCCGGGTCGACTCGCCGCCGACGTCGACGATGTCCGCGCCGTCGGCAACCAGGCGCAGACCGTGCTCGACGGCGGCGTCGTGGTCGGCGAACCGGCCACCGTCGGAGAAGGAGTCGGGAGTGACGTTGACGATGCCCATCACGAGGCAGCGATCACCCGGAGCGGCCCGGAGAGGACCGGGGGACGTCACCCGCGGTGACGAGGCGGCCATCGGGGTGGTGACGCTCACGGCACTCCTCCTCGCGCGGTCCGGGGCGATCGGTCGTTCCACGAGTCAGGCGGGCACGGAGGCAGAGCTGAGCTGGCGACGCCAGCGGCCGAACAGGCGAGGCTGGTTCATCGCCAAGACCGCCACCGGGGCATCGCCGCGCCGGTAGACGGCCAGCAGGCTGCGACTCTCCGCCGACCCCTCCTCGACCGTCACGGAATCGGCCTGTGCAGCGTGGCCGGCGAACTGGATGCGCACGTCGTACTGGTCCGACCAGAAGTAGGGGGCGTTGGTGAGCCTGGTGAGGTCGGGTGCGTCGGCCGAGCCACGCAGCAGTGCGGAGACGGCGGTCGCGGGACGCTCGAGCGCGCCGGTCCAGTGCTCGACCCGGTGCGCGCGGCCCAGACGCGGGTCGTGCCAGGAAGCGCAGTCACCTACGGCGACGACGCCAGGAACGGTGGTCCTGCCTTCGTTGTCACATTCCACCCCGTTGCCGAGACCGATGCCGGACCCGGTGAGCCACTCGACGTTCGGTGCGGCACCGATGCCGACCACCACCACGTCGCAGGGAAGCACGGTGCCGTCGGCCAGCTCGACGGCCTCCACCCGGTCGCGGCCGACAAGACGGTTGACCCCGGTTCCGCAGAGCAGCCGTACGCTGTGCTGCTCATGCAGTCCGGAGACGACGGCACCCATCTCGGGGCCGAGCGGGCCGGCCAACGGCGTCGCCATCGCCTCGACCACGGTCACCTCCAGGCCGAGGGCACGAGCGGTCGACGCAACCTCGGCGCCGATGAAACCGGCGCCGATGACCACGAGCCTGCAGCCGGGAACCAGGTCGGCCCGCAGCCTGAGGGCGTCGTCGAGGGTGCGCAGGACGTGCACGCCTGCCAGCGACCGGGCTTCGGCGGGCAGGCTTCGGGCCCGGGCGCCGGTGGCGATCACGACCCCGTCGCTGCGGACCCGGGTGCCGTCACTGAGCACGACCTCGCGGGCGGTGGCGTCGAGGGAGGTTGCGGGCCTGCCGAGCAGCCACTCGGCATCGAGGTCGTCGTCGGCGTCTTCGAGGGCGAGGGCGTCGGTCTCGATCTTGCCGGCGAGGAAGTCCTTCGAGAGCGGCGGCCGGTCGTAGGGCCGGTGCGGCTCCTCCCCCACGACGACCAGGCGGCCGTGGTACCCCTGCTCGCGGAGGGCTCGTGCCGCATACAGTCCCGCCAAGGAGGCGCCGACGACGGTGAGCGTCTTCATGACGTCGCCCCCGACAAGACCCCCGGAGGCAGGTTCGGAGCCTCGTCTGAGAGCTCGACGTGGATGTGGTCGTCCTGGACCACCACGGCGTGGGTCCGCACCGGCTTCTGGGCCGGCGGCGCATCGACGTGACTGTCGTCGATGGCGAAGATCTCGCCGCTCTCGGTGTGGATCACAGCGATCGGCGGCTCAGCCTCGACGCGCAGCGCCTCCCCCGGAGGGAAAGCGGACAGCGGACATACTCGGATCATTTCCTCCGCCTCGATGCGAATAACACAACCTGGCGCGTGATGCGCAACAGACTCCACCTCGGGTGGCCTCCGTGTCAAGAGGCGAGGCCGTGCCCGTGACGCAGCGGAGCCGGTGTTTCACACGTGTTTGCGCTCACACTGCGGGAGCTGAGCGGTTTCCCGAGCTCCTCCTCACGTATGGTTGCGCCATGAGAAACGCGACGCAGGCCAGAAAGCCCGGCGCGAACGGACGCGCCGCGAGCAGCGACTCGTCCGGCGGCGTTCAGTCGGTGGACCGCGCGATCACCGTCCTGGAGATCTTGGCCCGCGAGGGCAGCGCCGGGGTGAGCGAGGTCGCCGACGAGGTCGGCGTGCACAAGTCGACCGCCTTCCGACTTCTCGCCGCTCTCGAAGAACACGACCTGGTCGAACAGAACCACGAACGCGGCAAGTACCGGCTCAGCTTCGGCCTCTTGCGTCTCGCCGGCGCCATCCCTACCAGGCTCGACGTCGTCCGCCAGGCGCAGGGCGTCGTTGACGACCTGGCCGCGCGACTCGACGAGACGATCAACGTCGCCGTCGTGCGCGAGCACTACGCAGTCAACGTGCAACAAGCCCTCGGCTCCGCCGCGGTGGCCAGCCACAACTGGGTGGGCCAGCTCACCCCGCTGCACGCGACCTCGAGCGGAAAGGTGCTGCTCGCGTTCATGAGCTCCGAGCAGTGCAACGCCATTCTGGACCACGCAGGGCTCCAGGCGTTCACCGAGCACACCATCACCTCCCGCAAGACACTGCTGGAGCAGCTCCAGCAGGTTCGCGAGCAGGGGTACGCCACGGCGTACGAGGAGCTCGAGACCGGGCTCAACGCCGCCGCGGTCCCGGTCCGCGACCACACAGGAGCGGTTGTCGCCGCACTCAGCGCGTCAGGACCGGCCTACCGGATGAACACGGCGGGCGTCGAGGCGCAGATCGAGGACCTCAAGGCCGCGGGGGCCAAGATCAGCCGCCGGATGGGCTACCTCGACCGGGCGTAGCCCCCAGACAGCCCGCACGTCGCGATCGACGGGCGGTGAACGCCTGGATGCCGGGTGGGATGGAGCCGCCGAGGTGCTCGGCCCGGCGATGGAGCCGTCGGCGCCCACGGGCCGGCGATGCCACTGCCAGGGCCTCGCCACGCGGGCCCGGCCGGGTCGACACTGGGAAGAGCAGTCAGCGTGATGCTGCTCGAACGTGCTTTCGAAGGACCCCCGCCGATCAAGCGGTGGCCGATCACACCGCTCGGCCCCGCTACAGCCGCGCCCCGCCGACCGCCGCCTGCGCGTGCATCGGCCGGCGGCACCGAGGTTCAACCCATCCATCGATGTCAGACCGCCCCGGACCCACCGCACCAGCGTTACATCTGTGTTTCCCTTTGAGCATTGTGTTGCGGATCACACAACTTCTGGCCTAAGGTCCTGGGCATCCCGGGGCGGGGAGCC
>VJZX01000055.1 GCA_009663185.1 Isoptericola halalbus
GGGTAGCGGCGTCGGGCGTCCTCAGACAGTTGAGGCTCGATCGCGGTCTCGATCCACAGCCCTGCCGCACTGAACACGTTGATCAGGTCAGAGATGGTGTAGGGACGCTTGGTGAGGGTGATCTGGTCGTTCCAGCCGCTGAGGTAGGAGAACGGGGCGGTGGAGAAATACTCTTCACCCAAGGAGGTCCCATTCTTTTCGGCCCGTTCGGCGGCGTATCGGACCGGCTGCGTCTTGGTCAGCAGGATGAACCCATCGTCGGCCAGCATCGCGCGCGCTGCCTGCAGGGTGCGGACTGGATCTTTCGCGTAGCCGAAAGACTGCAGGAACAAGATCCGGTCGAACCTGCGACCGGCAAGCCCGGGCACCGCATCCAACTCAGAGAGATCGCCTCGGATGAACTCCAAGCCAGGCGGCGGGGCGCTGAGGAACTTGCCGCTGACATCGACACCTACGGAGGCGGTCGCACCGTCGCCGACCAGCTCGGCGAGCTTGCCACCATTGCCGCAACCGACATCGAGCACCGACCGTCCGGTGACATCACCCAGAAGGTCTCGCTGCGCAGGCCACTCGACAAGCCGATCCAGCGAGTCCTCCCTGGTTCGGGCCCGCTCGTAGTCTGGAGCGAGTTCTAGCCACGCCTGGCTCGGATCCCCTGGACTCTCCGGTGGAGAACTCGTCGCCGCCTGTGAGTCGTCTGACGCCGCCACGAGACAGACCATAGTCCGGTCCCCGTGGTGCTGCTGACCGCGAAGGTGCAACCTTGGGAGCGGCGCCGATGCCGAACTCGGTGCCCTTGCGCCGCACGTTCGCCACGATGCTGGAGCGTAGCCCCGCACGGCGTTCGCCCGCGTGCCTGCCTGCACGTTCGCGGCGTGCGGTTGCCAGTCCCGCTTCGACGTAGACGACCGATTCGACGTCAGATACGCAGCCGTCAGGTCAAGCGCGTCTACGACCGCACAGCGCGAGACCCGTCCCGGTCACGGAGGGCAACCCGTCAGGCGCCGAACGCGCGCGGCATCACCTCGCGCGCCGGCCCGGCGCGGTCGAGAAACCCGAGCTCGCCGTCGAGCAGCTCGCGCGCCGCGGTGACCAGCCCGCTGAGCGCGTTCCAGGCGAACGCACCGCCGACCGAGATCCGCGCGACGCCCGCCTCGGCGAGCTCGGCGGGCGCCGGTCCGCCCGCGACGAGCAGCACGTTGACCGGCCGGTCGACCTGCCGGCACACGGTCGCGATCTCGTCGAGGTCGCGCAGCCCCGGAGCGTAGAGCACGTCGGCGCCCGCCTCCTGGTACGCCTGCAGCCGCGCGAGCGTGTCTGCGAGGTCCGGCCGGCCGGTCAGGTAGTTCTCGCACCGTGCGGTGAGCACGACGTCGCCCGCCGCCTCCGCCGCCGCCGCCACGCGCTCGGCGGCGAGCGCACGGTCGTAGACAGGGTCGTCGGAATAGCCGGTGTGGTCCTCGACCGAGCAGCCGGCGAGGCCGACCTCACGCGCGCCCGCCACCGTCCGCGCGACGCCGTCGGGCGAGTCCGCGTAGCCGTTCTCCAGGTCGGCGCTCACCGGGACGTCGACGGCGGCCACGAGTGCGGCCGCGTGCGCGAGCGCCTCGTCGCGGGTCACCCCGCCGTCGGGCCGGCCGAGCGTGGCCGCGAAGCCGCTGCTCGTCGTCGCGACGGCAGCGAACCCCAGCTCGGCGAGGATCCGCGCGGAGCCGGGGTCCCAGGCGTTGGGCAGGAGCAGGGGTGAGCCGGGCTTGTGAAGCTGGAGGAAGTCGGTAGGCACGCCCCACCGTAGCCACGCGCGTGGGGGACGTCACCAGTCCGCGGGCCTGGTGTCCTTGCCGTCGAGCCACAGCCGGTCGCTCGCGTCGGCGTGCGACCCGCTCGACCCGACGTGCTTCCTGCTGATCTGGTCGCCCTTGGTGATGACGTGCACGAGCGCCATCGCGTGACCATGGCCGAGCCCGTAGGTCTCCTTGAGCCACGTCGCGACCGGCGTGGCCTTGCTGCCGACGCCGAAGCCCACCTCCTGCGCGGCCTCTACGATCTGCCGCGGCGTGAGCCCTGTCTTCGCCTCGATGTTGTCGAGGTAGGCCTGGAACGACATCAGAGGTTCTCCTGGATCATCGTGTCGGACGCATGGATGCACATCACGCGCAGCGTGCCGGTGCCGGTGTTGGTGAAGCCGTGCCAGACGTTCGGCCCGACGACGGCCGTGTCGCCCCCGCGGGCGACGACCGTCTCGTCGCCGATCGTGATCGTGGCCTCGCCCTCGAGCACGGACCACGTCTCGGTGTACGGGTGTCGGTGCAGCCCCGGTCCCTGGCCCGGGTCGTTGGTGACGAGGAAGAACGAGATGCCGGCGCCGTGGTCGCGGCCCTCGAAGCGCAGCGTGCGCGAGCCGGGGACACGGATCGTCTCGGCGGGGATCGCCCTGCTCATCGGTGCGGTCATCGGTGCCTCCTTGCTGTCGGTGCACCCAGCGTCGCGGTGGTCCGACGGCGGCACTACTGTTTCGACGTGGATCGAAACGTGGTGGAGTTCCGGCTCGCGCCGGGCGACGTCTCGGCCATCCGGTTCGGCGTCTCGCCCGGTCACGAGCTCGCACACGCGGTCCGCGTGCTCGCCCAGCCGCAGTACCACCCGCTGCAGTGGGGATGGCTGCGGCGTGCGCGGCGCAGCGTCCCGGGACGGGCGTTCGAGCTGCTGCGCCTCCTCGTCGGCCCGGACGGGTACATGCCGGACTTCCTCACCTCGACGCCCGGCTGGGACCTCGGGCCTGCCGACGAGCTCGAGCGACTACGTCGGGCCGAGCTCGAGCCACTGCGCGTCGACCTGCGCAAGCGCGTCGAACGCACCAGCGGGGCCGAGCGGCGCACGCTCCAGGCGATGGCCGACGACCCCGCGGGCACGCGGGCAGCGGTCGCCGACGCGTGGCAGCAATTCTGGGACGCCGCGCTCGGCCCGTACTGGTCCCAGCTCGAGCGCATCCTGCGCGCCGACATCGCCACGCGATCACGCCGGATGACCATGCACGGCGTCGGCAAGATGGTCGAGACGCTGCACGACGCCGTCAGCTGGGCGCCCGACGCCGTCCGCGTCCGGCTGCGCCTGCACGCCGAGGTGCTCGACTGCGCGGGCAGCGGCCTGGTGCTGTCGCCGTCGGTCATGGGGCCACGCTGCGCGGTGGTGACCGAGCCGCCCGCGCAGCCCACGCTCTACTACCCGGCGCTGGGCGTCTCCGAGCGGTGGGCCGACGACGGCGCGGACACCTCCCGGGCGCTCGCGAACCTCCTCGGCGCGGGCCGGGGTGGCGTGCTGCTCGCCCTGCGCGGGCCGCTGTCCACGAGCGAGGTCGCCGCGGCGGGCGGGCTCGCCGTCTCGACGGCGTCGCACCACCTGTCGGTGCTGCGTGCGGCGCGGCTCGTCGACTCGCGTCGCGAGGGTCCGCGCGTCGTGCACGTGCGCACGCCGCTCGGCGAGGCGCTCGTCGGCGGGTGAGCGCCCCCGGCCGGAAGGCGTCCGCGCGGACGCCTCCCGGCCGAGAGCCCGTCCTGGTCAGAAGACAAACGGCCAGCCTGCCGAGTCGTACCTGAGCAGGTTGATCCCCAGGAAGGAGTCGCCCGAGCTCAGGTAGTAGTGGTACATCAGCACGTCCGAGTCGACGTCGGCCAGCACGGTCTGGTGACCCGGCCCCCGGATCGAGCCGTGGCTCGCGAGGATCTGCGTGCCGCCGCCGTTGGTCATCGCCACGCCGGCGCGGTCCAGGTACGGCCCGGTGACCGACGTCGAGCGCCCGACCATGACGCGGTAGCTGCTGTTCGCGCCCTGGCAGCACGAGTCGAACGACACGAACAGGTAGTAGAAGCCGTTGCGGAAGTGGATAGTCGGGGCCTCGATCGCGTCTCCGCCGCGGCTCGCGAGCGAGTAGAACTCGGTGCCCGAGCGCAGGCCCGTGGCCGGGTCGAGGCGGATCATCTTGATCCCGGACCAGAACGAGCCGAAGCTCAGCCACCACCGGCCCTGGGCGTCGACGACGAGTGCCGGGTCGATCGCGTTGTAGTTGTTGGCGCTGCTCGACTCGATCACCCGGCCGCGGTGCGTCCACGAGCCGGCCGCCCCGGTGGGGCTGGTCGCGAGAAAGATCGCGGAGAGCCTGGAGCCGAACGTCGACGCCGAGTACCAGAGGTAGTACTGCCCGTTCGCGTAGTGGATCTCGGGCGCCCACAGGTGGGTGCCGCCGTCCGTGTACGGGTCGGCCCACGGCGTGCCCGAGGGGAACGCCGACCCGGCGTCCGTCCACCGCGTGCGGTCGGTCGACGTCTTGAGCGGGACGCCCTCTCCGGTGCTCGCCACGAGGTAGCTGCCCGACGGCGTCTTGGTCACCTCGGGGTCGTGGAGCCCCGTGTCGCCCGTGACGGCGCCGGGCTGCGGATAGCTTGTGATCGCACCGACCGGCACGAGCCGCCACTGCTGGTTGGTGCCGTCGAGGTCGGTGAACTGCGAGATCCGGGCACCGTCCGCCGTCGACCGCTCCCAGACCTCGAGCGCCTTGCCGCTGTTGCGGTTGACGAGCCGGACGTAGCCGTCGCGCGAGTCTGCGAGCCGGAACTGCTGGTTGGTCCCGTTGTTGTCGGCCCACTGGACGACGTTCGCACCGTCGGCCGTCGACTTCCCGGAGATGTCGACGACCTTGCCGCTGTGGCGTGACTGGAGGCGGTAGTACCCGCCGCCGGAGTAGAGGAACCGCCACTGCTGCCACGCGCCGTCGTTGCGCGACCACTGCACGATCGGCGCGCCGTCGTTGGTCGCGAGGTTGTAGAGGTCGATCGCCTTGCCGCTGTTCCGGTTGACCAGCACGTACCAGGTGTTCGAGTCGACCGTCGCGGCCTGCGCCGGGGCGACGGTGATCACGGCCTGGCCGAGCGCGAGCAGCGCCGCGACCAGCAGGGTGAGCAGGGATCGGGTCGTGCGCCGGGCCGTCCGGGCCCGGGTCGTGCTGGAGCGTGCTTCCATCTGAGGTCCTCCCCGTTGAGGTAGTTGTGAGCGCTCACATGCAGGGCGATTCTTCATCGTTGTAGATCGCTTTGGCAAGGGGTGCGGCAGGGTGCGAGCGGCGCCGGATATCGTCGGCTCATGCACCGCAGCCGTGTGTCCACCCTGCTCATCGACGCGCCGGCCGGCGACGCGCCACGAGCGGCCGCGTTCTGGGCCGGCGCGCTCGGCGGCGAGGCGACGCCGGTACCGGGGGAGGAGCAGTTCACGTCGCTCCCGCACGCAGTGCCCGGGCTCGTCACGGCCGTCCAGGCCGTCGACGACGCGCCCCGCTACCACCTCGACTTCGAGACCGACGACCTCGACGCCGAGACCGATCGGCTCGTGGCGCTCGGCGCCGTCGAGGTGGGCCGATGGCTCGACTGCCGCACGCTGCGGGTGCCCGGCGGGCACCTCGTGTGCGTGATCCCGGTACACAGCGACCCCGAGGAGTTCGCCGCCCACGCGCGCGTCTGGCCGTAGAGCCGGCGCATCCGCTCACCGATGATGGGCACGGCCGGCGCGTTCACCGTCGACGACGTCCAGGAGCCGCCGGGCCGTTTCGGCGAGGGCTGAGCCTGGTCGGCCGGGTGCGCCGGGGCACGCGTCCGTTACCCTCGGGCCGTCGGAACGATCATGTAAGGGCCGGGCGTGCAGCTGCTGGTGGTGGAGGACAACGAGCACGTCGCGGGCGCGCTCGTCTCCGTGCTGGGCCGGCACGGCTACGAGGTCGTGTGGGCGCCGGACGGCGGCACCGCCCTCGACGTGCTCAACCCGCGCACGGACCTCGTGCTGCTCGATCTCGCGCTGCCCGACATGGACGGCTTCGACGTCTGCCGCCGGATCCGCCGCGTGTCCGACGCGCCGATCATCATGGTCACGGCCCGCACCCAGCTCGACGCCCGCATCCGCGGGCTCGAGCTGGGGGCGGACGACTATGTGACCAAGCCCTACGACGTGCGGGAGGTCCTCGCCCGGATCGACGCCGTGCTGCGCCGCGGCCGTTCCCGCGAGTGGGACGACCGGCACGACGCCGCGCAGGTCGCCGTGCAGGGCATGCACGTCGACATGGCCGCGCGCGAGGTCCGTCGGTCCGACGACTCGGTCGTCTCGCTCACGCGCAAGGAGTACGACCTGCTCGCGCTCCTCGTCCGGCACCGCGGCCGCGCCCTGACGCGCGAGCGCATCCTGCGCGAGGTGTGGGGATCGAGCTGGAAGGGCCTGGGCCGCACTCTCGAGGTCCACGTCGCCTCCCTGCGGCGCAAGCTCGGCCAGCCCGACGTCGTCGAGACGGTCCGCGGCGTGGGTTATCGCATCGCGTCGGAGGAGCAGGGCTGATGCGCCGGCGGCTGGCCCTGATCCTCTTCGTGCCGTCCGTGCTCGTCCTCCTGCTGCTCGGCATGGCGTTGGTGCACACCGTCGCTCGCGCCAACCAGCAGGACGTCTTCCTCGACCGGCTCGGCGACGCGAGCTACCTCGTCCTCATGGCCCGCCAGTCGCTGCTCGCCGACGACCCGTCACTCGTGGGAGGCGACCTCGAGCGCTACCGCCAGGTCTACGGGATCGAGGCGGCCGTCGTCGACCAGGCCGGCGAGACGTGGGCGAGCAACGGGCTCGCCGTCCAGGAGGTCGACGAGCGGCTGGTGGCGCTCGCCGGCCGGCGCAGCGAGCCGCGCGAGACCCTCCTGCCGTGGCAGGTCGACCGGATCGTCGTCGCCGAGCCCGTGTTCGACGGCGGCGACCTCGTCGGAGCGGTCGTCACCGCGTCCGACGCCGAGCACCTCTCGCGCAGCATCTGGCTCACCTGGGGGATGCTCGCCGCCGGCGGGCTCGCCATCGTGCTGCTCGCGATCGTCATCGCGAACCGGACCGCGGGCTGGGTGCTGCGGCCTGTCGAGGCCGTCGACCGGGCCATGGACGAGATCGGGCACGGCCGGCTCGAGGCGCGCATCCCGCCGTCGACGGGCCCGCCCGAGCTCCGGCAGATCATCGCGCGCTTCAACAACATGGCCGGGCGCGTCGAGCACCTCATGCGTCGCCAGCAGGAGTTCGCCTCGAACGCCTCGCACGAGCTGCGCAACCCGCTCAACGCGCTCATGCTCCGGGTCGAGGACCTGGCGCTGTCGACGCCGCCGCAGAACGCGACCGAGGTCGCGCACGTGCGCGCCGAGGCGGTGCGCATGGCGCACATCCTCGACGCTCTCCTGCTCCTGGCCGACGACGCGAACCTCGACGAGGGTGCGGAGGCGCTCGACCTCGCCGAGGTCGTGACTCGGCGCGTCGAGAGCTGGCGGATGCTCGCCGTCGAGCAGCACGTCGAGCTCAGCGTGCCCACCCACGACGACACCTGGGCCGTCGCGAACAGGATCGTGCTCGAGTGCGCGTTCGACGCGGTGATGGACAACGCCGTGAAGTTCTCGCCCGTCGGTGGGCGGCTCGAGGTCGAGGTGACCACGCCCGGCGACCTCGTCGAGATCACCGTGCGCGACCACGGGCCCGGCGTGCCGCCCGAGGAGCTCGCGCTGCTCACCGAGCGGTTTTGGCGCTCGCCGGGCCACAGCACGGTCAAGGGGTCCGGTCTCGGCCTGGCCATCGCCTCCGAGCTGCTCGCGACCGGCGGCGGCGGTCTGCGCCTCGAGCTGCCCGACGACGGCGGGTTCCGCGTGCGCCTACAGGTCCCGCGCGGGGACGGCATCGCATGAGGGCCCGACCGGTTCGCGTGCGGGTTCGCGCGACGCTCGCGGCGGTGACCGTCGCGGCCGTGCTCGTCGTCGGCGGGTGCCTCGGCGGCCGTGGCGGCGGCGACCCGTGGGCCGGCGCGCGTCCCGAGTCGCTCACCTTCGCGACAGGCGGACCGACCGGGATCTATCACGGCTACGGACTCGGCCTGGCCGACGTGCTCACCGAACGCTACGACCTGCCGGTCGAGGTGCTCGAGACGGGCGGCTCGATCGGGAATCTGCAGCTGCTCGCCGACGGGACTGCGCAGGTCGCGTTCAGCGCCGCCGACGCGGTGGGCGACGCGGTCGCGGGAGACGGGTCTTTCGAGGAGCCGCTGGAAGTGCGCGCCCTGGCCCGCGTCTACGACGACTTCGTCCACCTGGTGGTGCCCGCCCACTCCGACATCGAGACGTTCGAGGACCTGCGCGGACGTGACGTGTCGGTCGGCGCGCCCGGGTCCGGGACGTCCCTCATCGCCTCGCGGCTGATCGCTGCGGCCGACATCGATCAGCGTGAGGTGCGGACCCAGGCGCTCGGTCTCGAACGGTCGATCGAGGCCATGCGGGGCGGAGACATCGACGCGTTCTTCTGGTCGGGCGGCCTGCGCACGCCCGGTATCACGGACCTCGCCGACGAGGTGTCCGTGCGGCTGGTGCCGCTCGACGACCTCGTCGACGGGGTGCGGGCCGACCACGGTTCGGGGTACCGGCACGGCGTCGTGCCCGCGGGAATGTACGGGCTGACGCGGGACGTGCCGACGCTGGCCGTGCCCAACTTCCTCGTCGTGCGGGCCGACATGCCGCCGCCCGTGGCGCACACGCTCGTCTCCACGCTGTTCGACGCGCGGTCCCGGATCGCGTCCGCGGTGCCGTCGGCGTCCCAGCTCGACCCGGTGCGCGCGATCTTCACCGAGCCCGCTGCCCTGCACCCGGGCGCGCTGCGGTTCTACCGCGAGACGAAGCCCTGATCCGTCACCACAACGGGCCGGCCTGCGCGCTCTGGGCGGGCTGCAGCAGGCGCAGCCGGTGCCCGACGCCGCCGCGCCAGGACGTCTCGGGCGTCGCGGAGTGCGGGTAGCCCTCGGGGTGGCGGTGCTGCCAGCGCCAGTGGTCGGTGCAGATCTCGCCGACGCCGCGCCGCGCCCCCCAGCCGAGCTCGTCGGCGGCGCGCGAGACGTCGACCGAGATGACGTGCGGGTCTCCCGGCCGCCGTGGCAGCACCCGGTAGGGCACGGTGCGCCCGGTCGCAGCCTCGAAGGCGCCGACGAGCTGCAGCACGCTCGTCGCCCGTCCCGATCCGATGTTCCACGTGGACAGCGGCCGGTCGACGGCGTCGAGCGCCTCGAGGGCGGCGACGTGCGCCGCGGCGACGTCGGTCACGTGCACGTAGTCACGCTCGGCCGAGCCGTCCCGTGTGGGGTAGTCGTCGCCGAAGACGTCGAGGTGGTCGCGCCGGCCCTGGGCCACGTGCGCGATCGCGTGCAGCAGCCCGCGCGGCGTCCCGGCCAGGTCGTCGCCGAGCAGGCCGGATGGGTGCGCTCCCACGACCGTCGAGCACCGCAGGATCCCGACGCGCAGCGACGGGTCCGCCGCGGCGACGACGTCGTGCAGGATCTGCTCGGTCATGAGGTGTGCGCGACCCAGCGGGTCGACCGGCGCGACGGGCGCGTCCTCGTCGGACGGGGCGTCGCCGGACGCGTACACCGCGGCCGACGACGACACCACCAGCCGCGGCACGTCGTACCAGGCCATGCAACGCAGCAGCGTGAACGTCGTCGTCAGGTTCGTCTCGTAGCAGTCGAGGGGCCGGGCGACGCTCGCGTGCGCGGCCTTGACGCCCGCGAGGTGCACGACGGCGTCGAACCGCTCGGCGTCGAACAGCCGCTCGAGCATGTCGATGTCGGCGACGTCGTAGGCGTGGACGGGGACGTGCCGTCCGGTGAGCTCCTCGACGCGAGCGATCGCGGCGGTGGTGCCGCGCGAGAAATCGTCGACGACGACGGGTTCGTGTCCCGCCTCGACCAGCTGGAGCACCGTGTGGGCGCCGACGTAGCCCGCGCCGCCGGTGACCAGGACGCGCATGCTCCCACCCCGCTTCGTCGCTGTCGTCTTCGTCGCTGTCGTCCGGACATGATGGCGGTCCGGGCGCGGTGCGCGCTCCTGGCTTGAGGATTCCTTGAGGTCAGAAGGGCGGCACGGGCGACGTCGTCGTCGAGGTCGCCCGTGCCGCCCTGGACGCCGGCGAGGAACAGGGCGGTCGACGTGTCGGCGCGCAGCTGGTCGAGGGTGCGCTCGTCGCCCAGGTCCCTCACGAGGCGCGCGGTGACGTCGAGGCGGTCGGCGATCCCGTGCGCGCTCGTCGCGGGAAGGTAAGCGGTGAGCCAGGCCATGCCGTCGGCGGCAGGGTCGACGTGCACGGCCCGCTTGGCCGCAGCCGCGGCGTGCCGCAGCGGCATGGGCTCGGGGTGGGCGCGGTCACGGGCGCGGCCCAGATGGCGTCTGAACTGCCGGAGCGTGACCCCGCAGACGCGGCTCAGCCCTTCGGCCTAGAACGTGGTCCGGCCGTCGACCGCGAGGATCCGCGCTGTGTCGACGAGGTGGCTGGCCCGGTGCTCGCCCAGGTGCAGCGCCACGGCGAGGTCCGAGGCGAACGCGCGCTCCGCCAGCTCGCGTCGGCGCGCGGCGCCGGCGCGGGCGAGCTCGGGATGGGCCTCGTCGAGGAGGTCGGCCTGGCACCGCATCGCTGCACGGCGGGCCTTCTCGACCGCCACGAGCTGGAGCCCTTCGAGGGCGTTGATGCGCTCCTGGAGGGCTGCGGCCTCGTCGATCGCCGCCGAGACGTCGTGCACCGTGGCCGCCGGCGGCGGGGAGACGAGGCGCTCCAGCTCCTCGACCGTGACGGGACGTACGACGGCAGGCGTGGCCGGGGCGGCGTCCCCGACCACCTTGCTCATCGCCGCATCGAACATGTGTTCGATTCAATCGGAGGTCCGACTCGTCCGGCAGGCGATGCGTCCGGCTTCCGAGCCTCCGACTCCCGTGCAGGGCGCGCGCTGCAGGATCTACTCATGTCCGCCATCAACACCTATGTCCGCGTTCAGGCGACGT
>VJZX01000056.1 GCA_009663185.1 Isoptericola halalbus
ATTCTGCCAGGCGGTCGGCGCGTGCTACGTCCGCGCGGGCATCGCCTGTTCGAGTTCACCTAGTCAAGCCAGACGAGCATCCCCATCTTGGCGTTGGCCGCCTCGTCGAAGAATGCCGCCAGTCTCTCGAGATGGCCGATCAGGTACTCGACCGAAGCGGGGTCGTCCCAAAGGCCGACTGGGTAGATCTCCGCCGCTGTGAACGCTGCGGCAGGTACTGCCTCGACGGCCTCCCGTGGGTCGAGAGAGCGCAGCGCGGCAGCCAGTTCGCCCACCCGTTCGGGGCTCAGGGACGACGGTGGCCCGTAACCCCAGTCGTCGGCACCTGGAACCACGTCGTCTCCGAACACGACGGCTGTCGCCACCCCGGCGTGGTCGAGCACGAGCGCAAGACCATGCCATGCCTTATCGACGTCGATCAGGCGTGGGTCAGGATCTTCCTCACCGTCGGCTTCGAACAGCTCGTCGACCAGCTCGCGGGCCCACCCGGGATCGGTCACGGCGTTCTCGTAGTCGTCCGGTGAGAGGCGCAAGTACTCGCCGATCATGCTCATGCGCGCGACGGTACATGACCCTCAAGGCGAGGGAGGACGCCGAGGCCCGGCCGGCCAATGGAGCCGACGCGCACGTCGGGAGCCGTTGCGGTCGGACCTATTGTGTGACGATGGCTGACGGCGCTGATCCTGGGAAGTTGGTCGAGTTCTACAGCCACGAGGTCGCCGATCGGGCCGAACGTCCGCTGGGCGGCGAGCGCGAGACGCGCTTGGCAGATTTCGTCGCGCACTGCTCCAACGTCGGGTATCGCACTGTCCTCGAGGTCGGCTCTGGCGCAGGCAGGGACGGGCGCATCCTGGCCGCTGCCGGCCTGCAGTACACCGGGATCGATCTCACGCCGGCATCCGTAGCTCACTGCCGAGCACTGGGGCTCGACGTGGTCCACGGTTCGGCGCAGGAACTGCCCTTTCCTGACGCCAGTTTTGACGCCTGCTGGACCATGAGCACGCTGATGCACCTGCCCGAGGTCGAGTTCGACGACGCGCTGGACGAACTGCGCCGGGTCATCCGCCCCGGCGGCGTGGCGGAGATCGGCGTCTGGGGCCACGCCAGCGACGGGGACTGGATCGACGAGCACGGCCGGTACTTCCGCCACCGTTCGAAGGAGACGCTCCTGGCGAACCTGCGACGTATCGGTGAGGTCGTCGACTTCGCCACGTGGTCTCACTTCGACGACGGCGGCCACTACCAGTGGGCCCGTATCCTCCGGCACTGACGCCACCTCCGGGACGGAGGCACGGAGAACGAACCCGACGGAGCAGGACACAGGGGGCGGCGGCGAGTCCGGCCGCTGGCCGCGATCGTCACCGCGGGGCAATGCCATGACGGCAAGCAGCTGGCAGCCGTGCTGGCCGACCTTTGGGTGCCCCGCGTCGAGGGCGGCCGGCCGCGCACCACTCCGGACGTACTGCTGGCGGACAAGGCGTACTCATCTGCGGCCACTCAGGCCCAGCTGCGCGGGCGCGGAATCCAGGCCGTGATCCCCGAGCGTGACGACCAGAAGGCCAACTGCAAACGCAAGGGCTCGGTTGGTGGGCGGCCCGTGGGGCTGGACGCCGAGAATTACAAGAAGCGAAACGTCGTCGAGCGGTCCTTCAACATACTCAAGCAGTGGCGCGCCCTGGCGACCCGCTACGACGAGCAGCCGTCATCACCACATGGTCTGCCGCGTCCGATTCCCCAAGCGCACTCGAGGTAGGCGGCGTCGCCCGGGCCGCGGGAGCGTCGTCGCCGAGCGCGTCGACGATGATCGTCGCGCGGGCCTCGTGCTTGGCGTACGCGTCGGGGAAGGCCGACCGCTGCAAATGCTGCGCCGCGACCTTGACGGGCAGGTCCCCCCAGCCGGCGACGTCGAGGAGGCCGGCGGGTGATGCCTTTCCCGTCTTCGGGTTGAAGTGCGGTGACGTCGGGCCACCGAAGAATGCCAGCGCCGCGAACCGCGGATCACGGACCTGCTGCGCGGTGCCCCAGCCCTGAGACGGGCGCTGCTGGAACAGCCCGAGGGAGTCGCGGTCGCCGTGATCGAGGTTCTGCAGGCCGGACTCCTGCAGCGCGGTGGCGATCGCCACGATGAGGCCGCGTCGCCCGACGCCGGCGGTCCCGCCGGCCGCGATGATCGCCTGAGCGTTCGCGATCTCGGCGTCGTCGTCGGGACCGAATCCGGGCACGGCTCCGCCGGTGGGGATCGCCGGCGCCTGGCCGACCACTGCCGTCACAACCCCTCGCCCACTAACGTCGACGCGTCAGTTCCGAGCCCCCACTGAACCCGGGCGGGACAGTGCTCCTTCGTTTGGATCAGGTAAGGATTTCGCCCCCTGCAGGGCTCTGCCCTGGCGCCCGGTGTGGCCGCTGTCACAGGGTCTGCTCATCACTCATCGGACCGAGCCGAAGGAGCCTCACGATGACGAGCACCATTCCCGTCCCCCAACGCACCGAGGACGCGCCCCGCTGGCGCCTGATCGGACCCGGTCTGGTGGTCGCGGCGACAGGTGTCGGTGCTGCCGACCTGGTGGCAACCCTGGTCGCCGGCAGCAAGTACGGCTACGCCCTGCTGTGGGCGGTGGTGCTGGGCTGCGTGATGAAGGTCGCGCTGGTCGAGGGCGCCGGCCGCTACAGCCTCGCCACGGGACGCACCCTCTACGAGGGCTGGAGCACCCTCGGCCGGTGGACCCATGTCTACTTCGGTCCCTACATCGTCATCTGGGGCTTCGTGTACGGCGCCGCCGCGATGGCCGGAACCGGGCTTGCGCTGCACGCGTTGCTGCCCTTCCTCAGCGTGAAAGCCTGGGGCATTGCCTCCGGCCTGGTCGGGCTGATTCTGGTGTGGTCGGGCCGCTACGCGACGTTCGAGAAGGTCCTCGGCGCGCTGGTGCTGCTCATGTTCGTCACGATGGTGTTCGCGGCCGCGCTCACGGTGCCGAACCTGCCCGACATCGTCGCCGGCCTCGCGCCGCGCATCCCCGACGGCGCCTTGCTCAACGTGCTCAGCGTGGCCGGCGGTGTCGGTGGCACGATCACCCTGGCGGCATACGGCTACTGGCTGCGGGAGAAGGGTTGGCACCAGCCGGCGTTTATGCGGGTGATGCGGCTCGACAACGGTGTGGCCTACGCGGTCACCGGCATCTTCGTCGTCGCGACCCTGATCGTCGGCGCCGAGCTGCTCTACTCCGCCGGTATCGCCGTCGACACCGGCGACACGGGGATGCTCGACCTCGCTGGCGTGCTCGCGGACCGGTACGGGTCCGGCGCCGGCACGGTCTTCTTGATCGGGTTCTGGGCCGCGGCGATGAGCTCGCTGGTGGGGGTCTGGAACGGCGTCAGCCTGATGTTCGCCGACTTCGCCGGCCACGTGCGCGGCCAGGCGGCGGACCACCCGGACCGCCAGGCCGGCGGCCGCTTCTACCACGCGTACGTCGTGTGGCTGACGGTCCCGCCGATCGCCATGCTGTTCCTGGGGAAGCCGGTGTACCTGATCCTCGCCTACGGCGTGCTCGGAGCGCTGTTCATGCCGTTCATGGCGGTCACCCTGCTGTGGCTGCTCAACACCGACCGGGTGCCCGTGGCGTGGCGCAACAAGGCCTCGACGAACGTCGTGCTCGCGCTCTGCGCGCTGGCGTTCGCGGCCCTGGCCGTGGACCAGGTGCGCTCCGCGATCACTGGGGTCTTCTGAGTTGAGCCGACCGTGCGCGGGCGTCCCCGGCAGTGTCCGGGGGCGCCCGCCCCGGCCTATCATGTCCAGAGTGCGGATCCTGGTGGTCGAGGACGACGAGGGAGTCGGCGAGGCACTCGTCGAGACCTTCACCGTCGCCGGGTGGGAGTCCGAGCTCTGTCGGCGTGGCGACGATGGTTTGCGCCATGTCAGGGACGCCGACCTCGTGCTGCTCGACCTCGGCCTCCCCGACATCGACGGGCTCGACTTCCTCCGCGTCCTCCGCCGCGCATCCACGGTGCCGGTGCTGGTGCTGACCGCACGCGACGGAGACGGTGCGGTCGTGCTGGGCCTCCGGGCAGGGGCCGACGACTACCTCGTCAAACCGGTTCGCCAGGCCGTGTTGCTGGCGCGGGTCCAGGCGCTGATCCGTCGCAGCCGGGTCGGCCGCAAAGGGCACGACAGCGGCGCCGCGGACGAGCCGCTTGTCTTCGGCGCACTACGCCTCGACCTCGCGGCGCGGGAGGTGACCCGCGGCGGCGAGCGGGTGGCGCTCACCGCTACCGAGCTGGACGTTCTCGCTGCGGTCGCGTCGCGGCCGGGCGAGGCGGTAAGCCGGGAGGAGATTCAGCTGCAGGTGTGGGGCACACCCGCGGTCGGCCGATCTCGCTCCCTCGACTTCTTCGTCGCGTCCCTCCGTAGCAAGCTGGGCGAGGAGCTTCCGCTCCGCACGGTCCGCGGCTTCGGCTTCCGGCTCGGTGGCTGATGGAGGCACGCGTCCGGCTGGTCGTCGGGCTGTTGCTGCTGACCGCGATCCTCTCCCTCTCCGTGCCCCTGGCGCTGACGCTGGCCGACCGGCGTACGTCCAGCCTGGCCGCGGAGCGTGACCGGCAGCTGACGCTGCTCGCCGAGCAGGCGGCGTCGGGCGACGCGACGGAGCCGGTGGGCCGCTACCACGAGGTGTACGGCGAGCCGGTGCTGGTCGTGGACGCCGACGGCCGCGTGCTCGCGGCGGCCGGAGGCCTCGATCCAGCGGCGTCGGAGGCCGCCGAGGCGATCCGGCTCGGACTGGTCGACGACCCGAGCCGCCCGCTGGCGCTCGTCCTGCCCTGGACGACCGACGACCCGCTGCGGGCGGCCGCCAGCACCGAGGGCGGTGAGGTGGAAACTCTCGCGCTCACCCGTGTCGACACGGCCCGTGCCGTCGGCGATGTCCGTCGGTCGTGGGCGGTGCTGGCGGCCGGCGGAGTCGCGCTGCTCGTGCTGGCCGGCGTGCTGACCCGCACGGTCTCGCGGTGGGCACTCCGACCGGTGCACTCGCTGGAGGAGACCGCCCGCTCGATCGCCCGGGGTGACCGAGGTGCCGCCGTCCTTGCGACCGGCCCGCCAGAGCTGCGGGAGCTGGTCGCGGAGTTCAACCGCATGGTGGAGGCGGTGCAGCGCTCACTCGACGACCAGCGTCACCTGATTGCCGATGCCTCCCATCAGCTGCGCAACCCGCTGGCCGCCCTGCGGCTGCGGGCCGAGACCCTGCGTGGCCATCTCCGTGAGAGCGGTGCTCGGACTCATGCCGGCCTGCTCCGCGAGCTGGACCGCCTGGAGCGGCTCCTCGACCAGCTGCTCTCGCTCGCCCGGGCTCAGGAGGCGACGACGGCGCGGGCTGCCGGCCAGGCGGTCGCGGCCGAGACCGGGCCGCTCGACGAGGTCGTGACCGACCGGGCGGAGGCCTGGCGCCAGCTCGCTCAGGACCGCGAGCAGTGGCTGTCCGAGGTCGGCGAGATCCCGCCGGTCACCGTGCCGCGCGACGACCTCGGACAGGTGCTGGACGTGTTGCTCGACAACGCCATCCGGTATGCCGGCCCAGGCGCCACGATCACGCTCCGGGTTTGCGACGACGCCGCCGGCCTCCGCTGCATCGTGGCCGATGACGGCCCCGGCCTGCCCGCCGACGGGTGGTCCCGAGCCACCGATCGGTTCTGGCGCGGGTCGGCTGCCGGTGAGGGCACCGGGCTCGGACTCGCCATCGCTCATGACGTCGTCGCCACGTGGGGCGGCAGACTTCGGCTGCGGCTCGGCGACGACGGACGGGGGACGGTCGCCGAGGTCTGGCTCCCCGGCGACTCGCGCGGCCTGCGCCAGACCGACAAGGAACCGCGATGATCAGCCGCCGCGGCTTTCTTGCCGCCGCGTCTCTGCTTTCGGCCTCGGCGCTCCTCGGCGGCTGCGATCGCTCGCTGCCCGGCCGGCTCCGGGTCGCGGCAGGTGACGAGGGCGGAATCTACTTCGCATTCGCCCGGCTCCTGGCCGCGCGACTCGAGGAGCGCGTCGACGGGTTGCGGGTCGAGGTGCAGACCACGGGAGGAACCGTCGACAACTACGGACGGCTGGCGCGGGGCGAGGCCGATCTCGGACTCGGGCTCGCCGACAGCGTCGCCGCGACCGCGGGCATGGGCGGTGACGGAGTGCTCGCTCTGGCACGCACCTATGAGAACTACCTCCAGCTGGTCGTCGCCGCCGACGGGCCGGTGCGACAGATCGACGACCTCGCCGGCCGCTACGTGACCATGGGCGCGGAAGGTTCGGGTGCCGCGGTCACCGGCGACGTGCTGTTGCGGGCGGCTGGGCTGGCGGCTGGCGATGCGGGCGGCGTACGCGTACGGCACGCCGGCCTCGCCCGCTCCCTGGAACTCCTCGAGCGCGGCGTCACCGAGGCGGCGCTGTGGTCGGGAGGCATCCCGACGCCCGCCATCGTCGAGGCCGCTGAGCGGTTCCCGGTACGAATGCTGGACCTCGGTGCGCTCGTCCCGCGGATGTCGCAGGTGTCGGGTTACCAGTACGTCGCCCGCCGGGTGCCGCGCGTCCGGTACGCGCCGTCCGGCCGCACGCCGACCACGATCGGCGTCCCAAACTATCTTCTCGCCCGGCCGGGACTGGCGCCCGGGGTGGCGCGGACCGTTGTGGAGGTCCTGGTGGAGGACGCCGCCCGGCTGCTGCCGGACTTCGTCCTTGGCCTGCAGTACCTCACGCCCGGGTTGATGATCCAGACGACGCCGGTACCGCTGCATTCCGGCGCGGTCGCGGCGTACCGCCGGCTCCACGGGTGAGGATACCGTGGTGGCCTCGTCGGCGCGCCCGAGGAGGGCCCGTCGCGTTCGCGAGCGAGGTCCCTCGCGCTACCTGGGTCGCCGCGGTACGGCGAAAGTCGTGCGGCGTGACGTCGACGGCGATGTTCTGGCGCGCAGCGCGGAGCTGGTCCCGAACGCGACCGGGAGAGCGTGGAGTGCCCCTGGTGGAGGGGAACACGAGGCCGTCGAGTCCGCCGTCGAGTCCGAGGTCGAGCGCCTCGCGGATCGCTGTCACGGCGAACGTCGCGAGCGTGATCGTGCGCCGTGAGGAGTCCGACTTGGGCCTGGGCTGTCGCTACCAGCCGGCCGTTGGCTCTCACGACCGTTTCCGTCACGGTGAGCTTCCTCGTCGAGGGATGGAAGCCCGTCGTCGACAGCCCCTTCGGCGTAGCCCAGGTCGTGCAGTCAAGCCGCCGCGCGGCGCAAGAGGACCAGTCTTTGGCGCTAGTGTGGGCGACCAGATGCGTCTTGCATGTGGCAACCGGCCCGGGAGCAACGGGCAGAGATCTTCGGAGTGGTCATGGCCGTGGATCGGCGTACCTCTCGCGACATCCGCAGCGAGTCGCGGCTCACCGTCATGCGCACATTGCTGGCCGCCGGCGAGTCGACGCGCAACAGGCTGGCAGAGGACACGGGCTTGAGCGTCGGGACGGTCTCGACCGTCGTGAGCGATCTTCTCAAGCACGGCATCATCACGGAGACGGGCCAGTTTGGTGGGCTCATCGGGCGGCCGACGACCGGTCTTCGAACCAATGCCGATCGAGGCCGCGTCGTCGCCGTCTACGTGGACGTGGAAGAGGCCTACCTCGCGGCAAAGGTGTACGACGCCGAGCTCGGCGAGCTGGCGTTGGCCGAGGCGACCATCGAGGGGCGTCTCGAAGACGCTGATACGGTCATCGACGCAATCGAGCGGGTGCTCTGCGCCGCTCTGGACCGCGCCCGGACGAACCGAGACGACGTACTGGGGGTTGGGATCCTCCTGCCCGGCGGGATGCGACGCCCGGTCAAGGAGGCCGTGGCAGTACCCAACCCCATCTGGCTCCACCTCGACCGCCTGCGCGACCGCCTCCGACTGCCGGTCGTGGTCGAGAACCCGCTCAAGGCGAGGGCGACGGCCGAGCTGTGGCTGGGCGCCGGAAGGCGCTGCGCGAACCTCGTGACCGTCACCCTCGGCATCGGTGTGGGTGCGGGCATCGTGCAGGACGGCGTGCTCACGCGCGGGTCCTCAGACTCCGCGGGCGAATGGGGCCACACCCTCTTCACCTTCGACGGGCGCCTGTGCCGATGTGGGCGAAGGGGCTGTGTCGAGGCCTACCTTGGCGTCGACGGCATCCGGCAGACGCTCGCCGAAATAGCTCCCGAGCACCCACTCACCGCCGAGGCCGGGCGCCGCCGGTTCTTGGAGGCCCTCGGGGAACTGCCTGATCGGGAGGCGACCGACACGGTCGAACGCACCGCGCACTACCTCGGTGCCGCGCTCACCGACCTGGTCGCGCTCGTCAATCCAGAAGTGATCACCCTGTCCGGCTGGACGGCCCGTTTCCTGTGCGAGCACATGCTGCCGATCGTCCGGCTCAGGGTCGTCGAGGAATCGCCCGGAGACGCCGCGGCGGACCTCGCGATCGAGATCTCCTCGATCCACGACCCCGGAATGGCCGGCATCGCCGCCGTCGCGCTCGAACGCTTCATGAGAGACGTCGGCTTGGTCACCACCAAGATGCTGCCCGCGATCTGAGAACATCGTCATGCCGCCTTCGACCCGGCCCGTCAGCAGTCTTTCGGCGACCTCTCGATGAGGGCCCAAGAGTTCTCTCGGCTGCCGAGCGCCCGAGATCTCGCGGCATGCCTGGGTCGAACGGCTCGCACGTTCGACATCCCGGTCACCGAGCACCCCCGCAGATGGCAAACACGTCCTACTCGTCCCACATAGTCGTCGGACGGCCTGACCAGAACGCTCCCGCCGAGCTCGCGGTCGAGTACTTCGAAGCGATCGAGGCACCGGTCAAGGAGCTGCACTGGTTCGAGAAGTCGGCTCACATGATGCCGTTCGAGGTGCCTGCTCGCCGACACCGTGCTCGGCCGCCACCAGTTTCACGCGAGCCGCCCAGCCACCCACC
>VJZX01000057.1 GCA_009663185.1 Isoptericola halalbus
GCGAGTTCGACGTGCTCAGATCCCGGATGCAGGAACCCTAGGGTCGGCTTGCGGACGTCAGGGCGACGCGGACTACTGCGATCGCGATCAACGGCGCCGTGCGCACCGCCCGCCAGCGATCAACGACAACCAACACGCCATCCTTGACGCCATCAGCCTGGCTGACGAACCGATCTTGCGCGGGCGAGTCGGGCAGTGAGTCGCCGGTCGCGAGTTCGCCCGAGCGTCGACACCGCGCCACGGCATGTTCGGGCCGTGCAACACTTCTGGCATGCGACGCGACCTGGAACGTGCGGTTGATCGTGCGCGTCGGGAGCTGGCGGCTGAGGGCTACCCGCTCGCGGCGTTTGATGCGTTGAGCAACGCACAGCGTGAGTTGGCGAAGGCACGCGGCGAGCAATGGGCAGAGCCGCTCGACCTCGACGTGATGTGGGACTCAGGAGCGCCCCTGCCGCATGTGGTCTCGAACGGTCTAAGCGCCGTGCTGATTTGCTTTGCGGTCGTAGATGATGCCAAGGGGGATGGCACACGGGTCGAAGTCGCGGACCCCGGTGACCCGACGCCCGTTGACCTGCTGGAGTTCACGTTCGAAGGGTGCCGGGCAATCCGTTTCGGGGGCCCGAACGATGAAGCGCTCAATGGGCATCCGTTGTTCGAGAGGGGGCTCGCCGGTTACGGGCCACACATCGTCGGCAATTCGGCCTGGATCGCGGAGCAGGAGGCGATCAACTCAGTTCACCCCCACCATCGGGGCGGATGGCACGAACTCCTCTCACACTACTTCTTTGCGTTTCACGACGAGGTGTTCGAGGCAGTTGCAAAGTCTGTAGCCGTGAAGTCCGTCAGAAGCACTATGCGAGAACGCGTGGTGAACGCGGCGAACCAGATCGTCGCGTAACTCATGTACGACTGCCGGCCACTCAGGCTCGGTCCAGGCGTGGTGCGGTCACGAGTCGATCGCGACCACGAATCTGTACGTCCACTTCCTCGGGACGGGTGCCGATCGGGCCGGCCTGGACAGGCTGAATCAGGGCCCGGGGAGCGCGGGGGGTGCGCGGAATGGCCGGGCGGGTGCCTGAGATGCAAGAAGCCCCCGCCGTCCCGGGACTGTCTGTCCTGGTCAGCGAGGGCTTTCGCGAGGGAGCCGCCTGTGGGAATCGAACCCACGACCTATTCATTACGAGTGAATCGCTCTGCCGACTGAGCTAAGGCGGCGCGCTCGTGCGTCCGGCGTACTGCTCCGGACCGGCGAGCGGCCCCTACAGTACCCGACGCCCTGGCCGGACTCCAAAAGCGCTCGGCGACGCGCCCTCGTCGACTCTGTCACAGCAGACCGGATCCGACCGCAGAGATCGTGCCTGCGTGCGACCACCTGATCTGGCCCGACGTGGGCCGGACTGGCCACGAGTCTCGCCCACACCCAGGGCGTGATCGCGTGGGAGGGCGGGAGCGCGTGTCGTCGTGAACGTTGCTCCACCCAGGAGTTGTTCGAGCAAGTCCGGCCGGCGTCGAGGAGGGCGTAACGCGGCGCCGGTACGGCCCGTTCTCGATCCGTGGAAGGCCGCGCGTCATGGGTTGATGCTGACGGACGTCGGCACGACGCCGTTCTTCGTCACCACGAACGGCGGCCGCATGATCTGGCCCTGGGGGTCCATCGCGGTCATGAGGTGAGGGGTGCCGTCGGGCAGCAGACCACTGATGGGCGTCAGCCGCGCCTCCTCACCGTCGATCTCCACCAGCAGCAGGTGGCACTGGCCGGACCACGCGGTCGTGCCGGCCTGGTCGAAGTTCTCGGGGGTGTCCTCGCGGAGCTTTCCTCCGGCCCCGGAGATGGCGTACGTGCGGCCGTCGACCTCACTGATCTGGAAGTTGTGCTCGTGACCGGCTAGCACCAGCCGGACGCCCCCGGTGGCGAAGAGGGGAGTCACGTCCTCGCAGATCTCCTCGTCGTTGGGGTGCTTGGGTCCGGCGCAGTAAGCGGGGTGGTGCGAGAAGGGGATCCGCCAACGCACGTCATCGGTGGAAAAGACCTCCTCGAGCCACACGCGGTGGTGGGGAGCCTGGAAATGCCGGTGCACGCCCTCGCTGGTCGTGTCCACTGAGGTATCGATCGCGACGAGCTCGACGTCGCAGCCATAGCGCAGCCGGTAGAACAGGCCTGGGTCGACCGAGGACCGGCCGGCCGTGTGCCCGAAGCGCTGCCGCAGGTGGAAGTTGTCCTCGAACTGCGTCCGATCGTCGCTGAACTCGGAGTCGCTCGTGTCGTGGTTGCCGATCGCCGGGAAGAACGGGACCCGGGCCAGGACGTAGCGGTATGGGGCGTAGTAGCTGGAGTACCAGTCGTCGTCCTCGCCGCCGCTGTTGTCGCCGACCTCGCCAACCTCCCCCTGGTAGATGTTGTCACCGAGCGAGATGACCAGCCGGACGTCCTCGTCGGTCACCAACCGGTCGAGGACCTCGGCGATGCGTCGCTGTCGCCGCGTGGACTCCGAGTCGGACCGGATCCCCACGCCATAGTCGCCCAGAGCGGCGAACCGCAACGGCGGGGTGGGATCGTCGGGGTACGGCCAGGTGCGGAACCGCAGGTCGTAGGTCCTGTCCGAGGGCATCAGGTCGTAGCCGCCACGTCGGTCCGGCAAGGTGTCCCACAGTTCCCCGTCGCCCCAGGGCTCACCGTCGACGGTCACGCGGTAGTGGTACTCGGTGTCCGGCTCGAGTCCCTCTAGCCAGACCCAGGTGTGCTCCGTCGTCGACGCCTGTGCGACCACGGCACCGGATGAATTCATGACCTCCACGGTGGTATCACCGAACGGTTCCGCCTTGGTGCCGATGGAGGTCCGTCGGCCGACCAGGCCGGGCAGCTGATAGTCCTCGAGGATCGCCCAGCGTTGGTCGGGGTGGTTACGCACGAAGTAGAAGGCGCCCCAGGCCACCAGTGCTCGGTCGTGGGCAAGGTCGGCGAGCACGACGAAGGGCTCCCGACGTAGCTCGGGGGACTTCGAATTCTCCGTCGAGCTACCGGCGGTCGCGGTGGCGGTTGGTGTCGACACTCCACCGAGGCTACGCGGCGGATGGACCGTCCGGCGCCCCGGGTGGCGAGCACCACCTCGCAAGTTCGGACGCTACCTCGCGAGGTGCGGCGGCACGTCGCGGGACGTCAGCAGGTGGTGCCCTCGGCGGGGACGGTGCCGTCGATCAGGTACGCCTCGACCGCGTCGGCGATGCAGCCGTTGGACCGCCCGTACGCGGTGTGCCCCTCGCCCTCGTAGGTGAGCAGCACGCCGGACTCGAGCGTCTTGGCCAGCCCTTCGGACCACACGTACGGGGTCGCGGGGTCGTTCGTCGTGCCGACGACGAGGATCGGCGCGGCACCGGGCGCGCTCACGTCGTAGTCCCGCTCGACCGCGGGGTAGGGCCAGTCGGCGCACACGAGGCCGCCGTAGCCGAAGAACGTGCCCACGGTCGGCGCCCGCTCCTCGATCTCGGCCACCTGCGCGCGCATCTCCTCGACGTCGGCCGAGCTGCGGTCGTCGAGGCAGCCGACGGCGCGGAAGGCCTCGGACGAGTTGGTGTTGAACGACCCGTCCGTGTTGCGGTCGTTGTAGAAGTCCGCGAGGTACAGCAGCACGTCGCCGGTCCCTTCCGTGATGACCTCGTCGAGAGCCTGGGTCAGCACGGGCCAGCTCGCCTCGTCGTAGAGAGTCACCGCGATGCCGTAGAACGCGAGCGTCTGGGTGACCTCCCGGTCGGACGCCGTCGGGTACGGCCGCTCGAACGCGTTGTCGAGCACCCGGCGGATCTGCTGCATGCCGTCGTCGACGGAGCCGGTGAGCGGACACGTGCCGGCGTCGGCAAGGCAGTCCTCCACGTAGGCCCGCATCGCGTTCTCGAAGCCGACGGCCTGACCGGCCGACGTCTCGTCGGAGGTCAGCGTGACGTCGATCCCGCCGTCGAGCACCAGGCGCCCAACCCGCTCGGGGAACAGTCCCGCGTACGTGGCGCCGAGCTGCGTGCCGTACGAGTAGCCGAGGAAGTTCAGCTTCTTGTCGCCGAGGACGGACCGGAGCATGTCCATGTCCTTCGCAGCGCTCTGGGTGTCGACGTTGCCGAGCAGCTCGCCGGTGTTCTCCTCGCACGCCTGCGCCCACGCGCGGGCCTCTTCGCGCGCGGCGGCGATGCCCTCGTCGGTGTCGAGGTTGAAGTCCTTGCTCAGGGCCTCGTCCTTGCGTGCGTCCCCGAAGCACTCGACCGGCGTCGAGTCACCGACGCCCCGCGGGTCGAAGCCCACGATGTCGAAGGACTCCTTCAGCGGATCGCCGAGCATGCCCGCCGCGCTGCGCAGATAGTCGACGCCGGAGCCGCCCGGCCCGCCCGGGTTGACCAGGAGCGAGCCCACCTTCTCCTCGCGCGCGGTGAGGCGGATGAGCGCGAGCTCGATGCTGCCGGCCTCAGGATCGTCCCACGACAGCGGCGCGGTGGCCGTGGCGCACTCGAAGCTCTCGCCGCACTCGCTCCACTCGAGGTCCTGGGTGTAGTACTCCTCGACGTCCGCGGGCGTACCGCCGACGGCCTCCGAGTCGCTCGAGTCGCTCGCCGGCGCACTCTCGACCGGCGTCTGGACCTTCCCCGGGGCTGAACAGCCCACCAGCAGGGCGGCGACAGCGGAACCGGCAGCGAGCGCGCGGGCGACGGTCGTGCGAGGGGAGGAGAACTTCACCCGGCCAAACCTACCGGTACCAACCTGAGTGCACCCTGCACGCCTGCGCCCCGTCCCCCGATCGCAACGCGACGTTCACCTCGCGGGCACCCACGCGACCGGTCCGGGCTCGTCCGGGGCGGGTCGCGGGGCGAGATCGACCGTGCCCGCGTCCCCCAGCCGCACGCTCACGGCCTCCCCCGAGTCCGTGCCCTCGGGCACTCCGACGACGGACGTCGTCGGCGCGTAGTCCATCGTGCAGATCGCGTCCGCGGGCGGCGGGACGAGCGTCACGACGACGGTGCCGCCGTCGTCGGCCGCCTCCGGTTCGGTGGTGGTCGGGCACGACGACGAGCCGTAGGTGATCACGTAGAGCAGGCCCTCGGCGGGCGACCACGCCGCCCCGACGGGGCTGTCCTGGGTGCCCTCGACGCCGTCGGGCAGGCCGCGCACGACGACTCCGGGCGCCAGCTCCACGCCGGTCCAGTCCGACGCCGGCGCGGACGGCTCGATCGGCGTCGGGGTGTCCTCGGTCGGCGACATCGCGTCCTCCGTGGGTGTGGTCGGCGCGCCGGGGTCGGTCGGCTGGGCGCAGGAGGTCAGCACCGCCGGGACGAGCAGACCCGCCGCGAGCACTACCGTCAACCGTGTCCGATGTGTCCCACCCATGACCGCCTCCCCTGCACGTGGTCGTCTCACCACCGTACGTGTGGCGGACGGCCTCACACTTGCAGCGGGCCGGTCAGGCCGTAGAGAAGCGCAGCTTGGCGGGTGTCTCGGTCGGCGCGGTCTTGCTGAGGAAGGAGCGGCGCTTTGCGGCGAAGCCGTAACGGTCGTCGAACAGGTCCCGGGCCATCTCGGCGAGCTCGACCGTACGGTAGTACGACAGCGGACGGCCCGGCGCGTCGGCGCTCATGCCCCCACGACCGGCCACCGAGCCCGAAGCCGCCGCGTGCGCCTGCGCGGCGAGCCACGCGGTGAACTCCTCGGGGTCGCGCGGCCCCACCGCGTCGACGAGCCCGAGCTCCTCGGCACCCGTCGCACCGACGGGCAGCTTGTTCCACAGCAGCGCCTCGGCGACGTCGTCTCCGACGCGGGCGGGCAGGGACCATGTGTGCAGCTCCGAGCCGAAGATGCCCATGTCGTAGTACGGGTTGAGCACGACCCCGTCCCGCGCGACGACGACGTCGGCGCACAGCGCGGTCATGACGCCACCCGCGCCGGCGCTCGCCGTGATCGCGGCGACCGTCGTCTGATCGGCCTCCGCGATCGCCTCGCACAGGTCGTCGATCGCCTGGATGTTGGCCCACGCCTCGGCGGCGGGGTCGGCGGCGGCGTCGATCATGCCGAGGTGGATGCCGTTGGAGAAGGCGTGCTCGGTGCCGCGCAGCACCAGCACTCGTGTGTCCTCGGTCAGTGCCTTTCCGACGGCCGCGGTCAGCCGCAGGCACTGCTCGGTGTGCATCGCCCCGCTGTACGAGCGGAAGGTGAGGTAGCCGATGTCCCCGTCGCGCTCGTAGGTGGTCTCCGCCAGCGCCGCGGGCACCTCGAGGTACGGCGAGTGACGGTACGGGTCGAGCACGAGCCGCGCGGGCAGCTTGGGCCCGCGCCGCTCGGCCAGTTCGGCCGCGTAGCCGACCCACAGCGTGCCCTCGCCTGTAGCCAGCGCCACCGCGTCGCCGTCGTGCCCGACGACGTCCCCCGGCTCGGCGTGAACGTCCGGCACCTCGTCGGTGGCGACGGCGTCGAACAGGCACACCCGGCGCCCGCCGACGCTCGCCGGGGCGCCCGGGGCGCCGTCGGCGGCCGCGACCCGGCGCGCGAGGTCCGGCGCCGGGAGCGACCAGTCGAGCTCGAACGCGACGCGGCGCAGCAGGGGCAGCTCGTCCGTGCCAGGCACCTCGCGGGGCAGCTCGTCGGCCGGCACCGGGCTCTCCCCCGCCGCGACCTTGCGCAGGACCTCGTCGACGCAGCGCATGGCGGCGTCGGCGACCGGGCCGTTGTAGAGCGCGCTCTTGGCGAGCGGGACCTCGGGCATCGGGAACGTCTCGGTCGCCCACACGGGGCCGGCGTCCATCTCCTCGACGGCGGACAGCGCGGTGACGCCCCAGCGCTCGCCGCCGTCGAGGATCGCGTGGTCGAGCGACGACGGTCCGCGGTCCCCGACCGGCCCCGGGTGCACGACGACGGTCGTCCAGCGGTCCCAGACCTCCCGGGGCACGCGGTGCTTGAGGAACGGCGCCAGGATGAGGTCGGGGTCGATCTCCTCGACGGCAGCGGTGAGCTCCTCGGGCGTGGCGAAGACGGGCGCGAGCTCGACACCGACGTCGTGGCCGGCCTCGGTGAGGCGGCACCAGACACGCTGCGTGAGACCGTTGAACGCGGAGACCAGCAGCAGGATCCTCAAGACACTCTCCCTCGTGACCGACCGGCGGCGCGGTCGGCGCCGTGGCCCATCTCAGGGCAAGACGGTGGGTCCTGGCAAGTGCCGTGGTCTCGCCGCACCCGCTGATCAGCCCTGTGGACGCAGTGCGATCGCCATGGCCTCGAGCGCGAGCAGCGGCGCGACGTTGCCCTCGAGCCGCTCGCGAGCGACGCCGATCGCGTCCATGCGACGCACTGTCTGCTCGGGCGTCGAGTCGGCTGCGAGCGTGCGCACGGATGCGCCGTGCTCGGTGTTGACGAGCTCGACGTCGGCGCCGAGCTGGACCACGAGCACGTCCCGGTACAGCGACAGCAGGTCGACCATCGCCCGGTCGAGCACGTCCCGCTGGTGGCGGGTCGCGCGGCGCTTCTGGTCGTCCTCGAGCTGCTTGAGCTGCGAGCGCAGGCGCGGCGGCAACGTCTCGCCCTCGCCCGCGCCGAGCGCGCGCAGGAGCTCGGCCTTCTCCGCGGCGTCGCGCTCGGCGGTAGCGGCCGTGGCTTCGGCCTTGGCGACGTCGACGAGCTCGCCCGCGGCCAGGACGGCGTCGGGCACGCCGCGGATGCGGTGCGCGATCTCGAGCACCGCGGAGCGGCGCTCGCGCGCGCCGGTGTCGCGCG
>VJZX01000058.1 GCA_009663185.1 Isoptericola halalbus
GCCGTGTGGACGCCGGCTCGCTCGAGCGGGCGCTCGGCCTGACCGCCGTCGCCACCGTCCCGTGGGACCGGCGGCTCGCCGGGGCGGTCGAGCGCGGGGAGGGCCCCGCCGTCGGGCACCGCGCGCCGCTGGGCCGGTGCGCGGCCGGGGTCGTGAGCGCGCTGTGACGGCCGTGGCGTCTGGCCGGCACCCGTCGGTGGTTGCGCACCCTGGTCGCTGACCGTCCGAGCTGTTTGCAGACGACCACGGATGCTAGCGGCGGGGCAGCGTGGGGGATAACGTTATCCGCATGATTCGACTCCGTGCAGGAGAGCCCCTGCAGAAGCCGCGCGTCGCCCTGTCGATGAGCGCAACGCTCGCGAAGCATCTGTTCGACGATGCCACGTGGGCCAGGCTCGCCGCGGTCGCCGACATCCACCCGCACATCCTGGAAGACCTGGGGTCACCGGACGCACGGACGGCTCTCGCGCAGACCGACGTCCTGATCACCGGCTGGGGTGGGCCGCGGATCGACGACGAGGTCATCAGCGCCGCGCCAAGGCTGCGGGCGATCGCGTCGACCGGCGGCGGAACCGGCTGTGGCCGGGGCTCCCTGGCGCACGCTCGTGGCCTACGACTGACGAATGCGCGCGCCGCGAACTCCCGGCCGGTCGCCGAGTATGCACTCGCGATGATCCTGCTCGCAGGCAAGTTCGCGTTCCGGTCAGCCCGTGTGTACGAAGAGCGGCGAGCCTTCGTCGACCGTGAGGCGGAGTTCCCCGACGCCGGGAACCGCGGGCGGCTCGTCGGGATCGTCGGGGCCTCGACGACGGGTCGGCTCACCATCGAGCTCCTGCGGCCCTTCGACCTGCCGGTCGCTGTCTACGACCCGTACCTCACCGACGAGGAGGCGAGCTCGCTGGGCGTCACGAGGCTCGATCTCGACGACCTGATGCGGACGTGCACCGTGGTGTCCGTCCACGCGCCCGAGGCTCCCGAGACCTATCACCTCATCGGTCCCGCGCAGCTCAAGGCGATGCCGGACCGAGCAACACTCATCAACACCGCTCGCGGCTCGATCGTCGACACCGACGCGCTCGTCGCCGAGCTCGCGACGGGACGCATCGATGCGATTCTCGACGTCACCGATCCTGAGCCGTTGCCGACCGGGCACCCGCTGTGGACTCTGCCGAACGTGCTGCTCACTCCGCACACGGCCGGCTCGATGGGCAACGAGCTGCTCAGGCTCGGCGAGAGCGCCGTCGTGGAGGTGGAGCGGCTCGCCGCCGGCCTGCCGCCGCTGGCTCCTGAGGCATAGATCCCTTCGAGCTGGACGCAGCCTGACCGGGCTGGGCGGGCCGCCCGCCCGTAGGCGCGCATGACGAAGGGGCCCGTGCCGCCATCGCGCCACGGGCCCCTTTCGCTCGGGTCAGACCTCCTGTCGTGGTTCGAGCCCGGCGATCGCTGCGCCGAGCGCGTCAGCAGCGGCATCCACGGCGCCCTGGTCGGCACTCGCGTCGCCGAGCAGGTCCTCAGCCGTTGCCCGGGCGTCGACGAGCTCCGCCCACGACTCAGGAGTCCAGTCGTCCTCGGACAGCTCCGCAGCCTCGGTCAGGTACAGGTTGAGAGCGGTGCGGTCCAGGGTGCTGCTCACCAGCTCCACCTCGGCCAGGTTGGTGTGCCCTGACTGGGCCAGCACGCGGATCGCCCCGGTGTCGACGGGAACCGAGAGGTCGATCTGGTTCCAGCCGTCCTTCGCCCCGCTGATCGTCGCGAACGTCTGCCAGGTCTGGCCGCCGTCGGTCGAGCCCTGGAACTCGATACCTTCCGCGCGGCCGACGTGCGAAGACCGGGGTGCGTAGCGCACGGCCACCACGTGGAAGGGCGTGCCGTCGTCGGGCAGTACCGTCACCCACCCTTCCGCGACCCGGGTGTCGGTGGAGGTGCCGAGGTCACCGTCGAACATCGCCCAGCCGTTGGCCGCGGCGTTCCTGCTCCCGTCCCAGGACGGCGTACTTGCGGTGACCCACTCCTGACGGATCTCGGCCGTCTCGTGCGACGGTTCCTCCAGCAGGTCCCACGCCGCCAACAACCGCAGCACGAGCACGCCGGTGTCCGCGTCCGGCTCGTCGGCTGCGGCCTGGACGGCCGCGATCTCCCGGTTGAACAGCACTGCGGATGCCCGCGAGTATCCGGACAGGTCCTCGGCGCGGGCCTCCTCGAGGAGCTCGCTCAGCTCGACCTCGGTGCGGTCACCGTGGATGCGGATGTCGGCCATGGAGAAGATCACGTGTGTCGGCTCGTCGGCCTGAAGCTTGAGGTAGCGGAACCGTTCGGTTCGCACCTCGGGCCGGACGGGGATGGTCTCCAGGGCGACGTCGTCGCCCTCGGTGTGTCGCTCGGTGAGCAGGGTCCACGTCGTGCCGTCGTCGGAGCCGTAGGCGTTGGCCCCGTGGGAGCGGTCCGGGAAGGTGTCTCGGGCCAGCCACCCGATGGCGTCCGCCCGGAAGCGGTATCCCGCTCCGAAGTCGAACAGCACGCTCGGACGGCGGATGTCTCCCCAGAACGTCTGGTTGTCACCGTCGACCAAGATCGGCAGGGCCGCCGACGTCACGTCCGGGGACGTCACCAGGTGCGAGAAGTCGAGCGTCCCGTCTGCCAGCCGGGGGTTGAGCAGCTCCAGCTCCTGGACCGCGACCCGCAGGTCCTCCAGAAGGTCCCCGAACTTCGCCGGGTCGGCGCTGTCGGTGGCTGCCTCGGCCGCCTCGCGGGCCTCGGCGACCGGCTGCCAGCTCGCCGTGGTGTACGCGTCGCGGTCGTCGATCCCGTCGAGCAACGTGTCGATCGCGGCCACGCGGTTCGGCGCCACGGTGATGGTCACCGACAGTGCGGTGTCCGCCAGCTCGTCGGAGGCGTTGACGATGAAGCGCTTCGTGCCCGTGTCACGGGCGGGCGGCCGCCAGGTCAGGGTGCCGTCGTCGGTCACCTCCATGCCTCGAGGCGCCGGGCCCCAGGGCACGCCCTGCAGCTCCACGGAGAACGCGCCGTCGGGATCCGTCACGCCCAGGTCCCTGGTGTAAGGCTCGCCGGCGACCGCCACGACGTCCAGGGAGGCGCCGTCGGCGAACACCGGCGGGCGGAGCGTGCCGTTGGCGTTGGCGAGCACCCCCGCGACGTCGACCTGAGCGTTGCCGCCCGTCGCGCGCAGGTACACTATGTAGCTGCCGATCTGGGGGACCCGGGACCGGTTCACGTCCAGCCACACCCACCGCCACTGCCCGCCGGTGTTGGGAATCTGCAGCGTGGTGAACGGCTCGGCGGACGATGTCCGCGCCGTCTCCAGGATCGCGGAGCCGTTCGTCCGCACGCGCAGGCCGACCAACGCGGTGTGGTTGCGATCGGCCCAGACCGTGCGGCGCACGGCTACCAGTGCGTCGTCCCTGTTCGCGTTGAGCCGGACGAAGCTGTCGCCCGCGTCGTCAGTCAGGTGGATGGCGCCCTTGCCGAGGGTGTGACCGAACTGTGCCAGCGACAGTTCCGGCCCGGTCGGCGGGGGGACTGGCGTGTCCTGCTGGGCGAGCTCCGGCGGGAACGCCACCCAGTACTCGGAGCCCGTGAAGTCCGACCCGCTCTCGTTCCAGAAGTTGGAGACCCCCGAACCGAAGTAGAACAGGGGTCCGTCGCGGTGCTCATACATCTCGGCGACGAACGGTGCCTCCGCCTCGACGTCCACGTCCGCGACGTACCTGTACTGGAGGTACAGCTCGTTGAGCGGTTCGCGCAGGCGTCCGCGGTACGCCTCGGAGAGCTTGCCCGATCCGCCGGAAGTGTCCACCCAGGGCAGGTCCTCACCCATCATGAAAGCGGCAAAGACATTGCCGCCGTCAAGGATGCGGTTGTCGAGGAACTCGTAGGGGGTCACCGCGTCCGGCGCGGTGGAAACGGTCCCGTGGACGGGGTCGAGACGGGTGCCCTGGTTGTTCACGACCCGGGCCAGGGCCGTCAGCAGGTCGATGTCGCCTTCAGCATGCGCCTGGTCACGGCCCATCTCCATGACCTGGAGGAAGTCCTTACCAGACGTGTTCAGTGGGTCGTTCGCGTCGATGATGCGCACGAGCGCGGCCAGCGAGCCGTTGACGTCCCCGCCGTTGATCGTGTGCTCGCTCTCGTAGGTCGAGTTGACCGTGAACCACTCGACACGCTCGGCGTACAGGTCGGCGTCGTCGAGGAAGATCGCCGCGGCGACCATGCCGATCACGCCGTACAGGTGCTGGTTCCAGAGCCGGTTCTGAGAGAAGAGGAACGTCTCGAGCGTGGGGCGGACGAAGTTGTCCTCGATCCGCTGCTGGTCTCGGTCGGTCCAGCGCAGGTCGTAGCCGTCCAGGTCGTCGTTCACGGGCTCGGTGGACCGGATGATCTCCGCGGCGACGAGCATCTGGTAGAGCGGCACACCGGTGTGGATGTGCGAGTCCACGAAGTACTCGTACTTGTCCGGGTCGAGGCTGCTCCACGTGCGCAGCACGTGCAGCGCGTTCGCCCGGTAGATCTCGTCGCCCGTGACGACGTACATGAGCGCCTGCGTCATCGCGCCGATGCTGTCTGCGTGCGCGCGCGACCGCATGAAGGCCCGGTCGTAGGCGTCGGTACGCGGCTGCTCGTCGCTCGGGCCGGCATTCTGCCCGCGGAAGTCGACCGCCGCATAGCGAGTCTGCGACATCGCCGCGTAGTAGCTGGCCCACGGCTCCACACCGGCCAAGACCTGGCTGCGCATGTTCTCCAGGTTGTCCGCCGTGAGCCCCACGCCCGGGTGGACGAACCCCGCCTCGCTCACCGAACGGACGATCGCCGGCGGCGACGGCTCCTCGGCCGCCGCGACCGGCGGCGTCAGGACGACCGCCCCGAGACCGGCCGCAACGGCTCCGGCGAGCACGCGCCGGAACCGGCTCGGACCTCGGCTCCTCAGCCCTGTGATCCTCATCGATCCTCCTCACTCACCAGCGCCGCACCGTCGCGGCACTGTGGGATAGCGTTATCTCGCTGACCGTATCCCGTGAGCAGTGCTCATCACAAGCAGCGACATCCCGCTGGGAAAACGTCGTTCCTACGCGACCCCCAGGGGATCCGCGGGGAGCACCTGGATGCCCGCGGGGCCGCGGATCGACCAGGTCCCGGGCCCGGAAAGAGCGGCGTCGGGCGTCGCCGCGTGTGAATAGCGGTAGTCGAGCCCGCCCCCAGCGGGCCATCGTCCACAGGTGCTTGGTCGGGCCCGAACGGCGGCCGTCCCGCTCGACAAGGCTGACGCCCATGGACATCGGGACCAGGGGCGGCCGTCGGGTGATCGCCGCTGTCGGGCACCGCGAGCCGCTGGGCCGGTGCGCGGCCGGGGTGGCGAGCGGGCTGTGACGGCCGTGGCTGTGGATCGTGCGCTGCTCGACGACGTCCGCTCGCGCCTGGGCGAGGCGGGCGGCGTCGACGAGCCCGCGGTACGCGACGCCCTGCGGGCGACCGGACGCGTCCTCGGGTCGCGGGCGCTCGCCGAGCTCACCCGTGCCGCGAGGGCCGAGCTCACGGGCGCAGGGCCNTGCGGGCGACCGGACGCGTCCTCGGGTCGCGGGCGCTCGCCGAGCTCACCCGTGCCGCGAGGGCCGAGCTCACGGGCGCAGGGCCGCTGCAGCCGCTGCTCGAGGCGCCCGGGGTGACCGACGTGCTCGTCAACGGCCCGCGCGACGTGTGGGTCGACCGCGGTGCGGGACTCGAGCGCGTCGACCTCGACCTCGGCAGCCCGGCCGACGTGCGCACGCTCGCCGTTCGGCTCGCCGCCGTCGCGGGCCAGCGGCTCGACGACGCGTGCCCGGCCGTCGACGCGCGCCTGCCCGACGGCACGCGGCTGCACGCGGTCGTCGAGCCCGTGGCCGAGGCGGGCGCCGTCCTCGCCCTGCGCGTCCTGCGGCAGGCCGCGTTCACGGTCGACGGGCTCGTCGGGTCCGGGTCGGTGCCGCCCGGTTGGGCCGGGCTGCTACGGGCGCTCGTCGCCGGACGCGCGAACGTCCTGGTCACGGGCGGGACGGGCACGGGCAAGACGACGCTGCTCGCGGCGCTGCTCGCGCTCGTGCCCGCCGACGAACGCATCCTGACCGTCGAGGAGGCGCGCGAGCTGGCGCCGGACCACCCGCACGTGGTGCCGTTGACCGCGCGGCGTCCCAACGTCGAGGGCGTGGGCGAGGTCACGCTGGCCGACCTCGTGCGCGGCGCGCTGCGGCTGCGGCCCGACCGGATCGTGCTGGGCGAGTGCCGCGGCGCCGAGGTGCGCGAGCTGCTGCTGGCGATGAACACCGGGCACGACGGCGGGCTCGCGACCGTGCACGCGAACGCCGTCGCGCACGTGCCCGCCCGGCTCGAGGCGCTGGCCGCGCTCGCCGGGATGCCGCGCGACGCGGTGGCCGCACAGGCCGCTGCCGCGCTCGACGTGGTGCTGCACCTGCGGCGCGAGCGCGGCCGACGGTTCCTCGCCGAGGTGGGCCTGGTGCGGCGTGCGGCGACCGGGGAGCTCGAGGTCGTGCCCGCCGCCGTGTGGGACGGTCGCACGGCGCCACGGACCGGGGCAGCGTGGGACGTCGTCGAGGAGCGGTGGGGGCCGTGCTGAGCGCGGCGTGGGCCGGAGCGTGGGTCGCGCTCGCCGTGTGGCTCGCGGTCGTGCCGGTGGGTCGGAGTGCGTCGGCGCTCGCGGGCGTCGGTGGCCCGGCGCGACGGCGCGGGCCGGCGGGCTGGCTCGCAGCAGCGCGACGGCGGGTGCGTCCGGCGGCACGCCGGGACGACCCGGAGCACGTGCGGGTCGCCGTCGCACAGGTCGCGGCACTCCTGCGCGCCGGGGCGACGCCCGGCGCGGCGTGGTCGCGTGCGTTGGGCGTGTCCGTAGACCCGGCCGGAGTGCCCAGCGGGGCCGACCTCGCCGGCGTCGTGGGCGGAGCTGCGCCCGCCCGCGGGCTCGTCGCCGCGTCCCGGCTCGCCAGTGACGTGGGCGCCTCGCTCGGCGGTGTGCTCGAGGCGGTGTCCGCCACTCTCGTCGCCGAGGCGGAGGCGCGTTCCGATCGCGAGGCGGCGCTCGCGGGACCGCAAGCGACGGCTCGCGTGCTGCTGTGGCTGCCCGTCGCGGGAGTGCTGCTCGGCTGGGCGCTCGGTGCCGACCCTCTGGCCACCGCGACCGACGGCGGGGTGGGCACCGCCGCCGTCGGGCTGGGTCTGGTGCTGCTCGCCCTCGGGCGCACCTGGACGGCACGGCTCGTGGCCGGGGCCCGTGCGGCCGGGGAGGTGAACCGATGAGCCTCGGGATCGTCGTCGCGGTACTCGCGCTCGCTGGCGCAGCCCCTTGGTGGACCGTCGACCTCGCCACCCGACGGCGCACGAGTCGCCTTGCCGCCGACCACAGGGTGGCTCGGCAGCGACACGGACGACCGGCGCGGCCCGACGCACCGTGCGACGTGCCCGTCCTGCTCGAGCTGCTCGCCGCGGCGGTGCGGTCCGGTGCGGGCGTGCCGCGAGCTCTGCGTGCGACGGGTGATGCCGTCGGCGGGCACGACGGCGAGGCGCTCGCACGCGCGGCGGACGCGCTGCGGCTCGGCGCCGACTGGGACGCGGCCTGGCGCGGCGTGCCCGAGCGGCTCGAGGTCGTGCGGCGC
>VJZX01000059.1 GCA_009663185.1 Isoptericola halalbus
AGCTGCCCACGGCGTAGACCAGGTAGTCGTAGCCGACCGTCCCACCCTTCGCGAGGGTCACCTCGCGCCTGGGGCGGTCGATACGGGTCACGCTGTCGACGACGACTCGCACGTCGTCGGCCAGGACGTCGGCGTAGTCGACGACCGCGTCGTCGGTCCCCGCCACGAGCTGGTGCAGCCGGATCCGCTCGACGAACGTCTCGCGCGGGTTGATCAGCGTCACCGCCACGTCGTCGCGCTGCGTCAGCCGGTTGGCCGCCGTCACGCCCGCGTACCCGCCGCCGATCACGACGATCTGGATCTTCTCGGACATCGTGTCTCCCTCGTCCCCCTGGGCCCTGGTGGGGCCCTGCTTACGGTTCCGCAACGACGACGAGGTTGGGCATCGATGTGTGACGGGCGGCGCGAATGCCCGTGGGACGGGCTGCACAGGGAGAAGGAGGTCGCGGGAGCGGCCGCGCTTCTTGTATTGGGGCTGGCGGCTCTGTTACTGGGGCTGGCGGCGGCCGGGCGTCCTTGCACGGCCGGGGCCGGGGGTCGAGCGATGACCGCCGGTCTCCCTGTTGTGGCAGCGGTCGGACGCGGCGTCGAGGGAACCGCAGCGCGGACGAGACTGCGAACCGGTTGACGCCCTGGCGCTCGGTGTTTCAATAGGCGAAGCGGGAGTCCGGGTCGAGCAGTTGGCTGTGTCAGCCGCCTGCGCCGAGGCCACGTGCCCAACCGTGGTTCAGGGAACGGCTGGCTTCTTCGGGATCGTCGCCAGCGGCGTGGTAGAGGCGCAGCAGCCCCGAGGTCACGATGGGCTCGACCTGCTCGAAGGTCTGTACTCCGGCCACAAAGAGCATGCACGCGCCGTGGCCGAGCATCCAGAGCTCTTTAGCGAACGCGCCGGCATCGATGGTGGGTTCAAGCCGCCCGGAGTCCATGGCCCGCTGCACCGTGTCGACGAGGTGTTGGAGAGTGGTATCTGCCGCGTGCCTGTCTGGCAGTGGCAGCGAGCCGTCGAACATCAGCGCATACAGGTCAGGGTTGCACCTTGCTGATGCCGCGTACGCGGCCCCGGCCGCAGCCAAGTCGCTCACGGCATCGTCGGTTGCGGAGAGCGCAGTCAGCCGAGAGCCGAGTCGGCTGAAACCCTCCTGGCGCACCGCGCCCAGCAGGCCAGACATCCCGCCGAAGTATGTGTAGACGGCCATGGTCGACACGCCCGTCCCGGAAACCAGAGTGCGCAGACTGACGGCCTCACGGCGGGCGAGCATGCCCGCGGCTCGTTCGATCAGCTGGTCACGGACTTCGGGACGGGCGGGGCGGACCACTTGACTATTCTATATCAACGCTATGGAATGGCCTGCAATCGAATGAGGAGACTTCATGCCGGTTCAGCTGCTCAACCCGTCCGCTCTGCCCCAGCCCGAGGTTTACGCTCAGGTCTCGGTGGCCGAGGGCTCCAGGCTGGTATTCATCTCGGGCCAGGTGGCACGTGACGCCGATGGAGCCCCCGTGGGAGCGGGAGACCTGGCGGCACAGGCCGAACAGGCATACGCCAATGTGCACGCGGCCGTGACAGCCGCGGGAGGCTCGTTCGACGACATCGCCAAGTTGACTGTCTACGTCGTGGACTGGGAGCCGGAGAAAATGACCCAGCTCGGCGAGGGCGCTGTGCGGGCATCGCAGCGTTTGGGCTTCGACCTCGTGCGCCCCATCACGCTGCTGGGCGTCGCGGCCCTCGGCGAACCCGATCTCCTGATCGAGGTCGAAGCCGTGGCCGTCCTACCCTGACCGAGGTGCACGCGGTGTCGCCTGTGAGTCGTACACCAGGGGAACACTCAGGTGGCGCGCTCTGCCTTCCGGGTCGAACTCTTCGCAGCCATCCGCCATGACGCACGGCGCCCGGCCGCCGTAGCGGCCGGGCGCGGTCGAGCTGCGCCTGGAGGTCAGGCGGCGGTCGTGACCTCGGTGCGCTGCGGCGTCGTGCCGGTGAAGACGCCGGCGACGGTCACCGTGAGCACTCCCGCGTCGTACGACGCGCGGACGGCGTCGGCGTCCACGGCCTTCGGCAGGGTGACGACGCGACGGAAGGAGCCGAAGCGGACCTCCGAGATGCGGCGGCCCTTGGTGTCCTCGGCGCGCTGGTCCTTGCGCTCGCCGCGCACGACGAGCCTGCGGCCCACGACCTCGACGGTGACGTCGTTCGCCGGGTCGACGCCCGGCAGGTCGAGACGGGCGACGAGGTCCTCGCCGTCGCGGTAGACGTCAGCGGCGGCGGTCGGGCCCTCGGCAGCGACGGCCCGCGGCGTCCACAGGTCGCGGAGCCAGGCGTCGGCGAGCGGGGAACGGGTCAGGGTGGTGGTCATGCTTNGACGTCAGCGGCGGCGGTCGGGCCCTCGGCAGCGACGGCCCGCGGCGTCCACAGGTCGCGGAGCCAGGCGTCGGCGAGCGGGGAACGGGTCAGGGTGGTGGTCATGCTTCCTCCTGGAGAGTGAGTGCTGCTGAGGAGTGCAACTTGAGCCACCCCGACTCAATTTCCCGGTTCGCCGACGGCGGACGCGGGCACCCGCCGAGGCTCCCGCTGCTCGATCCCGCACGGAACCAGCGAGGACGGTCCGCCCGTCATACCGTCGAGGCGGACGGTCGTCACGTGGTGTGTCACCGCCCCGGGGCCGCCGGACGTGGTCCCGAGTCCTGTGTCGTCGTGCCGGCACCCCCCGGGTGGGCGGCGGTCTGGAGGTCGCGTGGCAGGAAACGCCACCACCCGGTTCGCGAACGTGTCCCTGCTGGCGGTCACGAGTCGCCTGCCCTCCCGCGTCACGACCTCCGCCGAGATCCAGCGTCGGCTCGCGCCAGCGCTACGCCGGCTGCGGATGCCGGGCCGGCTGCTCGAGCGGGTCGCGGGCATCGACGCGCGCCGCAGCTGGGGTCCCGGCGAGGACTGCGACGACGCCACGATCACGGCCGGCCGGGAGGCCCTCGCGCAGGCCTCGGTGAGCCCCGACGAGGTGGGGCTGCTGATCAACACGTCCGTGACGCGCAAGCATCTCGAGCCGTCGGTCGCGGTCCGCCTGCACCACGGGCTGGGGCTGCCGTCGTCGGCGGTGAACTTCGACGTCGCCAACGCGTGCCTCGGCTTCATCAACGGGATGAGCCTGGCTGCGGGATTGATCGACTCCGGCCAGATCCGCTACGCGCTCGTCGTCGACGGCGAGGATGCCGACGAGGTGCGGGACAGCACCGTCGACCGGCTGCTGCGCGAGGGCGTGAGCCGCGAGGACTTCGTGCAGGCGTTCGCGACGCTCACGCTCGGCTCCGGATCGGCCGCGGCGGTGCTCGGGCGCGCTGACGAGCACCCGGCCGGGCACCGCGTGCTCGGCGGTGTCACCCGTGCCGCGACCCGCTTCCACGAGCTGTGCGTCGGAGGCGTCGAGGGCATGTTCACCGACGCCGAGGCGCTGCTCGAGGGTGGCCTGGAGCTCGTCGTGGACGCCTGGAAGGACGCCGTCCCGGAGTGGGACTGGGCCAGGATGGACCGATACGTGACCCACCAGGTCTCGCGTGTGCACACCGACGCCATCGTCGAGGCGGTGGGGCTCGACCGGTCCAAGGTGCCGACCACGTTCCCGCGGCTGGGCAACGTGGGGCCGGCGTCGGTGCCGATCACCCTGGTCGAGGAACAGGCGTCGCTGAGGTCCGGTGACCGGGTCCTGCTCATGGGCGTGGGCTCGGGCATCAACACCGCGATGCTGGAGCTCGTGTGGTGACCATCCCTTCCGGGCTGCCCGGGCTCGACCGGCGGTTCAGCCACGTGCTGACCGTCGCGGGCGAGCGGTGGCACTACCTGGACAACGAGTGGCAGCTGCGCGAGCGCGGCGTCGAGCCGGTCGGGACCGTGCTCGCGGTGCACGGCAACCCCACCTGGTCGTACCTGTGGCGGCGTCTCGTCACGGTGGGCGCGGACGCCCGGTGGCGCGTCGTGGCGGTCGACCAGCTCGAGATGGGCTTCTCCGCCCGCACGGGTGAGCGACGCACCCTGGCCCGACGCGTCGCCGACCTCGGCGCCTTCACCGACGCGCTGGGGCTCGACGGACCCGTCGTGACCCTCGGGCACGACTGGGGCGGGGTCGTGTCCCTCGGCTGGGCGGTCGGGCACCCCGAGCTGCTCGCCGGCGTCGCGCTGCTCAACACCGCGGTGCACCAGCCCGACGACGCACCCGTCCCCGCGCCGCTGCGGCTCGCCCTCGCGCGACCGGTGCGCCGGCTCGGGACGCGCACGACGCGCGCATTCCTCGAGACGACGCTTGCGCTCGCGCACCCCCTGTTGCCGCACGACGTCGCGGACGCCTACCGCCTGCCGTACCGCACCGCGGCCGACCGCGACGGGATCGAGGGCTTCGTCGTGGACATCCCGGTCGACGCCGCCCACCCGACCGCACCCGAGCTGGCGCGGATCGCGGCCGGTGTGGCGAAGATCGAGGTGCCCGCGCTGCTGCTCTGGGGGCCGCATGACCCGGTGTTCTCGGACCGCTCTCTGGACGACCTGGTCGGCCGGCTCCCGCACGCGCGCGTGCATCGGTTCTCCTCCGCAGGGCACCTCGTCGCGGAGGATGTCGACTGGCCGCCCGCGGTGCTCGGATGGCTCGAGCGCGAGGTGGCACCGGCATCAGCGGGCCGGCCCGGTGGGACGGAGGATCCGGAGGCGGGCACGACCGAGCCGCCGTTCACGCCGATCTGGGCGGGCCTTCAGGCCCGCGCCGACGACACCGGGCCGGCAGTCCTCGACATGTCTGCCGCGTCGGAGACGGACGAGCCGCGCGTGGTGACCTGGCGTGCCCTGGACAGGCAGGTGCGCCGCATCGCCGCCGGACTGCACCGGATCGGCGTGCGGTCGGGTGACCGGGTCTCCCTGCTGGTGCAGCCGGGCCCGACGCTCACAGCGCTCGTCTACGCCTGCCTGCGTATCGGCGCCGTCGTCGTCGTAGCGGACGCGGGCCTGGGCGTGCGCGGTCTGACCCGGGCACAGCGCGGTGCATGGCCCCGGTTCGTCGTCGCGCAGGCGAAGGGCCTGGCCGCCGCCCGAGCCCTCGGCTGGCCGGGCGTGCGGATCTCGGCCGACCCGCTGCCGGCGCCCGTCAGCAAAGCGCTCGGCGTCACCCACGACCTCGTCGACGTCGCCCGCGCCGGTGACGGGCTCGACCTGCCGCCCGAACCCGGACCCCACGACGAGGCCGCCGTCCTGTTCACGTCCGGCTCGACGGGGCCGGCCAAGGGCGTCGTCTACACGCACGGCCGCCTCGCGGCGCTGCGCGACGCGCTCGCTGCGCACTTCGACATCGCGCCCGACACCGGCCTCGTGACCGGGTTCGCCCCGTTCGCGCTGCTCGGCCCGGCGCTGAGCACCCGGTCGGTGACCCCGCGCATGGACGTGTCCGCGCCCCGGACCCTCACGGCCCGCGCCGTCGCGGATGCCGTGCGGGCCGCGGACGCCCGCATCGTGTTCCTCTCGCCCGCCGCGATCCGCAACGTGGTCGCGACGGCGGACGCGCTCGACGCCGACCCGGACGGTGCGGACCGGGCGGCGCTGGCCCGCGTGCGTACGTTCCTGTCGACGGGAGCGCCGATCAGTGCCGAGCTGCTGGGCTCCGCCGCCGCGCTCATGCCGGCGGCGACGGCGCACACGCCCTACGGCATGACGGAGTGCCTGCTCGTCACCGACATCACCCTCGAGGGCATCCGCGACGCGGCGACGGCGCCCGACGCGGGCGTCTGCGTCGGCCGGCCTGTCGGGGGCGGTGAGGTGCTGATCAGCGCGCTCGACGACGACGGCGCGGCGACCGGCGCGCCGGACGCCGCACCGGGCGTGCTCGGCGAGGTGGTGGTGCGCGCGCCGCACCTCAAGGAGCGTTACGACCGGCTGTGGCTCACCGACGTCGCGGCGGAGCGGGACACCCCGCCCGGCCACTGGCACCGCACCGGCGACGTCGGCCACCTCGACGTCGAGGTCCGCCTGTGGATCGAGGGGCGGCTGGCACACGTGATCACCACGCCCGACGGCCCGCTCGCACCGGTCGGCCCGGAGCAGCACGTGGAGCGCGTGCCGCAGGTGCGGCGCGCCGCCGTCGTCGGCGTCGGGCCTGCCGGCGTGCAGCAACCCGTGGTCGTGGTCGAACCCGTGCCCGGGTCCCGGGAACGGCCGGGGCTGGCGTCGGCCGAGCTCGCCGCCGCCGTCCGGGGGGCCTGTCCCGTCTTGCCGGCCGCGGTGCTCGTCGTCCGGCAGATGCCGACCGACGTCCGGCACAACTCCAAGATCGACCGCACGCGGCTCGCCGTCTGGGCCGACGGCGTCCTCGCCGGCGGGCGGGTGGGTTCCCCGTGACGGTGCTGGTGACCGGTGCCTCGGGGCTGCTCGGAGGTGCCGTGGCCCGCACCCTCGTGGCCCGCGGCGAGCAGGTGCGCACGCTGCAGCGGCGGCCGTCCGGCGTCGCCGGGGTCCAGGACGTGGCCGGGTCGGTGACCGACCCGGCGGTCGTCGCCCGCGCCGTCGACGGCGTGACCGCCGTCGTCCACCTCGCGGCGAAGGTGTCGCTGGCGGGTCCGCCCGCGGAGTTCGACGCCGTGAACGTCGGCGGGACCCGGACGCTGCTCGACGCCGCGCAGCGCGCGGGCGCGGAGCGGTTCGTCCAGGTCTCCTCCCCGTCGGTCGCGCACGCCGGGGTCTCGCTCGTGGGTGTCGGCGCGGACCCGGCGGACCCGCACCGTGCGCGCGGCGCCTACGCGCGGACCAAGGCGGTCGCCGAGCTGCTCGCACTGGCCATGGACGGCGAACCGGGTGCGCCGAGCGTCGTCGCGGTGCGCCCACACGTCGTGTGGGGCCCCGGTGACACCCAGCTCGTCGAGCGCGTCCTCGACCGCGCCGCCCGGGGCCGGCTGCCCCTGCTGGGGCACGGTGCCGCGCTCATCGACAGCATCTACGTCGACAACGCCGCCGACGGGATCGTCGCGGCGCTCGACCGCGCACCCGCGGTGCGCGGTCGAGCGTACGTGCTCACGAACGGCGAGCCTCGGACGGTGGCGGACCTCCTGGGAGGCATCTGCCGCGCCGCCGGTGTGCGGCCCCCTGCCTGGCGGGTACCGGCCGGCCTGGCTCGCGCCGCGGGAAGCGTCGTCGAGGCCGTGTGGCGGGTCCGGCCGGGCACCGACGAGCCGCCGATGACCCGTTTCCTGGCCGAGCAGCTGTCGACCGCGCACTGGTTCGACCAGCGGGCCACCCGTGCCGATCTGCGGTGGCGGCCGGCAGTCAGCATCGACGAAGGGCTGCGCCGCCTGGCCGAGCACTACGGCGGCGCAGGCGGGCCTGCGGTCAGATCCTCGCGGGCTCCAGATCGTGCCGGGCCTCGAGCCGCTGCCGGCGCGTGGGGTCGGCGGCCCAGGACGGCCACCTGAACTCGCCAGGCTTGCGGGCTTCGTTGGTGAGCTGCTTGACGGTGCTCACGCAGACGAACTCCTTGAGCCAGGCGCCGAGGCGGCCGCCGCCACCCTCGGGCGATCCTGCTGAGGAGCGTGTCCG
>VJZX01000006.1 GCA_009663185.1 Isoptericola halalbus
CCGCCCGGTGCGGGTGCGCCGCCGGGGGCGGGAGCCGTGACCACGCGTCGGGCGCGCGCTGCCTCGCCGACCCGGGCGAGGACGTCGCGCATGTGATCGACGGAGACGTCGGGCGGCACGACGTCACGAACACCGGCGCGCAGCGCGTCGATTGCGAGGGCGTCGTCGGCGATGCCGACGAGCACGATGCCGGTCCCGGGGAACAGGCGGTCGAGCCCACCGGCGAGCTCGAGGGCCTCGCGCCGCGAGGTCGTCGTGTCGAGGACGACGAGGTCCGGCAGCGGCGAGCCGCGCAGCTGCCCGAGGAAGGCCGCCGGCTCGACGGACAGCGGGCTCGCGGGCACCGCGATGCAGGCGCCGCCGGAGGCCGCGTGGATACGTTCGCGCAGGCCGTGAGAATCGGTCGCGAGCAGGACGTTGTTCATTCGAAGATCACCTCCGAGGTGACGATGCGGGTTCCGTTCTCCGAGGCGTCCTCGGGCTCGATCGAGAGCCAGAGGAGCTCGTACTCGGCGGCGTAGACGACCTTCTCCGCGTCGGGCGCCGGGACCGCGAGGGTCACCGTGACCGTCTCGGCGGGCTCGGACTGCGTCTCCTCGCCGTCCTCGTCCTCGACCTGCCGCACGCCGCCTGCCACCTCGGTGACCACGACCTTGTGCAGGATGAGGTGCGTCTTCTGCTCCTTGCGCTCCTCGGTCTCGAGGGAGACGAAGACACCGACCGTGTCACCCGGGCGTAGCCGTCCTCCGATGACGCGCCGGGGCTCGAGCTCGATGCTGACCCGGTGGTACCCGTCCGGCACGTCGACCCCCTTTTCGAGGTCCTCGGGGGCCACGAACCGGGCCGTCACGAGCTGTTCGCCCGGCACCAGGTCTGCCGACGTGACAAGCCCCTCGACGTCCGAGAGCTCGGCCACTGCGCCGGGTACCACCGAGCCGGTGGGCACCTCGCGCATCTCGACGAGCTCGCTGAGGTCCCCCGCGGCGGTGCCGGCCGGCACGGCTTCGGCGACCACCAGGACGCTCGTCGGTTCGAGATCGGCCATCGCGCGCCGGTCGGCGCCGGTCGAGTAGTGGTAGGTGAGGGACCCGCCGGCGACGGCGAGCACCGCGGCGAGAACGATGGTGATGATGCGGCGGGCCATGGCGTGTCCTTAGTCCAGAGTCAGCTCGACGACCATCGCACCGAAGCGCGGGCCATCGGGGTCGAGGGTGTATCTGCCGGAGATGTCGACGAAGTGCTCGAAGGTCCCCTGCAGGCACCGGGTCTGGGGGTCCATGCCGGCGGACTTGCAGAGGTTCTTCCCGTTCGGGCTCAGGTACTTGCCCGCGAAGTTGTATTCGGTGAGCTTGAAGGCGGCGAAGCCGACGATCCGGTACTCGGCGTTGGTGCCGACGTCGCGCGCCTGGTCGAAGACCGGGATGAGAACGGTCTGGCCGAGCCACTTCTCGAAGTCGGCGGGGTCGCAGTTGTTCGGCGGGGAGATGCCCGTGGAGGAGGAAGCCCAGGTGTCCTCCGTCACGTGCGGGCCCTCGCACTCATCCGGGTTCCCGTCGACCCAACCGAAGCCACCCGGCACGACGTTGCCCGATTGGTCGGTGCAGGTCGAGTCGCTCGTCTTGGTGAACTCGATCGTCACGGCCGGCGCGTCCTCCGGGAACTCGACGGACTCAATCCGGCCGTCGTCGCCGTAGACCACGGTTGCTCCGGCCTGCCACTCGAGCTCGCACGAGGAAAGCACGTAGGGCAGGACTGCGGCACCCGCGGCCGGGTAGCCCCAGCGCGCAGTCGAGACGGCGGCGAGGTCGGCGTCGTCGAAGCCGATGACGGGCGCGAACCAGTGCTGACGCGACGAGTCGGTCTGCACCGTCACGACACCTTCGCCGAGGTCGAGCCGCGTGACGGTCGCCGCCGCCGGCCCGCCGAACGGGTCGTTCGCCGTCGCCAGCTCCGAGGCGGTCGCGTCGGTGCCGGAACACTCGCCGTCCGCGCAGTCCTGCGCGACGGCGAGCGCCGCGGCGTCGGCGCCGGTCTGCAGCATCTGCCGGTCTGCGTGCGCTGCTGCCACGTCGATCGCGAGCGCGGTCAGGGCGACCAGCGGGATCATCAGCAGTCCGACGATGACGGCAGACGCGCCGCGTTCGAGGCGGTCGGCGCCGAACCTGCGCCGCAAGGGATGGGTCAGCCGTTGCATCGCATGCTCCCGGTTCCGGTGATGTCGAGGCGGAAGAACCCGCCCAGAGGTGCAAAGTCTTCGAGGGTGATGGTCACGCGCGCCGTCGAGGGGGTCCCGCCGGCGCTGGTGTCGCAGGTCGCGGGGGTGACGGTGATCTGGTCGGCGCTGAGGGCGACCGAGGGCGACGCCGAGGCGATCGCCGTGTCCTGCGCGGCGCTTGCGGCGTCGGCGTCGTTGGACAGGGCGAGGATGCGCACGCCGTCGCGCGCGGCGTTCCCCAGCACGGTCTGGACGTGGTAGGCGTGACCGAAGCCGAGGATGCCGACGAGGAGAAGCATCAGAACCGGCAGCACGAGCGCGAACTCGACCGCCGCGGCGCCCCGGTCGGGCGTGCGGTGCTGCGTGGCTCGCGTGCGGGTCATGGTTCCTCCGTTCGGGTGGTGGGACGGCCGTGGCGCCCGGCGAAGTCGTCGGGCGCCACGGCGGTGGAGTCCAGGCCTCGTTACGGGACGACGACCGCCGCCAGCTTGGTCTGGACGGCGGCGAAGAGACGGTTGAGCTCGGTGCCGAGGAGGATGACGGTGGCGATGAGCGCGACGGCGATGAGCCCGACGAGAGGGCCGTACTCGACGGCGGTGGCGCCGCGGTCCTTGCCGTGGAACTTCGCGGTCTCGAAACGGGCCGCGATGAGGTTGAGGAGGTGCATGGTCGTGCCCTTCTGATCTTGAGTGGAAACCTGCGGGACGGGCGTCCTGCAGATCGCTTGCCTTGATCATTCGCCGCCGGTTTCCGGACCGGCAAGGATGAAGCGAACGGACATTTGCGGCCTAAAGGGAACTCATGCGTTTACGGCAAGGATGAAGTGAACGGACATTTGCGATATCGGGCCGCATGCGCATCGTTTCTCTCGTGGCGTCACGCACGGAGCGGCATAGTTGCCGTATGACCCGCCCCACCGAGAAGCGCTGAGCGCATGCCGCCGATCGCCGTCGCCGTCGCCGTCGCACTGTGCGCGGCGGCCGCCGCGCTGCTCACCCCCTGGGCGCGGCGGCTTGTGCACAGCGACTCGCGATGGCTGCGCTACCCGGTCCCCGCAGCGGCTGCGGGTCTGGCCGGCGCCGGTGCCGCCGTGCTCGCTGACGGGTGGGCGGAGCTGCTCGCGTTCGCCGTCCTCGTCGTGGCGTGCGGGCTGCTCGCCCCGGTCGACCTCGCGACGTTCCGGCTGCCCGACAGAATCGTCGGGCCCACCTACCCGGCCCTACTTGGCGCGCTCCTGCTGGCCGCGGCGGTCGAGGGGGAGTGGGACCGGTTGCTGCGCGCCGTGCTCGCCGGACTGGTCGTGCTTGCCGGCTATTTCGTGCTCGCGTGGATCTCTCCCACCAGCCTCGGGCTCGGAGACGTCAAGCTCTCGGGCCTCCTCGGGATGTTCCTCGGCTGGCTCAGCTGGCGGGCGGTCCTGCTCGGCACGCTGTCGGCGTTCGCGATCTTCGCCCTGGTCGCGCTCGTGCTGCTGGCCGCGCGCCGTACGTCTCGCGGCGCGGACCTGCCGTTCGGGCCGGCCATGGTGCTCGGCGCCGCCGCCGGTGCCGCCTGGTGGACGCTCTCGTGAGGGTGAGGCTTGCGCGTGCCGTCTCGCGGGCCGACGATCGCACCATGCGCACCTGGGCCGTGCAGGGCGACATCACCACTGTCCGCGTCGACGCCATCGTCAACGCGGCGAACTCGTCCCTCCTCGGCGGCGGTGGCGTGGACGGCGCGATCCATGCGGCGGCCGGCCCGCAACTGCTCGAGGCATGCCGGGAGCTGCGCCGCACAGCGCTCGCGGACGGCCTGCAGGTGGGCGACGCCGTCGCGACGCAGGGTTTCGACCTGCCTGCGAGCTGGGTGATCCACACCGTGGGCCCGAACCGGCACGCTGGGGAGACCGACCCGGCGCTGCTCACGTCGTGCTTCACCCGGGCGCTCGACGTCGCGGCCGAGGTCGGCGCGCGCACGGTCGCGGCGCCGGCGGTGAGCGCCGGCGTCTTCGGCTGGGCGCCCGACGACGTCGCGACGATCGCGGTGCGCGCCACCCATGCCTGGGACGAGGTCCACCCGGGCATGCTCGACGAGGTGCGGTTCGTGCTGTTCAACGCCGCCGCGCTGGAGGCGTTCGAGCGCGCACTGTCGGGTTGGCACCGAGTTGTCAGACGCCGGTGACCCTGCCGGTTCACCGGGCGTCTGACAACTCGATCGAGGACGAGGCTCAGCGCTTCGGGAGCGGACCCTCGGGCCGGTGCTCGTCGAGCGCTGACACGTCCTCGAACGCGGTCTGCCGGTGCCGCACCGCCCGGTTGTACAGGTACGTGATGCCCGAGAGCACGATGCCGATCGCGATGAGCGCGCCCGCGATGACGTACTGGCCCTGCTGAGCCTCGCTCCGAGCCCACGGCCCGGCGAGGTACGCGCAGGTGATCGCACCCAGGACCGCGAGCGGCGTCGACGTGCGGAAGTGCGCGTGGTCGACCGGCTGCCGCCGCAGCACGAGCAGCGCCACGTTGACCACCGCGAACACGCACAGCAGGAGCAGCGACGTCGTGCCACCCAGGAGGGCGACCGCGCTCGCCCCCGCCTCGGTCGCCTGCGCCGTGACCACGTAGATGATCAGGCCGAACGAGATGGCGGTCGTCACGAGGATCGAGACCCACGGCGTGCGGCGAGTCGGGTGGACCCTGCCGAACGAGCGCGGCAGGACGCCCTGGTTCGCCATGCCGTAGAGCAGGCGCGAGGCCATGAGCATGTTGATGAGCGCCGAGTTGGCGACGGCGAACATGCCGATGAACGGGAAGAGCGTGCCGAACGGCAGGTTCGGCGCGCCGGCCGCCACGACCTGGGTGAGCGCGGACCCCTTCGACTCGTCGGTCAGGTTGCCGACAGGTACGAGCGCGACCGCGGTGATCGCGACGAGCACGTAGATCAGCCCGGTGATCGACAGGCCCGTGATCATCATGCGCGGGAAGTCGCGGACGGGGTTCTGGCACTCCTCGGCCATGTTGACCGAGTCCTCGAAACCGACCATCGCGAAGAACGCGAGCGTCGTCGCGGCCGTGACGGCGAGGAAGGCGCTCTTCTCGTCGGGGCTCTCGAAGATCATCACGCGCGAGAAGTCGGCGCGACCCTGGGACATGCCCCAGATGCCGACGAAGATCACCAGCAGGAGGCCCGACAGCTCGACGAGGGTCAACACGACGTTGGCCTTGACGCTCTCGCCGACGCCGCGGAAGTTCACCACGGCGACCAGGGTCATGAACCCGAGCGCGATGGCGACCCGGCCGCCGCTGCCCGCGTCGAGCCCGAGGCCGAACCCGTCGCTGAGGAAGCCCGCGAACGCGTTCGACGCGGTCGAGGCCGAGGTGATCCCCGAGCTCATCACCATGAACGCGATCATGAAGGTCAGGAAGTGGATGCCGAACGCCTTGTGCGTGTAGAGCGCGGCGCCCGCGGCGTGCGGGTACTTCGTCACGAGCTCGAGGTACGAGAAGGCAGTCAGCGTCGCGACCACGAACGCCACGAGGAACGGCGCCCACGCCGCTCCCCCGACCTCGCCCGCGACCTGGCCTGTGAGCGCGTACACCCCGGTGCCGAGGATGTCGCCGACGATGAACAGCAGCAGGAGCCGGGGCCCCATGACGCGCCGCAGGCCGTGCTCGGGCGCCTCAGGGTCGTCGCGCACGATCTCCTGGCTCATCAATGCCTCCTCGACGTCGCGGGACCCGTCCCCGCGGCCTGTGGATCCATGGAACCGTGCCGAGAAGGTTTTCGCCCGCCGCACGGTCGGTCGAGGACGTTTTCGTCAATGCAACATGCCTGGGGCATCCTTCTCCCAGGCCCTGCCTCGCTCGATGCGGGATCGGCCTGCAAGGTAGGGGGAAGCACGTGCGACGAGCGGTGGTCACCGGTGCCGGGGCGGTCACGCCCGTGGGCCTCACGGCACAGGGGACATGGGCGGCGCTGACGGAGGGCATCGGTGCGGTGGCGCCGATCAAGGACGACTGGGCACGCGACCTGCCGGTCCGCATCGCGGCGCGGGTCGACGACGCGTTCGCTCGCTCGCTCGAGGTCCGCGAGCTGCGACGACTCGACCGGGCCGAGCAGCTGGTGCTGGTGGCGGGCCGCGAGGCGTGGTCGTCCGCCGGGGCGCCCGACGTCGACCCCGACCGGCTCGCCGTCGTGATCGGAACGGCCAACGGCGGCATCGGCACGACGCTCGTCCAGCACGAGGTGCTGACGACCGAGGGTCACCGGCGCGTGAGCCCGCACGCCGTCACCATGGTCATGGCGAACGGCCCGGCGGCGTGGCTCTCCATCGACCTCGGGGCGAAGGCCGGGGCCCGCGCACCGGTGAGCGCGTGCGCGGCCGGCGTCGAGGCGATCCTCACGGGCCGCCAGATGATCCGCTCGGGCGAGGCCGACGTCGTGGTGTGCGGAGGGGGCGAGGCGAGCATCGTCGACCTGTGCATCTCCGCATTCGCCCGCGCGCGGGCGATGTCGACCCGCAACGACGAGCCCGAGCGCGCGTCGCGCCCGTTCGACGTCGAGCGGGACGGCTTCGTCATGGGCGAGGGAGCGGCGCTGCTCGTGCTCGAGTCCGAGGAGCACGCCGCGGCGCGGGGTGCTCGCGTGCTCGGGGCCGTCGACGGCGCGTCCCTGACGTCGGACGCGCACGACATCGTCGGCGGCGAGCCGCACAACCAGGCACGGACCATCGAGCTGGCGCTGCGCTCCGCGGACCTCACGGCGCACGACGTCGGGCTCGTGCACGCCCACGCGACCTCGACGCCGGTCGGCGACGTCAACGAGGCCGACGCGCTGCGCGCGGTCTTCGGCGACCCGCCGCCCGTGACGGCGACGAAGGCCTCGACCGGCCATCTGCTCGGGGCGTCGGGCGCGCTCGGCGCCCTCGTCGCGCTGCTGGCGCTGCGCCACGGGATCGTCCCGGCGACGCTCAACCTGCAGACGCAGGACCCGGCGATCGACCTCGACGTCGTGGCGAGCGCGCGCCCGACGACGGCGCGGCACGCGCTCGTGAACGCGTTCGGCTTTGGCGGGCACAGCGCCGCGCTGGTGCTCTCGCGCGAGTGACCCTCGCTCGGCAGCTCGCGCCAGAAGAAGCGGTGCCCGGTGCAAAGCGATCAGAAGCGATACCGGGCATGACAACGGGCCCGGCGCAGATCTCAGATCGCGCCGGGCCCGTCGTCAGATGAGCTGACTCAGCTGCAGGTGACCTCCCCGTAGCCGTGCTCCGTGCTCACGCCGTCGGCGGTGACCGTGACCACGCCGCCCCCGAGCGTCGTCGACCGGGCCGGGAACGTCTCGGTCCAGGTCTTGCCCGCGCCGAGAGCGCCGCGGTCGCGCGTCCCGAGGGCGGTCGCGATCTCGGAGGGCACCGTCGCGTCGGACGTGTTGGTCACGCGCACGTCGAGGGAGGGCCGCGAGGAGCTGCACGCGGCCGTGACCTTCACGCTGACCGGGCTGACCACCGCCATCGGCGCGACCTCGATCGAGTCCACGACCGGAGCCCACCGGGAACGCAGCGGGAAGTCCGGCCACTGCTCGGACGCGAGCGTCACGCCGTCGAAGTTCGGCGCCTCGTGCGAGGAGAACCGGATCGAGTTCTTACCTGCCTCGAGCTGGACCGGCACCGTCAGCACCCAGAAGTTGTTCTGGTGGAAGCTGTGCGGGAACAGCACAGGTTCGGCGGTGCCGCCGTTGACGCTGATGTCGGCCCGGCGCGCGATCGGGTCGGGGTTGTAGTGCGACGCCGGCGACTGCTCCGGGTTGGAGTACCGGACCCGCATCGCGTACGTCCCTGCCTTCTCGACCGTGAGGTCGAAGGTCAGCGCGCTCGTGTTGCCGGGCTCGCCCCCGATCCCGTCGACCGCCTTGTCGCCCGCGGCCAGCGAGAGGTCGACGACCGCGGCCGACCCGGACAGCGTGGCGTCCTCGGCCTGGTACGACGTGGCCGGCAGCGCGTCGTCGTCGGACGTCACGCGCAGCCGGTCGACGAGGACGCCGTCGCCGGCACCGGTCAGCACGACCTTGTTGATGCCGCCGGACAGCGACACCCGGACCTGGTCACCGTTGGCATCGACCGTGCCGGCCGCGTGCCCGTTGACGGTCACCTCGGCGCTGCCGCCACCGCCCAGGACGTCCGTGACCAGGCGCGCCGCCGCGTCGTCCTCGGAGTACACCCAGAACGTCGCGGTCTGCCCGCCGGCCACCCGGGCGGCGCCCGACCCGGAGACCTCCGTCCCCGCGGCGAGGCCGGCCGGCTCGTAGACCGCTGCGGCCCCGTCCAGGGTGGCCAGCTCGGCCTCGTAGACGCTCGTGCCGGCCGTCGGGCTGGGCAGGGTCAGCGTGATGCGGTCGACGATCGCGTCACCGCGCGTCGCGCCGGTCCCGTCGAGGCTGGCTGCCGCGAGCGAGATCGTGTGCGTGCCGGCCGTCAGCTCGACGGTCGTGTCGACGTGGTCCCACACGACCCACTTGTAGCCGAGCGGGAGGAACAGCTCCTGCTCCGCACCGCCGTCGACCCTCAGGAAGACGTTCGTCGGCCCCTGCTCGGCGACCAGCCCGAAGGTGTTGAGGCTGTTCGCGAAGACGGACAGGTCGTAGGTGCCGTCCTGCGGCACGGTGACCTGGAAGTCCAGGACGCCGTTCGACCCGGTCCGCAGCCCGCCGACGTTGTAGCCGCCCGAGGTGTAGAACTTGCTGACGTTCGACGGCGAGCCCTCCGGGCCGTTCCTGGAGTACCCCGTGCCGGTGTACTTCGCGGCCTCGGCCTCGAAGCTCCCGGTCCAGGTCACCGGGTCGGTGGCGGCCGTCGTCCCCGCGCCTCCCGGCGTGACGACGACCTCGTACGCCGACGACTCGTCGAGGAGCGGCAGGGTCTTGCCGTCGAAGGCGAGCGACACCGTCGAGCCGGTCACCGCCAGGTCGAGCGCGGCGCGGTGCCGCGGCTGTGCGGAGTCGCCGATCTGACCCGTCCACGGGACCTCGCGCACGGTGACGTGCACGGTGTCGCCGAAGACGTCCGCCGGGACGTCCTTGACGATCACGTTGGCCTCGCCCGCGGCGCCGCCGAACAGCACGCGCGACTGCCGCTTGTCCTCGTCGAGCGTCGCCACGCCCTGCAGCGTGTAGTTCCGGCCGGGCGACGGCGGGGTGACCTTGACCGTGTGGCCGGTCATCGAGGCGTACGCGTTCAGGAGCCACCACTGGCCGTTGGCCCGGTTGGCCTGGACCGCGGAGTCGGAGAGGTTCCCGTCGATGTTCCAGTACGCGATGTCGGCGTCGACCTTGGACTCCTCGATCGCGGCGACCCACTGGATCATCTGGCCCGGAACGGACGTGTGGTAGTTGAACGCGTACTCGTTGATGTTGATCGGCAGGTGCGTGCCCGCGTACTTCGTGCCCGCGAACACCTCGTCCTCCCAGCCCCGGTAGCGGGCCACGGAGTCACGGATGCTCTGCGGGTGGCTCAGCTCGTGCCAGGTGATGACCTCCGGCACGGTGCCGGCCTTGACCGTGTGCTGCAGGAAACCCTTGACCTGCGAGTACAGGATGCTCGTGTTCGGACCCGAGATGCGCGCGTCCGGCATCTTGTCCTTGATGAGCGCGTACACCTTGTCCCACGCGGCGAAGTAGTGCGTGGGGTTGTTGAGCCAGCTCACCCGGTTGTAGCTCCACTGTCCGGTCCCGAACATGTTGCCCTCGGGCTCGTTGAACGGCACGAAGACGATGTTGTCCTGGTACTCCGCCGGGAGCTGCAGCACCTGGTCCACCTGGTTGGCGATCTTGCCCAGGTAGGTGTCGAGCTTCTCCTCCGGCGTGGCCCCGGGCCACTCGTACGGGAACCCGCGGTGGATGTCCGTCATGTAGATGTAGACGTCGCCGTCGGTGGCGTCCGCCAGTGGCCGGACGACCTCCAGCGCGTCCGCACCGGGGTGCTGCGGCCCGTCCTGCGCCTTGGTCGAGACCGTCCGCAGGGCCATGCCCTCGATGAGGTTCTGCGACGGCACGCCCTCGCCGTACAGCCCGTACAGCGTGCCGGACGCCCCGCCGTGGAACGCGCCCGTGTCGGTGCCCAGGTCCACGATGAGCTCGCCCGGGAGCTTGACCGTCACCGTGGCGGTGACGGTCGAGCCCGCGGCCTGGCCGGACACCGTGAACGTGCCGCGCGCCGCGTACTGCGCCGGGTCGACGGCGTCCCACGTGACCGGGACGTCCCGGTCGTAGCCGTCGGAGAACGTCGCCCGGGTCGTGGCGGGAAGCTTCGGCGCGACGCCGACGGACGTCGTGACGTCGTACGTGCTGGTCGCGACCCCGGTCGCGGTCGGGAGCTCGCCGACGAGCTCGGCGACCTGGCCCGCCGTCAACGCGCTGCGGTAGATGCGGAAGTCGTCCACGGCGCCGTCCAACAGCGGGTCGGGGTAGAACGACTTGCCGATGTAGCCGGCGTGCGGCGCGCTCGCGTCGAGGAGCTGCCCGGCCGAGATGGTCGTCGCGGCGGACGCGACGGCGACGCCGTCGAGGTACATGGTGACACGGTCGGCAGTCGTGTCGAGCGTCGTCGTGACCGTCACCCAGTCGCCCGTCCTGAGCGGCCCGTACCCGGTCACCTGCGCCTCGGCGCCGCCGCCGTTCGTCGTCACGGCGGTACGGAGACTGCCGCCGCCGTTCGACGGCGTGGCGAACAGGTAGCGCTGCGTGTTCGTGCCGAGGTCGAAGATCCGCTGCCACGCCCCGCCGACGCCGTCCCAGCGCACCCGCGCCGTGACCGTGAGGTCCGTCGCGCCCTCGAGCGCGCCGCGCGGGATCGTCACGTAGCCGCCGCCCGAGCCGCCGGCCAGGTCGAGCGCCGAGCCGCCGCCCTCGGCCGTGACCACGGACGTGCTGCCCGCGACGGTACCGTCGAGGCCGTGCCCCGAGACGTCGGGCACCGTCGTACTGGTGATCTCTTCCATCGAGTAGTGCAGATCGGGCTCCGGAACCTCGGCGGCTGCGGCCGAGGGGGCCACCGTCGCCCCGGCGACCGTGCCGGCCGCGAGGGCCAGGACCGTGGACAGCGCCGTGGAGCGCACCCTGGCAGTCCGCCGCGGCGTGCGCCGCGAGGATGTCGTTCTCATCGTCGAGTACCTCTCTGGTCGTCGCGCGCCGTCGGCACGCGCTCGAACGTCGTCGTACGAGCTCGCCCCCTGCTCGCCGCGGGGCGGTCCTTGCCCTGCCTCCTCTCGTAGCGAATCGCGGTGAACCGGTCCGACGTCGGGCGGCGCGGTACGCCGCCCGACGTCGGCGGAGGTGTCGGCGTCAGGCGGTACCGCTGGTCCGGCCGACGAGCCCCGGCAGGGCGCCGTCGCGCAGGAACACGGGGACGACGTCGAGCGGGGCGTCCGCACGGACCGTCGTGCCGCCGTCGTGCACCTCGCCGGTGGCCGCGTCGGTCCACCGGGCGCCCGCGGGCAGGTACACGTCGCGCTGCCGCGCGCCGGCCTCGAGCACCGGCGCCACCAGGACGTCGGGCCCGAACAGGAACTGGTCGTCGACGTCCCAGGCGGCCGGGTCCGCGGGGAACTCGTGGAACAGCCCGCGCATGACGGGCTGCCCGTCGGTGTGCGCGGCACGCATGACGTCGCGCACGTACGGGCGCAGCCACTCGCGCAGGTGCACGTACCGGGCGAGCACCTGGTAGACGTCCTCGCCATAGCTCCACAGCTCGTTGGGGCCGCCCGACCGCAGCCGCGGGGTGCCGTCCGCGGCGACGACGTCCTCGTAGGGCTTCCGGTCGCCGTGCAGCCGCATCACGGGGCTGAAGGCGCCGAGCTGGAACCAGCGGACGAGCAGCTCGTGGAACGCGGGGTCGCTCGAGTCGCCCCCGTGGAAGCCGCCGATGTCGGTCGTGAACCACGGGATGCCGGCGACGCCCATGTGGATGCCGGCCGTGACCTGGCGGGCCATGTCCTCGAACGTCGAGTGGATGTCGCCCGACCACACGAGCGCGCCGTACCGCTGGCTGCCGGCCCAGGCGCACCGTACGAGGTTGACGACGTCGGTCTCGCCGTCGCCCTGCTGCCCGTCGAAGAAGGCCCGGGAGAACAGCTGCGGGTACACGTTGCCCACCTGGACGTTCGGTCCGGCGTGGTAGCGGTAGGCGTCGAAGTCGTAGACGCCGTACTCCGGCTCGGCCTCGTCGAGCCAGAACGTGCGGATGCCGTGCTCGGCGTAGTTGCGGCGACACACGTCCCACAGCCAGGTGCGGGCATCGGGGTTCGTCACGTCGAGGAAGGCGCTCGGCCCCTCGAACGACATCTGCACGTCGAGCCCCCGCTCGGCGCGCACGAGGAGGTTGTTCCGGCGCAGGTGCGAGAAGTTCTCCGACTCCAGCGAGACCTGCGGCCAGACCGACACCATGAGCTCGACGCCGAGCTCGCGCAGCTCGTCGACCATGGCCGCCGGGTCGGGCCAGAACTCGTCCTCGAACCGGTAGTCGCCCATGCGTGGCCAGTGGAAGAAGTCCGCCACGATGACGTCGAGCGGCAGGCCGCGGCGCCTGTGCTCGCGGGCCACCTGGAGAAGGTCGTCCTGGCGGGCGTAGCGCAGCTTGCACTGCCAGAACCCGAGCCCACGCTCGGGCATCATCGGCGCGTGGCCCGTGGCGTCCGCGTAGGCGCGCGAGATCTGGGCCGGCGTGTCGCCCGCCGTGACCCAGTAGTCGAGCTGACGCGTCGACTCGGCGTACCACTCGGTCCGGTTCGTGCCGAACGTCGCGCGCCCGATCGCGGGGTTGTGCCACAGGAAGCCGTAGCCGGCGCTCGACAGCACGAACGGCACGCTCGCCTGCGAGTTGCGGTGGGCGAGCTCGAGCGTGGAGCCCTTCAGGTTCAGCACGCGCTGCTGGTACTGGCCCATCCCGAAGAGCTTCTCGGCCGGGTCCGACTCGAACGACGCCGTGAGCGTGTGGTCTCCTCCGAGCCGCGGCCGCAGCTGGCGAGCCCGAAGGTTGAGCGCGCCGCCTCGCCCGAGCTCGCGCAGCAGCAGGCGCCCCGAGGCGTCGTAGAACGCGACGTCGCAGTGGGAGACCTCGTAGCCCACGGCATGGTGGAGTCCGGCCGAGCACGTCAGCTCGACGCGGATCGCGCCGTTGACGAGCGTGGCGCCGTCGGGTCGGAGCTCGACCTGCGCCTCGACGTGCGCCGCCTCGGACGCGTCGGCGGAGGGCGGCAGCAGCGCCCAGTCGGTGTCCTCGACGTCGGCCATGAGCCGGGCGCGCACGCGCACGGAGTCGCGGCCCCACGGCTCGACGACGAGCGTCTCGCCGCCGCCGCGCCACACGAGCCGGCTCCCCTCGGCCCGGACGGGAAGGTCCTGAGGCGGGTGGTCTGTCACGTGCATCTCCTTCGTGCTGAGTTCGGGGTCGTCATCGGATCGTCGGCGCCGTCACTGCACCGGCACGAAGACCCGCATGGTGGACGGGCCGCGCTCGGCCCACCGGTGGTAGGGCACGAGCGGGACGTCGATCGCGGGCCCGTCCGGCACCGCCGCAGGTGGCCCTGCGGAGAACGGTGGCCGCCCGGGCCCGGCCGCGACCGGGGCGAGCACGCCGACGCGGACGAGCGCGCCGTCCTCGTGCGCACGGGGAGCGACCGAGGTGTCGATCCGCACGTCCTCGAGCGCGACGTCGTCGGGCAGGTCGACCGACTCGAGGCACAGCACGAGCGGACCGCGCTCTACCGCGACGGCGCCCCGCAGCGCGTCGACGCGCGGGTCCGGCCACGTGAGCCGCGGCTCGGTGGGCAGGTCGAGCGTGAAGACGTCGCCCGGGGTGAACGTCCGGCGGACCTCGGCCCAGCCCGGCGCGACCGGCCGCGGCCCCCCGTCATCCGGCTCGCCCTGTGCCCCGAGGGTCGCGCCGTCCGCCCAGTGCGGCACGCGCAGCCGCAGCGTGATCGGACGGTCGGGCGCGTCCAGAACCTCGACCCGGACGAGCCCGTCGGCGGGGTAGGCGGTGCGGACCCGCAGTGCGACCTGGCCGCCGTCGTCGAGCGCGACGCGCAGCTCGGCCGGCGCGTGCTGGACGAGCGAGACGACGTCGCCGGAGACCGTCGCCGCGTACGCCTGCCACGAGGCGAGCGTGCGGGCGACGTTCGTGGGGCAGCAGGAGACGTCGAACCACGGGGCGCGGACCCCGCCCTCGGCACGCGGGTTCTCGGTGTCGGCGCGCACGTCGGCGCCGGGCTCGCGCTGCTGGAGCGGGTTGGCGTAGAAGAAGGCGCGCCCGTCGGAGCGCGGCGAGGTGGCCACGACGTTGTAGAAGGTGCGCTCCATGAGGTCGGCGTAGCGGGCGTCGCCGGTCGCCAGAAGGAGCCGCCAGGACACCATGACCGACGCGACGCCGGCGCACGTCTCGCAGTAGGCGCGGTCCGCCGGCAGCTCCCAGTCGTCGCCGAAGCCCTCGTCCTGGTGCCGCGAGCCCATGCCCCCGGTGAGGTAGGTGCGGCGCTCGACCGAGCGGGTCCACTGCCGCTCGACGGCGGCGAGCAGCTCGTCGTCGCCCGTGTCGACCGCGACGTCGACCGCGCCGGCGGCGAGGTACAGCGCCCGGACGGCGTGACCGCGCCAGACGCCGGCGTCGCGCACGGGCACGTCGTCCTGAAAGTACGACGGCCCGAGCAGCGCGACGGGCGGAAGCGTGCCGTGCCCGCGGCGCTCCAGGAAGCGCCGGGCCTGCTCGGTGTACCGCGGCTCGCCGAGCGCACGGCCCAGCTCGGCCAGGCCCACCTCGATCTCGGGGTGCCCGCAGATGCCGTCGCGGCCGCCCTCGCCGAACTCCCGGCACACGTGGTCCGCGGCGCGCCGGGCGACCTCGACGAGCCGGTCGTGGCCCCCCGTGCGCACGCGCGCCACGGCCGCCTGGAGCAGGTGCCCGGTGCAGTACAGCTCGTGCCCGCTGGACAGGTCGGTGTACCGGTCCGGCTGTCCCGCATGGCCGAAGCACGTGTTGAGGTAGCCGTCGTCGTCCTGGGCCGCGGCGACGCGGTCGACGAGCGCGTTGAAGCTCGCGTCCACCGAGGCGTCGCCCGTGCGGCCGTGCTCCCACGCGAGAGCCTCGAGCAGCTTGTACACCTCGGAGTCGGAGAACTGCCAGCCCGGGCGGTCCCCGCCCGTGCTGCCGGCGGCCACCCGGTCGAAGTTCGCGACCCAGCCGAGCCGCTCCATCCATTCGAGGCAGTGCGCGAGCGTGGCACGGGCGTTGGTCTCCTGCAGCGCGCCCCAGAACCCGCCGTCGAGCCGGACCTCGCCGACGCCGACGCCGCGGTGCGCACCACCGGGCGCGACGGGGCGGGCGAGGTCCGGGCCGGCGAAGGTGCGCTCGGAAGGGGCGGCCGAGGCCGTGCTGCTGTCGGTCATGGTCGTCCTTCAGTCCTTGACGGCACCGGCGGTGACACCCGCGGCCACGTAGCGCTGGGCGACGACGAGCAGGACCGCCGCCGGCACGGACGCGACGACGGCGGTCGCCATGATCGCGTTCCACTGCGTGGTGTTGTTGCCGATGTAGTTGTAGATCCCGAGCGTGATCGGGATGAGGTCGCCGTTGCGGTTGAGCGTCGAGGCGAAGATGAAGTCCGACCACGCCCAGAGGAAGGCGAAGAGCGAGACCGTCAGCGTCGAGTTGCGGCTGAGCGGCAGGATCACGGACGTGAAGGTCCGCCACGCCCCGGCGCCGTCGATGCGCGCCGCTTGGAGCATCTCCCGCGGGATGCCGGACATGAAGGCCGAGTAGAGCAGGACGGCGAACGGCACGGCGACGGTCGAGTCGGCGACGATGAGCCCGCCGACGGTGTTGAGCAGCCCGAGCCGCACGTAGACCGCGTAGAAGCCCATGGCCATGACGACCGCCGGGATCATCTGCGCGACGAGCAGGACGAAGTTGAGCGTCCGGCGGCCCCGCAGGTTGAGCAGCGCGAGCGCGTACCCCGCCGGGGCGGCGATGACGACCGTGAGAGCCACGCAGCCGAAGCCGATGAGCAGGCTCGTCCCCAGCGCGGGGAGTTGCTGGGCTAGCACGGCCTGGTAGCCCTCGAACGTCGGGTCCCAGGGGAACCAGTGCGGCGGGTCGGCGCGCAGGTCGCGCGTGCGGGTCAGCGAGACGTTGAACATCCAGTAGACCGGGAAGAGCATGAGGGCCGTGAAGATCAGGCCCAGCACGGTCTTCCACCATGTCCTTGTGAGCGGCCGGCGCCTGATCATGACCGTCATGACTCCTCCTGTCGGCGTTGGAGCTGCAGGTACAGGAACCCGAACACCAGGGCGATGACGATCAGGACGTTGCCCACCGCCGCCGCGGGCGAGAAGTCGGGCTGACCGGTCCCGAACGCCTCGCGGTAGGACCAGATGGCGAACGTCGTCGACGAGTTGCCCGGCCCGCCCGTCGTCATGATCCAGATGACGTCGACGACCTTGAGTGTGTAGATGAGCCCGAGCAGCAGGGTGATCGCCGAGACCGGCCGCAGCAGCGGGAACGTGACGCTCCAGAACTGCCGCCACGGGCCCGCGCCGTCGAGGGACGCCGCCTCGTAGACGTCACCGGGGATGTTCTGCAGGCCCGAGTAGAGGATCACCAGGTTGAACGGGATCCCCAGCCAGATGTTGGCGATCGTCACCGAGATCAGCGCGGTGTCGGGCGAGGTGAGCCAGTTGATCTGGCCGATGCCGAACGCCTCGAGCACCGAGTTGACGATGCCGTTGTCGCTGGCCAGCATCCACGCCCACGTCGACGCCGAGACGATGAGCGGCAGCAGCCACGGGACGAGGAACATCCCGCGCAGCACCGCCGACAGCTGGAAGCCGGACCGGAAGAAGACCGCGAGCGCCAGCCCGATCGCGTACTGGAACGCGATCGAGACGAGCGTGAAGACCGCCGTGTTCCACAGCGCCGTTCCGAAGACCGACGAGCCGAACACCTCGGCGTACTTCTCGAGACCGACGAACTCGGCGTTCCCCTGGACGAACGCGCGGATCGTGTAGTCGTGCACCGACAGGTCGATGTTGCGCCACAGCGGGTACGCGTAGAACAGCACGAGGTAGACCAGCAGCGGAGCCGCGAAGCCCACGGCTGCCCACCGGCTCGCGCCCGGTGCTCTTCCTCGACGCCGCCCGGCGGGCGTGGCGGGCACGGTGCCCGCCACGCCGCGCCGGTCACGCGACGTCCCGACGGCGGTCGGGGTGGTGGTCATGATGTCGTCCTTCGTCCGGTCGGTCCCGGTGGTGGTGCTGCGCGACGGCGATCGGCCGGTGGTCAGCTCGTCGCCGCCTCCGCGTCGGCCTGGGCGGTCGCGAGGGCCTCGGCCGGCGTCTGGGCGCCCGAGAGCGCGTTCTGCACCGCGGTCCACAGGGCCTCGGAGATCAGCGGGTAGTCGGTGCCGAGGTCGTCGCTCGTGCGGCCTTTGGCGTTGCGGACGGCCTCGACCCACGGCTCGAGGTCCGCGTTGTCCGCGAGGAGCGCCTCCTGGCCCTCGGCCGTCGGCGGGATGTAGTACGCGAAGGTGTTCGCGGTCTCGACGAAGCCCTCGGGCGTCGTCATGCACTCGACGATCTGGCGCGTCACCTCGTAGCGGGCCGTGTCCTCCTGGACGGGCGCGACGATGAACTCGCCGCCGGTCGGCGCGGGGGCGCCGCCGCCGTCGCGGCCCGGGAGCTGCACGATGCCGGTCTCGAACTCCGCCTCGGCCGCGCTGTTGACCTGCCAGGTGCCGTTCTCCGCGAACGCGAAGTCACCCGTGAGGAACTCCTCCCACACGGTGTTCTGCGAGTTGTTGATGACCGAGTTGGGCGCGTAGCCGGCGTCGAGCCAGCCTTTCCACAGCTCGAGCGCCGCGACGGCCTCGGGCGAGTCGAGGTCGCGCAGGTCGGCGCCGGCGCCCCAGAACCACGGCAGGAACTGGAACGAGCCCTCCTCGGTGCCGATGCCGGAGAACGTGATGCCCTTGTGCCCGGCGTCGGTGACGGCCTTGAGCGCGGCGGTGAGGGAGTCCCAGTCGGTGATCGACGCCGGGTCGACGCCCGCGTCGGAGAGGATCTCGGCGTTGTAGTAGAGCGAGAGCGTGTTGGCGCCGATCGGGATGCCGTACGCCGCACCCTCGACCACGCCGGCCGCGAGCAGGTTCTCGTCGGTCGCGGCGGTGTCGAGACCGAGCTCGTCGACGGTGGTCAGCATCCCGGTGTCGGCGAGCGTGGAGACCGCGGGGTTGTCGATGAGGATGACGTCGGGCGAGGTGCCCTCCTGGGCAGAGAGCAGCGCCTGGTTCGTCAGGGCGGTCGTGTCGTAGGCCGTGCGCTCGATCGTCACGCCGGCCTCCTCGCCGCAGGCCTGGACGCGAGACGCCCAGTCCGACGACGTGTCGTGCTGGGGGTACGGGTCCCACCACGTGTACGTGCCGCCCGCGGCGTCACCCGTCTCGGTGTCCGTACCGACGTCGGTGCCCGACGAGCAGGCGCCGAGCAGGCCGACGACGACGGTCGCGAACCCGGCGGTGAGCGGCAGGCGAACGTTCCTGCGCGTCGTGTGGTCCATCGTGTTCCTCCTTGAACGAGGGCCGGCCGGGCCGGTCCAGGTGTGGGCGTTTCCGTGCGGCGTCCCGGATGTGAGCGCGCACATCTAGCGGCAGCAGCGCACCGCTGCCGGTGGTGGGTCGGAGTTCAGGCCCGCGCCGGTGGAGCTCCGGTGCTCCCTCGGTCGACGAGCTCGGGGGACACGAACCGCACGACGTGCGGCTCGGCAGGTCCTGCGTCACCCTCGATCCGGCGCACGAGCTGCCGGACGGTCATGCCGCCCAGACGGTCGGGCGCACTCTCGATCGACGAGTACGGCAGGGAGAACGTCCGGGCGAACTCGTCCGAGTAGCGCCCGACGACGGACAGGTCCCGCGGTGCGGTCAGCCCGCGCTCGTGCAGGACGGTGGGCAGGGCGGCCGCAGCCGCCTCGTTGTTGAGGAGCAGGCCTGTCGCGTCGGGGTACGCCTCCAGGACCGCGTTCAGCTCGCCGCCGATCTCGGGCTGGCGCGCGGCGCCGAACACCGCGTGCAGCATGACGCCGCGAACCCGCGCGGCCTCCTCGGCGGCGTTCTGCAGACGCCACACGTAGGCGCCGCCACGCTCGACGACGTGCTCCGGCTGGGACACGAGGATCAGCTCGCGGTGCCCGAGCCGGTGGAGGTGGTCGACCATGAGTCGGCCGGCCTCCTCGAAGTCGAGGTCGAACACGTCGACGCCGGTGCAGTCCGCCGGCAGACCCACGAGCGCGCCCGGCTGGGGCGCGGCCCGCAGGATGGGCAGGCGCTCGTCGTGCTCGGCGACGTTGAGCAGCACGACGCCGTCGATCATCCGAGAGTCGGTCATGCGCCGCAGGGCGCGCGTCCCGTCCTCCTCGGTCGACAGCAGGATGTCGTAACCGAGCTCGCGCGCGGTGTTCGAGACGCCGAGCATGTACTGGAGCATCGCGGGCGCGAACTCGTCCTCGAGGAACTGGGCCAGCAGCCCGATGACCATCGTCTGCGACGTCGCGAGCGCACGGGCGCCCGCGTTGGGCGTGTAGCCGAGCTCGCGGACCGCGGCCTCGACACGCCCTCGCACGTCGGCCGAGATCGCGCGCTTGCCCGACAGCGCGTACGACGCCGTGCTGCGCGACACCCCCGCAACCCGGGCGACATCTCCGATCGTGGCCACTGTGCCTCCTCCGTGCGAACCGGTTCGACAGTAGCGTCAACGGTCGGCAGGGCGCAAGACCCCGTGGATGGCGAATTTCCTGTGCTCCCGCCACCGCATCGTCGAACCGATTCGCCGCCGGTCCACGCGAAGGGCGACCCTCATGAGAATTGCGGAACACTAGGCTGAGCCAGGTGAACGTCCCAGTTCCAGCCGATGTCCTTCATGCTGCCACCGGTGTGTCCGTAGCCGAGCGCCTCTCCGAGGAGGCCATCCGGGGAAGCAGTGGCGCAGCGACCGGCGAGGTGGTCCGAGTCCACGGGACAGTGGCCGCCGCCGGCGTGTCACAGACCTTCACGCTGATCCGCAAGACCGTTCGTCCGCTGACTTCGGGCCGGCATGTCGAAGCGTCGCAGAACTCCGACCACTGGGCGTACTGGCGTCGCGAACCACTCGCCTACGAGGCTGGCGTGCCACCCGCGGGGCCGGGCCTCAGAGCACCGCGCTGCTTCGGGGTCCACGTCGACACCGTCTACCTGGAGGACGTCACCGGACCGCATCCAGAACCGGACCAGGCAGCGCATCATCTGGGTCGTTGGCAGGCGTCCGCAACGCCTCCGCCGGTTCGCTGGCTCGCAGGGCACCAGCTGGAGCAGCGAGTCGCGGTGACAGACCTGAGCTGGTCGGGCACCGATGCCGACCGTCGCGTCGTTCAGATCTGGGAAGCCAGGCATGCCCTGCTCGAGGAGCTGGTCGAATACCTCACGTGCTGTCCCACGGCGACTACAGCCTCGAGAATCTCATCGCGGACGGAGAAGACACGGTGGCCATCGACTGGGGCACGGTGGGACTCGCACCTGTCGGCTCTGACCTGGCACACCTCGCCCTCAGCTCGCTGGCTGATCCGGTAGGCGCGTATCTGGCCGCTTCAGAAGGCGGCCCGCCTCCGTCCGCCGTGCTGGTGGGCTATCAGACGACGACGGCACTCGTCGGAGCCAGCCGCGTGCACTGGATGCTCAGCAACGGCGCGCAGGTGCCCGACGAGTACGTCGGCTTCCTGTGGGAGCACCGCCCACCACTCCTGCGCTCGACGAGCGTGTAGTCCTGGAGGTGTTCCCCCATGGCCCGATCAGCCCCTGTGGACAGGCGCTGACACGTGTCGGACGCGGCGTGCAGGCTTGGGTCCATGACACAGGACGTGACGACGGCGGCGGAGCTCGCCGCGAGCGCCACCGCGAGCACGGCGACGACGCGATGCTTCGGCGACGGCGACCCGCTGTACGAGCAGTACCACGACACCGAGTGGGGCGTGCCGGTGCACGGCGAGGCGGAGCTGCTCGAGCGCATCGCGCTCGAAGGCTTCCAGTCCGGCCTGTCGTGGCTCACGGTCCTGCGAAAGCGGCCCGCGTTCCGCGAGGTCTTCTGCGGCTTCGAGCCCGAACGCGTCGCCGCGTTCACGCCCGACGACGTCGAACAGCTGCTGGGCGACGCCCGCATCATCCGCAACCGCGCCAAGATCGAGGCCACGATCTCGAACGCGCGTGCCGTCGTCGGGCTCTACGAGTCGGGCCGCACGCTCGACGAGCTGTTCTGGTCGTTCGCGCCCGAGCCGCGCGCCGAGCGTCTCGCGTCCGGTGCGGACGTGCCCGCGTGGACCCCCGAGTCCAAGGCGCTCGCCAAGGCCCTCAAGGCCGAGGGATTCCGCTTCTTCGGCCCGACGACGGCGTACGCGGCGATGCAGGCGTGCGGTCTCGTCGACGACCACCTCGCAACGTGCCTGGCAGTCGCCTCGCGGTAGATCACGATTCGGCGACCATCGAACTTCCGCCTTGACACGGTCGGGACCTGGGCATTCGATGAATTGGGGTACAGGGCGCGACGACGCGCCCGGCCGGTCCTCCGGACGCGCCTGGCACGATCCGCCGCCGGCTCCTGGCGACCCACGAAGGCGCAGGTGTTCGACATGCGACTCGACCACAGGACCTCGAGAGCGACCGCGCTCGCCGCGGCAGCAGCCCTCGCGCTCGCCGCGTGCGGCGGCAACGGCGGCAACGGCGGCACGGGCGGCGACGGCGGCGACGGGAACGGAGGCGGCGGCGGCGACGTCGAGGTCTTCACCTGGTGGGCCGCGGGCTCGGAGAAGGCGGGGCTCGACGCGCTCGTCGGCGTCTTCGAGGAGCAGCACCCGGACTTCACGTTCGTCAACGGTGCGGTGGCTGGCGGTGCCGGCTCGGCCGCCAAGGACCTGCTGCAGACACGGTTGCAGGCTCAGGACCCGCCGGACACCTTCCAGGCCCACGCGGGGGCCGAGCTGCAGGACTACATCGACGCCGGCCAGATCGAGGACGTCTCCGCCCTCTACGACGAGTTCGGCCTCACGGACGCCTTCCCGGCCGACCTCGTCGACCGGCTGCGCTCCGAGGACGGGGCGATCTACTCGATCCCGTCGAACATCCACCGGGCGAACCTCGTGTGGGCCAACCCCACCGTGCTCGAGGACAACGGCATCGACCCGAGTGCGACCTACGCCGACCTCGACGCGTGGATGGCGGACCTCGACAAGCTCGAGGCCGCAGGCGTGACGCCGCTGTCGGTCGCGACGACCTGGACCCAGGTGCACCTGCTCGAGACCGTGCTGCTGTCGAGCCTCGGCCCGGATGCCTACCAGGGGCTGTGGGACGGCTCGACCGACTGGGAAGGCGCCGAGGTCACGACAGCTCTCGAGAACTTCGAGAAGCTCATGGGCTACACCAACACGGACCGTGACGGTCTCGACTGGCCCGAGGCCACCCAGATGGTGATCGACGGCAACGCCGCGTTCAACGTCATGGGTGACTGGGCGGTCGCCGCGTTCGAGGAGCAGGACAAGGCGCTGAACACCGACTTCACGGTCTTCCCGGTGCCGGGCTCGGACGGCGTCTTCGACTTCCTCGCCGACTCGTTCACACGCCCGGTGGGCGCGCCCAACCCGGACGGGGCGAACGCCTGGCTCGAGACGGTCGGCTCGCTCGAGGGGCAGGTCGCGTTCAACCAGGCCAAGGGCTCGATCCCCGCGCGCACCGACGCCGACCCGTCCGAGTTCTCGGAGTACCAGCAAAGCGCGATCGAGGCGTTCGGCACCGACACGATCGTGTCGTCGCTCGCACACGGCGCCGCGGCGTCGATTTCGACACTCAACGCGATCTCCGACGCGACGAGCAAGTTCACGACGGGCGCGTCCGATCTCGCCGCGTTCCAGTCGGAGCTGGCCTCGGCCGCGGCGGGTTGAGCCGCCCAGGGACGACGCCATGCTGAAGACCCTCCGGCGCGCGGGTCCGCCGCTCCTGCTGCTCGCCCCCTCGCTGATCCTCGTCGGCGTCTTCGTCTACGGACTCATCGTCGCGAACTTCCAGACCTCGATCACCGACAACCACACCGCGGCCCAGGCGACCGGACGCGAGCCGTCCGTCCTCGTCTGGTTCCGCAACTACACCGACCTGCTGGCGAGCCAGGCGTTCCAGCACTCGCTGACGAACCTCGTGCTCTACACGCTGGTCTTTCTCGTCGGGACCATGCTCATGGGCTTCCTGTGGGCATGGATCCTCGACAAGCCGATCCGGGGCGAGGGCATCTTCCGTTCCGTCTACCTGTTCCCCATGGCCGTGTCGTTCATCGCGTCCGGCGTCGTGTGGCGGTGGCTGCTGAACTCGAACCAGGGTGAGCAAGCGTCCGGGCTCAACCGGCTCTTCCAGAACGTGGGCCTCGACTTCCTCCAGAACAACTGGTGGAACAACGTGACGTTCGGGATCACCGCGATCGCGCTCCCCGCGATCTGGCAGCTCTCGGGCTACGTCATGGCGCTCTTCCTGGCCGGGTTCCGCGGTATCCCCGACGAGCTGCGCGAGGCCGCCCGCATGGACGGCGCCAACGAGTGGAAGCTGTACCGCCACGTGCTGTTCCCGCAGCTGTCGCCGATCGCGCTCTCCGCCCTCATCATCATCGGCCACATGTCGCTCAAGGCGTTCGACCTGATCATGTCGATCTCGAAGCCGGCGAACTACCAGACCAAGGTGCCGGCCGTCGACATGTACGTGTTCAAGTCGAGCTTCGACTATGCGAACTCCGCGGCCGTGGGCGCGATCCTGCTCATCATCGTGGCCGTGGTCATCGTCCCCTACCTCATGCACCTCCACCGCCAGGAGAAGCAATGACCACCGCGACCGCGGGCGCGGTGCCCGAACCGCAGGCCACCGTCCCGAGCACGCCGACCGGCACGAGCGGCCGCTCGGTCGACCTGCGGCGGACACCCGCCCAGCAGGGCCGGTTCACGATGGCACGCACGCTGCGCTACGCGGCTCTCCTGCTCTTCCTCGTCGTCGTGCTCATCCCCGTCTACGTGCTGTTGGTGACCAGCTTCAAGGGCACGGGCGACGCGACGCCGGCGCGCGCCTGGAGCCTGCCCCAGCTGTGGACGCTCGAGAACTGGCAGGGGGCATGGACGGCGCTCTCGCCGGCGATCTTGCGCAGCGTGCAGATGGTCATCCCCGCCGCGATCATCTCGGCGTTCCTCGGGTCGCTCAACGGTTTCGTCCTGGCACGCTGGCGCTTCCGCAACGCTGACCTGGTCTTCACGCTCATCCTCTTCGGGATGTTCATCCCATACCAGGCGGTCATGATCCCGCTGACGCAGCTCGTGCTCGGCCTCGGGATCCCGAGCGGCATCCCGAGCCTGATCCTCCTGCACGTCGTGTATGGCATCCCGATCACGACGCTCATCTTCCGCAACTACTACATGACCGTCCCCCACGAGCTCATCGAGGCGGCTCGTGTCGACGGCGCGGGCATGCTGCGGACCTACTGGTCGGTCGTCCTGCCGATCTCGGTACCGAGCTTCGTGGTGGTGCTCATCTGGCAGTTCACCTCGGCGTGGAACGACTTCCTGTTCGCGGTGTTCTTCTCATCCAGCCAGAACGGACCCGTCACGCTCGCCCTCAACAACCTCGCCAACGGCGCGCTGCTGCAGGACTACGGCGTCTCGATGGCCGGGGCACTGTTCGCGTCCCTGCCCACGCTCGTCGTCTACATCCTCCTGGGGCGGTACTTCATCGGCGGGCTGATGTCCGGCTCGGTCAAGGGCTGAGCGGCCTTCCGCGCCCCGAGGCCGCCTGCGTGCCCGGGGCATGAGCTGCGCGTGTGGGTGACGCCGTGTCGCGGCAGGATCGAGGCCATGACCGCCACGACGACGCCGCACCCCAGCCAGCGCCCGCATCTCGCCGCCATGCTCGAGGACACGGTGTTCCGCGGGATCGGGTGGGTCCTGCGCCGCTTCGGCCGGTGGGCACCGCGCATCGAGCCGTTGACCGGCTACGGGACGTCGCGACAGGTGCGGGTCCTGGGTCGCGTCCTGCTCGGACCGCCGCAGGCGACGCGCTCGTCGGGGGCCGTCGACCGGCGCGGCTTCCGGCAGTTCCTCACCGTGCCGGCGCCGGGGATCCGGGTCCCTGTCGCCGTCGCGGGCGCCACGGTCACCGTCGAGGCCGATCGCGGCGGCTACGTCGACGTCGAGATCGACCTCCCCGAGGAGGGGACCTTGCCGGCGGGATGGCAGGAGGCGACGCTCGACGGCGTCCCGACGCCGCTGCTCGTCGTCGACGACGCCACGACGTTCGGCGTGGTGAGCGACATCGACGACACCGCCATGGTCACGGCGGTCCCCCGCCTGCTGCTGGCCGGGTGGAACACGTTCATCCGCCACACGAGCACGCGCCGGGCCGTGGACGGCATGCCCGAGCTGTACCGGCAGATCGCCGGGGCCCGCCCGGACGCCCCGTTCATGTACCTCTCCACAGGCGCGTGGAACACCGCCGGCGTACTGCGCGGGTTCCTCGCGCGCAACGGGTACCCGGCCGGGCCGCTGCTGCTCACTGACTGGGGACCGACCCAGACCGGCTGGTTCCGCAGCGGGCCCGAGCACAAGGACTCCAGCATCGACCGGCTCATGACGACGTTCCCGCAGGTGCGCTGGCTGCTCGTCGGCGACGACGGCCAGCACGACCCCGACATCTACCGGCGGGCGGCCGAGCGCTGGCCTGACCGCGTCGTCGGCGTCGCGATCCGGGAGCTCACGCCGGCGCAGCAGGTGCTCGCACACGGGTCGACGTCGGTGCCCGAGGACGCGAGGCCCTCGGGCCCGGTGCCGCCGGACGTGCCCACGGTCCGCGGCGGCGACGGTGGCGTGCTGGCGAAGCTGCTCGCGGACGTGCCGGACGTGCTCGCCGCCGACTGATCCGCCACCTTCTCGCCGGTGCGCGGAGGACGGGGGTGCCGACGTCGGGCTGCGACCGTTAGGAACAGAAGCGAGACGCGCGGCGTGATGGATGTCACCTTCGTGTGAGCAACGACGCACACACGGAGGTGTCAACGATGACGACGACGCTAGAGGGAGCCGAGAACCGGGCACGCCAGTCGGCGGGTCCTCGGCCAGGAGCGAACGAAGAACATCTGCCGCAGGCGCGCCTGTGGTTCGGCCGGATCCTCGGACCGGCCCTCGGTCTGGCCGTCTACTTCCTGCTGCCGACGGACGCGGCTCTCACCGACGTAGCCCGCGCCACCGCCGCGATCGCGATCATGGTCGCCGTGTGGTGGATGACCGAGGCGTTGCCGCTCGCGGTCACGTCGCTGGTGCCGATGATCGCGTTCCCGCTGGCCGGGGTGCTGTCTGTCGACGACGCCAGCGCGCCCTACGCCTCGCCGACCGTGTTTCTGTTCCTCGGCGGGTTCATCATCGCCCTCGCCATGCAGAAGTGGAACCTGCACAAGCGGATCGCTCTGCTCGTGATGCGAGCGATCGGCACGAAGCCGCGTCAGCTCATCCTCGGCGTGATGGTCGCGACCGCGTTCCTGTCGATGTGGGTGAGCAACACCGCGACCACCCTCATGATGCTGCCGATCGGCATCAGCGTGCTGGCCCTGGTGACCACGAAGAAGGTGAGCACCGGTGCGGGCGGCGACGACGGCGAGGCCGGCACGGCGCGCGGCGCGGTGTCGGAGCTGTTCGCCGACAAGGACACCAAGAACTTCGCGACCTGCCTCATGCTCTCCATCGCGTTCGCCGCGACCATCGGCGGCCTGGCGACACTGATCGGCAGCCCGCCGAACCTGATCCTGGCCGGCTTCGTCGAGGAGACCTACGGCATCACCGTCGGGTTCGCCGACTGGATGAAGGTCGGCGTGCCGCTCTCGGCCGTCTTCCTCGTCGTGGCCTGGCTCCTGCTGACCAGGGTCATCTACCCGACGAAGCTGACCAACGTCGTCGGCGGCCGGGCCGTGATCGACGCCGAGCTGGCCAGCCTCGGCCGGATGTCCCGCGGCGAGTGGATCGTCGCCGTCGTGTTCGCCACCACGGCGCTGCTGTGGGTCTTCCGCGACATGATCACGGAGTCGGGCGTGCTGCCGTTCATGGAGCACGTGGAGGACGCGACGATCGGTCTCGCGGCCGCCGTGGTGCTGTTCCTCGTCCCCGCCTCGTCGCAGGGAGGCAAGTCCGTCATGACGATGGACTGGCGCACCGCCCAGGCCGGCGTCCCGTGGGGCGTGCTGCTGCTCTTCGGCGGTGGCCTCAGCCTGGCGAAGGCCGTGCAGGAGACCGAGCTGAGCACCTACATCGGCACCCAGCTCGACGGTCTCGGCGTGCTGCCGACCGTGCTCCTGATCGCCGCGGTGTCCCTGGTGATCCTGGCCCTCACCGAGCTGACCAGCAACACCGCCACCGCCGCGACGTTCCTTCCGGTGCTCGGCGGCGTGGCGATCGGCATCGGCATCGACCCGATGCTGCTGCTCGTCCCGGCCGCGTTCGCCGCGACCTGCAGCTTCATGCTTCCGGTCGGAACCCCGCCGAACGCGATCGTCTTCGGCTCGGGCTACGTGACGATGGGCCAGATGGTGCGCGCCGGCGTGTGGCTCAACCTCGTCGGCATGGTGCTGATCACCGCTGCGGTGCTCCTGCTGGGCGGTTGGGCCCTCGGGCTCACCGTCTAAACCCCTTTGAGCGCGCCATCTCTGTCGCCACCGGCCCGGTTGGCGGCAGAGATGGCGCGCTCCAATGGAAGTACTCGTCCGGGTCGTGACCTGGAACACTGTGGCCATGCAGAGTCGCATGAGCCTGGCTCGGCAGCTGTTCCTGCTGCAGCTGGGGGTGATCGTGCTCCTGGTCGGTGCCGGGACGCTGCTCGCGCTCCTCGACGCCCAGCGCATCAGCGTGGCCGGAGCCGAGCGCCGTGTGCTCGTGCTCGCTTCTGCCCTGGCCGAGCTGCCCGAGGTCCACGCCGCACTGGAGCAGGAGGACCCCTCGGCCACGCTCCAGCCCATCGCCGAGTCGGTGCGGGAAGCCACCGACACCGACTTCATCGTGTTCATGGCACCGGACCGCACCCGCTACACGCACCCGAACCCGGACCTCATCGGTGAACCCTTCCTCGGCACCATCGAGCCGGCGCTCGCGGGCGGCACGGTGACCGAGACCTACGAAGGCACGCTGGGCCCGTCCGTACGCGCGGTCAGCCCGGTACACGACGATACCGGCGACGTGGTCGCGCTGATCTCCATCGGCGTCCTGCGCAGCACGCTCGGCAGGGAGCTCGTGGAGCGGGTACCGGTGCTGCTCGGGGTCGCCGCCGTGGCGACCACCGTCGCCGCCCTCGGGTCGCTCGTCATCAGCAGACGGCTCGACAGGCAGACGCTGGGCCTGGGCCCCGTGGAGATCACGCGCATGTACGAGCAGCACGACGCGGTCCTGCACGCCGTGCGGGAAGGGCTGGTGATCATCGACCTCCACGGCAGGCTCGCGCTCGCCAACGACGAGGCGGTCCGCCTCCTGGACCTTCCTGAGGACGCGCAGGGCAAGGAGGTGGACGCCCTCGAGCTCGACGAGCCGCTGAAGTCCCTCCTTCGCAGCTCCGACCAGGTCAGCGACGAGCTCGTCGTGTACCGCGACCGCGTGCTGGTGGCCAGCTCGGAGCCGGCGACCAAGGACGGCAGGGTGCTCGGCACGGTCACCACCCTGCGCGACCACACCGAGCTCGAGACGCTGAGCGGCGAGCTCAGCTCTGCCCGCGGGTTCGCCGAGGCGCTGCGGGCGCAGGCGCACGAGTCGGCGAACCGGCTCCACACCGTGGTCACCATGATCGAGCTCGGCCAGCCGGAGAGAGCGGTCGAGTTCGCCACCGTCGAGCTCGCCTCCGCGCAGCAGCTCGCCGACCAGGTCGTCGGATCGGTGGACGAGCCCGCGCTCGCGGCGTTGCTGCTCGCCAAGGCTGCGCAGGCCCACGAGAAGGGCGTGGAGCTGGTCGTCGCGGAGGACAGCGAGGTTCGGGACCTCGACGTCTCCCCACGAGACCTGGTCACCCTCGTCGGCAACCTCGTCGACAACGCCATCGAAGCCGCGCTCGCCGCGCCACCGCCACGCCGGGTCACGGTGCGGGCGCTCACCGGGGACGGCGGCCTGGTGCTCGAGGTCGCCGACTCCGGCGCAGGCGTGGACCCGGCTCAGGTGGATGACATCTTCAGGAGGGGCTGGACGACGAAGCCCGCCGTCGGGGCGCACGGGCAAGGGCTGGGGCTCGCGCTCGTCCGCCAGATCATCACGCGGTACGACGGCAGCGTCGAGGTCAGCCGCGACGGCATGACGACGTTCACCGTGCACCTGCCCCGCGCGCGCCTTCAGGACGGTGCGGGGTTGTGATCAGGACCCTGGTCGTCGAGGACGACCCGCGGATCGCCGAGGGACACGCCGAGTTCGTCGCGCGGGTACCCGGATTCAGCGCGGTGGGCGTCGTGCACCGCGGCAAGGAGGCTTGGGACTTCGTCGCCCAGCACGACGTCGACCTCGTCCTGCTCGACTTCTACCTGCCGGACATGACCGGGCTCGACGTCTGCCGCGGCCTGCGGGCGAGGGGACACCTGGTCGACATCATCGCGATCACGTCCGCCCGCGACATCCGCGTGGTGCGGTCCGTCGTCGCCTACGGCGTGGTGCAGTACCTGCTCAAGCCCTTCACGTTCGCCGCGTTCAGGGACAAGCTGGAGCGCTACGCCGCGTTCCGTGACCAGCTCGCCGAGCACGGCGACGAGGCGGCCCAGCATGACGTCGATCGCGCGTTCGCGACGTTGCGCGGAAGTCAGCACCGGGCCGTGCCCAAGGGAATGAGCGAGGTCACGCTGAACGCCGTCGTGGACCAGCTTCGCGAGTCCGGCGAGTCCGGCCTCTCCGCCGCCGACGTGGGCGAACGGCTGGGCACGGCTCGGGTGACCGCGCGGCGCTATCTCGAGCACCTGGCGGACCAGGACCTCGCCGACCGGATCCCGCGGTACGGCGGGCCCGGGCGGCCCGAGCATGTCTACCGCTGGCGGACCTGAGCGCCCGGACACGCGACGCCCGGTCGGGATGTCCTGCGGGATGGGTCGACCTAGGCTGGCCGCATGAGCGACGACGAGCGCACCGAGAGGCTGGCCCGGCGCAGCGTCGAGGGGATCGGTGACGACCGGGTCGAGGCCGCGACCGGTCGCGGCCGGGAGGCGTGGTTCACCCTCCTCGACGAGACCGGCGCGACGGACTGGTCGCACAAGGACATCGCGGCCTGGCTCGTCGACCAGCACGACGTCGACGGCTGGTGGTCACAGTCGATCACGGTCGCGTACGAGCAGGAGCGCGGCCGGCGCCTGCCCGGCCAGCGCTCGGACGGGTCGTTCGAGGTCAGTCCGTCGAAGTCGCTGCCGGGTTCTCTCGAGACGGTCTTCGAGCTCGTCTCCGAGGCCGACAGCCGTGCCCGCTGGCTCGACCGCCAGCTGCGCACGGTCGGCGCGGGCGACGCGCTCGACGTCGTCGGGGCCACCCCCGCGTCGTCGGTCCGGCTCGCCTGGCCCCCGGGCGCCCTCGGCGCCCACGACGACGCGGTGGGCCGCGTCGTCGTCAGCCTCTACCAGGCCCGGGAGGACGACGGAACCCCACGCGGCAAGGTTCGCGTCGCGGTGCAGCACGGCGGCCTCGCCACGGCCGAGGACGCCGAGAGGCTGAAGGCGTTCTGGAGGGCCCGCCTCGACGACCTCGCCCGGCTTGCCGAGGAGGAGGCCATCGCAGAGGCGTCGGCCGCCGAGGCAGGCCCGACGGCCTGAGCTCAGCCCTGACGGCACGCGCGGCACGCACCGCGCCGTCGCAGCCAGTACGCGTAGGTCGCGGCGCCGAGCGCTACCGACCACAACGGCCACAGGAACGCGGGCCCGACGGCGCCCCACAGCTCGGCCGTCACGATCCCGCTCTGCAACCCCATCGCCGTCACGGAGATGCCCGCCGGCAGCACCGCGACCGCGACGAGCGTCGCCGGGATCACAGCCAGGCCCACCGGCACGCGCCGCCCGGCCAGGCCCACCATCCACCGCGGGAAGACGTCGCCCCAGTGCTGGTAGAGCCCGAGCGTCAGCACCGCGCCGAGCAGCGCGAACGAACCGAGCCCGATCGGGCCGATGAGGTCGACGCCGCTGAGCCCCTCGACGTCCCCGCGCGAGAACCCGAGCGGGATGCCCACCGCCCACGCCAGGCGGGTGAACGCGTAGAACGCGGGGATCGCGGCCGCGACGAGGGCGGCAGCCCTCCCCCAGCGTGCGGCGGCGGCCGGCGTCGTCCACGCGCGGTCGAGCCCGTCGTGGCGCCGCCCGCAGCGCTCGCACGCGCCCGCACTGCGCCGCGCGAAGCGCACACCGGTCGCGGCCAGCTGCACGGCGCCGACCAGCACGACGACCTGCAGCAGGAACGCCGGCTCGACGTAGTAGCCGAGCGCCTCGCGCGTCGCGGCGTCGAACGTCGCGACGACGAGCAGCGCGGGGAGATACCCGAGCCCGGCCAGAACGGTCGCGTCCACGAGGATCACGGCGCCCGCCAGGACGATCCCGGCACCGGCGAGCGTCGCGACCCGCGCGGCCGACGGCGCCCTCCGGCCCCAGCGCATCCACGCGGCGAGCGCCGCGCCCACGAGCGCGAAGATCGCGAGGGCCACGGACATCGTGCCGGGCGCCACTTCCGTGAGCAGGCCGTGGTTGATCGCCTCGGGCCGGACGACGGCGGCACCGGCCGACGACCGGTACGCGAGCGCGTCGACGGTCGCGAACGCCGCTCCCGCCGCCCACCAGGCGAACGTGAGGTTCTCGACCCACCGCGGGCGCCGGACGTCGACGCGGTGCTCCGCGTCGGGGAAGGTGTTCTCCTGAGCTGTCATGGCTCGAGCCTCGCGGGACGCGCGCCCGCACGGATCCCCCGCCGTGACCGACCGTCTCCCCCGCGCGGGTGAACCTGCCCTCGGCTCGTCACTCCACCCGGACGTACCCCGACTCGTAGGCCCGCACCACGGCCTGCGTCCGGTCGCGCACACCGAGCTTGGCCAGGACGCCCGCCACGTGCGTCCGCACGGTCTCGACCCCGAGGAAGAGCTGGGCGGCGATCTCCGCGTTCGACATCCCGGTCGCCATCAGCCGCAGCACCTCGCCCTCGCGCTCGGTCAGCCGGGCCGAGCGCAGCTCGTCGCCCGACGGCGGCCGTGTGGTCGCGAGGCGCCGGACGGCGTCGGGGAACAGCAGCGAGTCGCCGCGCGCCACGAGCCGCACCGCCTGGACGACCTCCTCCGGCCGGGCCCGCTTGAGCAGGAACCCGTGCGCGCCGGCGCGCAGCGCGTCGAGGACGTGGTCGTCGTTCTCGAAGGTCGTGACCACGAGCACCCGCGGCGCCGGTTCGCGTGCGAGCAGCGTGCGCGTCGCCGCGATGCCGTCGACGCGCGGCATCCGCACGTCCATGAGCACGACGTCGGGTCGCGCCTGCGCGACGAGAGCGCCGACGTCGGCGCCGTCGCCCGCCTCGCCCACGACGACGAGGTCGGGCTCGGCCTCGAGGATCGTGCGCAGGCCCGTGCGCACGAGCGGCTCGTCGTCGACGATCACGACTCTCAGCGGTCCGGTCACGCGCCCGATCCTCCCGTGCCGGCCGCGAATCGTGCGCGCACGACCCACCGCTCACCCACAGGTCCGTCCGCCGGCCCTGCCTCCAGCTCCCCGCCGACCAGCCGCACACGCTCGCCCATGCCGGTGAGCCCCCGGCCGGCCCGGCCGCCCGCCGTACCGGACCGCTCGCCACCCGGGAGCGTGTTCGTCACGTCGACCTCGAGCCCGGCGCCGTCACGCCCGAGCCGCACGGTCACCCGCTCCCCCGGAGCGTGCCGCAGCGCGTTGGTCAGCGCCTCCTGCACGACCCGGTACGCCTCGCGCGAGGTCGCACCGGGCACGACGGGGTCGAGCGGGCGGTCCAGGCCGAGACCGTCGTGGAGCACGACGTCGGCACCCGCCGCGCGCGCGTCCTCGACGATCTGCGGGACGTGTGCGAGGGTCCGCACGGGCGCGGTCGGCGCTCGCATGGTCGCGGCGCGCGGCGCGGCGTCCCCCCTCGCGGCGGGCACCGCCGCGTCCGGGTCGCGCAGCAACCCGAGGACATGATCGAGGTCGGCCATCGCCGCTCGTCCGGTCTCTTCGATCGCGGCGAGCGAGCGCCGCGCGACCTCGGGGTCCGACCCGAGCGACCGCGCGGCTGCGGCGGCCTGCAGCGTCGTGATCGTCAGCGCGTGACCCACCGAGTCGTGCAGCTCGCGCGCCAGCCGGCCACGCTCGGCCACCCTGCGCGCCGCGGCCTCGAGCTCGGCGATGCGCTCGGACTGGTCCGGGCCGAGCAGCGGCCACGCCGCCTGGCGCAGCACCACGCGCGCCGCCCAGGCCCCGTAGGGCAGCGCCGCCAGGAGCAGCACCGCGGCGAGGACCGACAGGCCGGAACCGCCGATCCCGCCGACGTCCGGCACCACGGGAAGCACCGGCGTACGGTCGGCGCCCACCGCCACCAGAAGGAGCTGGATCGCCAGCGGCACCGCGAACAGCAGCGCCACGGTCCCCACCGCGCCGAGCGTGAGGTGCAGCCCGTACCAGGCGGCGGCCCGCCACCGGGTGGCGGCGGACGAAGGCGAGCCACCGCCGTCGGGCACGGGCAGGTCGAGACCGAGGAACGTGCGCACGGCGAGGATCTCGAGCGTGCGCACGGCGTCAAGGAAGGGCGGCGTGAGAACCACGGCCGCCGCGATCACCGCCAGCACGACGACCGCGGGCCGCACCAGCGACGGGTCGGCGAACATCTGGACGAAGCCGACGACCAGCACGCCGTACGCGCCCGCGACGACACCGCCGAGCACGAGGTAGACGCCCACGAGCAGCGTCGACGCCCGCCGCAGGGGAGCAGTCAGCGCCCGCAGCGCACGCCGCCTCCGTCCGCCGTCAGGCACCCGCGCCATGACCTCAGTGTGACCTCGCTCGACCGTGACGTCGCTAGACCAGGGCGCGCAGGTTCGCCATCGGCGCCTTGTGGAGGCGCTTGATGACGGTGCTGGCTCCCGCGTACTTCGACGCACCGCTCTCGAAGAGCAGCTGCACCCGGCCGTTGTAGAGCGTGATCTCCTCCGACAGCACCGGAGCCTGGAAGCAGCGGGCGCGCGCCTGGGTCTCGAAGTTCGTGGTGTAGTCCTTGGTCATGACGTAGATGTTGCTGCGGTTGGTGCGGCCGTAGGAGGTGCTGAAGACGTACCGGTCTTTGGTCACCACGATCCCCTGCGCCTTCTTCGGCACCTGGCGGCGCGCCCACGAGGTGTCACGGGTGAGCCCCCCGGTCGACGTGAACGTGTAGCGGTACATCCAGTCGCGCGCGTCCTTGTTGAACTTCCCCGCGTAGAGGTAGCCGCCGCGCGCGTACATGAAGCTCGCCGCGTAGCCCAGGTTGGACGTTCCGGTGTAGCTCAGGTAGGGGAAGTTCGACACGGCCCTGCGACCCTCGCGCAGCTTCGACCGGACGCCTGACAGCGCGTACCGCCGCACCGAGGTGTTGGGCGAGCCTGTGACATACAGGTAGCCGTTGGCCACCTGGATCCCGCTCGCGTGCGTGCTCAGGATCCGGAACCCGCCGACGTAGGAGCCGCCCGTCGTGACGGCGTAGACGATGCTGTTCCGGCTGCCCTCGTCCTTGTGGTACATCGAGACCAGGAAGATGTCCTGGCTGGTGCCGTTCCAGTTCCTCCAGACCGTCAGCCCCTGCGGCACGTAGTTGGTCAGGAAGTAGTCGGTGCTGACGCCCGGGTCGAAGTTGGACCTGTACAGCGGCGAGGCGGAGGCGCTTCCCGCGGACTGACACGTGATGGCCGACGCCGTCGACAGCGTCGCCACCCGGTCCTGCGGTGCGACGACGGCGCCCGCGGTGGCGACCGCGGCGAGCCCCACGGCCGCGACGAGCCGCGTCAGTAGCTTCTTCATGGTGTCCCCCTGTGACGAACCCGTGGCCCCCTGCCCAGGCTGCACCGGCCCGACGCCGGGCGTGGCGGGCCCATCGTGCAGGGCGAGTGCTGCGGGCGCCAGTCGAGAGCGACGGTGCGTCAGGCGGCGAGCTGCTGGCCGCTCATCCTGTGGATCGAGGCCATCACCTGGTCGGTCAGCTCGCGACGCACCTGGGCAGGCCGGGCGCCGGCAGTGATCTGGCGCGACGGGTCGATCGGCGCGCCGAACTGCACGTGGATCCCGCGCACCGGCCGTGGCAGCCGCTTGCCGACGGGCTGCACCTTGTCGGTGCCGACGATCGCGACGGGCACCACGGGAGCCGAGCCGGCGAGCGCGAGCCAGGCCACGCCCGTGTGGCCGGGGTGCAGCTTGCCGTCGCGGGAACGTGTGCCCTCGGGGTAGATGCCGAACGCACCCCCGCGCTGCAGCACCACGAGCGCGTCCTGCAGCGAGCGCTGGCCGGCCCGCGGGTCGTCGCGGTCGACCGGGATGTGGCCCATCGTGGTGAAGAACCAGCGCGAGACGCGGCCCTTGATGCCCCGGCCGGTCCAGTACTCCTTCTTGGCGATGAACGTGACGTGCCGCGGAACGACGAGGGGGATGATCACCGAGTCGATGAACGACAGGTGGTTGCTCGCAAGGATCACCGCGCCGCGCCGCGGGATGTTGTGCAGGCCCGTCACCTTCGGACGCAGCACGAGGAACACCACGAGCGAACAGATGAGGCGCAGGAGCCGGTACGTCACGGCGCCATTGTGCCCTCGGCCAGCCCGGACGGCATCAGGCCACCGTGACGAGGTAGTCCTCCGCGGCGTCGTCCCACGCCAGCCCGACCGCGCCCGAGGCCGCCGCCGCCTTGCAGAACTGCAGGAACCCGCGGTAGCCGAGCGCCTTCTCCGAGAAGTCCGGGCGCCGCTTGCGCAGGGCGTTCTTGAGGCCCGAGAGCTGCACGCCCCGGCCCGCCTCCTCGACCACCGAGCGCAGCAGCCCGAAGGCATGCTCGGTGTCGGGCTGGGCCGGCAGCGCGACCTCGGGGTCGCCAGTCGCAGGTCCCGGCGCGAGCTCGACGAACCCGCGGTCGGCGAGGAACCGCAGGAACTCGCCGAACGTGCGGAACCCGTAGTCCGACTCGCTGAACGTCGGGTCCTTGCGCACCAGCGTGCGCTTGAGGATCGACGCGGTCACGGCGCCGCTCGTCGACGCCTGCAGGTCGGCCAGCGTCTGGGCGACCTTGACCTCCATGGTCGGCTCGTCGCCGGACGGGGCCTCGTCCTGGTCCTCCATCTCCTCGACGGCGGCGGCGACGGGCTCCGCCGGTCCGGCCTCGGCGGGGACCTCGGGCGAAACCTCCGGAGCGGGCGCCTTCCTGCGTCGGCCCCTGCCGCCCGACGGCGGCGCCGCGGCCGGCTCCTCGGCCGGCTCCTCGGCCGGCGGCCCGGTGATGGCCGACGCCGCGGCCGGCTCGGCCGGAGCGGCCGGAGCGGCCGAAGCGGCCGGAGCCGCCGCCCGCGACCGCGAGCGCGTCGGCCGGGAGCTCGCGGCGGTCTTGCGGCGCGCCGCCGGCGCCTCGGACTCGTCCGGCACGTCGACACCCTCGAGCCGGTCGTAGAAGAGGAACTCGTCGCACGCGGCGGGCAGCAGGCGGGACGTCGACTTCTCGACCCCGACGCCGATGACCCGCTTGTCGAGCTCGCGCAGCTTGTGCACGAGCGGCGAGAAGTCCGAGTCGCCCGTACACATGACGAAGGTCGAGATGTACTCCCGCTCGAACGCCATCTCGATGGTGTCGACGACCATCTTGATGTCCGCGGCGTTCTTGCGGGACGCACCCATGCGCTGCGGCATCTCGATGAGCTCGACCTGGTGGCGCGTCAGCGCTCGGCGGTCCTCGTCGAAGTACGACCAGTCGGCGTACGCCCGGCGCACGACCACCCGCCCCCGCACCGCGAGCGCATCGGCGATCGGGCCGAAGTCGAACTGCATGCCTCCCAGGTGCTCCCGAGCGCCGAGCGCCAGGTTCTCGTAGTCGATGAACACGGCAAGGCGCTCTTCGCGATCCATGGAGGCCACACTATGCCCGCGCGATGCTCAGACGCGGGCGGCGGCGCGATCCGCGGCCGAGGTGAGCAGGCTCACCAGACCCTCGACCTCCCAGGCCGCCCGCCCGACGAACAGCCCGTCGAGATCCACCGCCTCGAGCATGGCGGGGCCGTTCGTCGTCGTCACCGAGCCGCCGTAGAGCACGCCCCGCAGGCTGGGAAACCGCCGCCGGACCGCTTCCACCACGGGCGCGACGTCGTCCGGACCGGCCGCGGTGCCCTGGACCCCGATGGCCCAGACCGGTTCGTAGGCGACCAGCACCTCCTCCGGTGGCACGCCCGTCGCCAGCGCGGCCTCGACCTGCGCGAGCACGCGGCCTGTGGCGGTGCCGGCGGCCCGCTCCGAGGCGTCCTCGCCCACGCACACCAGCGGGATCATCCCGTGCCGCGCGGCGGCGAGGACCTTGAGGCCGACGCGCTCGTCGGTCTCGCCGAAGTGCTCGCGACGCTCGGAGTGCCCGACCTCGAGGATCTGCGCACCGGCGTCGGCCACCTGCGCGGCCGAGACCTCGCCGGTCCACGCGCCGGCGTCCTCCCAGTGGGCGTCCTGGGCGCCCACCGCCACCGGCGTGTCTCGCAGGACGTCCGCGACCGCGGCGAGCGCCGTCGCCGGCGGGAGCACGAACGGACGCACGCCGGGCCGGTTAACGGCCGCCTCGCCCGCGAGCGCCTGCGCGTACCGGCGGGCCTCGGCCAGCGTCTTGGTCATCTTCCAGCTCGTGCCGATCCACAGCGTCATGGCGTGCGCTCGTAGTCGCCGATCGCCGCGACCTTCGGCGCCGACGCCGACGCGGGGTCGAAGGTGTGGCCGAGCCACTCGCGGGCGAGCCGGCGAGCCAGCTCGAGTCCGATGACCCGCTGGCCGAAGGTCAGCACCTGGGCGTCGTTCGACAGCACCGAGCGCTCGACCGAGTACGAGTCGTGTGCCGTGACCGCCCGGATCCCGGGGACCTTGTTGGCGGCGATCGCGACGCCGAGCCCGGTGCCGCACACGAGCAGGGCGCGGTCCGCCTCGCCCGCGGCGACCATCCGCGCGGCGGCGACCGCGACGTGGGGGTAGTCGGTGTGGCACTCGTCGTCGACGCCGACGTCGATCACGAGCGCCACGCGGGGGTCGGACTCGAGGTCGTGCTTGAGGGCCTGCTTGTACGTGAAGCCGGCGTCGTCGGATCCGACGACGATGCGCAGCGGTGCCCGCTGGGTCATGGACGTGCTCCTTCCAGGGTCGTGGGTGCGGCGAGGACGCCGGCGACGGCGGTCGCCAGGAGTGCAAGGGAGACGGCGCCGGGGTCGGGGTGCCCGAGGGACGCGTCGCCGTGGGTGCGGGCGCGACCGAGCCGGGCCGGGATGCTCGCGGTCTGCTCGGCCGCGGTGGTCGCGGCCCGCGCCGCCGCGGCCCAGGCGCCGGCGAGGCTCGATCCGGCGGCGTGCTCGCGAGCGAGTGTCCGGGCGAACGGGACGAGTGCGTCGACGAGCGTCTTGTCGCCGGGGCGCGCCCGACCGCGTTCCTGGACCGCCTGGGCTGCGTCGCTCAGGCCGCGCACCAGGTCGGCGCCGCTGGGGGGCTGTGCGTCGTCGAGCGCCGCAGCGACGCTGCGCAGGATGAGCCCCCACAGGGCGCCCGACGTCCCGCCGGCGTGCTCGGCCCACGCGTCGCCGGCCGCGGTGAGCACGGCCGACGCCCCGCCGTCGCGCCGTGCGGCGTGCTCGGCGGCGCGGTGCGCGGCCGTCGAGCCGAGCACCATCCCCCGGCCGTGGTCGCCGTCGCCCGCCACGGCGTCGAGAGCGCCGAGCTCCGCCTCGGCCTCGCGGGCGCGTCGGGCCATCGCCTCGAGCGCCGCCACCGCTCGGGTTGCCGCGGCCCGCGCGGCGGGGTCGGCCCCGGGTCCAGGGGCAACCGGGTCGGCCGCCGCGGCCGGGGAGCTTCCGCCCGTCGGCGCGTCCGACGTCGCGACGCGCCGCGTCGCGTGGCCCGCGGTCACGGCACCGCGGCGGAACGCGGGGCTGTCGCACGGCGCGTCCCACAGCGAGGCGAGGTCGTCGTCGAGCACGGTGACGGTCAGCGAGAGCCCGGCCATGTCGAGGCTCGTCACGTGCTCGCCGACGACGGGTGAGACGAGCTCGAGGCCGAGCGACTCCAGGCGTGCCCGCACACGTGCGAAGACGACGAAGAGCTCCTCGTACTTCGTCCCGCCGAGGCCGTTGAGGACGACGGCGCAGCGGGCGCCGGGCCGCGCGCCGTCGCCGAGGTCGGCGACGACGCCGTCCACGAGAAGGTCGGCGACCTCGTCGGCAGTGCCGCGCGGACGGACCGAGAGTCCCGGCTCACCGTGGATCCCGAGGCCCACCGCCATCTGACCGTGGGGCACCTCGAACAGAGCGCCGTCCGCACCGGGCAGCGTGCAGCCCGCGAACGCGACGCCGAGCGTGCGCGTCCGCTCGTTGGCGCGCCGGGCGACGGCCTCGGCGAGGTCCAGCGTGTCGCCGCGGTAGGCCGAGGCCCCTGCCAGCTTGATCACGACGAGGTCGCCGGCGATCCCCCGCCGCTGGGCGTGCTCGGTGTGCGACGCGACGTCGTCGCTGACGGTGACGACGCGCACGTCATGGCCCGCGCGGCGGAGCCGGTCGGCGGCGTCCGAGAAGTTGAGGACGTCTCCCGCGTAGTTGCCGAAGACGAGCAGGATCCCGCCGGTCTCGACCGCCTCGGTCGCCACCGAGAAGATCTGGGACGCCGAGGGCGAGGCGAAGACGTTGCCGCACGCGGCGCCGTCGGCCATGCCGGGGCCGACCCAGCCGGCGAACGCGGGATAGTGCCCGGAGCCGCCGCCCGTGACGACGGCCACGCGACGTCCCGGTGCGGGTGCGGTCGTCACGACGCCCCCGTGGACGAGGCGCACCTGGTCGTGCGCGGCGGCGAACCCCTCGAGCGCCTCGGTGCCGAAGCGCAGTGGGTCGTTGAACAGGACGGTCATGTCACTCCCCCAGCTTCACGGCGAGGATGCGGCGCAGGTAGTCGCGGTTTCGGGCGGAGACGCTCAGGCCGTCCCCGCCGTAGTGCTCGACGCAGATCGGTCCGGCGAAGCCGGCGTCGAGCGCCATCGCGACCGCCCGCCGGTAGTCGACGAAGCCCAGCTCGAGCGGCGCCGGCGCCGTGAACCACGCCCCGGTGGCCGGGTCGTGGTCGCGCAGGTAGTTCTTGACGTGCCAGTAGTTGGTCCATGGCAGGGTCGCGGCGAGGATCTCGTCCCAGGGCTCGACCTCGCGGTGGAGCCGGACGATGTTTCCCACGTCGGGGTTGAGCCCCACGTTCTCGAGCCCGATCTCGTGGACCAGCCGCACCGCGGAGTCGGCCGTGCCGAGATAGGTGTCCTCGTACATCTCGAGGGAGATCTCGACGCCGACCGCCGCGGCCTGTCGGCCGATCTCCCGGAACCGCGAGACCGCGAGCGCCCGCACCTCCGCGTCGTCGGGGTCGGCGTGCCCCGGCGCGTGCCAGAACCACTGACGTGCCTCTTGCTGGGCGGTCAAGGGCTCGTGCAGGCCGAGGCACACGACACGCACGCCGAGGCAGGCCGCGGCCTCGACCGTACGCAGGGCGTACGCCAGGTTCGCCGCGGCGCGGTCAGGGTCGGGTGCCACGACGCTGCGCCGGGTCACGGAGATCGCGCTGACGGTCAGGGAGTGCCGCGCGAGAGCCCCGGCGAGCGCGTCGAGGCCCGCCGGGGACAGGTCGCCCGGGCGCAGCCACGAGTCCGTGAGGTCGATCTCGCTGAACCCGGTCGCCACGACCTCGCGCAGCGTCGGCTCCCACAGGTCGGGCGGACCCGTCGTCAGGTCGCCGCCGTCGGGCCGGACTCCTGGGAACTGCAGGAGCGCCGCACCGACAGGCCAGCTCGTCGAGGTGTACGGCGGCCCGACGACGTCAGGGGCTTCGAGCGGCGGTCGGATCGACGACATCGTTGTCTCCGCGGTGGTGAGAGGGTCAAGATGTCGAAGACCCTATAGGATCGATGGGTGAGGAACAACATGACAGCGGATCCCCAGGGCTACGCTCGTCCCATGAGAGCCGAGATCGCCGCGCGCGCGCCTCTTGCCCGGCGCGTGCTGCGCGACGGTGTGCACGAGGCCGTGCTGGAGATGCTGCTCGACGGCGGGATCGAGCCCGGTTCGCCGCTGAGCATCGACGGGCTCGCCCGCCAGCTCGGGGTCTCGCCGACCCCGGTCCGCGAGGCGCTCGTCAACCTCGAGCACACGGGCCTCGTGACCCGCGCCGCGCTCAAGGGCTACCGCGTCGCACCGCCGTTGTCGGCCGAGCAGATGGCCGAGCTCGTCGAGGCGCGCGCCGTGGTGGAGCTCGCCGCGATCGAGCGCGCGGCCCAGCACAGCACGACGCTCCTCCCGCAGCTCCGCGAGGCGCACACGCGCCATCTCGACGCCGTGCAGGAGCTCGCCCGCAGCGCCGACGACCCGCAGGCCCGCACCGCTGCGCACATGCGCCACTACTTCGACGCGGACTGGGGGTTCCACGTCGTGATCATGCGCGCGAGCGGGAACCGGTACCTCCTGCAGATGCTCGAGGGCATGGGCGTGCACGTCCACCGCCTGCGCCAGGCGGTGGGCCACGGGGTGTCGGACGCCGAGGCGGCGCTCTACGAGCACGCCGAGGTGCTCCGCGCACTCGAGGCGGGGAACGCCGAGCAGGCGGTGGCTGCGATGCGACGGCACCTGGAAGGGGTACGCACCCGCGCCTCGGGGTCCGCGCCGATGGCCGACGGCCCACAGGGCTGAGCCGGCACGCTCGAGGGTTGCACCCTGGCAGGACTTCTGCCACGATCCCTTAAGCCTCGATCCAATAGGATCGCTGATTCCTCTAGAGGAGAAGGAGCAAGGATGCTCACGCCGCATACGGTCAGACCACGAGTCGCCCTGACGCTGGGGGACCCGTCCGGCATCGGCCCCGAACTGGTCGCGCGCCTGCTGGCCGACGCGTCGAACCTCGAGCGCGCCGACGTCCTGGTGCTCGCGAGCGGGGCCGAGCTGGCGGCCGCGGCCGCCGAGGTCGGCGTCGAGGTCCCGATCGCCCCCACGCCCGACGCCGCGCACGCAGGTGTCGTCGGGAGCCCGCTCGCGGACCGCTCCGTGCCGCGCGGGCAGGTCACGCGTGCAGCGGGCGAGCGAACGCGCACCGACCTGGTCGAGGCCCTCGCCATGTACGGGCGGGGCGAGGTCGACGCGATCATGTTCGCGCCCCTGAACAAGACGGCCCTGCACCTGGCCGGCATGGACTCCGAGGACGAGCTGCGCTGGTTCGCCACCCTCCTCGGCCACGAGGGAGTGACGTCCGAGCTCAACTTCGTCCCCGGGCTCACGACGTCGCGCGTGACCTCCCATGTCGCGCTCAAGGACGTCGCCGCACGGATCAACGCCCGTGCGGTCCTCGACGCCATCCGCCTGCTCCACCAGGTCGTGGCGGACTCCGGCGTCGAGGCACCGCGCCTCGCGGTCTGTGCCCTCAACCCGCACGCCGGCGAGAACGGTCAGTTCGGCCGCGAGGAGATCGACCACATCGCGCCCGCGGTCGAGCTGGCCAGGAGCGAGGGCATCGACGCCTCCGGGCCGTTCCCGAGCGACACCATCTTCATCAAGGCGCGCGACGGGCACTACGACGGCGTCGTGACGATGTACCACGACCAGGGCCAGATCGCGATGAAGCTCATGGGCTTCGACCAGGGCGTGACCGTCCAGGGAGGGCTGCCCGTGCCGATCGTCACCCCGGCGCACGGCACGGCGCACGAGATCGTCGGCAAGGGCGTCGCCCACCTCGGTCCCATGCAGCACGCGTTCGACATCGCCGTCGCGCTCGGCGCCCGCAGCGCGCACCGTCGCGTCGCCACACCTGCCTGACAGGCAGCAGGAATCCAGCGGGGCTCGCGACGAGACCGTCGTCCGAGTACTGAGCCGAACCGCCGTGCGGCGGCCGAAGCGGCACCCGCACCACGAACTCAACGAGGAGATCTCATGAAGCACACTGTTGTGACCACCGCCCTGACGGTCGGCACCGTCCTTGCCCTCACCGCGTGCTCCGGCGCATCTGGCACTGCGTCGAGCGGCGGGTTCGACCCCGGCAACCGGGTCACGATGACGGTCCCCTTCGCGGCCGGCGGCGGGTCCGACCTCTCCGGCCGCGCGATCGCCGAGGGCCTGAAGGAGGTCACGGGCTCGACCGTCACCGTCAGCAACCTCGAGGGCGGCTCCGGCGCGGTCGGCTACTCGACGTTCCTGGGCTACGAGGGGAAGTCGGACCAGCTGCTCGCCACCGAGACGGCGATGATGGCGCTGCCTGCCGTGCAGGACGTCGAGTTCACCTACGAGGACTTCACGCCGATCATGAAGCTCGGTGACGACTACACGATCATCACGGTCGCCGAGGACTCCCCCTTCACCTCGTGCACCGACGTCGTCGAGGCGACCCGGGCGGGCAAGGTCGTCGCCGCCGTCTCGGGCGCGACGAGCCTCGACTCCATCGTGTTCAGCCTCCTCGAGCAGGACCAGGACATCACTTTCGACCGCATCCCGTACGAGTCCGGCGGCGAGGTCGTGGCCGCCCTCCTCGGCGGGCACGTCGACGTGGCGTCCCTGAACCCGGGCGAGGTCACCGGGCAGCTCGAGTCGGGCGATCTGCGGGCGCTGTGCGCGCTGGCGCCGGAGCGCTACGACTACCCGCTCCTCGCCGACGTCCCGACAGGCCTGGAGGAGGGCATCGACGTCGCATTCGCCCAGTTCCGCGGTTTCATCGCACCCGGAGGCATCTCCGAGGAGGCGATGCAGTACTGGGTCGACATGGCGAAGGAGTACGCGCAGACCGACGGCTACAGGCAGTACATCGAAGACAACTACATGCAGGCCGACGCAGCGTACGGCGTCGACTTCACCGCGTACCTCGCCGACTACGACGCCGACCTCAAGGCAGGTCTGGGCCTTGGCTGACGAGGTGGGCCGCCCGGGGCGAAGGAGCGACGCCGTCGGGAACGCCGCGCTCGCCGGGCTCGGCCTGGCGGCGGTGGTCGGCGGCCTCGGGTACGGGCTCCTCGGCGAGGACGGGCGGATCGGTCCGGGCTTCGTCCCGGCGTCGGCGGGAGCGGTCATGGTCGTGTTCGCGACGCTCGAGCTGGCCCGGATCCTGCGCCCGCGCGCCGCGCGCGAGCGGACCGGGCTCATGGCGAGCGTCCAGGACGTCGAGCAGGAGGCGGCCGACGCCGTCGACCAGTTCGGCCGCACCGACCGACAACGTGCACGCGCCATCGTCGCGATCTTCGCGACGACCGCCGTCGGCGTGGGCCTCGTCCCGTTCCTCGGGCTGATCACCGCCCTGAGTCTGGTGGTGCTGACACTCACGCTCGGAATCGAGCGCAGACCGGTGCTCCCCTCCGCGCTCACGGCCGTGGGGGCCGCCGTGCTGGCCTACGGGGTGTTCGTCCTCGTCCTGAACGTCCCTGTGCCCGTCGGGCCGCTCGGCTTCTAGGAGTTCGTTGTGATCGACAACCTCATGCTCGGGCTCGAGACCGCTGCGACGCCTCAGAACCTGATGTGGTGCTTCGTCGGCGTCCTGCTCGGCACGGCGATCGGCATGCTGCCCGGACTGGGCTCGACGACCGGCGTCGCGATCCTGCTCCCGGCCACCCTCACGATGGAGCCGGTGACGGCGCTCATCATGCTCGCGGGCATCTACTACGGGTGCCAGTACGGCTCGTCCATCAGCTCCATCCTGATCTCGACCCCTGGTGACTCGTCGAGCGTCGTGCTGACGCTCGACGGTTACCAGATGGCCCGCAAGGGTCGGGCGGGTGCCGCGCTCGCGATCTCGGCGCTGTCCTCCTTCGGGGCAGCGATCATCAGCCTCGCGCTCCTGATCGCGCTGGCCGCGCCCGTGTCGTCGTTCGCGCTCAGGTTCGGTCCCGCCGAGAACCTCGCGGTCATCCTGCTCGGTCTCGCGACGATCGTGTCGTTCTCCGGTGGAAACCCCGTGCGCGGCATGACGATGGCGGCCGCGGGCATCCTGGTCTCCACCGTGGGCGTGGCGACCGGTTTCTCGACCGCACGGTTCACCGGCGGCAGCGTCAACCTGCTCAGCGGGATCCCGTTCATCGAGGTCATGATCGGTCTCTTCGCCATCGGCGAGGTGCTCCACCAGATCCGCCGGGGCGGCGAGCGGCCCATCCGTACCCGGTTCCGTGACCTCGTGGTCCGGCGCTCGGACATCCGGCGCGCGATCGCTCCCACGCTGCGGGGCACGGGCGTCGGGTTCGGGCTGGGCGTGCTTCCGGGCGCCGGCGCCACGCTCGCATCGTTCATGTCGTACGGCATCGAGAAGCAGGTCTCGAAGAACCGGAGCGAGATCGGGTCGGGCGCCGTCGAGGGCGTGGCCGCGCCGGAAGCCTCGAACAACGCCGCGGCGAACGCCAGCTTCATCCCGACGCTGTCGCTCGGCATCCCCGGGGGCGGCACCACGGCGGTGCTCCTGGGCGGCTTCGTGATCTTCGGGCTGCAGCCCGGTCCGCTGCTGTTCGAGACCCAGCCCACGCTCGTGTGGGGCCTGCTGGTCTCGTTCTTCTTCGGCAACCTCATGCTGCTCGTGCTGAACCTGCCGCTCGCACCGGTCTTCGCCCAGCTGCTCCGCCTGCCGTACAGCTACCTGTACCCGGTGATCGTCTTCACGAGCATGGTGGGGGCGTTCGCGATCGGCAACAACCTGTTCAGCCTCTGGGTCGTGCTGGCTGCCGGTGTCGTCGGCTACCTGATGAAGATGTTCGACTTCCCGGCGGCACCGTTCGTCCTCGGACTCGTGCTGGGACCCTTGTTCGAGAAGTCGCTCGTCCAGACGTCGAACCTCGGGGACGGCAACCTGCTGATCCTGTTCCAGCAGCCGATCTCGCTCACGCTGACGGTCGCCGCGATCGTCCTGGGCGCGGGACCGAGCCTGCTGCGGACCATCACGTCCCGCCGGGCGGACCGAGCAGCGTCCGACGTCGCGCCCGACGTCGCGTCCGACGCGGCCTCCGCTCCCGTGGAGCTCGACCGCCGATGACGCACGGACGACGGCGGGCGCGCACCTGGCGTGCAGCGCCCGCCGTCGCCGGGAGGGCGTGACGTGCTCGGCGTGATCCAGGGGTTCAGCGTGATCTGCGTCGTGATCACCACGGGCTATCTGCTGGCGCGCCGCGGCGTCCTCGGCAGCTCGGCCCAGGAGGCCCTCGCCCGGGTGACCTTCTGGGTGGCCAGCCCGGCGCTCATGCTCACGGTGCTCGCCGACGCCGATCCGGGCGTGGTGTTCTCCGGCCGGACCGTCGCCACAGGCGTCGGGGTGCTTGCCGGCGCCGTCGTGTATCTCCCGCTGGCAACGTGGTGGTGGCGCCGCCGGGTCGGCGAGCTCGTCGTCGGCACGATGAGCGCGGTGTACGTCAACGCGGCGAACCTCGGCCTGCCGATCGCCGCGTACGTGCTGGGCGACGCCTCTCTCGTCGCCCCGGTGCTCCTCCTCCAGCTCATCGTCATCCAGCCCGTCTCGCTGCTGCTCCTCGACGCGAGCGGCACCGCACGCGGCGCCGGTGTCATGGCCGTGGTGCGGTCGACGATCAACCCGATCACGGTCGCCTCGATCGTCGGCGTGACGCTCTCCGGCACGGGTGTGACGCTGCCGACGCTCGTTCGCGAGCCGCTCGACGTCCTGGGTGGGTTCGCGGTACCGGCGATGCTTCTCGCCTTCGGCATCTCGCTGCACGCCGGACCGCGTCCGGGTGCCGCCGCCACCCGGGGCGAGGTCGGGCTCGTGTCGGCGATCAAGCTGGTCGTCCAGCCGCTCGTCGTCTTCCTGACGGCCGAGCACGGGCTGGGACTCGAGGATGCGACGGTCTTCGCCGTGACCGTCCTGGCGGCGCTGCCCACCGCGCAGAACGTGTTCGTGCTCGCCGCCAGGTACGGCCAAGGCGTGGCCCTGTCCCGCGACGCCGTCTTCGTCACCACGGCCGGCTCGCTGCCGGTCGTGCTCATGCTCGCGGCGCTGCTGCCGCACGGCTGACGGGCGAACCTGTGCCGCTGGGGCAATCTCACCCTGTGAGCCGTCTCGCGTCCGCGCCACGGACGTGCCTACGATCGAGGCCAACCATCCAGAGCGGCCGAGAGTCCTGGCTCGACGACGCCGCAGCAACCCGTTCTCCGACGGAAGCCTCCCGAGGACGAAGGTGCTCACGCCAGGTCCGATGGAGTGACGCATGGTCGCAGAGGCAAACCCGACGCAGCTTCCCGCATACCGGCACCGGCCGACGGTCTCGTTCGAGCTGATGCCGCCGCGCCGGCCCGAGGCCGCGCCCAAGTTCTGGGAGACGGCGCGCCGGCTCGTCGCCACGCACCCGGACTTCGTCTCGGTGACGTACGGCGCGGCCGGCGGCGACCGCGCCACGGCGCGCCGCGTCGTCGCGACCCTGCTCGAGGGCACGCCGGTGCTCCCCGTGGCGCACCTGACCTGCGTCGGCGCGTCGCGCGAGGACGTCTCCGAGGTCATCGACGACTTCCTCGAAGCGGGGGTGCGCACGTTCCTCGCCCTGCGCGGGGACCCGCCCAAGGACCAGCCCGACTGGCGTCCGCCGACGGACGGCGTGCACTCGAGCATCGAGCTCGTCCACCTGCTGCGAGAGGTCGAGGCCCGGCGCTGTGCGCAGGACCCGGGCACGGCCCTGCGCGGCGCGGCCCGCCCGCTGACCATCGCCGTCGCGACCTTCGCGAACGGCAACCCCGGCGCCGGAACCACGCGCACCCAGGAGGTGCGCCGCCTCGTCGAGAAGCAGGAGGCCGGCGCGAGCTTCGCCATCACCCAGCTGTTCTACGAGGCAGACTCGTACACCGACTTCGTCGCCGAGGCCCGTGCGGCCGGGGTGACGATCCCGATCCTCGCCGGGCTGCTGCCCACGACCGAGCCGCACCGGCTCCGTCGCGTCGAGGAGCTCACCGGCGTCCGCGCACCCCAGCACCTGCTGGACGCGCTCGACGCCCTGCCGGACCCGGAGGCCCAGCACGCCTACGGGATCGCGTACTCCGCCGAGCTCGCCCAGCGCGTGCTCGATGCGGGGGCGCCCGGCCTGCACGTGTACACGTTCAACAAGTACCGTCCCGCTCTGGACCTGCTCGAGGGTGTCAACCTCGGCGGCACGACGTCGTCCAGCGACGTCGACCTGGCCAGAAGGCCGTGGGTACCGGGCATCCCGTCGGACGCTCCCCTCTCACCTGACAGGCACAGCCACCTGACCGCGTGACTCCGGGGAGCACCATCTGCTCAGGAGTGCTCATGTCCACGCAAACCACCACCACCCCGTTCGAGGGCGGAACGATCCTCGGCTATCCGAGGATCGGCCGCCGTCGTGAGCTCAAGCGCGCGCTCGAGGCCCACTGGGCCGGGCGCACCGGCGTCGACGAGCTCGAGTCCGTCGCGCGCGGCCTTCGGCTGGCCACGCTGCGGCGCCTCGTCGAGCTCGGCCTGGACCCGGCCGACGGCTCCGTCCCCGGCTCGTTCTCGTACTACGACCAGGTGCTCGACGCCGCGGTCACGCTCGGCGCGCTGCCCGCTCGCTTCGGCGAGCTCTGCGACGTCGCGTCGCTGCACGACGGCGGCACGGGCGTGCCGCTGTCGACCTACTTCGCACTCGCGCGCGGCACCGAGGGCCAGCCGCCGCTCGAGATGACCAAGTGGTTCGACACCAACTACCACTACCTCGTACCCGAGATCGGGCCCGGCACGGCGTTCCGGCTGACCGACGACCGAGTCGTGCGCGAGCACGTCGAGGCGCGGTCCGAGGGCGTCGTCACGCGGCCCGCCGTCGTCGGGCCCGTGACGTTCCTGCTGGTCTCCAAGGCCGACGCCGACGCGCCCGACGGGTTCCGCCCGCTCGACCGGCTCGACGACGCCGTCACCGCGTACGTGCAACTGCTGCACTCCCTCGCACAGGCCGGAGCGCCGTGGGTCCAGCTCGACGAGCCGGGCCTCGTCTCGGACGCGCTGATCGAGGCCGCGGGGGCGACGCGTGCCGAGGTCGCGCACGCCGTGACCCACGCGTACACGCGGCTCGCGGCCGACCTCGCCCCGGGCGTGAACCGGCCGAGCATCCTCGTCGCCGCCCCGTACGGGGACCTGTCCCGGCCCGGCGACGAGGCCGACCTGCTGGCGGTGCTCGCGGCGACCGACGTCGAGGCGATCGCGCTCGACCTCGTGCGCGGCGCGGCGCCCGCAGGGCCGGTCCCGGGACTCGAGCGCAAGGCCCTCGTGGCCGGCGTCGTCGACGGGCACGGCGTGTGGCGCGCCGACCTCGCCTCGAAGCTCGAGGTCCTCGAGGGCCTCGCCGCGCGCACGGGCGCGGGCGCGGTCGTCGTCGGGACCTCGACGTCGCTGCTGCACGTGCCGCACGACGTCGAGGACGAGACGTGGGACGACCCGGCGGCTCAGCGGGCCGGGCGCTTCGGTGAGCTGCGCGCCTGGCTCGCGTTCGCCGACCAGAAGGCGCGCGAGGTGACGACGCTGGCCAAGGGCCTCGCGCTCGGCCGCGACGCCGTGGCCGGCAAGCTGTCCCAGGCCACCGACGCGCTCGCGTCGCGCGCGGTCGCGCCCGGCGTCGTCGTGCCGGCCGTCCGCGAGCGCCTCGCCGCGCTCGGCGAGGACGCGTTCACCCGCGGCGCCCACACCGAGCGGGTGGCCGCCCAGCGCGAGCGGCTGCACCTGCCGCCGCTGCCCACGACGACGATCGGCTCGTTCCCGCAGACGACCGAGATCCGCACGGCCCGGGCCGCGTGGACGAAGGGCGAGCTCGACGACGCCGCGTATGCCGCGGCGATGCGCGCCGAGGTCGAGCGGGTCGTCGCGCTGCAGGAGGAGCTGGGGCTGGACGTGCTCGTGCACGGCGAGCCCGAGCGCAACGACATGGTGCAGTACTTCGCCGAGCAGCTCGACGGGTTCGCGACGACGCAGCTCGGCTGGGTGCAGTCGTACGGGTCGCGGTGCGTGCGCCCGCCGATCCTGTGGGGTGACGTCTCGCGCCCGGCGCCGATGACGGTCGAGTGGGCCGAGTACGCGCAGTCGCTGACCGCCAAGCCCCTCAAGGGCATGCTCACGGGTCCGGTGACCATCCTCGCCTGGTCGTTCGTGCGCGACGACCAGCCGCTCGGCGACACGGCGAACCAGGTCGCGCTCGCGCTCCGCGACGAGGTGGGCGACCTCGAGGGCGCGGGCATCGCCGTCGTGCAGGTGGACGAGCCCGCGCTGCGCGAGCTGCTCCCCCTGCGCCGGGCGGACCAGGACGCGTACCTGCGCTGGTCGGTCGGCTCGTTCCGCCTCGCGACCGCCGGAGCCCGGCCCGAGACGCAGGTGCACACCCACCTGTGCTACTCGGAGTTCGGCGAGGTGATCGGCGCGATCGACGGGCTCGACGCCGACGTGACCTCGCTCGAGGCGGCGCGCTCGCGCATGGAGATCGTGCCCGAGCTGCACGACGCCGGGTACGCGCGCGGGATCGGCCCGGGGGTGTACGACATCCACTCTCCGCGCGTGCCGACGGTCGAGGAGGTGACCGAGCTGCTCGGCCTCGCGGTCACGTCGATCGACCCCGGGCTCGTCTGGGTCAACCCCGACTGCGGGCTCAAGACCCGCCGCTACGAGGAGGTCACCCCCGCGCTGGCCAACCTCGTCGAGGCGGCCCGCACGGTCCGCACGACGCTCCTCGCCCCCGCGAGGTAGAACGACCCCCGCCGAGGTAGAACACGCCCTCCCCTTCGAGGTCGTCATCTCTTCCGTCAAACGCCCGGATCGCGGAAGAGATGGCGACCTCGAAGGGTTGTCCACGCGCGCCCGCGGTGTTCGCCCTGAGCGAACNTCTTCCGTCAAACGCCCGGATCGCGGAAGAGATGGCGACCTCGAAGGGTTGTCCACGCGCGCCCGCGGTGTTCGCCCTGAGCGAACAAGCGGACCTTGGCACTCTCGGATCGAGAGTGCTAGACCAGAGGTGTAGCCACCCGACGTCGGGTGCGTGCGGCGTCGGGCGCGACGAGGCCGCAGGGCGCGGCCTCACGTCAAGGAGGTGATGCGCGATGGCTGCGATGTGGGACCCGTTCCAGGAGATGGACCGGCTCTTCGGCTCGTTCGCCCTCAACCCCCGGGTCGCCCCCGCGATGCCGATGGACCTCTTCCGCGAGGGTGACCACTTCGTCCTGGCCGTGGACCTGCCAGGTGTGGACCCGGGCACGATCGACGTGTCGTGCGAGGACCAGACCATGACGATCCGCGCCGAACGCACGGCTCGCTCCGGTGAGGGCCGGTGGCTGGTGCGCGAGCGCCCGGCGGGCACCTTCGCGCGTCAGCTGACGCTCGGCCGCGGCCTCGCCATGGACAAGGTCTCGGCGTCCTACGCCGACGGCGTTCTGACGCTGACGATCCCTGTGTCCGAAGAGGCCAAGCCGCGCCGCATCGAGGTCGAGCACACGGCCCAGCCGAACGTGATCGAGTCCTCGAAGAAGTAGCACGCGACGAGGCAGGGCGCCCGGCGACGAGCCGGGGCCCTGCCTCGCGTGCGCTCAGCGTTCGTGGACGCCGATCATCGGCAGGCCGAAACCGAGGCAGACGGCGAGGATCCCGCCCACGAACAACGCGGGCCCCGTCGGCATCTCGGCGCCCGAGCCGATGCCGATGAGGACGAGCCCGCCGACGAACAGGAGGAACGAGACGATCACACGTCCGAACAGCGTGCCGGACGGCTCCTGCCGGTTCCGCCGGTTGACCTGGAAGTCGCTCATGGGCCCCACCGTACGCCGGTTCTCCCGGCCCCTTCCACGAACGTCCATCTCAGCGCTGCCGTTCGTAGGTCGCGATGATGACGCCGGTCGACGTGGTCAGGCAGTCGACGAGCGCCAGGTCGGCCGGCCCGGGCCCGCCGTCGAACAGCCTGCGCCCCGACCCGAGCAGCACGGGGTGAACCATCAGGACGTACCGGTCGACGAGGTCGCGCTCCCGCAGCGACGCGACGAGCTCGCCGCTGCCCAGGACGGTGAGCGGGCCTCCTTCCTTAGCCGCGCGAACGTCGGCCACGGCGTCGAGGTCGCGCAGGAGCACGGAGTTCTCCCATGACGGCGGTCCGGCGAGCGTCGTCGAGACGACGTACTTCGTGCGCCGGTTGAGGACCTCGGTGTACGGGTTGTCGCTCTGGTGCGGCCAGTAGGCGGCGAACTGCTCGAACGTGCGACGCCCAAGGAGCAGCGCGCCGTCGTCGGAGGCGTCCATCATGGCGCCGAGCCGGTCCACCATGACGTCGTCCACGCGCGGCGCGGTCCAGCCGCCGAGCGTGAAGCCGTCCCGCGGGTCCTCGTCAGGCGACGCGGGGCTCTGCATGACCCCGTCGAGGCTCAGGTGGTCGAGGACGGTGATCGATCCCATGAAGACCTCCCCCAACGAGACCGTACGTCCTCGTTCCACGCCCGTACAGACCGCGGGCGACCAACGAGCCTCTCGTGCTCCGGTCGAAGCGCACCGCCGTGAGCTCCATGCCCGCCCGCGACCCCGCAGCTGCACCGTACGGGGCGCGGTCCTTGACGACGACGTCGCGCGCGACGTCGAGCGCTGGCTCGCCGCGCAGACCTCCCTCTAGCCAAAATCGTCGCCTCGGGTGACTGTAGTGTCACGACCCGGTGCGAGGAGAAGGCTATGGACCACCGCAGCTCCACCCGTTCGACACGCAGACCGCTCGCCGCGGCCCTGGCCGCCGCCGTCACGACCGGCCTCGCCGTCACGACCGCCGTCGCGCCGGGCCTAGCTCCGGCGACGAGTCCGGCCGCCGCGGCGCCGCGCCATGAGGACAAGATCCCGATGGCGGTGGGCTACGGCGGCGCGATCAGCACGGTCGACCCCGAGGCGAGCCGCATCGGGCTCGAGGTGCTGCGCAAGGGCGGCAACGCCGTCGACGCCGCGGTCGCGGCCGCTGCCGCGCTCGGCGTGACCGAGCCGTACAGCGCGGGCATCGGCGGCGGCGGCTTCCTCGTCCACTACGACGCCGGCACGGGCGAGGTCACGACCATCGACGGCCGTGAGACGGCGCCGGCCGCGATGCCCACCGACGCGTTCGTCGACCCGGCCACGGGAGCGCCCTACCGCTTCTCCCCCGACCTCGTCACGAGCGGCGTCTCCGTCGGCACGCCGGGCACGCCCGCCACGTGGGAGGTCGCGCTCGCCGAGTGGGGCACGCTCTCGCTCAAGGAAGCCCTCAAGCCCGCGACCCAGCTCGCCCGCCGCGGCTTCGTCGTCGACGACACCTTCCGCAACCAGACGCTCGACAACGCCGACCGCTTCGCCGCCTTCCCAGCCACCTCCGAGCTGTTCCTTCCCGGTGGCGACGCGCCCGTCGTCGGGACGATCTTCCGCAACCGGGACCTCGCGGCCACGTACGACCTGCTCGCCGAGCAGGGCACCAAGGCTTTCTACACCGGCGACCTCGCCGAGGAGATGGTCAGCGCCGTCACCGACCCGGCCACGGACCCCGGCACCGACCTGCCGGTACCGCCCGGGTACCTCGCGCTCGAGGACCTCGAAGCCTACGAGGCGCTCGTCCAGGACCCGACGCACGTGAAGTACCGCGACTACGACGTCTACGGCATGGCACCGCCGTCGAGCGGCGGCTCGACCGTCGGCGAGGCGCTCAACATCCTCGAGACGTTCGACCTGCCGGGCATGTCCGACGTCGACTACCTGCACCACTACCTCGAGGCGAGCGCGCTGTCGTTCGCCGACCGTGGGGCGTACCTGGGCGACGCGGCGTTCGTGGACGTCCCGCTCGACACGCTGCTCTCGGACGACTTCGCCGCGGAGCGCGCGTGCCTCATCGACCCGACGACGGCGCTGGTCAAGCCCCTCGCGCCCGGCGACGTCGACGCCGGGTCGAGCGACTGCGGCGAGACCGTCCCGCTCGAGGAGGCGGACACCGAGAACATCTCGACGACCAACCTCACCGTCGTCGACGGGGAGGGCAACATCGTCGAGTACACGCTCACCATCGAGCAGACGGGCGGCTCCGGCATGGTCGTCCCGGGCCGCGGCTTCCTGCTCAACAACGAGCTCACGGACTTCTCGCTGGTCTGGGCCCCGGGCGACCCGAACCGGATCGAACCCGGCAAGCGTCCCCGCTCGTCGATGGCGCCCACGCTCGTGCTGCGCGACGGCGAGCCCGTCCTCGCGCTCGGCTCCCCCGGCGGGTCCACCATCATCACGACCGTCCTGCAGACCCTGACGAACCGCCTCGATCGCGGGATGGACATCGCCGAGGCGCTCTCCGCGCCCCGCGCGACCCAGCGCAACACCGCCGCCGCGCTTGCGGAACCCGAGTTCATCGAGCTCTACGGCGCAGAGCTCGAGGCGTACGGGCACCGGCTCATCCGCTCGGGCGACCAGTTCACGAGCGCGGCCGAGATCGGCGCCGCCACGGCGATCGAGTTCGGCCCCGACGGCCTGCTCACCGCGGTGTCGGAGCCACGGCGCCGCGGCGGCGGGGCCGCGATGGTGCTCGAGCCCGTCTCCCCCTGACGGGCCGGCTCTCCCGAGGGCGACACACGACGACGGCGGCACGCACCTCCAGGTGCGTACCGCCGTCGCGCAGTGCCTCGCCGGTGAGGCCGGCGCGCCGTCAGGTCATCGGAGCGTCACGCTCACGGTGCCTGGCCGACGCCGGCACCCCGGAACGTCAGGCTGTCGACCGCGGCGTCGCCGCGGACGGAGACGTAGAGCGACCCTGACCCCGTCGGCGCGGCGCCGGCGACCCGGACCACCGCGTCCTGCCAGCCCTGGCCCGGCTTGAGAGTGACCGTGCCGAACGGCTTGGCCTTCGGCGAGCCGTACCGGAGCTCGAGCTGGCCCTTGCCGGAGGCCCGGACCACCACGTCGTCGATGTTCACGAAGCTCACCGGGTCCCACCGCAGGACGTCGCCGGCACCGAGCCGCACAACGTGGCCGGCGCTCGCCGCCGCGTCGGCGACGACGTCACCGCCGCCGAGGCCGGTGGCGTACTCCGCCTCCTGCTGGAACGGGTTGAGGCGCGCGGTGGCCTCACCCTTCGCCGGGGTCAGCCCGTTGGCGCCCTCGTCGGTGTAGGTCACCACGAGCGCACCGTAGAGGTTCGCCCCGGCGCCATGCTGCGGCGAGTTCGCGTCGGTCGGGAGCACACCCGAGCAGCCCGTGCCCGAGACCTCGGGGTGAGCGTGCTCGTCGTGGCCGAGGCCGTAGGTCCACCGGACACGCGAGCAGACGGTGTTGTCGCCGTCCTCGGCGTCGTGCGTGGTGATCCGGAACGGGACGCGGTCGCCCCACCCGAAGAACCCGCCGTTCGCCGGCAGCTCGATCGTCACCTCAGGCGCGGTGTTGCCGACGCTGATCGTGCGCGTCGCGAGGCTGATCCTGCCGCCCGAGTCCGTGACGCGCAGCCGTGCCGTGTAGACGCCGAGATCGGTGTAGGTGTGCGTCGCCTCGATCCCGGTGGCGTCGAACGTGCCGTCGCCGTCGAAGTCCCACTCGTAGGTGAGCGCCTGACCCTCGGGGTCCGAGGAGCCGGAGGCGTCGAACGCGACCGTGAGCGGGGCGCTCGACGACGAGTGCGGCGTCGCCGAGAGCACGGCCTGCGGCGAACGGTTGTCCTGAGCGTAGGCGATGCGGTGCAGGCCCGAGTCGGGGTTGGGGCGGAAGAAGCCGTCGCCGTACTCGAGGACGTACAGCGCGCCGTCCGGACCGAACTCGAGGTCCATCGGGTTGTCGATGCGCGGCAGGCCCGCGGGCTCGATGACGGCGTTGGGCAGGAAGTCCTCGATGCCGGTGACGTCGTAGGTCGATGGGTCGATCGTGAACGCGGCCAGGTAGTCCTGCGAGAACTCACCGAAGAACGACTTGCCGTCCCAGTACGCCGGCAGCTTGGCCGTCGACGGGTTGGCGGCGTCGTAGTGGTACACGGGGCCGCCCATGGGGCCCTGGCCGCGGCCCGATCCGAAGTTCACCAGCTGGTCCCGTTCCTGCTGTCCGGGCTCGTCGCCGTAGTACAGGGTGGCTGCCCGCGAGGCCGGGAGCTCCGTCAGGCCGGTGTTCCAGCGGGAGTTGTTCAGCGGGGCGGCGCAGTCGAACCACGCGCCCGGCGTCGCCGTCGCGAAGTTCCACTCGTTGTAGGCGGCGTTGGGCCCGTGGCAGTACGGCCAGCCCGAGTTGTGCGGGTCGTCGAGGCTCACGACGTTCCACTCGACGTAGCCCATGGGGCCGCGGTCCGGGTTGGGCTGCGGCGCGTCGGGTCCGTAATCGCCCCACGAGAGGCTGTTCGTCTGAGGGTCCACGTCGATGCGGAACGGGTTCCGGACGCCCATCACGAAGATCTCGGGGCGCGTGTTCGGCGTCCCGGGCGCGAAGAGGTTCCCTTCCGGGATGGTGTAGCTGCCGTCCGCCTCGACGTGGATGCGCAGGATCTTGCCGCGCAGGTCGTCGGTGTTGCCCGAGCTGCGGCGCGCGTCGAAGCCGGGGTTCATGCCCGGTGCGTCGTTGTTGGGCGCCATGCCGTTGGCGCCGGGCGTGCCGGCGGGCGTGTTGTCGCCGGTCGAGAGGTAGAGGTTGCCCTCGGCGTCCCAGTCCATGTCGGCACCGACGTGGCAGCACTGACCACGCTGGACCTCGACGTCGAGGATCGCCTGCTCGGTCGACAGGTCGAGGCTCTCGCCCGTCCACCTGAACCGGGAGAGCCGGTTCACGCCGAGCCACCGGTCCCAGTAGGTCTCGTCCTCGCCCGCGGGCAGGGTGGTCGGCGCCGAGCCGGCCGGCGTGTCGGCCTGGCCGTCACCGTCGGCGTCGCGCGGCGCGTAGACGAGGTAGACCCAGCCGTTCTGCTCGAAGTCGGGGTCGACGGCGATGCCCTGGAGCCCGTCCTCGGAGTTGGCGTAGACGTCGATCGTGTTGATGATCTCGGTGATGCCCGTGGCGGGGTCCGTCAGCCGGATGTCGCCGTTGCGGGCCGTGTGGAGGATCCGGTTGTCGGGGAGGATCGCCATGTCGATCGGCTCGCCGACGTCCTTGGTCAGGGTCGTGCGCTCGTAGTTCGACCAGTCGAGCGCGGGCTCGTCGGCCACGGCTTGTGCCGGGGCGGCAACCGCCGTCAGCCCAGCGGAGACGAGGGTGATCGCGGCGACGGCGCCGGCGACCGATCTGCCTCGTCGGGCTTGCGCCTGGGTACGCTTCATGTGTGGTGCTCCTGTCCGGTTGACCGCCTGTCAGGGTTCATCACGGACCGGGTCACCCGCCGTCGCTGCAACGACGGCGCAGGGTGGCCCGGTCGTCTCTCGCGCGCCTGTCGGCGCGCTCCACCCACCTCCTCGCTCGTCCTCGAGCCGGCGCATCCCCCGCGTCGCGCGGCGGATCGCACGGTGCCTGTGGTGCCGTCAGACGAGCCCGGGTGGCCGCTGTGCCGTCGTCGGCGTGGGCGACGCGAGCTGTCTGGTTCCGCATCCTACGGCACTTGTGACGACTGTCAATCAAAAGTCGACTTGCCGCCGGCGGTTCATCGGACCGGCGCGGAGACCTGCCTGACCAGCGCATCCACGATGCGGACGTCGCCCTCGAGCCAGTCGAGGTCGGGCGAGGAGGCGACGGCCAGCCACCGCACCTCGTCGTGCTCGATCAGCGGCCGCGGCTCGCCGTGCGTGATGCGGGCGTACCAGAGGCGCAGGACGTGGCGGTCCGTGATGATCCAGGCGCCGTCGTCGGGGCCCGGCAGCTCGGCACCGAGCTCGACCTCGACGCCGAGCTCCTCCGCCAGCTCGCGGTGCAGCGCCTGGAGGGGCTCCTCCCCCGGGTCCACCTTGCCGCCCGGGAACTCCCAGCGCCCCGCCAGCTCCGCCGGGCGGCTGCGGCGCGCCGCGAGGAGCACGGTCGGGCGGGCGAGGTCGTCGACGATCGCGGCGGCAACCACGAGGCGGCGGTCTGTCATGCCCGCGAGTCTGCCATCAGACCGTGTCGGGACCGTGTCCTGCGCATGTCCTGGCTGGCACGGCGGCACGGCGGCGCGGCGGTCTGCCGACACGGCCCCGGACATGGCGAGGCCCCGTCGTCCTACAGCCCCCTGTCGGACGACGAGGCCTCACGCTCAGATCGTTCAGCCGGCGTTGAGTCCTGCCCGGCGTGCCCAGGCGACCGCGTCGGCGCGGTTGGACACTCCGAGCTTGCGGTAGACGCTCCGCACCTGCGACTTGACGGTGTTGCGCGTGACGAACAGCTTGCTCGCGATCTGCTCGAGGGTGACGTCCTCGGACAGGTTGGACAGGACGACCTGCTCACGGCGGGTCAGGATCATGCCCGGGTGTACAGGTGCCAGACTGGTCAGCTCCATGATGCTCATTGCTCATTCCTCCAACGCGGCCGCCGACCGTGACGTGGTCGGCCTGGGGACTGCCGCTATGTGGTGGGAGGAGGTGGGTGATGCTTTATGACGCCCGTCACAACGATCTGTTGGGCTATGACGCGTCACGGGCCGGCGCCCATCTGCTCGAGATGGACGCCGGCCCGTCGTTTGCCCTGGTCAGCAATCCGCCGGCACCACCCGCCGGCACCGGATCGCCGTATATCACAGTTTGATCACGCTGCGTTCAGCGGGCGCTCAGCCCGAATGTGCGGCATACTCCGCGGCGGTGAGGAGGTCGCCCGCGCCGGTGACGTCGACCTTGAACAGCCAGCCCGCGCCGAAAGGGTCCGAGTTGACCAGCGCCGGGTCGTCCACGGCGGACTGGTTCACCTCGACGACGGTCCCGCTCACCGGCGAGTACAGCTCCGAGACGGACTTGGTCGACTCGATCTCCCCGACCACGGCGCCGGCCTCGATCGTCGTACCGACCTCGGGCAGCTCGAGGTAGACGACGTCGCCGAGCGCGTCGGCGGCGACGGACGTCACGCCCACTGTCGCGGGGGACGCGTCGTCGACCCACTCGTGCTCGACGGAGTAGCGCAGGTGCGCGGGGAAGTCGGCCATGAGGTGCTCCTTCGTATGTGCGGTCGGGCGTGAGCATGCGTGCGGCTGCGTCACGACCCGCCGCCACGAGCATGCTCGAACGGGCGGCGGGCCAGGACGATCGTCCTACGAACGCGAGTAGAACGGCAGGGGGACGACGACGAACGGCTCGGCCCTGCCGCGGACGTCCACCGCGAGGCGCGTGCCCTCGGCCGACACCTCGGGCGTCACGTAGGCCATCGCGATCGGGTGTCCGAGGGTGGGCGACGGCGCGCCGGACGTGACCCTGCCGACCTTGACGCCCGCCGAGTCGTCCGGGTGGCGGACCAGCACGTCGTACCCGGCGCGGGCCGGGCGCCGACCCTCGCCCTTGAGGCCGACCAGGACGCGGGCGGGCGCGCTCCCCCGCCGTGAGGCCAGCGCGGCGCGCCCGACGAACTCGACCGGGGTGCCGTCGTCGGACACCTTGTCGAGCTTGACCACGCGGCCGAGGCCCGCCTCGTAGGGCGTGGTGGTCGTGTCGAGCTCGTGGCCGTAGAGCGGCATGCCGGCTTCGAGGCGCAACGAGTCGCGCGCGGACAGGCCGGCGGGCACGAGACCGAGGGGCTCCCCCGCGACCAGCAGCGCCTTCCACAGCTCGACGGCGCGCTCGGCCGGGACGAAGAGCTCGAAGCCGTCCTCCCCCGTGTAGCCGGTGCGCGCGACGAGCGCGTCGACGCCGGCCACGGTGGCCGGCGCGGAGGCGTAGTACTTCATCGTCCGGACGGCCTCGACGTCGTCGGGCGCCGTGAGCGACGCGACGATCTCCTCCGCTCGGGGACCCTGGACGGCGACGAGCGCCGTGGAGTCCGAACGGTCGTCGACGACGGCGTCGAAGCCCGCCGCACGCTCGGTGAGCTCGCGCGCGACCAGTGCGGCGTTGCCCGCGTTCGCGACGACGAGGAAGTGCTCGTCCGCGAGGCGGTAGACGATGATGTCGTCGAGCACCGAGCCGTCCTCGGCGCAGAGCATCGAGTACCGGGCACGCCCGACGCCGATCGCCGTCGCGCTGCCGACGATCGCGTGGTCGAGCGCCGCGGCCGCCTGGAATCCGACGACGTGGATCTCCCCCATGTGCGACAGGTCGAACAGGCCAGCGGCCTCGCGCACCGCGCGGTGCTCCGCGAGGTCGGACGTGTACCGCAGCGGCATAAGCCAGCCGCCGAACCCGGTGAGCGCGGCGCCGAGCGCCACGTGCTCGTCGTGGAGCGCGGTCTTCCTGTCCTGCTGGTCCTCGGTCATCGAGGCTCCTGTCTCGTCGGCTCGGCGGGGATCAGTGGGCGGCGGGGATCAGTGGGCTCCGGCGAAGGCCTCGGGCGGCGGGCAGGCGCACACGAGGTTGCGGTCGCCCTTGGCGCTGTCGATGCGCCGCACCGGCGGCCAGTACTTCGCGCCGCGCAGGCCGGCGACGGGGAACGCGGCGAGCTCGCGCGGGTACGGCTTGGTCCACTCGTCGGCCATGACCGAGGCCGCGGTGTGGGGCGCGTTCCGCAGCGGCGAGTCCTCGACCGGCCAGCGGCCCGACGCGACGGCGTCGATCTCGCCACGGATCGCGACCATGGCGTCGACGAACCGGTCGAGCTCGGCGAGGTCCTCGCTCTCGGTCGGCTCGACCATGAGCGTGCCCGCCACCGGGAACGACATGGTCGGGGCATGGAAGCCGTAGTCCATGAGCCGCTTGGCGACGTCCTCGGCCGTCACGCCGGTGTCGGCCGTGATCGGACGAAGGTCGAGGATGCACTCGTGCGCCACGAGGCCGTTCGCGCCCGAGTAGAGCACCGGGAAGTGTCCATCGAGGCGCACGGCCACGTAGTTGGCGGTGAGCACCGCGGCCTTGGACGCCTCGGTCAGCCCGTCGGGGCCCATGAGCGCGAGGTAGGCGTAGGAGATCGGCAGGATCCCGGCCGAGCCGTGCGACGCCGCGGAGACGGGCGCGATCTCCTCCCCCGGCGCGTCCTTGACGCCGCCCGGGGTCGGGTCGCCCGGCAGGAACGGCACGAGGTGCTCGGCCACGGCGACGGGACCGACGCCGGGACCGCCGCCGCCGTGCGGGATGCAGAACGTCTTGTGCAGGTTGAGGTGCGAGACGTCGCCGCCGAACTCCCCCGGCCGGGCCAGGCCGACGAGCGCGTTGAGGTTGGCGCCGTCGATGTACACCTGGCCGCCTGCGTCATGTACAAGGTCGCAGACCTCGCGGACATGGTCCTCGTACACGCCGTGCGTCGAGGGGTAGGTGATCATGATCCCTGCGACCCGGTCGCCGTGGTGCTCGAGCTTGGCGCGCAGGTCGTCGAGCAGGATCTCGCCGTCGCCGGCCGTGGCCACGACCTCGACACGCAGCCCGGCGAGGGCCGCCGACGCCGCGTTCGTCCCGTGCGCCGAGGCCGGGATGAGCACGATGTCGCGCCCGGTCTCGCCGCGCGACGCGTGGTAGCCCTTCACGGCCAGCAGACCGGCGAACTCGCCCTGCGAGCCCGCGTTGGGCTGGACCGAGACGGCCGCGTACCCCGTGATCTCGGCGAGCTGCGCCTCGAGCCGCTCGATGAGCTCGGCGTAGCCGCGGGCCTGGTCAGCGGGCACGTACGGGTGGATGTCCGCAAAACCGGGCCAGCTGATGGGCTCCATCTCCGCGGTCGCGTTGAGCTTCATCGTGCACGAGCCCAGCGGGATCATCGTGCGGTCGAGCGCGAGGTCCTTGTCGCTCAGGGAGCGCAGGTAGCGCAGCATCGCCGTCTCGGAGCGGTGCGTGTGGAAGATCGGGTGCGTCAGGTAGTCCGTGGTGCGCAGCAGCGCCTCCGGCAGCCCGAGGTCGTCGGCCGCATCAGCCGGGTTCGCGCCGAACAGCGCGAGGACGGCCTCGACGTCGGCGGCCGTCGTCGTCTCGTCGCAGGCCACTTGTACATGGTCGGCGTCGACGATGTACAGGTTGTATCCCGCCTCGACCGCGGCCGATCCGATGGCCTCGGCGCGGCCCGGCACGACGGCTCGGACGGTGTCGAAGAAGGCGTCGTGCTCGACCTCGACCCCCGCCGCGGCCAGTCCGGCCGCGATGGTCGCGGCGCGCCCATGCACGCGCTCGCCGATCGCGCGCAGCCCCTCCGGGCCGTGGTACACCGCGTACATCGACGCGACGATCGCGAGCAGCGCCTGGGCGGTGCAGATGTTGCTCGTCGCCTTCTCCCGGCGGATGTGCTGCTCGCGCGTCGAGAGCGCGAGCCGGTAGGCCGGAGCGCCGTCGGCGTCGACCGACACGCCGACGAGCCGCCCGGGGAGCTGCCGCTCGAGGCCCTTGCGTACCGCCATGAACGCCGCGTGCGGGCCGCCGTAGAAGAGCGGGACGCCGAAGCGCTGCGCCGAGCCGACCGCGACGTCGGCGCCGAGCTCGCCGGGCGAGACCAGCAGCGTCAGCGCGAGCAGGTCGGTCGCCACGGTGACCAGCGCGCCGTGCTCCTTGGCCTCGGCGACGACGCCGCGAGCGTCGAGCACGCGGCCCGACGCCCCCGTCTGCTGGACCACGACGCCGACGAGCTCGCCGTCCGGCAGCGCGCCGCCGTCGGACACGAAGGCATCGAGGCCGGCCGCCAGGCCGCCGTCGAGCGAGACCACGACGACCGGCAGGCCGATCGCCTCCGCGCGGCCGCGCGTGACGGCGAGGCTCTGCGGGAACAGGTCGGCGTCCAGCACCACGTAGCCGGACCCCGCACGCGAGGCGCGCCACATGAGCGCCACGGCCTCGGCGACCGCGGTGGCTTCGTCGAGCAGCGACGCACCCGCGATCTCGAGACCCGTGAGGTCCTCGACGGCCTGCTGGAAGTTCAGGAGCGCCTCGAGCCTGCCCTGGGAGATCTCCGGCTGGTACGGCGTGTACGCGGTGTACCAGGCAGGGGACTCGAGGACGTTGCGGCGGATGACCGGGGGAGTGATGGTCCCGTAGTAGCCGAGGCCGATCATCTGGCGCTTGACCTGGTTCTTCGCGGCGATCGCGCGCAGGTCGTCGAGCACCTGCGCCTCGCTGCGCGCCGGCGGCAGGTCGAGCGGACGCTCCGTGCGGATCGCCTTCGGCACCGCGGCGTCGATCAGGTCGTCCAGGCCGTCGTAGCCGAGCTGCTCGAGCATGGCCCGGACCTCGCGCTCGCGCGGGCCGATGTGCCGGTCGGCGAAGACGTCGGGGTCGTAGGCGGAGGATCCCGCGGGGGAGTGGGTCACGTCGAGCGCTCCGTGTGTTCGGGCCGGCCAGGCGGGCGGGGACGAGCTGTCCCTCCCCGCTCTGTCATCGGACCGCGCCGGGCCTGAGCCCTGGTCGCACGTCGACCTGAGAGATTTGCCGGTCCGCCTCACGGGGCGCGCCGACTTGCACCGTCGGTGGGCCCGACCGACGTGCGACGTCGGGCGGGCCGCTTTCCAGAGTTGCCTCGCCACGACGGTCCGGGTGCCTGTGAGATTCCCGGGGAGGGGTTGCTCCTTCGGCGCCGACGGCCCTGCTGCCAGGTCCGCCGGACTCTCCCGTCGCGGTTCGAGCGGCGTGTTGCGTTGTGGTGCCGATCCTACCCGCCCGCCGAGGTAGAAGGTCCGGTCGTTCTACCTCGCGCCCCGCGGTTCTACCTCGCGCACGACGACGGCGCGCACCATCGCGAGGCGCTCGAGCGTCCGCACGAGCGCCCGCGCGCGACGCTCGCCCGCGCGGAAGGTGACCGCCACGACGCCAGTACGGGCGCGACCGTCCGAACCAACCTCCGTGACCCGTGTCGACAGGGAGTCCACGGCCACGCCGCGCGACGCGAACACGCTCGTCAGCGTCGCGACCGTCCCGACGCCGTCGGCGCCGACGACGTCGATCTCGACCGACCAGCTCGGCTCGGCGCCCGGTGCGACGTCCGGGGGAGTGCTCGCGGCCGCGCCGACGACGGGCGGCCCCGCGGCAGGCAGCGCCACGCCGAGCGCGTCGAGCATCCCGTCGGTCGAGCGGCCGGCCACGGACAGCAGCCGCGCCTCGTCGTCGGCGATCGGGTCGAGCAGCACGTGCGTCCAGCCCTCGGGGCCGAGCGTCACGGGCACGCCTTGCACCCTCCCAGGGACCTCGACCGCGCCGTCGAGCTCGCCGTCGAGCGCGACCTGGGCAGCCACGACGATGTCCCGGCCGTCGAGCACGGTGCGCACGAGGTCGACCGTCGCCCCGGCGGTCGCCGTCGCGGTCTTGGCGCCCGACTGGTGCGTCATGGACGGCCTGGCGATGACCCGCAGGTCGGCGGGCATCGCGTCGACCTGCACGAACGCCTCGCCGACGTCGCGCGCGGCGACCTCGTCGATCAGCCGGTTCGCGGCGGCGACGTCGTCCGGCAGGGTGTGGAGCGAGCGTCCGCGCCGCAGGTACGCGACGGCGGCCGCGCACTCGTCGTCGTCGAGGCCAGCGATGCTCACGGTCGACCAGAACGGCACCGCGCGCTCGCCGTGCTGGCCGCCCACGAAACCGCCGACCCGGTGGCGCCGCACGCCCAGCTCGACGGCGATCTCGCGACGGAAGCGCAGCGTGTCCAGCCAGGCGCCCATGCCGATCACGCGGTGCCGGCCCAGCACCTCGGCCATGACGGCAACACCGAGCTCGACCGGGTTGGTCACGACGATGACGACCTCGCGCCCCGAGCCGTGGCGTGCGAGCGCCTCGGCGTACGTGCGGAAGACCTCGAGGTTCGCAGCCGCGAGCGCCGCGCGATCGGCGTTGATTCCGACCTCGGCCGGGACGGTCCGCCCCGCCGTGGCGACGACGACGTCGGCCGTGACGTCGTCGGGGGAGAGCGCGACGTCGATCAGGGGGGCGCGCTCCTCGAACGCGTCCGCGAGGTCGGCCCGCAGGCCGAACGCCGCGGAGCGCGAGGCGCCGTCGGGCCGGCCCACGAGCTGCAGGCGCGAGGTGGCCGAGAGCAGCCCGCCCGCGATCAGCTGGGTGCAGACCTGGCGGCCCACGTCTCCGGGGGCTCCGAGAACAGCGACGTCCATGGCGAGTCACCCTACGGGTGCCGCGGCATCGCGGTGGGCCACCGGGGGAAAAGGGGACGACACCTCCGCGAACCCGTCCTAGCGTCGAGGTCATGGCATCGCTCGACACACGTCCTGAGGCCGCCGACGACCCCGACGACGGCTGGTTCCCCGAGAGCGTCGCCGCCCGGTACGACGGCGACGACGGCCCCTTCGCACCCTCCGTCGTGGAGGCCACCGTGGACGTCCTGGCCGACCTGGCGGGCGACGGCGACGCGCTCGAGCTGGCGGTCGGGACCGGACGCGTCGCGCTTCCCCTGGCTCGGCGCGGGGTCCGCGTCCACGGCATCGAGCTGAGCAGGGCGATGGCCGCCCGGATCGAGTCGAAGCCGGGCGGGGACCTCGTCGGCGTGACCATCGGCGACATGACGTCGACGCGCGTTGCGGGCGAGTTCTCGCTCGTCTACCTGGTGTTCAACACCATCGACAACCTCACGACGCAGGACGCGCAGGTGACATGCTTCGTCAACGCGGCCGCGCACCTGCGGCCGGGCGGCTGCTTCGTCGTGGAGACCGTCGTCCCGCCGCTGCGCCGCCTCCCGCCAGGCCAGGACACGGTGCCGTTCACGGTCGAGCCGCACGACGACGGCGGGCGTCTCGGCTTCGACCGCTTCGACGTCGTGACGCAGCGGTACACGTCGAACCACGTCCGGGTGGCGGGCGGCCGGGGGAGCTTCTGGTCGATCCCGTTCCGGTACGCCTGGCCGGCCGAGCTCGACCTCATGGCCCGCATCGCGGGGATGCGGCTGCGGGACCGTTGGGCCGACTGGGACGGCTCACGGTTTACTCAGGAAAGCACCAAGCATGTCTCGATTTGGCAACGGCCCCACGACCCCCTTCCAGGCATGAGGGTAGGGGAGTAATCTAGGTCTTGCCCAGGGAGAGGCCCGGTAAAACGGGAGCAACCCTGAGAAGCGCGAGCCCGGGAGCCAGCAGGCATCCCGGGCTCGCGCTGTGTCAGCACCCTCGCGTCGGTGCGCCGTGGGCACCCCGGCCCGGGCCCGGACGGGTGAAACCTCGAGTCCGCCGATCAACAACCGGGCCGCGCGGAGTACCTTGTCGGAGGGGGATCGGGGGGCGGACCGGGCTCGCTCGACCTGACCGGCCGTCCTTGACCACAAGGAGGTGGGCGGACATGAAGCGTGTCGTGATCACATGTGCGGTCGCGCTGGGCCTTACCGTCGGCGGCGCCATGTCGGCGCAGGCGGGTGAGATCAACGGGAATGGTGACCCGATCCCGGGTGCGCACAGGGCGAGCTCGATCTGCGCATTCTCGGGGCGGGACCTGCCCGACGCCCAGGAGAACCAGCCCAACATTCCGGACGACATCGTCTCGGACGGGCATGTGCAGAGCTACGGCAGATGGGTCAGCCACGGCTTCAAGGCATTCGTGCCGAGCCCGGGCGAGGCCTGCCGCGGCAACGTCGAGTTCTAGGGGTAGGACCGGAAGCGCCTGCAGCCCGAAGACCTCCGCCAGCAGTTCCTCCGTCAGGCCGGTCGCGGGTGTGCCCGCCCTGACCACGCGCCGCCCGCGGTTCCCGTCCGATACTTGAGTGGTGAGCGGCCAGCCCGCGCCGGTCGAGATCGGCCTCCTCGGCGCGTTCCGGGTCCAGGTCGACGGACACCCCGTGCCCGAGTCCGCCTGGTCTCGGCGCGACGCGGCCGCATTGGTCAAGCTCCTCGCGCTGCAGCCCGGGATGATCCTGCACCGCGAGCAGCTCATGGACCGGCTCTGGCCGGACCTCGACGCGGCCGAGGCCGCGCCGCGGCTGCACAAGGCGGTCCACTTCGCCCGGCGGGCGATCGGTCTCGACGAGGCCGTCGTGGTCCGAGGAGGCATGGTGCGGTTGCTGCCGGACAGGCCGGTGATCGTGGACGCCCCGGGGTTCGAGACGGCCGCGGCCGAGGCCCTCGCAGAAGGCGAGTCGGCAACTGCCGCGGCCGTGCTGGACGCGTACGGCCCGGACCTGCTCCCGGCGGACATCTACGCGGACTGGGCAGCCCAGCCCCGGGAGCGGCATGCGCTGCTGCGCGACCGTCTGCTGCGGCAGGCGCGGCGATGGCGTGAGCTGCTGGAGCACGACCCGGTCGATGAGCAGGCGCACCTGGAGCTGATCCGAGAGCTGCGAGACGCCGGCGACCCGCGGGCCGCCCTGCGGCAGTTCGAGGCGATGGACCGCACCCTGCGCCGCGAGCTGGGCGTGGGCCCGGGACCTGAGGCCATCAGGCTCCGTGACGAGCTCGCGGCCGCGCTGCGCGACGTCGGGAGAATGAGCCCGGCCGACGTCGGCAGGCTGGAGCAGCAGATCAGGTTCTGCCGGACCACGGACGGGGTGACGCTGGCCTACGCCTGCTCGGGCAGCGGACCGCCGCTCGTCAGGCCGGCGCACTGGCTCACCCACGTCGACCACGACTGGCACAGCCCGGTATGGCGCCACTGGATGGTCGAGCTCTCCCGGCGTTACCGGCTCATCAGGTACGACGAGCGGGGCTGCGGGCTGTCGGACTGGGACATCCCGTCTCCGTCGCTGGAGAGCTGGGTGCAGGATCTCGAGACCGTCGTGGACCAGGTGGGCCTGGAGCGGTTCCCGATGCTGGGCATATCCCAGGGAGCGACGGTGGCCATCACCTACGCCGCCCGCCACCCGGAACGGGTCAGCCGCCTGGTCCTGTACGGCGGCTACGTGCAGGGACGGCTCGTACGTGCCAGGAACGAGGAGGACCGTCGCCTGCACCAGCTCCAGGCCGATCTCGCACGTCTCGGGTGGGGCGGCGACGACCCGGCGTTCCGCCAGGTCTTCACCTCGCAGTTCATGCCGGGGGCGCCGCGAGAGCTGTGGGAGGCGTTCAACGACCTGCAGCGCAAGACTGCGTCGGCGGAGAACGCCGCGCGTGTGCTCGAGCTGACCGGCAGCTTCGACGGCGTCGGGGCTGCACGCCGGGTGACGGCGCCGACCCTGGTGCTCCACGCCCGCCACGACCACCGCGTCCCGTTCGAGCAGGGCCGGCTGATGGCCTCGCTCATCCCGAACAGCCGCTTCGTGGCGCTGGAGACCGCCAACCACATCCTCCTTGCCGGTGAGCCGGCCTGGGCGGTCTTCCTCGCCGAGGTCACGGCCTTCCTCGCAGAGAACACCGAGCAGGGTGCTTCGGCGCTGCGGCCCAGGTGACGTTCGCAGAAGTGGGGACCGTGCCGAGCACCCAGTCAGGGCGTCAGGTGCAGGTCACCTTCCACATCGAAGGTGATGCGGGGCCGCCTGTCTGACCACCGGCGACCACTCCTCCGTCTCGGCGAGACCTACGCGAGCTGGAGGGTCCGGGAGACCTCGACCATCGCGTCGACGACGGCGCGCACGGCCCGGCCTGGCTCGTGCCGCGTCGCACGGTGCCGCACGACGAGCCGCCGGGAACCGAGGCCGGGGAGCCCGACGACCTCGACGCCGTCGAGCACCTCCCCGCTCGGAGTGGACATGCCCTGCAGCGCGAGCGCCGGGAGCATCGCGACCCCCTGCCCGGCGGCGACGAGGGCGAGCGCCGTGTCGAAGTCGAAGAAGGTGTGGCGCGTCGCGAGCGTCACCCCGAGCGTCCGCGACAGGCGCCCCAGCGCGCGACCGGCCGCCGTGTCGGGGTCGGGGCCGACCCACTGGGCGTCACGCAGGTCGTCGATCCTCTCGGGCCTCGGCATCGACGCGGGGATGACGAGCCGCCACGGCTCGTCGAGCAGGGGCACGTCGTGCGCACCGCGCGGGGCGGGCGCGTCCACGTCGACGTCACGCTCGAGCACCACGACGTCGAGGTCGCCGGCGCGTAGCCTGCGCAGCGCTTCGGCGGGCTCGTGCTCGCGCACGTCGACCTCGACGCCGGGGTGACGCTCGGCGAGATCCGCGAGCATGGGCGCGACGACGGCACGGATGGCCGTCTGGAACGCGCCCATCTTGACGTGTCCCGTGACGCCCTCGCCGAGCGCGGCGATCGCCTGGCGCGCCTCGAGCAGCTCGGCCTCGATGCGCTCGGCCGTGTCGGCGAGCACCCGACCGGCCGCGGTGAGGGTCACGCCCCGTGGCCCGCGGTCGAGGACGGCGTACCCCTCCTCCGCCTCGAGCCGGGCGATCTGCTGGGACACCGCGGACGGGGTGACATGCAGAAGGTCTGCTGCCGCGAGCACGCCCCCGGCCCGGTGGACGGCAAGGAGAAAGGCAAGCCTGCGTGGGTCGGTAGCCATGTAGAGATGCTAATTGCGGGATGCAGAAGGATTCAATTGCGCTGAAGCAACTGCATGTCGCACCATAGTCGTGGCGCCGGCCGGTGTCCCCCCCCGGGACCGGCGCCCCACACCTTCCCACTTCTCGTGGCGCGTCGTCGCGCGTCGCGACATCGTGCTGCCCGGAGACCCGCATGTCGTTCTCGATGCTGACCCTCGTCACCGCTCTCGGCTGGGTCGGCGCCGTCGCCGGACTTGTCGCGTACGCCATGGCCACCCAGGGCCGCTGGACGCCCGGCTCGCTGCCGTTCCAGGTCGCGAACCTGACGGCAGCCACGCTGATGCTCGTCGTCTCCGCCGTGAACGGGGTCTGGCCTGCGGCCGCGTCGAACGTCGCGTGGATCGTGATCGGGGCCCAGGCCCTCGTCACGATCGCCCGCGAGCGGCGTCGGGCGGGTGACGAGACGGTCGAGCGTCCCGAACCGGAGCCCGAGCACGAGTCGGTGATCACCCTGCGCCGGCCCGACGACGTCGAGCCCGCCGTCGAGCCCCGCGCCGTCGACCTCGCGGCCTGACGCCGGGTACAGCTACCGCCGTCGTGCGCCGGCGTCAGCTGCGGCGGCGCACGATGACGGGCACGACGGCCCACAGGAAGAGCAGCACGCCCAGGACCGAGGCACCCACGACGAGGCCTGCGGCGCGGTCGACGACCACGTCGAAGATCAGCAGCACGGTCCCGGTCATGACGAAGGCGAGCAGCACGATCGCGACACGCGTCATCCGGTCGCCGCCCGTGACGGTCTGCGGCTTGAGGTGCTTGCGGAAGAGCGACCGGTGGAGCGCGACGGGGGAGACGAGCATGCCCGTCGTCGCCACGGAGAGGACCACGAGCACCAGGTACACGGTGAGCTGGTACTCGTCGAGGTCCGCGAACCGCTGCTGGAACGGCAGTGTCAGCAGGAAGCCGGTGAGGATCTGCACCCCGGTCTGCATGACGCGCAGCTCCTGCAGCAGCTCGACCCAGTTGCGGTCCGAGCGCTCCTCGATCGTCTCGCGCCGGCCCCCCTGGGAGGGGCCGCGCGCACCTGCTACGTCGCCCGTCATCACGCTCCTTCCGTCGCGCCGGGCAGCTCCCCGCGCCCGCCAGTGCATCGTGCACCGGCGCCGGTCGGCGCGCGCGCCGGGAGAAGGAACGCTTCTCGTGCGAGCGTTGAGAAGCGGACCGACAGTGGCCGTGCCGACCGAGATCCCGGGTGTGCTCATCGGGAATCTCGACCACCGGGTCGAAGGGACAGCGATGCGTGCACTGACGTGGCAGGGCCGGGAGCACGTCACGGTCGAGACCGTGCCAGACCCCGAGGTGGTCGCGCCGAACGACGCGGTGGTCCGGGTGACGTCGACGGCGATCTGCGGCTCCGACCTGCACCTGTACGGGGTCCTCGGGATGTACCTCGACGCCGGCCACGTGCTGGGACACGAGGCGATGGGGGTCGTCGAGGAGGTCGGCCCGGAGGCGGGTGATCTCAGGGTCGGGGACCGCGTCGTCGTGCCGTTCAACATCTCGTGCGGGTCGTGCTTCATGTGCAACCGCGGCCTGCAGTCGCAGTGCGAGACCACCCAGGTGCGCGAGCACGACAAGGGCGGCGCGCTGTTCGGCTACACCCGCCTGTACGGCTCGGTCCCGGGCGGGCAGGCGCAGTACCTGCGCGTGCCGCAGGCGCAGTACGGCCCGATCGTCGTGCCCGACGACGGCAGCCCGGACGAGCAGTGGCTCTTCCTGTCGGACGTGGTCCCCACGGCCTGGCAGGCCGTCGAGTACGCCGGCGTCATGCCCGGGTCGACCGTCGTCGTCCTCGGCCTCGGGCCGATCGGGCAGATGTGCGCCCGGATCGCCCTGCACCAAGGTGCGGGGCACGTCATCGCGGTCGACCAGGTGCCCGCCCGTATCGCGATGGCGGCACGGCACGGCGTCGAGGTGCTCGATCTGAACCGCACCGGCGACGGAGACGTGGCCGAGGCCGTCCGCACCGTCACCGACGGGCGCGGGGCCGACAGCGTCATCGACGCCGTCGGCATGGAGGCGCACGGGTCGCACATGGCCGAGCTGGCGCACAAGGCCGTGGGCTTCCTGCCCGACGCCGTCGCGGCGCCGTTCACCGGCAAGGCCGGCGGCGACCGTCTCACGGCCCTGTACACGGCGATCGAGGTCGTGCGCCGTGGCGGGACCGTGTCGATCAGCGGCGTGTACGGGGGCGCGAAGGACCCGTTGCCGCTCATTCAGCTGTTCGACAAGCAGGTCACCCTCCGGATGGGGCAGGCGAACGTGCGGCGCTGGGTGCCCGACGTCCTGCCGCTGCTGCAGGACCCGGCGGACCCGCTCGGCGTGCTCGACCTGCGCACGCATCGCCTGCCGCTCGAGCAGGCGCCCGAGGCCTACCGGATGTTCCAGAAGAAGCAGGACGGCTGCATCAAGGTCGTGCTCGACCCCTGGGCGTGAGCATCACGTCGACGACGACGGCGCGGTGGTCGCTCAGCCCGAGGTCGAGCGCGCGGGCCGGGCCGACGGCCACCACGTCGCCGTCGGCCAGGACGTGGTCGAGCGGGAGGAACGGCCGCGCCGCCGGGTAGGTCGGGACGTGCACGAGCTCGCGCCAGCCCGTGAGGCCGGAGGCCAGGGGCCCGCGGATGTTGAGGTCGCCCACGAGCAGGAGCGGCCGAGGAGCGGCACGCAGGTGGCGGCGCAGCGTCCACAGCTGGACCCGGTTCCAGCGCCAGAACGCGAGGTGCGTGCTCACGACGGTGAGCGGCCCGTCGGGCGTCTCGACGACGGCGGCGAGCGCCGCGCGGGGCTCGTCCGGACCGAGCTGACGACCAGCGACGAACGGTGAGGCGGACGGCAGGCGCAGCCGCCGCCAGGTGCTCACGGGGTGGCGTGACACGACCGCGATGCCGTAGGCAGGCGAACCGGTCTCGTCCCCACGGCCGCGCCGGCGCCCGGCCCACGTCCTGACCAGCGCGCCCAGTTCGTGTACACCTGCGCTCTTCACGGTTGTACGGGGAGCGACCTGGCCGGTGAGGGTCGCCACGAAGCGCGCCTCGTGCGCCCCGACGGCCTCGGCGACGACGCGCAGGATGTCCACGCGGTCCGAGCGGTCCTGGAGGCGGTCGACCTCCTGCAGGGCCACGACGTCGGGGTCGAGCGCCGCGACGGCCTGTGCGAGCCGCTCGGCGTCGACGCGCCCGTCATCGCCGAGCCCGTGGCGGACGTTGTACGTGACGAGGCGGATCACGCCGCGGCCCGGCAGGCAATCTCGGCCACCAGCGCCCGGTGGTCCGAGGTACCGGTGTGCACCGCGCACCCGGGCGCGACGGCGCGCACGTCCCCGGAGCCGAGGATGTGGTCGATCTGGTGCTCGGGGTCCTCGAGCGGGTAGGTCGGTTCCTCGGCGAGCGGCCTCCACCCCGTCAGCAGCGCGGGGAGGCGGCCCCGCAGGTTGAGGTCGCCCGCGACGACGACCGGGCGCGGCAGGTGCCGGCAGGCCCACGAGAGGCGCCGGATCTGGACGGCGTTCCAGCCCGGGATGAACGTCAGGTGGGTCGAGACGACGGTCAGCGGACCACCCGGCACGTCGATCACAGCGGCGAGCGCCGCGCGCGGCTCGTCCCTGACGAGGATGGGCGGGCGGTCCTTGAGCATCAGCGGCCAGCGGATCGGCATGGCGGGCAGCGCGAGCCGGCGCCAGCGGGTCACCGGATGGCGGCTGACGATGGCGATGCCGTACTCCGACTCGCCGGGCTGGCCCTCGCCGGTCGCGGCGAACCACACGCCGGGCTCGCCGCGCAGCGTCGCGGCGAAGCGGTGGTACGGCGCGTCGGCCGCCTCCGCGGCGATCGAGGTGAGGTCGGCACCGGTCGAGCGGGGCTGGTCGCGGTCGACCTCCTGCATGCACAGGATGTCGGCGTCGAGCCCCGCGACGGCCCTGCCGAACCGCCGGAGGTGGACCTCGCCGTCGGACAGAGACCTGCCGTGGAGGATGTTGAACGTCGCGATCCGCAGCCTCGTGGTCATCACCTGCGATTCTGGGCGTGCACGCGCGTCGTCGCACCCGTTGGCGCCTGCGGGTGGCCGCGCGCGGCGAGCGCGCCCGATCCCGTGCACCATGGATCGGTGACCAGGGAGCACGGATGCCCTTCCTGACGCGGGAGGAGCGAGAGCACCTGCGCGACGCCCTGCGCCTGAGCGCCGTCGCGCTGCGAGAGGCGGGCATCCAGTACGCGCTGTGCGGGGGGTATGCCGCGTTCGCGCGCGGGGGTCCGGAGCCGCACCACGACGTCGACTTCGTCATCCAGGCCGAGGACGCCGACCACGCCCGCGAGGCGCTGTCCAAGGCGGGCCTCGAGCTGCGCGAGCCCGCCGAGGACTGGCTGTTCAAGGCGTACTACCACGATGCTCTCGTCGACATCATCTACGTGCTCGGCGGCGAGCCTGTGGACGCGCGCCTGCTCGACGCGGCCGAGGTGCTCGAGGTGCTCGCGGTGCGCATGCCCGTGCTGCGGGCCACCGACGTGGTGGGGAGCAAGATCGTCTGCCTCGCCGAGCACGACTGCGACTTCAGCCACCTGCTCCCCATCGTGCGGGCGCTGCGCGAGCAGGTGGACTGGGAGCTCGTGCGGCGCCAGGTGGACGGCAACCCGTACGCCGAGGCGTTCCTCTACCTCACCGACCGGCTCGGCGTGACGGCGCTGCCCATTCCGGAGCCGGGCGCACCGGTGTCGCCCGAGCACCGCCGCTGACGGCGGGACCTACGCGCCGTCGTCGCCGACGTCGAACACCTCGTCGTAGAGCGCGCGCGCCTCGCGCACGACGTCGTCGGGGATGCGGGCGACCGGGTCGACGTCGGCCAGGAGCGGCTCGCAGTCCGGTCCACGCCCGACCTCGCGGCCTGCGACAACCCAGGCGTACCGGCCCTCCTCGCCCAGGTGCGCGTACTGCACGAGCTGGCGCGCCACCCAGTGCAGCACGGGCCGGTCGAACCAGGGCTCCGGGTTGAGCGGGTTCACCGACAGGCCTGGCAGCTCGCAGCCCGACTCGTGGTCGCGGCTGACCTCGGCAGCGTCGGCGTCGGGGCCGGCACTGAAGCGCACGAACAGCGGCGCGCGGGAGGTGGCCAGCTCGGCCACCTCTGCCAGCGACCCGACCGCCTTCATCGCGCTCCTGTCAGAACACGGGCTTGCCGCCGGTCACGCCGAGCACGGTCCCCGAGACGTAGGACGCCGTGACCTGAGAGGCCAGGAAGACGAACGCGGGCGCCACCTCGGCCGGCTGGCCCGCCCGGCCGAGCGGGGTGTCGCCGCCGAACCTCTCGATCTTCTCCTCGTACTGCGTGGCGGGCTGCAGCGGCGTCCAGATCGGGCCGGGCGCCACGGCGTTGACGCGGATGCCCCGCTCGCCGACCTCCGCAGCGAGGTTGACCGTGAAGTTGTTGATGGCCGCCTTGGTCGCGGCGTAGTCGAGCAGTGTGTTGGACGGCTCGTACGCCTGGATCGACGAGTTGTTGATGATCGCGCCGCCGGAGTCCATGTGCTCGAGCGCTTCCTGCGTGATCCAGAACAGCGCGTAGAGGTTGGTCTTGAAGACCTGGTCGAGGTCGTCGCTCGTGATGTCGGCGATCGACTTGCGGCGCGCCATCTGGAAACCGGCGTTGTTGACGAGCACGTCCAGGCCGCCGAGCTCGCTCGCGGCCGTGCGCACCGTCTGGCGCGCGGTGGACTCGTCGGTGATGTCGCCGGGGACGAGCACGCAGCGGCGCCCGGCCTCGGAGACCCAGCGCTCCGTGGTCTCGGCGTCGGTCTGCTCGTCGGGGAGATAGCTGATCGCGACGTCGGCCCCCTCACGGGCGAACGCGATCGCCACCGCGCGGCCGATCCCCGAGTCACCGCCCGTGATGAGGGCACGGCGGCCCGTGAGCTTTCCCGAACCCACGTACGAGCGCTCGCCGTGGTCAGGCTCGGGAGTCATGGGCTCGGTGAGGCCCGGGGGCTCCTGCTGCTGGGCGGGAAAGCCTGACTGGTCGCTCGGCTGGGGCGTCATTATTCATCCTCCCGTCGGCGGGGTGTCGGGTGGCCGTTCCTCGACCGCGGGTCCACGCTAGGAGAGCAACAACCCACTCGCACCGGGTACCTTTTGGACGCTCGTCCAGTCGTGGCGGCATTCTCGCGGCCACGGGTGGACGAGTGCTCGCACGACGGCAGTCCGCTGCCGATACACCCGGGCTGCCTGCGCTCACAGGTCTGCCTGCTTGGGAGTCGAGAACCCTGGCTCCCGCTCTCGCACTCCGAGGGAGACGAAGACTTGTGAACGACAGTGCCCCCTTCGACGAAGCCCTGGAAGCCGCCCTGGCCGCCGGAACGAGGCCGCCAGTCGGCCGCTATCGGCTCGACCTGGCCACGGGGCGGTGGGTCTGGTCGGACGAGGTCTACCTCATGCACGGGTTCCAGCCGGGGCAGGTGGTGCCGACGACCGACCTGATGCTCTCGCACAAGCATCCCGAGGACCGCGCGCGCGTGGACGGCGTCCTGCGTACCGCGGCCGAGACCGGCGAGCCGTTCAGCTCGGTCCACCGCATCTACGACGCTCAGGGGGCGGTCCGGACACTGGCCGTCACGGGTCAGGGGCGCCGCGATCCCGACACGGGCGAGGTGAGGGACCTCGTGGGCTACTTCATCGACGTCACCGAGGCCAACCGCGAGGCGGCCCAGCGCGCGGCGACCGAGTCGATCCGCGCGTCGGCCGAGCGCCGTGCCGCGATCGAGCAGGCCAAGGGGGTGCTCATGGTCGCGTTCGGCGTCGACGGCGACGAGGCGTTCGACCGCCTGCGCGCCACATCGAACCAGCTCAACATTCCCGTGCGCGAGCTCGCCGTGTGGCTCATCCACTGGTTCAGCCGCCCGGGCATGACGGCGTTCCCCACGGCGGCGGAGATCGCCGAGTTCCTCAGCGCCCCCGTGCCCGCCCCGCCCGCGTCCGAGGACGGCGCCGGTGAGGGCGTCCTCGCCACCGGCTGACGACGTAGCGCGTTCACCCGCGAGATGCGCTACCTCGCCGCGAGATGCGCTACCTCGGTGTCAGAGGGTCCGCTGCCAGGCGACGATGCGGTCGACGGCGCGCGCGACGACGTCGGGAGCCGCCGCGAACGAGAGCCGAACCCAGTCGCGCCCCGCGACGCCGTCGAAGTCGGTCCCCGGCGTGATCGCGACGTCGGCCTCGGCGAGCAGCCGCGCGCAGTAGTCGACCGAGTTCCCGCCGATCCGCGCACAGTACGACGCCACGTTGCCGTACAGGTAGAACGCGCCGTCGGCCGGGGCGACCGGCCGCCACCCGAGCTCGGGGACCCGGTCGAGCAGCGCTTCGCGCGACACCGCGTAGCGCGCCACGTTCGCTGCTGCGGCAGCGTAGCCCTCGGGGCTGAACGCGGCGATGCCCGCGTGCTGCGCCAGGGCAGGCGGCGAGAGTGCCACGTTGCCGGCGAGCGCGTCCACGGGCGCGATGAGCTCGTCAGGCAGCACGAGCCACCCGAGCCGCCACCCCGTCATCGCCCAGTACTTGGAGAACGAGTTCACGACGACGGCGCCGGCGTTGGTGTACATCGCTGCGGTCGCCTGTTGTACGTCGTCGCTGTAGCCGATGCCGTGATAGATCTCGTCGCTGATGAGGCGGACCTCCTGCTCGCCGCACCAGGTTGCGACGGCCTCGAGCTCGGCCGGGGCGATCATCGTGCCCGTGGGGTTGGCCGGCGAGGCGACGATCACGCCGTCCAGACCGCCGTCGTAGTACGCCTCCATGAGCTGCGAGACCGTCGGCTGGTAGCGCGTCTCGGGGCCGCAGTCGAGCTCGACCACCTCGCACCCGAGCGCGGCGAGGATGTTCTTGTACGCCGGGTAGCCGGGACGGGCCAGCGCGACGCGGTCGCCGACGTCGAACGCCGCGAGGAACGCGAGGACGAACCCGCCGCTCGACCCGGTCGTCACGGCGATGCGTCCCGGGTCGACCTCGACGCCGTACCACCGGTCGTAGTGCGCGGCGATCTCCGCGCGGAGCGCCGGGACGCCCATCGCCTCGGTGTAGCCCAGGTCGCCGGTCCGCAGCAGATCAGCGGCGCGCGAGCGGACGACGTCAGACGCCCCGGTCGACGGCTCACCCGCGCAGAGGCTGAGCACGTCGTTGCCGGCCGCCCGGCGAGCGTTCGCCGCGGCGAGGATCTCCATGACGGCGAACGGGGGCACGTGGCTGCGGCGCGACACCTTCATGCGCCCCATCATGCCCGCCCGTGGGTGCAATCGTCCGTGCTGACTTTGTCCTCAAGACCGGCGCTTGAGGACAAAGCAAGCACGCACGATGACGACGGGGTCCGCAAGTCCGGGACTGCCCGTGACACAGGTTGAACATGAGGCGTCGCAGCACCGCCACCGTGGCCCTCGGCACCGCCGTGTGCGTGGCCGGGCTCGCCGCCTGCGCGGCGCCGGGCCCGGCCACCGACGAGGGCCTCGTCCGGGCCGATGGCGTCGAGCCGCGCGTCGTGTCGGTCGCCGACGCCTCCGCGCTGCCCGACGTCGTGGACGCGACGCGCCGTATCGGCACCATCACGCTCGCCGCGGCACCCGGCGACGAGAACACCGTCGTCTCGCCGTCGAGCCTCGCCGTGGCGCTCGCCATGCTCGCCGAGGGCGCTCGGACGCACACGTTGGCCGAGCTCGACCAGGTGCTGGGCGCGTCCGACGGCGAGCGCCGCGACGCCTTCGCCGCCCTGCGCGGCCTGCTCCTCGAGCACGACGGCGACCCCGCGGTCGTGCAGTCTGACGAGCTCCCCGAGGTCCCGCTGGTCCACCTCGCCGCGCAAGTTGTCGTCGACGACGAGTTCGACGTCGACCCCGCCTTCCTCGAGGCCCTGGCGGTCACGTTCGACGCGGGCGCCCAGCGCGTCGACCTGAGCTCGTCGGACGGGACCGAGGTGCTCGGGTCGTGGGTCCGTCACCACTCGGGCGGCCTCATCGAGGACACGGCCATCGAGCCCGACCCGGACCTCCGGCTCGTGCTGCAGGACGCCGTCGTGCTGGCCGCCCGGTGGGCGCAGCCGTTCGACGAGCAGGCCACGTCCGACGCCTCCTTCACCGTCCCCGACGGGACCGTCGTCCAGGCCGAGACGATGCACGCGCTGCTCGACGTCGCATACGCCGAGGTCGACGGCTGGCGTGCCGCGCGCCTGCCGTACGTCGACGCACTGCACGCCGACGTCGTGCTCCCGCCGGAGGGCGCCGACCCCGCCGCGGTCACCCCCGAGGTGCTCGCCGAGCTCGACCACGGGCTCGACGCCGCCGCGCCCATCTCGGTCCAGGTCGCGCTGCCGACGCTCGACATCTCACCCGACCCGCTCGACCTGATGGACGTGTTCGCACAGCTCGGGGCGCCGTCGCTGACGACCGCGCCCGACCTGTCCGGCCTCGGACCGGGCGAACTGGTCGTCGGGCAGGCCAACCAGCAGGCGGTGCTCCAGGTCGACGAGGCGGGCACGGTCGCGGCCGCGGTCACCGAGATCGGGGTCGACGAGGCGGCGGCCCCGATGCCCGAGCAGGAGCTGAACCTCGACCGGCCGTTCCTGTTCACGGTCGCGCACACCGACACCTCGTGGCCTCTGTTCCTAGCGACGGTGCGTGACCCGAGGCACTGATCCGTCCGCCTCGGTAGCGTGTGGCCATGGCAGGCGAGGACCACGACGACCCGATCCGCCGGGCCGCGCAGTATCGCGTGGACCGGGAGGTCGCCCGCGAGGATCCCGACGACGGGAACGACGCCGACGAGCCGCCGCAGCAGCGCCGCCGCATGGACGACCGCGCGCTGTGGGTCGACACGGTCGTCGACCAGGCGATCCGCCGCGGCGAGTTCGACAACCTGCCGCCCCAGGGCAAGCCGATCCCAGGCCTGACCGGCACGCACGACCCCGACTGGTGGCTCAAGAACCTCGTCGAGCGCGAGCAGATCACCGGGGTTCTGCCGCCCGCGCAGCTCCGCAGGGACGACGCCGAGCTGGACTCGAGCCTCGACCGTGAGAGCACGGAGGAGCGCGTGCGGCAGGTCGTCGAGGAGTTCAACGCACGCGTGATCGACGCGCGACGCCAGCTCACGGGCGGCCCGCCCGTCGTCACGCCGACGCGCGACGTCGAGCGCGAGGTCGCGCGGTGGCGCGGGCGCCGGGCGGCGCTCGGCATCCGCACGCGGGCCCCGGCCGTCGAGCCCGCGCAGCAGGAGGAGCGCGCGGACACGTCCGCGCGCCGCCGCTGGTGGCGGCGGCAATGACAGGGGCGCACGCGGTCCTCCTCGACCTGCAGGGCACGGTCTACGCCGGCGACGCGCTCGTTCCCGGCGCCGACCGCGCCGTCGGCGCGCTGCGCGACGCCGGCCACGCGGTGCGGTTCGTGACCAACACCGACTCGCAGGACTCGCCCTCGCTGCTCGCGATGCTGCGGCACTTGGGCCTCGAGCTCGACGCCGGCGAGCTCTTCACACCCGTCGACGCCGCGGCGGCGTACTTCGGCCAGCAGCCGGGAGCGCGCGTCCACGTCCTGGCGATCGACCCCGTGCGCGACCAGCTCGCGGCGAGCGTCGACGTCGTCGGGCCGGACGACTCACCGACGCACGTCGTCGTGGGCGACACGCGCGGGATCCTGTCCTACGACTCGCTCGACGCCGCGTTCCGGCCGGTGCTCGACGGCGCGGAGCTCGTCGCGCTGCAGCACGGACGCTGGTTCTACTCGGGCGGGCGGCCCGCGATCGACACCGGGTCGATCGTGGCGGCGATCGAGCACGCGGCGCAGGTCACCGCGCGCACGCTCGGCAAACCGAGCGTCGACTTCCTGCGGCTCGCGGTCGGCACGATCTCCCCCGAGCCCTCGCCGGAACGCACGTGGATGGTCGGCGACGACCGCGCGTCGGACGTCGCGATGGGCCGCGACGCGGGCGTGCGCACCGTGCTGGTCCGCACGGGCAAGTTCGAGCGGCAGCAGGCCGAGCCCGACCTGCCCGAGCCCGAGCTCGTCGTCGACGACGTCACCGCCGTGCCCGACCTCCTCGCGCGCGAGCCCGCGGCATGAGCGACCTCACCGTCGCCGACGTGCTCGCGCACGCCACCGCGACGCTCGACGTGGCCGTGCGGCCGACGACGGTCGACGGGATCGCGGCGGGCGACCCCTCCGCGGTCGTGCGCGGGGTCGCGGTCACGACGCTGGCCACGCTCGAGGTCCTCGAGCGCGCGGTCGAGGCCGGCGCGAACGTCGTCGTGACGCACGAGCCGCTTTACTACGACCACCTTGGAGCACGGCCTCGTCGTCTGGCGGCAGCACGACGCCTGGCACGACCGCCGGCCCGACGGCATCGACGAGGGCGCCGCCCGTGCGCTCGGGTGAGCGACGACGTCGCGCAGCACGCACCACACGTGCCCATCACGTTCCTGCCCGCGCTCGACGCGTGCTCGCCGCCCGCCTGACCGGCCTCCGGTCCGCCTGCGAGTGGTCCAGCCCCGACCTACCGTGAGGCGCACACCACCCGCCGACGCCGGGCGACAGCGGCAGACAGATCGCCCGCGACGATGCGCCCACGGAGGGAACCATGACCGTCCGCCCCATGCCCACGCCCCCGATCAAGCGCAGTGCCGAGATGCTGGAGGACGAGGAACGCCTCGACCGGCTCGCCGACGTCCTCGAGCGCGCGGCCGGCGCGATCCTGCCGAGCGGGCGCCTGCTCGAGGAGCTGCGCGGTCGCTCCCTCGGGCACGCGCTGCACCCCGTCCTGACCGACCTGCCCATCGGCTTCTGGGCCGCCGCGTCGCTGCTCGACCTCACGGGCCCGAAGAAGCATGCGGACGCCGCGCGCAGGCTCGTGGGCGCGGGCGTGCTCCTCGTGGTGCCGACGGCGCTCGCCGGCCTGGCGGACTGGGTTCGCCTGCGCAGCCCGGCCTCCCGCCGGGTGGGCACCGCGCATGCCACGCTCAACGTCCTCGGCGGCGGCATCTTCACGACCTCCTGGGTGCTGCGCCGACGCGGCCGCACCGGGGCCGGAGCCGCCGTGGCCCTGCTGGGCAACGTCGTCGTGTCGATCAGCGGCCAGCTCGGCGGTCACCTCACGCTGGTGCGCCACGAGCCGTCCGCGAGCGCGCTCGAGGTCGGCTGACGCGAGCGAGCACCGTCGTCGGTGGCGCAATACGGTCGGGGAGTGAGCGACGACGCACCGACCGACGCGCCCGTCTGGACCCCCGACATCCTGCCCGGGTTCGAGCGGCGCACGCTCGAGCTCGGGCCGGACTTCGAGGGCGAGGTGGTCGCCACGCTCGTGCGGCGCGCTCCCGGCGCGGCCCGCAGGGACGTGCCTGACGCCGGCGTCGACGTGCTCTATGCGCACGGGTGGACCGACTACTTCTTCCAGACGCACCTCGCCGAGTTCTGGGAGTCGCTCGGCGTGCGCTTCTTCGCGCTCGACCTGCGCAAGTACGGCCGCAGCCTGCGCGATCACCAGACGCCGGGCTTCATCCTCGATCTCAAGACGTACGACGAGGACGTCGAGGCGGCGCTCGCCGTCCTGGGCCACGGACCGCAGCCGACGACGGACCGCCGGCTCGTGCTCATGGGCCACTCCACGGGCGGGCTGATCCTGAGCCTGTGGACGGCGTACCACCCCGGCCGCATCGCCGGGCTCGTGCTCAACAGCCCGTGGCTCGAGTTCCAGACGCGGCAGATGGGCCGCCGCATGCTCGAGCCGGGCGTGCGGGCGCAGGCGGCGCTCGCGCCGCGCAGCCACCTGATCAACGTCGACCTGGGCTACTACGCGCGCACGATCTCGTCACGCCTCGAGGGGGAGTGGGACGTCGACCCCAGGTTCCGCCCGGACGAGGGGTGGCGTGCCACCCCTGCGTGGCTCGCCGCGATCTTCAGCGGCCACGAGCGGGTCGCGCGCGGCCTGGGCATCGAGGCGCCCGTGCTCGTGCTGCTCTCGGCGCACTCGATCTCGCCCGTGCGGTGGAGCGAGGCGATGCGCCGCACCGACACCGTGCTCGACGTCGTCGGGATCGCGCGCCGCGTCCCCGATCTCGGCAGCATCGTCACGATCGCGCGGATCGACGGGGCGCTGCACGACGTCACGCTGTCCACGCCCGAGGTGCGCGACGTCGTCTGGCGCGAGACCGCCCGCTGGTTCCACGGGTACGTGGGCGTTCGGCCGGCTGCCCGGCCGGAGCCGGAGCCCGCGTGGCTGACGCGGCTGCGCGAGTGGTTCACAGGGCGCGGGACATCTCCAGCTCCTCGCCTGCGTCGCTCGTGAAGCCGCGCCCGGTCAGGACGAAGCCGAGCCGCCGGTAGGCAGCCTGTGCACGCGGGTTGTCGACGTGGACGAACAGCCGGGCACGACCGGCGCCGCGCCAGCGAGCCCACGCGAGCGCCTCGTCGACGAGCCGCCCGAGGACGCCGCGCCCACGGTGCTCCGGGCTGACGTAGACGGCGACGAGGTGCACCTGCCGGCGCTCGACGGCGTCACCCGCGACGTCCCCGGAGCCCGGCTCCTCGAGCAGGCAGGTCACGGTGCCGACCCAGCGTCCGCCGTCGCGGGCGACCGCCACGACCTGCACGGCCTCCTCACCCTGGGCGGCGTGGCGCGTCCGGAGGCGCCAGAAGTCGCCCGGGCGGGCCGATGCCCTCTCGAGGGTCTCGAGGAACGCGACGGGCGCGGCGGGGTCGGCGAGCGCCTCGAGCCGGAGCGCGCGGGCCTGCGGCCACTCGTCGGCGCCCACCCGCCGGACCACGTATCCGTCGTCGGTCACGCGACTCCTTCGCGACCGGCGAGCCGCGCACGCACGTGCTCGACGATCCCGTCGGCCGCGGACTCGATCTCGGACAGGGTCGTCTCGAACCCCTCCTGCTCGCCGTACCAGGGGTCGTCGACGTCGAGCACGTGCTCGCTCTCGCCGGGCGCGAGCTGCGGCGCGGCGGGGTCGAACGAGCGGAACATGCGCACGTCGGCGTCGGGGGCGAGCCGCCGCAGCACGCGCGCGTGGTGCGCGGTCATGGCCAGGACGAGGTCGCGACGGCGCAGGTCGTCGGCGCGCACCTGGCGGGCGCAGTGACCCTCGCCCGTGGGATAGCCGTGCGCGGCGAGAACGCGCACGGCGCGCGGGTCGACGGGGTTGCCGTGCTCCTCGTCGCTGATCCCGGTCGAGTCGACGACGGCGCGGCCGTCGAGGCCGGCGGCCTCGAGCCGGTCACGCAGGACGATCTCGGCCATGGGGGAGCGGCAGATGTTGCCGGTGCAGACGGTCATCACGCGGTAGGTCTCGGAGGTCACCCGCCCATTCTCGACCCACTCGGCAGGCCGGGAGCCCGGGGCCGCCATAGCGTAAGGGTCATGGTGAGGTGGTCTGCCGACGGGGTCGTGGCCGTGACAGGCGCCGGCGGGCGGCTGGGGTCGCGGCTGGCGTTCCGCCTGGCCGCCGAGGGAGCGCGCCAGAAGCTCGTGACGCGCAACCCCGACCAGGCGCCACGCCTCGACGACGGCCGCCCGCTGCCCGAGTCGCAGATCGCGGCCATCGAGGGGTACCACGACGACGAGGGGCTGCGCCGGACGTTCCGCGGAGTGCGGACCGTCTTCCTCGTGAGCGCGGCCGACTCCGAGGACCGGGTCGAGCAGCACATCACCGCGATCGACGCGGCGGTCGCGGCCGGCGTCGAACGCCTGGTGTACGTGTCGTTCGTCGGCGCGGCGCCCGACGCCGTGTTCACGTTCGCCCGCGACCACTGGCACACCGAACAGCACCTCAAGGCCTCAGGCCTGCGCTGGACCGTGCTGCGCGACAACCTCTACCACCACGCCCTCACGACGTTCGTCGGGCCCGACGGCGTCATCCGCGGACCGGGGGACCGCGGCCGTGTCGCGTCGGTCTCGCACGACGACGTCGCCGACGTCGCGACCGCCGTCATCCTCGACGAGAAGCCCAAGCGGCACGACGGCGTCACGTACGAGGTCACGGGTCCCGAGGCGTTGACGCTCGCCGAGGTCGCAGCCGTGCTCTCCGACGCCGCGGGTCGCACGATCGTCTACGAGCCGGAGACCGTCGAGGAGGCGTACGCGTCGCGGGCGGGGCTCGACGCCGAGGACTACCGGATCGAGGGATGGATCTCCTCGTACCTTGCCATCGCCGCGGGCACGTTCGAGCACGTGTCGCACGACGTCCCGCGACTCGTGGGCCGGCCCGCGCGGTCGCTCCTCCAGTGGCTCGACGACTACCCCGCCGAGTGGGCGCACCTGCTCGCGGCGAACACCGGGTGAAAACCTCTGGCGCACCGCCCTGGTGCAGGCGTAGCGTCGTGCGCACATGAGAAGGGAGGTGATCCGAGCAGTGAAGACTCATCGGACCCATGAGGTGGTCGCGCGCTAGGTCGCGCGTCTGAGCCAGCTTCGCGCCGTCAGGCGCGCGGACCGGTTGCGATTCCCACGCGACCACCGGAGCCCGCGGGTGCCGTGCCCTCGTCCAGCGCGGCAGGAGGACCTCCTCCAGCCCGCGGGCTTCTTCTATGTCGTGAGCGCCCTTCCAGGTCGCCATCTCTTCTGCTTTCCGGCCTCTTTCCGGAAGGGATAGCGACTTCGAACGTCAGGTGTGCGCCGTGATGCCGCCACGGAGCCCGTCGAGGAGCCAGTCAAGAGCGACCGGCAGCGCCCCGAGCACGCCGATGTGCCCGTCGCGCGGGCGCAGCCAGAGCTCGCCTCTCCGGAGCGCGTCGACCAGCAGGTCGGCGTGGTGACGCGGGACGATGCGGTCCTCCCCGCCCTGGACCACGAGGACCGGGCACCCGATCTCGGCCAGGTCGACGCCCCACGCCCGGACGAACGCGACGTCGTCGTCCACCAGGCCCTCCGGCCAGGCCCCGCCCGCGGCCCCGGCGTCGGCGCCGAGCGCTCCCCACGGGCCGCCGAACATCGCGTAGTCGGCAGACGTGAAGCTGGACTCGTCGAACTCGGCCGTCTCCTCGTGGCGAGCGCGCGCGCCGGTACCCGCGAGCGCGGTGCGCAGACCGCCGTCGTCGGCCATGCCGGCGAACCAGCGCTCGGTGCTGTCGTACGGGGCCGTGCTCGCAAGCGTCGCGACGCCGGTCACGAGGTCCGCGCGGACGGCTGCGAGTGCCAGGGCGTGCGGCCCGCCGCCCGATGCTCCGACCGTGCAGCAGCGTTCGATGCCGAGCTCGTCGAGCGCGTGCCCCACGTCGGACGCGGCGTCGGCGACGGATCGTCCGGGAGCGCGCGTGGACCCGCCGTAGCCGGGGCGGGCGCACGAGACGACGCGCATCCCGCGGGCGTTCGCGGCGTCGACCACGGGAGGAAGGAGCGCGCCGGACTGCGGCGAGCCGTGGTGCCAGACGACGACGGGGACGCCGGCCTCGCGCGGGCCGGTGTCATGGACGACGAGAACCCGCCCACCAGGCAGCCTGATCTCGTACCGCTCGCTCACTCGCCGACCTCCCTGGCAACGGGTGTGACCAGTGGACAGACCGGCCGCGAGCCCACGACTCATCGCTCGCCGGGCGACAGCCCGGGGCGCCCGGCCCTCCTGGCGCCAGGAACCTGGTAGACACTCCCGTGCGTCCACACCCGGACCCACGAGGAGAGTCATGGCCTACTTCCGCCGCACCGGCGCGACGACGTTCCAGCCGACCGAGCACGTCGGCGGCGCCTGGAAGACCGACGAGCAGCATGTCGCTCCGACGCTGGGCCTGCTCGCCCACCTGGTCGAGGAGGACCGCGACGCGCGGGGACGCGGCGAGCTCGTGCTGACGCGGCTGTCGTACGACATCTGGGGGACGTACCCGCTGGACGTCATGGACGCGCACGTGCAGGTTGTCCGCCCGGGGAAGGGCGTCGAGCTCGTCGAGGCCGAGGTCTCCTGCGGCGGCCGGAGGGCCATCACCCTGCGGGCCTGGCTGGCGCTCCCCGGTGACACCGCCGCGCTCGCCGCCGAGCCGTTGCCCCGGATCCCGGGGCCCGACGAGACACCGGTGACCGACCTCACGGTCGTCTGGCCGGGTGGCTTCATCAAGACCGTCGAGGTCCGTCGCGCCCAGGCCGAGCCCGGCCGCGCCACCGCCTGGGTCCGCACCGGCGTCCCCCTCCTCGAGGACGAGCAGGTGAGCGCGACGGCCCGCGGCGTCGGGCTGTTCGACATCGCCAACGGCCTGACCGTCCGGCGCGACCCGCGCGAGGTGGCGTTCCCCAACCTCGACCTGACCGCCCACCTCTACCGGACGCCCGACGGCGGGTGGCTCGGGTTCGACACGACGGTCACGTTCGGCCCGTCCGGCGTCGGGCTCACCAGCGCGGTGCTGCACGACGAGCGAGGGCCGGTCGGGACGATCTCGCAGAGCCTCGTCGTCCGGCCGCGCGTCGGGCGATAGCCCGCGCGGATCACCTCTGCCATCGTTCTCGTGTGACTGCCACGCCGCGCTCGGCCGATCCGCACCTCCTGCCCCACAGACCTGTCATCAGCGGGTTCCATCCCGACCCGTCCGTGTGCCGGGTGGGTGACGCGTTCTACCTCGCGTGCTCGAGCTTCGAGTACGCGCCCGGCGTGCCGGTGTTCCGGTCCAGCGATCTCGTGAGCTGGGAGCTCGTGGGCCATGCGCTGCACAGCAGGACCCAGCTCGACCTGTCCCGCTCCTGGCCCTCCGGTGGCGTCTACGCCCCGACCCTGCGGCACCACGACGACCGGTTCTGGATGATCACCACGAACGTGTCCGACGGCCCCGGCCATCTGCTCGTGAGCGCGAAGGATCCTGCGGGCCCGTGGTCCGAGCCGGTGCGCATCCGGGCCGCGGGAGGGATCGACCCCGACCTCGCGTGGGACGACGACGGTACCTGTTACCTGACCTGGACCGACGGCGGGATCGTCCAGGCCGTGCTCGACACCGCCACCGGTGACCTGCTCTCCGAGCCGCAGCGCCTCTGGAGCGGGACCGGCGGCAAGCACCCTGAAGGTCCACACCTGTACCGCATCGGATCGTGGTGGTACCTCCTCGTCGCCGAGGGCGGCACAGGGCATGGGCACGCCGCAACAGTGGCCCGCGGCGGGTCGCCGTCAGGGCCGTTCGAGCCCTCCCCGCACAATCCGCTCCTGACCGCCCGGGGCGTGGACGGGCCCGTGCAGAACACCGGGCACGCCGACCTCGTCGAGCGACCCGACGGCTCGTGGGCCATGGTGTTCCTCGGTGTGCGCCCGGAGGGCCACTTCCCCGGATGGCACGTCCTCGGCCGCGAGACGTTCGCCGTCGAGATCGGGTGGGAGGACGGATGGCCGCACGTCCGAGGCCCGATCCAACCGGACGTCGAGCCGTCCATCAGTGCTGAGCTGGGCGAGGGCGCGCTCCCACCGGAGTGGGTGGGGGCCGGGACGTTCCCGGACGAGCTGCTGGAGCGCTCGAACGAAGGCTGGGTTCTGACGGCACGGGGAGAACGCTCGTTCGTCGGGCGGCGCCAGGAGCACCACCGCATGACGGCGCGCGCCCAGCTCCACAGCGTCCAGGGGGTCGGCGGGCTCGAGCTGCGCCTCGACCCAGACCACGCCATCGCGCTGGAAGTCGACGGCGAGCGAGTCCGGGCCGTCGCGCGCGTCGGACCGCTCGCTGCCGTGCTCGGGGAGGCTGCGTGGACACCGGCTGCCGTGCTCGAGCTGCGGGCCGAGCCGTTGTCCGAGCGCAGCAGCACGCACGGCCCCGACGAGATCGTCGCGGTGGTGCACACCGACACCGGTCCGAGCGAGCTGGCCCGCCTCGACGGCCGCTATCTCGCCTCCGAGGTCGCGGGTGGCTTCACCGGCCGGATCGTCGGTGTCTCGTGCGCGCAGGGCAGTATCGAGGTTCGACGCTTCGAGTACCGCCACGGCTCCTCGGACATGGTGACCGCGGGCCTGTGAATGCCTGTGGGTGGAGTCTTGGGGGAGTCCAGCGCCGAGCTCCTCCGAAGACTCCACCCACAACGTCGGTCGAGCCGAACCTCGCTATCCGGCGTAGGTCTCGAGCTCGGCGACCTTCGGCGTCCCCGTCGAGCCGGTGATCTCGAAGTTGATCTTGCTCAGCGAGGTCGCGGGGAAGGTGATGACACCGGCTCCGCTGCCGGAGGTCAGGACGGCGCCGGTGTCGTTGTTGACGACCCGCCACGTGGTGATCCTGCCGACGGCGTCGGCGGCCTCACGGACGTTGATCTTCGACACCGTGGTGGGTGATCCCCACTTCACCGAGATGCGGCCGGTCGAGCCCGCCGGCGACCAGTACGTGCTGACAGAGCCGTCGATCACGCTGCCGTAGCTCGTCCCGTCGGCCTTGCTCGAGCCGTCGGCACCGGCCCCGATGCTGAGGTTGGTCCCGCTGGGCGTCGGCGTCGGCGTCGGAGTCGGGGTGGGGGTCGACGTCGACCCGCACGTGCCGCCGGACACGCGGTTCCCCGTGTTGGCCCCGGCCGTCACGCGGACGATCTCGGGCACGCAGCTCGCCCCGTCCAGCGTGTAGGCGTACGGGATGCTGACCGTGGTGGTCGACGTCGGGTTGGGGCCGGCCGGGTTGTAGTCGGTGCTGCGGCCGGACCACGTCACGTTGTCGAAGACGTTGCCGCTCACCTGCCAGTAGCCGGCCTCGCTCGTGTAGAACGTGCCGAGGACGTCCTTGGAGTCCTTGAAGTAGTTGTTCTCCACCTTCGCTCGCGCACCGGCCCGTGAGTTGATGCCGGACGCGTTGAGACTCACGTAGTGGTTGTTGTACATGTGCGCGATGCCGCCTCGCAGCAGAGGGGCGCGTGAGTCGATGTTCTCGTACCGGTTGTGGTGGAACGTGACGAACCCGTTCGTCAGGTCGGTCTCGCTGGAGCCGATGAGGCCACCGCGGCCGGAGTTGCGCAGGATGCTGTAGGAGAGGGTCACGTACTGGGTGTTGTTCTTCATGTCGAAGAGGCCGTCGAAGCCCTCCGACTCGCCACCCGAGGCTTCCAGGGTGACGTGATCGACCCAGACGTTGCGGACGTTGCTCTCCATGCCGATGGCGTCACCGCCGTTGGAGATCGGCGACCCGGACTTCTTGACGTTCCGGACCGTCACGTTCTGGATGATGATGTTGCTGGCCTCCCGGATGTGGATGCCGAGCTGGTCGAAGACGGCGCCGCTCCCGACCCCGACGAGCGTGACGTTGCTGATCTGCTTGAGCTCGATCACGCCGTCGGTGGTGTTGCAGCTGGTGCCGGACACCTTGAACGTGTTGCCGTGGTTGATGGTCCCCTCGACCTCGATCGTGATCGGGGTGCTGCTGCTGGCCCGGTTGCACAGGGCCTCGTGGATCTGGGTCCCCGTGGTGGCCCTCACCGTCTGTCCGCCGGCGCCACCGGTGGTGCCGCCGTTGCGGGTCGCGAAGCCCGTCGCCGTGCCTGTCGCCGCCTGGGCGTCAGGTACGGACAGGGCAGTGACGCCGATCGTGGCTGCCAGGGCCAGCGTGGCCCCCGCTGCAAGGAGTCGCAGCGCGACTGGTCGTCTCATCGTTGCCTCACCTTCGTCATTGAATGCGGGACGTTGCTGTGGTGCGTGTACGCACCTCGCGTCGCCCACGGCATCGCCAGACGAGCCCGCCCCGGCGCTGGAGCGAGACATCACAGCAGTCATCGAGCGTGGGCAACCGGTTTCCGGCATCGTAGAGACCGGTTTCCCACAGGGCAAGCGGAGATGATCCATCGGTCGGGCACTTCACGTCGACGGTGACGTCGAGCTCGCCGACGTCGGGAGGCCGGCGGACGATCTAGGAAGCTCCCATGGGCGGCAAACGGCTCGGGCCGCCCTGCGACCGACCTCGTGAGCTCACGAGGGCCCGGCCGTCCGCCTCGCGGACGATGCGGTCAGCGGTCTGCTCCGGCGTGAGCGCGGCGGTGTCGAACCACCAGCCGACATCGCCGAGCTCGCGCTTCATGTCGGCGTCGAGGGCTTCATAGCCGTCGAAGTTGAACCGCTCCCGCGGATCCCTGAGGGTGTTGCGGTGTCTGCAGACGTCGATACCTGGTGTGAGGACGACCAACTGCACGTCGCGGGGCGCGAGGAGGTCGAGGAAGACGTCGAGCTTCTCGCGCGAGGCGATCACCGCATCGATCACCGGCGTGAAGCCGGTGTCGGCGAAGTTGCTCGCCAGCGCGCACAGGTTGCGATGCAGCAGCTCCACCTGCCGCGCTGCTTCATCGGCGGGCTCGCCCAGAGCCCAGACGAAACCGTTGACGATCATCATGTTGAGCTCGTCGCCGTCGAGCCGCGCGGAGCGTGGCAGCCGCTGAGCGACGAGCCGAGTCACGGTGGACTTCCCGGCGCCCGGCATCCCTGTCACGAGCAGACAGCCCGGTGCTCCACCCGCGGTCATGTGCGGAATCGTGTCAGCGCGCCCACCGGTCGGTAATCACATTACCCGGGGCAGGCGCAAGGATCGGACCCCTCTCACCGTCTCGTCGTCACTGGCGGGCCCACCGGACCGCCGAGAACCTCGAGCCGGTCACCGCTCGGCCGGTCCCCGGAACGCAGAAAGTCCCGGCCAGGATCACCTGACCGGGACTTCCGAAGGCCCTCCGGCTGCGAAGCCGACACCCTCTTCACGTGCGCGAGGGGGGAGTTGAACCCCCACGCCCTTTCGGGCACACGGACCTGAACCGTGCGCGTCTGCCTATTCCGCCACTCGCGCGTGCCGCAGAAGATTAGCACGCCGCCGAGCCCGCACCCCAATCGTCGGGCAGACTGTGACGCGCGTCCCGCGCGGCCTGGAGCCGTGGCCGGACCGTGACCCCGGACGGCCGGTTCTGCCCGGTTCGTGCGCAGGAAATCCACACCCGGGGCGGGATGGCTGCTGCGCTGCTGCCTACGATCTAGATAGTCTGCCCGCGAACGTCGTACGGGCTGCGAGAGGAGGTGGCATGGGCGCCCTGGAGCGCTTCGAGAAGAGCGTCGAGCGGATGATGAACAACGCCTTCGCCAAAGTTGGTCGAAACAGCGAGCTCAAGCCGATCGAGCTCGCGAGCCGGCTCCGTCGTGAGATCGACGACCGCGCCGCCGTCGTCGGCCGCGACCGGACGGTGGCCCCGAACGAGTTCACGATCGAGCTGTCCCCGGAGGACTTCGCCCAGATCGAGGCGTGGGGTGCGGAGACCCTCGCGGACGAGCTCGCGACCAACCTCACTGAGTACGCGTCCTCGCAGCACTACGCCTTCGTCGGCCCGGTGAGCGTCTCCTTCGAGGAGCACGAGGACCTCACGGGGGGCCGTTTCCAGGTCCGCTCGGCGAGCGTGCGTGGCAACGTCGCGCCCGCGACGTCGTCGGCCCCGAGCACCCGCCACCCGCTCATCGACATCGACGGCCAGCGCTACCTGCTCACGGGTCCGGTCACGGTCATCGGCCGCGACGCCGACGCGGACATCGTCGTGGACGACCCGGGCGTCTCGCGCCGGCACCTCGAGATCCGCGTGACCCCCGACGGCGTCATCGCCACGGACCTCGGCTCCACGAACGGCCTGTTCGTCGAGGGCCACCAGGTCCCCGCCGCGACGCTGCTGGACGGCAACACCCTGACCATCGGCCGCACCCGGATCATGTTCTGGACCGGCACGTCGGCAGGTCAGCCGAGCGAGGAGTGGTGATCCTAGAGGGATGAGTGAGCTGACGTTCACCCTGCTGCGGCTGGGTTACCTGGTCCTGCTGTGGGTGTTCGTGCTCTCCGCGGTCGCCGTGCTGCGCCGCGACCTGGCGGCCCGCGTCGCCGATCGCACCGAGCGTCGCCGTCGGGACGACGCCGGCACCCCGGCGCGCAAGGCCGCCGCCGGAGCCTCGCCCGCCGCGCCGCCGCCGCCCGCCCGGGGCGGCAGCAGCCCCACGCGCCTGGTCGTCACCGCCGGCCCGCTCACCGGGACCACGCTGCCGCTGGGCGCGTCGTCGATCCTCATCGGCCGCTCGCCCGCGTGCACGCTCGTGCTCGACGACGACTACTCGTCCTCTCGGCACGCGCGGATCTTCCCGCAGGGCGACGACTGGTACGTGGAGGACCTGGGCTCGACCAACGGCACCTTCCTCGGCGACCACCAGGTCCAGGGTCCGACCCCGCTCCCGCCGGGCGTCGGGGTCCAGATCGGCCGGTCCGTCGTCGAGCTGCAGGGGTGAGCGCGCCAGTGACCGTCACCCTGCGCTTCGCTGCGCGCTCCGACGTCGGGCTCGTGCGGTCCAACAACCAGGACTCCGCCTATGCGGGACCGCACCTGCTCGTCGTGGCCGACGGCATGGGCGGGCACGCGGGTGGCGACGTCGCGTCGCGGCTCGCGATCGCCGCGCTCGCCCCGCTCGACTCGGACGACCACGGCCCCGAGCAGGCGCTCGAGGACCTCGAGCGCACCGTCGAGCAGGCCCGGCTCGACCTCGTGCACGCCTCGGAGGCGGCCCCCGACCTCGCGGGCATGGGCACCACCGTGACCGCGATCCTGCGCTCGGGGAACACGCTCGCCATGGCCCACCTGGGTGACTCGCGCGCGTACCTGCTGCGCGACGGCGTGCTGACGCAGGTCACGGTCGACCACACGTTCGTCCAGCACCTCGTGGACACGGGCCGGATCTCGCCCGACGAGGCCGAGCACCACCCGCAACGCAACGTCGTCATGCGGGTGCTGGGCGACTTCGACGTCGACCTCACGCCCGACATGTCGATCCGTGAGGCCCGGCCCGGCGACCGATGGCTGCTGTGCTCGGACGGCCTGTCGGGGTTCGTCCCGCCCGAGCAGATCACCGAGGTGCTCGCCGAGTCCGAGACCCCCGACGAGGCCGCAGACATCCTGGTCACGATCGCGATGACCGCCGGGAGCACCGACAACATCACAGTCGTGGTGGCCGACGTCGTCGACGAGGGCGAGCGGGCCGGCGCGGTCGCCGGGCAGCCCGCGCAGGTGGTCGGCGCGGCCGCGTCCGGCGCGCTGCCCGCGCCCGGGCCTGAGGCCGACGCCCCCGCGGAGGGCACCGGGCCGGACACCCTCGACGACTTCGACGAGGAGCCCGACGACGACGACGCGCGGCCCGTGGGCAGGCGCCGCCCCTGGATCGGCGTGCTCGTGACGCTCCTCGTCCTCGGCGGCCTCGGCTATGCCGGCTGGCAGCTCTACGGCTGGACGCAGCAGCAGTACTACGTCGGCGTCGTCGACGGCCAGGTCGCGATCTACCAGGGCATCCCCGCGAGCGTGGGGCCGTTGTCGCTGTCGACGCCGGTCGAGCTCACCGGCACGTCGGTCGACGACCTCCCCGCGTACTGGACCAACCAGCTCGACGGGACGATCCGCGCCGACTCCCGCGAGGAGGCCGTCGAGCGCGCCGACCGGCTCATCGCCGAGGCGACGCCGGAGCCGACGCCGACTCCGACGCCCAGCCCGAGTCCCAGCCCCTCTCCAAGCCCGAAGTCGTCGCCCAGCGCCTCGCCGGCCAAGGCCGACCCGGGGGCCAGGGGATGAGCGCCGTCGTCGCGGAGGCAGCGGTCGGACGGACGGTCGAGCCGCACGAGCGCCGGCCGGCCCGCCTCGCCGAGCTCTTCCTGCTGGTTCTCGCGCTGGCCGCGGGCATCGGCGCGTTCGCGATGGTCGGACGCGCGACGACGGGCGACCTGCCCGAGGGCTTCTGGGTCGCCAGCGGCATGCTCGCGGGCGTGGCGCTCGTCGGGCACGTCGTGCTGCGTATCCGCGCCCCGTGGGCCGACCAGGTGATCCTGCCCGCCGTCGTGCTGCTCAACGGCCTGGGCCTGGCAACGATCCTGCGCCTGCAGCTCTCGGGCGCGCGGAACATGGTGGGTGCGGACGCGGCGTCGAACGCGGTCTACTCGCTCCTGGGCGCCTTGGTGGCGTTCGCGCTCCTGTGGTTCCTGGGCGACCACCGCCGGCTGCGCCGCTTCACCTACACCGCGATGATCGTCGGCCTCGCGCTGGTGTCCCTGCCGCTGATCCCCGGACTCGGGCAGGAGATCAACGGGGCGCGGATCTGGGTCAGCGTCGCGGGCATGTCGATGCAGCCGGCCGAGTTCGCCAAGATCGCGTTCGCGGTCTTCTTCGCCGGCTATCTGGTGAGCAACCGCGACACGCTAGCCCTGGCCGGCAAGAAGGTCCTCGGTCTGCAGCTGCCGCGCGTGCGCGACCTCGGCCCGATCCTCATCGTGTGGGCCGCGTCGCTCGGCGTGCTCGTCTTCGAGCGCGACCTCGGTACCTCGCTGCTGTTCTTCGGCCTGTTCGTCGCGATGCTGTACCTCGCGACGGAGCGGTCCAGCTGGGTGCTCATCGGCCTGCTCCTGTTCGGCGTGGGCGCGTTCGCGGCGGCGAACCTGTTCCCGCACGTCAACGCGCGGATGGAGGTGTGGCTGCACCCGTTCGACGCGGAGCTGTACGACAGGGTGGGCGGCTCGTTCCAGATCGTCCAGGGCCTCTTCGCGCTCGGCGCGGGAGGGCTGTTCGGCACGGGGTGGGGCGAGGGCTACCCCCAGCGGGTCCCGTACGCGTTCTCCGACTTCATCTACACCTCGATCGGCGAGGAGCTCGGCCTGACCGGGCTGCTCGCGCTCCTGCTCGTCTACCTGCTGATCGTCCAGCGCGGCCTGCGGACGTCGCTCGCGGTGCGCGACGGGTTCGGCAAGCTGCTCGCCGGCGGCCTCGCGTTCGTCATGGCGCTGCAGGTGTTCGTCGTCGTCGGCGGCATCACGCGCATCATCCCCCTCACCGGCCTGACCTTGCCCTTCATGGCGCAGGGCGGGTCGTCGCTGCTCGCGAACTGGATCGTCGTCGCCCTCCTGCTGCGCATCTCGGACAGCGCGCGGCGGCCGTCGGCGCTGCCCGTGCGGGGCCAGGTGGCCCCCGGTGGCGCGACGCACGAGCCGATCGTCGTGGGGTCCGCGGGCACGACACCGGACGGGCGCCCGACAGGGACACCGGCGTCGGGCACCCCCCTGCCGCGACGCACGCCCGTCAACGGCGGGCCGACCGAGATCATCGCCCCGCAGCCCGAGACCCCGAAGGGAGAGCATTCGTGAACACGACCCTGCGCCGGCTGGCCAGCGTCGTCATGGTCATGTTCGTGGCGCTCATGGTCTCGACCACGTGGATCCAGTTCTTCCAGTCCTCCGAGCTGAACGACGACAACCGCAACGTCCGCAAGATCTACGCCCAGTACGGGACCCCGCGCGGGCCGATCGTCGTCGGTGGCGAGGCGATCGCGCAGTCGACGCCTGTCGACGACGAGTTCGGCTACCAGCGCGAGTACATCTCCGGACCGCTCTACGCGCCCCTGACCGGGTACTTCTCGCTGGTCAGCGGCACCTCCAAGATCGAGGACACCGAGAACGACTTTCTCAACGGCCAGGCCGACGCCCTGTGGGTCGACCGGCTGCAGAACCTGTTCACCGGCGCGGACCCGCAGGGCTCGTCGGTCGAGCTGACGATCGACCCCGAGGCCCAGCAGGCGGCGTGGGACGCACTCGGTGACCAGCAGGGCGCCGTCGTCGCGATCGAGCCGGCGACCGGGCGCATCCTCGCGATGGTGACCAAGCCGTCGTTCGACCCCAACCGGCTCGCGACGCACGACACCCAGGCCGCGAACGACCGCTACGAGGACCTGCTCAACGACGAGCACGACCCGCTGCACAGCCGGGCGACCAACACGCTCTACCCGCCGGGCTCGACGTTCAAGCTGGTCACGGCGGCGGCCGCGATCGAGAGTGGCGAGTTCGACTCGGGCACGGTCATCGACGCCCCCGTGACGTACACACCGCCCGGCACGACCCGCTCCATCCCGAACTACGGCGGCACGGCGTGCGCGGCCGGGAACGAGCAGACGCTCGCCGAGGCGCTGCGGATCTCCTGCAACACCGCGTTCGCGAAGCTCGGTGTCGAGCTCGGGGCAGAGACCCTGCGCGAGCAGGCGGACAAGTTCGGCTTCAACGGTGCGGTCGACGTGCCGTTCTCGACCGCGACGAGCGTCTATCCCGAGCCGCCGTTCGACGACGCGTTCGTCGCGACGTCGGCGATCGGCCAGTGGGACGTGGTGGCCACGCCGCTGCAGGTCGCGATGCTCTCCGCGGCGATCGCGAACGACGGCGAGCTCATGGCCCCGTTCTCGGTCGAGACGATCCGCGACGCCGAGCTCGAGGTCGTGCAGCAGAGCTCGCCGCGCCGGCTGAGCCAGGCGGTCTCGGCCTCGACGGCGGACCAGCTCACGGACATGATGGTCGGCGTCGTCGAGAGCGGGTCGGGCACGGCTGCCCAGATCTCGGGCGTGACCGTGGCGGGCAAGACGGGCACCGCGCAGCACGGCGACGGCTCCCAGCCGCCGCATGCCTGGTTCACCGCGTTCGCGCCGGCCGACGACCCGCAGGTCGCGGTCGCCGTCGTGGTCGAGAACGGCGGCTCCCAGGGCTCGGAGGCCACCGGCGGCCGGGTCGCGGCGCCCATCGCACGCGCCGTCATCGAGGCGGTGCTGAACGGATGAGACCCAACGCAGGGCTCGCCCTGGGCGACCGTTACCGGCTGACCCGCCGGATCGCCATCGGCGGCATGGGCGAGGTGTGGGTCGCGGACGACACCTACCTCGGCCGCGACGTCGCGGTGAAGGTGCTGCGCGAGGAGTACACCGGCAACGAGGACTTCCTGCGCCGGCTGCGGACCGAGGCGCGCAACAGCGCCGCCCTGTCGCACCCGAACATCGCGCAGATGTACGACTACGGCGAGCAGGACGGCACGGGCTACCTCGTCATGGAGCTCGTTCTCGGCGAGCCGCTCGCGGACCTGCTCGAGCGCGAGCCTGTCATCGCGCCGCGCAAGCTGCTGCCGATCCTGTCCGCGAGCGCCCGCGGCCTGCACCACGCTCACCTCGCGAAGGTGGTGCACCGCGACGTCAAGCCCGGCAACATCCTGCTCGAGCACCCCACTCAGGGCGGTGGAGCGCCGCGCGGTGTGAAGATCACCGACTTCGGCGTGTCGCTGGCGGCGAACCAGGCTCCCATGACGGCCACGGGGATGGTCATGGGCACCGCGCAGTACCTCTCGCCCGAGCAGGCGGTAGGGCAGCCGGCGACGGCGGCTTCGGACGTCTACGCCCTGGGGATCGTCGCGTACGAGGCGACGGCGGGCCGGCGCCCGTTCACCGGCGCGACGCCCGTCGACATCGCCGTCGCGCACGTCAACAACCCGGTGCCGCCGCTGCCCTCGAGCGTGCACCCCGGGCTCGCCGACCTCATCGTGCGCATGCTCGAGAAGGAGCCCGCCCGGCGTCCGGCGTCTGCGGCCGCCCTCGCGGACGAGCTCGACTCGCTCGCGCACGAGATCGCGATCGACCCGCTGGGTGCGCGGTCGCGCTCGGCGCGCCGGGCACAGGCCGCCGGGCGTCCGGCCCGCCGCGTCGCCACGCCCCCGGGTCCGCGGCACGCGCCCGGCCCCGTGCACACGCCGTCCGCGCCCATGGGCGTCTCAGCTCCTGTGAAGACCCCGCCCGAGCCCACCCCGCGCAGCGTTCCCGACGACGCCACCCCGGTGGAGGGTGCTGCCCCCTCGTACGCGACGCGGCGCGAGGCGCGGGCGGCGCAGGGGGACGCACGACGGCCGGCACCGATCCATCGCCCGGAGCCGGCGCGCCGCCCAGAGCCGACGCTCCGCCCGGAACCGACACGGCGGCCCGAGCCGTCGCCGCGGGCGGAGCCACCGGCACGGACCGCCCGGCCCACGCCAGCGGAGCCGGCCGCCTCCGGGCGCACGTCGACGACGACGGGACACCGGCTGGGTCCGCTCGGGCGGTTCTCCTGGCCGCTCATCGCACTCCTCGGGCTGCTCGTGGTGCTCCTCGTGGCCACGCTCGTCAGCAGAGGCGGGCCGGAGGACGGCGCAGCAGGCGCCACGCCGCCCTCCAGCCCCTACGCTGTGCTCGCGATGGCAGGGCCTGACTCTGGGATGATGCTCCAAGACACGCCGCGCGCTGGGCGCGCGGCCACTATCGAGAAGGACGACTGAGTGGTGGACAACACGCCCCGGGTTCTCGCCGGCCGGTACGAGGTCGGTGAGCTCATCGGCCGCGGCGGCATGGCCGAGGTGCACATCGGTCACGACTCGCGTCTCGGTCGCACCGTCGCGATCAAGGTGCTCCGCTCGGACCTGGCCCGAGACCCGTCGTTCCTCGCCCGCTTCCGCCGTGAGGCGCAGTCCGCCGCCGCTCTCAACCACCCGGCGATCGTCGCCGTCTACGACACGGGCGAGGACGTCCACACCGACTCCAACGGTGCGTCCGTCCACGTGCCGTTCATCGTCATGGAGTACGTCGAGGGCCACACCGTCCGCGACATCCTCTCCGACGGCGCCGCCGTACCGATCGAGGAGGCCATCGAGCTCACCGTCGGGGTGCTGAGCGCGCTCGAGTACTCGCACCACGCGGGCATCGTGCACCGTGACATCAAGCCCGCCAACGTCATGATCACGCCCACGGGCGCGGTCAAGGTGATGGACTTCGGCATCGCGCGCGCCGTGGCCGACTCGGCGGCGACGATGACCCAGACGCACGCCGTGATCGGCACCGCTCAGTACCTGTCGCCCGAGCAGGCGCGGGGCGAGCAGGTCGACGCGCGCAGCGACCTGTACTCCACGGGCTGCCTGCTGTTCGAGCTCCTCACGGGCCGCCCGCCGTTCGTGGGCGACTCGCCCGTCGCGGTCGCGTACCAGCACGTGGGGCAGGCGCCGCAGCGTCCGAGCGAGCTCGCGTCCGACGTTCCCGAGGTGCTCGACCGCATCACGCTCAAGGCCCTCACGAAGGACCGAGACGCCCGGTACTCGACGGCCGCGGAGTTCCGCTCGGACCTCGAGGCCGCCGCGCGCGGCGGGAACATCACCGCGCCGATGATCGGCGCCGCTGCCGCCGGGGCCGCCGCAGGCTACGGTGCGACCCAGGTCCTGGGCGCCACGCCGGGCGGCACGCAGGTCATGGCGCCGCAGAACCCCGGGGGCCAGTGGGGCACCACGGGCGTGCAGCCGTCCGCGGCCTCCCCGCCGCGGGAGCCCGAGCCGGAGGAGGAGCGCAACCGCAAGGGCCTCATGTGGACGCTCATCGCCGTCGGCGCCCTCGCGCTGGCCGCGATCATCGCGTTCATGCTGCTGCGCCCGGACGCACAACAGCTCGTCGAGGTGCCGACGCTCCCCGCGACCGTGTCGCCCGCCGAGGCGCAGGAGCGGATCGAGGACGCCGGGTTCGTGTACGTCCAGCGCGAGGACACCGACTCGACCGAGCCCGAGGGCACGTTCACGCGCCAGGACCCGGCGGGCGGGGAGATGGCGGCCGAGGGCTCCCAGGTGCAGGTGTGGTTCTCCACGGGGCCCGACACGTTCGCTGTCCCGGACGTCTCCGGCATGTCGATCGACGACGCCCGCGACAGGCTGGAGGAGGAGGGGCTGGTCGTCGGCGAGGTCACCGAGCGGACCCACGCGACCGTCGAGAAGGACCACGTCATCCGCACCAACCCTCAGGCCGGCCAGGCCGTCCAGGAGGGCGGCACGGTCGACATCATCATCTCGAACGGCCAGGTGGAGCTACCCGACCTCACCGGTCAGAGTGAGGACGCGGCCAAGGACACGCTGCGCAAGCTCGGGCTCAGCTGGGGGACCCACTCGGTCGAGACCGGTGACGCCGAGCCGGGCACCGTCGTCGAGCAGAGCCCCGAGCCTGGACCGGTAACACAGGGCAGCGAGGTCGACCTGGGCATTGCGACCGAGCCCGAGCCCGACATGGTCCAGGTGCCCAACGTCGTGGGCATGGATGCCGCCACCGCCGAGGAGACGCTCTACGGCTCGAACCTCAACCCCCGCCCCCGCACCGAGTCGTCGGACGAGGTGTGCCCCGGCTTCGTGATCAGCCAGGACCCGCCCGCCGGGAGCGAGGTCGAGGTCGGAACCGATGTCACCTATGTGGTCTCGCTCGGCCCAGGCGTGAACTGCGAGAGCACTGACGACGGCAGCGGCGGCGAGGGTGGCGACGGCACCGAGGACGGCAGCGGCGACTTCTTCGGCGACGTCGGCTGACCCGAGCTGACCCGCGGTGGCGCGTCTCGCGCCACCTCTCGCCGACCCGCGCTACTCGGCCCGGAACGCGCTCCGTCGCGGCTCAGGACGTGTGCACGAGCGGGGCCATGCCGTGCGAGCGCACGACGGCGCCGTCGTCGCCGCACACCTCGAGCCAGTTCGCGAGCAGCCGGTGCCCGCCCTCGGTCAGCACGGACTCGGGGTGGAACTGCACCCCGTGCAGCGGCAGCTCGCGGTGCTGCAGCCCCATGACGACGCCGCTTGCGGTCTCGCCGGTGACGACGAGCTCGTCGGGAACGGTCTCGGGCAGGACGGCCAGCGAGTGATAGCGGGTCGCGGTGAAGGGCGAGGCGAGCCCAGAGAGGACCCCTGCGCCGTCGTGCTCCACGAGGCTCGTCTTGCCGTGCATGAGCTCGGGCGCGTGGGCCACGGTCGCCCCGTACACCTCGGCGAGGGCCTGGTGGCCGAGGCACACGCCCAGCATCGGGGTGCGCGAGCGCGCGCACGCGCGGATGACGTCCTCGGACGCGCCGGCCTCCTTGGGCGTGCCCGGCCCGGGCGACACGAGCACGCCGTCGAACACCGCGCCGTCGGCGTCGTGGAAGACACCGTTCTCGTCGGGCTCGGGCACGGCGTCGTTGCGCACGACGACGGTCCGCGCCCCGAGCTGGTCGAGGTAGCCGACGATCGTGTAGACGAACGAGTCGTAGTTGTCGACGACGAGGATCCGCGGCCCGGCGGGAACGGGCACGTCGGTCGAACCTGCGGCGGTTGCGGGGGTGGTGCTCATGGTGCTTCAGACCTCGACGGTGTTCTCGTTCAGCGGGACATACTCGGAGACCCAGGGGAAGACCCACTCGAAGCAGGCGAGCACGATGGCGGCCGCCAGGAGCAGGAGAACCAGCACCCTGAACCAGGCCGGGCCGGGCAGCGTGCGCCAGATCAGGCCGTACATCAGTCTCTCCCGACCTTGACGCCCGCGTCGACCAGCTCCGCCGGCACGCCCTCGCTGACCGGCGCCCAGTAGTCGAGCACACCGTGCACGATGTAGCGCTGCGCGGCCGAGTACATCGGGTGGCAGGCGGTCATGGTCATGTAGCGCTCCGTGAGCTTGGGCAGGGTCTCGCCGGGCTTGACGCCTGGCACGGCCGAGATGACCTCGACCTGCCACGGCCAGACGATCTCCCAGTCCGTCACCCGGTACACGTACCACGTGTCCTCGGTGCGCACCACGAGCGGATCGCCCTCCTTGAGATCGGCGACCTCGTGGTACGGCTTGCCGTAGGTGGTCCGGTGGCCGGCGGTGGCGAAGTTGCCGAGCTCGCCCGGCATGGCCGTGCCGGGGTAGTGGCCGATCCCGAGCCGGTCGAGCACCGTCGCCTTGTCCACGCCCTGGGCGATCGGCGAGACGTAGTTCTTTCCGAAGCGCGGCACGTACAGCTCGGCGAAGACCGTCGTGTCGGTGGGCTCTTCCATGACGGGAGGCTTGCCCTCGCGCCGGGTCGCGACGGCGGGTCCGCTGTTCTCGTCGTCGCCCGGTGGGACCTCGGGCCCGGGATCGGGCCACTCGAGGCTCGCGAGGATCTGGGCGTGCTCGCGCCCCGCCTGGACGTCGGTCCACCACAGCTGCCAGACGACGAACAGCCCCAGCAGCACGCCGGCCGTGATGAGGAGCTCGCCGATCACACCGACGATCCCGCTCACGATGCCGCGGCGGGGCCGGCTCCGGTACACCCCGTGACGGGGCGGCACGGTCACGCTGCTCATGAGAACACGTCCGTACCCTGCGGCACCTGCGCGTACCGGAGCTTCGTCGTGCCCGTGTAGGGAGGCAGCTCGAGCTCGTCCGCGGCGTTGACAGACCAGCCGAGCGCGACCCAGTCGACGTACTGCTTGTACGTGGCGACGCCGGACGAGGCGTCGAGCGCGGCGCGCAGCGCCGTCGGGTCGCCGACCGCCTCGATCACGTACGGGGGCGAGAACACCTTGCCGTGCAGCAGCAGGATGTTGCCGGAGCAGCGGAACGCGGACGTCGACGTCACCCGCTCGCCCTGGAGCGTCATGGCCTCGGCCCCGCCCGACCACAGGGCGTTGATGACGTGCTCCATGTCCTGCTGGTGGACCACGAGGTCGTCGGGGCGCACTCCCGGGATCGAGGCGCTCGACGCCGGCGCGTCGTCGAGAGAGACCCTGACGCCCGGCCCGGACACCGCCCGGGAGCCCGAGACGACGGACTCGCGCGCTGCGAGGTCGGCGGCACGAGCGGGAAGGTTGACGGCCGCGGCGTCGCTCAGACGGGCCACCTCGGCCTCGAGCGCGTCGACCCGCTCGGACAGGCGCTCGACGCGCTCCGACTCGGCGCGCACGAGCTGCGCGAGGTCCTCGGGCTGCCGGCCGCCGGGCCGGTCGGCGAGCTGAGCGCTGACGGAGAACAGCAGACCCGCCGCGGCGAGCACCGAGGCGACGACGAGGGTCGAGCGGAGACGTGCGTCCACTGCTCACCTCCCGTGCCGGCGTGGGCCGCTCCTGCATCCAGGGAACGACCGGTTCTCGGGTAGGCGTTCCCGACCACTACGCTAGACGAGGAAGTACCATCGACGCGCCGTGGTCCACACCGCCGTCGCTGAATCTCGCTGACAGGAGCCCGTCTCGTGCCCGAGTCGAAGTCCCGCAAGAAGAAGGTCGCCACGACACCGGCCGAGGCCCGGCCCGCGCACCAGGAGGGCAACCCCCGCTGGCTCGTGCCGACGATGCTCGGGCTCATGCTCCTCGGGCTCGCGTGGGTCGTCACGTACTACCTGACGTCGTCCGGTCTCGGCCTGCCGATCCCGGCCCTCAGGACGTGGAACCTGCTCGTCGGGTTCGTGCTGATCATCGCGGGCTTCGGACTCACGACCCGGTGGAAGTGACCGAGCCTTTGCATCACGTGGTGTAATTCCACACCTGTGAGCAACCCTGGGGACAAGCCCGGGGAGATCGCTCAGATCCAGCCCACGCTCGCGTACTTCCACACCGCGAGGACGACGAGCGACAGGCCGATCGCCGTCGGCGCCGCCCAGCCGACCAGTGCCTGGCGCTCGCGCGACGCCCGGGCGAACGCCGCCCCGAGGACGAGCCCGATCGCGAGGCCGCCGAGGTGCGCCTGCCAGGCGATGTTGGGGATGACGAACGGCAGCGCCATGTTGATCGCGATGAGCGCGACGATCTGCCCCGCGTTGCGGCCCATCCGCCGCAGCACCGGGATGATCGCGCCGAACAGCCCGAAGACCGCCCCCGACGCTCCGACCGCGGCCGACAGCCAGCCCCCGCCCGGCGTGGGGCTCGTCGGGATCAGGTAGGCCACGGACCCGCCGAGGGCGGCCAGCAGGTAGAGGGCGATGAACCGTGTCCGACCGAACGCCTGCTCGAGGAACGGGCCGACGAGCCACAGCGCATACATGTTGAACAGGATGTGGAGCGGGGTCGTGGCGTGCAGGAACGCAGTGGTGACGAACCGCCACGGTTCTTCCACGCCGAGCACGGGTGCGAACGCCCAGCGCTGGGTCCACGCCCCTCCGGTCGTCAGCTGGAGCACCCAGCTCGCGACGCACAGCCCGACGATCGTCAGCGTGACGACCGGCCGCCCCTGCCGAACCGCGCCGCCGAACACCGTGCGCGTGCGCGGCGCGACCTTCGCGGCCTCCCGCACGCAGTCGACGCACTGGATGCCCACGGCGGCAGGCCGCTGGCACTCAGGGCACGCCGGCCGGCCGCAGCGCTGACAGCGCACGTAAGCCACGCGGTCGGGGTGCCGCGGGCAGACCGGCGGCGCATCGACCGGTGGGGTCGGGTCAGCGGTGGAGATGTCTCAGCCCTCCGTCAGACGGTGGAAGGTCGGGGTCGACGTCGTCGACCCCGACCTTCCCAGATCCTGGCCTCAGTCCTCGATGGTGACGCCGTTGATGACGATGTCCTCGACCGGACGGTCGCCCGGACGCGTCTTCGTCGTGCCGATCGCGTCGACCACGGCCCGGGACTCGTCGTCGGCGACCTTGCCGAAGATCGTGTGCTTTCCGTTGAGCCACGGCGTCTCCGCCGTCGTGATGAAGAACTGCGAGCCGTTCGTGCCCTCGACCGCGCCCGTGACCGGGTTACGGCGCTTGCCCGCGTTGGCCATGGCGAGCAGGTACTTCTCGGAGAACGTCAGCTCGGGGTGGATCTCGTCGTCGAACATGAACCCCGGGCCGCCGGTGCCGGTGCCGAGCGGGTCGCCGCCCTGGATCATGAAGCTGTCGATGACGCGGTGAAAGATCACGCCGTCGTACAGGGGGTCGTTGCGCTCGGCCCCCGTGCGCGGGTCGGTCCAGGACTTGGTGCCCTTGGCGAGGCCGACGAAGTTCGCGACCGTCTTGGGCGCGTGGTTCGGCAGCAGCTCGATGCGGATGTCGCCGGCGGTGGTGTGCAGGGTTGCGAACATGGCTCCATCCTCTCATCGCGCACCGGTGCGCGTGCCAGACGGCGGGGCGGCGCGTCCAGCGCTGCGCGCTGCGGATCTCGGTGGCAGAGTGGGCTCATGGTGCACACCCCGAAGATCGACATGTCCAAGATCGAGCCGGCGAAAGTCAAGGACTCCGCCGTCGAGACCGCGGCCGCTCTCGTGGGTGCGGGCTCGAACGCCGCGCATGCCGCGAAGGATGCTGCGTACAACGCGAAGGACTGGGCCGAGCCCCGGGTCGAGGCGTTCCTCGACTGGCTGCGCCCGCGCGCGGAGAAGGCCTGGAACACCAGCGTCCAGGCGGCCGCGCCACGCGTCGAGATGGCGGCCGACAAGGCCGGCCCGATGGTCGACACCGCGCACGACAAGATCGTCGACGACTACCTGCCGCGGCTCGTGGCGGCGTTCAACTCCGCGGCGGTCAAGGCCGGCACCGCCGCCGAGGCCGTGGAGAAGGCGGCCGCCAGGTCGCAGCGCAGGTCCCGCCGTCGCAAGGGCTTCCTTTGGGTGCTCTTCAGCGGGCTGGCCGCAGCCGTCGGCTACACGTTCTGGCGCCGCGCCCAGCCCCAGAACGACCCCTGGGCCGAGCCGTGGGAGCAGGCGACCGCGCCCGACTACGACGGCGTCGCACGCGACGCCAAGCACGCCGTGGGCGACGCGGCGGAAGCCGTGGGCGAGGCCGCCGGTGCCGCGGTCGCGCGCGGACGCGAGGTCCGCGATCAGGCGGCCGAGAAGGTCACCGAGGCCGTGGACAAGGCGAAGGAGTCGACGCGCAAGGCGACGTCGTCCCGGCGGGGCGCCGTGAACGCCGAGCAGGCGCCCGGCGAGAGTGTCGCGACCGCCGGCGACACGTCGACCGAGGCCGTCGTCGACGCGGCCGAGGAGACCAAGTCCGACCAGACCTGAGACGGGCGACCAACCCGCGCAGTCAGCCCAGGTGCACCCACCCGACGAGAGCCCCCGTCCGATGCGGACGGGGGCTCTCGTCGAACGTGGACTGCGGGAGCTGGTCCGGGCCGCGGCAGGAGCCTGACCTCAGCCCGCGCTCTCCACGTTCTTGTTGACGACGTCGAGCGTCCGCTTAAAGTCGTCGGTCGGGCTGAACTCGACCAGCTCGGTGCCCGCGTAGATCACGGGGGTGTGACCCGGGGGTACGTAGTACGCGTCGCCGCTCTCGAACGTCTCCTCACCGGTCGCGGTCCTGTAGGTCACCTTCCCCGCGATGACGTACCCCCAGTGGGGGCTCTGGCAGCGGTCGTCCGGGAGACCGCGGAACAACGGCGCCATGTCCGCGTCCGCGGTGTACTTCTCGAATGCGACCGTATAGCCGCCCTCGAAGTTCTCGAGGTGGCCTTCGTAGCCCTCGACCTCGACCGTCTCACCGGCGGTGGTCTTCGATGCCTTCGGCATGGGACACGCTCCTTTGCGAGCCGGCGGTCCAGACCCGCTCTGAACACGCGTCTTCATCGTCTGACCGGCCCGAGCGCCTCGCAAACAGGCCGTCGACGCGGGGGAGCAGCTGCTGCTTGCTGCTGCAACCACGACGACAAAGCCCCTTCTCCGGTGGGGAGAAGGGGCTCTGACAAGGTGTGGAGCCAAGGGGACTCGAACCCCTAACCCCCTGCTTGCAAAGCAGGTGCGCTACCAATTGCGCCATGGCCCCGTGCGGGCCCCTCGACGGCCACGCTCAGGAGAAGTCTCAGTCGAGGGTATCGGTGACCTCTGACCAGAGGTCCCGCTCGGCCGCGTCTCCTGAGAGCCGGCGCCAGACCGCATAGCCCGCGCCCAGCGCGAGGAGGACGACGACGAACTTCTTCACGGGACCTCCTCGTCGCGGCCCACGCGGGCGGACCGCTGCGTCTGTGGCCGGGAGTGGGGCTAGGAGGACTTGAACCTCCGACCTCTTCCTTATCAGGGAAGCGCTCTAACCGTCTGAGCTATAGCCCCGTGCCGCGTCCTGTGGAACGCGTGCAGCACGGAACACTACCTCACGGGCGGGCCCGTACCCAAACCCTTTGACGGTCCGCGCGGTGTGATCTGCGTCGGGCGCAGGCACCGCGCGGACCGCGTGTGCTCACTCGTCCGTGAGCGTCAGGTGGATGCCGCCCACGAGGGCAGCGGTGATGTTGTACAGGATGGCCATGATCGTGGCGATCGCGGTCAGGAGCACGATGTTGACCAGCGAGATCAGCGTCGCCAGCGAGATCATCCGCTCGAACTCGACGAACTGGATGATGTTGACCGTCGCCTCCGCGCCGACCGTCTCGCGGACGAAGTCCTGGATGGTGGCGAAGACGCCCAGGTCGTTGAGCACGTACCAGACGACGGCCGTCGCGACGACGGTCATGACCGCGATCGCGACCGCGAGCAGGAACGCGAGCTTCATGATCGACCACGGGTCGATGCGGGAGACCGACAGGCGCACGCGGCGCGGCCCTGCATCTGGCGCGACGACGGGTGTCACTCCGGTTGCGGCCGGCACCTCACCTACGGGGGCGGCCGTGCCGTGAACGGTGCCGGCCTGGTAGTGCATCTGCGGGCGCGGCGCGGCCCCCGCGCCCGACGCCGGTGCCTGCTGTGATGCCTGGGGCGCGGGCTCGCCGGAGCCCGGCGCGGCCGCCGCCACCTGCACCTTCTTTGCAGCCGTCTTGGCCGCGGCCAGCGCGGCCGCTGCGGCCTTGACCGCCCCTGCCTTGACGCCGGCACCGGGCTCCTCGGCCGGCGAGCCCTGCGCGGGCTGGGCCGCGGCGGGCGGGCTGACCTCGGCGACCGGGCTGGCCTCGGCGACCGGGCCGGCGTCGGCGCGACGTGCCGTCGTGTCGTCCGGGACGTCCTCGCCGGCCGGCTGCGCGGGCGCCGAGGTGGCCGGCGGAGCCGGCACGGGCGCGATCACATGAGTGCGCTCGACGATCGACTCCGTGGACCGTCCGGGGGTGGTGGCCCGGGCCACGCTTGGCGCGCTCTTCTCGCTGGTCATCGGTTGTCCTCGTCCCCGCTGTCGATCTGCTCCACGGCCTGCTCTTCGGCAGCCTCATTGCCCACGCTAACGGACTCCTCCTCCGCACGACGCTCGACGTTGCGGGCGATGGCGATGATGCGGTCGTTCTTGTCCGGCTTGGCGAAGGTCACACCCTGCGTGTTGCGGCCCGTGAGGTTGACCCCCGACACCGCGGACCGCACGATCTTGCCGCGCTCCATGATGACGAGCACCTCGTCGTCGCCCTCGGTGACGAGCGCGCCCACGAGGTCGCCGCGTGCCTCGACCAGGTTGGCCACCTTGATGCCGTAGCCGGCTCGGCCCTGCACCCGGTACTCGTCGATGCGGGTGCGCTTGGCGAAGCCGCCCTCGGTGACGACGAACAGGTCGGTGCCGGGGGTGACGACGTCGGCCGAGAGCAGCTCGTCGCCGTCGCGGAACTTCATGCCCGAGACGCCCGACGTCGCGCGACCCATGGGCCGCAGTGTCGCGTCGTCGGCGAGGAAGCGGATCGACTGACCCTTGCGCGAGACCAGGATCAGGTGGTCGTCGGCGTTCACGAGGCGGGCCGAGACGAGCTCGTCGGGGTTGCCGCCGTCGTCCTCGCGCAGGTTGATCGCGATGAGCCCGCCCGACCGGGGCGAGTTGTACTCCGCCAGCCGCGTCTTCTTGATCAGGCCCCGACGCGTCGCCAGGACCAGGTAGTCCGCGGCGTCGTAGTCGGTCAGGTCGAGGACCTGCGCGATCTTCTCGCCCGGTTGGAACGCCAGGAGGTTCGCCACGTGCTGGCCCTTGGCGTCGCGGCCGCCCTCGGGCAGCTCGTACCCCTTGGCCCGGTAGACGCGCCCGAGGTTGGTGAAGAACAGCAGCCAGTGGTGCGTCGTCGTGACGAAGAAGTGGTCGACGATGTCGTCCTCGCGCAGCTGCGTGCCGCGCACGCCCTTGCCGCCGCGGCGCTGGGCGCGGTAGGCGTCGGTGCGCGTGCGCTTGGCGTACCCGCCGCGCGTGATGGTGACGACGACCTCCTCCTCGGGGATGAGGTCCTCCATCGACATGTCGCCGTCGTACGGCAGGATCGTCGTACGGCGCTCGTCGCCGTACCGGGCGACGATCTCGTCGAGCTCCTCGCCCACGATCGAGCGCTGCCGCTCGGGCTTGGCGAGGATGTCCCGGAAGTCGACGATCTTGCGCTCCCACTCGTCGTGGTCGTCGATGATGCGCTGACGCTCGAGGGCCGCGAGGCGGCGCAGCTGCAGCGCGAGGATCGCGTTGGCCTGGATCTCGTCGACGTCGAGCAGCTCCATGAGGCCCGTTCGCGCCTCGTCCACGGTGGGAGAGCGGCGGATGAGCGCGATGACCTCGTCGAGCGCGTCGAGCGCCTTGAGGTAGCCGCGCAGGATGTGGATCTGGTCCTCGGCCTCTTTGAGGAGGTACTCGGTGCGCCGGCGCACGACCTCGATCTGGTGCGTCGTCCAGTGCCGCACGAAGGCGTCGAGGCTCAGCGTGCGCGGCACGCCGTCGACGAGCGCCACCATGTTGGCGCCGAAGGTGTCCTGCAGCTGCGTGTGCTTGTACAGGTTGTTGAGGACGACCTTGGCCACGGCGTCCCGCTTGAGCACGATGACGAGGCGCTGGCCGGTGCGGCCCGACGTCTCGTCGCGGATGTCCGCGATGCCCTGGATCCGGCCCTCGTTGACCATCTCGGCGATCTTGCTCGCGAGGTTGTCTGGGTTGACCTGGTAGGGCAGCTCGGTGATGACGAGGCAGATGCGGTTCTGGATCTCCTCGACGTTGACCACGGCGCGCATCGTGACCGAGCCGCGGCCCGTGCGGTACGCCTCCTCGATCCCCTTGGTCCCCAGGATCTGCGCACCCGTGGGGAAGTCGGGGCCCTTGATCCGCTGCATGAGGGCCGCGAGCAGCTCCTCGCGCGAGGTGTCCGGGTTGGCGAGGTGCCACCGCACGCCCTCGGCGACCTCGCGCAGGTTGTGCGGCGGGATGTTGGTGGCCATGCCGACCGCGATGCCGGCCGAGCCGTTGACCAGCAGGTTCGGGAACCGTGCCGGCAGGACGACCGGCTCCTGGGTCCGGCCGTCGTAGTTGTCCTGGAAGTCGACCGTGTTCTTCTCGATGTCCCGGACCATCTCGAGGGCCAGCGGCGCCATACGGCACTCGGTGTACCGCGGGGCGGCGGCCGGGTCGTTGCCGGGCGAGCCGAAGTTGCCCTGTCCGGCCACGAGCGGGTACCGCAGGGTCCAGTCCTGCACGAGGCGCACGAGGGTGTCGTAGATCGCAGTGTCGCCGTGCGGGTGGTACTTGCCCATGACGTCGCCGACGACACGCGAGCACTTGGAGAACGCGCGGTCCGGCCGGTACCCGCCGTCGTACATCGCGTACAGGACGCGACGGTGCACGGGCTTGAGGCCGTCGCGCACGTCGGGCAGGGCGCGCCCGACGATGACGCTCATCGCGTAGTCGAGGTAGCTGCGCTGCATCTCCAGCTGCAGGTCCACCTGCTCGACGCGGCCGTGGTGCACCGCGACGGGCGCCTCGGCGCCCTGGGGGATGCCGTCCGTCATGTCAGGACCGGGGGTCTCGTCCGTCACCGTCTACCTGTTCCTTCCCACGCCGCCGGGGCGTGCTCTCCGTCCTCGACACGAGATGTACATCGGCACACAGGAAATCTGTACACCGGCGACTCTCGTCAGATGTCGAGGAAGCGGACGTCCTTGGCGTTGCGCTGGATGAAGCTGCGGCGGGACTCGACGTCCTCGCCCATGAGCACCGCGAAGATCTCGTCCGCCGCGGCGGCGTCGTCCATGGTGACCTGGAGCAGCGTGCGGTTCTCCGGGTCCATCGTGGTGTCCCACAGCTCGCTGTAGTCCATCTCGCCGAGGCCCTTGTACCGCTGGATGCCGTTCTCCTTCGGGATTCGCTTGCCCTCGGCCAGGCCGGCTTTGAGGAACGCGTCCCGCTCGCGGTCGGAGTACACATAGTCGTGCGGCGAGTTCGACCACTTGAGCCGGTACAGCGGCGGCTGGGCGAGGTACACGTGGCCGTGCTCGATGAGCGGGCGCATGTACCGGAAGAGCAGCGTCAGCAGGAGCGTGCAGATGTGCTGGCCGTCGACGTCGGCGTCGGCCATGAGCACGATCTTGTGGTAGCGCAGCTTCGAGATGTCGAAGTCCTCGCCGATGCCCGTGCCGAACGCCGTGATGAGCGCCTGGACCTCGTTGTTCGAGAGCGCCTTGTCGAGCCGCGCCCGCTCCACGTTGAGGATCTTGCCGCGCAGCGGCAGGATCGCCTGGTTGTGTGGGTCGCGCCCGCGCACGGCCGAACCACCCGCCGAGTCGCCCTCGACGAGGTAGATCTCGCACTCCTCCGGGCGGTTGGACTGACAGTCCTTGAGCTTGCCCGGCATGCCACCGCTGTTGAGCAGACCCTTGCGGCGCGTGGCCTCGCGCGCCCGGCGGGCCGCGATACGCGCCTGCGAGGCCTGGAGGGCCTTGCGGATGATGTCCTTGGCCTCGCCCGGGTGCGAGTCGAACCAGTCGGTGAGCTGCTCGCGGACCACCCGCTGGACGAACGTCTTGGCCTCGGTGTTCCCGAGCTTGGTCTTGGTCTGGCCCTCGAACTGCGGCTCGCCCAGCTTGACGGAGACGACGGCGGTGAGTCCCTCGCGGATGTCGTCGCCCGTGAGGTTCTCCTCCTTCTCCTTGATGAGGCCCTTCTCCCGGGCGTAGGTGTTGACGAGCGAGGTCAGCGCGGCCCGGAAGCCCTCCTCGTGCGCGCCGCCCTCCGTCGTCGCGATGGTGTTCGCGTACGTGTGGACCGACTCGCTGTACGCGTTGGTCCACTGCATCGCGACCTCGACCGAGATGCGCCTCTCGGTGTCCTCCGCCTCGAAGTGGACGACCTCGGGGTGCACGAGCTCGACCTTCTTGGTCGCGTTGAGGTGCGCCACGTAGTCCATGAGGCCGTCGTCGTACTTGTACGTGACGGTCCGCGCGCCCGTGCCCGACGCCGGTGCACCGGTCGCGACGGCCGTGGCGCCCGCGGAGGTGGCGTCGGCGGCGGCCCGACCGGTGACCTCGTCGACGTCGACCGCGTGGCCGGCACGCTGGTCGGTCAGCGTGATCCGCAGGCCCTTGTTGAGGAACGCGTACTGCTGGAAGCGCGACCGCAGCGTCTCGAAGTCGAACTCGGTGGTCTCGAAGATGGAGTCGTCCGGCCAGAAGGTCTGGGTCGTGCCCGTCTCCTCGGTGGGCTCGAGCCGCTCGAGCTCCGTGACCGGCGTGCCGCCGTCGGCGAACTCCTGGCGCCAGGCGTGGCCGTCGCGCCGCACCTCCGTCACGACACGCGTCGACAGCGCGTTGACGACGGAGATGCCGACGCCGTGCAGACCGCCCGAGACCGCGTACCCGCCGCCGCCGAACTTGCCGCCCGCGTGGAGGATCGTCATGACGACCTCGACGGTCGGCCGACCCTCGGTCGGGTGCATCGCGACCGGGATGCCGCGGCCGTTGTCCGAGACGCGCACGCCACCGTCGGCGAGCAGGATCACGTCGATGGTGTCCGCGTGGCCGGCGAGCGCCTCGTCCACCGAGTTGTCCACAACCTCGTACACAAGGTGGTGCAGGCCACGCTCACCCGTGGAGCCGATGTACATGCCCGGGCGCTTGCGGACGGCCTCGAGGCCCTCCAGGACGGTGATGTTCCCGGCGTCGTAACTGCCGTCGGATCGCTGAGCCACAGGCTGTAGCACTCCTCGTCATCCAGGCACGCGACAGGTCTCCCGGAAGCGTCTTCCGGGCCGCAGCGCAAGGACTGGCACGCGGTGTGCCGGCTGCTGGTCGGTGCTCATGCGTCCCGGACGACCACCTGGGCCCGAGCGATGCGCGACCGGCCCTGGAGCAGAGCCGGTCGGACACGTGCGTCGAGCCCGGGACACCGCCCGGGGACGTGCTCAAGTCTACCTTCTACGGGCGGGAATCCGGGGATTCTTCGGCCCTGATCGTGTGGAAGAACACTGTTTTTCCACAGGCTTCTCCACACCGCGCGACACTTCGTCGTCCACCCGTCCGGACACGTCCGGAATCGCCCGTGACGGACGCCACATGCGCGGGTCCGCAGTGCGTCCGAGCGTCGGCCGCGAACGGCCACGAACGGACGCGTGCGCCGGTCAGCCCCACGTGTCGCGCGGACCCGGGCCGCGCACGGACCGGCGTCCGCGGCGGAACCCGGGACCCGCAGGCCCCAGGACGGTCACCTGCTCGACGACACCCTCGCCGACCTCCTCGGCAAGGCGGCGCAGGAGCGTCGGCACGAGCAGCCGCACCTGCGTGGCCCAGGCCGTCGAGTCGGCCCGCACGACGAGGACCTTGTCCTCGAACGTCTCGGGTACGCAGTGGTCGGCCACCTGGTCGCCGACCACCTCGCGCCAGCGGCCGATCACGCCGCCGACCGACACCTCCGCGACCCAGCCCTTGTCGCGCAGGAGAGAGCCCAGCACATCGGAGACGAGCTTCGGGTCGCGGGCACCGGGCCCCGCGCTGCCCGTGTGCGGCTCGGCGAGGGGGGAGCGGCGCGACGGCGATCCCGGGCGCAGCCCCTTGGCCCGCGCGGCCGCCTTGGCGCGGTTGAGCGCCTCTCGCGCGACCTCCGAGGGCGGCGTGAGCTCCACGCGGTCACCCACAGGGCGCCGGCCGCGCTGGTCAGTCGGCTCGTCAGTCCGCTCGTCAGTCGGCTCGTCAGTCGGCACGGCGCACCAGTCCGGGCGTGACCTCGAAACGCGCGCCCAGGAGGATGGGCGGCACGTCGGCCGGCACGGCCGCGGTCACGAGCACCTGGCGCGCGGGGGCCACGAGCTCGGCGAGCCGCTCCCGCCGTCGTACGTCGAGCTCGGCGAACACGTCGTCGAGGATGAGCACCGGGTCCGCGTCGGTGCCGTGGTCCGGGTCCCAGAAGGCATCCTCGGCGCCCGGGGCGTCCGGGACGGCGGACGCGCCGTCGCCGTGCTGCCCGACCGCGCCGCCGCCGAGGAGGCGGTAGGACGCGAGCCGCAGCGCGAGCGCGAACGACCACGACTCCCCGTGGCTCGCGTACCCCTTGGCCGGCAGGCCAGCCAGGGTGAGGACGAGGTCGTCGCGGTGCGGCCCGACGAGGCTCACGCCACGCTCGACCTCCTGCGGGCGCGCCTCGGCAAGAACCTCGAGCATGCCCTTCTCGAGGTCGAGGGCCGACGGCGGCGCCTGGCCCGCATCGGCGGGTACCGTCGAGCGGTACTCGATCTCGGCGTGGCCGTTCGCGTCGCTGACCTGCTCGTATGCGGCCGCGACCTCGGGCCGCAGGGCCGCGACGAGCGCGTGGCGCATCGCGAGGATCTGACCGCCGAGCTGGGCGGCCTTGGCGTCCCAGACCTCCAGCGTGGACAGGTCAGGCGTGCGGCCCGCGCCACGGACCTGGCGCAGCGACTTGAGCAGTGCCGACCGCTGCCTGACGACGCGCTCGTAGTCCTGCAGCAGCCCCGCCGCGCGTGGACGGAGCTGGACCACGAGCTGGTCGAGGAAGCGCCGACGGCCCTCAGGGTCGCCCTTGACCAGCGCGAGGTCCTCGGGCGCGAACAGGACGGTGCGCAGGATGCCCAGGACGTCGCGTGCACGACCGGGCTGGCCGCGGTTGACGCGCGCCCGGTTGGCCTTGCCCGCCGCGATCTCGAGCTCGATCGTCGACGCACGGTTGCCCCTGACCACCCGCGTGCGGACGATGGCACGCTGCGCGCCGGCACGGATGAGCGGTGTGTCGTTCGCGACCCGGTGACTGCCGAGCGTCGCGATGTAGGCGATCGCCTCGACCAGGTTCGTCTTGCCCTGCCCGTTGCGGCCGACGAACGCGTTCGGGCCGGGCTCGAGCTCGACGTCGACCGCCTCGTACGAGCGGAAGTCGAGGAGAGACAGGTGCGAGACGTACATGGTCTCCCAGCGGCGCCCGTCAGGCGGGCGGCTCGAGCGGACCCGCTCCGGGCGATGCGGGGCCGGCAGGCTTCACCGCGTGACCGCCGAACTGCTGGCGCAGGGCGGCGACGGCCTTCATCGCGGGCGACTCCTCCTGGCGCGAGGCGAAGCGGGCGAACAGCGCGGCAGAGATGACAGGGAGCGGCACGGCGTTGTCGATGGCCTCGTCGACGGTCCAGCGGCCCTCGCCCGAGTCGTCGACCCAGTCGTCGATCGTGGCGAGACGTGGGTCCTCGTCGAGTGCCTTGACCATGAGGTCGAGAAGCCAGGAGCGGACGACGGTGCCACGTGTCCACGCCTTCATCGTGCCGTGGACGTCCGTGACGATGTCCTTGGCCGCGAGCAGCTCGTAGCCCTCGGCGTAGGCCTGCATGAGGCCGTACTCGATGCCGTTGTGGACCATCTTCGCGAAATGCCCCGCGCCGACCGTGCCGGCGTGGACGAAGCCCTCCTCACGCGGTCCTTCGGGCCGCAGGGCGTCGAAGACGGGCATGAGGAACTCCACGAGCTCGCGGTCGCCACCGACCATGAGGCCGTAGCCGTTCTGCAGCCCCCAGACGCCGCCGGACACGCCGACGTCGACGTACCCGATGCCCCTGGTCTCGAGCTCGGCGGCGCGCCGCTGGTCCTCTGGGTAGTGGGAGTTGCCACCCTCGATGACGATGTCGCCCTCGCCCAGGAGCTTGCCGAGCTCGTCCACGACGCCGCGCGTCGCCTCACCGGCCGGGACCATGACCCAGATGACACGGCGACCCTCGGGAAGCGCGGCGACCAGGCCCGTCAGGTCCGGCACGTCGGAGACCTCGGGCCGCGGGTCGTAGCCCGTGACCTCGATGCCGCCGGCGCGCAGCCGCTCGCGCATGTTGTTGCCCATCTTCCCCAGACCGACGAGTCCGATGTGGCTGACCATGGGGTTCCTCCGAAGGCACTGGTGGATCAGGGCGAGCGTACGACCGCGCCGAGGAGCGCGCCGGACGGCCGGCGTCAGCCGGCGAAGCGGATGGGGACGAGCAGGTAGCGGTACTCCGACGAGTCCTCGCCGTCGAGCGACTCCTGGCCCGTGAACTCCACCGGCTTGTTCGGGTGCGTGAACGACAGCCGGACGAAGTCCGTGCCGAGCGCGCCGAGGCCGTCGAGGAGGAACTGCGGGTTGAACGCGACCTGGATGTCCTCGCCCACGAGCACCGCCTCGAGCGCCTCCGACGCCTGCGCGTCGTCACCCTGACCGGCGTCGAGCACGACCTGGCCGTCGGTGAACGACAGCCGGATCGGCGTGTTGCGCTCGGCCACGAGGGACACGCGCTTGGCCGCGTCGATGAGGGGCCCGGTCGCGACCACGGCGTGGATCGGTGTCGCGTCGGGGAACAGACGGCGAACGGGCGGGTAGTCGCCGTCGACGAGCTGCGACGTCGTGTGCCGGCCGCCGGCCTCGAAGCCGATGAGGTCGACGCCGTTGCCCACCGACAGGCCGACGTTCACGAGGCCGCCGCCGCTGCCGAGCGACTTGGCGACGTCGTTCAGCGTGCGCGCGCGCACGAGCGCGACCGCGGAGTAGCCCGGCGTGGCCGGCGTCCAGGTGAGCTCGCGCAGCGCGAGGCGGTACCGATCGGTCGCGAGCAGGGTGATGTGCTCGTCCTCGATCTCCATGCGCACGCCCGTGAGCAGCGGGAGGGTGTCGTCACGGCTCGCGGCGACGCTGACCTGCGCGACCGCGTGCGTGAGGGCGTCGCCCGAGACGGTGCCGCTGAGCTCGGGCATCTGCGGCAGAGCCGGGTAGTCCTCGACGGGCATGGTGAGCAGCGAGAACCGGGACGCGCCGCACGTGAGCATCACCTTGGTGCCCTCGAGCGTGACGTCGACCGGCTTGTTGGGCAGCGAGCGCGAGATCTCGGCGAGGAGACGGCCCGAGACCAGCACCGTGCCCGGCTCGGACACCTCGGCGGGGATCTCGGAGCGTGCGGAGACCTCGTAGTCGAAGCTCGACAGGCCGATCGTGCCCTGCGCGTCCGCTTCGATGCGGACACCCGCGAGGACGGGTGCGGGCGGGCGCGTGGGGAGGGTGCGCGCCGTCCAGGTCACGGCTTCTGCCAGGACGTCACGTTCAACCCGGAACTTCATCCCACTCCTCAGTTCTGCTCGGTCGATGGACGCCGCCGGACCGGTCGTCCGCGCGCGGCCCGCGGCGGTCGCGTCGGTCGAGTCGCAGGGTATGCGGTCGTCCGTGCCAAACCCTACGCGAGTCGGGCGTCCCGCGGCACTCGATCCCCAGGTGGCACAGGGGCCTGACCGAATCGCCCCGAGGTGCTCAGGAGATTCCCGGACGACGGAGCGTCGTCAGCCGGCCCCGGTCACCCCGGCTCAGCCTGATGAAGGCGCGGTGTCTCTTCCATGAAAGAACAGTCATCATCGTCATAGGGGTTGTGGAACGTGGGGAAATCGGGTGTTTGTGCAGGTCAAGGCCATGTTCCTGCTGTGGAACGCCTGGGGGTGGAGCTGTGGGTGAGCAGGCGGACCTGTGGGCGAACGATCTTGTACCCACAGCCGTCCACCGATACGACGCCGTTCGTCCACCGGCTCGGAGCGCCCGTCCACACAAGTCCACAGTGTTTTCCACAGGTGTGTATGGCCAGAGCGAGCGGCAGGACCCGCTCGTCCACGATCGAGATCCACAGGGCTGGGGACGACCCGGACGAAACGGTGTCGTTCCGCGGCCAGGCATGTGGGCGACGCTGGGGATCGCGTCGTCGTCCACAGAAGTCCACACAAGTCCACAGACACGACGAGCCACGCGCGCCCCCGTGCAAGGGCGCGCGAGGCTCGTGTCAGCCGCGCCGGGATCAGCCGCGGTGCTGCTGCTTGATACGGCTCGTGAGCTCGGTCACCTGGTTGTAGGTCGATCGCCGTTCGGCCATCTGGCCGGCGATCTTCTTGTTCGCGTGCATCACGGTGGTGTGGTCGCGGCCGCCGAACTGCTGCCCGATCTTCGGCAGCGACAGGTCGGTGAGCTCTCGGCACAGGTACATCGCGATCTGGCGGGCCGTCACGAGGACGCGCGATCGTGAGGATCCGCAGAGGTCCTCGATCGTGAGCCCGAAGTACGCGGCGGTCTGGGCGATGACCATCGCCGGCGTGATCTCGGCGGTGTCGTCGTCGGTGATGAGGTCCTTGAGGACGATCTCGGTCAGGGCGAGATCGACCTGCTGGCGGTTGAGGTTCGCGAACGCCGTGACGCGGATGAGGGCGCCCTCGAGCTCGCGGATGTTGGTCGAGATGCGTGAGCCGATGTAGCTCAGCACTTCGTCGGGGACGTCGAGGCGCTCGCTCGCTGCCTTCTTGCGGAGGATGGCGATACGCGTCTCGAGGTCCGGAGGCTGGACGTCGGTGATCAGACCCCACTCGAAGCGCGAGCGCAAGCGGTCCTCGAAGCCGTTGAGCTGCTTGGGCGGGACGTCGGAGGTGATGACGACCTGCTTGTTGGCGTTGTGCAGGGCGTTGAAGGTGTGGAAGAACTCCTCCATCGTCTGTTCCTTGCCCTGGAGGAACTGGATGTCGTCGATGAGGAGCACGTCGACGTCTCGGTAGCGACGCTGGAACGCCCCGGCCCGGCCCTCGCCGATGCTGTTGATGAAGTCGTTCGTGAACTCTTCGGAGTTCACGTAGCGCACGCGCACGTGGGGGTACAGGTTGTGCGCGTAGTGCCCGATGGCGTGGAGCAGGTGTGTCTTGCCCAGCCCCGAGTCGCCGTAGATGAACAGGGGGTTGTACGCCTTGGCAGGCGCCTCCGCGACCGCGACGGCGGCCGCGTGCGCGAACCGGTTGGACGAGCCGATGACGAACGTCTCGAAGATGTACTTCGGGTTGAGCCGCGTCGGCTCGGCCGACTGCTTCGGCGCCGGCGGGATGGCGGGCGCGACGTCGGCGACCGGCAGTCCGTCCTCGACGGGCGGCTCGGTGTAGTCGTGCGAGGGGCCGGTGAGCGCGTCGTTGCTGAGCTCGGGGTCGACCGTGATCCCGAAGCGCACGTCCCGGCCGAGGGTCGACGACATGGCCGAGACGAGCTGGTCGCGCACGCTCGTCTCGAGGTACGCGCGAGTCTGCTCGTGCGGGACGGCGATGAACACAGTGTCCTCGAGGATCGCCATCGGCTTGGCGAGCTTGATGAAGGCCAGCTGCCGGGCCGTCATGTCGGGCCGTGCCTCGAGCGTCGCCAGCGTCTGCGCCCAGACGTCCGTGATGTTCTCATCCGGCTGCGCCACGGTCGTTCCTTCGGGTCGAGGGTCGGTTCGGGTGCGGCCTGCAGGGCTGCTGGGGTTGCGAGTGTGCCACGACGGACCTCCTTCCACATACTTGTCCACACCCTGTGGACATGTGGACAAGCCTGTGGCCGGCCCCCAAGGGCCGGTAGAAGGTACGGTGTCGCTCATCGTAGCGACGCTCGGCCGGTTTGACCGGACGAGATCGTGTCGCGTAACGTCAGACAGCCGTTCCAGGTACTTCCGCGCGCCATCAGACCAGCAGGTGCGGGCCGCGCACCTCGGGTCGGCCTGGTCGTCAGCAAGCGTTCGCGCCGGTACGGCCTGCAACACACCTGCATCGTCGAGGAACTGACGGTGTACCTCCCCGACGTTTCTTGGAGTACCTCGTGAGCAAGCGGACCTTCCAGCCGAACACCCGCCGTCGTGCCAAGACCCACGGCTTCCGGCTGCGCATGCGCACCCGCGCCGGGCGCGCCATCCTGGCGAACCGCCGCCGCAAGGGTCGCGCCGAGCTCTCAGCCTGAGTCGTGCTGCCCGCGGCGCACCGATTGCGCCGTTCCGTCGACTTCGAACGGGCGGTGCGCCGCGGCACGCGTGCAGGTCGATCGACCGTGGTGGTCCATCTCGCGCTCACCGAGCCTGAGCGACCCCCACAGGTCGGCTTTGTCGTATCCAAGGCCGTCGGGAACGCCGTGCACCGCAATCGCGTGAAGCGCCGCCTTCGCCATGCGGCCGCGTCGCACCTCGATGTCCTCCCGCGCGGGGCCCTCGCGGTCGTGCGTGCGCTTCCGGCGTCCTCGAGCGCCCCCTTCGTCCAGCTCGACCGTGACGTCGCCCTCGGCTTTGCGAAGGCCGCCGAACGCTGCCGTGCGAACGAGCCGGCCGGGGGAGTGTCACGATGAATGCCACCCTTGCCCAGGGCCGCGACATGCTGCGCGGGCTTCCCGCCGCGGTGCTCATCGGGATGATCCGCGTCTACCAGGCGGTCTTCTCCCCGATGATCGGGCCCACCTGCAAGTACTACCCGTCGTGCTCCCAGTACGCGATCATCGCGATCCGTACGCATGGGTCGCTGCGCGGGACCGGGATGGCGCTGTGGCGCATCCTGCGGTGCAACCCCTGGAGCCTCGGTGGGGTCGACGACGTCCCACCGGCCCGTCCGGCGTCGCGCTCACGCGACGCGCACCGCGGCGCACACACGCACTGACCTCCCGGCCTGCGCCACCGGGACCCACGCACTTGCGGACATAGGAGACAAATCAGGATGGACGGCGGCGGGTTCTTCGCGTTCCTCTACCCCATCGAGTGGGTCGTGGCCTGGATCATGTACGGGTCGCACACGTTCTTCACCACGCTCGGGCTGTCGTCGGGGCCGGGCATCGCCTGGGTGTTGTCGATCGTCGCCCTGGTGATCGTCATCCGGATCGTGATGATCCCGCTGTTCTTCAAGCAGATCAAGGCGTCGCGCGGCATGCAGATGATGCAGCCCGAGCTCCAGGCTGTCCAGAAGAAGTACAAGGGCAAGTCGGACCCCGCGTCACGGGAAGCCATGACCCGGGAGACGATGGAGCTGTACAAGAAGCACGGGACGAACCCGTTCGCCTCGTGCCTTCCGATCCTCCTGCAGTCGCCGGTCTTCTTCGCGTTGTTCCGGGTGCTCAACAGCCTCCAGGGCTTGTCAGAGGGCAACTACGCGCGGGAGTCGATCGGTCCGATCGACCAGGACGTCGCGAGCGACATCGAGAGCTCGACGCTGTTCGGCGCCCAGCTCTCCGACATCTTCATGCGCACCGACGACTGGCTGGCCCGCGGCGTCATCCTCTTCCTCATCGTCGCGATGAGCGCGACCACGTTCTTCACGCAGCGCCAGCTCACGATGAAGAACATGCCGAAGGCCGCCCTCGAGGGGCCGATGGCGAGCACGCAGAAGATGATGCTGTACGTCCTGCCGCTCATCTTCCTGATCTCGGGCGTCAACTTCCCGGTGGGTGTCCTCATCTACTGGACCGTGACGAACCTCTGGTCGATGGGTCAGCAGTTCTACACGATCAAGCGCATGCCCGCGCCGGGTTCGGAGGCGGAGCGCATCCTCAACGCCAAGCGTGCGGCCAAGGCGGCCGCGAAGGGGATCGTGATCGAGGAGCAGCCGGAGGCCGAGCCGGAGAAGCCGCGCGGGCAGCGTGAGCAGCCCAAGCGCAAGAGCCGGCAGAGGAAGAAGTGACGTGGCGGGTGTGGAGAGGACTGATCTGATGGGTACGGACACCCCGCTCGAGAGCGACGCCGACCGCACCAAGCAGCTCGAGGAGGAGGGCGAGATCGCGGCCGACTACCTCGAGGAGCTGCTCGACATCGCCGATCTTGACGGCGACATCGACCTCGACATCAAGCACGACCGCGCTGCGGTCGAGATCGTGGCCGAGGACGATGCCGGCCTGCGCCCGCTCGTGGGGAAGGACGGCCAGGTGCTCGAGGCGTTGCAGGAGCTGACGCGCCTCGCCGTCCAGGCGCGGACGGGGGAGCGGAGTCGGCTGATGCTCGACGTCGGGGGCTTCCGGGCGGCGCGCCGTGAAGAGCTGTCGCGCCTCGCGGAGCGCGCGGTGGAGCGGGTGCGCGAGTCCGGCCGCGAGGTCGAGCTCGACCCGCTCAACGCGTTCGAGCGCAAGGTCGTGCACGACGTCGTGGCGGCCGCGGGCCTGGTGAGCGACTCGCGCGGCGTCGAGCCCGAGCGGTACGTGGTCGTGCAGCCTGCGCGAGAGGGCGACTGAGACACGCCGTCGAGAGGCCCGCCGTTTCACGTGAAACGACGGGCCTCTTGCACCTTCGAGGCGACTCTCTCGGGGGAGATCGTCCTGAGGGGTCCGGAGACCGCACGGTGGTTCGGACCGGGTCTGGCAACGAGGGGAACAAGGATCGATGAGCGAGCTGGGGCACGGTTCCGAGCAGACAGACACGAAGGCTGACGACGCCCTCGGGGCGAGCGTCGCGGTCCGTGAGCTCCTGGGCCAGGGCTATGACGCCCTCGTACGCTTCCACGACCGCCTGCGAGACGAGGGCGAGGTGCGAGGTCTGATCGGCCCCCGCGAGGTCTCGCGGCTCTGGGAGCGGCACATCTTGAACTCTGCGGCGGTCGTCCCGTACCTCGTAGACGCGTCCTCGGTCGCCGACGTGGGGTCGGGCGCAGGACTTCCCGGCATCGTCGTGGCGGTTCTGCGCCCCGATATCGAAGTGCACCTGATCGAGCCGATGGAGCGTCGCACGGCGTGGCTCACCGAGGTCGCCGAAGACCTCGGGCTGGCGAACGTGCAGGTCAAGCGTGGGCGCGTCGAGGAGTACCACGATGCGTTTGAAGTTGACGTCGTGACATCCCGCGCCGTGGCTGCTCTCGCCAAGCTGGCGCGCATGAGCCTTCCTCTGGTGCGACGCGGCGGTGCGATGGTCGTTCTCAAGGGACGGAACGTGGCCCAGGAGATCGACCCGGCACGCAAGGTGCTGAGGTCGTTCAAGGCGTCTGATCCCGAGATCCTCGAGGGATCGACCGTCCCGGGTGTCGAGAGCACGACGATCGTGCGCATCCGCCGGGGCTGATACCCTGCCCCGCTACCCGTCCGACGTCGAGGTTTCACGTGAAACGAGGCCGCGCCGTGTGTCGGGAGGTAGCCCCGGTGACTGTGTGTTGCGGCGAGAGCGAGTTGCGTGAACCACGTAGAGTGAGCGCGGTATCTGCGCGTTCGTCCTTCGTGGCATTGGCACGCGCCTCTACCTGACCTCGACGCCGAAGGAGCTGCCCGTGAGCATGGGTCCGGACACCGTCACCAGCGATGCGCGTGACGACGGTCCCGACGAGGGCTACACGCTGGAGGGGATCAGTCCCGCTCCGACGCCGACTCTCTCGTGGGGCGATGGTGCTGGGGTCGATGACCACCGCGCCGCGTTGATCGCGTCGGTGCCCGACGTGGACGAGTCCACGCCCTTGGCGGCGCAGCTCGCGATGGACGCGCGCCGGCGGATCGATCTGCATGGTCGGAGGTTCGAGCGGCCGCCACAGACCCGGATCCTGACCGTCGCGAACCAGAAGGGCGGCGTCGGAAAGACGACCACGACGGTGAACCTCGCTGCGGGTCTGGCCCAGGCGGGCCTCAATGTGCTCGTCGTGGACAACGATCCGCAGGGGAATGCGTCGACCGCGCTCGGGATCGACCACCGCGCCGGGACGCCCTCGATCTACGAGGTGCTGGTCGAGGACGAGCCGATCGGCAGCACCATTCAGGCGTGCCCCGACGTCCCGGGCCTGTGGGCGGTCCCCGCGACCATCGATCTGTCCGGCGCCGAGATCGAGCTCGTCTCGCTCGTTTCACGTGAAACACGACTGCGTAAGGCCCTCGACACGTATCTGAGGCAGCGCGTCGAGCGCGGTGAGGATCGCATCGACTACGTCTTCGTCGACTGCCCGCCGAGCCTCGGGCTGCTCACCGTCAACGCCTTTGTCACGGCGCGCGAGGTGCTGATCCCGATCCAGTGCGAGTACTACGCACTCGAAGGGCTCAGCCAGCTTCTGAAGACGATCGAACTCATCAAGGCGCACCTCAACCCGGAGCTCGTCGTATCGACGATCCTCTTGACGATGTACGACGGCCGCACCAATCTGGCGCAGCAGGTCGCCGAGGAGGTGCGCGAACACTTCCCGCGGCAGACGCTCCGCACGACGGTTCCACGGTCGGTTCGCATCTCCGAGGCGCCGAGTCACGGGCAGTCCGTCATCACCTATGACCCCGGATCGACGGGTGCGCTGGCCTACCTCGAGGCCGCCCGAGAGATTGCGGAACGTGCAGTTCAGCGCGCTGACCTGCGGTGATGCGCGTACGCTGATGAACAGCCAACTCGCGTCCGGGGGTCGACGAGCGCCGCTGGACGACACGACGAAGTGCGCCGGCCGGGGTTCACCTGTGCGGGTCGCGGTCCGTAGAAGCGATGGAGGCACGACGATGACGGGCGACCACCGGATGACGCTGCGAGAGGAAGTGGCATGAGTCAGAAGAGACGAGGCCTGGGCCGCGGACTGGGTGCACTGATCCCTTCGGCGCCCGAGGGGGAGCGGCCTGTCGACGTCTTCTTTCCTACCGTGGAGAAGGAGTCCGTCGGGACGTTGGGCTCAACGGTGCTGGCGGCCGTGCCAGATGGGGACGCGGCGTCCGCAGACTCGGCGTCGGGCGCGGAGCCCGGCTCGAAGTCTTCGACCCGCGCACGGTCGTGGGACTCGGCGATCGCGGACGGGCGACTCAAGATTCGCGCGGTCGCCGAGGAGAAGGAGGATGCCGACGGGTCAGCAGCGTCGGCGTCCGACCCGGTCGTAGCCTTGGCCGGGCTGGCTGACCGCCTCAAGTCCGAGGCGGGTGCTGGCGACCTCGGGGAGCGTGGCCGGCCGGAGTACCTCGGTCCGTCACTCGGGCTTGTGAGTAGCATCGACGTCGGCGAGCATGACGCGACCCCCCCTGCGACGCCGCAGGCGGACGACGAGCTGCTGCCCGTCCCGGGCGCAACCTTCGCCGAGATCCCGGTGGACGCGATCCGGCCCAATACCTGGCAGCCGCGCACAGCATTCGATGAGGGCGAGCTCGACGAACTCGTCGACTCCATCCGCGAGATCGGCGTCCTGCAGCCGATCGTCGTCCGCCCCGACAAGGACGGCTCCGGAACCTATGAGCTGATCATGGGTGAGCGCCGGTGGCGGGCCGCCAGGGAGGCCGGGCTCGTCGCGATCCCCTCGATCGTCCGTTCCACCGACGACTCGGACATGCTCCGGGACGCGCTTCTCGAAAACCTCCACCGCGCGGCGCTCAACCCGCTGGAGGAGGCGGCGGCCTATCGGCAGCTGCTCGACGACTTCGGCTGTACGCACGAGGAGCTCGCCACCCGTATCGCCAGGTCGCGCCCGCAGATCTCCAACACGTTGCGCCTGCTCAAGCTGCCGCCGCTGGTGCAGCGACGGGTCGCTGCCGGTGTGCTCTCGGCGGGGCACGCCCGAGCGTTGCTCGGCCTCACCGACGGCGCGGAGATCGAGCGGCTGGCGCAACGGATCGTGTCCGAGGGGCTCTCCGTCCGGGCGACCGAGGAGATCGTCACCGTGATGGTCGACGGCGGAGAGGAGAAGGCCAAGCGTCGCGGGCCCCGAGCGGGTCAGCGGAGCGAGGCCGTCGATGGGCTGGCGACGCGTCTGTCCGACCGCTTCGAGACGCGCGTCAAGGTGACGATCGGGAAGAGCAAGGGCCGTATGACTGTGGAGTTCGCCTCTGTGGAGGACCTGAACCGGATTCTCGCGGTGATGGCGCCTGACGATCCCGGCTTGCTGAAGGGGTGACTCCACGGGAGGGGCCGGGAGTGTTTCACGTGAAACACTCCCGGCCCTTCTTGCTGTCCGGGACGGTATCCGTGCGCTCCGCAGTCCCGGGTGTTTCACGTGAAACGCCCGCGCGCACGGTTCGACGCCGAGGTCCAGGGGCCCGAGGTGCGGAGCTCCGGGAAGAGACGGCGTCAGGCGCTCGGCGCGGCCACGGCCTGCTCGACCAGACTGCGATAGACGTGCGGAAGGTCGAGGCCCGCGGCGACGATCGCCTGCGGGAGCAGCGACGTCTCCGTCATTCCGGGCGCCACGTTGATCTCGAGAACCGACGCGACGCCCTCCGGAGACAGGATCATGTCCGTCCGGGAGAGGTGACGAAGGCCGAGCGCGCGGTGGGCCCGGACCGCGACATCCGCCACGTGGGCGGCCTGCTCAGGCGCGAGGCGAGCGGGCGCGAAGTACTCGACCGGCCCGGGGTTGTAGCGTGCGTCGTAGTCGTAGGCGCCGTCCGTCACGATCTCGACCGCGGGCAGCGCCCGGGGGCCGTCCGGTCCGTCGAGAACGGAGACCGCCAGCTCGACGCCGTCCACCGCGCGCTCGATGAGCGCGGTGTCGCCGTAGGCGAAGCAGTTGACCATCGCGCGCGGGAAGTCAGCGGCCCGCTCAACGCGCGTGACACCGAGGGCAGAGCCTCCCTGGACAGGCTTGACCACGAGCGGGAGGCCCAGCCGGTCGACGATCGCGTCGAGGACCGCCTGGGCACCGAGGTCGCGGAAGAGCGCCTGGGGGAGCGTGACATATGCCGGCGTGTCGATGCCGGCGGCGAGGAGCGCTGCCTTCGCGACCGGCTTGTTCCAGACTGCACGGCTCTCGCGCGGCCCGCTGCCGACGTAGGGAAGGTCGACGAGCTCGAGGATGTCGCGGATCGAGCCGTCCTCGCCGCTAGCGCCGTGCAGGAGCGGCCACACCACGCTCGGACGAGTGTCCCTGAGGAACGCCATGAGGTCGGCGTCGACGTCGTGAACCTGCACCTCAACACCGGCGGACCGCAGCGCCTCGGCCACGCGGCGCCCCGAGCGCAGCGACACGTCGCGCTCGTGCGACAGCCCGCCGGCCAGCACGACGACGGGTCCACGCAGGCCCGCCGTGTCGGACATCACCGACGAATCATGACCCGTGCCGGTCTCGTCGGTCCGGTTCGTCGCGCGGGTGGTCGAGGTCATCGGGCACTCACCTGTGTGTGGTCGGAGAAGAACGTGGAGAACGCGCGAGGTGACATCAGGCCAGGTCGGGCGACGGGTTCTCGACGTCGGTCGGGTCGTCGTCCGGCTGGGCCGACGTGCCGAAGAGCTGCACCAGCTCGGCCTCGGCGTTGACCACGGAGGCCAGGCGCCGCACACCCTCGCGGATGCGCTCGGGCGTCGGGTAGCAGAACGACAGGCGCATGTGGTCGGCGCCTCGACCGTCGTAGTAGAACGCGGTGCCCGGCACGTACGCGACACGGCCCGTGACCGCGCGTGGGAGCATCGACTTGGCGTCGAGGCCGCCGGGCAGGCGAACCCAGATGAAGAAGCCGCCCGCGGGGACGTTCCATGAGGCCGAGGGGAGGTGCTCGGCGAGCGCGCCGACGAGGGCGTCGCGCCGCTCGCGGTACATCTCGCGGTACGCCTTGATCTGGGCGCGCCAGTCACACGTCTCGAGGTAGGTGTCGACGGCGAGCTGAGACGCGTTCGACGGCGAGAGGATCGCCGACTCGCTCGCGAGCACGAGCTTCTCCCGCACCGCGTGCGGCGCGATGACGAAGCCGATCCGGTACCCCGGGGCGAAGGTCTTGGAGAAGGAACCGAGATAGAGCACGCCCTCGTCATCGAACGAGCGCAGCGCCGGGATCGGGTCGCCTTCGAAGCCGAGCAGGCCGTACGGGTCGTCCTCGACCACGAGCACGCCGTGCCGGCGGCAGATCTCCAGCACCTGCGGCCGCCGCTCGAGCGAGAGCGTGACGCCGGCCGGGTTCTGGTAGTTCGGGATCGTGTAGAGGAGCTTGACGCGCCGGCCCTCAGTCTTGACCCGTGTCAGCGTCGCGTCGAGCTCGGCGGGGATCAGCCCGTCCGCGTCCATCGCCACGTGCACGACGTCCGCCTGGTAGGAGCGGAACACACCGAGGGCGCCCACGTAGGACGGAGCCTCGGCGAGCACGACGTCACCGGGGTCGACGAAGATGCGCGTGACCAGGTCGAGCGCCTGCTGCGACCCCGTCGTCACGACGACGTCGTCGGGGTGCGCCTCGACGCCCTCGAGCGCGACGACGTCGACGATCTTCTCGCGCAGGGACTCCTCGCCCTGACCGGAACCGTACTGCAGCGCGGTCGTGCCCTTGGTCCGGATGAGTCGCTGCATCGCCTCGCCGATGACGTCGAGCGGGAGGCCCTCGATGAACGGCATGCCGCCGGCGAGCGAGACGACCTCAGGCCGGCTCGCGACGGCGAAGAGCGCTCTGATCTCCGACGCCCGCATCCCGTGCGCTCGCTCGGCGTATGCGCCGAACCAAGGGTCCAGTCGCGTGCCGGAGGAGTGCTCGGGGGTCATGGGCTGCTCGGTCACGCCCCCAAGTGTCGCACGCCACCGGTGGAGGAACCGTGACCGCGCCGCAGAGACAACACGTCGTGCGGTACGACGACGGCGGCCGCAGCGGTCCGCAGACCGCCGGCGACCGCCGTCGTGACCCGGGGGTCAGACCGTGGCGAGGACCGACTCGATCTCCTCCACGAGCGCGCGCTTGGGCCGCGCGCCGATGATCGACTTCACGACCTCACCGCGGTGGTAGACGTTGAGCGTCGGGATCGACGTGATGCCGTAGGCCATGGTCGTGGCCTCGTTCGCGTCGGTGTCGAGCTTGGCGATCTTGATCTTGCCCTCGTACTCCGCGGCCAGCTCCTCGAGGATAGGCGCGACCATGCGGCACGGACCGCACCACGTCGCCCAGAAGTCGACGAGCACGGGCACGTCGGACTCGAGGACCTCGCTGGAGAACGTGTCGTCGGTAACGGCGACCGTGGATGCCATAGTGCAGCTCCTTGTCGGGACGGGGCGGCTCAGCCGACCTGCTCGAGTGCAGCCGGAAGGCCGTCCGGGTTGGGGACGGCAGGAGTGCCCGCGACGTCGGCCTCACCCGCGGCGTCGGCGAGCTCGGTCAGGTAGGCCTGGGCGTCGAGCGCCGCCGCGCAACCGGAGCCGGCGGCGGTGATGGCCTGGCGGTACGTGTGGTCGACGACGTCGCCGCACGCGTAGACCCCGGGCAGGTTCGTCCGGGTGGAACGACCCTCGACGAGGATGTAACCCTCGTCGTCGAGGTCGACCTGGCCCTTGACGAGGTCCGTGCGCGGGTCGTGGCCGATCGCGACGAACAGCCCGGTCACGGGCAGCTCGCTCTCGGCTCCCGTCACGGTGTCGCGCAGCGTGAGCGAGGTGACCTTGTCCTCGCCCTCGATGCTCACGACCTCGTTGTTCCAGGCGAACTCGATCTTGGGATCGGCCTTCGCGCGGTCGGCCATGATCTTCGACGCGCGCAGGGCGTCACGCCGGTGGACGACCGTGACCTTCGACGCAAAACGGGTGAGGAAGGTCGCCTCCTCCATCGCGCTGTCACCGCCGCCGACGACGGCGATGTGCTGGTTGCGGAAGAAGAAGCCGTCGCACGTGGCGCACCATGAGACGCCGCGGCCCGAGAGCCGCTTCTCGTCCTCCAGGCCCAGCTCGCGGTAGGCCGAGCCGGTCGCGAGGATGACGGTCCGCGCGCGGAACGTCTCGCCGCCGCCCGTCACGACCGTCTTGATGTCGTTCGTCAGCTCGAGTGTCTCGGCGTCGTCCCACAGCACGCGGGCACCGAACTTCTCCGCCTGCTCGCGCATGGCCTCCATGAGGTCGGGGCCCTGGATCCCAGTCGGGAATCCGGGGAAGTTCTCGACCTCGGTGGTGTTCATGAGCGCACCACCCGCGGTGACGGAGCCGGCCACGACGACCGGAGACAGGCCGGCGCGCGCCGCGTAGATCGCAGCGGTGTAGCCGGCCGGACCCGAGCCGACGATCACGACGTCGTGCACCGGGGCCGTCGTGGTCGGGTCGGTGGTGACGCCGGTGGCGGTGGTCGGCTGGTCGGTCACGTTCACTCCTGCAGTACTGGTCGGTGGCCGGAAGATCCAGCCGTTCGCCTCAACGCATCGACATTATTCGATGTTCCCAGCCGAGGGCGTGCGGACGTCTCACGACACGACGATCTCGGTGATCTCCAGTCGATACTCGCCGTCGCTCGTGGGCAGCTCGGGGATCCAGATGACGAACGACCTGAGGACCTCGGGCTGCTCGAGCTCCAGCTCGGTGACCTCGGAGAACGTCCCCGTGCCCAGGAGCGTGCCACCCTGCGGGTCCTCCGCCGTCGTGTCACGGATCTCCCAAGTGCCCCCCGTGCTGTTGGTGTTGAGCTGGATGTTCGTCACAGGGGCCGGCTCGCGCAGGTTGACGATATAGCCGGCGCCGGCCTTGAACCCACCCCATGCGGGGTTGTTGCGGTAGGTGCGCGTGTACCAGAAGGTCGACGGGTCGGCGTCGTACGCGCGCTCGACGGCCTCCGGGTGCTCGCCGTCCCCGTCGACCAGCGGGTCGAGCTGGTCACCCGACGCGATGACCGGCCGGACCTGCGGCTCCTCGGTCTCGTCGGGGGAGTCCTGGCCCGCGGGCCCCTCAGTTCCCTGCGGCGACTCGGCGACGGCGGTCGGCGAGGTCTCGATGGGCGGCTGGAACGGCTCGAGCGCCTGGCTCACGGCCCACAGCGCGCCGGCGATCACGCCCACGATGATCAGGCCGAGCACGATGGGCGTCGGGTTGACGCCCTTGCGCCTGGGTGCGGGCGTCGTCGCGAAGCTGCCCGTCTCCGGTGGCGGGGGAGGGACCGGTGCGTGCGGCGTGGCCGGCTGCTGGGACGTCGGGGGAGCGGCTGCGTAGGACGCGGTCGGGTACGCGCCCGCGCCTGCGGCGTACTGCTGCGTCGGCGCAGGGCCCGGCGCGGGTACCGGACCGGGCGCCTGCGCTTGGCCGGCCGCGTAGCCCGGCACGGTCCCGATCGCCGATGCGCGCGCGATGCGGCCCGAGCTGGGCCGGCGGACCGGCGGGGCGGGCGGGGGCGTCCCGGGACGTGAGGCTCCGGGCGACATCGAGCCGAGCACCGACGAGCGCACCGGCTGCTCCGGCGCCGGCTGGACGAACCCCGGCAGCGCCGCGACGACCGAGACCTCGCCCCACGGCTCGAGCGCGGCGACGACCTCGGAGGGGGTCGGCGGCGCCTGCGTAGCGTCGCTGGCGAACGTGCGACGCACGAGTTCGTCGAGCGCAGGGTCGACGTGCGGCACGAGCGTGGAGACGGGCACGAGGCCGGAGCCCTCCGTCTGCGCGGGCAGCGGACGGACCGTGTTCCCGGAGATCCACGGACTGTCGAGGCTCTCGCCGGCCCACCGCGCGGTGAGCGCGTAGTAGACGAGCGCGACGAGGGCACGGGCGTCCGCCGCGGCGGCGTCGTCTCCCGTCGCGTCGACGCCCGCGAGCCCGGCGTCCAGACCCAGGCCGGTCACGACGACGCGGTGCCCGTCGACGCGCACCGCCTCGGGGCGCAGCGTCAGGTGGTGCACGCCGCGACGGCGTGCACTCTCGAGCGCGGCCGCGGCCTCACCGACGACGGCGCGCGCCTGCTGCGGGTCGACCAGCCCGCCCGAGACGATCTCGGTGAGCGACTGCCCGGTGTGCGGCTCGGTGATGACGTACGCCTGCGGGCCGTCGCCGAGGTCGAGGCTCCCGACGTCGAGCACCCGGCACAGGCGCGGGTCCGCCACGAGCGCGGCCCGGCGGGCGGCGTCGAGCGCGGCGGGGGCGTTCGGGCCGGTGACGAACGTGACGCGGACCGTGCGGTCCAGGATCTGGTCGTGCGCCTCCCACGCCTCGGCCGCGGCGAGGTCGGTCATGGCGGGCTGGGACAGCCGGTAACGGTCCACAAGAACGGTGCCGGGCTGTGCGGTGGTCACCTGACCTCCTCGGTACGGGTGCGGGACGGGTTCGGCGCGTCAATCCGATCATCGTACGGGCGGGCGGTCATCGCTTGACCCGCCGTAGCACAGGTGCCAGCGCGTCGTCGAGCTCCCGGACGCGCAGGAGCTTGAGCCCTGCCAGGTAGACGCCGACCATGACGACGCCCGCGGCCGCGGTGACGGCCAGCGCATGTGGCCACGACTCGAGCGCGCGGCCGTCCAGGAAGTGGACCACGAGCCAGCCGAGGCCTCCTGCGACCACGGCAGACAGGGTGGCACGGACGTAGAGCCGCAGCACGCGGTAGCCGTCCATGCCCTGGAGCTTGCGGCGCATCCCGCGGACGCGCAGCAGCAGGGAGATCCACGTCGAGAGCGCGTAGGCGCCGCCCGCCGCGATCGCCCACGCCGTCGGGGGGAGCGTCTCGGCGGCGATCACGAGCGCGAGGACGAGCGTGGCGGTCGCGATCACCTGGATGACGAAGACGCTGCGGCCGTCCTCGAACGCGAAGTACATGCGACGCACCAGCACGGTGGCGCCGAGGGCGATGGTGCCCAGGGCCATCGCCTGCAGGACCGGGGCGACGGCGTCGACGTCGGTCGCCGTCGCGGTCGGCAGCAGGGTGCGCGTCAGGGGGTAGGCGAGGACGAGGAGCGCCGTCGCGGCGAGGACGGAGAAGACCCCGGCGGAGCGCAAGCCGAGGGACATGTCGCGACGCACGCCGTCGATGTCCCCGGACACCACCGCGGCACTCATCCTGGGGAACAGGACCGTGACGATCGAGACGACGACGAGCGAGTGCGGCAGGAGGTAGATCGTCATCGCGTTCGTATAGGCGGCATTACCGGCGACGGCCTCGCCGAGGTCCCTGCCGACCTGGCCCGCGGCGCCCAGGAGGTTGGTCATGTAGATGACGCCGATCTGCTCGAGCACGACGGCGCCGACCGTCCACGCCACGACCTTGCCGGCAGAGCGCAGGCCGATGCCGCGCAGGCCGAGCCGGAAGCCCCACCCGAACCCGGAGCGGCGCAGCGGGACGACGAGCAGGAGCGACTGCACCAGGATCCCGAGCGTCGCGGTGCCGGCGAGCAGGAGGGTCTGCGTCGTCGTCCAGCCCTCGAGGGCGTTGATCCCACCCGCGGGAGCCCGCCCGAAGAGCACCAGGAACGCCCCGAAGCCGATGAGCGAGACGACGTTGTTCGCCACCGGCGCCCAGCCGTACGCGGTGAACCGGCCGCGCGCGTTGAGCACCTGGCCGAGCAGCGTGAACAGCCCGTAGAAGAAGACCTGGGGCAGGCACCAGTACGCGAAGACCGTCGCGAGCTGGCGCGCCTCAGGGGTCCAGGCCTCCCTGAGGGTCATGAGATGGACGACCAGCGGCGCCGACGCGACCAGGACGATCGTGCCCGCGAGCAGGCCAAGTCCCGAGATCGTCAAGAGCTTGTCGAGGCGCGCTCGCGCGTCGTGCGCCTGCATCGACCGCAGGATCTGCGGCACGAGCACCGACTGGAGCACACCGGCCGAGATGAGCGCGAACAGCATGTTCGGCAGCTTGTTCGCGATGTCGAACGCGTCGGCCACGGTGCCGAGCGTGCCGACGCACCCGACCAGCAGCATCGTGCGCACGAGGCCCGAGGCGCGCGACGCGGCGGTGCCCATCGACATCGCGAGCGAGCTGCGGCCCAGGCTCGTGCGTGTCGGCGTCGTCGGGGCGCCGTCCTCGGTGGCGCCGCCCGTCGCGTCCGCCGCGGGGTTGTCGGTCATGCGGTCAGGTCCTCCGGGTCGCTCGGGCGGTGCGGGGCCGTCGTCGAGGGGGCGTCGACGGCGGGGGCCGCCTCCTCGGCCGTGGTACGACTCGCGGAGCGGCCGCGCCGTACGGTACGCCAGATCCCTGTCACGAACAGCACCGCGATGCCGGCCGCGACCACGGCGGTGCCGACCGTCTCCCAGCCCGCGCGCACACGGACCTCGAACGAGGTGGGATCGAGCACCGGCGTGCCGCTGGGCGCGAGCACCTCGACCCGGACGTCGACGTCGCCCGAGCCGATCGCGCGCACGCTCACGGGCACGTCGAGCGACGCACCCGCGGGCACGACGACGGTCGGTACCGTCTCCACGACCAGGCGCGGGTCGTCGGGCCGCAGCACCACGGTCACGGTCGCGTCGACGGGTAGGTCGTTGCGCACGCGGACGGGCAGGTCGCCGGTGTCCGAGATGAGCGTGGGCGTGCCGCGGGACACGATGCTCAGCCCGCCCCGCAGCTCGTCGGCACGCGTCAGGGCGAGGTCGGCGGCGGACTGCCGCGCCTTCGGGGCAGACCGGTACGCGATCGACAGTGGCGCGGAGAGCGACAGGTCCACGCCTCCCGCGAGCGTGGCCGGGTCGTCCGCGACGGTCGCGTACTGCGAGACGGCCCGGCGTGCCTCGGCGAGGCTGCGCACGGTCCCGGGGCTCAGCTCGGCGCGGTCGGCCTCGGACTCCGGCAGCGCGCGGCGCTCGACCTCGGGCGCCGCGCGACCGAGCAGGTCCGACAGGGGCACGACGTCGACCCACCCGCCGCGCTCCAGCTCGTCCAGGAGGGTGCGGAGGGCCTCGGGGTCAGGCGACCACTCGCGCGGCATGGCCGCCACGACGTGCACGGGCTCAGAGTCGGCGCCCGCCTGGGCCACGCTCCGGGCGGCCGCGTCACCCGCCAGGACCGCCGTGTCGGCGAGCAGCAGCTGCGCCGCTTCCGCTGTCGACGCCGCCCCGCTCGCCGAGGCCAGGACCGCGGACAGCGTGGGGTCGGCGACGACGGTCGAGACGTCGCCCGCAGCGGTCTGGACCTGGGCGAGGGACGTGGCGGCGCCACCGTCGGACGTGCCGAGCCCGTCGGTCACGAGGACGTGGTCGGCACCGGCGGCGTGCCCGGCGGCGAGCGTCTCGACGTCGGGCAGGCCCTCCGGCCACGCCAGCGACGTCGTCCACGACGTTGGCGCCGACCAGTCGACGCCGAGCTCGGCGTTCGCGGCGGACGAGATCGCGGCCGAGCCGAGCCCCGCGTGCGCGAGCGCCGCGAGGTCCGGGTCGAGGGTCGGAAGCGTGACGACGTCGGCAGCGGTGGTGCCTGTGCCCGTGATGCGGTCGGACCAGTCGACCGCGTCCCGGTCGTCCGACGTCGCGGCCGCGGCGACGACGGCGGGGTCGACCGCGAGCGAGACCGCCGGGCCGCCGTCGCCGGGCAGCGCGACGTCGAGCGTGCGTGCGAGTGCGCCGTCAGGTGCGGTCAGTGCGACGACGTCGTCGGTGTACCGCGCGGGGTCGGCGGGGTCGAGGGCCGGCCCGGTGACCGGGGCGACGAGGCTGAGGCGCACCTCGGTGGGCGGGGTGCCCTGGCCGGCGTCCCCGACCGGGTCGAAGACGAAGAACGTGTGCAGCACGTCCACGGGGAGGCCGCCGTCGTGCACGGCCACCGACATCTCGCGCGGGCCCCACGGGGCGTCGGCACGCAGCTGGAGGTCGTTGCCGACGTCCATCTCGAGCGTCACCTGGGCCGAGGCGCCCGGCGCGATCCTGGAGACCGTGTCGGTCGCCTGGGTCGTGGCCGCGGTGAGGCTCGAGTCGTCGTCAGCCCAGCTCGCGAGCGCCTCGCGCGAGGTGACGGGGCGCCAGCCCGCGGCGAGGTCGACATGGAGGTCCTGCAGCGCTGCCTGGGTGCCGTTCGTGATGCGCACCGTCACGCGGACCGTGTCGCCGGGCCCGGCCACCCGCGGGGTCGCCTCGACGAGCTCGACCGCGACGCCGTCGTCGACGTCGGACGGGAGTTCCGAGGTCGACGGGAGCGCCGACGCTGGCGGGAGCGCCGACGCCGGCGGGAGCGCCGAGACCGGCGCGAGCAGCGCCGGCGCGGCCAGGGCTGCGAGGACGACGAGGGCACGCAGGAGGTGGGACACCGACGGGCTCAAGGGCGCCTCACCCGACGAGGTCCGGGGTGCGCGCCAGCACCTGCTGGGCGGTCACCGCCAGACGCTGCTCGTTGGGGTAGGAGAGTCGCTGGGGCAGGTCGTCGACGGCGACCCACAGCGCATCCTCGGCCTCGCGGTCGGGGTCGCCGTCGGCGCTGATGACGCCGCCCTCGGCGCGGAGCAGGAAGTGGTGCACGACCTTGTGGACGCGGCGGTCCTCACCGCTGAACCAGTAGTCGATCTTGCCGAGCTCGGCGCGGATCGTGCCGCGGATGCCCGTCTCCTCGCGGATCTCCCGGACCGCGGCGTCGGCGGGCGTCTCGGCTCCCTCGAGGTGGCCCTTGGGCAGGCACCACTCGAGCCGGCCCGCGCGGTTGCGGCGGACGATGACGGCGGCGCGCAGGCCCTCCGGCGTGGTGTCGATGACGAGGCCACCCGCCGACGTCTCCTCGACGACGGGCAGCGAGGGCGCGGGCGGCGCGACCGTGCCGCCGTGCCCGTCCGCGCCGGGGCTGAGGCGCGACGGGTCCACCTTGAGCGGGTGCCCGCCGGGCGGTACCGGCACCGGCACGGCAGGGCGGCCGCCAGGGCGGCCGTTCGCCGGTACCGGGGAAGACATAGCGCCCACCCTACCGAGAACACGGATGCCCTCGGTCACACCCGCGCGGCGGCGGCGACGGTGGTGATCGCCGCTCCTCCGCGCATCTGGGAGGATGGGACGCCGTGTCGACCCCTGAGCAGGAACTGCTGCGCCGCGCCCTCGCCGTGCTGACCGAGCTGGCCCCCGCGGCCATCGAGCTGGGCGAGGTGTTCCAGGCTGCCGGTCACGAGCTCGCGCTCGTCGGCGGCCCCGTGCGCGACGCCTTCCTCGGTCGCGCGAGCAACGACCTGGACTTCGCGACGTCGGCCACCCCGGACGAGACCGAGGCGCTCCTGGCGCGCTGGGGCGACGCGCGCTGGGACATCGGCAAGGAGTTCGGAACCATCGGCGCGCGGCGGTTCGCGCGCGGGGGCGGCGCAGCCGCCGACGCCGACGTCGTCGTCGAGGTCACGACGTACCGCAGCGACCGGTACGACCCCGAGTCGCGTAAGCCCGTGGTCGCTTTCGGCGACACGCTCGACGGCGACCTGTCGCGCCGTGACTTCACCGTCAACGCGATGGCGGTGCGCCTTCCCGACCTGACGTTCGTCGACCCGTTCGGCGGGCTCGAGGACCTCGCTCGCGGGGTGCTGCGCACGCCGATCGCGCCCGAGCGGTCGTTCGACGACGACCCGCTGCGCATGCTTCGCGCGGCGCGGTTCGCCGCGCAGCTCGGCTTCGGCGTCGAGCAGGAGACGCACGCCGCGATCATCGACATGGCGTCGCGCATCGAGATCGTCTCGGCCGAGCGGGTCCAGGCCGAGCTGACCAAGCTGGTCTGCGCCCCGAACCCGCGGCCCGGCCTCCAGGTGCTCGTCGACACGGGGCTGGCCGACCACGTCCTGCCCGAGCTGCCCGCGCTGCGCCTCGAGATCGACGAGCACCACCGGCACAAGGACGTCTACGAGCACTCCCTCATCGTGCTCGAGCAGGCCATCGCGCAGGAGACGGGCCCCGACGGCCCGGTCCCGGCTCCCGACCTCGTGCTGCGGCTCGCGGCGCTGCTGCACGACGTCGGCAAGCCGGCCACGCGGCGCTTCGAGCCCGGCGGCGGGGTCAGCTTCCACCACCACGAGGTGGTCGGGGCCAAGCTCGTCGCCAAGCGGCTGCGGGCGCTCAAGTACGAGAAGCAGGTTGTCAAGGACGTCGCCCGGCTCGTTGAGCTGCACCTGCGCTTCCACGGGTACGGCGAGGGGCAGTGGACCGACTCGGCCGTGCGGCGCTACGTGACCGACGCCGGTCCGCTGCTCGAGCGGCTGCACCGGCTCACGCGCGCCGACTCGACGACGCGCAACAAGCGCAAGGCCAAGCGGCTCGCCGACGCCTACAGCAACCTGGAGAACCGCATCGCCAGCCTGCGCGAGCAGGAGGAGATCGATGCGATCCGCCCCGACCTCGACGGCACGCAGATCATGGCGATCCTCGGCATCCCGCCGGGCCGCGACGTCGGTGCCGCCTACAAGCACCTGCTCGCGCTGCGCATGGAGCACGGCCCGCTCGGCACCGAGCGAGCGACCCAGGAGCTCAAGGAGTGGTGGGCGGCCCGCACGACGGCGAGGTAGCGCGTCTCGCCGGAATTCGCGCTACCTCGCGCCAGAACGCGCTACCTCGCGGCGAAATGCGCTACCTCGCCGTGGGGCTCAGTGGAAGGCCGGGCCGCCCACACCCTCGGGCGGGGCCGGCTTGCGCAGCCGCGTCGACAGCAGCACCGCGACGACCATGACGACGCCGCCCACGATGAACGCTGTCCGCGCCCCGCCGGCAAGGGCGTACCGCTCCGACGCGCCGCCGTCGAGCAGCGCGACCTCCCGCAGCGTCAAGATCGCCACGAACAGCGCCGTGCCGGCCGCGCCCGCGAGCTGCTGCACAGTGCTGATCGCTGCCGACCCGTGCGAGTAGAGCCGCGGGGGGAGACCGGCCAGCGCCGTCGTGAACATGGGGGTGAAGACGAACGCCAGCCCGAGGGTCAGCGCGATGTGCGCCACGAGCACGAGCGCGAGCGGGGAGGTGGGCGTCAGCATGGCGAAGACCAGCATCGACACCCCGACGGCCGCGACGCCGGGCAGGACGAGCGGCCGCGGGCCGACCTTGTCGTAGAGGTTGCCGACGGTGGGCCCGAGCAGGCCCATCGCGAGCCCGCCCGGCAGCAGCACGAGGCCGGTCGTCAACGGCGCCATCCCCATCGCGTCCTGCAGCACGAGCGGGATCAAGATGAGCGATCCGAACATCGCGATCATGCTCACCGACATGATCCCGACGCCGAGCGCGAACCCGGGCGCGAGGAACACGCGCAGGTCGAGCAGCGCGGCATCCGTGCGCTGGAGCGTGAGCTGGCGCCAGACGAACAGGCCGAGGACCGCCGTGCCGACGACGAGCGGCACGGCCGGTGGCACCGGCGTCGCGTGCTGCGCCGACTCGCCGAGGCTCGACAGCCCGTAGACGAGCCCGCCGAACGCGACGGTCGCGAGCAGGAGCGAGATCGGGTCGAGCCGCTGCCGCGAGCGGTCGGAGACGTCGCGCACGAGCACGGCACCCACGGCCAGCGCGGTCAGGGCGATCGGCAGCACGACCCAGAACACGGCCCGCCAGCCGAGCGACGACACGACGGCGCCCGACATCGCCGGTCCCAGCGCGGGCGCGACGGCGATCACCAGGGAGATGTTGCCCATGACGCGGCCGCGGTGGTGGGGCGGGACGACGGTCATGATCGTCGTCATGAGCAGCGGCATCATGATCGCGGTGCCGGACGCCTGCACGACGCGCGCCACCACAAGCAGGCCGAAGCCCGGCGAGAGGGCTGCGAGCAGCGTGCCCGCGCTGAACAGCGACATCGCCAGGATGAACGCGCCGCGCGTGCCGAGCCGCTGCAGCAGCCAGCCCGTGGTCGGGATGACCACCGACATCGTCAGCATGAACGCCGTCGTGAGCCATTGACCCGTGGAGGCCGTGATGCCGAGCTCGTCCATGAGGGGCGGCAGGGCCACGCCCATCGTCGTCTCGTTGAGGATGACGACGAATCCCGAGGCGAGCAGCAGCGCGATGACGAGGAAGTGCTCGCGCGTGAGCCGGTCCTCGCGGACGGCGGTCTGGCCCGACGGCGGCCCCCCGGCGGGTGCGCCGGTCGCGGCCGGTGTGCTGCCCGGTGCTGTCTCCGTGGGTGGTGCCGTCTCCGTGGTGCGTCCGTCCATGTCCCCTCCGCATTTCGATGACGAGACCGCGGGCGACGCTGCGCACGACCTACGTGGGTGAAACCGATCTCATCGTGCGGTATTCCGCACTGAGGGTCGACCGGTTTTCTCCAGGGGACTCATCGGTGCGGCGACGTCGGCAGGAACGCGCGCCCCGCGCGCCCACATCACGGCGGCCGCGAGGACGTACGCGACGGCCAGCCCGCCGAACAGCGCGGGCGACCATCCGTCGTCGGGCACGACGACGGCCGCGAGCGACGCGGCGCCGACGAACGCCGCGTTGTACAGGACGTCGTAGAAGGCGAACGCGCGTCCGCGGTAGTCGTCGTGGGCGTCGCGCTGGACGATCGTGTCGACGGCGATCTTGGCGCTCTGGGCGGCGAGGCCGAGCAGGCCCGCGCCGACCAGGACCGTGGCTCGCGTGGGCTCCGGCACGAGCACGAGCTGCGACCCGGCGGCGAGCAGCAGCATGAGGGCGATCCACACCTGCAGGCCGGTGTACCGGGACAGGACCGGGGTGATCAGCATCGCGCCCGCACCTCCGACTCCGATCATGCCGACGACGAGCGCGAACGTGGCGAGGCCGGCCGCGGTGTCACCGGGCGCGGACAGGAGGTTGCGCGAGAGGAGGATCGACGCGATGAAGACGACGCCGTAGAGGAAGCGGTGCACGGCCATGATCAGCAGCCCTTGTCCGGGCGTGCGCCGCCGCACGAGGTAGCGGGCTCCGTCGGCCAGCCCGCGCGCGACTGCGGCGAGCTCCGCGCCGAGGTGGCCGCGCGACGGGTGCTCGGGACCGAGCTGGTCGCGTCGCAGCCGCAGCGCGAGGGCCGCCGCGACACCGAACACGAGCGCCGCACAGGCGAGCGCTGCGGCGTCGCGCATCGGACCGTCCGGGACACCGAGGCTCAGCAGGAACCCGATCCCGCCGCCGACGAACGCGGCTCCGGCGCCCAGCGTCGGGGTCACCGAGTTGGCCGTGAGCAGCAGCGGGCCGTCGACCACGCGGGGCAGGCTCGCGGACAGGCCCGCGAGGAGGAAGCGGTTGACGCTCAGCACCGCGAGCGCGAGCACGATGATCCACGCCTCGGCCGGGCCGGACAGCCCGCCGGTCAGCATGACGGTCGCCATCGCCGCCGTGACCACGAGCCGTACCGCGTTGCCCATCACGAGCACCTGCCGGCGCCGCCACCGGTCGAGGAACACCCCCGCGAACGGGCCGACGATCGTGAACGGGGCGAGCATGACGGCGAACGCGCCCGCGATGGCGGGGGCCGTGCCCGCGCGCTCGGGGGAGAAGAACAGCAGCGAGGCCAGACCGACCTGGAACATGCCGTCGCCCGTCTGCGAGACGAGCCGGACGGTGAAGAGCTTGCGGAACCCGTCCAGGCGCAGCAGCCCGCGCAGCTCGCGCCACGTCTCGGTGATGGCTCTCACGTCCTCAGCCTTTCACGTCCGTACGGCGAGGCAGCACGAGGCTCGGTGTCGAGCCTCGTGCTGCCTCGGGTCAGCGCGTCAGCGCTCGACCTTGTCGGTCGCGCTGCCCTTGCGCTCCGCTGGGGACGAGTGCCTCGTTCCTCGGCCCTCACCCTCCGCTGCGCTCCAGGTCAGCGCTCGACCTCACCGCGGATGAAGGCCTCGAGCTGTGCGCGGCCCTGGTTGTCCTCCATCTGCACGGGCGGGGACTTCATGAAGTACGTCGACGCCGACAGGATCGGGCCGCCGATGCCGCGGTCCTTGGCGATCTTCGCCGCACGGATCGCGTCGATGATGATGCCGGCCGAGTTGGGGGAGTCCCACACCTCGAGCTTGTACTCCAGGTTGAGCGGCACCTCGCCGAAGGCGCGGCCCTCGAGGCGCACGTACGCCCACTTGCGGTCGTCGAGCCACTGCACGTAGTCCGACGGGCCGATGTGGACGTTGCGGTCCTCCGTCTTGCCGGCGAGCTGGCCGGTCAGGTTGGACGTGACCGACTGGGTCTTGGAGACCTTCTTCGACTCGAGACGGTTGCGCTGCAGCATGTTCTTGAAGTCCATGTTGCCGCCGACGTTGAGCTGGTACGTGCGGTCGAGCGCGACGCCGCGGTCCTCGAACAGCTTGGCGAGCACCCGGTGCGTGATCGTCGCGCCGACCTGCGACTTGATGTCGTCGCCGACGATCGGCACGCCCGCGTCCTCGAACTTCTTCGCCCACTCGGGGTCGGACGCGATGAAGACCGGCAGCGCGTTGACGAACCCCACGCCCGCGTCGATCGCGCACTGCGCGTAGAACTTGTCGGCCTCCTCGGAGCCCACGGGGAGGTAGGACACGAGCACGTCGACGCGCGCGTCCTTGAGCGCCTGCACGACGTCGGCCGGCTCGGCGTCCGACTCGTCGACCATGGCCCGGTAGTAGTCGCCGAGGCCGTCGAGCGTGTGGCCGCGCTGGACGATGACACCGCTCGGCGGCACCTCGGCGAACTTGATCGTGTTGTTCTCCGAGGCGTGGATCGCCTCGGCGAGGTCGAAGCCGACCTTCTTCGCGTCGACGTCGAACGCCGCCACGAACTCGATGTCCCGCACGTGGTACTCGCCGAGCTGCACGTGCATGAGACCCGGGACGGTGTCGGACGGGTCGGCGTCGCGGTAGAACTGCACGCCCTGGACCAGGGACGATGCGCAGTTTCCGACGCCGACGATGGCAACGCGGACGGAGGTCATCCTCGCTCCTTGCTTCTTGGGGACGGGGCGTCGGGCGCCCCGGTGGTGTGGTCTCGGTCGCGGCCGCGCGCGCGGTCGCGTTCCGTGGTGATGAGTCCGTCGAGCCAGCGCACCTCACGCTCGACCTGCTCGAGCCCGTGCCGTTGCAGCTCGAGGGTGTACTCGTCGAGCCGCTCGCGGGTGCGGGCGGCTGCCTCCCGGACCGCTTCCAGCCGCTCGGTGAGCCGGATGCGCCGGCCTTCGAGGATGCGGAGGCGGGTCTCGGCGTCGGTCTGCGCGAACAGCGCGAACCGGACGTCGAAGTTCTCGTCCTCCCAGGCCGCAGGCCCGGAGGACGACAGGACCGTCTGGAGGTGCTCCTTGCCCTCCGGGGTCAGTTGGTACGCGATGCGGCCCCGGCGCCCGGTCGTCAGCGGGGCCTTGCCCGACGGCGGCCGCGCGGTCCGGCCGGTGGTCGCCGTGGGCTCGGGGTCAGCAGTCTCGATCAGCCCGCGCGCCACCAGCGCCTTGAGCGCCGGGTAGAGCGTCCCGTAGGAGAACGCGCGGAACGAGCCGAGCAGGAGGTTGAGCCGCTTGCGCAGCTCGTAGCCGTGCAGGGGGGACTCGTTGAGCAGGCCGAGGATGGCCGTCTCGAGCACGGTGGACCTGCTGCGCACGGTGTCCCCCTCTCGGCCCTTCGACGACTGACTCCGACTCGACGTATCGAGTCGATACATCGCGAGAATAGAGCGAGCCGAGGGCGTGCCGCAACGGCAGGCCCGGGACGCCGGATGTGAAGGTTCCGCGAAGCAGCCGCCAGGGCATCGGGGGCGACGTGAAGAGCCGCGCCGTTTCGTGCGTCGTGCTACGTCCGTCCGACCGCACATCCCCTAGGGTTCCTTGATGTCCCCCACAGGAATTGTGGTCCGATCACCGAAAGGCTGACTGGCTCCGATGCCCAGACGCCGCCGCTTCTGGAACTACCCGCGCCCGAACAAGGGCCTGGTGCAGCGCTGGCTGCCCTCGTGGCGCATCGTCGTCGGCTCGATGCTCGGCCTCGGCGCGCTCGGCGCCGGGCTGTTCGTGGCGGCCTACGCGACGACGGAGATCCCCGACAACCTCGACGAGGTCAAGCACCAGGTCACGACGGTCTACTACGCGAACGGAAACGAGATCGGCACGATCTCGGACGGTTTCAAGCGCGAGATCGTCGACTACTCGACGTTGCCCGAATACGTCGGTGGGGCCGTCGTCGCCTCCGAGGACTCGACCTTCTGGACCAACCCCGGCGTGGACGTCAGGGGCATCGCGCGCGCGGCGTTCAACAACCTCAAGGGCGGCAGCCGTCAGGGCGCCTCGACACTGACCCAGCAGTACGTCGAGCGGTACTACCTCGACACCACGACCTCCTACGCCGGCAAGCTCCGCGAGGCGATCATCGCTCTCAAGGTCGCGCGGACCCAGCCCAAGGAGGAGGTGCTGGGGAACTACCTCAACACCATCTACTGGGGCCGCGGGACGTACGGGATCCAGGCCGCTGCGAAGGAGTACTTCGGCAAGGACGCCGCGGAGCTCACCTACTCGGAGTCGGCGATGCTGGCCGGCATCATCCCGTCGCCCGTGAACTGGGACCCCTCGGTCAATCTCGAGCAGGCGCAGCTGCGCTGGGAGCGCAGCATCCAGCGCTTGTACGACCAGGGTTACATCACTCCTGAGGAGTACCAGAACGCCGAGTTCCCGAAGTTCAGGGCGAAGAAGGAAGCGCGAAACACCCAGGGCGGCCAGAAGGGCTACCTGATCGATGCGGTCAAGAAGGAGCTCATCAGGTCGGGCCGCTTCACCGACGAGGACTGGACACGCGGCCTGCAGATCACGACGACGATCAAGCCCAAGCTCCAGAAGGCCGCCGTCGACATCGTGGATGCGATCCCTGAGGACGCGAGCAAGAACCTGCGCGCCTCGATCGTGTCGATCGACCCCTCCACCGGCGCGATCGTCACGCTCTACGGTGGCGCCGACTACGTCACGCAGTCCCTCAGCACGGCCACCCAGGACGTCGTGCAGGCGGGTTCGACGTTCAAGCCGTTCACGCTCATCGGGGCGCTCGAGAAGGGCCACACGCTCGACGAGACGTTCGACGGCAACTCGCCCAAGACTTTCCCGGAAGCGAACAACGGCGAGGACTGGGAGGTCAACAACTTCGGTCTCGAGTCCTACGGACAGGTCGACCTCGCCGAGGCGACCGCCAACTCGGTCAACACCGCCTACGCCGAGCTCAACCTTGAGATCGGGCCGGAGACGACCGCCGACGTCGCCGTCCGCGCCGGGATCCGAGAGACCATGAACGACAAGCCGACGGTCCCGAGCGAGCTCTCCAACGTGCTCGGTACCGCGTCTGTCTACCCGATCGACCTGGCGCGCGCGTACGCCACGCTGGCCGCGCAGGGCTACAAGACGACGCCGCACGTCGTGCAGAAGGTCGAGACGCTCTCGGGGGAGCAGATCTACCAGGAGCAGACCTCCTCCGAGCAGGTCTTCAAGCCCGACGTCATGGCGGCCTCGACGTACGCGATGACGAAGGTCGTCGAGGAGGGTTCGGGGCGCACGGCCCAGGAGCTCGGACGCCCGGTCGCGGGCAAGACCGGTACGTCACAGAACAACCGTTCGGCGTGGTTCGCCGGCTACGTGCCGCAGCTCGCGACCGTCGTGGGCCTGCGCCAGTACGAGAAGGTCGACCTCGAAGCAGGGATCATGCAGGGCCAGGCACCGATCGACGCGTTCGGCGGGTACGGCGAGATCACCGGTGGATCGTGGCCCGTGCGCGCGTGGACGGACTTCATGGCCGTCGCGACCGAGGGTATGGAGATCAAGGAGTTCCCGGAGTTCACGCCGCCCACCCCGAGCTTCTCGCCGTCGCCGACCCCGTCGCCGTCGGAGACGGAGTTCGTCGAGGTCCCGAACGTCGTCGGCATGGACATCGCCAAGGCGACGCGTGAGCTCGAGAAGCTGGGCCTCAACGTCGGCGCGCCGGTGGCACAGGACAGTGACCAGCCGCGTGGCACGGTGCTCGCACAGTCCTCGACCGACGAGGTCCCGGTGGGCTCGACCATCACCCTCACCGTGTCGACGGGACAGACCGAGCAGACGGTCGTTCCCGAGGTCGTCGGCATGACGCGTACGTCGGCGGAGCAGGCGCTCCGCGACGCCGGGCTGCGGTCCTCCGTCCGCGAGGAGGAGAGAGTCGACGTCGAGCCGGGCACCGTCATCCAGTCCGACCCGGGAGGCGGCGCGACCGTCGAGCCGGGCAGCACCGTGACCCTGATCGTCGCCAAGGCTCCGGTCGACGCCGGCGGGGGGAACGGGAACGGCAACGGCAACGGCGGCGAGCCGAGCCCGAGCCCGACCCCGAGCGACGAGGACGACGGCGGCCTGTTCGGGGGCTGACGGCCTCAGATTTCCGGGGTGCCTGCCCGAGCGGGTACCCTGGGCGACTGGCTGTGCCCACCGTCGTCGGACCTCCGGCGGCGACGGCACAGCCGACGCACGCAAGAACCCTCCTGTCACGGATGGACCGTGACCGCTGAGACCAGAGGAGGTGGGTTGAACACATGCGTCAGTACGAGCTGATGGTGATCCTGGACCCGCAGGTCGAGGAGCGCACCGTCGCCCCGTCGCTCGACAAGTACCTGCAGGTCATCACGACCGATGGTGGAACCGTCGACAAGGTGGACATCTGGGGTCGTCGCCGCATGGCGTACGACATCAAGAAGCGCTCCGAGGGCGTCTACGCCGTCGTGGACTTCACCGCCACGTCCGACACCGCGAAGGAGCTGGACCGCCAGCTCGGCCTGAACGAGGCCGTGCTGCGCACGAAGATCCTGCGCACGGACGCTCGCTGAGACTGCTGAACCGAACCATCCCGCCCTGTCGCGAGACGCCTGTCGGTGCCCTGTGATGGGATTTCCCCACGAACTCGCGTACAGACTCTCGCGGACGAACGAAGGAGCTTGGCATGGCTGGTGAGACCGTCATCACGGTCGTCGGAAACCTGACCGCGGACCCGGAGCTGCGCTTCACCCCGTCGGGTGCGGCCGTCGCCAACTTCACGATCGCTTCCACGCCGCGCACCTTCGACCGCCAGACGAACGAGTGGAAGGACGGCGAGGCGCTGTTCCTCCGCTGCTCCGTCTGGCGCGAGGCTGCCGAGAACGTCGCCGAGTCGCTGACGAAGGGCATGCGCGTCCTCGCGCAGGGACGCCTGACGCAGCGCTCGTACGAGACGCGCGAGGGGGAGAAGCGGACCGTCGTGGAGCTCCAGGTGGACGAGATCGGCCCGTCGCTGAGGTTCGCCTCGGCCAAGGTCACTCGCGCCCAGCGCTCCGGTGGCGGCGGCTTCGGCGGAGGCGGCGGCTACGGCGGCCCCTCCGGCAACGCCGGTGGTGGGTTCGGTTCCTCCGGTGGCGGTCAGCAGCAGAACGACCCGTGGGCCACGGCCGGCCCTGCCTCGCAGGGCGGCGGGTTCTCGGACGAGCCTCCGTTCTGACCAACACCTACTCCCAGACCACCTCGTCCCGGTACGACGCCGGTCGCTCGCGGCCGCGCGTCCCGCACCGGGACAGCACCTGAAGAAGGAGCAACACCATGGCGAAGCCTGTGGTGCGCAAGCCCAAGAAGAAGGCGAACCCGCTCAAGACGGCCAAGATCGAGGCCGTCGACTACAAGGACACCGCGCTGCTGCGCAAGTTCATCTCCGACCGCGGCAAGATCCGCGCGCGTCGGGTGACCGGTGTCACCGTCCAGGAGCAGCGCCAGATCGCGCGCGCCGTCAAGAACGCCCGCGAGATGGCCCTGCTGCCATACTCGTCGTCGGCCCGCTGACCGGAAAGGATCACTGAACCATGGCAAAGCTGATCCTGACCCACGAGGTCACCGGTCTCGGTGAGCCCGGGGACGTCGTCGAGGTGAAGGACGGGTACGCCCGTAACTTCCTCATCCCGCGTCGTCTGGCCACGCCCTGGACCAAGGGCGCGGAGTCCCAGGTCTCGCAGATCCGCAAGGCCCGCAAGGCCCGCGAGATCGCCACGCTCGACGACGCCAAGGCCGCGGCCGACGCGCTCCAGGCCAAGGCCGTCGTCGTGACGGCCAAGGCCGGCGAGTCCGGCCGCCTGTTCGGCGCGGTGACCACCGGCGACATCGCCGCCGCGGTCGCCGAGGCCGGCGCGCAGGTCGACAAGCGCAAGATCGAGATCGGTCAGCCGATCAAGGCGACCGGTGACTACACCGTGTCGGTCCGCCTGCACCCTGAGGTGTCGGCGAAGTTGGCCGTCAAGGTCGTCGCCGCCTGATCCGGCGCTGATCGCACGACGCCCCGGTCCTCCTTAGTGGAGGGCCGGGGCGTCGTGCTTTCGCGTGCGAGTCCACGGCCGGCGGCCAGGAGTGCGGCAACGTGTCAGCCGCCGGTCACCATCCACCGGTCGCCACGGGCCCGCAGTCCTGTCGTGAGCGCGCGGGCGAGCATGAACACACCGGCGAACGCGGCCCAGAGCCATGCCAGCCCGACCGCCCCGTCGGGCGCCCAGGCGCGCACCCCGAGGGCGAACGGCGCGTACACCGCGAGCGTGAGCATCCCCGCCCAGGCGAGGTAGCGACCGTCGCCGGCCCCGATGAGGACGCCGTCGAGCACGAAGACCCACCCCGCCATCGGCATGAGCACGCCGCAGACCACGAGCCCAGCGGTGAGCGCGACGCGCACGTCGGGATCCGGCGAGAACAACGGCGCGATCCACCAACCCGCGGCCGCGAGCACGACACCGATCGCCGCCCCGGCGGCCACGCCCCACTGCAGGCACCGGTGCAGCACGGCGCGGACGCGCGCGGTGTCCCCGGCGCCGAGCCCGTGCCCCACCAGCGCCTGCGCCGCGATGGCCAGCGCGTCCAGCGCGAACGCCGCGAGTCCCCACAGGCTGTTGACGACCTGGTGCGCGGCCAGGGCCGTCACGCCGAGCGACGTCGCCACGCTGACCGTCAGCAGGATCGCGAGCCGCAGCGACGCCGTCCGCACGAACAGGGGAGCGCCCGCCACGGCGTTGGCCCAGATCCCGGCCCGGTGTGGCCGGAGGGACGCGCCGTACCTCCGCGCCCCGCGGACCACGACGACGGCGAGCGTCGCCGCCATCCCGACCTGCACGACCGCGGTTGCCAACGCCGACCCGGCGATGCCCATTCCTACGCCGTACACGAGCACGACGTCGAGCACCGCGTTGCCCCCGGCCCCGATCGACGCGACCCACAGCGGGGTGCGCGTGTCCTGGAGGCCGCGCAGCACGCCCGTCGCCGCGAGGACCAACAGCATCCCGGGAAGGCCGAACGCCGACCAGCGCAGGTACGTGGTGGCGTGCGTGGCGACGTCGGACATGCCTCCCATGGCCGTGACGGCCCACGGCGCCGTCGCGAACAGCGCCGCAGCCAGGACGGCACCGAGCCCGAGGGCGAGCCACATGCCGTCGATCCCGGACTGCAGCGCCTCGCGCGTGCGGCCGGCGCCCAGCCGCCGCGCGACGGCGGCCGTGGTTGCGTAGGCAAGGAAGATGCAGAGCCCGACGAGCGTCACGAGCAGCGTCGAGGCGAGCGACAGACCGGCCAGCTGCGCGGTGCCGAGGTGCCCGACGACGGCACTGTCGACGAGCACGAACAGCGGCTCGGCGACGAGCGCCCCCAGGGCAGGCCAGGCGAGCGCAAGGATCTCCCGATCGAGCCCTCGCCGACTGCGGCCAAACTCACGCAACTGATTTCTCCTCCACAGCCTGGGGGAAGCGTTCCCGCAGGTCGGCATGCTTGTGCAAACTTGTACACAGGAGATGTCCCCAGTTGTGCACATGGTTGTCCACCGGCTGTGCACACCCTCGCGCCACCCTTCCACAGCCTGGTCCACACGGCCGTCCACAGGCTCGATTGCGGTCCTGCCCGGGCGCGCCTAGCGTCGTCGGCGGTGTCGGTGGTCCACGGTAGAACAGGGCCCTGACAGCAGGGGGAGTCTCCCTCATGGGATCAGTGGCGGCCGGCAGCGCCGGGCGAGAGAGGCGAGGCATGTCGATCGAGGAGCTGGAGGCGGACTACGCCGGGTCGTCGGGGGCCGGCTTCGACCGCACCCCTCCTCAGGACATCGCTGCCGAGATGAGCGTGCTCGGCGGCATGCTCCTCTCGAAGGACGCGATCGCCGACGTCGTCGAGCAGATCCGCGGGAACGACTTCTACCGTCCCGCGCACGAGGCGATCTACGACGCGATCATCGACCTCTACGGCCGTGGCGAGCCGGCCGACGCGATCACCGTCGTCGCGGAGCTGACCAAGCGGGGCGAGCTCGGACGTATCGGCGGGGCGTCGTACCTGCACGACCTCATGGCCGGCGTCCCCACGGCCGCCAACGCGGGGTACTACGCGCGGATCGTGCGCGAGCGCGCCGTGCTGCGTCGGCTCGTCGAGGCCGGGACCAAGATCGTGCAGCTCGGGTACGCGACCGACGGCGGCGACGTCGACACCGTCGTCAACAACGCTCAGGCCGAGATCTATGCCGTCACCGAGCGCCGCACGACCGAGGACTACATGCCGCTCGCCGACATCATCGGCGGAGCGATGGATGAGATCGAGGCCGCGGGCCACCGTGGCGAGGGCATGGTCGGCGTGCCGACCGGGTTCGCCGATCTCGACCGCCTCACCAACGGGCTGCACGGCGGGCAGATGATCGTCATCGCCGCCCGCCCGGCCATCGGCAAGGCGCTCGCGCTCGACACCCCGCTGCCGACGCCGACCGGTTGGACGACGATGGGCGAGGTCGCCGTCGGGGACGAGCTCATCGCGGCGGACGGGAGGCCCACGCGGGTGGTGCGGGCCACCGAGGTCATGACCGGCCGGCCGTGCTACGAGGTGGTGTTCGACGACGGCACGACGATCGTCGCGGACGCCTGGCACGAGTGGGCGGTCGGCCCGGCGGGGGACACGCAGATCCTCACGACCGAGGAGCTCGCCGCGAAGCATGCTGGCGGCGCTGAGCTGGCTATCGGACCCGGTTTCGGCGTCGACGACGTCGCTCGAGCGGGTGCACGGTGGTTCCTCGAGCTGCGAGAGATCCCGTCGGTGCCGGTGCGCTGTGTCGAGATCGACCACCCGTCGCACCTGTACCTGGCGAGCCGGGCGATGATTCCGACGCACAACTCGACCCTCGCTATCGACATGGCACGCTCGGCGTCGATCAAGAACGGCCTGGCGTCGGTCGTGTTCTCGCTCGAGATGAGCCGCAACGAGATCACGATGCGTCTCCTCGCGGCCGAGGCGCGGGTGCACCTGCAGAAGATGCGCAACGGCTCGATGAGCGAGGACGACTGGCAGAAGCTCGCCAAGGTCATGGGCAAGATCTCCGAGGCGCCGCTGTTCATCGACGACTCGCCGAACATGTCGCTCATGGAGATCCGGGCGAAGTGCCGGCGGCTCAAACAGCGCCACGACCTCAAGCTCGTGGTCATCGACTACCTGCAGCTCATGTCGTCCGGCAAGCGCGTCGAATCGCGTCAGCAGGAGGTGTCCGAGTTCTCTCGTGCGCTCAAGCTCCTCGCGAAGGAGCTCGAGGTGCCCGTCATCGCGCTCTCGCAGCTCAACCGTGGTCCGGAACAGCGCGGAGACAAGAAGCCGCAGATGTCCGATCTGCGTGAAAGTGGCTCAATTGAGCAAGATGCCGACATGGTGATTCTGCTGCACCGCGAGGACGCCTACGAGAAGGAGTCACCGCGTGCGGGCGAGGCCGACCTGATCGTGGCCAAGCACCGTAATGGTCCGACGGACACCATCACCGTTGCATTCCAAGGGCACTACTCACGGTTCGTCGACATGCAGGCCTGACGTCGCAGTTTTTGTCGACGTGCAGCCTAGATTGCACAATCCTCCACCTATGTAACATGCACAGATCGATCTTTGCTTTCGCATAGCCATCTGGTTGGGATGGTGTGCGCATAGTTGGCCCCAGGAGGGCTGTAGGTGCGCAGCAGTTGCGACGGTGGTGGGGTCGATGCTCGTCGTTTTGGTAGCACGGGAACTCAGCGCCGGGCCGCACTTCGTGGGGTGGGGGGTCGGGTACCAGGTATACCCACCCTGTGGGACAGGGACGGTCTTGCCGACGGGATGCGGCAAGCACGGAGAGGGACCAGCTTGCAGACTCGCATCCGCGCGATGGGGTGCGTCGGTCAGGCCGAGTGTCGCGCCTGGAAGATCGTCGGCATGCGAAGGACCCTCCGGAGTCGCTCTGCATATTCTGCACGTTCGTCCGCGTGGACCCAGCAGGCGTCACCGTGGCGTGGGCATAGGTCGTCACCCTGGTGGCGGGGGAAGACGTGGACGTGCATGTGCCAGAGGTCCTGGTCGCCCGCCGGTTCGTTGTGCTGTCGTACCGAGACGCCCTCGCACGGGTAGGTCGAGCGGACAGCGATCGCGAGTCTCTGGACGAGAGCCCAGACGGCGCCGTTGTTCTCGGGTGAGAGTGCGTACAGATTCTCGACGTGCTCACGGGTAATGACGAGGACGCTGCCCGGGTTGCCCGGCCACCACTTTGGCGCGATACGCGCGTAGGCACGGTCGCTGACGGGCGACGATGTCGCTGGGCTGGCTCCACTCGTCGGAGCGGCCCCGCTGCTCGAGGCAGAACGGACACTCGTATCCGACTGGCTCATGCGTGATGTGCATGACCGGAGTCTTTCAGCCTGTGCTTCGATGGACCGTCGTGGTCGTGGCGCAAATCTGCCGCCTATATAGCGGGGACAGCTCTCGGCCTACCGATGCGCCTCTGACGGGATGGTGTGCCGTGGAGTGGTGCTCACGTAGTAGTTGAGTGCGCCCTTGGCGTCGGGCTGGGTTCTGACCAGTTCGTAGCCGATGGAGCTGACGATGCGCACGGACGCCTGGTTGGACGGTCGGATCGTCGCCCAGATTTGGCGATAGCCTGCGCCATGAGCCTCTTCGGTGACTGCTCGCGCAGCCTCTCGCGCGAACCCTTGGCCGCGGCCGGCGATGTCGATCTCGTACCCGATCTCGGGATCGGCGCCGCAGCGCTCCCCGGTGAACACACCGCATATTCCCACGAACTGGCCGTCGGTGTCCCAGAGGCCGTACCAGGCCAGTCCCTGGTGCCGGTAGCGAGCCTGTCGCCTGACAAGCCAGCTCTCGGTTGCTGCCACGTCGGCGATGGGCCCGTCGCCGACCGTGTGTCCTTCACTCGAGAAGATGGCATGCACGACGCGGAGGTCGGCCGGGCTGAGGCACCGAAGGGTCAGCCGCGCCGTCCGCATGCTCTCGCGCATAACCACGCCGCGCATCCTAGCTGCCAGTACTAGAGCCGTAGATCGTGGCTGGGGCTTGCGTCTGCGTGCCTTGGGTCGTGGCCGTGGGCTGACGCGGTCTTGGTGGCGTCGTCGTCGGATGTGTCGATCGGCGTCGATCCGGGGAGCGTGCCCTTTTACTCATTGCGTGTCGACCGCGGCAGAAGCGGACGACGGAGTGTGATGCTCGTGAAGCGCCCGCCGTCGATCAGGATTGTCGCGCCCTGGAGCTGGTGCAGCGGTCCACCCCAGCGGGCGTGGTCGTCGTCGGGGAAGGCGGCGACCAGGGCCGGTTCGATGGAACCACCCGAGGAGACGACGAGGGCGGCTCCGCCGTCGGGTACGGCATCGAGGATGCGCCGCCAGTGCGACAGGTGCTCCTCCGCAACAACGCGCAATCGGCGGCCTTCGGCCAGCAACGTCGCGTAGTGCACGAAGGGTTCCTTCCACGTCCACTGATCGTGGTGGCCCACCTCTCCTTCGACGTAACCGGAGGGCCATGTGGTCTGCTCGTCCACGGCGAACCCCATGGCGATCGCGGTTTCAAGGTGCCGGGGCTGATCCCCCACCGCGACGTAGTCCATCCTGGCCATCGACTCACCGACCTTCCGCGCAAGCCGGACACCGTCGGGGGATAGGTGGGACGCCTTCGTCTTGGCGGCGCCCTTGCGAGTGAGTGAGTGACGAACGACTTCGAGCGTGCGCACGACAGCCACGCTAGCCTTACAGCCGTAGATCGCCTCGTTGACCTGGGGCTGCTGCAGGAGGACGCGTGCAGGGCCTGATCCTGGTCGACCTCGACGAGACGCTCGTCGACCGTGACGCAGTAGTGCGTGCGTGGGTGCACGATGCAGCCGAGGGTGATCTGACCGATGTTGCCTGGCTGGTCGTCCATGACCGGGTGAACGGGCGAGTGCGGGACCGGGAGTCTTTCCTCTCCGGTGTGGCCGAGCGCCTGGGCTGGCTGACGCCGGTCGAGGAGCTCTTGATGAGCTGGCCGAGCGCGTTCGGTAGCCGGTACCGCATTGATCCCTCTGTCGCTGCGGCTCTCGCCCGGGCGCGGACCGGAGGATTCCGCGTCGCTGTCGTGAGCAACGGAGATGCTGTCCGTCAACGCGCCAAGGTCGAGGCGATGGGGCTCACCGATCTCGTCGACGCCGTCGTGATCTCTGGAGAGCTGGGCGTGCGCAAGCCTGACCCGCGGATCTTCGCTGCGGCGGCGCGCGCGGCGGGCTCGGACCTCTCCGGGGCGACGTGGGTGCTGGGCGACGATCCCGTCGCCGACCTGCAGGGTGCGCGGTCGATCGGAGCCACGGCCGTCTGGGTCAACCGTGCCGGGCGACCGTGGCCCGCCGACCTGCCACGTCCGGACGCCGAGTTCGCCGATCCTGCTGTGGCGCTGGATCATGTCGTCGATGCCGCCGGTGGGTCGGGCTTGCGTCGATGAAACGAGAGGCTCGAGGGCGAAGGGCGACGCGTCCGTCGAGCGACCAGGTGAGACCCGCGGCCGGCGAACGTCCAAGTGCAGCGCACTTTGGATACCTCGGATACCCCCGGTGTGCCCGTGCAATCTGCGCTGCACGCCGACAACTGGATCCGGTCCGCCCTTGCTCAGGTCAGTCGGGGTCGGCGGAGCGGGTGACCTTCTCCCATTCGCGCCAGGTGGCGATGCGCTGTTCGTGGGCGGCGAGGACCTGGTCGTAGCCGCTGGAGGCGAGGATCAGGCGGCTGGGCGGCTCAGCCGCGTCAACGGTCTGAAAGATCGCCTCCAGGCTGTCTTCCGGCGTGGGCCCGACGTAGCTGCCCCAGTACTCCGCGGTGCGGTCGCGCAGCGGCTGGTAGTGCGGGTTCGGCCGGGATCGGCTGGCCGAGGACCCGGCCCAGTCGGTCTCGAAAGCAGATGGCTCGACCAGGGTCGTCTTGATGCCGAACCCGGCGACCTCCTGGGCCAGGGCCTCGGTGAACCCTTCCAGTGCCCACTTGGAGGCGTTGTAGATGCCCAGGTTGGGGAAGGATGTGACGCCGCCGACGCTGGACACCTGCAGGATGTGTCCGCCGCCCTGCTCGCGCATCAGGGGGATCGTGGACTGGGTGATCCACAGGGCGCCGAAGAAGTTGGTCTCCATCTGGGCGCGCGCTTCGTCGGCGGTGACCTCCTCGATGGCGCCAAAGTGGCCATACCCGGCGTTGTTGACCACGACGTCGAGGCGGCCGAAGTGGCGGTGCGCGGCCTGAACCGCGCCGACGTCGGCCGCGTGGTCGGTGACGTCGAGCTCGATCGGCAGGACGGCATCGCCGAACCGGTCGACGAGGTCGGACAGGGTGCTGGTGTCGCGGGCGGTGGCGGCCACGCGATCGCCACGCTCGAGCGCGGCGGCGGTCCAGGCGCGGCCGAAGCCGCGTGAAGCGCCGGTGATGAACCACGACTTGGACATGGAGATCCTTTCGACTGCTCCGACGGTCGCCGGAGAGGATTCGCGACGGTCGGAAGAGAGTGCGGTGCCGTCGGACGTTCACTTTACGCCAGTAATGTCTCAGTGTGTCAAGACTGACTGAATGAGACCGACGCTACCCGTCATGTCGTGGGCAGGTACCCTGGCCACGTGGAGGAGCCGAAGGTTGCGTTGCGCGAGCGCACTCGCAACGCAGTCCGCGCGCAGCTGGCCGAGGCGGCACTGAGGCTGTTCGTCGAGCAGGGTTTCGAGGCGACGACGGTCGAGCAGATCGCGACCGAGACCGGCTTGTCCCGTCGCAGCTTCCACCGCTACTTCTCCAGCAAGGAGGACGTGCTCGGACAGTGGTTCGCCGAGATGGGCCAGGAACTTGCCGAGGCTCTGGCAGCCCGCCCCGCCGAGGAGCACCCGTGGCACGCGCTGCGCCGCGCATTCGACGACCTCGTCGACCGGATGAGCACCCGGCCCGAGGCGCTGGTGATCACCCAGATGATGTTGAACAGCCCTGCTCTGCACGCCAGCCACCTCGAGAAGGTCGCCCACTGGCGCGCCCTCCTCGCCGACGTCCTGCAGCGACGGCTTGCCGACGGCGGGAGTGCGGTCCCGCGCGTTGCCGCGGACGCGCTCGTCGGCGCCGCGCTGGCGAGCCTCGAGTCTGCCCAAGCCGAATGGGTCCGGCCAGGCAACGAACGCTCCCTCGACGATCTGGTGGACCAGGCGATGAAGGCCGTCGCGCCGTTGAACGAGCGGTAGACCACGCCAAGCGGGCCGCTCGACCACCTGGCGGCAAGGAGCCCTCGCCGGGCAACGGGCAGGTTCGATGGCCCGCTCGGACATCGACCTCGACACCCGCGAGCGCGCGGTCGAGCTCGCCCGCCAGCCAAGGACTCCCACCGGGCCGCTGACCCACCCACCACCACCGATCGCCTGGAGCGCCTCGTCGAGACGAGACCGGCCGCTGAAGCCGGAGTCTGACGCGGTCACGCAGATGACGCGCCGGAACGCGGAGGAACTGCTGCCGGACGTGGAGGGGCCACAGCCCGGTGCAGCGCGACGAGCCAGCGGCTGGTCAGCCACGCGTGACGGCCGAGCGCGCGACGGATGCTCACCGGCTGGAGGGACTCGAGGAGCGCCTTGTCGAGCATCCGAGGCCTGCGGCTGCCCTCCGGGGACCATGCCAGCAGGACCCGTGCCAGTGCGCGTCCCCGACGTGACGGCCCCGTCCGGGTGAGCTCGTGACGGTCGATGAGGTCTTGCAGCGTCTCGGGATCCGACGGGACGGCGGCGATCTCGAGCAGGTTCCCCAGATGGACGAAGTACCGAGCATGCTCGGCGCGTTCGAGCTGGGTCAGCCGTCGGTGGCCGAGCTGGTCGGCGAGGTCCACCGGCACCGTGGCGACCAGTGCGAGAACGTAGCGCGCGTCGTCCGTGCGCATGCGACAGGCGGCGAGGCGATGTCGCAGGACCTCCAGTCCGGCTCGGCCGGCGCTGCTCTCGACGCCGGCGGCGATCAGGATCCGTACGGCGGTGGACAGCTCGTCGAGCAGGGTGGGGAACGGCAGTCCGGAGCGCATCGCGGCGCGCGCTATCGACGGCGTGGCCAAGGCCCGCAGCACGGCCGCCCGGAGTCCGAGCGTGAGCTCGTGCGGCATCTCGTCGAACAGCAGGTGGGCAAGGGTCTGGCGCGGCGAGGTTCCCGAGGGCGCGGTCGGCCAGGCCGGTCGAGCCACGTGTGCAGGCGCGGCGCCACGGGAACCGACGGTGTGCCTCGGCGCGCGGTGGATCGGGTCAGTCATGGCGATGGCTCCCGTCCTGTGCGAGCGTGCTGACTCACTTGTGGGACACCGGTCACGGCGCCTCGATGACGCTCGTTCGACATCCGAGTCTCCGGGTCGTGCGCCGCACTGGACCACGGAGTCGACCTCAGGCATGCCGTCAAGCACGGCCGGCGTGTGACACGGGCACATGGTCAGATCCGGGTGAGGACTCGCGTCATCGATGCCCGTCGAGCCGGTCTCCTCTGACGACAGGGGTGCGTTGCCGAGCCGCCTTCACGCGCGCCGGACGGCGGCCGCTCGAACGGGGCGGGGCGCTGGAGCACGCGACGGGGGTATGACCATGGCTGGCAACGAGCGCGATGACGAGCTGCTGTATGGCGGCTCGACCGGGTCGAGCACCCCGGACGGTCCCGACCGACGGACACCGCGACGTGTCAGTTCCCCGCAGTGGGTGGAGTCGTTCGACGCGCTCCGAAACCAGGTCTCGGCCCTGCTCGACTCGTGGGCGTCCGCCGAGATCGACGCCCTGATGCGCGACCTTGAGGCAATGCTCGACCACGGTGGCACGCACTGTCCGTGCGGCGGCGTCGGGTGTCCTCGGGCCTGAACGAGCTGCCGTGCGCGCGCCGGTGCCATGCCGGCGCGAAGTTGCCGACCTCACCGGCCGGATGTGTGTGCGTGCCGCGTCGGCGGTGTCCAGGGCCGAGCGGTGAGGTACCGACTCCGGGACTACCCGCACGCCCGTCATCCGCGGCTCCGCACCGCGTCCTGCATGGCGTGAACGCTGATCTGGGGAACCCCTGCCGCGACGCCGTGTTCGGCGTGCACGAGACCGCCGAGTCCGAGCTTCGTTAGCCGGCCGCGCTCACGGCGGCTGTCCTGCGTGCGCGGAAGCGCGGGCTGACGTGGAAGGAGATCGGCGCCGCACGCGGGATCAGCGCGCGGACCGCGCATCGACGGTGGGCGCCCGTCGCGCAGGCGGGGACGTGAGCCGCACCCCCGTGCGCACCGCTGAGGTATCCGGGTCGCGCACGTTGCGTCGGCGGCCGTCCTGGCGCGCCGAAGCCTGGCAGCGCGCGGCCGCCAGCCATCCGGGGACGCCGTCCGAGCTGCCCACCTGGACGGCGATCGTGGCGGTCCTCGCGCTGAGCGCGGACCCGGTCTCGCTGACCTGCACGTGGACCCGTGACGGACTGGGCCGTGCTGCGGCGCGCATCGAGCCGCGTGCGGCACAGTCCGCCTCGGCGATCGCCCGCCATCTCCGAGTGATGCGCGAGACCGGGCTTGTCGACGTGCTCGGGCGAGGGCGGGGAACCCTCTTCCGCCTCGTGCTGCCCGAGCCCCGTACCGGTCGCGACACGGTGGTCCATCGGGAACGCCTGGATGTGCTGCGGATGCTCGCGCAGCGCTCGCCGGCGACGTGCGCGGTGCTTGCGCAACACCTGCACCTTGATGACCTGGCCGTCCTGCGCCATCTCGTCGACCTGCGCGAGTCGGGACTGGTCACGACCGCGCCGGGTCAGGAGCAGACTCCCGGCACCGACGTCGTGTGGGTGGTGGCGCCGCCACTGGCCGAGTTACCTCGTGTCGTGAGCGAGGCTCGCGTGGCCGCGGCGGACGTCACTGCGGGTCGACGGCGGGATCCCGGTTCGCGGAGGCGTACGGGACGTGCACCACGACGCTGGACTGCGCGCCCACCCGCCCGTCGGTCGGGTCGCGGTACCGGACGCCGAGCGTGTGGTGTCCCGGCTCGAGCTCGGGCAGCGTCCAGAGGAGGGGCCGCTCCTCCAGCACGTCGAGCGTGGGTCCGCATGCTGCTGGAGGACCCGACCCGATGGAGAGCGGGCTCCGCGTCAGCATGCCGGTGCACCCGGGCGGTTCCGTCCGCTGACTCCCGCGCCTGCGTCGCCGTCATCGTCGACGGCGCGGGGAGTCTTCCCCGGTGCGGGCGGGCGTGCCACACCCGCGCGTGTCCCCGGCCGCGGGACGCGTCTGGCATCGAGACGGGGAGTCGCGCGGGTGATCGCCGAACCGCGGTATCTGACGACGGCGCAGGTACCGCCGCGCGCGTCGTCGCAGACTCCGCCGGGGCGCCGGTCACCGACGAGTGAGCATCCGCCCACGGCGGGACGTGACGCGGTTGGTCGCGCGCGTCCACACCTCGCGCCCGTGCAGCCAGGTCGTGTCCACGACGCCGGCGAGCGTGCGCCCGTCCCACGGCGTGACCGGATGACGGTGGTGGAGCGCCGTCGCGTCGACGACCTGCTCGGCATCGGGCTCGAACGCCACCAGGTGGGCGGGCGCGCCGACGGCGATGCGACCGCGGTCGGCCAGCCCGGCGAGCCGCGCAGGTCCGGTGGTGAACAGAGGAATCAGCCGCTCGAGTGCGATGCCGCGCCGCTGGGCTTCGGTCCAGGTCGCGGCCAGGCCGAGCTGCAGCCCCGTGATGCCGCCCCAGGCGGCGCCGAGGTCGCCGTCGGGCACGTCCTTCATCGACCACGGCGAGGGGGAGTGGTCGGAGACGATCAGGTCGATCGTCCCGTCGAGGACGCCCTCCCACAGGCCGTCCTGGTTGGCGGCGTCCCGCAGCGGCGGGCAGGCCTTGTACTGCGGCGACCGGTCCGGCACGTCCTCGGCCCGCAGCGTCAGGTAGTGCGGGCACGTCTCGGCGGTCAGCGGCAGACCCTCGGCCTTGGCGGCACGGACGAGGGCGAGCGACCCGGCGTCCGCCAGGTGCACCACGTGCGCCGAGACGCCCGTGGCGCGCACGGCGTCGACGAGCGTCGCGACGGCGCTCCGCTCGCACTCGGCCGGGCGGGTCGCCTCGAAGTCGGTGTAGCGGGCTCCGACGCTGCCCGCGCGCACCAGCGCCGGGTCCTCGGCGTGCACGATCAGGGTGCTCCCCAGCGCCGCGATCTCCGTGCACGCACGGCGCAGCTGGCCCGTGTCCAGGTGGCCGAACTCGTCGATCCCGGACGGCGACAGGAAGCACTTGAACCCGACCACGCCCGCCTCGTGCAGCGGTGCCAGGGACCCGAGGTTCTCCGGCACGGCACCGCCCCAGAACGCGACGTCGACGGCGAGCTTGCCTGCCGTCGCCGACCGCTTGGCCTCCAGTGCGGCGACGTCGGTGGTCACCGGCACGGAGTTGAGCGGCATGTCCACGAGCGTCGTCACGCCGGCCGCCGCCGCTGCCGAGGTCGCCGTCGCGAACCCCTCCCAGTCGGTGCGGCCGGGCTCGTTGACATGCACGTGGGAGTCGACCAGGCCGGGGAGGAGCACCGCGTGGGAGGGCAGGTCGGCGGTGGGCAGGCCGGGGTCGGCGTCGTAGGGCTCGACCGAGGCGATCACCCCCCGGCGCACGACGACGGTCGCGGCGCGCCAGGCGGCGTGCGCCGCGCCGTCGGGCCCCGCACCGTCCGAATCTGCATCCGGGACCCACGCCCGGCGAGCGCGCAGGGCGAACGAGCCGCCGGTCGCAGCGCCGATCCGGGCGCCGGCCGGGACCACCGCCGTCGTCCCTGCGGTGCCGGCCGTCACGGTGCTCACGCCCGCACCGGCTTGCGCCGGGGCACCTGGGCGTACTCGTCGCGACGCGAGGTGCCCACACCCATGCGGACCAGCCCGGCCAGCAGGCCGACCGCCGCCTGCACGCCGTCGACGACCGGCACTCCGACGCGCGCCGAGAGCGCCTGGCACAGGTCGGTCATCCCGGCGCAGCCGAGCACGACGGTGTCCGCGCCGTCGTCGTGGACGGCACGCTCGCACAGCGCAGCGATGGCCTCGTACGCCTCGGGACGCGTCTCCTCCAGCTCGAGCACGCCGATGTCCGCGGCGTAGGCCGCGACGCACGCCTCGCCGAAGCCGTACCGGACCACCAGGTCGTGGGCGCGGCCCAACGTGCGCGAGAGCGTGGTGACGATCCCGAACGTCCGGCCGGCGAGCACCGCCGTGTGCATGGCCGCCTCGGCGATGCCGACCACCGGCCCGGTCGCGGTCTCGCGCGCGGCGTCGAGCCCGGGGTCGCCGAAGCACGCGATCACGAAGCCGTCGGGAACGACTGCCGGTTCGGCCTCGACGCGCTCGATCTCGCGCAGCACCGCGACGGCCGCGTGGGCCTCGTCCGAGTGCGACTCGATCGCCGCGGGGCCCTCACCCGAGGCGGGGCACGACGCCGTCGTCAGGACGCCGGGCCCCGCGACCTCCCGGGCGCTGGCCGCGATCTTGTCGGTCATCGCCCGGGAGGTGTTGGGGTTGATCAGATGGAGCCTCATGCGACCTTGGTCCCCGTGACGCCGTCGGCCACGCCCTCGCCCTCCGGCTGCGGGACGAGCGGGTTGGCCCGCTCCAGCCCGCGGAAGACCACGTAGCCCAGGCCGCAGCCGATGAACCAGGTCCAGTTGCCGATCCAGGCGACGTCGAACCAGCCGAGGTCGGCGAACAGCTTGGGCAGGATGCCGAGGGCGACGGTGGGGACGCCGGCCAGGAGCAGCGCGTTCATGGCGTTGGGGTTGTAGCCGCGGGAGTACCAGTAGCGGCCGGACTCGCGGAAGGTGAACATGTCGTCGACATGCACGCGCTGCTTGGCGGCGGCGTAGTAGCCCGCGATGAGGATGCCGAACAGCGGGCCGATGAGGGCGCCGAGCAGGCCCAGCGTGTAGTGGATGGCGTCGGCGTTGGAGTACCAGTTCCACGGCGTCAGCAGCACGGACCCGACGGCCGCGATCATCCCGCCCGTGCGCCAGGAGATCCTGTGCGGCGCGACGTTGGAGAAGTCGAACGCCGGGGCGATGAAGTTCGCGACGATGTTGATGCCCACGGTGGCGGTGACGAACGTCAGCCCGCCGAGCAGGATGGCGAACGGCGTGTCGATGCGCTCGACGGTGTGGATCGGGTCGGTGATGAGCTCCCCGAACACCGGCACGGTGGCCGACGCCGTGACGACCGTCAGGAGCGCGAAGAACAGGAAGTTGATCGGCAGGCCGAGGAAGTTGCCCTTCTTGACCGCCTCGAACGACTTCCCGTACCGCGCGAAGTCGCCGAAGTTGAGCATGGGCCCCGAGAAGTAGGAGACCACGATGGCAGTCGCCGTCGCCATGGTGCCGAGCTGTGCCCAGAACCCGAGCGGCTCGCCTGCGGACAGGCTGAGCGAGATGTTCGAGATCCCGGCTTCCGAGACCAGGTAGACCGTCAGGATGATCATGACGACGTAGACGGCGGGGCCGGCGAAGTCGATGAAGCGGCGGATGGTCTCCATGCCCTTCCAGAACACGGCGGCCTGCGCGACCCAGAGGATCGCGTACGAGATCCAGCCGAGAGCCGACAGGCCCAGGAAGCTCGGCTCGAGCAGCGCGACGCTCCCGGGCAGGAACTTGAGGAAGATGATGTTGAGCGACTCCGCCGCGAGGAACGTCTGCACGCCGTACCAGGCGATCGCGATCAGACCGCGGATCACCGCAGGGATGTTGGCGCCCTTGACCCCGAAGACCGCGCGGTTGATCACGGGGTAGGGCACGCCCGTGGACTGGCTGGGCTTGGCGACCAGGTTGGTGAAGACCTGGACGATGACGATGCCGACCACGAGTGCGATGAGCACCTGCCAGCTGGCGATGCCGAGGGCGAACAGCGAGCCCGCGGTCACGTAGCCGCCGACGCTGTGCACGTCGGACATCCAGAACGCGAAGATGTTGTACGACGACCACCGCTGCTCGCGCAGCGGGGCGAGGTCCTCGTTGGCGAGGCGCGGGTCGTAGCCGGGCCGGACGAGGCCGGACCCGACCGGGTGGCCGGCAGCCTCGACGAGGTCGTGCTCGCCGACGGATACTCCGTCGGCGGGAGGGTGTGTGGTCGTCGCACCCGCGACGGCGGTCTTCTCGGTCATCTCGGTGCCTCTCTCGACGGAGGGGCCGGCGTGGCCCTGACATCGAGTGAAGTTATTGCTTCACAGCCTGGCGCCGGTTTCCGGCACGTAACGGTCGTGTCACGGTCTGTGTTCAGCGATCGCTTCACGTTGGCGGCGCGCTGCGCTCGCCGCCTCGTGGTTAGGATCGCCGTGTGAGCACCCCGGCCAGACGCGCCGCCGCGCCCGCCGCCGTGCCCGACGGCGGTCAGCACGATCTGGGTGCTCGCCTCCGGGCCCTGCGTGAGGGCCGCGGCATGTCCGCGCGACAGCTGGCGCTCGCGCTCGGCATCTCCGCGAGCGCGATCTCCCAGATCGAGCGGGGAGTCATGAAGCCATCGGTGACCCGCCTGCTGGCCATCACCGACGCGCTCGGCGTGCCCCTGGCCGCGGTGTTCGACGCCGGGTCGCCTCACCAGCCGCGCTCCGGAGCGTCGGAGCTCTCGCATGCCGACGTCGCGGTCACGCGCGCCTGGCAGTCCGGTCCGATGGAGCTCGAGGGCGGCGTCACGTTCCGGCGGCTCTCCCCAGGACCGACGCCCGGCCTCGACTTCTTCGAGTCCGTGTACCCGGCCGGCAGCGATGCGATCTCGTTGGGGGAGTCGGGGCTCTTCCGGCACGAGGGCTACGAGATCGGCACGATCGTCACGGGCGAGCTGACGATCGACCTCGACGGCGAGGAGCTCGTGCTCGCCGCCGGGGACTCCGTGCGCTACCCCTGCTCGGTGCCGCACCGCATCCGCAACGCCGGGGTGCGGCCCGCCGTCGCGACCTGGCTCATCGTGCACCCTTGACGCCTCGCGGGTGGCACCGCCGGCTCACGGAGCCGGGACGAGGATGTCGCGCACAAGCGCGTCGAGGGCGGCGTCCGCCTCGAGGAACTGTCGCAGGGTGCGCCGGGTCGCGCCGAACTCGGCGAACTCGTCGACGGTCATCCCGTCGGGCTCGTAGGCACGGCGGAACTCGGGGACCTTCTCCAGCAACGTCTCGATGATGCGCGGGTCGACCGGCTTGTCGATGCGGTGCTCGACGGGGATCCGGTTGGCGTTGATCCGCTCCTGCCACTCGAACGGAGGCGAGACGACGAGATCGCCGCCCAGGAGCTCCGACCACTGCAGGTGGTTGCGGAACGCCGCGGAGAGGACGCGCGACCGGTAGCCGCGCTCGACGAAGAGCGCGTGCGCCCGCTTCAGCGCGGCGACGCCGGCCCACTCGAGGCATCCGGGGTCGATCAGGACGCCGTGCTTCGCGACCCATACCTTGAGCCAGTCGTCGAGCCGGCCGCCCATGATGGTCACGACCGAGCCGAACTCGTGCTCGGGGAGGCCCGCGGCGGCGCGCCGGTCGAGGCCGCGCTCGATGGCCTCCGCGACGGCGAGCGCCTGCGGGACCGTGAACGAGACCGTCGCGTTGACGCTCACGCCGCGGAAGGTCGCCTCCTCGATGGCGCGGATCCCGACGGCGGTGGCGGGGATCTTCACGATGATGTTCTCGGCGAGACCGGAGAAGCGCACCGCCTGCTCCACGAGAGCGTTCTCGTCCCGGTGGAGCCGCGGGTCGGTCTGGATCGAGAGACGGCCGTTACGGCCGCCGCTCCGCCGGAACTCCGGCTCGAGCAGCTTGGCCGCCTGTACCGAGAGCTCCTCGACGACCATCCAGCCGAGCTCGGACTCGCCGGCGGTCGGGTGCTCCTCGGCGAGCCGCGCGATGCGGGGGCCCCACGTGGCCAGGTCGCTCGTGATGGCGGTGAGCGCGATCACGGGGTTGCAGGTGGCGCCGACCGCTCCGAACTCGATCGAGCGGGCGAGTTGCTGCGGATCCGCGGAGTCGTTCCACAGGCTCGTCGGGGTCGTCTCGGCGGCGATGCGCAGCGGCAGGGTCGCGGCGTCGATGGTCGGTGCGTCGGTCATGGCTCCTCCGGTTGGTCTCGTCGGAGCGCGATGACGCCTCAGCGCGTCGGGGCGCCCGCTTCTGGATCAGAGACTAGGACATATGTCCAGACAATACAAGGACAATACAAGAAACCCAGGCCATGCCGCCGGAGGTGACATTTGCCGCGGAATGGAAAGGGCTGATATTGTCCTGACAACCTGTCGCGATGGCCGCGGCAGGGGCGACGGGACGAACCGGAGGACGCGATGTCGGCACCGAACCAGGCCCTCCCGGTCGACATGTTCATCGACCTCGACCGATCCGGTCCGGTGCCGCTCTACTTCCAGATCGCGAGCCGGATCGAGGCTGCAATCCACGACGGCACCCTGCCGCCAGGGTCGCGGCTCGAGAACGAGGTGGCGCTCGGCAACCGTCTGGGGTTGTCCCGGCCCACGATCCGCCGGGCCATCCAGGAGCTCGTCGACAAGGGCCTGCTCGTGCGGCGTCGGGGGATCGGCACCCAGGTCGTCCACGGCAAGGTGAGCCGGAGCGTCGAGCTCACGAGCCTGTACGAGGACCTCGAGCGGTCCGGCCGGACGCCCGAGACCCGCGTGCTCTCGATCGAGACCGGCGAGGCCGACGAGCGGGTGGTCGAGGAGCTCGGCGTCGACGCCGGCAGCGCGGTCCTGCACATCAGGCGGCTGCGTTCCGCCGGCGGGGTTCCCATAGCGATCCTCGACAACGTCCTGCCACCGGAGTTCGCCGACCTGGACCCCGACGCGCTGGCGAAGCACGGCCTCTATCAGCTGCTGCGTGCCCGCGGTGTGACCATGCGGGTCGCGAAGCAGCGCATCGGCGCCCGCGACGCGACGAGCCAGGAGGCCGGCCTGCTCGACATCCGCAAGGGCTCGGCGGTGCTCACGATGTCGCGCACCGCGTTCGACAACTCGGGTCGCGCGGTGGAGTGGGGCCAGCACTGCTACCGGCCTGACCTCTACTCGTTCGAGATGACGCTCGTCGAGCGCTGAGGTTCCCTCGGCTCAGGCGTAGAACGCGGGACGCTCGGGAACGTCGACCTCCACGACACCGCCGCCGAGGGCCTTGACGCCCGCCTCGCAGGCGACCGCGACGCGGTAGCCGTCCCAGGCGTTCGGCCCGTCGATCGTGCCCCGCCCCACGGCGTCGACCCACCGCTGGATCTGGGCGTCGTACGCAGCCGCGAACCGCGTCGTGTAGCTCTGGTGCTCAGCGACCGAGAACGTGCCGTCCCGCCAGGTCTGCAGGCCCGACGGCTGGCCGATGCGCGCGAGCGAGCTCTCGAAGACCGCCTCGGTGCCGACCTGGTAGCCGAACTGGACGCTGACGTTCATCTCGACGTCGACGAGCACGCCGTTCTCGAGCTCCATGAGGACGAGGATCGGCTCGCGCAGGCGCTCGGGCGAACGCGGGTTGCGCCGCGCGTACTTGACCTCGACCGTGCGGATGTCGCTGCCCGCGAGCCACGGCACGACGTCGAACTCGTGGACCACGGAGTCGGTGATGAGCATCGACTGCTGGTAGGAGTCGGGCACCGTCGGGTTGCGGTGCACGCATCGGAGCATGACCAGCTCACCGGCATCGCCGGAGGCGATGAGCTGCTTCAGCGCCTGGTACTCCGCGTCGAAGCGGCGCATGAAGCCGACCTGGATGTGCGGCCGGTCGAGCTTCTGCTCGGCCTCGAGCACACGCCACGACGACTCCGAGTCGGGCGTCAGCGGCTTCTCGCACAAGATCGGCAGGCCGGCCTCGAGGGCGGGCAGCAGCATGGGCTCGTGGAACTGGCCGGGCGTCGCGACAAGCAGGGCGTCGACGGCACCTGCGTCGAGCGCGTCCTCGAGCCGTGAGAACGCGCGCGAGTCGGGAGCGGCGACGGTCGCGGCGGCTGCCCGGCCGGTGTCGGGCTCGACGACGGCCGAGACGGTCGCGCCGCTGATGCGCTGCGTGATGCGGGCGACGTGGTCCGCCCCCATGATGCCGGCGCCGACGACACCGACACGGAGGTCGGTCGAGGTCATGGTGGATGCTCCTTCGGGGGTTCGGGTGGCCAGGACGGCCGGCTCAGTCGACACGGGCCGCGCTCGTCGAGGAGAAGATGTGCTCGCGCGTGCGCTTGGCGATCGGGAACGGGCGATCGACCGAGCAGCCGTACATGTCCTGCTCGACGATGCCGAAGATGTTCGGGTCGAGCTGCGCGACGCGCTCGATGATCGGCGCGAGCGGCGGCACGCCGTGTGGCGGCTCGATCATGATGTCCTGCGCGACAGCGTCGGCGAACGGGACGTCGTTCTTCAGCACGTCGAAGAGCAGCTCGGGGTCGACCTGCTTGAGGTGCAGGTAGCCGATGCGGTCGGGGTAGGCCTCGATGAGGCGCAGGTTGTCGCCGCCGTAGTAGGCGAAGTGCCCGGTGTCGAGGCACAGGTTCGTGTACGCGGCGTCGGTCTCGTGCAGGAACCGCTCGACCTCACGGTAGGTGCCGACGTGGCTGTCGGCGTGCGAGTGGAACTGCTGCCTCATGCCGAACTCCTCGAGCAGCGCCTTGCCGAGCCGGTCGTGGCCAGCGGCGAGCCGCTTCCACTGCTCGTCGTCGAGCGTGCGCGACTCGAGCACCTCGTTCGTCGCGTCGCTGCGCCACAGGTCCGGGATGACGACGAGGTGCTCCGCGCCGAGCTTCGAGGCGAGGCCCGCGACGGCGAGCGCCTGGTCCCACGCACGCTTCCACTGCTCCTCGTCGCCCTTGTGGAAGCCCGTGAACACGGTGCCCGCGGAGAGCTTCAGCCCGCGCGAGCCGAGCTCGTCCGCGAGCTCGTCCGGGTCGGTCGGCAGGTAGCCGTAGGGACCGAGCTCGATCCAGGTGTACCCGGACTCGACCACCTCGTCGAGGAAGCGCCGCCACGGCACCTGGTTCGGGTCGTCGGGGAACCACACACCCCACGAGTCGGGGGCCGTGCCGATGCGGATGCTGTCAGTCACGTCGTCTCCTTCGTCTTCACACGCCGTCGTGCGGGGCACGCGGTCATCCGAGCAGCGGTCGCTGCTTCGCCTTGTCGACGAGGTACTCGCGGTACGCGGTCCTCGTCACCTCGATCTGCGCCTCGGGCGCCACGGGGACGTCCCACCAGCCCTCGCCGTCCGGCGCGTACACGAGCGGGTCGGACTCGATGTGGATCACCGTCGACACCTCGGACGCCTTCGCGGTCGCGACGGCGGACTTCAGCTCCTCGATCGCCTTGGGACCGGGCGCGACCTCGATGACGTCGACGCCGTACGAGCGCGCGTTCGCGGCGAGGTCGACCGGCAGGGTCTCGGAGCCCTCGAAGTTGCGGGCCTGGGAGTCGAACGTCCGGTACCGGGTGCCGAACCTGTCGGAGCCGACCGTCTCCGACAGGCGCCCGATCGAGGCGAAGCCGTGGTTCTGGACGATGATGACGATCACCTTGATGCCCTCGGCCACGGCGGTGACGAGCTCGGTGTGCAGCATCAGGTACGAGCCGTCGCCGACCATGACGATGACGTCCCGGTCGGGCGCGCCGCGCCGGACGCCGAGACCGCCGGCGATCTCGTAGCCCATGCACGAGAACGCGTACTCGACGTGGTAACCGAGCGGGTCGCGCACCCGCCAGAGCTTGTGGAGGTCGCCCGGTAGCGAGCCGGCCGCCTGCACGACGACGTCGGTGGGGTCGCTCGCGGCCTGGACCGCGCCGATGATCTCGGGCTGGCCCGGCCGGTCGAGGCCGGACGGGGAGAACGCGGCGTCGACGACGGCGTCCCACTCGCGGTTCTCACGCGCGATGCGCTCCGCGTATGCGGACTCGACGCGGTGGCCCTCGAGCTCGCGGACGAGCGCCTCGAGCGCCTCGCGGGCGTCGGCGACCACGGGCAGCTGCGAGCCGTGCTTGTACGCGTCGAACGAGGCGACGTTGATGTTCACGAACCGCACGCCCGGGTGCTGGAACACCGTGCGGCTCGCGGTGGTGAAGTCGCTGTAGCGCGTGCCGACGCCGATCACGACGTCGGCCTCGCCGGCGAGGCGGTTCGCGGCGGTCGTGCCCGTCGCGCCGATGCCGCCGAGGTACTGCGGGTGGTCCCACGGCAGCGACCCGCCGCCGGCCTGCGAGGTGCCGACGGGGATGCCGGTCGCCTCGACCAGGCGGCGCAGCACGTCCTCGGCGCCCGAGTAGATGACGCCGCCGCCGGCGACGATGACGGGCCGCTCCGCCGCGCGGATGGCGGCCACCGCGCGCTCGAGCGCACCCCGCTCGGGCAGCGGGCGGCGCAGGTGCCACTCGCGCTCGGCGAGGAACTCGAGCGGCACGTCGAGCACCTCGGCCTGCACGTCCTCCGGCAGGGCGATCGTGACCGCGCCGGTCTCGGCCGGGTCGGTGAGCACGCGCATCGCCGCGAGCGCGATCGAGTAGAGCTGCTCGGGGCGCTGCACGCGGTCGAAGAACCGCGACAGCGGCCGGAACGCGTCGGTCACCTGGATCCCGATGTCGTGCGGGAGCTCGAGCTGCTGCAGCACCGGGTCGGCCACGCGCGTGGCGAACGTGTCGCTGGGGAGCAGCAGCGCCGGCATCCGGTTGCTCGTCGCCAGCGCGGCACCGGTCAGCATGTTGGCAGCGCCGGGGCCGACGGACGCCGCCGACGCGAACGTCGCGCGGCGGCGGTGCATGCGGGCGTAGCCGACCGACTGGTGCACCATGGCCTGCTCGTTGCGCGCCTGGTAGTACGGCATCAGGTCGCGCTCGAGCTCGTTCGCCTGGCGCAGGGCCTGGCCGATGCCCGCGACGTTGCCGTGCCCGAAGATGCCGAAGATGCCGGGGATCGTGCGCTCCCGGACGTCTCCGTCGACAGTCCACTGGCGGGCGAGGAACTCGACCAGGGCCTGTGCCACCGTCATCCGCTTGGTCTGCCCGTTGGTCTGCACGGTCGTCATCGTCCTTCCTGGCGGGCGGCCTGGTGCGCACCGAAGGGCAGCCGCGGGTCGATGGTCTGGGTCTCCCAGCTCGCCCGCACCCACGCGTGGGCGGGGTCGTCGCTGATGAGCCACTCGCGCTCCGCGTCGGGTCCCGCCATCACGTTGAGGTAGTAGAGGTCGTAGCCGGGGGCCGCCACGGCCGGTCCGTGGTAGCCGTACGGCACGAGCGCGACGTCGCCCGTGCGCACGATCGACGTCACGTCGATCTCGCCGGCGGGGGAGGAGTAGGTGGCGAACATGCCGAACGGGTCGGCGTCCGTGGGCGCGTCCAGGCCGCGCGCGGTGGCCGACTCGAAGTAGTAGATCTCCTCGAGCCGCGACTCGTGGCCGGCGACGTGCTCGTCGTGCTTGTGCGCGGGGTACGACGACCAGTTCTCGGCCGGCGTGATGACCTCGCAAACGATGAGCTTCTCCGCCCCGAGGCTTCCGGGAGTGCCGAAGTTGTGGACCTGCCGGCTCGACCGGCCGGCACCCCGGAGCTCGACCGGCACCTCGTCCTTGGCGACGACCTGGAGCGGGTGCCGCTCGGTCGCCGGAGCCTCCGCGACGGCGATCCGGCCCCGGCCCGAGATCACCGCCGCGGTCCGGACAGGGAGATAGACGACGTCGGTCGGGCCGTCGAAGACCGAGGCGCGACCCTCGAGCTCCACCGTGCCGGACCCGCCGGACGAGCTCCACACGACCTCGCAGCTCCCGGCCAGGGGCACGACGATGCGCTCGACCTCGGCGGCGGGCAGCTCACGTGAGCTCCCGTCGCCGAGATCGGCCACGCGCAGGCCGGTGTGCGCCCAGCCGTCCAGCGTCCCGTCGACCACGCTCTCCCAGCCGTCCCGGGAGAGTCCGCCGCGCGGGTGGAACCATGCGTTGCGCGCGTGCATCGCGTGCACCACTCCTTCGTGATCTGCCGATCGTCTCGCGTCAGTCGTTCTTCGGGAACCCGAGGTTGATGCCGCCGTGCGTGGCCGGGTCGAGCCAGCGCGAGGTGATCGCCTTCTGGCGGGTGAAGAAGTCGAAGCCCTGGATGCCGTAGGCCTTCGAGTCGCCGAACAGCGACTCCTTCCAGCCGCCGAACGAGTAGTACGCGACCGGGACGGGGATCGGGACGTTGATCCCGATCATGCCGACCTGGATCTCGTTCTGGAACCGACGAGCGGCACCGCCGTCGTTGGTGAAGATCGCCGTGCCGTTGCCGAACTGGCCGGAGTTGATGAGGTCGACGCCCTCGGCGAAGCTCTCGATGCGGACAACGGAGAGCACCGGGCCGAAGATCTCCTCGGTGTAGGCGCGGCTGCTGGTGGGCACGTTGTCGAGCAGGGTCGGGCCGAGCCAGAAGCCGTCGGCCGCGCCGTCGACGTCGATGCCGCGGCCGTCGACGACGACGGTCGCGCCGTCCTCGGCGGCGATGTCGATGTACGAGGCGACCTTGTCGCGGTGCTGGGCCGTGACGAGCGGGCCCATGTCGGGCTCACGGCGGCCGTCGCCGACGCGGAGCCTGGCGATGCGGTCCTTGATCTTCTCGATCAGCTCGTCGGCGACCGGCTCGACCGCGAGCACGACGCTGATCGCCATGCAGCGCTCACCGGCCGAGCCGTAGCCCGAGTTGATGGCCTGGTCGGCGACGAGGTCGAGGTCGGCGTCGGGGAGGACCAGCATGTGGTTCTTCGCGCCGCCGAGCGCCTGGACGCGCTTGCCGTTCTTGGCGGCGGTCTCGTAGATGTACTTCGCGATCGGCGTGGAGCCGACGAACGAGATCGCCTGGACCTCGCGGTGGTTGAGCAGGCCGTCGACGGCGAGCTTGTCGCCCTGGAGCACGGTGAACACGCCGTCGGGCAGACCCGCCTCCTTCCAGAGCTCGGCCATCCAGATCGCGGCCGACGGGTCCTTCTCGCTCGGCTTGAGGACGACCGAGTTGCCCGCGGCGATCGCGATGGGGAAGAACCACATCGGCACCATGGCGGGGAAGTTGAACGGGCTGATGATGCCGACCACGCCGAGGGGCTGCTTGGTCGAGTAGACGTCGATGCCCGTCGAGACGTTCTCGGAAAAGTCGCCCTTGAGGATGTGCGGGAACCCGGTGGCGAGCTCGACGACCTCGAGCCCGCGCTGCACCTCGCCCGCGGCGTCCGAGACGACCTTGCCGTGCTCGCTCGTGATGATCTCGGCGAGCTCGTGCTTGCGCTCGTTGAGCAGCTCGCGGAAGCGGAACACGACGGCCTGGCGCTTGGTCATCGACGTCGCCGCCCAGGCGGGGAACGCGCGGGCGGCCGAGGCGATCGCGGCCTCGATCTCGGCCTCGTCGGCCAGCGCGACCTCCTTGGTCTGCCTGCCGAGGGCGGGGTCGTAGACGGGCGCGGTACGTCCGCTGCGGGAGGCGTGGTAGGTCCCGTCGATCCAGTGGCCGACGACGGGAAGGTCGCCGTCGGTGACGAGGGGGTCCGCGACCGGCAGGTTCTCGGTGTGCGTCATGGTGGTTCTCGACTCTCTCGATCGGTGGTCAGGCGTGGGTGAGCTGTTCATACGACGATGTAGAACTCCCTCGATCGGGACGGGCCGTGGTCCGCGGACCTCAATCCTAACCATGTCCTAACAACGCGACAATAGACCTAGGATGACGACCGAGGTGACGCACGTCCGGCGGATGCACCTGATGCCCGTGCGTCCACGTCGATCTATCTTTGACAGCGCCGGGGGCCCGTCGCACCCCGTGCTCAGAGCTTCCGCCGGCGAAAGGGCGTTTCCCGTGGCAGTGAGCAACACCGTCCAGCTCATCACGTACGCCGACCGGCTCGGCGGGGACCTCCCCGGGCTCGCGCGCCTCCTGCGCTCGGACGCGTTCACCGGGGCGTTCGGGGGCGTGCACGTCCTGCCGTTCTTCACGCCCTACGACGGCGCCGACGCCGGGTTCGACCCCGTCGACCACACCGCGGTCGACCCGCGCCTCGGCACGTGGGACGACGTCCGCGACCTGGCGGAGACGCACGACGTCGTGGTCGACCTCATCGTCAACCACGTCTCGGCCGACTCCGAGGCGTTCCGCGACGTGCGCGAACGGGGCGAGGCCTCGCCGTCGTACCCGATGTTCCTGACGATGTCCTCGGTCTTCCCCGACGGCGCGCGCGAGGAGGACCTCGCGCGCATCTACCGCCCGCGGCCCGGCCTCCCGTTCGCCGCGCTGCGCCTCGGCGGCCGGCTGCGCTACGTGTGGACCACGTTCACCCCGCAGCAGATCGACATCGACGTGCGCTCGGCGCGAGGGCGGGACTACCTCACCTCGATCCTCGACGCGGTCGCCGCGGCCGGCGTGCGGCTGGTTCGTCTCGATGCCGTCGGGTACGCGGTGAAGACGCCCGGCACCACGTCGTTCATGACGCCCGAGACGTTCGCGTTCATCGAGGAGTTCACCGCGCAGGCGCGTGAGCGCGGCGTGGACGTCCTCGTCGAGGTGCACTCCTACTACCGCCGGCAGATCGAGATCGCCGAGCGCGTCGACCTCGTCTACGACTTCGCCCTTCCGCCGCTGGTTCTGCACGCCCTGTACACGGGGGACGGGTCGGCGCTCGCGGACTGGCTGCGCGAGCGTCCGCGCAACGCCGTCACGGTGCTCGACACGCACGACGGCATCGGGGTCATCGACGTCGGCCCGGACCAGACCGTCGAGCCGGGGGAGCAGGAGCGGCCGGGCCTGCTCACGCCCGAGCAGATCGACGAGCTCGTCGAGGGCATCCACGCCCGCACCGGCGGGGCGTCGGCCCGCGCGACCGGCGGTGCGGCGTCGAACCTCGACCTGTACCAGGTGAACTCGACGTACTACGACGCGCTCGGCCGCGACGACCGCCGCTACCTCGCGGCCCGTGCCATCCAGCTCTTCACGCCCGGCATCCCGCAGGTCTACTACGTCGGGGCGCTCGCGGGCGCGAACGACGTCGCGCTCCTCGAGCACACCGGTGTCGGGCGCGACATCAACCGTCACCACTACACGGCCGACGAGATCGCGGCGGACCTCGACCGGCCCGTCGTGCGCGCGCTGATCGCGCTGTGCCGCTTCCGCAACACCTTCCCCGCGTTCGACGGCGACGTCGACGTGACGCTCGACGGCTCGCTGCTCACCCTCGTCCGGCGTGGTGAAGAGGTGCCCGACGCCGTCGCGACCGTGCGCGTCGACCTCACCACCGGCGAGACGAGCCTCGAGTGGTCCGGTCCCGGTGGCTCGGGTCGGACCGACGACCTGATCGAGTAGGGGACCAGCGATGAGCCGGCACGACAGCACTGCGCCCGAGGTGGTGACCGTCGGACGCATCGGCGTCGACATCTACCCGCTGCAGGTCGGCGTCGGACTGGAGGACGTCACGTCCTTCGGCAAGTTCCTCGGGGGCAGCCCGACGAACGTGGCCGTCGGCGTCGCGCGTCTCGGGCACAGCGCGGCGGCCGTGACCGGTGTCGGGGACGACCCCTTCGGCCGGTACCTGCGCGGCGAGATGCGCCGCCTGGGCGTCGACGACGGTCTCGTCATCGTCGTCCCCGAGCTCCACACGCCCGTCACGTTCTGCGAGATCTTCCCCCCGGACGACTTCCCGCTGTGGTTCTACCGAGCGCCCAGCGCACCGGATCTACAGCTCCGCCCCGAGCATCTCGACCCTCAGATCCTGCGTGACGCCGGAATCCTCTGGTTGACCGTGACCGGGTTCTCCCAGGAGCCGAGCCGGGCGGCGCACCGGGAGGCCCTGGCCGTGCGCGGGCGTGCGAGCCACACCGTCCTCGACCTCGACTACCGGCCGATGTTCTGGGACAGCGAGACCGAGGCCTCCGCCCAGGTGCGCGAGGCGCTGGGACAGGTCACCGTCGCGGTCGGGAACCGCGAGGAGTGCCGGATCGCGGTGGGAGAGACCGAGCCCGAGCGCGCCGCCGACGCGCTGCTCGAGGCGGGCGTCGAGATCGCGATCGTCAAGCAGGGCCCCCACGGCACCCTGGCCAAGACGCGCGACGAGCGTGTCGAGGTCCCCGCGACGCCGGTCGACGTGGTCAACGGCCTGGGCGCCGGGGACGCGTTCGGCGCGGCGCTGTGCCACGGCCTGTTGCGGTCGTGGGACGTGCGGCACACGATCGAGTTCGCCTCGGCGGCAGGGGCGATCGTCGCCTCACGTCTCGAGTGCTCGACGGCGATGCCGACCGAGCGGGAGGTCCACGACCTTCAGGCCCGCACGTCCCAGTCGGTGAAGGACGCCTGATGGCTCCCGTGACGTACGACGACATCGTCGAGATCCGTGCGAACGACCCGGCCCGGATCGCTCGCGCCGTGGGTCAGCGACGTCGCCCCACGCCCGACCCCGACCGCAAGCTCCTGATCATCGCCGCGGACCACCCGGCCCGCGGGGCGCTCGCTGCCGGGCCACGGGCGATGGCGATGGCCGACCGCCGGGAACTCCTGGGCCGGATCGCGGAGGCGCTGAACCGTCCGGGCGTCGACGGCTTCCTCGGCACCGCGGACCTCGTCGAGGAGCTCGCGCTGCTGGGCGCCCTCGAGGGCAAGCTCGTGTACGGGTCGATGAACCGTGGCGGGCTGGCGGGCGCTTCGTTCGAGCTCGACGACCGCTTCACCGGATACGACGCGGCCGGCATCGCCGACTCCGGGCTCGACGGCGGCAAGATGCTGTTGCGGATCGACTACGAGGACCCTGCGTCGGTCGCGACGCTCGAGGCGTGCGCCCACGCCGTCGACGACCTCGCGAGGGAAGAGCTCGTCGCGATGGTCGAGCCGTTCCTGTCGCATCGGGTCGACGGCCGCGTGCGCAACGTCCTGAGCCCCGAGGCCGTGATCACGTCGATCACGATCGCCTCCGGGCTCGGCCGGACCTCGGCCCGCACGTGGCTCAAGCTGCCCGTCGTCGACGAGATGGAGCGGGTCATGGCGTCCACCACCCTGCCGTCGCTCATCTTGGGCGGCGAGGTGTCCGACGACGCGGACTCGGCGCTGGCCGGCTGGGGCAAGGCCGTGAGCATCCCCAACGTGAAGGGGCTGGTCATCGGTCGTGCGCTGCTGTTCCCGCCGGACGACGACGTCGCGGGAGCCGTCGACGCCGCCGCGAGCCTGCTCTGAACGTCGGGGGAGTAGCGTCGGCTCCCGTGGTCGACTACGTCACGCAACTCATCGTCCTGGAGCGTGTGGACCAGCGCAGCCTCGGGTATGAAGTGCCCATGTCTGCAACTACACCACGCGGCTTGACCAGTCCGGCCCGCGCGACGCCGGGTCGGATCGCGATCATCGGGTCCGGCAGCGGCACCACCGCGGCCCGGGTCATCGACGCCGTCGGCGCGGGTGAGATCGCCGCCGAGGTCGCCGTCGTCGTCGGGAACAACAGCGAGGCCGGCATCTTCGACGTCGCTCGGACCCGCGGCGTCCGGACGGCCCACCTCAGCGGGGTGACGCACCCCGACCCAGACGACCTCGACGCCGCGATGCTCGACGTCCTGCGCGCCGCAGACGTCGACCTGCTGGTCCTCGCCGGGTACATGAAGAAGCTGGGCCCGCGCGTGCTCGGGCAGTTCCAGGGAGCCATCCTCAACGTCCACCCAGCCCTCCTGCCCTCCTACGGTGGGCAGGGGATGTACGGCGACCGCGTGCACGCCGCGGTGCTCGCCGACGGGACCGGTCGTACCGGGGCGACGGTTCATCACGTCACGGCCGAGTACGACCAGGGACCGGTCATCGCCCAGGTCGAGGTCCCCGTGCGCCCCGACGATGACGTGGCGGCCTTGCGCACGCGTGTGCAGGCCGCCGAGAAGGCTCTCCTCGTCGAGGTCATCCGCGGTCGGTACGCCTGAGCCGGGCAGAATGAGTGGATGGCCAGCCCTCTGCAGCTCGCCCGGGCGGTGGTCGCCCCGGTGACGCGCACGCGGGCGTTCCGCGCCGTCGCGCCGGTGCTGCTACCGCCCGCAGAAAGGGTTCTCGCGTCGTGCACGCGCGGCCGGCTGCAGCTCAGCGCGCTGCTGGTGCCCTCGCTCGTCCTGCGCTCGACAGGGGCCAGGTCGGGTGAGCCGCGCGACACCTATCTGATGTACACACCCGACGGGCAGGGCGGGGTCATCGTGGCGGGCACGGCGTTCGCACGGAGCCGGCACCCGGCGTGGACCTACAACCTGCTGGCACACCCCGACGCGACGATCAGCGTGCGGGGTCGGCCGACGCCCGTGCGGGCCACGCTCATCGAGGACGACGACGAGCGCGAGGCGGCGTGGGCCCGCCTCGAGTCGCAGTGGCCGGGCTACCGCGCGTACGAGCGGGACTCCGGCCGCACCGTGCGCCTGTTCCGCCTCCAGCCTGGACCGGCTAGGGCCAATCGATGCTGAGGTACTGCGTCTCTTGGAACTCGCGCAGTCCATCCTTGGCTCCCTCGCGACCGAGGCCGCTCTGCTTCACTCCGCCGAACGGGGCTGAGGGGTCGGAGACCAGCCCGCGGTTGATGCCCACCATGCCGGCCTCGATCGCCTCGCCGAGCCGGATCGCGTGGCCGAGATCGCCGGAGAAGACGTAGGCCGCCAGCCCGTACTCGGTGTCGTTGACGAGCTCGAGCAGCTCGGCCTCGTCGGTCCAGGTGACGACCGGTGCGACCGGCCCGAAGATCTCCTCCTTCAGGATGGCGGCGTCCGCGGGGACGTCGACCAGCACAGTCGGCGGGTAGAAGTGGCCGGGCGCGTCCGGAAGCGCGGCGCGGTGGCTGATCCGGGCGCCCTCGCCGACGGCGGTCTCCACGACCCGCTCGACGCGGTCGCGCGCGGCGGCGGTGATGAGCGGGCCGATCGCGGCGCCGTTGTGGGCGGGGCCAACGGTCAGCTTCTCCACCTCGGCGCCGAAGCGGGCGACGAACTGCTCGGCGACGTCGGCGTGGACGTAGAGACGGTTGGCCGCGGTGCATGCCTGGCCCCCGTTGCGGAACTTCGCCACCATCGCGCCGGCGACTGCGGCCTCGATGTCGGCGTCGGCCGCGACCACGACGGGCGCATTGCCCCCGAGCTCCATGGAGGCGTTCACGACCCGCGAGGCCGCCTGGCCGAGCAGCAACCGACCGACGGCGGTCGACCCGGTGAACGAGATCTTGCGGACCCGGCCGTCGGCCAGCCACGCCCCGACCACCCCGGCGGCGTCCGTCGTCGGGACCAGATTGACCACGCCCTCCGGCACCCCGGCCTCGGTCAGCAGCCGGGCGACAGCGATCGCGGTCAGCGGCGTCTCCGCCGCGGGCTTGAGGACGACGGTGCAGCCCGCAGCGAGCGCCGGGGCGATCTTCCTGGTCGCCATCGCCGCCGGGAAGTTCCACGGTGTCACCAGCGCGGCCACCCCGACCGGCCGGTGCGTCACCAGCGTTCGCACGCCACCGGCGGGTGCCTCGCCGTACTCGCCGCCAGGCCGCACGGCCTCCTCGGCGAACCACCGGAAGAACTCCGCTGCGTAGGTGACCTCGGCCGCGGCGTCGGCGAGCGACTTCCCGTTCTCGCGGGCGATCAGGCTGGCGAGCTCGTCCCGGTCGCGCAGCATGAGGGTGTGGGCGCGGGCGAGCACCTCGGACCGGTGCCGCGGCGCGGTACGTCCCCAGGCGCCGAGCGCGGCAGCTGCGGCATCGACAGCGTGCACCGCGCCCTCCGGTCCGTGGTCCTCGACCTCGGCGACGAGGTCGAGGGTGGCGGGGTCCTCGACGACGAACGTGCGGGTGGTGGCGGTGCTGGTCATGGGTGGAGTCCTCTTTGTCGGTGAGCCTCGGCGAGCATCTGCTGCCCGGCGCTGGTCGTCCGGTCGGCGAGCCGGGCCTCGACCAGCGGCCGGGCTGCCGGGACCTCGGTGCCCACGCTCACCGGGTGCTTCCCAGCGCAGCCGCGACCACGTCGAGGCCCTCGGCGAGCAGCGCGTCGCTGATGGTCAGCGGGGGCAGGAAGCGCAGCACGTTGCCGTAGGTGCCACACGTCAGCGTGATCACTCCCTGCTGATGCGCGGCCGTGGCGACCTCCCGGGCGAGCGCCGGGTCGGGCTCCGTGCTCCGGGGGCGGACGAGCTCGACGGCGATCATCGCGCCGCGACCGCGGACGTCGCCGACGCGGTCGTCGTCGGCCTGGATCCGGCGCAGCCGGTCCAGCATCAGCCGCTCGATCCCACGAGCGCGTGCGACGAGTCCGTCGGACTCGATCGTCTCGATCGCCGCGAGCGCCGCCGCGCACGCGAGCGGGTTGCCACCGTAGGTGCCGCCGAGGCCGCCGACGTGCGGCGCACTCATGATCCCGGCCCGGCCGGTCACCGCGGACAGCGGCAGGCCCCCGGCGATGCCCTTGGCCGTCACGGTCAGGTCCGGTACGACGCCCTCGCGGTCGCACGCGAACAGGTCGCCCGTCCGGGCGAACCCGGTCTGCACCTCGTCGGCCACGAACACCACGCCGTTCGCTCGGCACCACTCCGCCAGCGCGGGCAGGAAGCCGGGAGCGGGCTCGATGAAGCCCCCCTCACCCTGGATCGGCTCGATGACGAGCGCGGCCAGGCTCTCCGCGCCGACCTGCTTGTCGACCACGTCGAGGGCGCGTCGCGCCGCCGCCTGGCCGTCGACAGACTTGTCGTCGCGGAACGGGTAGGAGAGCGGAGCCCGGTATACCTCGCCGGCGAACGGCCCGAAGCCGTGCTTGTACGGCATGTTCTTCGCCGTCATGGCCATCGTCAGGTTGGTGCGGCCGTGGTAGGCGTGGTCGAACACCACGACGGCCTGCTTGCGGGTGTAGGAGCGAGCGATCTTGACCGCGTTCTCCACCGCCTCCGCGCCGGAGTTGAAGAGCGCGGTGCGCTTCTCGTGGTCGCCCGGCGTCAGCCGGTTCAGCGCCTCGGCCACGGCCACGTAGCCCTCGTAGGGCGTCACCATGAAGCAGGTGTGCGTGAACGCGCCCGCCTGCTCGCGCACCGCCTCCACCACCCTCGGGGCGCTGTTGCCGACGGTCGTGACGGCGATCCCGGACCCGAGGTCGATCAGGTGGTTGCCGTCGACGTCGACGACGATCCCGCCGCCGGCACGCGCAGCGAAGACCGGCATGGTCGTGCCGACGCCCGGAGCGACGGCTGAGTGCTTGCGCTGCATGAGCTCGGCCGAACGAGGGCCGGGCAGCTCGGTGACGAGCCGGCGCTCCTGGGCGACGGGGGTGCTCTCGGGCATGGCGGTGCTCCTCGGAAATCGGGTGCTGTCGAGTGTGCGGCCGCGCGCCTATGCTGTCCAATACCTGTTGGTCAGGGAGAAGATGCTTCTCCGGCATGGGAGGCGAGGGTGGAGCTGCGGCACCTGCGCTACTTCGTCGCGACCGCCGAGGACGGCACCGCCAGCGGGGCGGCCGCCCGCCTGCACGTCACCCAGCCCGGGCTCTCCCGGCAGTTGCGGCAGCTCGAGCTTGAGCTCAGCGTCGAGCTGTTCGACCGGACCGGTGGCCGGCTCACTCTCTCGCGGACCGGCCGAGCGCTGCTCCCGCTCGCCCGCGACCTGCTCGAGCGCGCCGACGCGTTCCGGGTCGCCGCCACCTTCCACGCCCACGGCCGTCTCGACCAGCTCACGATCGCGGCGCCGGCAGTCACTCTCACCGATGTGGTCGCGCCGTTCATCGTGACCCTGGAGCCGGACGACCCGGTCGCGACCGTGTTCGAGGGCGACGCTCGGGACCCGGTGCAGGCGCTGCACCGGGGGGCCGACCTGGCGATCGGCGTGGTTCGCCCAGAGCCGCCGTACCGCTCCAGCGCGCTGGCCGTTCTGCCGGTGGGGGCGTACGTGCCGCCGGGGCACGCTTGGGCGGTCCGGCCAAGCGTGCCGCTCGACAAGGTGCTTGCCGAGCCAGTCATCGTGCTGCCGCAGTCAGTCACCTCGCGGCAGGCGCTCGAGGCCGCGGTCGCCGCAGCCGGCGCCTCGTACGCATCTCTGCTCGAGGCGGCCAACGGCACGGTCGCGCAGGCGCTCGCAGCAGCCGGACGCGGCATCGCCGTCGTGTCGGACGATCCCCAGTTCGGGCTGGTTCCCGTGGCTGTCGATACCGGCGAGGGCATCCTCAGCGTCCAGCTGATCGCGGTCTGGGACGAGCGGCATCCAGCCGCGGCGACGGTCGAGGTGTTCGCACGTCGGCTCGGGCAGTTCAGCCGCGAGCGGTACGGCGCGCTGCCGACGGGACGTGCGTCGAATCGCTCTGACAGAGCTCAGTCGCCCCCGACGGGGAGTTGAGTTCCGCAGAGAGGCCTAGCGCGGTCGCTGGCCTCGTCGCCGGACGTGGAGCGGCCACCGCGTGATCCAGGGGTCAGCAGGGCGTGAGCGCGGGCACGAAGGCCTCCGGTCTTGTGCAGCGGTTCCTCGACAGCTCCACCTCACAACCGGAGGCCTTCGTCGTCCGGCAACCCGAGCCCGTGTCGTCACGAGCCGGGGACAACCTCGCTGGACATCACACCTAGCGGGTGGCGCGGGTGGCCAGGAGGCGCCCCTCCGCGTGCTGTCCTGGGCCGACGGACGGCACTCGGACGACGAACGCGATGCCGAGCACCCACCAGACCGCGAGTATGACCCACTCGTAGGGCCAGACCAGAGCCGCCGGCATGCCCGGCAGGAACAGGATCCCCATACCGACGGACAGAGCGCACGCGACGACACCGGTGGCGACACCCCCGGGTGCACGGAACGGCCGCTCCATCTCCGGCTCGCGGCGGCGCAGCACGACAAAGCTGAGCGCCACCATCGCGAAGGCGACGACGATGGACAGGCCCCCGGCGTCCACCATCCAGACGAGCGTCTGCCGGCCGAAGAAGGGGGCGATGACGGATAGGCCTCCGATGAACAGCAGCGCGTTGGACGGCGTGCGGAAGCGCGGGTGCAGCCGGGCGAACCAGGCAGGCAGCATGCCGGACTGGGCCAGCGCGAACACGAGGCGGCTCGCACCGATGAGGAAGCCGTTCCACGAGGTGAGGATCCCGGCAACGCCGCCGAGGACCAGGACCGTCCCCATCGCGTCGCTCTTCCACAGCGCTGACATCCCGTCAGCAGCGGCCAGTTCGGAGGCGGCGAGATCGGCCACCGGCATCGACGAGCCCACTGTCAGCATGATCAGGATGTACCAGACCACCGCCAGAGCGACCGAGACCAGGAGCAGTAGACCGATCTTGCGGAAGGGCAGGTTGATCTCCTCGGCGGACTGTGGGATGACGTCGAAGCCGACGAAGAGGAACGGGGTTGCGACCAGCACGGAGATGATCCCAGCGGCACCACCGGCGAACAGCGGCTCCATGTTCCCCCGGTCGCCCCCTACCAGGCTTCCTACGACCAGAGCGACGCCTACCGCGGCCAGGAAGAGTACCGCGATGGTCTGGAAGACGGCGGCAGGCCGGACACCGACGTAGTTGATGGCAGTGATGAGGACGGCGGCGACCACGCCGACCGCCACCCAGGTGGCGTAGACGTCGTAGCCCGCCACCGTCCACAAGCGGCCCGCAAGCATGTCCGGGAAGAGGTAGAGCATCGTCTGCGGGAGGGCGACCGCCTCGAACGCCACCACCGACACATAGCCGAGCACCAGGGACCACGACGTGATGAAGCTGGGCCGTGAGCCCATCGCTCTCAGGACGTAGTTGTGCTCCCCGCCGACCTCCGGCATGGCAGAGACCAGCTCGGCGTAGGTGAGACCGACGAATGCGACGACGACGCCGCCGATGACGAAGGCGAGTGCGGCGCCGAGGGTGCCTGCGTCCTGGAGGAAGCCCCCGGTCAAGACGATCCAGCCGAAGCCGATCATCGCTCCGAAAGCGACCGCGAGCACGTCGCCTCTTCCTAGGATCCGGGCCAGGCCGGCGGACTTCTGGCTCATGAACGCTGCTCCTTAGCGGGTGAACGACACGGTGAGGAGGATCACGCTAGGGAGGAATGCGGGACTCACGCCTCATCCAGTCTGGACGGGTGCGGTCGACCCGCCCGTACACTCTGCCCATGGCGCCCAGCATGCGGCAGGTGCTTGGCCAGCCGGGCCTGCACCTGACCGTACGCACCGGCGAAGACCACCTCGACGACGAGCTGCGGTGGGTGGCCACCAGCGAGCACCTGGACCCGACACCTTTCCTCGAAGGCGGCGAGCTGCTGCTGACCACCGGTCTGCTGCTGCCCAGCGACCCGACGGACGTCCAGGCGTATGCCGACCGCCTGGCAGACGCCGGCGTGCTGGGACTCGGTCTGGGAATCGAGCTGGTCCACGACACCGTTCCGGACACCTTGCTGTGCGCCGCAAGACGAGCCGGCCTCCTGCTCTTCGAGGTCGAGCGCCGCACACCCTTCATCGCCATCAGCAAGGCGGTCTCCGACCTCATCGCCAAGGAGCAGTTCGCCGAGACGATCCAGGCGTCACAGGCCCAGCTCGACCTCACCAGGGCTGCGATCCGCGAGGGCCCGGCAGGGGTTGTGCGAGCGGTGGCCCGGCTGCTCGACGGCTGGGTGCTGGTGCTGGACCGGGAGCAGGCGGTCGTGCACTGCCACCCCGCCTCCGCGCGGCCCCGAGCGGCATTGTTGGCAGCCGAGATCGCGCGGCTCAGCGCCGGCGGGCCCGCCGCCGCCGCACTGGTCAGCGCCGGCGAACACATCTCCATCCACACGCTCGCCGCCTCGCGCCGAACCCACGGCTTCCTCTTGGTGGGGCTGCGGCGTCGACCGAGCCCAGCGGATCGGGCTGTGCTGAACGTCTCCACCGCGCTCTTGTCGTTCGCCCAGATCTCCTCCGCGCAGCACGTCACCGGCGCCGACGCGGAACGGTGGCGCGCTGCTCTCATCCGGTTGGTGCGATCGGTCGGTGGGCTCGACGGTGAGCTCCTCGGCGACCTCGGCGGACCGCTCTTTCGCCGAGCACTCGTGCAAGTCCTGTCGGTGACCGGCACGACGCTGCCCGTGGCGAGGTTGGCGACGGTATTGGAGGACGAGCTGGCCGCGCACTGTCTGGTAAGCCGGGAAGACCGCCGTCTCACCGTCGTGCTGAGCCAGGAGCGGTGCCCGGCGGTACTCGATCTCGTCAAGGGCATGCGACCGTTGCACGCCGGGCTCAGCGATCCGGTGCCACCGGTGGCGCTGCGGGTCGCACTGGACCAGGCCGACCGGGCGAGGGACCTCGCCCTGGCCCGAGACGCCGCCGTGCTCACCCATGCCGACGCGATGGCCGGGGCGCTCTCGGTTGCGGACCCCGCCGATGCAGCGGCGTACGCGAGCCGCCGCCTCGGACCACTGGCTGAGTACCGAGCCCGCACCGGCATCGACCTCCCGGAGAGCCTGCGGGTCTGGTTGCGCCATCACGGGCAGTTCGAACCGGCCGCCGCTGAGCTCGGCGTGCACCGGCACACGCTCCGCGACCGCGTCCGGCGGGCCGAGAAACTGCTCGACCTCTCGCTCGACGACGTCGACGCGCGCATGGATGTGTGGTTCGCGCTCAGGGCATCAGCCGGTCAAGAGCCACCTTCGGTTCACACTGTCAGCGACGGTTGAAAACCGATCCCGGAAAATCGGCCGAAGCTTGACCCCTTTGACCAGACACTCGGCTCGTTCGATCGAGAGGCTAGCGATCGTCTTGATCCCAGCCCCTCCGCCCGATGCAGCTCCGCCCAGTCCTCCACAGAGAACAACGCACCCTCATGCGCGCTCGAGCGTCATCCGCATCGCGTCGTACGGTCCGGAGAAGCTCCCGTCACGCTGGTCCGGGACCACGTTGCGCATCACGAGAAGCAGACGCCCGCCCTCGGGCAGCACCTCGATCTGCCAGCCCCAGACCTTGGCATAGACGTACTCGAACAACGCGCCGCCGTCGGGCCGGGCGGGTGCCTCCGACGTCCGCGCCTCCGGCTGGTGCCAGGTGTCGAGCCACAGCGCGACCAGGCGTCCGCCCTCGGCGGGGGCGACGACGAGCAGGCCCTCCTGGGCACCGTCCTCCGGGTGCGACCACGTGTACCGGATGCTGACGGCGCCCCCGGGCTCGGCGGTGACAGTCGCGCTCGCGGGCGCGGAGTACGGGTCGTCGGTCGGCATGAGCCGGAACGCGTTGGTGCCCTGCCACGACCCGACGGCGGACGACAGGCCGTCCATGCCCGTCACGCCTCCTCCTCCCGCGCCTTGCGGGTCTCGCGCTCGTTGGCCTTCTGGATCGCCTCGACGAGCTCGTCCTTCGACATGGACGACCGGCCGGGCACGTCGAGCTCCTTCGCGACCTCGTAGAGGTGCTCCTTCGACGCGTTGGCGTCGACCCCGCCGGCGGTCGGCCTGTCGGTGCCGACACCGCCCTCGGCCTGGGCGTCCGAGGGGCCGGCCTCGTCCTTGGGCTCCCAGTGGTCGCCGATCCTCTCGTGCGTGTGCTTGACCGCCGCGTAGGCGACCTGGTGCGCCCGCTGCTCGTCGTCGTACTGCTCCATGGCGGCGTCGTACGCCTTGGCGAACGTGCGCTGTGCCTTCTCGTCGGACCGGCGCAGCGTCGAGGGCAGCTCGTCCTTGCGGGCGTCGCCGCGCTTGGTGGTCTTTGGCATGCGCCGACCTCCTTCCTCTCGCCTCCACCGTGCGCCACGTCTGGCGGGCTTGCAGGCTGGTCTACCGAGCCCCAAAAGGCCTGGCCGAGGTCGAGGGCTGTCCGCCAGCATCCAGGGCGTGCTGCCACTCAGCGAGATCCAAGGTCTGCGGTTCACGGTGAGCGACGACTGGCGATCGGTCGTCGCCGACGTTGTCGCCGCTCGGTGGGAGCTCGCCGCGGGCGCCGCCCGCTACTGGCGTTCGTCGGCGTCCCACGTGTTCGTCGTGCCCGACGGCGGCACCGGCGGCCGGGCGTGCTACCTGCGGTTCGCGCCCGCCCACCTCCCCGCCGGCGACCGGCTCGTCGCCGGAGCGGGCACGCATGCGCGCCTGCGCGACGCCGGAGCGCGCGTCGCGGACCCGGTCCGTTCGCCCACGGGCGGTGTCGTCGAGACGGTGCGGACCGTCGTCGGGCACGTCGTCGCGCACGCCGTGCGGCAGGCGCCGGGCATCGAGCGCGACGTCGACGACCTGGACGACGACGCGGCGAGCGCATGGGGTGCGGCACTCGGGGAGCTCCACCGCCGCGGTGGGAAGGTGGAGCCCGCGAAGCGCACCACCAGCCCCTTCCCCCGGCTCGCCGAGGCGGGCGACGTCGAGCTGGCCGCCGCGGCCCGCGCACTGGGCAGGGCGTTCGACGTACGGACGGCGCGCGAACCGCTCGTCGTCGGGCACGGAGACTTCGAGCTGGACAACCTCCGTTGGGCCGGCGAGCGCGTCACGTGCTTCGACCTGGACGAGTCGGGACCGATGCCGGCCGCGGCAGACGTCGCCTCGGCGGTCCGCGACCTTGTGGGATCAGACCCTGGTGACCCCGCGCACCCGCACCTTCTCGCGGCCTTCCTGCGCGGGTACGAGTCCGCCTCGGGAACGTGCGTGGCGGCCGACGCGCTGGTGGTCCACGGCGCAGCCCTTGCGGCACAGCAGCTCCTGGAGGCGTCGGTCGTCCTCGACGTCGCGGACGGGCCCGCGTGGCTCACGGACCTGCGTGCGCACCTCGACGAGCACTACGCCCGACAGCGGGCGATCGTGCTCGCGACGGCCCGCGTCGTGGCGCCGTGAACGCACACCGGGCGTGGCCAGGTCGACGGTGCCTACCGTGATCAGGACCGCACATCACGGAGGTCCACGATGACGAACACTCCCGACGGCCCGGCATCGAACCCCGACCCCGAGCCGGACGGCCGCACCCAGCCGCTCAGCGGCGAGGTCCAGCCGGGCGAGACCCCGCCGGAGTCCGACCAGGTGAGCGCCCCGCAGGGCCACGAAGAGCACGGTCCGGCACGCGCGACGCCCTGGCTGTGGCTCGGCGCGATCGCGCTCGTGGTCGTTCTGATGGTGGTTTTTCTCGTCGGCATGATCGCCGGGCTGCTCGACTGATGCCGCAGCCGGCGCCGGATCAGGCGTCGACCGACGGCAGCGCCTCGCGCACGTGCATCCGGTGCTCGAGCGCGACCCCGTAGGCGACCATCGCCACGAGCCCGAGGCCCATGAGCAGGACGCTGCCGGGTACGGTCACCAGGGGCGCGGCCAGGGCCGCGCCGAGCGACCAGACCACTCCGGAGGCCTTGACGAGGCTCGGTCCCCAGGGCTCGGTGCGCTCGGCGAGGAGCTCGATCACCAGCAGCACGACAAGAATCACGGACAGCGCGACGCCGATGACGAGCGCCACGCCCGTCTCCGTGAGGTGCACGTGCTCGGGCTCGGTGATCCACTCGACCGCCAGCGCGAGCCCGGCCCCGACCGCCGCGATCGCGGCGAAGAGGAAGTAGTGGCTGTATCCCCAGACGAACTGCACCGTGCGCTCGCCCTCCGGTGCGCGGACCGTCGTGAACTCGAAGTAGACCCACCACAGGCAGCACACGATGATCAGCCCGCCCGCTGCCAGGGTGAGCAGTGGGGCGGCGCCCACGTGCGCCTCGATCGCGCCGCCGACGGCGATCGTGGCCGCGGCGATCGACTCCCCGAGGACGATGATCGTGAACAGCCCGTGCCGCTCCACGAAGTGGCCGCGGTGCCCACCGTTCCGAAAGTCCCAGCCGGAGAGAGCCGGCGTCGCGACGTCGATGGCGAACCAGACCACGAACACCGGGACCCGCCACTCGAGCGGGACGAGCAGGAACAGGATCCACCCGAGCTGGATCGCCGTCGTGCGCACGATCATCCGCCGGGCGACGGCGGTCCACGCCGGGTCGCCCGATCGGTAGACGCGCACCCACTGGGCGACGTAGGCGAGCCGCATCACGACGTAGGAGATGACGCCGATCCGGAAGTCGAGGTGGGCGAGCTGCGGCACGCCTGCGGCGAGACCGAGGGAGCCGGCGATCATCACGATCATCAGGACGCGGTACGGGACGTCGTCCGTGTCGAACGAGTTGGCGAACCAGGAGAACGAGATCCAGGCGAGCCAGATCGCCCCGAACACCATGAGGTAGACCGTCACACCGTGTCCGACCTCGCCCTCGGCGAGGTAGTGCTCGAGCTGGACGGCGACCTGGGCCACGGCGACGACGAACGACAGGTCGAAGAACAGCTCGAGCCAGCTCGCCTGGCGGTGCTCCTCGTGCTCGTCACGGGCGACCATAGGTCGCAGCCACGGCCTGGGTTGCATGATGCTCGCCGCCTCGTGCTGGTTCCGACGCTATGGCGGGAACGCTATAGGCGGGGGCTCGACGGCGCCACACCTCACGACGACGGTCGACGCTCGCGGTCCCTCAGTCGAGACAGAACTCGTTACCCTCGATGTCCTGCATCACGAGGCACGACTCGTTGTCGTCATCGGCAGGCAGGAGTCGCACGCGTTCCGCGCCGAGCGCGACCAGGCGTGCGCACTCGGCCTCGAGTGTGGCGAGGCGCTCCTCACCCACGAGCCCGGTGCCGACCCGCACGTCAAGGTGCAGCCGGTTCTTGACGACCTTGCCTTCGGGAACGCGCTGGAAGAACAGCCGCGGGCCCACCCCCGTCGGGTCGATGCAGGCGAACGCTGACCCCTGATCCTCCGGCGGCAGCGAGCGATCGAAATCGTCCCAGGCAGCAAACCCCTGCGGCGGCGGCGGTACGACGTACCCCAACACCTCGCACCAGAAACGAGCGACACGCTCAGGTTCCGCGCAGTCGAAGGTGACCTGGAATTCTTTGACCGACGGCATCGGCCCACCATAGCGGCGCATGCTGTTCGAGGCCCCGCTGGCGTCCGACCGGGTGAGCTCCGCGTAGGCGCACGACGAGCACGGCCGGCCTCGCGTGACGCGGACTGCGCCGAGCCCGAGCGCCGCCGTCGATCCGGGACCTTGCTGACCCCGGGCTGGACCACAGGAGCCGGACTGCGACCCTCACCCCGCCAGTCGGGAGACACGACCTAGTCCTTGCGGCCGCTGGCTGCCAAACCGACGCCGAGCCCGATCATCGTGAGACCCGCCGCGCCGCCCACCAGGTCCAAGCGTCGCTCCGAACGGGCGAACCAGGACCGGACCACACCCGCCGCCACGCCCCATACGGAATCCATCGCCAGGGCGATTGCGGCAAACACCGCGCCCAGGACCACCATCTGGATGCTGGCGTGGCCGGCGGACGGGTCGACGAACTGCGGCAGAATCGCGGCGAAGAACACCACCGTCTTCGGGTTCGTGACGCCAACGATGAATCCCTGCAACAGCGTGCGCCCACCACCGATCGCGGCCGCCTGCGCCTCAAATGCCTCCCGTAGCGCCCGACGGTGCCGGATCGCCTGTACGCCGAGGTAGATCAGGTATGCCGCGCCGGCAAGCTTGATCGCGGTGTAGACGACGGCGGAGGTCTGGACGATGGCGCCTATACCAACAGCGACGGCCGTGGCCGCGGTGAGGCTGCCGGCCGCCCCGCCAACGACGGTCGTCAGCGCGGCCCGTCGGCCGTACGCCAAGGCGCGGCTGATCGCGAAGAGCACGGCGGGACCCGGGATGACGATCAACACGAACGACGCGAGCGCGAAGGCGGCCAGACGATCCGGCGGAGGCATTCGGCCAGGCTAGACGTTCAGGCATCTGCTTGGTCGAGCGCCTACTCGTCCGGTCGCGAGCGAAGCACCTTGCTGACGGCGGTGGGAGGCACGTCAGGGTGGCCCTGGATGTCGACCCGGAGCGCGCGGCACCGGGCGCACCGTACGTAGACCACCAAGCCCTGCGTCGTCGAGTGCCGAGACTCGGCGAGCCAGGCGTGCTCGTGCGGCCGGGTCGATCCTGCCGGGTGCTGCGGCTTGCTGCTCACCGGTGGGATTCGCGTCATGGCACCACGGTGGTGTAATGGTCTTATGCATCTCAACCCTTACGGCGAGTATGCGGTCCTGCTCGCGGAGTCTCTGGCGAACGACTGGCCGACGAACAGGGAAGGGATCGTCGCTCGAACGCGTGACTTCGGCATGACGATGGCGTTCCCGCAGGCGCCCGACGACCATGCGCGCACTCGCCGGGTCATCGACGAGTGGCTGGCCGTGGTCGACGCCGCCGACCCGCATCGTCGAGCGCTCCTCCTCAACCGTCAGATGGCGGCCGTCACCGCCTACCCCCGGCTGACCGACCATGACGACGAGGGCTGGCACCTGCACTACCGCGATGACCACCAGTTCCTTCCCGACGTGCTCGCCGCAGTCATCAGCGTCGGGACGGCGCTCCACCTCACGACACGTGGGATGCACCGCCTCGGGCGATGTGCCGCCGGCGAGTCGTCGGGCGACTCCTGCTCGGCCGTGGTCGTCGACGTCACCCGGAACGGGAGGCAGCGCTACTGCTCCGTCCGCTGCGCGAACCGATCCGCAGTACGCCGCCACCGGTCGAGGATGAAGACGGGCGCCAGGGCGTGATGGCGAGGATGGTGACGTGGGCAGGGGTCGACGACGACCCCGAGCGCCTCGACCGGGCGACCATCGACCTGGCCCCGGACGCGATGCGCGCCTTCGGGAGCTCCCACACCCGGTCGTTCGCCACGGGCTGGAGTCTCGACGTCGGCCCCGGGTGGGTGACCCGGTCGATCGGCGTGACGTGCCGCGGGCTCGGCTGGTGGCGGTCGCTGACGCTCACGCGTCATCCGGACGGCCGGTGGGAGTCGCGGCAGGATGCGGAGGGAGACCCTGACCTGCCCGCGCCGGGGCTCGCGGATCCGGCGAGCGTCGAGGGCGCCCTCGACTGCGACCTCGGACTGTCTCCCGTGACCAACACGATGCCGGTCCGGCGCCTGCGCCTGCTCGACGACGTCGTGCCGCCGACGCCGCTGGTCCTGGCCTGGATCGACGTGCCGTCTCTGCAGGTGGTCCGCGACGAGCAGGTGTACGCGTCCGCCGGTGACGGCTCGACCCCTCGGCGGGTCACCTTCTCGAGCCGGGACCACGACTTCAGCACGACGTTCACGGTCGACGAGGACGGGCTGGTCGTCGACTACCCGGGCATCGCGCGGCGTCTCGACCGCACGGGATAGCCATCGCACTCCTGCGGCGGCGGGCGTCGGAGGCCCCGGGCAGGATGAAGGCATGTACGAGTACAAGGTCGTGGAGCTCCGCGAGAAGCTCATCGGCGGCAAGATGTCCGGCGGCAAGCTCGAGAAGGTCCTCAACGACAACGCACGCCAGGGCTGGCAGCTCAAGGCGATCACGTCGGTCGACGTCAAGGGACGCCTCGGCCCCGGCGGCGTCGAGGGGCTGTTCGTCACGTTCGAGCGCGCGGTCTGACGCCCGCGTGCCTGACTACGGCCACGAGCTCCGGTTCGGCACGTTCCTGACGCCGCAGAACGCCGACCCCCAGGCGCCGGTCCGGCTCGCCGAGCTCTCGGAGGAGGTCGGGCTGGACCTCGTGACGTTCCAGGACCACCCGTACCAGCCACGGTTCCTCGACACGTGGACGCTGCTGTCGTGGGTCGCCGCGCGGACCGAGCGGGTCACCATCGCGGGCGACGTGCTCAACCTGCCGCTGCGTCCACCCGCGGTGCTGGCGCGCGCGGTCGCGTCGCTCGACCTGCTCTCGGGTGGCCGGATGGCGCTCGGGCTCGGGGCCGGCGGGTTCTGGCAGGCCATCTCCGCGATGGGCGGCGGCCACCTCACGCCCGGCGAGTCCGTCGACGCGCTCGAGGAGGCGCTGCAGATCATCCGCGGCATCTGGGACACGGACCAGCCCGGCGTCCTGCGGGTCGACGGCGAGCACCACCGCGTCTCGGGGGCGAAGCGTGGTCCGGCGCCCGCGCACGACGTGCCGATCTGGCTCGGCGCGTACAAGCCGCGCATGCTCCGGCTCGTCGGCCGCGCGGCCGACGGCTGGCTGCCGTCTCTGCCGTACCTCAAGGCCGGCGACCTCGAGCGCAGCAACGCCATCATCGACGAGGCCGCGCACGACGCCGGCCGCAAGCCCGGCGAGATTCGCCGCCTGCTCAACATCGGCGTCCCCGAGGGGCCGACCGAGCGCCGGGTCGAGCTGCTGTCGCGTCTCGCCGTCGAGCACGGCATCGCCACCTTCATCCTCGGCTCGGACGACCCGGGCCTCATCACGGCCTTCGGTCAGGACGTCGCGCCGGCCGTGCGCGACGTCGTCGCAAGCGAGCGCGGCTGAGAGGCGTTCCGCCAGGGGTCAGGCGAGGCAGCCGCCGAGGGCGAATGCCCCGTCGATGACGGCGAATGCTGTCGAGGACGGCGCCATGCGGCGGGGGTGTGTGCCGACCGGCACCGTCGGAGGGTGTCGGTACCGTTGCGCGACATGCCTCAGTTCCTCCAATCGCGGGCCGGTATGACGGCGCTCCGCAAGCTTGAGCCTGGCGACGCGATCGCACTCGTCTCGCCGGCGAGCTGGAGTTCGCCGGCGTGGCAGGCAGAGAGCGTCGCGACCATCGAGTCCTGGGGGTTCAGCGCTCGCCTCGGACACCACGCCGACGACCGCCTCGGCTTCCTGGCGGGTAGCGATGAGGCTCGTGCAGCCGACCTCAACGATGCGATCCGCGACCCGGAGATCAGGGCGATCGTGGCGCTGTTGGGCGGGTGCGGAAGCCTGCGGCTGCTGGCCGCGATCGACATCGACGCTCTCCGAGCCGATCCGAAGCCTCTCATCGGGTTCAGCGACATCACCGCACTGCACGGGCTGTGGCGCGAGGTCGGAGTGCCCTCCGTTCACGGCACCATCACAGGCGACTTCGCCGACACCGTACGACGACTCCTGACCGGCGAGGCTGGCGAGCCGGTGCTGAGCAACCGGGACCGGTACGGTGCCGAGCTCACCACGACGGGCACCGCCACCGGCCTCCTGTTCGGCGGAAACCTCGAGATGCTGGCCCGCAGCGTCGGCGTCGTCCACGTTGACCTCGGTGAGAACGTGCTGCTGCTGGAGATCAACCGTGCCGCCGGCATCGGCATGGTCGACCGGGCGCTGACCCAGCTCCTCCTGTCCGGAACGCTCGCCGGAATCTCGGGCGTGGCCATCGGCGAGCTCGACGGGTTCGAGGGCTATGAAGACCGCGACTGGAGCGTCCTGGACGTCCTCCACGATCGGCTCGACCCGCTCGGCGTCCCGATCCTTGCCGGGCTTCCGTTGGGGCACCTGAAGAGTCCCGTGTCGGTCCCGCTCGGCACCGACTGCCACCTGGATGCGGACGCAGGCACCTTGACTGTCGCCGCAATGACAGCCTGACCCGCGGCGCCGAGCATCTCGGATCACCGCCTACAGGCGTTTCGACGCTCCCTATGAGCGTCCTGCGCGATCGGTCGAGCTGCCGGTCTGACGGCGCGTCATGCGCGGCCGGTGCCTGATGCCGTACACCACGCCGGCAGCGACGGCCACCGGGATCGCCACGTCGAGTGCCGCGTCGGAGCGCCAGGCTCCCGAG
>VJZX01000060.1 GCA_009663185.1 Isoptericola halalbus
CGGCAAGTCCACCCTGATCAAGGTGCTTGCCGGCGCCCACCAGCCCACCGCCGGGCGAATCCTGCTCGACGGCGAGGAGATCTCCATCCCCCACCCGGTTGCCGCGCTCAGGCACGGCGTCACGACCATGTACCAGGAGCTCGACGTCGTCGACGGCCTCACCGTCGCCGAGAACATCTACCTCGGCCACGAGCTCGCGACCGCTGGCTTCACGCAGCGCCGCGCCGCGGCGAAGCACACCCGCCAGCTCATGGCACGCCTCGGCCACCCCGAGATCTCGCCACACATGGAGGTCGGGCAGCTCTCGGCGGCGGGCAAGCAGATCGTGTCGATGGCCCGTGCCCTCTCGCACGAGGCGCGAGTCATCATCATGGACGAGCCATCCGCCGTCCTGGACTCGGAAGAGGTCGAGAACCTCTTTCGCGTCGTCGCCGAGCTCACGGCGCAGGGTGTCGCGATCGTCTACATCTCGCACCGGCTCGAGGAGATCCGGCGGATCGGCGACCGCATCACCGTGCTCAAGGACGGACGCACGGTCGGCCGCAACCTCCCGGTCGAGACGACCGCGACCAGCGACCTCATCAAGCTCATGACGGGCCGCACGGTCGAGTTCGCCTTCCCCACGCGGCCGGGCGTACCCGACGACGCGCCGGTCAAGCTCGACGTCTCCGGCCTCTCGCTCGACGGCACGTTCTCCGACGTCTCGCTCCAGGTGCGTGCCGGGGAGATCGTCGGGCTGGCCGGGCTCGTGGGCTCGGGCCGCTCCGAGATCCTCGAGACCGTCTACGGCGCGCGCAAGGCCACGTCCGGCACGGTCAAGCTCGACGGGCGCCGCCTGCGTCCCGGCTCGGTGCCGACAGCGGTCGCGGCCGGCATCGGGCTCGCCCCGGAGGAGCGCAAGAGCCAAGGGCTCCTGCTCGACGAGCCGGTCTACAAGAACATCACGCTCTCGACGTTCGCCCGCACCGCCAACGGCGGCTGGCTCGACGAGAGGGCCGAGAAGAAGGCGGCCAAGGAGCAGGTCGTCGCCCTCGACCTGCGGCCGGCGCAGGTCGACCGTGCCGCCCGCACCCTGTCGGGCGGCAACCAGCAGAAGGCGCTCCTCGCCCGGTGGCTCGTGCACGGGTGCGAGGTGCTGCTCCTCGACGAGCCGACGCGCGGCGTCGACGTCGGCGCCCGCTCCGAGATCTACGCCCTCGTGCGCAGGCTCGCCGACGCCGGCACCGCGGTGCTCGTCGTCTCGAGCGAGATCCCCGAGGTGCTCGGCCTCGCCGACAACGTGCTCGTCATCTCGGACGGCCGCGTGGTGCACCGCGCGGCCGCGCAGGACATCGACGAGCACGGCGTGCTCGATCTCGTCATGGAAGGAAGTGTCGCGTGAGTGCAGCTACCGCCGCCCGACCGGCCGAATCACCGACCGAGCGACGGTCGTGGCTCGGCGGGTCGCTGGGCCGCAACCTCGGGCTCGTCGTCGCCCTGATCCTGCTCTGCGTCGTCGGCGTCATCACCGGTGGTGATCGGTTCGCCAACATCGGCAACGTCCTGACCATCCTGCGGCTCGCCGCCGTCATCGGCGTTCTGGCGATCGGCATGACGTTCGTGATCACGTCGGGCGGGATCGACCTGTCGGTCGGCTCGGTCATGGGCCTGGCGACCGTCTGGGCGACCACTCTGGCCACCCAGACGATGGCCGAGAACAGCCACTGGACCGTCATGGTGTTCACGGCTCTCGCCGTCGGCACCGCCGCCGGGCTCGTCAACGGGCTGGCGATCGCGTACGGGCGGGTCGTCCCGTTCATCGCGACCCTGGCCATGCTCGCCAGCGCCCGCGGTCTGGCCGAGATGATCTCGAACCGCCAGACCCAGCGCGTCGATGTGGACGGGTTCGTCGACTTCTTCCGCGCCGACCTCCTGGGCATCCCCGTCCTGGTGTGGATCTTCGCCGCGGTGGCCGCCGCCGGCTGGATCCTGCTGAACCGCACCACGTTCGGCCGGCGCACCGTCGCGATCGGCGGCAACGCCGAGGCCGCGCGGCTCGCGGGTATCAAGGTGCAGCGGCACACGCTGTACATCTACGGGCTCGCCGGACTGACCGCCGGCATCGCGGCCGTGATGATGCTCGGCCGCACGACGGCGGGAACCTCCACGCACGGCATGCTCTACGAGCTCGACGCCATCGCCGCCGTCGTCGTCGGCGGGACCCTGCTGATCGGTGGCCGCGGCACGATCACCGGCACCGTCTTCGGCGTCCTGATCTTCACCACGCTGACCAACGTCTTCACGATCAACAACATGTCGACGTCGGCGCAGTCGGTCGCCAAGGGCGCCATCATCGTCGCCGCCGTCCTCCTGCAGCAGCGGTTCGCCAGCCGGGCCAAGTCCACCTGACGGGAGGCGGCCCGCCGCCCGCACCGAACCCCCCCATCCCCAGCACCAGGACGAATCGAGGAAGATCACATGTCCGCACTCACGACCCGCAGCCGGGCCTTCGGCGCCACCGTCGCCATCTCCGCGGCAGCTCTGCTCACCACCGGCTGCGTCAGCAACGAACCGCCCGCGGAGGAGAGCCAGGGCACCGGCGAGACCGACTCGGGCAGCTCGTCGAGCAACGACGAGACCGGGGACACGGTCGTCATCGGTTTCTCAGCCCCTGCCGCCGACCACGGCTGGATGGGTGCGATCACCCGGGCCGCGCTCGACACCGCCGAGCAGTACGACGACGTCGAGCTGCGCCAGGCCGAGGCCACCAACGACGTCAACATGCAGATCAGCCACATCGAGCAGTTCATCAACGAGGGCGTCGACGCCATCGTGCTGCTGCCGTTCGACGGCGACGCGCTGACAGAGGTGGCGATGCAGGCCATGGAGGCCGGCATCCCCGTCATCAACGTCGACCGTGAGCTGTCCAGCCCGTTCGCCTCGCGTGCCACCATCCTCGGCGACAACTACGGCATGGGCGTCAGCGCCGGCACGTATATCTGCGAGCAGCTGGGCGACAACCCGGACGCCGTCGTCGCCGAGATCCAGGGCATCGCCAACCTGCCCCTCACGCAGGACCGCAGCCAGGGCTTCGCCGACTCTCTGGCGGACTGCGGCCTTGAGGTCTCGACCCAGGTCGCCGCGGACTTCACGATCCAGGGCGGCGAGACCGCGACGTCGAACCTGCTCCAGGCCGAGCCGCAGATCGACGCCATCTGGAACCACGACGACGACCAGGGCGTCGGTGTGCTCGCGGCGATCGAGAACGCCGGCCGCGACGAGTTCTTCATGGTCGGTGGCGCCGGATCGCTCGATGTCATGGAGCACATCCAGGCAGGTGACTCGGTCCTCGAGGCCACCGTCATCTACCCGTCGACGCAGGCCGCCGACGGCATCAAGATGGCCCGCCTCATCGCTCAGAACAAGAACATGGACGACCTGGCCTCGGCGGGCGTGCCGCGCGTGACCCAGCTGTACGCCCCCGTCGTGACGGCCGACAACGTCGATCAGTACATGTCGATCGGCTTCCGGTCCTGACCAGGGTGGTACCGCGCACGAGAGGAGGGGTGATGAGCGAACGGACGGACGAGCACGGGGCTAGGCCCGTGCTGGGCGTCGGACTGGTCGGGTACGCGTTCATGGGGGCCGCCCACTCGCAGGCCTGGCGCACCGCGCCGCGGTTCTTCGACCTGCCGCTGACGCCGCGCATGCGGGTCGTCGCCGGGCGGGACGCCCGGGCGGTGCGGGCCGCGGCCGACCGGCTGGGGTGGGACGAGGCGGTCACGAGCTGGCAGGAGCTCGTGAAGCGCGACGACGTCGACCTCGTGGACATCTGCACCCCGGGCGACACCCACGCCGAGATCGCCATCGCCGCTCTCGAGGCCGGCAAGCACGTCCTGTGCGAGAAGCCGCTCGCCAACTCCGTCGCAGAGGCCGAGGCCATGGTCGCCGCGGCGGCGCAGGCGGCCGGCGAGGGCGTGCGGGCCATGGTCGGCTTCACCTACCGTCGCGTGCCCGCGATCCAGCTTGCCCGCCGGCTCGTCGCCGAGGGCCGTCTCGGACAGGTGCGGCACGTGCGCGCGCAGTACCTGCAGGACTGGATCGCCGACCCGAGCGCGCCGCTGTCGTGGCGGCTCGACAAGGCGAAGGCCGGCTCGGGAGCCCTCGGCGACATCGGCGCCCACGTCGTCGACCTGGCCCAGTTCGTCACCGGTGAGGCCGTCGTCGGGGTGAGCGGCGCGCTCGAGACCTTCGTCAGGGAGCGTCCGGTGCCCGCGTCGTTCTCCGGGCTCGCGGGCGAGGCGGGGGAGGGCACCGGCCCGGTGACGGTCGACGACGCGGCGGTGTTCTTCGGCCGCCTGGCAGGTGGCGGCCTGGCCAGCTTCGAGGCGACCCGCATGGCGTGGGGCCGCAAGAACGCGATCCGGCTCGAGGTCAACGGCTCGACGGGATCACTCGCCTTCGACTTCGAGGACATGAACCTCCTGCACTTCTACGACGCCGAGGAGGATCCCGAGACGGCGGGCTTCCGCCGGATCGTGGTCACCGAGCCCCAGCACCCGTACGCGGGCCACTGGTGGCCGCCGGGGCACGCGCTCGGGTACGAGCACGCGTTCACGCACCAGGTCGTGGACCTGGTGGGTGACCTCGCGGCCGGGCGCCAGCCCACGCCGTCGTTCGCCGACGGGCTCGCGGTGCAGCGCGTTCTCGACGCCGTCGAGCGCAGCGCTGCGGCGGGCAGCGGGTGGGTCGCCCTCACCTGACGGCACGCAGTGCGGCGGGCCTCCGTACGCCCGCCGCCAGCGCGACCTACGACCTGGAACCAGCAGCTCGACGAGGAGACGAGGACGACGACATGGCACGACCGATCACCCTGTTCACGGGTCAATGGGCGGACCTGCCGCTGCAGGAGGTGGCCCGGCTGGCCTCGGAGTGGGGCTATGACGGACTGGAGCTGGCCTGCTGGGGCGACCACCTGGACCCCTGGCGCTGGGACGACGACGACTACGTGCAGTCCCGCCTGGCCCTGCTCGACAAGTACGGGCTCAGGGTGTGGGCGATCTCCAACCACATCAAGGGGCAGGCGGTGTGCGACGACCCGATCGACCAGCGCCACCGCGACATCCTGTCGGACCAGGTGTGGGGCGACGGCGATCCCGAGGGCGTGCGGCAGCGTGCGGCCGAGGAGATGAAGCACACGGCCCGCCTGGCGGCCAAGCTCGGGGTCGACACCGTGGTCGGGTTCACGGGTTCGTCGATCTGGAAGTACGTGGCGATGTTCCCACCCGTGTCGGCCGCGACGATCGAGGCCGGATACCAGGACTTCGCGGACCGGTGGAACCCGATCCTGGACGTGTTCGACGAGGTCGGGGTGCGGTTCGCGCACGAGGTGCACCCGAGCGAGATCGCCTACGACTACTGGACGACGGTGCGCACGCTCGAGGCGATCGGGCACCGGGAGGCGTTCGGTCTGAACTGGGACCCGTCGCACATGGTGTGGCAGGACCTGGACCCGGTCGCGTTCCTGTGGGACTTCAAGGACCGGATCTACCACGTGGACTGCAAGGACACGAAGAAGCGGATGTCCAACGGCCGCAACGGGCGGCTGGGCTCCCACCTGCCGTGGGCCGACCCGAGGCGGGGGTGGGACTTCGTCTCCACCGGGCGCGGGGACGTCCCGTGGGAGGACGCGTTCCGCATGCTCAACACCATCGGCTACGAGGGCCCCATCTCGATCGAGTGGGAGGACGCCGGGATGGACCGCCTGCTCGGCGCGCCGGAAGCCCTCGAGTTCGTGCGTCGGCACGCGTTCGACGCGCCGGACGCGGCATTCGACGCCGCGTTCTCGACCAAGTGAGACCAACCAAGCACGACCCGATCACCCCAGCACAAGATCGAAGGAGATCTTCATGACCAGTCGTACGGACCTGAACCGCAGGACCTTCATGCGTCTCGCAGGCTCCACCGTGGCGGTCGGTGCGGCGACCCTGGCGGGCACGTCCGTCGCGGCTTCCTCGGCCGCCGCGGCTCCGCTCGCCGGCAGTCGCCGGCTCGTCGCGCCCGGCAAGCTCGGTATCCAGCTGTTCACGATCCGCGACAAGGTGAGCTCGCTCGGCTTTCGCGCCGTGTTCGAGCGGCTCGCCGAGCTCGGCTACTCCGAGGTCGAGTTCGCCGGCTACGCACAGGGCCAGGTGGGCCCGATCACGCCGGAGGAGATCCGTCAGCTCCTCGACGACAACGGGCTGACCGCCGTCGGGTCCCACCGGGGCATCAACGACTTCGCCACCAACATCGAACGCGAGCTCGACATCGCGCAGGTCCTCGGCATGGCGCACATCGGCACGGCCAACGCGCCGACGGGCGACCGCACCATCGGCGGCTACCTGGCCGCGGCGGACCGGTTCAACGGCTTCGGCGCGGCCGCCGCCGCGCGCGGGCTGAAGTTCTACCAGCACAACCACCAGCACGAGTTCGCCTTCGCGAACGACGACCCGTCGGTCCGGCTGTACGACGTGTTCCTCGAGAACACGGACCCGTCGCTGGTGTTCCTGGAGATGGACGTCTACTGGGCGTTCGTCGGCAAGCACGTGTACCCGGGCTTCGAGCCGATCGACTACGTGCTCGCCAACCGTTCTCGCTACCCGATGTTCCACCTCAAGGACGGGCGGGCGAACCCCGCGTCGGCCAACGGCTACGACATCGTCGAGTTCGGCGCCGGAAGCATCGACTTCCAGGCGTTCCTCAGCGCGCTCGGCGACCCCGGACGCCAGCACGGGATCTGGGAGCAGGACAACGCAGCGTCGGTCGCCGAGCCGCCGAACCCTGTCGACTCGTTCGGCAACGCGGGGCGCAGTGCGGACGCGATCCTCGCGCTGCGGGCGGCGTCCCGGAGCTGACCGCCTGCCGTCCCGGCCGTCGTCCTATCGGTTGTCGGGGGTGTGGAGCATGACGACGTCGTCGTGCACCACACCCCCGACGTCGTACGTGCGGTGACCCACGACCTCGAAGCCGTGCCGACGGTAGAACGCCTGTGCGCGGAGATTCTGACCGTTGGTCGCGAGCCAGAGGGGGAGACCGGCGTCGTGGCCGGCGCTCCGCGCGACCTCGGTCGCCGCGGACACCGCGCCCCGGATGAGCGCGTCCGAGATGCCGGTGCCCT
>VJZX01000061.1 GCA_009663185.1 Isoptericola halalbus
CCGGGGCTCGTCGACGCGGGGAGGCGTCGCCAGCCCGCAGCGGTCGGCGATCCGCTTCCAGTTACTGCGCACTCGACGCCGCCACCGGTGACGACGCAGCGGCCCGCCGAGCACCGCCTCATAGGTCAGCGGATGGACGGCGTGCCAGACCGCGCGCAGGAGGTTGAACGCCGGCACGCTCCACAGCACGGCGTGGCCGGCGTGGGGGTGGGAGCCGAGCAGGAGCAGGTTCCCGAGCGCGACGCACACCAGCAGCAGCCGCCACGACCGGACCGTCCAGACGAGCAGGTGCCACACCGCACCGAGCACCCGCCCCGCGACGGCTCCCACCCCGCCCATCACGCCACCCGCCCCAGGCCGGACGGACGAGGAAACGCGCGCACCGGGCGGACCAGGTCCCCGTCGCAGAACACGTCGAACCGCGGCGCGGGCCAGTCACCGCCAGACCAGACCGTGAAGCCACGCCGCCCATCGCGCGGGGCGTACTCGGTCACCGTCCCCAGCCCGAGACGCCAGGCCAGATGCTCGGCGTCCCCCTGGCCGGTCACGTGCACGGTCACCTGCCCGGACGAGGAAACCGACACGAACTGGACCCGGGCGTCGTCCAGCATCGCCGCCACGTCGGCGGCGATCGTCAGCCGATCGCGCAGCGGACCGACCTCTTCAGCCGTCGGCGGAGCGTGCGACGGCTCCACGGTCTGAACTTCGGCGGCCTGGCCCTCGGCGCCGGACCTCCCGCGGCGTCCTTCGCCTCGCCGGGCTTGCCCGCCTGCCTCGGCGCGACCAGATCACGAGCCCGGAACGACCACGCGATCCGCGGCCGGTTCCCCGAGTCGTCCACGTACGGCAGCGCCGTCAACCCGACAAACTCCACCGGCGTCCACGGGAGCGGCGAGGTGTTCTTCGGCGGTACCGGCTGGTGCTGGGCGGCGAACTTCACCGTCACGCCGAACTCGCGGCGCCCGGCCTCGTCGTCGGCGTCGATGACCGTGCACTGCCACAACGGCAGGCCGGTCTCCTTGTCCCGCTGCTGCGGACGCGACCCGTCCGGCCGCTGCTCCGATTGAAAGTCCGGCACGGGCTCGACGAACCCGCGCAGGAAGGCGCCCCTGGGAAACGCCGTCTGGTGGGAGATCTCAAAACGCTTGGCAATCGCCATGACCGTTCCTCCTATCGCATGTGGAGCGCGCGACTCGCGCCTCCTGCGATTCACTACACATGCAAGCGAGTCGCGTGTCAAGCGATAGCGGCCCTGGAAATCGCGCGTGGCGCGATCCGTGCAAGAATCAGCGGCATGAGCGCGACATGGGACGCCGTAGTGCGAGAGGTGCTCGACCAGGCCAGACGTGCGGCCGGTGGAGGTGCACCGCTCGCCGCGGCGCTGCGCGCGGCAGACGTCGGACCCGATTCAGGCACGTACTCGGAATCGGCCGTGAGCAACTGGATCAAAGGCCGGGCACGCCCGCCGGCCGACGTCGTGCTCGCTGCCGCCTCGCTCTACGGCCTCTCGCTCGACTCCCGGCTTGGGCTCGCGCCGCAGGCCACCACGACCGAGCCGAATGACGTCGAGGAGCTGCGAACCGCCCTCCACCGCCTCGAAGCCCTCGTCCACGAACGCCTCGCCCCGCCGAGCGACACGGCGACCTTCTCGGCGCGGGACGTCCGAGGGGTCTTCGCCACCCGCTCGGAGGCGCAGGTCGCGGTGCCGATTCTCAGGACGCTGGCAATGGCGGAGCACGTCGACGCGATGGGGCTGAGCCTCAACACCCTGTGCCAGGGAGTCTCAGACGTCACGCTCGCGGAACTCGTCGAGAACGGCCTCACCCTGCGCTGCCTCTTTCTCGACCCCGACGGCGCCGCAACCAAGGCGCGGGAACTCGAGGAAGGACAACCCGCCGGGCACATCGCCGAGCTGACGCGCACCAACATGCTGGCCATCGCGCGCCTTCGCGAGCGGCTGTCGCCCGAAGCCAGCGGGCGCGTGCAGGTGCGCACCTACGACGAGCCCGTGCGGTTCAACATCACGACCATCGACGGAATCCGATCCCTCGTGCAGCTCTACCTGCCAAGGCTGCGAGGCCTGGACGCGCCGACGTTCCTCATCGAGTCTGACGACGCCGAACCGCACGGCCTCTTCCCGGTGTTCGAGCGCATCTTCGCCGAGACCTGGGAGCGCGGCCGTGCCGTCGAGAACTGAGCAGGTCGCCGCAACCGCGATCGACCTGGCGCTCTCCATCCTGCGAACGGGGCAGACGGGCGAGTGGGTCTACAAGACCGATCGCGACTTCGCCACGGCAACCGACTTTGCCATCGAAGACGCAGTGCGGGACCTGCTCGCCCGCCAGACCCCGGAGGTCGGGTTCCTTGGCGAAGAACGCGGTCACACGGGGAACCGCGAGCGGTACTGGTGCCTCGACCCCATCGACGGAAGCACCAACTTCTCGCGGGGCCTGCCGGACTACGGCGTCTCCCTCGCACTCATCGAAGACGAGACGCCCGTCTTCGGCACCATCGCCCTGCCTGCTCACCGCGAGCGATACGTCACCCGCGACGGATCGGCGCACCTCAACAACGACCCGATCAAGGTTGCGCCCACGTCGGCGCTTCGCGAGTCCGTCGTCTCGATGGGCGACTTCGCCACCGGATCGGGCAGCGCCGAGAAGAACCAACGACGCCTCGCCATGCTCGGCCAGCTCGGGGCCGCGGTCGGCCGCGTCCGCATGCTCGGCTCCGCAGCGACAGACCTCGCCTGGCTGGCCGCAGGACGGCTCGACGCGGTCGTTATCGACGCGAACCATCCGTGGGACGTGGCCGCCGGCGTTGCACTTGCCCGTGCCGCAGGTGCCGTGGTCACGAACATCGACGGCAGCCCATACACACTGAGCGGACCCGACCTGCTCGCAACGACTCCGCACGTCCACGACGCGACGGTCGATGCACTCGGGCGTGCTGTGACCGACCGCAGCACGTCGGCCAGAAGCAACTGGCCGTGAGCGAGAATCGACTTCCGAAGATACCGGCCGGCGGAGGCATCGTGTCAGACCCTGCAGCCCCAGATCCGATTCTTGATAGCCCCTATGCGTCGGCGGGTGATCTTCCGATTGCTCGCGAGTTGTACCAACAGATGCTGGGCTATAAGTTGATCGGCTTCATTCTGCCGAGGCGAATCCGTGCCCAAATGCGCGAGATCAAGTCTGGTCTTGATTCGCTTGTGGCGACCGTGGATGGCTTCTATGAGATTCTCGGTCCACGCAACTGGGTCTTTCACGAGAGTATGAACGTGCCGCGAATCAAGGAACTCGTTGAGTCGACTTCCGAACCGGCTGAAGCTGAGCGCGCACTCATCGCCTACTACCGCGAGCCCGATACGCTGCGATACGCAACGATGCGCCTTGCCGGCCTTGCCCCGATGCGACCCCGCATGGATCTCATTCAGAAGGCGGTGGCAGACTACGCGGCTGGACGATACTACGCCGTAGCACTCGTGCTGATCGCCGTAATGGACGGCTTCGTTAACGAAGTGGACACATCACGCAGGCGCGGCCTTCACACGCGTGAACCGGAGGAGATGAACGCGTGGGGGAGTGTCACGGCACACCACATGGGATTGTCGCGCTCCCTGCGAGAGTTCACGCGGTCATTCAAGGCGACCAAGACCGCAGAGGTATTTGAGCTCAATCGCAACGGGATCATGCATGGCACCATTATCAACTACGACAACCCGGTCGTGGCGACGAAAGCATGGAACATGCTGTTTGCGGTGGCAGACTGGGCACAGGTGGTTTTGAATCCTCCGAAGCCAAAGAAGCCTCAGCCAACTTGGACTGAGCTCGGTCAGCAACTCGCCACTACCGCGCGGCGGAAAAAGGCGCTTGAGGAGTGGACGCCGAGCGAAGAGGGCGTCAGCCTGGATGCAGCTGAAGACGGCACCGCTTTGGCTGCTTGTGTAGCGTATGCAGATGCGTGGAAGCATCGGCGCTTCGACCTGCTCGGGCAAATGTTTCTCACGTTTGGAGACAAGCGACCTGTAAGTGACGGTGCCCAGGAGGCCCGGTCGCTCTACGCGGACAACCCCCTCATGGACTATGAATTGCTCCGTGTCCGACGACCCGGTGCCTGCATCGCGCTTATTGACGCCAAACTACTGGTCAACGGCGTCTGGCACGAGACTCAACTGCGGTGGCTATACGTCGAACCCGAAACCGGATCCATGTCGTTCCCGGGGGAACCAGGAGCCTGGATGATCGCGCCTCATGGTCCAGCTGTCTTCCTAAGACCTCACGATCATCGTAGCAACACCGAACGATAGAGATCACAGACCGGTGTGGCCCGATGCTTCCGACGAGCAGGATATGGCGACAACCGGCTTAATCGTCTCCATCGCCGCACGAAGCACGCGCCCCGACATCCCCAATCTGCGGACCACAGAGAACGCCAGCAATCCCGCCAAGTCGTCCTTCAAAAGCGCTTGCCGACGCTCAGCAGATCGAGGCCGAACACCTCAGTAGTCTGGTCACCTTCGCGCACGAATACTTTGCCATCCAGTGTGGAGACGTCCGTCTGCCCGGGCACTCGAACGACGAGGACTCCCTTCCCAAAATAGTCCGAGTAAGCGAGGCTCGAGAGGACGGCGCTCTTCAGCGGCTCGGACAGTCCTGACTGTGCTATCGCATTGCGAATGCGGGCTACGTAGTCTTCAACCGACTGGCCAAGCGCATTCGCCTCTCGCCGAACTCCGACGACAAAACGCCGTCCGACGATTCTCGGCTCAACGCCCTGCAACAGCTTGACGCGATCGGCATCCGACTCTTTGTCCGCCACACCGATGAAGAGTGTGCCGGAACGATCGCGCCCATTATTTGCAATCGCACAGATTGTCTCGATCATCCGCGCAAGCGCTGCAGTGTCGAGGCTGTTCGATCCGTCCAGGCGAAGAATTCCCTGCTTCAACTCGTAGTGCGGTGCCTCGATCTCAGACCGACGCAGCGCCTCATCGATATCGAAGGTGGTGTGGTCCCCATATATGTCTCTATGATCCGATACGACGGCATGGGGGGCAATCAGCCCCTTGATGATATTGATGTTCTTGCGACGGTCTTCGACAGACGTTGAACCTCGGCTTGTGTCGACGTGAGCGTTCAGGTTGTCGAGCGATGCCCGCATTGAAGTGTAGTCGGAAATCTTCTTTCCCTCACCAACCAATACCTCATGAAATGCGAGGAATACCACCGCAAAGAGTGCGGGAAACGGGTTCGTTGTCCGTCGCTGGAACAAGAGGTCCCGCAAGTTGCCCGGACCGGACGCGATCACATTTCTGATTTCGTCGATCACAAACTTGAACTCCGCGGTCACCTTGTCCGCGCCGTAAGTCTGTAGGCCCGCCTCGATACGGTTGGACTCGTCGCTATCTTCACTGTAGATCTTGTCGAGGGCATCCTTAGAGCGCTCGATTAGTGTGCCACCCACTAGCGAGGCGGCGATGTCGGCAATGCACTGCTCATCCATGGAGTCACGCAGATCGGTTGATCGGAGGACGCCGTGTTCGACCCAAAACACTTCGTTCGCCGCAACCTCATAGCCATGCTTGCTCTTCGGCATGTCGATGCTGATCGTCGGCATGTCGACCAGACCCAATTCCCCGCTCGAGACGTCTCCCCGTAGTTCGCACGCGACGTCACGGACTAGACTAGAGAAGGCGTTCTGCACGCCGGCCTGACGCCGCTCTTGGTCGCTGAGCCGGTGGCCGTAGGTGTTGATACGCCCGAACACGTCGTCGATCTCACCCGTGGTAGCGCCGCGCATCACAGAAACGGCCAATGGATAGTCTAGGAACGTTCCGACCTCTCGGGCGGTCAACAGCGGAACATCCCCTACGACATCGAACACGCCCTCAGATGCGCGGGTGTTCGCGGTGGGGAAATGCTCGATGGCAAAGTACCGGCCATCCAACGTGGGATAACGCATCTCGATGAACGACATGAGCGTATGGATGCGCTGGAGGCCGTCGATTACTTCGTACCCTCCGCCTTCCCGCTCGGCGATCAACACGGCAGGTATTGGGTACTTCGCAAGCACCGACTCGATAAGTCGCTGCTTCTCTTCAAGTGTCCACACGAGTTTCCGTTGATATCGGCGATTGACCCACAGTTGGTTCTCCGCGTACCAGGAGTACAACGACTGGATTGACTTCTGCTGCGAGTCAAGTTCGGCCATGGGGTGATCATGCCATAAGGCAGGGCCGTGAGTGCCGGGGGGCGGGCGGCCAGGCACCCATACTCCGGCGTCTGCCTTGACTCAGGAGGTGCTTG
>VJZX01000062.1 GCA_009663185.1 Isoptericola halalbus
AGCTGCCCACGGCGTAGACCAGGACGACCGTGCCCTCGCCGGAGTCGATCCGGTCGGCGCTGTCGACGACGAGCAGCTCGAGGAGATCCTCGGGAGGCCGGTCCCAGAGCGATCGCTCCGCCCGGTCGTGCGCGAGTCGATCGGGGCGATCACGCTGTGAAGCGGTCGGACGCCGAGATCGCGCGAGAATCGCTGGAGCATCTCCTGATGCTCCAGCGACACGTGACCGAGGGCTCATGGAGCGCCCAGATCACGGTCGATGCCATTTGCCTCCGGCTCGCCGCCGCCATCGACGCCGCGTCTCGCCTGAGCGAGCCTGCGCGAGCGCGGGCCGCAGATGGTGACGGCGTCCGACCGCAGGGAGCAGCCGGACGCCGTCGTGCTGAGCCTGGGTGATCAGGCGGCCGTGGTGACCTCGATGCGCTGCGGCGTCGGGCCGGCGAAGACGCCGGAGACGGAGATCGTCAGCACGCCCGCGTCGTACGACGCGCGGACGGCGTCGCCTTCCACGGGCTTCGGCAGGCCGACGACGCGGCGGAAGGAGCCGAAGCGGACCTCCGAGATGCGGCGGCCCTGGGCGTCCTCGGCACGCAGGTCCTTGCGCTCGCCGCGGATNGGCAGGTCGAGGCGAGCGACGAGGTCCTCGCCGTCGCGGTACACGTCCGCGGCGGGGCTGAGGCCCTCGGTGAGTGCGGCGCGCGGGGTCCACAGGTCGCGGAGCCAGGCGTCGGTGAACGGGGTGCGGGTCAGGGTGGTGGTCATGCTGTCCTCCTCAGGGTGTCGCTGAGGGGTACAACTTGAGTCTTCCCGACTCAATTTCGTTGTTCGCCGTGGGCGGATGTGCCTCGCCCCGCGGGATGAGCGACCTCCCCGGGCCCGACCGATCCGTCCGGCGGAACTGGACGGCGCCCGCGTGCGTCGCCGCCAGCCAAGCGCAGGGCTACGCTCACCAGGTGGATCATGCCCTGCCGCACACCGTGACCTCGTTGACGGGTGACTTGCGGGCGCTGGGCGTCTTCCCGGGTGATGTGCTCCTGGTGCACTCGTCCGTGAAGAGCCTCGGCTTCGTCGCGGGCGGCGTGCACGCCGTCGTCGACGCCATGCTCGCTGCGGTGGGCCCTCGGGGCACCCTCGTCGTCCCCACGCACACCTCGGAGAACACCGACCCGGCAGGCTGGCGGAGTCCGCCCGTTCCCGAGCAGTGGTGGCCGGTGATCCGTTCCGAGACGCCAGGGTTCGACCCCGCGCGGACGCCCAGCCGCTGGGTCGGCGTCCTTCCCGAAGCCGTCCGAACCTGGCCGGGCGCCCTGCGCAGCGATCATCCGCAGGTGTCCTGCGCCGCGCTCGGTGCCCGTGCCCGGGAGGTGACCGTGGAGCACGACCTCACCGAGTCACACGGCGAGCGGTCACCGATCGGCGTGGTCTACCGGCTCGGCGGCAAGGTCCTGCTCCTCGGCTGCGGTCACGACTCCAACACGTCCTTGCATCTCGCCGAGAGCCGTCAGGCGTCGCCGCCAATGGGTGAGACGGGCGCGGCGGTCCGCGACGCCGACGGGACGAGTCGCTGGGTGACCTGGACGGACCTCGTCACGGGCGAGGAGGACTTCGACCGGGTCGGCGCGGCGTTCGAGGAGACCGGCGCGGTCACTGTCGGTCCGGTGGGGTCCGCCACCGCCCGGCTCATGGACCAGCGGGCGCTCGTGGACTTCGCAGTGGAGTGGATGGGGCGCAACCGCCCATGATCCTCTGCCGGACATGCGCTTGATCGCGGCTCGTGCAGACCGGCGAGGCCGCCGGTCAGACCACGACGTCGACCCAGACGAGCCGGTGGTCGCTGCTCGGGAACGGGTACTCGCCCGTGAGCGCCGACAGCGGGTCGGCCCGCACGGGCCAGAGGACGCCGGCGTCGCGCACGGGCAGGTTCTTGGACGGCAGCACGTAGTCGGCGCGCAGGTTGCCCGGCGCGGTGTCGGCGAAGTCGGCGGTGTCGTAGGCCGGGTCGCCCTCGTGGCTCGCGTTCGCACCGCCCTGCCGGGTCGCCGCCTCGACGCCACCCTCGGACGTCGGCAGCGGGTCGGTGATCCGCGGGTGCCCGAGCAGCTGGTCGATCGCCGTGTCGTACGAGTCGCCGTCGAGCGGGTCGGCGTTCTGGTCGCCGAGGACGACGAACCGCGCGCCCGCGGCGAGCCCGCCGCGCCGCCCGGCGTCGTCGTAGATGTAGGACGACGCCGGGCCGGGCGTCACGTAGTCCGCCCAGAAGCGGATCTCGTCGTGGTTGCGGCGCCCGTTGCGGTCCTCGGGACCGTCGAACGTCGGCGGCGTCGGGTGCGAGGCCAGCACATGGACCGTCCTTCCGCCGACCCGCAGCGGGACGTCCCAGTGCGACTTGCTCGACAGCCTCACCACCTCGAGCTCCGCGGCCGAGTACCAGTCGGCCGGTTCGGGTGTGGTGGGGTCGTCGGGCAGCAGCGCGCCCGGCATGTCGTGCCACAGGAACGTCTGGAACGTGCGCACCGCGGCCTCGTCGATCGGGTGCTTCGACAGCACGGCCATGCCGTACTGACCCTCGAAGAGGCCGAAGCCGAGCGCGTCGTCGCCCCCGCCGACCGTTCCGTCGTTGTTGAGGTCGTGACCGCTCGGGACTCCGGTGTTCGACGGCGCGACGAACGCGTACGGGTACTCGACCGGGTCGGCGCCGCCCTGGGAGACCCCGAGGTAGTTCTCCCGGAAGAGGTCGGCCGCGCGGCCGCCCGGCACGTGGTCGAACTCGTTGAGGAGCACCACGTCGGGGTCGGCGCGCTGGATGATCTCGGCGACGGTGCGCGCCTGCAGGTCCTCCCCGGTGGCGAGGTCGGCCTCGAGCCCGCCCGCGGCCGCGCGGTTGAGCGAGAGGTTGTACGTCGCCACGCGCAGCGTCTCGGGCTGCCCGACGGCGGTCGGCCGGTCGGGCGCGGACGCGAGCGCGGGTGCGGCCCCGGGGAGGGCGAGCGCGGCCGTGAGGACCGCGGCCGTCGTGGCGACGCGGCGGGACGAGCGGGTCATCGGGGCTCCTCGTCGAGTGCGGGCCTGCGGTACCGCCGACCCTAGGGGAGTGAGCCGAGTCCGACATGTCGTACGAGTGAAGCGTGGCTGAACACTCTCCAGCCGCGCTACCTCGGGCGGCGGGTCTGGACGAACAGCGCGGGGGTGGGGAGCAGGGTGAGGCGGTCGACCTCGCGTGCGTCGTCGTGCCCGGCCTCGAAGTCGGCGATCGTCACGGTGCCGCTCGGGCGCAGCACCCGCGCGAGCCGTGCGCTGGCGGCGCGAGTCGTGGTCCGCCGGGGCGGCTCGCGACCCGGGCTCGCCATCGCCGTCGTCGTAGGACCTGTACGCCCTCGGCAGGGGGCAGGACCCTGCCGGCTCCAGGGCGATACTGTCAGCATGGCGGTCGTCACGACGAACCCGGTGGAGCGCGTGCGCACGCGGGTGGGCGACGCGCTCTTCCTCAAGGTCGCGGGCCCGGACGGCCATGCGGCGCGCGACCGCATCCACCTGACTCCCGGTCCTCGCTGGTTCGCCCCCGGCAGCCCGATCCGCCGGGTGCACGCGGACTCGGCGATGTTCGTCGGCGGGTTGCGGGCCCTGCTGCTGCAGTCGCTGCACCCGCTGGCGATGGCTGGCGTCGCGGGCCACTCGGGCTACCGCGGCGACCCGTGGGGACGCTTGGCCCGCACGTCCACGTTCCTCGCCTACACGACGTTCGCGACCGCGGACGACGCCCAGGAGATGGTCGACCGCGTGCGCGCCGTCCACGAACGGGTGCGGGGCAAGACTCCGGACGGCCGCCCGTACCGCGCGAGCGACCCGCACCTGCTCACGTGGGTGCACGTCGCGGAGGCCGACTCGTTCCTGGCCGCCCATCAGCACTACGGCGAGCGACGGCTCAGCGCCGTGGAGGCCGACGAGTACGTCGCGCAGTCGGCGCGTGTCGCCCGCGCGCTCGGCGCGGAGGTCGTGCCGGAGACGGTCGCCGAGCTGGCCGACTGCCTCGAGTCCTACCGCGGGGAGCTGGAGCCCACGCCCGAGGCGCTCGACGCCGCGCGCTTCCTCCTGCGCGAGCCGCCGCTGCCCTGGCCCGTGCGCGCGCCGTACCGCCTGCTCGGCGCCGGCTCGGTTGCGCTGCTGCCCGCCTGGGCACGCCAGGAGCTGGACGTGGAGACCTGGTTCACCCGGGTCGTCGGCCGGCCCGCCGGGGACGTCGCCGTCCGCGCCGTGCGCTGGGGCATGGGCACCGCCGAGAGCCGCGGCCGCAGGCGATGACGTGCGCCGCGCTCAGCGGACGGTCACACCCGCGTCACGGACGGCGTCGAGCAGCTCGTCGAGGCCGAACGCCTGCACCGGTCCGAGCGCTCCGACGCCCCGGACGGCGCCGTCGGCGGCGCGCATGGCGCCCCACGCGAGGATGCGTGCGGTGAAGTCGTAGCCGTCCGGTCCGTCGAGGCGCACGCGCCGCAGCAGCCTGCCGTCGGCGGCGCGGGCGTCGGCGAGCACGTGGCTGCGCGACGTGGCCCGGGTCGCGGCGTCCGGGCCGCCGCTCGAGCCCGGCGACCGCGATGCGACGAGCCGCCGCAGACATGCCCGCAGCCCAGGGGTGTGGAGAGCCGCCGCGAGCAGGCCCGTCGCAGCCGGTGCGAGATGCAGCAACGGGCTCGCCGAGCCGACCACGACGTCGACGTCCCGCAGCCCGGGCGCGAGAGCCGGGAGGCAGAACGGCTCCGTGCCGCCGGCCGCGACGCCGCGCACCCGGCGCCCGCCGCCGAGGTCGAACGTCACGACCCGGGCGCCGACGCGCTCGGTGCGCATCCGGGCGTCCTGCCAGACGTACGACGGGTCGAGCAGCGACGTCGTCGCGGTGGCGAGCGTCCCGCCGCTCGCCGAACCGCCCCCGGTGAAGTAGCCGACGGCGAGACGTGTCGCCTGCTCGCCGAGCTCCCGCAGGGCCAGCGCGCCGGCGACGTTGCCGGGCACCCAGTCCTGTCCGAACGCGGTGATCAGCGCGGCCCCGGCATCCCGGGCGCGTGGGCCGTGCTGCTCGAAGACCCGGCGGATGAACGCCGGCTCGCCCGCCGAGTCGAGGTAGACGGCGCCGGCGTCCACGGCGGCCTCGACCGCCGGGCCGCCGTGGCGGACGAACGGACCGACCGTCGAGACGAGGACGTCGCCGCGCTCGACGAGCGCTCGCACGCTCGCGGGTTCTTCGACGTCGGCCACCTGCGTCTCCAGGGGGACGTCCGTCCCGGCGGCCAGCTCCGCTGCCAGCTCCCCGGCCAGCGCCGCGAGACGGTCGGGTGAGCGGCCGGCCAGGACGGGTCGCGCGCCGCGCGCCACGAGCGCGCGGGCGACGAGCGTGCCGGTGTACCTGGTCGCTCCGAGCAGGACGATGCGGCCGCTCGCTGGGGAGCGCCGGTGCACGGCAGGCTCCTTCGCTACGGCTCGACGTCGCCGTCGACGTAGAGCCACGTGCCGTCGTCGCGC
>VJZX01000063.1 GCA_009663185.1 Isoptericola halalbus
GGCCCTACCCGATCCGGGGCAACCCCTCAAACTTACCAGATCAATTCCGACCGTCCAAACCGCTCAAATCTCTCGATCTTGCGCTTCAGATCTCGGAACCTCTCTGGCCCATCGGTTCGGGGCGCACGAAGTGCCCCGACCCTGAGGGAGATGGTTCCAACCCCGGCGCGGCCACCGGTATCCAGCCTGAATGGCTGTCTCCTGGTGTCCGTCCGCCCGTCGGGCTGACGTCAGAGAACATTACTCAGACGCCTCGGCCGCGTCAAAACGGTACGGCGTGGCGCGCGCCACGTTCCCTCGACGCAGCCGGAGCCCTCGCCCGCAGGCCAGGCGTGACAGAGAAGCCAGCGCGCGTTCGTACGTCCGTGGCTCGCTCGTTCCCGTGGCGCTGACCTGCGGCCGGACATCACGGCTGAGGCCCGCCTCCACAGCTGGAAGCGGGCCTCAGCGGCGATCCGAGCTGGACCGAGCGTCAGGCGACGGTCGGAGCCGGCTCCTTCGGAGCCCCGGTCTTGGTGAACCGGCGGGCGTCATCGAACTCGGCACCGATCTCGGCGGCGGGCGCGGGGGTCAGCAGGCTCACGACGATCGCCACGAGGCCGCCCAGCACGAAGCCGGGCACGATCTCGTACAGCGCATCGCTGAGCACGTCCGACCGGCCCCATGCGAACGCGACCACCGCGCCGGTCACCATGCCGGCCAGGGCGCCCCACCGGGTCAGGCGACGCCAGTAGAGGCTGAGGATGACGATCGGTCCGAACGCCGCACCGAACCCGGCCCAGGCGAAGCCCACGAGGTCGAGGATGGTCGTGCTGCGGTCGCGCGCGATGAGCCCTGCGACGATCGCCACGAGGAGGACCGCCGCGCGGCCGAGCATGACCTGCGTCCGCTCGGACATCTCCTTTCCGGTCATCTTCACGAGGTCCTCGACGAGCGCCGACGACGACACGATGAGCTGCGACGAGATCGTCGACATGATCGCCGCGAGGACCGCGGCGAGGACGATCCCCGCGACGAACGGGTGGAACAGCACCTGGGACAGGTGAAGGAACACCGTCTCCGGGTTCTCGAGCGTCGCGCCGGAGATGTTGACGTAGGCGACGCCGATGAGGCCCGTGACCATGGCACCGGCCGCGGTCACGACCATCCAGGTGATGCCGATACGCCGGCCGGCCTTGGCGTCCTCGGGGGACCGGATCGCCATGAAGCGCACGATGATGTGCGGCTGGCCGAAGTAGCCCAGGCCCCACGCCGCCGCCGAGATGACGCCGGTCGCCGTCGCGCCCGCGATGAAGGACAGGTGGTTCGCAGCCCCGCTCGTGTCAGCCGCGAGGATGCCCTCACGGATCGGACCCCAGCCACCGAGCTCGATGAACGCCACGACGGGCACCGCGACGAGCGCCAGCAGCATGAGCAGGCCCTGCGCGACGTCGGTCCACGTTGCGCCGAGGAAGCCGCCGAACAGCGTGTATCCGAGCGTCACTCCCCAGACCACGAGGAGACCGGTCATGTAGTCGAGACCGAACGAGCTCTCGAAGAACGTCCCCCCGGCGACGATGCCGGACGAGACGTAGAACGTGAAGAACACCAGCACGATGACACCCGCGGCGATGCGGATGAGGTGCGACGTGTCACGCAGGCGGTTCTCGAAGAAGCTCGGGATGGTGATCGAGTTGTTCGAGACCTCGGTGTAGGCCCGCAGGCGCGGGGCCACGAAGGTCCAGTTGAGCCAGGCGCCGATGGTCAGACCGATCGCGATCCAGGCCTCGACCAGCCCGGCCATGTAGATGGCGCCCGGGAGGCCCATGAGGAGCCACCCCGACATGTCCGAGGCGCCGGCGCTCAGGGCAGCGACGCTCGGGGGCAGCCGACGCCCACCGAGCATGTAGTCATCCAGGTCCTTGGTGTTGCGGAAGGCCGCGTAGCCGATCGCCAGCATCGCCGCCATGTAGACGACGATCGCCAGCATCTTCCAGGTCTCATCGCTCATGCGATCGATCCCTCTCTGGGTCCTGCAGCGTCGGACGGCTCGGGTAGAGCGCGTCGACCGCCGCGCCAGAGCACGACGGACCGGGGCCAGGTCAGTTCGAGCCGACGTCGGGTTCGCCGTCGACGGCAGGACCTCGCTGCTGTGCCACCCCGTTGGGGCTGAAAATGCGAAACGGCTCGATCCCTGGTGTGGATCGAGCCGCCGCTCGGCGCGCGCCCGGAGGGATTCGAACCCCCAACCTTCTGATCCGTAGTCAGATGCTCTATCCGTTGAGCTACGGGCGCAGGCGGTGCTTCCGCACCGGCCGCCGAGAACATTACCTCCCCCGGCGCCGTTCCCCAAACCCGGGGACCCGATCGTGACCGACGCCACCGCCGTCGGGCCCGTGAGCCGTCCAGGGCAACAGAAAAGGCCCCGGGCGTCGGACGCGGCCGGAGCCTTCCTGGCGGAGACGGAGGGATTTGAACCCTCGAACGGATTGCTCCGTTACCACCTTAGCAGGGTGGCGCACTAGACCTGACTATGCGACGTCTCCTCGCAGCCGACGGGTAGCCGGCCGCGGCGCCCAGACTAACCGGCCCGGCGCCCTCGCGGCAAAGCGCGCGGTCGGCGAGCCCAGCAGACGGGGTGGCCGCACGAGAAAGGCCCGGTCCCGGCGCACGCCGGGACCGGGCCTTTCTCATCTCAGCAGGGCGCGGAGGGCGAGGGATTCGAACCCCCGGTGGGTTGCCCCACAACGGTTTTCAAGACCGTCACATTCGGCCGCTCTGTCAGCCCTCCTCGCGGGCCGACGGACGGCCGTCCCGCGCGGCTCCCCAGTGTAGTGGCCGGGGATCAGGACCCGGCGCCCGAGCGCAGCTGACGCATCGCGAGCTGGACGAGCGCGATGAGTGTCTGCTTGGTCGCCGCCCGCGAGCGCGCGTCGGTGTAGAGCATGGGCACGTGGGCCGGGATCTGCAGGGCCTCGCGGACGTCCTCCAGGCGGTGCTTGGCGACGCCGTCGAAGCAGTTCACACCCACGACGAACGGCACCTTGCGCGACTCGAAGTAGTCGATCGCCGGGAAGCACTGCTCAAGACGGTCGGTGTCGACCAGCACGACCGCGCCGATCGCGCCACGAACCAGGTCGTCCCACATGAACAGGAAGCGGTCCTGGCCGGGAGTGCCGAACAGGTACAGCCACAGGTTGCCCGGCAGCGCCACGCGGCCGAAGTCCATCGCGACCGTCGTCGTGGTCTTGCGGTCGGAGACGCCACCCGCGTCGTCCACCCCGACCGAGTGCTCGGTCATCGCGGCCTCGGTGTTCAGCGGCTCCACGTCGGAGATCGAGCCGATGAACGTCGTCTTGCCGACCGCGAAGCCGCCTGCGACGACGATCTTGGTGACGGTGGGTGCACCGCCGCTCGGCTGCGCGGCAGGGCGTTGCGCCGGGGCCTCGGAGCTCGTGGGGCGCGCCGCCGGGGCCGGCTGCGCGTGCTGCACGGTCTGCTGCGCGACGTCGGGACGCGGGACCGGCGGCGCCGCGGGGGTCGCCGCAGACGCGGCCGGCGCGTGCCCGGTGCCGGTCTCGCGGCCACCGCCGAGGACGCTCTGGCGCGCGGGTGCACCGCCCGAGGCAGCCGGCGCGACGCCGACCGCGGGCGCGCTCTGGGCGCCCGCGGGCTGCGAGACGGGTGCCCAAGCGGGGGGCGATCCCCCCGGACGCACCGCGCGTCGCGCTGTCAGAGGGCGGAAATGCCATTGAGAACACTCTCCAAGACGCTCAGGGACAGGCCCGAGTGGGTGCTGCCGTGACCCGTGTGGACGTTGACCGGGGTCGAGGTATGCACGGTGATGTGGCCCTCCTCCTGCATGTCCGCGACGAGGACGCGGACCACGCCGATCGGCAGGCGCAGCAGGGCCGAGAGCTCGGCGACCGACACGTAGGTGTGCGCCGCGTGCTGCAGGATCGCGCGCTTCTCGGGGGTGAGCCCGTAGCTGTTCACCGCCCCCGGAAGGACCTCGACCAGGGCCTCGAGCGGCAGGTCCGACATCGCGGAGCGGACGCGGCCACCGGTGACAGCGTAGGGACGCACCGTGGCAGCCTCGTAGCCGTCCGCGGATTGCGAGCCCAGGGAACCGAACGGTCCGTGCGTCATCGTCTCGACCTCATCCCACCGACGCGGCGCGCGTCTGGCCGTCGATCGGGAGGCTGCCGCGCATCTCGCTGATGAGCTGCGGCGTCAGCGTCGCCTCCGTGCGGGACACGAGCATCGCCATCTCGTAGCCGATGAGCCCGATGTCGCACGTCGGCTCCGCCACGACGGCGAGCACCGAGCCGTTCGAGACGTTCATCAGGAAGAGGAACCCGTTGTCCATCTCGACGATCGACTGGCGGACGTTGCCACCGTGGAGCTGGCGGGACGCACCCCGTGTGAGGCTCGACATGCCGGAGACGATCGCGGCGAGCTGGTCGCCGCTGATGCGGTCGAGCTGGTCGGACATCGCCATGAGCAGGCCGTCGGCCGACACCACGAGCGTGTGGCGGGTGCCCGGAACGGTCCGGACGAAGTTGTCGAGAAGCCACCCGAAGTTGGTTGCTTCAGTACTGAGGGTCACGCTTCCTCCTCGTCAGGTACGCCGTAGGCGCAGGTCACCGCTACTGCGGCGCCGATCCAGGGACATCATTCACGGTCGACCCCGTCGCCGTCGAGACCGTCTCGGAGGACGATGTCTCGCTGCGGCCACGCAGCGTCGCGGTCTGGAACGCCGACAGGCGTGCCCGCAGCTGCTCGGGGTCGCGCTCGATCCGGGCGGTGAACCGCTCGGACGGGCCGGTGGGCTCGTCGCCGCGGGTGCGGCGCACAAGACCGTTTCCGGCGTCTGCGACGACGGTCGGGCGGTAGGTCTGCTCGTTGGGGGCGGTCACATTCTCTTCCTGGAAGACGCCGCGGCGCAGCAGGGTCGACATCTCCTCGTACAGGACGGCCGAGGCCATCCACTCCGAGCGCGCCTCGACGGTGTCGGGCACGTACTGCGAGTCGAGCGGGTCGCCGTCGCTGTCCGACGTCGAGCGCAGAGGGAGCACCGACTCGCCGTACGACGTCGCGGTCCCGCGGGTCGCGCCGGCCTCGGTCGAGGGACGCTCGGCCGAGGTGTACGACGCCGGAGCCAACGGGGCCTCCGCCACCTGCGGGGCAGGCTCGAACGAGCGCGGCGCGTAGGGCGAAGGCTCGGGCGCGGCCGGGCGCAGCGGCGACAACGGCACGCTCGGGGCGGCGAACCCGGCGGGCGGTGGGACCTGGGGCGCCGGGTCGGGTGCCGGCAGGACCGGGTGCGCCGGCGAGGCGGCAGCCGCGGGCG
>VJZX01000064.1 GCA_009663185.1 Isoptericola halalbus
AGACCGAGCTGGAGCGAGCGCTCAAAGCGTTCGACCTTAAGCCGTCGACAGTTCCGGGATTCGTGGGTGCTGCCTGATCCTGTCGCCCGGCTCGACCTGGGCCGGCGGGCCGCCCAGAGCGTCGAGCGACCGGGGCGCAGGACGCCGAGACGTCAGTCCGCTAGGTCCGAGTGTCAAGCACGTCGCGATACAGATGTGTCAACCATGTCCTGAGTCAAGGCACGCCGAACGGCAACGCGTGCAGTGTGGTCGACGCCCGGTGCATGCTAGGCCCGCACGAGGACGTGTGGCTGGGGGTTCACCCGAGCGACGCGCCGCGGTACAGTTGTCGTTCCGGTATCTCCCCGAGTATGATTGTGGGTTGATGAACGAGTTCGAGGTCTACCCATCCGCGCCGGTCGTTCTGGTGGCTTTCGAGGTGCGCCACCCGATCGCGGACCCACTTACGCCCGCGGAGTCACGAGCGGTCAAACGGCAACTCGCTGACGTGCTTCCGCTTGAAACTCAAGCACAGGTCGCGAACGTGCATATCACTCCGGGAGTTCCCCCTGAGATGACCAGCGAGAAGTTTCCTCGGTTCTTCAACCGAAGAAAGACGCTCTCTGCGTCCTTCAAGGAGGGCTCAATTGTGGTTGAGGCAAGCGACTATCCAGGCTGGCGAGAGTTTCGCGAACTGATCACGCTCGCGATTCAGGCGCGGACTGAAATTAGCGCAGTGGACGGTATCGATCGCCTTGGACTCCGCTACATCGATGAGATCAGGGTGCCAGGTGATGGTCCAGTTGACTGGAGCCAATGGGTTGCGCCTTCGCTGCTCGCCCCCAACTTGGCAGACATTGACCTGCCAATCAGCCAGTGGCAGGGTGTGAGCATCTACGGTTCGCAGCCAGGGCAGATGCTAGTCGCCCGGTACGGTCCTCGAGTCGGGCATGCGATTGATCCGGATTCGGACCTTCGTCGGATCCGAGGCTCTGATGGTGGCGAGTTCTTCCTCGTCGACATCGATAGCTTCTGGACCCCGGACGGTGATGTGCCAGAGTTTGATACTAAGTCGATTCAGCAACGATCGGATGAGCTGCACCGACCGGTTCGCAGATTATTCGAGAGTACAATCACAGACAAACTCAGGAATGAGGTGCTTCGCAAGGATGCCTAGCCAGATGAGGGTCGACAAGCGTGACTACTTTGTCGAGTTCGTCGAGGAAGGGCGTGGCACTGCAGCTACTAGTGTTGCGAGACCGAGTGTACCGGGCGCGACACAAACTGCTGCGGCCTTGCTGACGGAAGATGCTGACGATTTGCGGCGAGAGATGCGAACGTTGAGCATCGACATCGAAGAGACGCATCAGAATATCTACGAGCGGGAATGGCATGTGCTCGCTCAGCTGCGAGGCGCGCAGAGTCCGGCCGAGTTGCTCGAAGAAATCGGGGATCTAGGCTTTGCGTGGCGTGATGTCGCACGCATGGTAGGTGTGAGTGTCCCCGCGGTTCAAAAGTGGCGTCGGGGGGAACGTATAACTGGCGAGAATCGCTCCAAGTTGGCACGCCTGATGGCCGCTTGTGACTTTCTACAGAAGCATTACTACGTTGACGACGTTGCGTCCTGGTTCGAAATGCCGATGCATGAGGCGGCTCCGATCGCGCCAGTGGATCTCTGGTCGGCCGGACAAACGCGGGCGTTCTTCGACTATGCAACACGGCATATCGATGCGCTCGATGCGCTCGCAAAGTATGACCCCGAGTGGCGTGAAAGGTATCAGACTGACTACGAGACGTTCCGGGATGAAGACGGCTATACCGGGATCCGCGCGAAGGGTTGACGACGCTTGAGTGACGTTCTTGAATGCCCGGGCCCATCTGACAACCCTGACTGGGGATCCCTCTACCTGTACCGCGAGGCCGAGGTCGTGGAGTTGCGACCTGTCTTCACCGGTGATGTGTTCTTCGGGGTCGACGTTCAAGGGGCAGCTCTCCGGGAGACCAAGGACGTGATCGTCATTCAGCATCCGTGTGCGCTCCGCACGGATGGGGTCAACCTCGTCGAGAGTCTGCTCGTCGTCGAGGTGATGCCGGACCAGCTCTATCGACCGCGGGAGTGGAAGGGCAACTACAAGCTGATGCCACTCCCTGAGTTGCGATCTGGTGAGAAGTCCCATTTTTCTGCCCGGTTCACGTCGCCGCTTCTCGCGTCTGCCGAAGACCTAAACGTTGAGCGCCGGGTCGCATGTATGAGCCCGGTAGGAGTGAACCTCTTGCTCCAGCGTTGGGTCTACCACAACAGTCGTGCCGCCATTCATTCGTCGGTCTACGACGACGCCGTGAGCGCACAGTTCGAAGAGGCCGACGCGATTGAAGAGTGGTGCACCACGAGGGCAAAGGTGGGCGTTTCGTTAGGCGACGCCACGTCCGAGGCCGACGCGTGGCTCAGCGATTCGTCGGCGTCGGGAATTCCTCCACGCGTCCAGATGGAGAACCGACAGTACCGGACAACGATTCGAAAGACGATGCGTAGAGCAGCCAAGGAGCGAAACAGCGCCGCTTAATGCCTGACTTCGGCAATGGGTGCGGTAGCGTCTCCCAGCGTCGTTGCGGCGGTGAACCACCGGGCGCGCACGGGCCATATAGGTCATAGCGGCGGTAATCGCGCCCCGGTAAACCTTTTGGTAACCCGCGCTTCGAGGTCGTGATATCAAGGCGGCCGCCTTCCATCCCGGGCAGCCTCGGGCGGCGCCATCATCAATTTCCGCCGCCATGCCGAAGCAATTCGAGGGCTCGCCCGACAAGCCCACGCTTTGCGCGACTCGTAGAAGAGGCCCTAGCGGAGGACGACGGCGATGGTCTTGTCGTCGTGGCGCTTCGCGCGGGGGAGCGCCAGCCCGTCGGCGTCGTCGTCCGTCTCCCAGCGGTGCAGAGCATTGAGCAGTCCGTCGAGGTCGGTGCTGTCCTTGGCGGCCACGGCTGACCAATCATCAAGTCCAAGGTGTTGCATTGGCCGGTAGGCGCCATCAGTGGCCAAGACGAGCCACGGGGCGGCGTCGATAGACAAGCTCGTCGTGATGGCGTGGTGCGCAGCTGCGGGAACCGCCTCCGCGATCCAGTATCCGCCGTCGATGTTGCGGTGCCGGGACTGCTCCGTCTGTAGCGCTCTCAGCAGTTCGCGGTGGGTGTCGTCGTACCCGTACCCGCCAGCAAGGCGCACCCGGTACGCGGCCCGCTGCGCATCAGCGAACCGGGCGATCCGGTCGTCAACGTAGATACAAAAGGGCGTAGCGATCTGGCTGTCACCCAGCACGAGAAGGTCAACGTCGTCGTCGCGTTGGCGCGCGATCGCCACAGTGCTTGACGGCGAAACACCAGGATGCAGGTCGAGTAGCGCTGCCGATCTTTGGATCGCTGCTGCGAGGGCATCCGTGAGGTCGACCTCAGGGTGCTCGGTCAGGTGCTCGACTAGGAAGCCGCCGAGCGTGTCTACGTACGTTCCTGGTGAGACGTCGACGGGGACGAAGGCGGACGCGCCGTCGAGCATGATGACGGCAAACGACGTCGTGAACACCCGGTCTTGCGACGCGTCGTCGTCAGGCAGCATCGCGGTCGTGACGCGCATCAGTGAGTCCAGGGCAGGGGCTCGCCAACCGCTTCGCTGCTGGTGATCTCGAGGCCGTCATGGGTGCTCGCGACGACGAGCGAGAAGTCACTCCCGGCGGTCGCGCTGTAGAGCTCCGCGGCGTGGGTGGCCAGGTACTCGACGGCGCCGAGAGAGCCGATGGCATGCAAGCCGGCGACGTGCGTGACGGTTCTCTCGCCGTCCGTTCGTCGCGCGACGTACGCCACGTCGGCCGCACTGGCCGGATCATGGTCGAGCGGTGATCGGTGCAGTTCTTGGGTCTCGCGGTTCTCGATGTACCAACCGGTGTCGTCATGGTCGATGGTGAGTCGGGGGTCGCTGTCGAGCAGTTGGACGACCGCCGGCGACGACGCCGGGCCACAGATGACAAACAGGTCGCCGTCCGGGATCTCCGTGTCGTCGGGGCCGAGCTGCGCGGTGCGTGTGGAGAAGCCGAACGACTCAAGGAGTCGCTTCGCGAGGTCGCCGGCCGCGACGTCCTCGGCCGCCACCAGGGGGCGCTCTCTGTCGGTGGTCTGGAAGCGGTAGGGCATCACGACCGTGACGGGGCCGACGCCGAACAATGCGCGCGCGGCCGCGGGTGCGGTCGAGCGTATCTGGGTGACTCGACCCTTGGTGATGCCGAGCGCTGTTGCGATCTGGCTGTACGGCAACCCGAGGTCCTGGTGCGCCTCCTCCAGCGCCTCGCGGCGCAGTCGAGCTAGTTCGGCTGAACGCTGCTGGTAGACGGCGAGCAAGTCGGTGGCACGCCGGCCGCGGCGGATTGGGTCCGGGTCTCGGCGCACATCGGCGAACTCGTCGGTGGAGGACACGCCACGAGTTTAGACCCCTTGACGGACAGGGCGACCAGGCCTACCTTGATGTTTAGACCCCTAAATCATCGATCGGGGACAGGCAGGTCTCCGAGGTTTAGGGCCATAAACAGAGGAGTTGTCATGGCCATCGCCAAGCGTTTCGAGATCTCCCACCACACGGCGTTTCCCAAGGGCGCCTTCCTGCGCGGGCACGTCGAGCCGATCGCGGACTTCCAGGCCGAGCAGCGTCCGGACGGGTCGCG
>VJZX01000065.1 GCA_009663185.1 Isoptericola halalbus
CCTATCCTACACAAGCCGCACCGAACACCAATACCAAGCTGTAGTAAAGGTCCCGGGGTCTTTCCGTCCTGCTGCGCGTAACGAGCATCTTTACTCGTAGTGCAATTTCGCCGAGCTCGCGGTTGAGACAGCGGAGAAGTCGTTACGCCATTCGTGCAGGTCGGAACTTACCCGACAAGGAATTTCGCTACCTTAGGATGGTTATAGTTACCACCGCCGTTTACTGGGGCTTAAATTCTGGGCTTCGCCGTGAGGCTGACCCGTCCTCTTAACCTTCCAGCACCGGGCAGGCGTCAGTCCGTATACATCGTCTTGCGACTTAGCACGGACCTGTGTTTTTAGTAAACAGTCGCTTCTCCCTGGTCTCTGCGGCCCTCCCCGCTTCCCGGAGCTAGTCCGGGTCACGGCTCGGGCCCCCCTTCTCCCGAAGTTACGGGGGCATTTTGCCGAGTTCCTTAACCACGATTCGCTCGATCGCCTCGGTATTCTCTACCTGACCACCTGAGTCGGTTTGGGGTACGGGCGGCTAGAACCTCGCGTCGAGGCTTTTCTTGGCAGCAGAGGATCACCCGTTTCCCGCGTTCGCGGTCACCGTCAGCTCTCACCCTGGTGCTCTGCGGATTTGCCTACAGAGCGGGCTACGGCCTTGGACGTGGTCTACCATCGCCACGCCGGGCTACCTTCCTGCGTCACCCCTGTTAATACGCTTACCTACTGCCGGTTCAGGTCCTGCGCCTCGCCGGCCGGTGACACCCGAAGGTGTCGGTGGCCGGGTCGGGGCAGTTAGTATCACCGGGCTCGGTATGGGCGGTTCTTCGCCGGTAGGAGAATATCAACTCCTTGTCCATCGACTACGCCTGTCGGCCTCGCCTTAGGTCCCGACTTACCCAGGGCGGATTAACCTGGCCCTGGAACCCTTGGTCATTCGGCGGACGGGTTTCTCACCCGTCTTTCGCTACTCATGCCTGCATTCTCACTCGTGTGGCCTCCACCGCTGGATCACTCCGCGGCTTCACCGCCCACACGACGCTCCCCTACCCACCCGCACACCTGAACACACCCGAGGGTGCGCTAGGCGATCGTACGAGTGCCACGGCTTCGGCGGTGTACTTGAGCCCCGCTACATTGTCGGCGCGGAATCACTTGACCAGTGAGCTATTACGCACTCTTTCAAGGGTGGCTGCTTCTAAGCCAACCTCCTGGTTGTCTGTGCAACTCCACATCCTTTCCCACTGAGCACACGCTTAGGGGCCTTAGCCGGTGGTCTGGGCTGTTTCCCTCTCGACTACGGAGCTTATCCCCCGCAGTCTCACTGCCGTGCTCTGTCTTACCGGCATTCGGAGTTTGGCTGACGTCAGTAACCCGGTGGGGCCCATCGGCCATCCAGTAGCTCTACCTCCGGCAAGAAACACACGACGCTGCACCTAAATGCATTTCGGGGAGAACCAGCTATCACGAAGTTTGATTGGCCTTTCACCCCTAACCACAGGTCATCCCCCAGGTTTTCAACCCTGGTGGGTTCGGTCCTCCACGCCGTCTTACCGGCGCTTCAACCTGCCCATGGCTAGATCACTTCGCTTCGGGTCTAGACCCGGCGACTGAGACGCCCTGTTCGGACTCGCTTTCGCTACGGCTACCCCACACGGGTTAACCTCGCCACCGAGCACTAACTCGCAGGCTCATTCTTCAAAAGGCACGCCGTCACCCCAACCAAGGAGGCTCCGACGGATTGTAGGCACACGGTTTCAGGTACTATTTCACTCCCCTCCCGGGGTACTTTTCACCTTTCCCTCACGGTACTGGTCCGCTATCGGTCACTAGGTAGTATTTAGGCTTAGCAAGTGGTCTTGCCAGATTCACACGAGATTTCTCGGGCCCCGTGCTACTTGGGATCCCCTCCACCAGGCCGCACCATTTCGCCTACGGGACTCACACCCACTATGGTCCGGTTTTCAACCCGGTTCGGCTATGACACGGCTTTCTCACTGGCCGGAGTCCTGTCAGAGACTCCCGGAAGGTCCCACAACCCCGCACACGCAACGCCTGACAGCTTTACCACGCGCACGGTTTGGCCTCATCCGCTTTCGCTCGCCACTACTCACGGAATATCTCTTCCTGCCGGTACTGAGATGTTTCACTTCCCGGCGTTCCCCCCTGCACCCTATGAATTCAGGTACAGGTGACCCAACATGACTTGGGCCGGGTTCCCCCATTCGGACACCCTCGGATCACAGCTCGTTTGCCAACTCCCCGAGGCTTATCGCAGGCTACCACGTCCTTCTTCGGCTCCTAGTGCCAAGGCATCCACCCTGTGCCCTTAAAAACTTCGACACACACACTACAAATCAATTCGCAGAGATCAGAAACACACCCGCCCCCGAAGGAACAGGCGTCTTCCGAACATCTGGGATGCTCGCGTCCACTGTGCAGTTCTCAAGCTACGGACGAACCCGCCAGCCCCCGGCACGCCTACCCACCCCACCAGACCCCACCCCCGCGAAGGACACACCCCCGCTAGACATGTCACGGACCTGGACGGTGCCGGCGGTTCGCACCCGACCGGTGACCCGCTCACCAAGAAACCCCCCNGCACGCCTACCCACACCACCAGACCCCACACCCGCGAAGGACACACCCCCGCTAGACATGTCACGGACCTGGACGGTGCCGGCGGTTCGCACCCGACCGGTGACCCGCTCACCAAGAAACCCCCCACCCACGGCCACCACCCCCCACCAGGAGGACGGTCACCCGAGCCGGTTGTCTCAGGACCCAACAGTGTGCTCAGCAAGACCCCGCCCCCCGGCCGGCCACCGACGTTCCAGCCCCACGACACGCGCGCGACGTACTAACGGCAACCCACCCCTCAGGCGAGCCTCTTCGTCAATGTTCCACCCATGAGCAACCACCAGACGCACGATCGGCGCCTCAGGCGGCCTGCCCTGACCCCCCACCCCGAACCGGCGAACACCGGCCCACGGGGCACCACCCACACGGGGCGGCACGGGGCATCAGCTGCTCCTTAGAAAGGAGGTGATCCAGCCGCACCTTCCGGTACGGCTACCTTGTTACGACTTAGTCCCAATCGCCAGTCCCACCTTCGACCACTCCCCCCGGCGAACCGGTTGGGCCATGGGCTTCGGGTGTTACCAACTTTCGTGACTTGACGGGCGGTGTGTACAAGGCCCGGGAACGTATTCACCGCAGCGTTGCTGATCTGCGATTACTAGCGACTCCGACTTCATGGGGTCGAGTTGCAGACCCCAATCCGAACTGAGACCGGCTTTTTGGGATTCGCTCCACCTTACGGTATCGCAGCCCTCTGTACCGGCCATTGTAGCATGCGTGAAGCCCAAGACATAAGGGGCATGATGATTTGACGTCATCCCCACCTTCCTCCGAGTTGACCCCGGCAGTCTCCCATGAGTCCCCGGCATAACCCGCTGGCAACATGGGACAAGGGTTGCGCTCGTTGCGGGACTTAACCCAACATCTCACGACACGAGCTGACGACAACCATGCACCACCTGTGCACCGACCTTACGGGGCCACCATCTCTGGCAGTTTCCGGTGCATGTCAAGCCTTGGTAAGGTTCTTCGCGTTGCATCGAATTAATCCGCATGCTCCGCCGCTTGTGCGGGCCCCCGTCAATTCCTTTGAGTTTTAGCCTTGCGGCCGTACTCCCCAGGCGGGGCACTTAATGCGTTAGCTGCGGCACGGAACTCGTGGAATGAGCCCCACACCTAGTGCCCAACGTTTACGGCATGGACTACCAGGGTATCTAATCCTGTTCGCTCCCCATGCTTTCGCTCCTCAGCGTCAGTTGCGGCCCAGAGACCTGCCTTCGCCATCGGTGTTCCTCCTGATATCTGCGCATTCCACCGCTACACCAGGAATTCCAGTCTCCCCTACCGCACTCTAGTCTGCCCGTACCCGATGCAAGCCCGAGGTTG
>VJZX01000066.1 GCA_009663185.1 Isoptericola halalbus
CCGGCGAGTTCGTCGGCGCGCGCGACGCGCGGGTCAAGGAGCTCCGCACGGGAGGCGACGACAGGCTCGCCGACCAGGTCAAGGCCCTGCGCAAGCCGTCTACGGCCGCGTGGGTCGTCGACCTGCTCGTGCGTCGCGAGACGGGCCGGGTCGACCAGGTCATCGAGCTCGGCGCGCAGTTCCGCGAGGCGCAGCAGGGTCTGGACGGTGGGCACCTGCGCGAGCTCACGCGGCAGCGCCGCCGGCTCACCGCCGCGGTCACGGCGCGCGCCCGGGAGCTCGCGGACGAGCATCTCGTCCGGGTGACCGACGCCGTCGCCACCCAGGTCGAGGCGACGCTCACGGCCGCGATGATCGACGCCGAGGCGGCGCGCGCCGTCCGCAGCGGGCTGCTGATCAACACCCTCGAGGCGACCGGGTTCGCGCCCGTCGACGTCGCATCCGCCGTCGCCGCACCCGACGCGCTCGGCTTCGAGCCGGTGCCCGACGACGGTTCCCCGCGCCGCCACCTGCGTGCGGTCCCGGACCTTCCCGGCGCCGGGCGCTCGCGCGCGGCGCGCGACCGGTCCGCGACACCCGTGAAGGAGACGCGCACCGAGGCCCGCGAGCGGGAGGCGCGCGAGGCGGCGGCGCGGGCGCTGGAGGAGGCCCGGGAGGCGCTCGCGGAGTTCGAGGAGGACGTCTCCGCGGCCGAGCAGGAGCGGGACCAGGCCGAGGCCGAGGTGAGCCGCATCGAGGACGAGGCGAGCGCGCTCGACGACCAGCGCGAGGAGCTGCGCCGCCGGCTCGAGGAGCTCGACCACGAGGCCCGGCGGCTCGAGGCCGACCGGCGCGGAGCGGTCAAGGCCCACAAGCGTGCGGAGCGCACGCTCGCTGACGCGACCCGCCGTCGTGACGAGGCGGCGCACCGCGTCCGCGACCTGGGGTGAGCGTTCGCGCCCGACCGTCTCGGCGGGCCGCTCAGTCCCCGACGGCGGGCGCCACCTCCGGCGGGTCGGCTCGGACCTTGTCGGCCAGCAGCTCGAGGAGCTCGACCGCGTCGGCGTCGGGCTCGACGCCCACCGGCGTCACCGTGCCGACGGCGATGAAGGCGTCGTCGGCGACCGTGGCGACACCGACGACTTCGAGCTGCTCGCCGCTGACCTCATCGATCACCACCACGCGGTTGCCGTAGTAGCCCGCCTCGCCGGGGTGGAACACGTCGCGCGCCCCGATGTTCTCCCACTCCCAGTCCTCGTCCGTGAGCCGGCTGCCGATGGCCTCGTAGTCGATGACGCCCTCGGCCCACGTGTCGGGATCGGTCTCTCGGGACGCCAGCCTGGCTTGATGGCGGTAGAGGCTCCCTCTGTAGTCGACATGAAACGATCTGCCGACCGCCATGCCCGCCAACGAGTAGACCTCGGTGTCGCCCACGCTCACGCCGTGTAGAGACGACGTGGTGTGTTCCGCCTCGAGCGCCTCGTACATGAACGTGGGAGGGAGGCCGTCAAGCACGTGCTCGAGCCCAGGCATCTCCAAAGGGCCGAGCCCCACAGGCTCGCGAAATCGGTAGTACAGCCACTCCTCCTGAGCAGCGAGCTCCATCGCCGCCCCTGCGGGGAAGTCGTCGACGGTGATCGCCCACGGCTCTGGACTCCACTGTAGAAACTCCGCCATGGTGGTTTCGTGCTGCCAGCGTCCCCACGCCGGCCCCACCCAGGTGAACATGACCCACAAGGTTGTGGTGAGCAGGATGATGGCGGTCGGTACGTAGACGCCAGGGTTGGCGATCAGCTTCCTCACAGGTTCTCTCCGAGCCTTCTCTCCAGTCCGGACATCTCGTTGTAGCCGTTGCCGAAGGTCGTTCTGGTGTCGCTACTGCCGGCCTCGAACTCGCCGCGCTCCCTGGCCGCCTCTTCGGGGGAGAGGCCGAGTCGCTCGTCGTAGCGGACCGCCGCGTCATGTGCGGCAGTCGCGAAGCGCTCGCGCAGCTCGGGCTCCTTCGCCAGGACTTCGAATCGTGCCGGTTCGACGTAGTCCGGCACGAGCCAGCCGATGACCTCGGCACCGGCGGTGCTCACGGACGTGGACGCGACCGGTGACAGGGTTGTGGCCGAGACCGCGACGGACCCGAGGAACGCAGCCGCCGACGCGGCGCCCTCGGCGCCGGCCTGGTTGCGCCGGGCCACGCGCAGCGTCTCGGCCTGCAGAGCACCGGCGAGGGCTCCCGTGTCGAGCTGGCTCGCGCGGACGATGCCTCCCTGGTCCGCCACGTCGATCCCGTCGGTGGCCGACGTTCCGAAGGCCAGGTCGATCATCGCGTCCTGGTAGCGGTCGGCGCCGCACAGCCAGGCCGAACCCGCGGCCTCGGTCTGCGAGGTCGCGGCGATGACGTCCCTCAAGGCGAACGCGTCGAGGTCAGGCTGGACGACGACGGGCAGGTCCTCGGCCACACCCTCGGCGAGCTCGAAGTCGCCGCGGACGCCCGGCCGACGCGGCGGCGCGTCTGCGTTCGAGTTCAGCACTGCGTCACCGAAGACCGGGACGTACGGCTCGTACGCCCGTGCGATCCGCGCGCTCGCGAGATCGGAGGGAGGTGGCACCGCGAGCAGCCCCCGCGGCATCTCGAGGGTCGCGTGTGAGGCGAGCAGAGCCGCGCGCGTCTGATCGCCCCGCGAGGGCGAATGCGAGCCCATGAGCACCGCCGCCGCGAAGGCACCCGCGACCGCTTCACCGCCGTCGGGCCAGCCGTCGGGCGGCGCGACGCCGAACCAGAGGTGCGCCCGCTCGGAGGCGAGCGCGCGGTCCGCCGGTGCGAGGTGCTCGAACGCCTCTCGCGGGTGCAGCATCAGCCCGGTGGCCACGGCCGACGTGACCGGAGCGAGCGACAGGATGTCGACATCGTCGCCAGTGCGTGCGGTTCGGCGCTCGACGAGCGCCTCAGCGGCGCTGCGGTGCACCACCCCGGGGAGCCGCGGTGCCAGCAGCACCGCGGCGAGCGCGGCTCGCTCGTCGAGGCCGAGCTGCGAGTCGCCGAGGTCCGCGACGACGGCGCGGCCGAACACCTCGAGCTCCTCGGACGTCGCGGTCGCCGCCCACGCTTGCACACCGGAACCGAGCGATCCGGCGAGCGCGTCGTCCACCGGGTCGAGCCCCAGGGCACGGTAGAGGTCGTCGGGCGTCGCCTCGCCCCAGAAGGCGGTCCAGAAGGCGGGGTCGCCATCCGCGGCGGACAGCAGGTGCCGCAGCTCGGCACTCGCGGCCCTCCGGTCGCTCACGTCCCCCGTCCACGCCGCGGTGGACGCCAGCCCGGCTGCGTGCAGCCCGCGCTCCCACGACGCCGCCACCCGCGCCGCACCCAGACCGGCTGCCGCACCCGCCGTGACGAGCCGCACGTCACCCAGCACGCCGATGAGCGCCGCGGCGCGCGCCGACGCGGCACCCTTGGCGTCCCGCGCGCGCCGCCACTGTGCCTCGGCCGCGAGCACGTCGGCTCGCGCGGCTGACGCCGCACCCTCTGCGGCGGCCACCCGCAGGGCGGCGGCGGCGTGATCGGGGAAGACGGCGTTCCACGTGGAACGGTGCGCCTCCTCGAGCTCGGTCTGCGCCCGGCGCTCGCGGTCGAGCGCCTCTGCCCTGCGCGCGATGGCGAGCAGCGCGACCTGCTGTTGCTCGGCGAGCGCGGCGGCGTGCTCGCGCAGCGTGGCGGAGGCGCCCGACAGCACGCCCGCGCAGATCCCGAGCCGCGCTGCGACGTCGGACAGCAGCTGCCGCGCCGCCGTGACCGCTCCGCTGCGCTGCCCGTCCACCGCGCCGCGCACGCCCAGCACCCGCCCGCGCGCGTCGTCGAGCACCGCG
>VJZX01000067.1 GCA_009663185.1 Isoptericola halalbus
CGTGCGCGGCCCGCGCGGCCCGCGCGGTCCGCGCGGACGCCGCGCCGGCCGCGGCGAGATCCGCGCCGCCATCCTGCTCCTCCTCGCCGAGCAGCCCATGCACGGCTACCAGATCATCACCGAGCTCGCCGAGCGCACCGACGGCCACTGGCGCCCCAGCCCGGGGGCGGTCTACCCGGCGATCGCCCAGCTCCAGGACGAGGGCCTCGTCGAGGTGTCCGACGACGGCGGTCGCCGCCTCGCGTCGCTCACCGACGCGGGCCGCACCTACGTCGAGGAGAACCGCGCCGAGCTCGGCAACCCCTGGCAGCGCGTCGCGGGCGATCCGCGGGCCGGACGCCACCAGCTGCGCTCGTCCATGTTCGCGCTCGGCGGCGCCGTCGAGCAGGTCGCCCGGGCGGGCACCCCGGCGCAGGGCGACGCGGCCGTCGAGATCCTCGACCGTGCGCGGCGCGAGCTCTACCGGCTCCTCGCCGACGAGCCCACCCGTCAGGCTCCGGAGTCGGACGCCTGACGCCGCCGGCCCGCAGCAGGCTCAGCCGAGACCGGAGAGGGCGGTGGGCGACCACCGCAGAAGCCGCCCGTCCGCGGCGAGATCGATCCCCCACGCGTCGTGCTCGAGCGTGCGCTTCCAGATGATCTCCCCCGTCGAGGTGTCGAGCGCGACCCACAGCACGGCGATCCTCTCCTGGTCGAGCGCGGGCCACACGAGTGCCACGCGCCGTCCGTCGGTGAACACCGACAGCACGAGGTTGGAGACCGAGCCCCACACCTCCTCCCCCTCGACCTCAGACAGCAGGTCCCGGTACGCCCAGATCTCCTCGCCGGTCTCCAGGTGCAGCCCGACGATGCGGCCCTCGGCGTCCGAGACGACCGCGATCCCGCCCGTCTGTGCGAGAAGTGCCTGGACCCGCAGCCCGGAGGTCCAGAGCGTCCGCCCGTCAGCGTCGACCGCGACCGACTGCTGACCGACGCGGACCAGGTGCACCCGGCTCGCGCCGCCGTCGGACGCCCGCGGCACGAGGAGGTGACCCTCGAGCTCTCGCCGGACCCGTCCGTCGGGTCCGAGCAGCTGGTCGCCGTCGGTCGTCGTGCCGAGCCGGCCGGGAGACCCGACGTAACCGCCGCCGTCGAGCTCCCGCACCGCAGTCCCGTGAGTCGACCACCCGGCACCGACCGCGAAGTCGAGCCGGTCGCCCGACGGCGTGAACCATGCGTCGATACCGCACCCCGACACCCACAGGAGCTCGCCTTCGGCCGCCGCGCGCAGCTCGCCGTCGAGCGTGATCTCGGCGCTCCGGCCCCCGTCGGTGAACTCGACGCACCCGTGCGCGTCGAGGACAGGTTCGAACTCGACGACGCGCTCCCACCGCACCTCGCCCGTCGCGGCGTCGATGAGCTGGACGCGCGCGTCATAGCCGTCGGTGATCTCACCGTGGACCTGGACGTCGCTCGAGACCGGGTAGCCGCTCACCGCGACGTCGGGCTCGTCGGCATCCCCGACCCAAGACGCCGTCAGGATCGCCCCGTCCGGTGCCGGCTGGACGACGTCCGTCCCGGCGACGTCGATGGCGCGCCGCGACACGACGCTGCCCTCGGCGTCGACGACCAGCACGAAGCGCTCGTCGCCGCTCCCCGACATGCACACGAGCAGCCGGGTGGGCAGGATCCGCGCACGCTGGTCCCACAGCGCGTAGCCGCCGCACTCGCTCGACCGGTCGGGCAGCCGCACCTCCCAGCGCCGGGCGCCGGTGTCGAGGTCGACGCCGTGCAGGTCGTCGTAGTGCTGGATGACGGCGGCCCCGCCCATGACGGCCACGAGGCCGCCCGGCCCGCGGCCGTCGGCGTCGACGCGCCAGGTCTCGGCGGGAGGCTCCGAGAGGTCCAGGACTCCGCCCGACGCGACCCGCAGCGCGGCCGCCCGGCTCCGGTCGCCCACCATGTCGACCGCCACTGCGCCGATCGCGAGCAGCCCCACGACGACGGCGGCCACGAGCCGCCGGTAGCGTCGCGGTGCCCGATCGGGGTCGCCGTGCGGCCGGGGCTCCTCGCGCTCGAGGTGCACCACGACGGCACCTGCGCTGGTCGCGGCGTCGGGCCTGGGCGCGCGGCCGCCCGGCTCGTCACCTCCGTCGGGCACGAGGTCGAAGGTGTACGACCCGTCGGCGTCGCGTCGCCGGCCCATCATCCTCCGAAACTACGCCGGACCCAGGCCTCTCACCGTCTCGACGGCCGTCCCGTAGATCGGCATCTCGCCGTCGATGCCGGCGACCTGGAGGATCACGTTGCCGTCGACCGCGGACAGCCACGCCAGGCCGTCGATCTCGACGCCGGTGGGAGTGGTCTCACCGGTGGCGAGGTCGATCCGCACGACGGTGCTGCGCGGCGACGCGCCGTATGCGGCCAGGGCGACGAGCGCCGCCGTCCCGTCGGTGCCCGCGGACAACACGTAGGGGGTGGCGTACCGGTCGCCGGCCTCACCGCTGAGCTCGGACGTGCGCCAGACCTCCTCGCCCGTGCGCAGGTCGAAGGCCGCGAGCGCTCCGTCGATGTCGATCACGACCACGCCGGCGGCGCGCACGAGCGCCGGACCGTACCCGACGTCGGACCGCCACCTCTCGCTGCCGTCGCGCTCGAACGCCGTGAGCTCGCCCGAGGTGCTCACCGCGAGAACCACGTCGTCGCCGGTGCCGTCCGTGGCCAGGGGCGGGACCAACCAGCCGGGCACCTCGACGAGCACCTCGCCCGACGTGTCCACGATGCGGCTGCGCTCAGGCCCCCTCGAGGTGACGAAGCCCCCGTCGGGGTAGGGTGCGCGGTCGCGCTCATACCACCCTCGATCCCCCTCCGCGTCGGGCCAGTCGATCCGCTCGCCGTCGGACGTCAGCGCGACGTCGACGCCGCAGTGCCGGTACTCGACGACGACAGGCGACGCGACGAGGCTGGCCGCTGCGTCGAACTCGGCGGCCGCTCCGTCCGGCCCTCCGGTGACGTGCGCGCACTCCCACAGGTGGTCGACGCCGCGCGACGGCGCGCTCGCCTCGACACGCGTCTCCCCGGTCAGGGCGTCCTCCAGGCGGAGCACGGCGTCCCCGCCGCCCGCCCATCCCTTCTCGAGCTGGGGAGACAGCTCGTCGAAAGTGTCGGCGTCGATGCGCTCAGGAAGGGACGCAGACAGCTCGAGCACGGCGAGCGCCCCGTGGGCGGCGGGAGCGACGACCACGCCGTCGGCCGCGTATCGGTCGTCCAGAGCACGCCGTC
>VJZX01000068.1 GCA_009663185.1 Isoptericola halalbus
AGGTGTCCGACGACGGCGGTCGCGTCATGTTCGACGTGGTCGAGGACACGACTCTCGTCCGGTGGATGGAGCTGCGCAGCGCCGAGGTCGAGTGGGACGGCGTCGGCGACGAGACCCGGGTCACGTGGCGGCTCGACTACCGGCGGACCTTCGACCCGTCGTGGTACTTCGGGCCCGTCCAGCGCTACGCGACGGACCGCGCCGCCGAGTACCTGCTCGACACGTTCGCGGCGTCGGCGCGGGCCGAGGCGTCGGTGCGGGCCGAGGCGTCGGCGCGGACCGAGTCGCCGACCGGCGAGTGACCTCGTGGACGCGACCCTCGTGCGCGGCATCGCGATCGCCCTCCCGGTCGCGGCCGTCGTCGCGCTCGGCGTCTGGCGGCCAGCTGGGCCCCTCCGCGTCGGAGCTGCGATCGTCGCGACGGCGTGGGCCGGGCTCGCGCTGCTGCCGGTCAACCTCCTGGCCCTGCACCTCGGGTGGTGGACGTTCGCGGCCGACGGCGCGGTGTTCCGCGGGGTGCCCGTCGACCTCTGGCTCGGGTGGGCGCTGCTCTGGGGTGCCGTGCCTGCCCTCGTCCCGCGGGCGGTGGCGCCGGTCGCGCTCGTCGCGGGGCTCGTGTGGGCGGATCTCGTGCTCATGCCGCTCGGGGCACCGGTCGTGCACCTCGGCGAAGACTGGCTCGTAGGCGAGGGGCTTGCTGTCGCCGTCGTGCTGGTGCCCGCCGTCGCGATCGCGCGCTGGACGCTCGCCGGACGGCACGCCGAGCTGCGCGGCTGGGCCCAGGCCGTCTGCTCGGCGGGGCTCTTCCTCGCCCTCCCGATCGTCGTGCTCGACGTCGTGCCGGCGTGGCCGCGCCCGGTCACCGCGGCCGGGCTGCAGGTCGTGGTGCTGGCCTGCGTCCCGGGTGTCGCGGCGATGCTCGAGCTCGCCCGCGTCGGCCGCGGGACCCCGCTCCCGTACGACCCGCCGGCGCGCCTCGTCGTCAGCGGACCCTACGCGTACGTGCGCAACCCCATGCAGGTCACGATCGTGACGGTGTTCGTGGCGCTCGCTGCCACGCTGGGGGAGCCGCGGCTTCTCGCGGGCGCGGCGAGCACAGTCGTGTATGCGGCGGGGTTCGCCGGCTGGCACGAGGAGCAGCAGCTCCGCGCGACGCACGGCGAGGCATGGTTGCGGTACCGCGCGGCGGTGCCTGCCTGGGTGCCACGATGGCGACCCGGCGCCGTCGACGGTGCGGTGCTCTACGTCGCCGGGGACTGCGACATGTGCACGGGCGTCGGCGGATGGCTCGCCGACCGCGGGCCGGTCGGGCTGCGCCTGCGCCCAGCGGCCGAGCACCCCGAGGTCCTGTGGCGTCTCACGTACGAGGCCGCGGGCGTGCGCGAGCAGGGCGTCGCTGCGTTCGCCCGCGCCCTCGGCCACCTCCACCTCGGGTGGGCGTGGCTCGGGTGGACGCTGGCCCTCCCCGGTGTGCGCCACCTCGCGCAGCTGTGCGCGGACGCCTTCGGGGCCGGACCGCGGCCCGCGCGCGTGTCGACGGCCTGACGGCGGCTCCGGGGCCGGTCAGGCGCTCGCGGTCCGCGCGTCGATCGCCGCGGGTGACAGCACGTGGTCGGAGGCCATCGCGGCGGCACCGAGCACACCGGCCTGCGCTCCGGTGCGCGTCGTGACGATCCGCAGGTGCTGCGTGGCCAGCGGCAGCGACCGCTGGTACACGACCTCACGGATCCCGGCGATGAGGTGCTCGCCGGCCTCGGCCAAGATGCCGCCGATCACGATCACCGACGGGTTGAGCATGCTCACGGCGGACGCGAGGACCGCACCGATCTCGCGGCCGGCTTGGCGGACCGCCTGGCTCGCCCGCACCTCGCCGGTGCGGACGAGCGAGACGACGTCGGCCGGCGTGTTCGCCTCGAGGCCCTGCTCGCGCAGTCGCGCTGCGATGGCCGCGGCACTCGCGATGGCCTCGAGGCAGCCGACGTTGCCGCAGCGGCACACGACGTCGTGCTCGCCTGGGACCGCGATGTGCCCGACGTCGCCCGCGGCGCCCTGCGCGCCCCGGCGCAGCTCGCCGTCGGCGATGATGCCCGCTCCGATGCCCGTGGCCACCTTGAGGAAGAAGAGGTCCCGCACGTCGGGCCACGCGAGCCGGTGCTCGCCGAGCGCCATGATGTTGACGTCGTTGTCGACCAGGACGGGGACGCCGAAGCGCGCCCCCAGGATGCCGGGCACGTCGGCGTCGTCCCAGCCCGGCATGATCGGCGGGTTGTTCGGATGACCGGTCGCGTGCTCGACGGGCCCGGGAAGGCCCACGCCGACGCTGGCGAGCTCGTCAGGCGCCCGGCCGGCCGACTCGACGAGCTTCTGACCCGTCTCGGCGACCCAGCCCAGGACGGCGTCCGGCCCGTCGGCGATCGCGAGGGGGGCGTCCAGCTCGGCCAGCACCGTCGACGCGAGGTCCGTGACCGCCAGCCGGGCGTGCGTCGCGCCCAGGTCCACCCCGAGAACGACCTGCGCCGCGGGGTGGAACGCGAACGTCGCCGGTGGGCGCCCGCCCGTCGACGTGGCCTCCCCGGCGGGGCTGATCAGGCCTGCGCTCATGAGGGCGTCGATGCGGGTGGCGACGGTCGAGCGTGCCTGTCCGGTGAGCGCGGCGAGCTCCGCGCGGGTTCTCGGGCGACCGTCCCGCAGGAGCTGGAACATGTCGCCCGTCCCGAAGGCCCTCGTGGCCGTGCTGGCGGCTTCGATCATGACACTAGTCAATCACGAACAGAAAACAAGCGACTTTTGCTTGACGCCCGTCAAAAGTGCCTCTAGGTTCGTCCACATGGTCGACGCAGACCCCCACGACGCCACGACGCCGCGGCACGGCACCGGATCCCGGACCGCTCCTGCTGCCGCCTCAGCACTCGAGAGACCCGACACGCCGACGCGCGACGGTGACCTGCAGGAGCCGTTCCTCCGCATGGAGGGCATCGTCAAGCACTTCCCGGGCGCCAAGGCGCTCGACGGCGTGGACCTCGACGTCCTGCCCGGTGAGGTGCACTGCCTCCTCGGCCAGAACGGTGCCGGCAAGTCCACCCTGATCAA
>VJZX01000069.1 GCA_009663185.1 Isoptericola halalbus
ACCTGCAGCGACAAGAGCTGCACCCGGAGCGACATTGCCCGTCCCACGGAACAAGTGTGAGCCACGCAGGCGCCGAGACCCAACACCCGCCCTGACCATTACGACCACAACGTCCAGTACGACCACATGGAGTCATGCGACAACACCGCACCTGCCCGCGCCCTTGCGCTGGCGGGGGTGCTCCTCCTCACGCTCGGCGGACGGCGGCACGAGAGGGCGGCGGGGCCTGCCCTTCGTCGTGGGGGCGCCGAGCGAGGAGTCGTGGGAGGACAGCGACCGGGTCGGACTGTGCCTGGCGTCGGGGGCGAGACGCCGCTGACGGGCTCGCTCCTCGACTGACCTCCTCGGCGGCGCTCCAGCCGCGAGCGCCCGGCCGGGTGCTCGCGGCCTGGCGTTCTGGGCCGGCGTTGCAGCCGGGCGTTCGCCATCGGCCAGATTGCCGCTTCTTGACCAGACCTGTCCGGTCCGGCAGCCTACGTCGTGTTAGCGCTCACATGACGAAGGAGTCACCTTGAGCAGCATCCTCACCCGGGCCCGACGGCGTGCCGTCGCCGCCCTCGCCGTTGCCCTCACGGCCGCCGCGCTCGTCCCGGCGCCGGCCGGAGCGCAGTTCATCGACGTACCCAACCCGCTGGTGCAGCAGCGCGCCGACACGGCGATCTACAAGCACACCGACGGCTACTACTACATGACCGCCTCCGTGCCCGACTACAAGCGCGTGGAGGTCCGCCGCTCGCAGACCCTCGCAGGCCTGGGCGCCGCGACGCCCGTCACGGCGTTCACCGCGCCGTCCAGCGGCGACCTCAGCGGCTGGATCTGGGCGCCCGACATTCAGTACGTCGATGGCGCGTGGTACCTGTACTTCTCGGCGTCGCCGAGCAGCGCCCGGTTCGCGCAGCGTCTGTACTGGATGCGGAACACGTCGGCGAACCCGACGACGGGCACGTGGTCCGCGCCTCAGCGCATGACGACGGGCTGGGAGTCCTTCCAGCTCGACCCGGCGTCGTTCACCGTGAACGGCACCCGGTACTTCTCCTGGGCGCAGGACAGCCCCAGCACGAACTACAACAGCCACATGTACCTCGCGCGGATGACGTCGCCGACGACGATCGACACCGCGTCGGCCATCGAGATCGCCCGGCCGACGCACTCGTGGGAGATGGAGGGCGTCGCCGGCGTGGTCGAAGGGCCGTCGCCGCTGGTCAAGAACGGCAAGGTGTTCATCGCGTACTCGGCGTCAGCCACCGACTCCCGCTACAAGATGGGCCTGCTCTCGGCGTCCGCGTCGGCGAACCTGCTCGACCCCGCCTCCTGGACCAAGAAGTCGACGCCCGTGTTCCAGAGCGCCAACGGCGTCTACGGGCCGGGCCACGGCAGCTTCACCGTCGCCGAGGACGGCGTGACCGACATGCTGATCTTCCACGCGCGCGACTACGAGAACCCGGAGCCGGACGCCCTCACGGACCCCAACCGGCACACGCGAGCCCAGCAGCTCTACTGGTCGGACACGGGTGACCCGTTCTTCGGCCAGCCCATCGCGCCCGGGACGGGCCAGCCGGGCATCCGCGGGCAGTACAGCGACAAGTGTGTCGACGACTACGACTGGAACACCGCGAACGGCGCCCTCGTGCGTCTCTACACGTGCAACGACTACGCCGTCCAGAAGTGGGAGTTCAGCTACGTCGGCGGGTACTACCGGATCAAGAACCTGCACGCGGCCAAGTGCCTCGACAACCTGAACGGTTCGACGGCGCTCAACGCCGACGTCGGGCTGTGGACCTGCAACGGCGGCGTCAACCAGGACTGGTCGATCCTCGACCGGGGCAACGGCTGGTTCTCGCTGCGCAACCGCGCCAGCGGGCTCTGCCTCGACAACTACGAGTGGAACACCGCCGACGGGGCACGTCTGTCGATGTACACGTGCAACGGGGTAGGCGCCCAGCTCTGGCGCCGCGGCTGACGGCTCGAACTCACCGTGGATGCCGTTCCCAGGCTGGGAACGGCACCCACGGTGCGTTCGGGCCGAAGGACATGAAGAAAACCCGTCCCACGATCCGGGGCCGCACGTCTCGACGAGCCACCTGTAGTCGCCTCGCAGCTCCGTAGCCAGTAGGGCTTCGACCCGGGACCAGTCGACCAGGCCGTCAGGACCGCCGGCGTCGGCGTGAGGCCCTCCTCGCCGTCGGCGCGGTCGCTCCTGGACCGCCGACGCCACG
>VJZX01000007.1 GCA_009663185.1 Isoptericola halalbus
CCCGTGCGGGCCGCCGCGCGCGCCGTCGTCGTCGACGTGGCCGCGCACGGTGCGTCGGTGGACGTCCTCGGCGCGGGCCGCGGCGCGTGGTCGTGGTGCCGGTGGCTGCGCTCGGGGGCCGACCTCGGCGAGGGGGCGGACGGCGACGTGCTCGTCGTCGTCGACGGCGGAGCCGAGACCGGGTCGGCGCTCGCGACCGCGGACGCCGCGCGGCGCCGGGGTGCCTCCGTCGTGCTGTGCCTGCCCGAGGGCACCGCGCCACCCGCGTGGTGCCGCGCGGTCGTCACGGTCATGGATGCCGGGCGCGTGCGGCGCTCGGCGCCCGACGGGACGGACGCCGTCGAGCCGCTGGTGGGCGTGAGCACCGCGTGGGCCGAGCGCGCGGCGCGCCGGCTCGCCGGTCTCGCGACGCTGCGGCGCCGCCTGGCGGACCTCGACGGGCAGGCCGCGGCTCCGGCACAGCTGCTCGGCGGCGCGCCGGGCACCGACGTCGATCCGGTCGACCCGCGCCTGCCCGCCGCCGTCGCGCTGCTCGACGTCCTCGCCGACGCGGCTTCGCCCGCGGCGACGTGGCGCACCACGACCGACTGGACCGCTCCGCTCGGCGTCGGCGTCGACGGGCGGCCCGTGACGCTCGACCTCGTGGGCGACGGACCGCACCTGCTCGTCGCCGGCACGACGGGCGCCGGCAAGTCCGAGCTGCTGCAGACCCTCGTGCTCGGCCTCGCCCTGCGCCGCTCCCCGACCGACCTCGCGCTCGCACTCGTGGACTTCAAGGGCGGTGCGTCGTTCGGTGCGTGCGCGGACCTGCCGCACGTCGTCGGGCAGGTGACGGACCTCGAGCCCGGGCTCGCGGGCCGGGCCCTGGCCGGGCTGCGCGCCGAGCTGCACCGTCGCGAACGGGTGCTCGCCGCGCACGGCGTCGGCGACGCCGCGGACCTGCCCGCGGGCGTGCTGCCGCGACTCGTCGTCGTCATCGACGAGTTCCGCGCGCTCGCCGACGACCTGCCCGAGTTCCTCCCCGGCCTGCTGCGCGTCGCGGCGCAGGGCCGTTCCCTCGGCGTGCACCTCGTGCTGGCCACGCAACGCCCGGCGGGCGCGGTCAGCGCGGACGTCCGCGCCAACGTCTCGGCCCGGGTCGCGCTGCGTGTCGTGGACGCCGCCGACTCGCACGACGTCGTCGAGACGGGCGCCGCCGCACGGATCCCGGTCGGCGTGCCCGGGCGCGCGGTTCTGCGGGTCGGCTCGAGCGCACCCTTCGCGGTGCAGTGCGCGCACGCGGGTGGCGTGCCCGACGGCGGCGGTCCGCTCGTGCGGCGGGCGCGGGCATGGTCGGTGGTCGGGTCGGCCGTTGGTGCGGGCGAAGGCACGCCGGCGCGCGCGGCTCTGTCGGCGGTGGGTACCACCGGGCTTGCCGACGCGGACCAGGCCGACGTCGTGACGGAGCTCGTCGAGGCCGCGCGGTCCGCGGCGCGGCGGCTGGGGATGACGCCCGGTCCTGCCCCCTGGCTGCCGGCGCTCCCCGACGGCGTGCGCGCCGACGATGCCGGCGTTCCCGACGGCGACCCGGCGACCGGGACGCTGCCGCTCGCCCTGGGCGACGACCCGGAGCACCAGCGGAGGGTCGTGGTCGGCTGGAACCCGGGGCACGGGCACCTCGCCGTCGTGGGCCGGGCACGGTCGGGACGCACCACGACGCTGCTCGGCCTCGCGCGGGCGGCCCTCGAGCGCGGGTGGCACGTGCACGCGCTCGTCCCGCCGTCGGCCGCCGGGACGTTCGCGCCGCTGGGGACGCACCGCGGATTCGGGACGCTCGCCGGTCCGGACGACCCGCGACGCGCCGGGCGCCTGCTCCGCCTGCTCTCCACGGTCTCGCCTTCCGCCTCGGCCGGCGGCTCTCCGGGCACCTCGCCGGACACATGCTCGCCCGCAGGCGCGGCGCCGCCCGTGCTCGTCGTCGTGGACGGCGTCGAAGAGCTGCGCTCGGCGCTCGCGGGCGCCGATCGGTGGGACCCGCTCACGACAGCGCTCGCCGCGGGGCAGGCCGCATTCGCCCTGACTGCCGAGGGCGCGACCGTGGGTGGCGTCGCGTCCCGCGTCGGCCCGAGGCTGGTGCTGCTCGGCGCCGACAAGCATGCCGACGTGGTCCTCGGCGCGCCTTCCGAGCTGGCCGGCTCCGGCGGCCCGCCCGGGCGCGCCGCGTGGGTGGGCCCCCACCGCAACCTGCTGTGCCAGGTCTTCCGTCCCGACGGCGGCTTGCCAGCCGACGACCGCTCCGCCGCCGGCGACCGCTCCGCCGCAGGCGACGGGCCCGCGGTGCCGCCGGTGCGCGTACACCCGCTGCCCGCCGTCGTCGGCGCACCCGACCTCGCGCGAGCCCCGGGAGGCGCGGCCGCGCTCTCGCCCGGGGAGGTGCTCGTCGGCCTCGGCGGGGACGACGCCGCGCCGGTCGCCTTGAACGCCGCTGCCGGTGCCCTCGTCGTCGGCCCTCGCGGGTCGGGCCGCACGACGGTGCTGCGTACCGTCGTCCGGCGCCTGACCGAGACGGGGCTCCTCTGCGGCGTGGTGGCCCGCGACCGACCGCTGCTCGACGACGCGGCCGGTGCGCCGACGTCGAACCACTCGGGAGCGGGGCTCCGCGACCTGCTCGCGCGCCTGGCACACGAGCCCGGCGACGCGAACGTGCTGGTCGTGGACGACCTCGACATGCTCGCGCAGATCTTCCCCGTCGAGGCGGAGCAGCTCGGTTCGCTGACCGCGCGAGGATGGGTCGTCGTCGCCTCGGCGACGACGACCGGCGCACTGCTCGCGCACCGCGGACCGCTGGCCGAGCTGCGCGGCCGGCGCACCGGCGTCGTGCTCGGACCGGGCGAGCGGGGCGCTGACGAGGTGTTCGGCACTCCGCTCGCCGATGTCGTGGACCCGGGGCCGCCGCGGCCGGGCCGCGGTGCGCTCGTCCGCGCCGGCGTCGTCGTCCCCCTGCAGGCCGTGCTGCCCGACGACGGCACCTCGGCGCGGGACGCCGCGTGACGACGAGGCGGGGCGGACCTGTCCCATCGCGGCCCGCTGCCCGGTCGAGGTGGTGGGAGCACCGCACAGGGCGCGCCTCAGCCGGTCGTAGCCTCGACGACCGGGCGCGTCATGAGCAGGACGAGAACCGTGGCCGCGACGAGGACGAGCACGATGCCGCCCGCGACCACCCAGAGCGCGCCGGCGCTCAGGAGGGTGAGGCCGAGGAGGCCCTGAAGGATCTGCCAGGTGACGACGGGCGCGCGGCCGCCGCGGCGGCCCGCCCACAACGACCGGCCGGCGGCCACGAGCGCGGCCGCGATGCCCAGGAAGAACAGGACGAGGAAGATGCTGACGGCGACCGAGGCGGATCCACCGCCCACGAGCTCGACCAGGACGGCCCCCGCGGCGACGCCGAGCAGCACCGCTTCGAGCGCGAGGCCGGCCAGCGCGAGGCGGAGACCGAGGGGGTGCGACGTCCGATCGCCGCTCGTAGGCTCGGAGGGGGTGACAGCAGGGGGCATCGCGGGCCAGGATACGTGCGGCCTGGGATGACACGACACTGTGACCAAAACCTCAGGGTTCACACCGGAGAAACTTCGCCGTAACCCCTTGTGCGCCGCTTCACGAGGCGTCACCCTGGGAGGCAGATTCTGTTAATCCCTGAACGATCCGACCTCGGACGGGCGTGCCCTCGTGCGCCCTCGGCTCCGGCCCCGAGGTACGCGACGATGACCGAGGAGACTGACATGGACTGGCGCCACAAGGCCGCCTGCCTCGACGAGGACCCGGAACTCTTCTTCCCGATCGGCAACACCGGCCCGGCCCTGCTGCAGATCGAGGAGGCGAAGGCCGTCTGCCGACGGTGCGAGGTCGTCGACACCTGCCTGAAGTGGGCCATCGAGTCCGGGCAGGACGCCGGCGTGTGGGGTGGCATGAGCGAGGACGAGCGCCGCGCACTCAAGCGCCGCACCGCGCGCGCCCGCCGCGCCGGCTGACGCCGGGTGTCGCCGAGGTAGAAGAGGATCCGGCGACGTAGAACGTCGGAACGCCCCGCCCGCTCACGTGAGTGGGCGGGGCGTTCCGACGTTCTACGTCGCCGGATCCTCTTCTACCTCGGCGGGCGCGGTTCTACCTCGGCGGCTGGCCGTCGCGCAGCTCGGCCTCGATCACAACCTGCGTCCCACCGCCGTCGCGCGGCTCCCACCGGATCTTCCCGCCGAGCTCGTTCGCGACGAGCGTCTGCACGATCTGCGACCCGAGCCCGCTCCGCGAGGCGCGGCCGAGCACGTCGATGCCCGCAGCCATGCCCACGCCGTCGTCGGAGACGACGACCCGCAACGACGACCCTTCGCGCTGCACGTCGATCGCCACGGTTCCGGCCTCGCGGCCCGGGAACGCGTGCTCGACGGCGTTGGTCACCAGCTCGGTGAGCACGAGCGCGAGCGGGGTCGCGTCCTGTGCGGGCACCAGCCCGAACGAGCCGGTCTGCTGCGTCCGCACCCGCGTGGCCGTCGACGCGACGTCGGCCGCTAGCCGCAGCGCCCGGCGCAGCATGTCATCGAGCTCGACCTGCTCGTCGAGCGTCTGCGAGAGCGACTCGTGCACGAGCGAGATCGTCGCCACGCGCCGCATGGCCTCCTCGAGCGCGGCGCGTGCCTCGGGCACGTCCATGCGCCGAGCCTGGAGGCGCAGGAGCGCGGCGACGGTCGCGAGGTTGTTCTTGACGCGGTGGTGGATCTCGCGGATCGTCGCGTCCTTCGTCATGAGCTCGCGCTCGCGGCGGCGCAGCTCCGACACGTCGCGGCACAGCAGGACCGCGCCGATGCGCTGCCCGTGGTCCGTCAACGGAAGGGCGCGCAGCGAGAGCGACACACCGGCGGCCTCGACGTCCGTGCGCCACGGCGCGCGACCCATGACGACGAGCGGGAGCGACTCGTCCACCGTGCTCTGATGCTCGACGAGGTCGGCCGTCACCTCGATGAGGGACTGCCCGACGAGCGGTCCGATCACGCCCAGCCGGTGGAAGCACGACAGCGCGTTGGGGCTCGCGTAGAGCACCTCGCCCTCCGAGTTGAGCCGGATGAGACCGTCACCGACACGCGGGGCTCCACGCCGCGGTCCCGTCGCCGCGTTGGGCGCGGGGTACTCGCCGCGCGAGATCATCGCGAGCAGGTCGTCGGCCGCCTCGACGTAGTTGAGCTCGAGCCGGCTCGGGGTGCGCCCCGACCCCAGGTTGGTCTGCCGCGCGACGACGGCGACGGGCCGCCCCTGGTGCACCACCGGCAAGGCCTCCTCGCGCACCGCGTAGGCGCCGAACCAGCGCGGCTCGCGCGAGCGCTGCGAGCGGCGCTCGGCCAGCGCCGCCGCGAGCTGCGGCCGCTGCCCCTCGGGGGCGGGCGACCCGACGATGTCGTCGTAGTGGACCGTGGCGCCCGTGCTCGGCCTGCACTGCGCGATGGCGACAAAGGAGCCGTCGGCGGTCGGCAGCCACAGCACGAGGTCGGCGAACGCCAGGTCGGAGACGACCTGCCAGTCACCGACGAGCAGGTGCAGCCACTCGACGTCGGCCGACGAGAGGTCGGCGTGCTGGGCGATCAGGTCACTCATGGCGGACACGGCCCCAGCCTACGGGCGCGCGGTCGGTAGTGTTTCCCCTGTGCACCTGACCGTGGAGCTCACCTACCCGGCCGCCGTCGACGAGGTCGCCTCGATGCTCGCGGACGAGTCGTCGGTGCGCTGGCGGGCGCGCCGCAGCACCGCGGGCGGCACCGTCGAGGCCGCCGACGTGACCGGCAGCGTCGAGCACGGTTTCACCGTGGCGATACGCCGGACGCTGCCGGTCGACACGATCCCGCACCACGTCCGGCACCTCGTGGGCGACGAGGTCGAGGTCCGGCAGATCGAGGCGTGGGAAGGCCCGTCGGGCGAACGCCGCGTCGGCACCGTCGCGATCGAGATCGTCGGTGCCCCGGTCCGGATCACCGGCACGGTGTGCCTCGAGTCGCTGCCCGACGGCGGCACGCGCGAGGTGTACGAGGGCGACGTCCACGCGTCGGTCCCCCTCTTCGGGTCCGCGGTGGCCGAGGCCGCCGCCGGTGCCGTGCGCCGCACCCTGGAGTCCGACGCCGCGGCCGCCCGGGAGTGGCTCGCCGGCGCCGCCTCCGAAGGCTGAAAGCCGACGGTCCGCATAACGATCCGGTCACGCGCTTGACGCGGGGACGACCGCGCGTGGACCATCTGACGCAGCCTGTGGAAGCGCTCCCATTAGTTGCCTGTGGAAGCGCTCCCAAGACGTCTACGCTCATCAGACAAGGGAGTCATCGTGCACCGCAGCACCCGACCCACCGGACGGACCCGCCGCCTCGCCGCGGCCACCGCCGGCATCACCACCATCACACTCGCGCTCACCGCGTGCGCCGGCGGCTCCGACGAGGGCTCGGGCACGGGCTCCGACGCGGAGGACGGCTCGGGCGAGGAGATCACCCTTACCGTCGCCACGTTCAACAACTTCGGCTATTCCGACGAGCTCCTCGCGCAGTACGAGGCGGAGAACCCCGGTGTCACGGTCGAGCACGTCACCGCGGCCCGGTCCGAGGACGCGCGCACAAACCTCACCACCAAGCTCGCCGCGGGCGGCGAGGGTCTCGCCGACATCGAGGCCATCGAGGTCGACTGGCTGCCTGAGCTCATGCAGTACCCGGACCTGTTCACCGACCTGTCAGATCCCGAGCTCGAGGGTCGCTGGCTCGACTGGAAGGTCGAGCAGGCGACGGCGGACGGCAAGCTCATCGGCTACGGCACCGACATCGGCCCGGAGGCCATCTGCTACCGCGCCGACCTGTTCGAGGCCGCGGGCCTGCCGAGCGACCGCGAGGAGGTCGCCGACCTGCTCGGCGGCGCCGACGCCACCTGGGAGGACTACTTCGAGGTCGGCAAGCAGTTCGTCGCGAAGTCGGACTCCGCCTGGTTCGACGGCGCCACGCCGACCTATCAGGGCATGATCAACCAGGTCATGGACGCCTACGAGGACCCGGCGACGGGCTCGCCGAAGGATCTCGCAGCCAACACAGTGGTCAAGGACCTGTACGACCAGATCGCCACGGCTGCCGTGGACGACGGTCTCTCCGCCGGCCTCGAGCAGTGGGGCGAGGACTGGGTCGCCGGCTTCCAGAACGACGCCTTCGCCACGATGCTCTGCCCGTCGTGGATGACCGGCCCCATCGAGCAGAACTCGGGCGGCATCACGGGCTGGGACGTCGCGGACGTCTTCCCGGGCGGCGGCGGCAACTGGGGCGGGTCGTTCCTCACCGTCCCGGCGTCGGGCGCCCACACCGAGGAGGCCACGAAGCTCGCCGCGTGGCTGACCGCGCCCGAACAGCAGACCGCTGCGTTCGAGGCTGCGGGCACCTTCCCGTCGCAGCTCGAGGCGCAGGCCTCCGAGCAGGTGCAGTCGTTCACCAACGCGTTCTTCGCCGACGCGCCGGTGGGCGAGATCTTCTCCGAGCGCGCCAAGGCCATCGAGGGTGCGCCGTTCAAGGGCCCGAACTACTTCTCCATCCACCAGAGCGTGCAGAGCGCGCTGCTGCGCGTGGACGTGACCAAGGAGCAGGACGCCGAGGTCAGCTGGCAGGGCGCGCTCGACGAGTTCGCCTCGCTGGGCTTGTGAGCCGCAGGTCCCGGGCCTGATCACCGGGACCCGCATCTCGCGCCGGGCCGGCGGCCGTGATTGCCGCCGGCCCGGTCCGGGCTCCCCGACCGGCGACGACGCACAGGAAGCAGCGCATGGCCGTCCTCTCCCCCTCACAGCCGGCGCCCGCCCGCAGCGGGCGCCCGCCCCGACCGCCGCGGCGAGTCGGCTTCTCCCAGCGGCTGGGCCGCTGGGACGTCAAGCTCTCGCCCTACCTCTACATCTCGCCGTTCTTCGTCCTTTTCGCGCTCACGGGCCTGTTCCCGCTCGTGTACACGGCATTCGTCTCCGTGCACCAGTGGAACCTGCTGGGCGGGCAGGGCGATTTCGTCGGGCTGCAGAACTACGTCGACGTGCTGAACCAGCCGGTCTTCTGGAAGTCCCTGGCCAACACGCTCTCGATCTTCGTCCTGTCGAGCGTTCCGCAGGTCATCCTCGCGATCACGATCGCGGCCCTGCTCGACCAGAACCTGCGCGCCGCAACCTTCTGGCGCATGGGCGTCCTCGTCCCCTACGTCGTGGCCCCGGTCGCGGTGTCGATGATCTTCGGGCGGATGTTCGCCGACCAGTACGGCTTCGTCAACGCGCTGCTCGGGATCGTCGGCATCGACGCCGTGGGCTGGCACTCGGAGCGGTTCGCCAGCCACCTCGCGATCGCCACGATCGTCAACTACCGCTGGACCGGCTACAACGCGCTCATCTTCCTCGCGGCCATGCAGGCCGTGCCCCGCGAGCTCTACGAAGCCGCGGTGATCGACGGCGCGGGCCGCGTCCGCCAGTTCTTCTCGGTCACCGTGCCGCAGATCCGCGCGTCCATCATCTTCGTCGTCATCACCTCCACGATCGGCGGCCTGCAGATCTTCGACGAGGTTCGCATGTACGACGCCGCAGGGCTCGGCGGACCGTCCAAGAACTGGATGACCACGGTGCTGTACCTGTACGACGTCGCGTGGGGCAACCAGAAGAACTTCGGCCGTGCTGCGGCGGTGGCCTGGATCCTCTTCGTGCTGATCATCGGCATCGGGATGGTCAACTTCCTCATCAGCCGGCGGATCTCGACGTCGGGTCCCCGCGCGCCCAAGGTCAGCCGCAGCCACACCCGCGTGCTGCTCGAACGCGCCCGTGCGGCCGGCTCGTCCACGACAACCCCTGGGGAGGACCGATGAGCTCGATCGCCGTGACCGCGCAGACGGCCGGCAAGGGCGCTGCCATGGCTGCCGCGCGACGTCGGGACTCCGGCTCGCGCGCCGCGCGCGCGGCGTCGCGCCGCCCGGGCAGGGTCACCTACGCGCTGCTCGGGGTCGCGCTCGTGATCTCGGCGTTCCCGCTCTACTTCACGCTCCTGCTCGGCTCGTCCGACCCCGTGGCGATCGCGCAGAACCCGGTGCCGCAGTGGCTACCCGACTCGAGCCTGTTCCAGCAGTTCGCGACGGTGATCTCCTCGAGCCAGATCAACTTCGCCAAGGCGCTGTGGAACTCGGTGGTCGTCTCAGTTGCCGTGTCCGCGTCGGTCGTGCTGTTCTCGACGCTCGCGGGCTACTCGTTCGCCAAGCTCAGCTTCCGCGGACGCGGGCCGCTGCTCGTCTTCGTCGTCGCCACGATGGCGGTGCCCACCCAGCTCGGCATCATCCCGATGTACATCCTCATGTCGGAGATCGGCTGGATCGGCAAGGTGCAGGCGGTCGTCGTACCGGCCCTCGTCGCCGCATTCGGGGTGTTCTGGATGACGCAGTACCTGTCCGAGGCGCTCCCCTACGAGCTCATCGAGGCCGCACGAGTCGACGGCGCGTCGATGTTGCGCACCTTCTGGTCAGTCGCGCTGCCCGCGGCCCGGCCCGCGGCCGCGATGCTCGGCCTCTTCACGTTCGTCCAGCAGTGGACCAACTTCTTCTGGCCGTCGATCGTGCTCAACCAGAACAACCCGACTCTGCCGCTCGTCGTCCGGTCGCTGCAGGCCACCTACTTCGTCGACTACTCCCTCGTGATGGGCGGGATCTTCCTCGTCACCCTCCCGCTGCTGGTGATCTTCGCCGTCGTCGGCCGCCAGCTCGTCGCGGGAATCATGGCGGGCGCCGTGAAGGGCTGAGCATCCCGCAGCGGCGGCTCCCGCCGTCCCGAGCGACAGACCACGCGTCCGCGCGGGGCCGGTACCGCCGCCCCGCGCGGGCCTTGAGACCTCATGGGAAGATCGCAGAGAGATGACCCTTCGTACTCCGGGCACCGGCCTCCGGCTATCCGCACCCGGCACGCCGAAGCCGTTCACGCCCACCGCTCCGCTCGCCGGCGCGACGCCCAACGACACGGGACGCGTCACGTTCCCTGACGGCTTCCTCTGGGGAGCTGCGACCGCCGCCTTCCAGATCGAGGGCGCGAGCCAGGAGGGCGGGCGCCAGGACTCGATCTGGGATGCGTTCTGCCGCATCCCGGGCGCCGTGAAGAACGGCGACGACGGCACGGTCGCGTGCGACCATTACCACCGGTACCGCGAGGATGTCGCGCTCATGAAGCGCCTCCACCTCGACACCTACCGCTTCTCGGCGTCGTGGGCCCGCATCATGCCCGACGGCAAGAGCATCAACACCGAGGGCCTCGACTTCTACTCGCGGCTCGTCGACGAGCTCCTCGCGGCGGACATCCTGCCGTGGCTCACGCTCTACCACTGGGACCTCCCGCAGGCGCTCGAGGAGCTCGGCGGCTGGCCCTCGCGCGACACGGCCTACCGGTTCGCCGACTACGCCGATGTGGTCCACGAGGCTCTGGGCGACCGCGTGTGCGTGTGGACGACGCTCAACGAGCCGTGGTGCTCGGCGTTCCTCGGGTACACGTCAGGTGCCCACGCGCCGGGCCAGAAGTCGCCCGAGCTCGGGCTGGCCGCCGCGCACCACCTGATGCTCGGCCACGGGCTCGCCGTGGAAGCGCTCCGCCAGCGGGACCCCGAGGCGTCGCTCGGCATCACGCTCAACTTCACCGTCTCCGACCCGGTCGACCCCACCGACCCGTCCGACGTCGACGTCGCCCGCCGCGACGACGGCATGTTCAACCGCATCTTCCTCGACCCGATCCTGCGCGGCGTCTATCCCCCGGACGTGCTCGACGACGTCGCGCAACTCGGCTTCGCCGGGCTCGTCCGCGAGGGCGACCTCGCGGTCATCTCGACGCCCATCGACGTGCTGGGCGTGAACTACTACAACGGCGGCGCGGTCTCGGCGCGGCCGCAGCAGACGGTGGGCGTGCCCGCCGGCACGGCCGGCCCCGACGGCGCCCGCGAGACCCCCGACGAGGGCCCGGTGTGGGAGGTCCGCTCCCCCAACCCCGTGCCGGACGGGATCTACGCCCACAGCCGCGGCCTGCCGACCACGGACATGGGCTGGGAGGTGCAGCCCGAGGGCCTGACCCGCGTGCTGGTGCGTCTGCAGCAGGACTACACCGGCCCGCGCGGGACCGCGCTGTTCGTCACGGAGAACGGGGCCGCCTATCCCGACCTCGTGCAGCCCGACGGCAGCGTCGAGGACCGCGACCGGCTCGCGTTCCTCGACGCCCACCTGCGCGCGCTCGCCGACGCGATCGACGCCGGCGCCGACGTGCGCGGGTACTTCGCGTGGTCGCTCATGGACAACTTCGAGTGGGCGCTCGGCTACTCGAAGCGGTTCGGGCTCGTGCACGTCGACTACGACACGCAGGAACGCACCGTCAAGACGTCGGGCCGCTGGTACGCCCGCGTGGCGCGCGACAACGCGGTCCCCGCCCGGACTGCCGATGCGGACGCCGGTACGACGCCAGTAGTCTCCGGGACGTGACCACCGTGCCCGGCGCCCCGACTCTCGACGACGTCGCCCGCACCGCCGGCGTGTCACGGTCGACGGCGTCGCGCGCGATCAACGGTGGTGAGCGCGTCTCGCCCGAGGCCCAGGCCGCCGTCGAGGATGCCGTCGCCCGGCTCGGGTACGCGCCGAACCGGGCGGCGCGCTCCCTCGTCACGCGGCGCACGGACTCGATCGCGCTCGTCGTTCCCGAGCCCGACGCGCGCATCCTCACCGACCCGTTCCTGGCCGGCGTGCTGCGCGGCGTGAGCGAGGGGCTGACGGGCACCGAGCTGCAGCTCGTCCTGCTGCTTGCGCGCGCCGACGAGCACCCCAGCCACATCGGCCGCTACCTGCGCAGCGGTCACGTCGATGGCGCGATCGTCACCTCGCACCACCGGGACGACCAGCTCGAGCCCGAGCTGGCGGGCTCGCGGCTGCCCGCCGTGTTCGTCGGGCGGCCGTTCGAGCCCGAGGGCCTGCACTACGTGGACGTCGACAACGTCGCGGGCGCCCGGGCGGCGACACACCGGCTCGTCGAACGCGGGTGCCGGCGGATCGCGACGATCACCGGCCCGCTCGACATGACGACCTCGTTCGACCGTCTCGAAGGCTGGCGCAACGAGCTTGCCGAGGCCGGGCTGCCCGACGACGCGGTGGCGCACGGCGACTTCACGGTCGGCGGAGGGGCCGCAGCGATGGAGCAGATCCTCGAGAAGCACCCCGACGTCGACGGGCTGTTCGCCGCGTCCGACCTCATGGCCACCGGCGCCATGGAGGTGCTGCGTGGGCACGGACGCTCGATGCCCGACGACGTCAAGATCGTCGGGTTCGACGGCCTCGGTGCCGGCGAGCGCACCACGCCGCGGCTCACGACGGTCGAGCAGCCGCTCGTGCAGATGGTGTCCGCCGCGACGTCGATGCTGCTCGACCTGCTCGCCGGCACGCGCGTCGCCGGCGAGCCGCTGATCTTCCGGACCCGACTCATCGAGGGCGACTCCGCCTGAGCGGGAGGTGCAGCGCAGGGTGCGGGCCGAGGAACGAGGCACTCCCGTAGCGGAACCGCAGGCTCGGGCGGCAACAAGCTCCGCCTGAGCCGGAGGGGCAGCGCAGGGTGAGGGCCGAGGAACGAGGCACTCGCCCGTAGCGGAACCGCAGGCTCAGGCGGCAACAAGCTCCGCCTGAGCCGGAGGTGCAGCGCAGGGTGAGGGCCGAGGAACGAGGCACTCGCCCGTAGCGGAACCGCAGGCTCAGGCGGCAACAAGCTCCGCCTCGGTCCAGGGAGGAAGGGCCCGTGGCACCCTCGGAGACGACGGTTCGCGTTCGGCGCGACCCTCGTGCTGAGCAACGCCCTCGCAGCTGAGCGGCGCAGTCGTCACGCGGAGGCGCGCACCCGCTCGAGCCCGTCGAGCAGCAGGTCGAGCGTGAACTCGAACTCCGTCTGGCTGTCGCACCACCCCAGCGTGGGGTCGGCGGCGTCGTGCATCTCCGACCCGACCATCGCTGTGGTGTACGGCAGCGCCCGGGCCATCGCGGCGAGCGCGGCGGCGGCGTCGGCGTCGGCGTCCCCGAGGCTCCCGCCAGCGTCGGCAGGGCTGAAGAGCTCCTGCGTGAAGCCGAGCACCATGCTGCCGAGCGCGTGCATCGCACGGTGCGCCAGGCGGTACGAGCAGCCGGCGCGCACCATCGCACCGAGCACCTCCTCGTAGAGACCGAGCACGCCGGACGGGATGCTCGTGCGCGACGCGAGCAGCCCGGGCGCCCACGGGTGGCGCAGCATGACGACGCGCGCAGCGAGGCAGCGCTCGCGCACGACGGCGTGCCAGTCGTCGTCGGGCAGCCCCCGGGCCTCGACCTCCCTGTGCACCTCGGCCACGACGACGTCGATCAGCCCGTCGAGGAGCGCATCCTTGCCGCGCACGTGGTGGTAGAGGGACATGGCCTCCACGCCCAGCTCGCCCGCGACGCGGCGCATCGTGACTGCGGCGATCCCCTCGGCGTCGGCGAGCGCGAGGGCGCTGGCCAGCACACGCTCGCGGCTCAGCGGTGGACGCGTGGCGCGTGCGTCGGTCGACTCGCTCGTCGTCATCGGGCCTCCCTCTTCCCTTCGCTCACCTTACGTCGTATGGTCGCCTTACGTTGTAAGGCTGTCTTCGAGAGGAACCGTCATGAACTCCGCCACGCTGCATCCCCCGACCGCCCGGACCACCGGGCTGCTCTACCTCGCGATGGCCGTCGCCGCCGTCCCGGGCTTTCTCGTGATCCGCCCCCTGCTCTTCGACCCAGAGAGTCCGGGCGGGACGCTGGCCCACCTGGTCGAGAACGAGCAGCTCGCGCGGGTCGGCATCGGCCTCGAGCTAGCCCTCGTGGTCCTCCAGACCCTGACCGCCCTGTGGTTCTTCCGACTGTTCCGCCGTGTCGACGCCTTCGCCGCCGGGTGCGTCGCCATCTTCGGCGTGGTCAACGCGGCCGCGGTCCTGGGCAGCGCCGCCGGCCTCGCGACAGCCCTCGACACGGCGCTCGCGGGCGACGCCGCGGGTAGTCAGCTCATGTACCTGCTCAGCGGCAACCTCTGGGGCGTCGGCGCGCTCTTCTTCGGGCTGTGGCTCGTCCCGATGGGTCTGCTGGCCCGGCGTTCGGGGATGCCGCAGGTCCTGTCGTGGGTTCTGGTCGCAGGTGGGCTCGGCTACGTGGTCAGCGCGTTCCTCGCCTACCTGGCGCCTGGTGCCTCGGCGCTCGGGGACGCGCTGGCGTACCTCGCGACCGGCGGCGAGCTGTGGATCATCGGCGTGCTGCTGTGGCGCGGCTTCCGTCGCGTCGGGACGCCGCGTCCCGACGCCGCGACGCCGGGACGCGGAGCCGCCTTGCTCACGCCTGCGACGGCTCGATGACGACCCACCCATCGAGCGAGCAACGAGGTGCGCCGAGATAGCGACCCGTGGCCACGTCCCCGGTTCGGGATGACGACGGGTCGCTATCCCGGCGACGGTTCGCTATCTCGGCGCTGGGCCTCAGGCGAGGTGCACGTGGCCGTATCGGTGCCGCGTGCGGCTCACGGCCTGCTCGCGCAGGAACGTCAGCAGCTCGCGCCGCCCGGAGGCGAGCACCGGCCGGTCGAGCACGGTCACGGTGCCGAGGCGCTTCGCCGCGGCCTCCTGGAGCCCCGGCGCCTCGCCTATCACGCGGACGCGCCCGGTGAGGCGGCCCTCGGTCACGGCGGTGGCGAAGTCCTCGTGCGACACGGGCGCCTCGTGCGGCACGCCCCACCCGGCGTCGCTCGCCGGCACGACCACGGCGGGCACCCCCGCGCGGCGGGCTGCAGCCAGCACGCGCCGCACCTCGACCGGCAGCGCGCCGTCGCCGACGCGCACCGTGACCCTGTCCACCGGCCGGTAGCGGAAGGTGTTCTCCTCGACGTGCAGACCCGTCTTGTCGTGCCCGACGCCGAGCACTGCCTCCCACGCGGCGGCGTCGGATGCCTCCGCCCACGCCAGCCAGCCCTCGGGGTCGCTGCCGCGCGACGGAACGGCGGCGGCGTCGCTCCACTCGCCGAGCTGCGCCACGTAGTTGGGGCCGCCGGCCTTGGCACCCGGGCCGACCACCGAGGCCTTCCAGCCGCCGAAGGACTGCCGCTGGACGATCGCGCCCGTGATGTGGCGGTTCACGTAGACGTTGCCGACCTCGACGCGATCAAGCCACGTGGCGATCTCGTCCTCGTCGAGCGAGTGCAGACCGCCCGTGAGTCCGAACGACACCTGGTTCTGCAGGCGGATCGCCTCGTCGAGGTCGCGTGCACGCATGATGCCCAGCACCGGCCCGAAGACCTCGGTGAGGTGGAAGAACGAGCCCGGAGCGACGCCGTCGCGCAGGCCCGGCGTCCACAGCCGGTCGGGCTCGATGCCCGCGGCCGCCGCGACGTCGTCGAGCCGGCGCGGCTCGACGAGCCACGACTCGCCCGGCTCGAGCGACGTCAGCGCGCGCCTCAGCTTGCCCTGAGCGGGCTCGGTCAGCGGGCCCATGACGGTCGACAGGTCGCGCGGGTCGCCGACGGCGAGCGAGCGCACCGCGTCGACGAGCTGGCGGCGGAACCGCTCGCCCGTGGCCGTCGTCGGGTCGCCGACCGAGCCCACCAGGATGACGAGCGACGCCGCGGAGCACTTCTGCCCCGCGTGCCCGAACGCACTGCGAACGAGGTCGGCGACGGCCAGGTCGAGGTCCGCCGACGGCGTGACGACGAGCGCGTTCTTGCCCGAGGTCTCGGCGAACACGGGACGCCCGGGGCGCCAGCTCGCGAACAGCTCTGCGGTCTCGATCGCGCCGGTGAGGATGACGCGCGCCACGTCCGGGTGCGTGACGAGGTGCTGGCCGAGCGCGCCGTCGGGCACGCGCAGGAGCTGCACGACGTCTCGGGCCACCTCGGGTGCGAGCCCGATCTGCGGCGCGACCTCGTCGAGCGCGGCGTGCACCGCGTCGACCGTGAGCTCGAAGCAGCGCGGCGTCGGCGGGGCGGGCTTGGCCAGCACCGGGGAGCCGGCAGCGAGCGCGGCGAGCACCCCGCCGATCGGGATCGCCACGGGGAAGTTCCACGGCGGCGTCACGAGCGTGACGCCCTCGGGCACGAACGTCGCGCCCTCGACCTGCGCGAGCGCCTCGGCGGAGCCGGCGTAGTAGTTCGCGAAGTCGACCGCCTCGCTGATCTCCGGGTCGGCCTCGGCGACCGTCTTGCCGGGCTCGTGCACGGCCGCGGCGACGAGGTCGGTGCGGGCGGCCTCGAGGTGGCGCGCGGCGGCGCGCAGCACCGTGGCGCGGTCGGCCGGCGCGACGGCGGCCCACGCCTCGCGCGCGGTGACGGCGCGCGCGACGGCGGCATCGATCTCGTCGACCGAGGTGATCTCAGATGCCTGGACAGGGACGAATCCCGAGTCCGGTCCGGTCACGCGCTGCGCCCACTCGCGGTGCTCGGCCACGGCGGGGTCGGTGTCGGCCGCGTTGCGGAACCCGGGCGCGTCCTCCCAGGGCTCCCGGGCGCCGAAGCGCGACCGGCGTCGCGGCGCGACGTCGCCGGGCGAGTAGTGCACCCCTTGGGCGACGGACGCGCGGAACGCGGCCTCCTGCCGCGCCATGGGCGCGGCCGCCCCGGCGTCCGACGCCGGCGCGAACGCCGCGTGCAGGAAGTTCTGCTCGGCGGCGTTCTCCTCGAGGCGGCGCACGAGGTAGGCGATCGCGACGTCGAAGTCCTCGTCGCGCACGACCGGCGTGTAGAGCACGACGCGTCCGCCGTCCTTGGCGACCTCGGCGCGCACGAGGCGCGCCTCGATCGGCGCCATGCCTTGCAGCATCTCGATGTCGAGGCCCTCGGCCACGCCGCGCGAGCGCGCGAGCAGGACCGCGAGCGCCACGTGGAAGAGGTTGTGCGACGCGACGCCGAGGCGTACGGCGGCGGTGCGCTCGGCGACCAGGTGGTGCTCGAGCATGCGCACGTAGTTCGCGTCGACCTCGGGCTTGGACGTGTACGGGGCCTGGGGCCAGTCGTGCAGCTCGGCCTCGACGCGCTCCATGGCGAGGTTCGCGCCCTTGACGAGGCGCACCTTGATGCGCGCACCTCCCGCCGCGACGCGGCGCTGGGCCCACTCGGTGAGCTCGTCGAGGGCACCGAGCGCGTCGGGCAGGTAGGCCTGGAGGACGATGCCGGCCTCGAGGTCACGGAACTCGTCTCGCTCGAGGATGTCGGTGAAGACGGCCGTGGTCAGCGCGAGGTCCTTGTACTCCTCCATGTCGAGGTTGAGGAACACCCCGTGGTCGCGCGCGGCCCGGTACAGCGGCAGGAGGCGCTCGACGACGCGCTCGCGCGAGCCGTCGAGGTCCCAGGTGACGAGCTGCGCGGCGACCGAGGACACCTTGACGGACACGTAGTCGACGTCGGGACGCGTCACCAGGGCGATCGTCCGCCGGAGCCGGGCGCGTGCCTCATCCTCGCCGAGCACGGCCTCACCGAGGAGGTTGACGTTGAGCGAGTAGCCCTCGGCCCGGGTGCGCGCGAGGTGCTTGCCGAGCCCGGCTCCGGCGTCGGCGACGAGGTGGCCCACGAGCTGGCGCAGGCGGATGCGCGCGGCGGGCACGACGACGGACGGCAGCGTCGGCGCCACGGCCGCGCCCACCTTGAACAGCGCGCGGTCGACGGGGCTGAGGAACGACGCCGAGCCGGCGTCGCGGCCCAGGCGGGACAGGGCCTTCGCGGCGACGCGCACGTCCTGCGGGCGCGCCACGTCGTCGACGAAGCCGACGGCGAGCTCGAGGCCCGCCGGGTCGGACACGAGCGCGCCGAGACGCTCGGCGGTGGCGCGGGCATGACGGTCGGCGCGCGTCGTGGCGGCCTTGTCGCCGTCGCCGGTGGCTGCGTCGATCCAGGTGCGCGCGAGCGCGACGGCGTCGTCGACGAGGCTCTCGGCGCTCACGGGGGGCGCTGGGTGGTGCGCCGGAACGGAGATACTCATCCCCCCAGCGTGCCCCGAATCGACGGGACTCGTCTTGTACGATCGGCCGCGCGATGGGCGCAGTTTCGGACAATGCGACGTGGCCCGAGGCGGACGCCCTCCTGGCCGCGATGGCCCCTGCCATGGTCGCGCTCATGGACGAGCTGAGCGGCGTCATGTTCTGCGCCAAGGACGCGACGGGTCGCTACGTGCTCGTGAACCAGGTCTTCGTGCGCCGGACCAACGAGCGCTCACGCCGCCAGGTCGTCGGCCGGCGCGCCGCCGACCTGTTCGTGCCCGAGCTCGCCGAGCGCTACACGACCCAGGACGACGAGGTGCTGCGCACGGGCCGGCCGCTGCGCAACGAGCTCGAGCTCATCCGCCACGTCGGCGGCGTCCCCGGCTGGTTCCTCACCTCCAAGCTGCCGGTGCACGACGGCGCGGGTCGCGTCGTCGGGCTCGTGTCGGTGTCGCAGGACCTGCGCTCGGGCGACGCCGACGACGCGGCGATGGACTCGATGACGAGGCTCGTGGCCGCCGTCGAGCGGCATCTCGACGCGACGCCGGGGGTTTCCCTCACCGTGGCGGACCTGGCCACGATGGCGGGCTGCACCCCCGCGGTCCTCGACCGGCTCGTGCGGCGCGTCTTCGGACTCACGCCGCGCCAGCTCGTCCTGCGGGCGCGCGTCGACCGCGCCGCGCACCTGCTGTCGTCGACGACGACGCCGCTCGCCGACGTCGCGGCCGCAGCCGGGTTCTACGACCAGGCCGCGTTCACGCGGACGTTCGCGCGGCTGACAGGCGAGACGCCGTCGTCCTTCCGACGGCGCGCCCACCAGGCCTGACCTTGGCCTCGTGGCCCCAGATGACGACAGGGCCTAGCCTCGTCGCCATGACCTCAGCCGCACTGCCCCTGCCCTCCGCCCGCCCGCGCCGCGTCCTGGCGGACGCGCTGCCCGGCAGCCTCGTGCGCGACATCGCGCTCGTCGTCGGGGTCGCAGCCTTGACCGCGCTCGCCGCCCAGCTGCGCATCCCGATCCCCGGCCTGCCGGTGCCGGTCACGGGCCAGACGTTCGCCGTCCTGCTCGGGGCCGCGGCCCTCGGCCCGCTGCGCGGCTCGCTCGCCCAGCTGCTGTACATCGGAGTCGGACTTGTGGGTCTGCCGGTGTTCGCGGGCGGCACGGCGGGGTGGGAGACCGTAGCTGGTGCGAGCGGCGGCTACCTGCTCGGCTTCGTCGCGGCGTCGGCCGTCGTCGGGGCGCTCGCCCGGCGCGGCGCCGACCGTCGCGTGCTCACGACCGTCGCCGCCTACTCCGCGGGCACGGCCGTGATCTACGCCGTCGGCGTGCCGTGGCTCGCGGCCGTCGCGGACATGCCGCTCGGCGCCGCCCTCATGGGGGGCGCGGTGGTGTTCCTGCCCGTTGACGCGGTCAAGGCCGCTCTCGCCGGCGTCCTGCTGCCCGTCGCCTGGCGCCTCGCGCGCTGACGGTCACCCAGCGTTACGTCCTCGGGCGCCGGGGCTGGCGAGCTCCCGGTGGCCGCCGTACGTTGCCAGGCATGACGACGACAGCACCCACCGTGCCCTTGTCCCACGGCGCGCAGATGCCGCTCCTCGGACTCGGCACCGCCCCCATGGACGACGCCGAGGCGGCCGAGTGCGTCCGCACCGCGATCGAGTCGGGCTACCGGCTCGTCGACACCGCGGAGAACTACGGCAACGAGCGCGGCGTCGGCCAGGGCGTCCTTGACTCCGGCGTCCCGCGCGCGGAGGTGTTCGTCACGACCAAGTTCAACAAGCGCTGGCACAGCGTCGACGGCGCGCGGCAGGCGTGCGAGAACAGCCTCGAGCGCCTGGGCCTCGAGTACGTCGACCTGCTGCTCATCCACTGGCCGAACCCGGACCAGGACCGCTACGTCGACGCCTGGCAGGGCCTGGTCCGGCTGCACGAGGACGGTCTCGTGCGCGCGATCGGAACGTCGAACTTCAAGCCGCACCACCTCGACCGCATCATCGAGGCGACGGGGGTGGCGCCCGACGTCAACCAGATCAACCTCAACCCGTACGCGACGCGCACCTCGACGCACGCGTACGACGACGAGCACGGGATCGTCACCGAGGCGTGGAGCCCCATCAAGCCCGCCGCGATGCTGCGGGACCCGGTCATCACCCAGATCGCCGAGCAGCACGGGGCCTCGCCAGCGCAGGTGGTGCTGCGGTGGATCACCCAGCGCGGGATCGTCACCGTCCCGAAGTCGGCGTCGCCCGAGCGTCAGCGGGAGAACCTGGCGAGCCTCGAGCTGCGGCTCAGCCAGGACGAGCTCGACGCGATCAGCGCGCTCGACAGGGGCGAGGACCACATCACGGACTCCGACCGGTTCGGCCACTGAGAACCCTGCGACGCGCGCCTTCAGGATCACGGACGACCGGTGACCGACGGGTGGGCCGGCACCGGCCCCGAGGCAACGCGCAACCAGCCCTCGGTCAGCGCGGGGTCAACGCGGGGTCACCCCTGCTCAGGGCGTCACTCAGGGCCCTTCCGCCCGCCTCGTGAGGGTCCCTGGTGAGGCGTTACGGTGGTGACGAGGCCCACAAAACCTGGGCCCGCGAAACCCGTCGGCGCCCTCACGAAAGGTCGCCGGCACGTGTCCTGGAGGACCTGTGACGACGTCGTCGATCACCACATCTGACCTGCCTGACGCCCCCTCCGTTCCGCCGCGCCCCGACAGCCCGCTGGCCACCGCGCACGAGCAGCTCGCCACCGCCGTCGAGCACCTCGGCTACGACGACGGCCTGCACCGCATGCTGGCCACCCCGCGCCGCGAGCTCCACGTCGCCGTGCCGCTGCGGCGCGACAACGGGGAGACGGTCCTGTTCCACGGCTTCCGCGTCCAGCACAACGTCTCGCGCGGGCCTGGCAAGGGAGGCCTGCGCTATCACCCGTCCGTCGACATCGACGAGGTCCGCGCCCTCGCGATGTGGATGACGTGGAAGTGCGGCGTCGTCGACCTGCCGTACGGCGGCGCCAAGGGCGGCGTCAACATCGACCCGCGCGAGTACTCGATCTCGGAGCTCGAGCGTGTCACCCGGCGCTACACGTCCGAGATCATGCCGATGATCGGCCCCGACACCGACATCATGGCGCCCGACATGGGCACCGACTCCCAGACCATGGCCTGGGTCATGGACACGTACTCGGTCAACCGCGGCCACACGATCCCGGCCGTCGTCACCGGCAAGCCGCTCGCCGTCGGCGGGTCGCTGGGCCGTGGCACCGCGACGAGCGCGGGCATCGTGCACGTCGCCGCCGCCGCGCTGGAGGAGGCGGGCGAGAAGCTCGACGCCGTCTCCGTGGCCGTGCAGGGCTTCGGCAAGGTCGGCTCGCACGCCGCCGCGATCTTCGCGGCCCGCGGCGCGCGCGTCGCCGCGGTCAGCGACCAGTACGGCGGTGTCCGGGCCGACGCGGGCCTCGACGTCGATCGCCTCTTCGAGCATGTCGAGCAGACGGGGTCGGTCGTCGACTTCGACGGCGGCGACCCCATCTCTAACGCCGAGCTGCTCGCGCTCGACGTCGACGTGCTCGTCCCGGCCGCCGTCGAGGGCGTGCTCGACGAGGCGACCGCCAGCCGGGTCCGGGCCCGGTACGTCGTCGAGGGCGCCAACGGCCCGACCACGACCGCGGGCGACCGCGTCCTCGCCAAGAACGGCGTGACCGTGGTGCCCGACGTCCTCGCGAACGCGGGCGGCGTCGTCGTCTCCTACTTCGAGTGGGTCCAGGCCAACCAGACGTACTGGTGGACCGAGCGCGAGATCGCCGAGAAGCTCGAGCACCGGATGACCACCTCGTACCGCGAGGTGGCGGGGACGGCGCGGCACCACGGGGTCTCGCTGCGCGACGCCGCGCTCATCATCGGCGTCAAGCGCACCGCCGAGGCGCACGAGATCCGCGGCCTCTACCCGTAACGGGTCTCGCGCGTGACATGTCAGGAGCCTGGTGGACCGGATCCCCCCAGGCTCCTGACGCCCTACGCTGTGCGGATGATCTTGGAGCACGCTCTGCTGCCCGTCCGGCCCGGGCAGGAGTCCGCTTTCGAGGCGGCCTTCGCCGAAGCACGACCGCTCATCGAGGCATCGCCGGGGTTCGGCGGTCTGTGGTTGTCGCGGTCGGTCGAGTCGCCGTCGACGTACCTCCTGCTCGTCGAGTGGGAGTCCGTCGAGGCCCACACCCAGGGGTTCCGCGGCTCGGACCGGTACGCGCGGTGGCGTGAGCTGCTGCACCACTTCTACTCCCCGTTCCCGGCCGTGGAGCACTTCGTGACGGTCGCGGAGTCGGTCGACGCGTGAGCCCTCGCGACGACGTCGTCGCACGCCTGCGGGCCGCCGGGTGCGTCTTCGCCGAGGAGGAGGCGGACCTGCTGCTCGAGGCCGCGGCCACGCGTGCCGGCGGCCTCGAGGCGATGCTGGCGCGCCGCGTCGCGGGCGAGCCGCTCGAGCACGTGCTGGGGTGGGTCGACTTCGCGGGTGCGCGCTGGTCCGTCGGGCCCGGCGTGTTCGTGCCGCGCCGCCGGACCGAGCTCATGGTCGGCACCGCGCTCCGCGAGTTGTCAGAACCCCGTGACCCGGGAGGGTCACCCACCTCTGACAACTCACGGGCAATGGTGGTGGTCGACCTGTGCTGCGGCTGCGGCGCCGTGGGCGGCGCCGTCCTGCGCGGTCTGCACGACGCCGCCAGCCCGGCCGGGAGGCCGGCTCATGTCAGGCTGCACGGGTCCGACGTCGACCCCACCGCGACGCAGCACGCGCGGCGCAACCTCGAGCCGTGGGACGCCCGCGTGCACACCGGGGACCTCTTCGACCCGCTGCCCGCCGATCTTCGCGGAGGCGTCGACGTGCTGCTGTGCAACGCGCCCTACGTCCCGTCCGCGGCGATCGCGACCATGCCTCCCGAGGCGCGCGAGCACGAGCCCGCCGCCGCGCTCGACGGCGGCACCGACGGCCTGGACGTGCTGCGCCGGGTCGTCGTCGCGGCCCCGGGCTGGCTCTCACCGGGCGGCCGCCTGCTGTTCGAGGTCTCCCCCGCCCAGGCGAGTGCCGCCGTCGCTCTCGCCGGGAGCGCGGGGCTGCGTGCCGCCGTCGTGCAGGACGACCCCGAGGACGACGACCCCACGGGAGGTACCGTCGTCGTGGCGACCCGCCGCTGAGCGCGCCAGGCGCTCAGGCGACCGGCTGCTTGTCCGCCCACGCGCCGAGCGTGACGCGCGGGCCGGTGAAGAACGGCACCTCCTCGCGCACGTGGCGGCGCGCCTCGGTCGCGCGCAGGTCGCGCATCAGGTCGACGATGCGGTGCAGCTCGTCCGCCTCGAACGCGAGCAGCCACTCGTAGTCGCTCAGCGCGAACGTCGACATCGTGTTGGCCCGCACGTCGGAGTAGCCCGCCGCGGCCATCCCGTGGTCGCGCAGCATGGTGCTGCGCTCCGCGTCGGGCAGCAGGTACCAGTCGTAGGAGCGCACGAAGGGGTACACGCACAGGTAGTCGCGCGGCCGCTCGCCGGCGAGGAACGCCGGCACGTGACCGCGGTTGAACTCCGCCGCCCGGTGCAGCGCCACGACCGACCACTCCGGCGCGAGCGCCGAGCCGAGGCGCGAGGCTCGCAGCCGCTGGTAGGCACCCTGCACGGCCTCGACGCTCGGCCCGTGCACCCACAGCATGAGGTCGGCGTCGGCGCGCAGGCCCGCGACGTCGTACACGCCGCGCACGACGACGTCGCCCGCGGTGCGCGCGGCGTCGCGGTCGGCCTCGCCCTGGCCGTCCCAGAGCGCGGACTCAGCCTCGGCGACGAGCTCGGCGCGCTCGGCCTCGCCCGCCGGCAGCGGCTCGGCGAGCGAGAAGACCGAGACCATCGCGTACCGGATCGAGGCGTTGATGGACTCGGCGTCGACGGCCTCGCCCGTGTCGCCGTGGATGTGCTCGCTCATCGGTGCATGTCCTCGCTGCAGAGGGCCGGGATGCCGCTGGGCTCGCCGTGGCGGCGCAGGCAGCAGTCGTTCGGGGTGACGGACGGGAACGCGGGCAGGGTGCCGACCGTGGCCTGCTCGACCTCCTCGCCGCGGGCCAGGGCGGCGCGCTCGAGAACCAGGTCGACGAGGCCTCGCACGAACGCCGGCCTCGTGCCGACCGTGCCGGCCCGCACCGCCGTCATGCCCAGCTCCTCGGCGGTCTTCAGGGCCTCGGTGTCGAGGTCGTACGCGACCTCCATGTGGTCGGAGACGAACCCGATCGGGGAGAGCACGACGTTCTTCAGCCCCTCGCCGGCCAGGTCGGAGAGCAGGTCGTTGACGTCCGGCTCGAGCCACGGCTGTGACGGCGGGCCCGAGCGCGAGCAGTACGCGAGCTCCCACTGCACGGGGTGCCCGCGCCGCTCGGCGATCGCGTCGGCGACGACCTGGGCGACGTCGCGGTGCTGCTCGGAGTAGGTTGCGTGCCCGACGCCGGACGCCTCCTCCATCGTGGTGGGGATCGAGTGCGTCACGAACACGAGCCGGGCGTGCGCGGGCGAGCCGCCCTCTGCCTCGAGCTCCTGGCACGCCTCGAGCACGGCCTCGATGTTGGCCTGCACGAAGCCGGGGTGGTTGAAGTACGAGCGGATCTTGTCGAACTGGACGCCCGTGGACCCGTCAGGCCCGAGCTGGCCGCGCTTGTCGAGCACGACGGCGAGATCCTCGCGGTACTGCCGGCAGCCTGAGTAGCTCGAGTACGCCGACGTCACCAGCGCGACCGCGCGCTCGGCGCCGAGCCCTTCGAGCTCGTCGATCGCGTCGCCGGTGTACGGCCCCCAGTTGCGGTTGCCCCACACGACCGGCAGGTCGATGCCTCGGTTCGCCAGCTCCTTCTCGAGCGCGGCCTTGAGCGCGAGGTTCTGCTCGTTGATCGGGCTCTTGCCGCCGAAGCCGTAGTAGTGCTCGCCGACCTCCTCGAGGCGCGAGTCGGGGATGCCCTTGCCTGCCGTCACGTTGCGGAGGAACGGCACCACGTCCTCCGGCGAGTTCGGGCCTCCGAAGGAGTAGAGCATCAGTGCGTCGTACGGGCGGGCGTCGGCCGCCGACTGGGGGGTCATCGGCATGCCCTCATCCTGTCACCCGCCGCCGACCCGGTACTCCGGAAAGCGGGCGGCCAGGACGTGACGTTGAACGCACACGTTGTCAGAACGCGCCGTCAGGCTGCGATGCCCCAGGGGCCTCGGCCGTCGCGGCGCACCACCGCGCCGTCGGGTACGAGGCTGTCCGGGCGGATGCGCACGCCGGGCTCGACCGTGACGTCGGCACCGAGGCGCGAGCCGTCCTCGATCCGCGTCCGCGGCCCCAGCGTCGTGCGCGGGCCCACGTGCACGTTGCGGCCGATGACGACGTCGTGACCCAGCACCGCGTCGACGTCGACCCAGCTCCCTACGCCCACGCGCGCCCGGGCCCCGACCTTGGCGCCCTCCTCGACGTACGCGCCCGTCGCGAGCGTCGCGGTCTCGTCCACCTGGGCGCGTGGGGACACGAGGGACCCGTCGGGCTGCCGGTGGTAGACCACCGAACGCCCGAGGTCGTCCTCGAACTCCACACGTGCCTTGCGCCGCGCCATGCGGTCCTCCGTCTCTACCTTCCTTCGACGTGCCGTGTCTTGACGTGTCGCCCGGGTCCGGTCACGCGCCGTCCCGGCTTGTGAAGAAGAACGCAAGACGAGCCCTCATTGTTCCTGACTCAGCAGCGCCCGGGCGTCCCCGCCGGCTCAGGCCTCGGCCGGAGGGACGAGCGGGGCAGCGCGGGCGGCGAGCACCAGCCCGGTGACCGACGCCGCCAGGTCGGTCAGGCGCTCGGCCGTCCGCGGGAGCAGGGCGTCGAGCTCGATCGGGCCAGGTGCGATCGAGAACGCCCCGGCGATCCCGGCCGCCCGCGTCTGCGCTGCCGGGAGCAGCACCCGGCCCGCCAGGACGACGACCGGCGGGCGCGCAGGCGAGGCGGCGGCGAGGCGGGCGACGCCGTCGGCGACCTTGCCGCGCACCGACTGCGAGTCGAACGACCCCTCGCCGGTGAGGACGAGCGTGGCGTCCGCGAGCGCCGCGGACAGCCCGATCGCCTCGGCAACCAGTGCCGCGCCGTGCTCGAGCCCGGCGCCGAGGACGGCGGCCAGGGCCGCCGGGACGCCGCCCGCGGCCCCCGCACCGGGCAGCTCGTGCACGCGCACGCCGGTCTCGCGCTCGAGGAGGCCGGCCCAGCGCGTCAGCGCCTCGTCGAGGAAGGCGACCTCCCCGGGCCGGGCGCCCTTCTGGGGGCTGAACACGGCGGCGGCGCCGTGCTCGCCGACGAGCGGGTTGGTCACGTCGACAGCGAGCCGCCACCGCACCTCGCGTGCCCGCGGATGGAGCGCGGAAAGGTCGAGCGAGGCGACGTGCGCGAGCCCTGCCCCGCCGTCGGGCACCTCGAGGCCGTCGGCGTCGAGCAGCCGCGCGCCGAGACCGGCGAGGATGCCCGCCCCGCCGTCGGTCGACGCCGAGCCGCCGAGGCAGACGAGGACCTCTTCGACGCCCGCGTCGAGGACCGCGGCCGCAACCTCGCCCGTGCCACGCGTGTGGGCGTGCAGCGGCCGCAGCGGTTCGTCGGAGACGCGAGGCAGCCCGCTCGCCTCGGCCAGCTCGACGACGCCGACGCGGCCGTCGGGCGACGTGGCCCAGCGCGCCGTCGTCGGGCGACCGATCGCGTCGACCGTCGCCGTCGTGCGCACCTCCGTGCGCCACGCGGTGAGCAGGGCGTCGAGCGTGCCTTCGCCGCCGTCGGCCATGGCCAGGCAGGTGATCCGCGCGTCGGGCGCGGCGTCCCGCACGCCGGCGGCCACCGCCCGGGCGACTTCGCTCGCGCTCAGGCTGCCCTTGAACGAGTCGGGGGCGACGACGACGTGGGCTGTGGCGGCTGCTGCGACGGTCACGCGCCCGAGGATAACGATCGTCCGCCGGCGGCAGCCGGGCCGTCCACGAGCTCCGCGAGGCGCGGATCGGTCACGAGGGCTCCCCGGTGCTGGGGATCCGGGCCTGGGCGGCGCGCAGCTTGTCCAGGAGACGGCCGAGCGTGTCGAGCTCGTCGGGGTCGAGGGCCTCGCCGACGTAGCGGGCGATCGTACGGACGTGCGCACGGCCCGTCGCACGCTGGAGGCGCCGCCCGGCGTCGGTGAGCGACACGATCGTGCCGCGCGCGTCATCGGTGGCCGACGCGCGCCGCACGAGCCCGCGCTCGGAGAGCCGGTCGACCATCCGCGACAGCGACGACTGCGCCAGCAGGATGTTCTCGTTCAGGTCGCGCAGCCGCATGCCGCCCTCGGGCCCCGTGGACAGGGTGTACAGGACGTCGTACTCGCCCATGGACAGCTCGTGCCAGATGTCGTCGGCGCGCAGACGGCGGATGATCGTGACCTGGGTGCGGAACAACGACTCCCAGGTCTCGGCGGCGCGGCGTTCGTTCGTGGGCACGGTCTCGCCGGAGGTCATGCCCGCAGTCTGTCTCCCACGCGCCCGCCGCGCGTCCCGTGCAGCCTCAGCGGCCGAGCCGGCGCTCCCGGCGGGAGAAGTCGCGCAGCGCCCGCAGGAAGTCGACCCGCCGGAAGTCCGGCCAGTAGGCCTCGCAGAAGTACAGCTCGGAGTGGGCGCTCTGCCACATGAGGAACCCGCCGACGCGCAGCTCGCCCGAGGTGCGGATGACCAGCTCGGGGTCGGGCTGGCCCTTCGTGTACAGATGGGCGGCGATGTCGTCGACGTCGATGCGCTCGGCGAGCTCGGTGAGCGTCGCACCGGCGGCCGCCTCCTGCTTGAGGTAGGCGCGCACGGCGTCGGCGATCTCGTGCCGCCCGCCGTAACCGATCGCCACGTTGACCTGGAGCCCGTCGACGTTGCGGGTGCCCGCGGCCGCCGCGCGCAGCGCCGCCGCCAGGTCGTCGGGCAGCAGGTCCAGGCGGCCCATGACGCGCAGCCGCCAGCGTCCCGTCTCGGCGAGCTCGTCGACGGCGTCACGGATGATGTCGAGCAGGTTGGCGAGCTCGTCGGCCGGGCGCGCGAGGTTGTCGGTCGAGAGCATCCACAGCGTGACGACCTCGATGCCGAGCGGCTCGGCCCAGCCGAGGAACTCGGCGATCTTGTCCGCCCCGCGGCGATGGCCCGTGTGGGCCGGCTCGCCGAACGACTTCGCCCACCTCCGGTTGCCGTCGAGGATCACGCCCACGTGCCGGGGCATCTGCCGGGGCGGCAGCGACGCGGCGAGACGCCGCTCGTACAGGCCGTACAGCAGGTGAGGCAGGTTCACGCGGGACCTCGGGGTTCGGGCCTGGCGCGGCCGGCGGGGCCGGGCAGGGCAAGGGCGGTCTCGGACTCCAGGACAGGGGCGAATCCGGGACAACCGTACCGCTGTCGCCCGCGCGTGAGGGCCGCGCGTGACACCCCGGGGCGGGTGCCCCCGGTGTTGTCGCACGATCTTCACACGCGCCGGTCGAAACTCCCGACGGCGTTGCCTACGCTGACGTAACCTACGGGTCCGTAGGTTCTTACCTCCGAGGAGTTCACGTGTCAGCAGCCGCAGAGCGCGCCGGTCGGCCGGACGACCGCGGCGCGGCCCGCGAGGTCGTCGCCGACGCCAAGGGCGCCATGAGCGGGGCGCGCGAGGCCGTGTCCGACGTCGTGCAGACCGTGTCCGTGGCCGCCGCGCAGCAGGCCGCACGGCTCAAGCCGCGCCTGCGCGGCTGGATCCACGCCGTGACCGCACCGCTCGCGCTCGCCGCCGCGGTCGTGCTGGTCGTCCTCGCACCGCCCGTGGCCGGCAAGGTGGCCGCAGCCGTGTTCGGGCTGAGCGCGGTGATGCTCTTCGGCACGAGCGCCGTCTACCACCGCGGCACGTGGTCCCCCCGCGTCGCCGCCGCGCTGCGGCGCCTGGACCACTCGAACATCTTCCTCATCATCGCGGGCACGTACACCCCGCTCGCCGTCGTGCTGCTCGACCAGCGCAGCGCGACCATCCTGCTGTCCATCGTGTGGGGCGGTGCCGTCGTGGGGCTGCTCGCCCGCGTGCTGTGGATGCACGCGCCGCGGTGGGTCTACGTGCCGGTGTACGTGGCGCTCGGGTGGGTTGCCGTCGCCTACATGGGGCAGTTCGCGGCCACGGGCGGGCTCGCCGTCGTGTGGCTCGTCGTCGCGGGCGGGCTGGCGTACACGCTCGGCGCGATCGTCTACGGCACGAAGTTCCCCGACCCCTCGCCCCGCTGGTTCGGCTTCCACGAGATCTTCCACGCGTTGACGGTGGTCGGGTTCTCGTGCCACACCGTCGCGATCTTCCTCGCCACCCTCTGACGGCGCGGCACCCTCGACGCGAGGTAGAAGCGATCGCCGCGAGGTAGAAGAACCTCGGGCGAGGTAGAACGCCACGACCTCCTCTCTCTCGCCGGATCTCGTTCTACCTCGCGGGGCCTGGTTCTACCCCGCGGGGGACGACGACGTAGCGCCGGTTGGCGAGCGACGGGTTGCTCTCGCGCACGGCCGCGAGCGGCGTCGGGTCGAGGTCGACCGTCCGGTACTCGGGCGCCTCGCCGAACTCGAGGCCGACCACGCCGTCTGGCCCGACGAGCGTCGACCGGCCCGTGACCCCGTTGCCGGCCATCCCGACGCCGAGAGCCACGACGGTGTTCTCGATCGCGCGCGCCTGCAGCAGCGTGCGCCAGTGCTCGGGCTTGAGCGGCCCGGCGACCCAGGCCGCGGGCACGACGAGCACGTCGGCGCCGGCGTCGACCACACGGCGCGCGGACTCGGGGAACCGCAGGTCGTAGCACGTGATGACGCCGAACGTGAGGTCGCCGACGCGCATCGTCAGGGGCGGGGCGTCGGCCGGACCGGGCTCGAGCAGGTCGGACTCGCGGAAGCCGAACGCGTCGTAGAGGTGCACCTTGCGGTAGACCCCGGCCAGCCCGCCCTCGGCGTCGACACCCACGACGGCGTTCACCGCGCGATGCCGCCCGGTCGACCCGACCGTGCCGCTGCCCGGGAGCGTCGTGCCTGCGATCACCGCGACGCCGCGCTCCCGCGCGTGGCGGCGCAGCGCGGTCACGAACGGCCCGTCCAGCGGCTCGGCGTGCTCCGAGCCGACCCCGTGGCGGTGGTAGCCCGAGCTGTACTCGGGCAGGATCAGCAGGTCCGAGCGCACCCGGGCCGCGGCGCCGAAGGCGTCGGCCACCATCGCGAGGTTGGCGGCGTGGTCGTCCGCGACCTCGACCTGGCCGACCGTGACTCGCACGGTCATGAGCCGGCAGGCCCTCGTTCGTCGTTGCCTCCCGGTTCGCCCGAGCCGGGCGCCCCGGGTCCGTCGACGGGACCGACGTCGGGGCTCTGTGCCGAGGCAGGCTCCTCGCCGGCGAACCGGTGCCGGCGCGGCTCGTCCACCGGCAGGCCGAGCTCGATCGCGTTGTGCCGGGCGCGACGCAGGTGGCGCGTGAGCGAAAGGAACAGCAGCACCGCGGCGGCCGCGACGGCGAAGGTCGCGAGGAAACCCTCCAGGCCCGGCGTGACCTCGAGCTCGTCGGGGACGCGCGACGTGGGGCTCGGGCTCGGGACGGCAACCCACAGGGCGGCGGCGAGGGAGTCGGCCATGGTGCCGAGGACCGGGCTCATCGGGCAGCGTCCGTCCCGCGGATGCCCGCGAAGAGGTCGTCCTCGGGCGTGCGCGTGGGCACGTGCGACTCGGCGAGCTCGAACTCCTCCGTCGTCCACACGTCGGCCTCGAGGTCCCGCGGGACGGCGAAGAAGAAGCCCGCCGGGTCGATCTGCGACGCGTGCGCCGTCAGCGCGGCGTCGCGCTCCGCAAAGTACTTCGCGACCTCGATCCGGGTCGTGTACGGGCGCTCGGGGATCTCGCGCGCCGTGCGTGACTCGATCCAGTCGCCGAACGGCGACTCGAGCCCCGCACCCAGCATGGCCTCGTGGGCCGCGCGGAGGCGCTCCATCGAGAAGCCGTGGTTGTAGTAGAGCTTGAGCGGCTGCCAGGGCGCGGCCCCGCCGTCGACGACGTAGCGCGACGCGTCGCCCGCGGCGTGGAACGCCTCGAACGCGACCTCGTGGCACCTGACGTGGTCGGGGTGCGGGTAGCCGCCCGACGGGTCGTACGTCGTCATCACGTGCGGCCGGAACTCCCGCACGAGCTCGACGAGCGGCGCCGCGGCCTCCTCGAGCGGCACGAGCGCGAAGCAGCCCTCGGGCAGGGGCGGGAGAGGGTCACCCTCGGGCAGGCCGGAGTCGACGAAGCCCAGCCACGTCTGCCGCACGCCGAGCGCCTCGGCGGCGGCCGCCATCTCCGCCCGCCTCAGCGCGCGCTTGCCCTCGAGCGTGTCGAACTCGTGGCCCTCGGGCACGACGAACGTCGGGTTCAGGACGTCGCCCCGCTCCCCGCCCGTGCACGTCACCACGAGCACGTCGACCCCCTCGGAGGCGTAGCGCGCCGTCGTCGCCGCTCCCTTGCTCGACTCGTCGTCGGGGTGCGCGTGCACCGCCATGAGGCGCAGCTGCTCGTGCGGGGCGGCGGAGGGCAAGATCGTCTCCTGGGTCTTTGCCGGGGACAGTCGTCAGGGACAATGGTGCACCATGAGCGAGCCCAGCACCCCCACGCCGCCCGCCGACCGCTATGGCGCGCGCGGGCCGCAGGGCCAGGCCGCCCGGAGCGGCCTCGGCCGCGGTGCGAAGGTCGCGATCGGGGTGGCGCTCGCGGCGGGCGTCGCCCTCGCCGCCTGGTTCGCGGCCGAGCAGACGCGGCTGGACCCGGTGGCGGTCGACGTCGTCGGCTACTCGGTCCAGAGCTCCGAGCAGATCGACGTCACGTTCCAGGTGCACATGACGCCCGGCACGACGGCGGTGTGCACCGTCGAGGCGCTGTCCCCGAGCTATGCGCAGGTCGGCACGCTCGAGGTGCCCGTCGGCCCGAACGAGCAGCGCACGTCGCGGTACACCGTGACCCTGCAGACCTCCGAAGAGGCGACGACCGGCGTCGTCGACCGTTGCGTCGTCACCGACTGAGCGGGTCCCAGCTCCTCTTAGGGATGTGAACGTGCTTCGCGCTCCGCCAGCCGAACGAAGGACTGAAGTTCGCCCCGGAAGCTGCCCCTGTACGACCCAGACGCAAAGATCCTTCCCATGACCGCGGGGATGATCCCGTCAGTCCAAAACTCCTGGGTCAAACGCGTATCGGGCCCCTGGTCCTCGAACGTGGCCTGCTCGACACCGCGGAGAAGCCAGCTGGCGAAGCATGTCCTGACCAGCCTCGGCCGGTCGACCTGGAGGACCTCGGTCGGGCTGCGCAGCCGGCCGAACCACACGGTGTACCGCGTCCCCGCCGTGGTGACGGGTCCTGTCACATCGGTGATCCGAGTGAGCCCTTCGATCCACTCATGCGCTCGATCCAGGTCCGTCCAGAGATCAAAGACCTGTTCCCGTGGCGCCCTCACGTGGACGACGAAGCGATAGTGACCCACGCCTGCAGCATAGCTAGGGAGTGAGGCTGCAGGTGCGGATGCTGCGTCGCGACGCCGGTCGCCCCGACCGCGACGCCGACTGCGCGGCCCACGTCGCCGGGCCCTGTGCGAACCGCGGCGCGCGGCAGCCCCCGCACGACGTGGGGCACCGAGCTGCCCGCGACCGTGAGCCCGACCCGGCCGGCAGCGCGGGGGCAAGTACGGCGAGATGGTCTTCACGCTATCCTGGTGGATTCACACGCAGTCCTGCACCAGCCGACGTGTGTGCGCCAGGCCCGTCGGCCGTACGCGCGCGCGGCCGGAACAGGCCCCCACGAGCACCACGAAAGGAGAGCCCTCGTGACCGAGTCCACCGTCACCTGGCTCACCCAGGAGGCTCACGACCGGCTGCGGGCCGAGCTGGAGCGCCTCTCCGGTCCCGCCCGCACCGAGATCGCCGAGCGCATCGCCGCAGCCCGCGACGAGGGTGACCTCAAGGAGAACGGCGGCTATCACGCCGCCCGCGAGGAGCAGGCGAAGAACGAGGCACGCATCCGCGAGCTGACCGAGAAGCTGCGCAACGTTCACATCGGCCAGCCTGCCGACGACGGCACGGTCGAGGCCGGCATGGTCGTCACCGCGGTCGTCGCCGGGGACGAGATGACGTTCCTTCTCGGCTCGCGGGAGATCGCCGGCACGACGGACCTCGACGTGTACTCGCCGACGTCCCCGCTGGGCGCTGCGATCGACGGCAAGAAGGTGGGCGACTCGACGAGCTACACCGCGCCGAACGGTCGCGAGATCGCTGTCGAGATCACGGAGGCGAAGCCCTTCGTGGGCTGACCGTCCCGCTCTCCCGCTGTGGGCGTGATTTCTGGCCCGTTCTGTCCGGATGATCCGGACAGAACGGGCCAGAAATCACGCCCGAAGCGCTACCTGGGGTGCGTTCCGCAGCAGCTCTGCGCGCGCGGCGGGCAGCAGCGCCTCGAGCCCCGGCGTGCCCTCGAGCTCGTCGAGGGCCACGAGCCCGACGTCGATGCCCTGCGCCATCCCCCGCGCGAAGGCGCGCTCGAGCGCCACGCGCGGCGAGGGCGCCATCTCGGTCAGCACGTCGTAGAGCGCGACGATCTCGTCCCACTCCGTGTCGGCCGCCGTCGGCGCCTCGTCGTGCAGTGCGGCGATCGCCGCGGCCACGAGGTACGGCCCCGGCCGGCCCGCGGCGAGCACGTCGTCCAGGATGCGGCGCGCCTCGGCGATCTCGTCGCGGCGCCACAGCGTCCGGTCCTGCTCGGCGACGAGCGCGCGAGCCCCGCCGTCGGGACCCCGGCGGGCGTCGCGGCGCGCGTACCGCAGGAGCATGAGCGCGAGGAGCGCACGGGCCTCGGGCTCGTCGGGCCGGACGGCCGCGATCGTCCGGGCGAGGCAGATCGCGGCCTCGGCCGCGGCACGGCGCTCGCCGACGTCGGGTGCGTCGGCCCGCTCGCCCCAGTCGTCGTCACCGGAGGCGTACAGCACGAGCAGCGCGGCCAGGACCGTCTCGATCGGCCCGTGCAGCATCGCCGGCGGGGTCAGGTCGTCGCGGGGAGCGCCGCCGCCGTGTGGCGTGCCCTCGACCAGCACCGGTCGCTGCATGGTGGCCTCGACCTCATGGTGCGCCCGCGGCCCCGCCGTGTCCGACGCCGGCGCCGGATTTCACCCGGTCGAACCGTCGGTGGATCCTGGCGGATCAGTGGGCCGCGACGTCGAACCCGGCGTCGCGGAGGCGCGCGACGACGGCGGCGCAGTGCTCGGGACCCTTGGTCTCCAGCTGCAGCGTCACGAAGACCTCCGAGACGCCGAGCGACGTGTCGGTGCGCGTGTGGTCGACGTGGACGATGTTCGCGTCGGCGGCCGCGATCGTGCCGAGCAGCCCGGCGAGCGCGCCCGGCCGGTCGTCGACGCGCAGCCGGAGCTGCAGGTACCGGCCCGCGGCGACGAGACCGTGCTGGATCACGCGCAACAGCAGCAGCGGATCGATGTTTCCCCCCGAGAGCACGGGGACGATCGTGCCCTCGTACCGGCCGGGGGCGTCCATGACCGCCGCGACCGCGGCCGCGCCCGAGGGCTCGACGATGAGCTTGGCGCGCTCGGCCACGAGCAGCAGCGCGCGCGAGATCTGGTCCTCCGAGACGGTGCACACCTCGACGCCGAGCCGGTGCAGGACCTCGAACGGCACCTCCCCCGGGGTGCCGACCGCGATGCCGTCGGCCATGGTCGCGCCGAGGGTGCCCGACGTGGGGCGTCCCGCCGCGAGCGACGTCGGGTACGCGGCGGCCTTCTCCGCCTGGACGCCGACCACGCGCACGTGCGGCGCGGCCTCGGCGAGCACCGTCGCGATCCCGGCCACGAGCCCGCCGCCGCCGAGCGGCACGACGATCGTGCCGGCGTCAGGCACCTGCTCCAGGATCTCGAGCGCGACGGTGCCCTGGCCCGCCACGACGTCGCGGTGGTCGAACGGGTGGATGAGCACGCGGCCGGAGCGTGCGGCCTCCGCGCGGGCGGCGACGAGCGCCTCGTCGACGCTCGTGCCGACCTGGCGGACGTCGGCCCCGTAGCCCCGCGTGGCGACGACCTTGGGCACGGACGCGTCGGTCGGCATGTAGACGACGGCGTGGATGCCGAGCAGCTGTGCGGCGAGTGCGACGCCCTGGGCGTGGTTGCCTGCGCTGGCCGCGACGACGCCGGCCGCCTTCTCGACGTCGCTCAGCCGGCTCATCCGCGTGTACGCGCCCCGCACCTTGAACGACCCTGCACGCTGCAGGTTCTCGCACTTGAGGACGACCCTCGCCCCCGCGATCTCGGAGAGCGCCCGGAACGGCTGGACCAGGGTACGGGTCACGACGTCGTCGAGCAGCCGCGCCGCCCCGCGGACGTCGTCGAGGCTCACGCGGGCGGTCGGGCCAGGGGTCACGTCCTGCTCTCTCCTGCTGCGTCACCGACGACGACTCCTGCGCCGGCGGGCACGGCGGCTTCGTCGCTGGTCGGGGCGCCGTCCGAGGTGGCGCTCGAGGTTCGACCGGGCCAGAGCAGCGTACCGGGCAGGGTGGGACGACGACGCAGGAGCGGGACGTGGTCCTCGGTGCCGAGCTCGGGGAACTTGTCGTGACCATGCAGGTAGAGCAGGACGGTATTGAGCACCGCGGCGAACGGCACGGCGAAGAGCGCGCCGACGATGCCGGCAGCCAGGCTCCCGGCCGCGACGACGAGCACGACGGCGACCGGATGCAGCGACACGGCGTGACCCATGAGGAACGGCTGCAGGACGTGACTCTCGGCCTGCTGCACGAGCAGCACGATGCCGAGCATGATGAGGGCCGCGACCCCACCCTCGGAGACGAGCACCACGACCACCGCGACCGCACCGGTCAGGATCGCACCGATGATCGGCACGAACGAGCCGACGAACACGAGGATCCCGATCGGCAGCGCGAGCGACGGTACGAAGAACGCCGCCCCGACGCCGATGCCGATGCCGTCGACGAGCGCGACAAGGATCTGCGTGCGCACGTAGGCCGCGAGCGTGACGAGCCCGCGGCGGCCGGCCTGGTGGACCTTCTCACGCGCCCTCAGCGGCAGCAGGTTGACCAGCCACGTCCAGATCGTGCGGCCGTCGAGCAGGAAGAAGATCGTGCAGAACAGTGCGATGAGCGTGCCCACGAGGAGGTGGCCCACGGTCGTCGCGGCACCCAGAGCCCCGGAGATCAGGCTCGAGCTCGCGCCCGTCAGCGCGTCCTGGAGCTGCGTGCCCAGTCCGGACAGGCTGGCCGAGTCGAGCCCGAGCGGCCCGTCGGAGAGCCAGCGCATGAGCTCCTGGAATCCCGCCACGGCCTGCTCGCGCAGGTCGGTGAACCCGGCGACGAGCGACCGGCCCGCGACGGTGACCATCGCGGTGACGAACGCGACGAGACCAACGATCGAGACCGCGACCGCCAGTCCGCGCGGCAGACCGGCGCGTTGCAGCGCGTGCCGCAGCGGGCTCAGCAGGATCGTGAGCAGCAGCGCCACCGCGACCGGGACGACGATCGTCTGGAGCGTGCCCAGCAGCCACACGAGGCCTGCCACGGCGGCGGCGACAAGAAGCAGCCGCCACGACCAGGAAGCGGCCGAGCGGATGCTCAGGGGGACGGTGTCGGAGCCCCGCACGGGGGTCGGCTCGGCACTCACGGGATCACCCTAGGTGGGAGGTCAGAGCACCGCGCGCCATCTGCCGTGGACGTGACGTGCACGTCACGTGAGCGCCTGCTCAAGATCCGACAGCAGGTCCTCGACGTCCTCGATCCCGACCGACAGCCGCACCAGGTCCGACGGCACCTCGAGCGCCGACCCGGCGACGGACGCATGCGTCATCCGGCCCGGGTGCTCGACGAGCGACTCGACGCCGCCGAGCGACTCGGCGAGGGTGAACACGCGCGTGCGCGAGCACACGTCGAGCGCCGCCTCCTCGCTGCCCGTGCGGAACGACACCATGCCTCCGTAGTCGCGCATCTGGCGGGACGCGATCTCGTGTCCCGGGTGCGAGGCGAGCCCCGGGTAGATCACCTGGGCGACGCGCGGGTGCTGCTCGAGGTACCCGGCGACCGCGTGCGCGTTCGCGCAGTGGCGGTCCATCCGCACCGCGAGCGTCTTGAGCCCGCGCAGCGTGAGCCACGCGTCGAACGGGCCGGCCACGGCCCCGGACGCGTTCTGGTGGAACGCGACCGCGTCTGCGACGGAGGCACCCTCGCTGGGCGCCTCGAGGCCGCCGGGCAGGGTCGCACCCTCGGCGACGACGAGCGCGCCGCCGACGACGTCCGAGTGCCCGCCGACGTACTTGGTCGTGGAGTGCACGACCACGTCGGCGCCGAGTGCGATCGGCTGCTGCAGGTAGGGCGTGGCGAACGTGTTGTCGACGAGCAGGAGCGCGCCCGCCGCGTGTGCCAGCTGCGCGAGCGCCGCGACGTCGCTGACGCCCAGGAGCGGGTTGGTGGGGGTCTCGACCCACAGGACGCGCGTGCGGCCGTGGATCAGCGCGGCCTCGACGGCCTCGAGGTCCGCGAGGTCGACGGCGGTGTGGTCGACACCCCACGGGCCGAAGACCCGGGCGACCAGACGGTACGAGCCGCCGTACGCGTCGTCGGGCACGACCACGTGGTCCCCGGGGCGCAGGACCGCACGCAGGAACGTGTCCTCGGCCGCGAGCCCCGAGGAGAAGGCGAAGCCGCGCGCCGCGTCGCCGCCGGGGGGTGTCTCGGCGGCCGCGATCGCGGTCTCGAGTGCGGTGCGGGTGGGGTTGGCCGACCGCGAGTACTCGTAGCCGCCGCGCAGCCCACCCACGCCGTCCTGCTTGTAGGTGGACACCTGGTGGATCGGGGGGACGACGGCACCCGTGGTGGGGTCGGGATCCTGCCCGGCATGGATGGCGCGCGTGGAGAAGCCGGTCGTCGACCAGTCGTCGTGGTGGGTCACGCGGCCCAGCCTACGGAGGCTCGTCCAGGGTTGCCCTCTGCGGGTGCAGGGTCTCGCCGCGCTCGAGCATCTCGACGAAGCGCGCGGCGTTGCGCTCCCGCGTCTCGGCCCGCTTGGCGGTGCTGAGCCGGTAGGTGATCGTGAACCGGTTCTGCGAGGTGAGGATGTCCCACATCGCCCGGGCGCGCGGGCTGGTCGCGAGCGCCGTCGCGAGCTCGGGCGGGACCACCATCCGGGCCGGCCCGTGGTAGGCGGCGTCCCACCGGCCGTCGGCCTTCGCCTTGTCGATCTCGGCCTGGCCGCGCGGGCGCATACGACCGCCGGCGACGAGCCGGTCGACGATCCCCTGGTTGCGCACCGACCACCGGCTGCGCGCCCGACGCGGGCAGAACCGCTGCAGCGAGGTGGCGTCGTCGCGTCCCTTGCCCTGCGCGTCGATCCACCCGCTGCACAACGCCTCCTCGAGCGCCGTGTCGTACGTCAGGGTCGTGGGCGGCGGGGCCGCGTTCTTCGAGCGCGACTTCTTGGCCAGGACGAGCCAGACGCCGTCGGGCGTGTCGTCCTCGTGCTCGTCCAGCCATGCGCGCCAGGCGGCGGCGTCGGGCAGCACGAGCGGGTCGGTGGGCACCATGATGTGACGGTACGCCTGGGGTCCCACACCCGTCGGGGCAGGCGCGGAACACCTGTGCGACGGGCGTGGTTGGCACCTGCGGGACCCCGCGACAGGCGTCCCACCAAAGGAGGTAATCCGATGATCTTCGAGAACCTGTTCGGCTCGTCGGCCAAGAGCACGATGGTCGCACCCGAGGCCGCCCTGCCGGGTCGCGAGGCTCCGGTGCTGCCCTCACCGCGCCCGCACACCGTGCTCGACACGTCCATCACGGGCCCGTGGCCCGAGGGCACGCGCGTGCTCTACCTGGCGATGGGCTGCTTCTGGGGCGCGGAGGAGATCTACTGGCAGGTTCCCGGCGTGGTGAGCACCGCCGTCGGGTACATGGGCGGCGCGACGCCGAACCCCACCTACGAGGAGGTCTGCACCGCGCGCACGGGCCACACCGAGACGGCGCTCGTCGCCTACGACCCCGCGCGGGTGAGCGAGGCCGAGCTGCTGCGCATCTTCTGGGAGCGGCACGACCCGACGCAGGGGTACCGGCAGGGCAACGACGTCGGGACCCAGTACCGCTCGGCCGTCTACTGGACGACGCCGGAGCAGGAGGAGGTGGCCCGCGCCACGGCCGAGGTGTACGGCAAGGTGCTGGACGCGAAGGGCTACGACCCGATCACGACAGAGCTGCGGCCCGCGGCCGAGGCCGGCCCGTTCTTCTATGCCGAGGACTATCACCAGCAGTATCTCGACAAGAACCCCCACGGGTACCGGTGCCACGCCACCACGGGCGTCCCGTTCCCGGCCGACGCCGCCTGACACGCCGCGTCCGCCGGCTCGGCGGGGTCTTTGCGTCTGGCCGGGGGTGCACGACGGTTCGGGTGTACGGTCAAAGAATGGTTGACCGCCACGGCGGCTCGCGAGGGGCCGATCGATCTTCCTCGCGGCAGGGGCAGACGCCTTCGGCCCAGGACGAGGACGGGTCAGGCGCGCGCTGGGACGATGACGGCGGTTACGAGCCCGACGCGGAGGGCGAGCAGTCTCCTTCGTCGGGCGGGTCGCCGCCGTCGCCACGCCGAACCTCCGACGACAGGACGAAACCATGAACCCCACCACGGCCGGCGCCGCTCAGGAGACGGCACTGCACCTCCGGGGCATCCTGGACACGGCCCTCCCCCTCGAGCTCGGCACCGAAGGGGCCCCCGAGACCTACACCGTGGCCGCGGTCTTCTCCCGACGGGTCTCCCGCGAGGAGCAGGCGCTCATCGAGGAACCGGCCACGGCACGGCTGCTCGCCGAGCGCGGCTACCCCGGCGTCGAGCTGTCCGTCGCGGACCGCCGCCTGCTGATCACCAACACCAACCTGGCGATGCTGCAGGGCGGTCTCGCGCGCGAGATCGCCGAGCTCCTGCGCGGCATCCACGAACGCCTCGCGACCGAGCGCACCCGCAAGGCGCACGAGCTCGACGCATGGCGGGCGGCCGAGGTCGAACGTGCGGCCGCCATCAAGGCGGAGGCTGATCGTGTCCGCTTCGAATGAACGAGTGACCTCCGCGACAGACGCCCGGGGTGGCCGGGCGGCCGCGCGCCGGGTCACGAACGACTACTCGGTCCTCGCGCGCATCGTGCGCGAGTCGGGCCTGCTGCGGCGCCGCCACGGGTACTACTGGACGCGGCTGCTCCTCACCGTCACGGCGTTCGGGGGGATCTGGGCCGGGATCGTCCTGGTCGGGTCCAGCTGGTGGCAGCTCGCCCTCGCCGTGGCGCTGGCGTTCGTCCTCGCGCAGCTGGCGTTCCTCGGGCACGACAGCGCGCACCGGCAGATCTTCCGCTCCCGGGCATGGAACGACTGGACGGCGCGGGTCCTCGCGAACGTGCTGGTCGGGCTGAGCCACGCCTGGTGGACGACCAAGCACAATGCCCACCACACCGCGCCGAACCAGGAAGGACACGACCCGGACATCTCGCCCGGCGTCATCGCCTTCACGCCTGCGGTCATGGCGACACGGCGCGGCTGGCGCGGGTGGTTCGCCCGGCGGCAGGGCTGGTTCTTCCTCCCCCTCCTCACGCTCGAGGGGCTCAACCTCCACGTCGCGAGCGTCCGCACCGTGCTCGGCCGAGGACCGGTGCCGCACCGCTGGGTCGAGGCCCCGCTCCTGCTGTCACGGCTCGCCCTGTACGTCGCGGTCCTGATGATCCTGCTGCCGCCCGCGATCGCCGGCGCCTTCCTCGCGGTGCAGCTCGCCGTGTTCGGCGTCCTGCTCGGCGGCGCGTTCGCCCCGAACCACAAGGGCATGCCGATCGTGCCGCGCACGGCCGACGTGGACTTCCTGCGCAGACAGGTCCTCATGTCCCGGAACATCCGGGGCAACGCGACGGTCGACTTCCTGATGGGCGGGCTCAATCGGCAGATCGAGCACCATCTCTTCCCCAGCATGCCGCGCCCCAACCTCAAGCGCGTCCAGCCGCTCGTCCGTGAGTACTGCGCACAGCTCGGCGTGTCATACACCGAGGTCGGGTTCTTCACGTCCTACGCCATCGTGATCGGCTACCTCAACGACGTCGAGCACCGCGCCCGCGATCCGTTCTCGTGCCCGGTCGCCGCCAGCATGGGCCGCTAGGAGCGTCACATCAGTTGCGGGACCACCTCGACGACCAGCAGGTCGCCGCTGTCCGCGCCGCCCACCGCCTCGACACGGAACACCACCTCGCCCAGGGCGCCCGCCTCGCGCACGGCCTCCGTGAGGTCGTACTCGTGCTCGGCGAGGCCCTCCCCGTCGGCCGGCGCCGTCAGCGTCCGTGCCGGGCCTACCTCGAGGCCGTTGAGGAGGATCCTGCGCCGGCTGGCGTCGCGGTCGACGAAACGGGTCCGCACCAGGGCCGCGACGTCGGGGCAGCGGAGCCGGTACTCGAACCACGCCGTCGTGCTGCGCCAGTGGATCCCGTCGGCCCCGCCCGCCCGGGTCCGCTCCCCGTTGAACCCGTGGTCCACCTCGGGTTGCTGCTCACCGGCCGTCACCTTGTCGAAGACGACCGTGGTGTCGGCGGCGTCGAGGGCCCGGAGCGCGGCCAGGGCACGGGACGGGTCGGCGTCGGCGGCGAAGTAGATGCTGTAGCGCTCGTCGTGGATGCCTGCGAAGGGTTCGAGCAGCACGGTGGCGGGAACAAGCTCGCCGGACCGCTCGCGAACCACCTCGAGCTCGAAGGTCAGCGTGCGCTCGTCGACGGCCGACACGGCCGACTCCGGCGGCTCGGCGGCCACGATGCCGCTGCGCCGCATCGGCACCTTCCGGCCGTGGGCCACGTGTGCCATGCGGTCCGGCCCTGCGACGAGCCCTTCGAGGTCTTCGCCGCCGTCGCGCGACGCGAGCACGACGGGGCCGTAGCGGAACGCCACCCAGCCGGACCCGTCGGGCAGCGCCTCCGCGACGAGCCGGGGCGCGAGCCGGACCGTGACGGCTGTCGTGCCGCTCCAGGTCCGGGCGACCTCGGCGTAGCCGTCGACGACGGGAGCGTCGACCGGCTCGCCGTCGACGCTCAGGCCCACGAGCTCCGCCCAGGACGGCACGCGGAGGTGCAGCGTGCGCGCCCGGGGTGAGGCGGAGGTGACGACGACACGCGCCTCGTCACGGAACGGCAGCTCGGTCGACAGCTCGACCCGCAGGCCCTCCTCCGTCCAGTCGAGCACCGACGGCGCGTAGAGCTCGACCCGGAGGTCGGGCCCGTCGTGGGTGTAGACGAGCTCGTTGTACCGCGTGTGGCCCTCGAGCCCGGAGCCGACGCAGCACCACATGGACAGGTGCGGCCGGGAGTACACCCGGTAGTGCGCCGGCCGCATCGGCGTGAAGTACACGAAGCCCCCGCGCCGCGGGTGGACGGACGAGACCAGGTGGTTGAAGAGTGCCCGCTCGGCGAGCTCGACGGCGGCGCCGTCGTGCGCGCGGTCGAGCCGCAGGCGCGCGAGCTCGACCATGTTGTGGGTGTTGCAGGTCTCCGGCCCCTCGCGGTCAGTCATCACCTCGGTGAAGTCCGACGACGGGTGGAAGTGCTCGCGCACGCTGTTCCCGCCGATCGCCAGCGTGCGGCGCTCGACCACCGAGGACCAGAAGGTGTCGGCGGCGGCAGCGAACCGCGCAGCGCCCGGGTCGCCGTCTGCCGCCAGGTCGGCCAGGCGCTGGTAGCCCAGCACCTTGGGGATCTGTGTGTTGGCGTGGAGCCCGTCCAGCGGGTCGGCGCCGTCGCCGAGCGGGTCCAGCAGCCTGTGGTGGGCCAGCCGCAGCCCCTCGGCGACGAGGTCCTGGCGGCCGGTGAGCCGGCCCAGCTCCACGAACGCCTCGTTGAGCCCGCCGAACTCGGCGGTGAGGACCTGCTCGACCTGCTCGTCGGTGAGCGCCTTCGTGACTGTCAGCCACCAGTCGGCCCAGCGCGTCGCCATGGCAAGGGCGCGCTCGGAGCGCCCGTGGGTCGCCGCGTCGATGAGGCCGGCGAGCGTCTTGTGCAGGTTGTAGAGCGGAACCCACCGGCCGTTGAGGGAGAACAGGTCGGCGTCGATGCGCCCGGCGGCGAGCTCCTGGCCCAGGGCCGGCCCGTCGGGCACCCCGCCGACGTAGCCGGTGCCGACCGCGTCCTGGCAGCGCTCCAGCACGTCGAGCATGTGCTCCATGCGGTCGTGCAGCACGTCCTGGCCGGTCACCGCCCACAGCTTCGCGTGCGCGGACAGGACGTGACCGCCGATGTGGCCGTCGAGCCCCCCGCTCTCCCAGTCGCCGTACGGCTCCGCCTGGCCGTCGATCCCTGCCGCGGCGAGGAACGGGGCGAGGAGCCGGTCCAGGTCGATGTCGAGCACCACCTCCAGCGCCCGCTGCTGGGCGACGGCGAACGGTCCGGGACCGAGCCGGACGGTCCCCAGCGGGAACGTCCGGCCGGTGGTTGCGGGCTGTGCGGTACTCATGGAGGGTTTGGCTCCCTTGCAAGGTCTCGTCGCCGGGCTGTGCGGGGGACGGCGCGACTCTACGGGAAACGGTCGCGGCCCGATCGTCCGTGCCGAGGTGAGGGCCGGGCCTCAGCCAAGGGGCAGGAGACCTGCTCTCGGAGCCTGGCCCCAGCCACGGGCGTAGTGTGAGGGACATCCGCGGCGAACGTGCCCCACCTGAGGTGCGGGGGCCCGGAACCGCAAGGAGGCCGTCATGGCCGCCACCCCGCCGCTGAGGTCCGCGACCAACGGGCATCCCACCACGGGCCGCACCCGCCCGTACTCCGCCAGCCGCGACGCCGGGACTGACGGTCGCCCGCCGAAGCCGCGGCGCACCCGCGCGGGGAGCACGTGGTTCGCCCTCTGCCTCGGCGGTCTCGTCCTGGTGGCGTTGTCCGTCTTCATGCTGCAGAACCCCCAGCCCGTGCTGGTCTCGTTCCTCGGCATGCAGGGATCGGTCCCGCTCGCGCTCGCGCTTCTCATCGCAGGCGTGGGGGTTGGCGTCATCGCCCTGACCGCCGGCACGATCCGCATCGGTCAGCTGCGCCGACAACGCTCCCGAGACGTCTGACACCCGACGACGCCACAGCGGTCGGTGGTTCAGACTCGTTGCGGAATCCGCCGGATGACGCAACGAGCCTGAACCACCGACCGCCGGTCGAGGGCTCAGTTCGCGACGGTGAAACGGCGACGGCGGTGCGCCGGCTGCGCGATCTCGTCGAGGAGCGCCGTCGCGAAGTCGGCGCCTGAGATGGCGGAGCTCCCCTCCTCGTCGGTGAGCACGACGTCGCCGCCCACGCGGTAGCTGCCGGTCGCCTCGCCCGGGGCGTAGGCGCCGAACAGGACGGCCGGGCTCAGGTAGAACCAGTCGACGTCCTCGGGCGCCTCGCGAAGGTCGTCGAGGATGCCCGCGAACTCGAGCGCCTCGGGCTTGTAGTCCGCGGGGAACGCGTCGGTGTCGACGAGCCGCGGCCCGCCCTCGGCGACGAGCAGGGACCCCGCGCCGCCGACGACCGCGAGCCGCGTGCCCTTGGCCTTCACGGCCTCGGCGAGCTGCGCGTACGCCGGCGCGACCTTGCCCGCCATGTCGCCGCGCGGGGACACCGAGGCGACCACGACGTCGGACTCGGCCGCGGCCGCGGCGAGCGTGCCGTCGTCGAGCACCGACCCGGTCGTGTACCGCACGCCCTCGACCTGCTCGGCCGGGGCCGACCGGCTGACGGACGTGACCTCGTGGCCGCGCGACGCGGCCTCGCGGACGATGTGGCTGCCGGCGTAGCCGGTGCCGCCGATCACGGTGATGCGAGCCATGCTGTGCTCCCTCGTCGATCCAATACTCTCTAATGGAGAGTGGCTTTCGATCGGAGAGCATAGAGACTAGACTCGGGGGACGCAAGGAGGAGCCGTGACCGAGATCCCGTTCGACCCGTACCGGCGCGCGTGCCCGAGCCGCACCGTGCTCGACCGCCTCGCAGACCGCTGGACGGTGCTGGTCATCGGCGCACTCGACGCCGGCCCCCTGCGGTTCTCGCAGCTCGCGCAGCGGGTCGACGGCGTCTCGCAGAAGATGCTCACGCAGACGCTGCGCGGTCTTGAGCGCGACGGGCTCGTCGAGCGCACCGTGCACGCCGAGGTACCGCCCCGCGTCGAGTACGCGCTCACCCGAGCGGGCCGTGGGGCGCTCGAGCCGCTGTGCGCGCTGGAGCGCTGGGCGCTCGAGCACGCCGCCGAGGTCCTCGCCGCACGCGAGGCGTACGACGCCCGGCACTGAGACGCCCGGCACCGAGCGGTCCGGGAAGCGGGTTCCGGCACCGGCTGCGACGATCAGAACGTGCTGCTCGCCGAGGTCGTCCGCACGCATGCCGCCGTCGCCGCGACGCGCTCGCGGCTGCGCAAGCGCGAGCTGCTCGCCGAGTCGCTGCGCGCGGCCGAGCCCGGCGAAGAGGTCGAGGTCGTCGCGTCGTTCCTGTCCGGCCGCCCGCGCCAGCGCCGCACCGGCGTCGGCTGGCGCTCGCTCACCGACCTGCCGCCGCCCGCGGTCGAGCCCACGCTCACACCGCTCGACGTCGACGACGCCCTCGAGGACCTCAGCGGGCTCGCGGGCGCGGGCTCCCAGGCGGCGCGAGCAGCCGCCGTGGCCGACCTGTTCTCCATGGCGATCGCGAACGAGCAAGACTTCCTGCGCCGACTCGTGCTCGGCGAGCTGCGCCAAGGGGCCCTGGACTCGCTGCTCCTCGACGCGATCGCCGCCGCGGCTGACGTCCCGCTCGCGACGGTGCGGCGTGCTGCCATGTTCAGCGCCCTGTCCGGGCCGATCGCGCGCGCGGCGCTGACGGGCGGCGCGACGGCGCTCGAGGACTTCAGGCTCGAGGTCGGCCGGCCCGTGCGTCCGATGCTCGCCTCCTCGGCGCCCGACGTCTCGGCCGCGCTCGAGCGGTTCGACGGCGCGACGGTCGCCGCCGAGGTCAAGCTCGACGGCATCCGCGTCCAGGTCCACAAGTCGGGGCGCGACGTCGCGGTCTTCACCCGCTCGCTCGACGACATCACCGAGCGGCTGCCGGAGGTCGTCCGGCTGGCGCGCTCGCTCGACGCGGTCGCGGCCGTCCTCGACGGCGAGGCCATCGCGCTCGACGACGCCGGCCGGCCTCGCCCGTTCCAGGAGACCGCCGCACGCACGGGCAGCCATGACGCCGCTGCGAATGCCGGCACGACACCGCTCACCGCGTACTTCTTCGACGTGCTGCACCTCAACGGCACGGACCTCATCGACGCGCCGGCGAGCGAGCGCCTCGAGGTGCTCGAGCACGTCGTGCCGCCGTCCGCCGTCGTGCCGCGAGTCGTCAGTGCGGACCCTGGCGAGGTCGCGGACTTCTTCGCCGAGACGGTGGCCGCCGGGCACGAGGGCCTCGTGGTCAAGGACCTCGACGCGCCGTACGAGGCCGGGCGGCGGGGCGCCGCGTGGGTCAAGATCAAGCCGCGGCACACGCTCGACCTCGTCGTGCTCGCCGTCGAGCAGGGCTCCGGGCGCCGGCAGGGCTGGCTGTCGAACATCCACCTCGGTGCGCGCGACCCGTCCAGGGGCGGGTTCGTCATGCTCGGCAAGACGTTCAAGGGCATGACCGACGAGATGCTCGAGTGGCAGACCCGGCGGTTCACCGACCTCGAGACACACCGCTCAGAGGGCGGCTACGTCGTGCACGTGCGTCCAGAGCAGGTCGTCGAGATCGCGTTCGACGGCGTCCAGCGCTCGACCCGCTACCCGGGCGGGCTGGCGCTGCGGTTCGCGCGGGTGCTGCGCTACCGGGACGACAAGACCACCGACGAGGCCGACACGATCGACACCGTCCGCTCCCTCGCCGGCCTCGGCTGAGCGTTGTGAGCGGACTTTTGGCCTGGTTCCGCATGCGGAACCGGGCCAACAGTCCGCTCACAACGATTGATACGAGGTCAGGCGGTGCGGCGGCGGCCCAACATGATCGCCGTCACGCCCACGGCCACGAGCACGACCGCGGCGATCCCGAGCGTGGTCACCTCGCCGCCCGTGAGCGCCAGAGTCTGCGCGCCACCGGCCTCCTCGAGCGGCTCGCCACCGTCGGCCGGGTCGTCGCCGGCAGACGCGGTGATCTCCTCGTCGGTGGCGTCGTCCTGCAGCGTCTCCGGGGTCTCGTCGTCCGAGGTGGTCGCCGGCGGCGTGTCCTCGACCTCGTCCTCCTCGATGACCACGTCGGGCTCCGTGTCGTCCGGAGACGGCTTCTCGGGCTCGTCGTCCACGACCGGGTCACCCGGGTCGGTGGGCTCACTCGGCTCCGTGGGCTCGTCGGGCGTCGACACCGTCTCCGCGGGCGCGTCGACGTAGGCGAGCGTGTAGTGGCTGATCGCCTTGCACTTCCCGTCCGTCGGGTAGGCGAGCACCAGCTCGGCAACGGGCTCCTCGAGCACGACGATCTTGGCGCCTTCGCCGTAGGTGCCCGAGCCCGACTTGATGCAGTAGGCGGAGATGAGCTTGCCCGCGGGCGCCGTGAGGGTGAGCGTCGTCGGGTCGTCGTCGGTGTCCGTCTTCTCCTCGTCCGTACCGGGGCAGACGTCGTCCTGGTAGTCGTACGTCATCTCGGGCCACCCGTAGACGATGTCGTCATGCTCGGCATCACCGCCGTCCCAGGGGTCGCCGACCTTCTCGGGGTCCCAGTTCCCGCCCCAGGTGATGTCCTGCCAGGGCTGTGTGGTGGAAAGACCGGCGGCGGGCGATGCGGCCAGCGCGGTGGCGGCGACGGCGGTCGCGATGATCACGGAGAGTCGATGCACGAGCCCAAACCGTAGTGATGTCGGACTCGTCCGGCATAGCCCCTAGAGGGTGAAATACATAACGATTCGGTACCGCTACCGCCGATGGCGTCGTACCCCCTTGCCCGACGCCGGCCGCGCCGCCCGCGCTCCCCCGCGCGGCCTGTCGCGCCCCGGCTCCTCCCGCCGCGCGGGCTGCGCACCGGCGTCCGACGACGTCCGAGCACTGCGCGCGCCCCGGCCACGGGAGCTGTTGACCGTGCGCCCGCGCACGATGCCGATCATCTCCTCGACCAGGTCCGTGGTGCGGTCGCTGATCCACGCGAGCCCGACCGGGGAGCTGGGGCCGCCATCGAGCACGCGGTACGTGACGTCCTTGCGGTGGTGCAGCCGCGCGAGAGACATCGGCACGACGGTCACCCCCGTGCCGCTCGCGGCCCAGGCGATCGCGTCCGCGGTGGTTGCGGGGCGCTCGGGATCGACGACCATGCCGGACCCGTCGTCGTACGGCTCCGGCGCGCGCCCGGGGACCTCCGCGGCGCCGCCGGCGAACAGGACGTCGTCGCGCGGCAGCCACACGACGTCGTCGGCGAGATCGTCACGCGTGACGACCTCGTCGGGCTCCGTGGCCGCGAGCAGGTGGTCGCGCGACACGACGACGACCGGCAGCTCCTCGTAGAGCGGGATCGCGGACAGGACGGTCTTGTCGACCGGGAGGCGCAGGATCGCGGCGTCGGCACCGCCGTCGTGCAGCGTCGCGACGGCGTCGGCGGCCTCCACCTGGACCATCTCCAGGGGCACGTCGGGGAGGCGCTCCTGCCATGTGCGCGCCCACCTGCCCGGCGTCGCGCCCGGAACGTAGGCGAGGCGGAACGTCTCGGCCGCCTCGGGCGGCGGGGTCGCGTCGGTCACACCCTCAGGCTACGGGGACCGGGCGGCCCGGCCGCCCACTACCCTGGTGCCCATGGCCGGTACCCCGTTCTCGCAGCAGGTCCTCAAGCCGACGAACGCGGCGAAGCGGCTCGGGGTGTACCTCCCCGCCACTCCCCCCGAGTTCCAGGAGCACGGCGTCACGCGCGCCGAGCTCGAAGAGCTCGAGAAGAACCCGCCCGCGTGGCTCGAGGACCTGCGCCGCAACGGCCCGCACCCGCGGCCCGTCGTCGCGGGGCGCCTGGGCATCTCGATCGCCGGCCTCGCCCGCGGCGGCATCACCGAGCCGTTGACGACGGAGGAGATCGACGCCCTGCGCGCCGACCCGCCACAGTGGCTCACCCGCGAGCGCGAGGTCGCGGCCAAGGTGCGCGACGAGGAGGACCGGGTCGCGGCCAAGGCCACCGAGCAGGCCGCGCGCGTCGAGCGCCGCGCCCGCCGCTCGGCGCGGTAGCGCGTCCGCGGGGGCGAGCACACCGGAAGTCTCTATTCGTGCGTACGGATGAGCAGCTGGGTGCTCACAGCCTCAGGGGTGACGGCCGAGCCGCCCAACGCCGCGGGCGGCTCGAGCCGGCCTGCGGTGGTCAGCGCTTCCATGATGTCCCAGATGAGTTCGTGGGCGACGATGACGACGCTCTGCTGACGGTCGGCATCGGGGATCGCATCGAGCAGCTCTTGAGCCTGGCCTCCCGGCGTGAACGCGTCAGCGATCGTCGTAGCGATGCCCTGGCTCTTGCGGTGTATCAAGTCGTTGTCGTCGGTGGCGACCACGGGAATCGTCGTCTGCCTGGATGGTTCTGCCAGCATCGCCTGGACGGCGGCGGACCTCGACAGCTCGTCCAGCGCAGCGAACGTGGCGGGGGTCCAGACCATGACGAGGGTCCCGCTCGTGCCCGGCAGCTCGTTGACTCCTGCGGAGGCGGGTCTGGCGGGGTAGATCGCCCAGAAGACACCGTTCCAGAACGGCCGCTCGACGCTCAGCTCGGTCGTGGGCGCCAGCCCGGCCGCTGTGAGCCGATCCCACAGGAGTCCGTCGAGGGCGTGTCCGAAGACCACGGCGTAGTCATGCCCGACGTGGCCACGTTCGGCCAGTGCCGAAGCGATCGAGCTGATGTCGTCGCTGATCGCCGGCACCAGACTCACGGCCAGGTCGTAGATCTTGGGCCGCAGGTGCGACAGCAGCGCCGGCTCGACGACGGGAAAAGACGTGGTGATCAGGTCACCGTCGACGGCGATCAGGTCGAAGGCCTGCAGCAGGGCTAGCTGGCTCGTGGAGGGCGTGATTCCACGCTCTGCCAGTCCCTCACGAGTCACGCCTCGACGAGCGTGGTAGAGGAGCGGGCCGTTGTCGTCCATGGCGACGACGCCGTGCGGGGTTCTCCGAGCCCCGAGAGCGAAGGCATGAAGCCCCCACCGTGCGAGGTCCGGCGGAGCATCCTGGCCGGCAGTGGAACTCATCGGGATCATCCCCCTACGACGACGCCACGCGGTCGGTGTGCCCGAGCGACAGGTCCGGCGCGACGGCGTCGCGGATCGCCTTCTTCAGCGGCGGGATCTCGGGGAACCCGCCGCCCTGCGCCGCACGGTCCCACAGCAGCACGGGCTCACGCCCGTCGCCCGGGTCGAGCTCGACCCGGAACACTCCCCCCGTCCCCGGCACGAGCGCGACCTCCCCCAGCCTCGTCCGGAACGTGGTCAGCAGCTCCTGCGCGACCCACGCCGCGCGCATGAGCCACCGGCACTGCGTGCAGTAGGTGATCGCCACCCGGGCCTGCGACGTCGGCTCCTGCGTCATGCGCCCAGGGTACGGGCCGTCGTGGAGACTGGTCCGGTGACGTCCACCGACCCTGCCCCCGAGCTCGCGGCGATCCTCGGCTCCCTCGTCCCGTGGCCCGACGACGGAACGCGCGCGGACGGCCCCGTGGCGGTCGACGCGACCGACCGCCTCCTGCTCGACGAGGCCCGCGAGCGGCTCGCGACCGCGCGGAGGGGCGACGTGGTGGTCGTCGGCGACCGGTTCGGGGCGCTCACGCTCGGCGCGCTCGCGCTCGGCGCGCCCGACGTGCGCGTCCACACCGACGCCGTCGACGCCGAGCGCGCGCTGCTCGTCAACGCGGAACGCCGCGAGCAGCCGCGCGGCACGTTCGCGGTGCACCCGGTGCTCGGGCAGGACGTGCTCGACGGCGCGCGCCTCGTGCTGCTGCAGCTCCCGACGTCGCTGGCCGAGCTCACGGAGGTCGCCGAGCTCGTCGGCCGGTACGCCGCCGAGGACGTCACGCTCCTCGCGGGCGGCCGCGTCAAGCACATGACCCGGTCGATGAACGACGTGCTGGCCGCGTCGTTCACCGGCGTCCGCGCCACGCTGGCCCGCAGCAAGTCCCGCCTGCTCGTCGCGACCGGCCCGCGGCCGGAGCGCCGCGACGCTCCGCCCACCTACCCCGTGACCGCAGGTCTCACCGACCCTGAGCTCATCGCGGCGGCGCGCACGGACGTGGTCGACGTCGTCGCGCACGGTGCCGCGTTCGCCGGCGCGAGCCTCGACCACGGCACACGGCTCCTGCTGACGACGTCGGATCGCTGGCCGGCCGCCGAACGGGTCCGCGACGCCGTCGACCTCGGCAGCGGCACGGGACTGCTCGCCGTCGTGCTGGCCCGCCGCTACCCGGACGCCCGGGTCGCGGCCACGGACCGCTCGGCGGCCGCCGTCGCCTCGACGCGCGCCACGGCCGCGGCGAACGGCCTCGCCCCCCGCGTCGAGGCGACCCGGGACGACGCCGGCGCCGACCTGCCCGACGCGAGCGCCGACGTCGTGCTCCTCAACCCGCCCTTCCACGACCGGGCCGCGATCCGGACCGACGCCGCGCACCGCATGTTCGCCACCGCTGGGCGCGTCCTGCGGCCCGGCGGCGAGCTGTGGTGCGTCTTCAACACGCCGCAGCGCTACCGCCCGGCGCTCGAGCGCGCCGTCGGGCCGACCGAGCACGTCGCGCAGGACCCGCGGTTCACCGTGACCCGGTCCGTCCGGCGCCGAGACAGAAGCTGAGACGCGCGGAAGCCCGGCGGGCCGTGGCCAACCGGGCTTCCGCGACTCGCAGGGATCAGCGCACGCCGACGACGTCGACGACGAACACGAGCGTGTCGCCGCCGCCGATGCCGGCCTGCGGGATGCCGCGCATCCCGTAGCCGTGCTCCGGCGGGATCGAGAGCAGCACGCGGTCGCCGACGCTGCGGCCCACGAGGCCCTTGTCCCAGCCGCCGATGACGGCGCCGACGCCGATCGGGAAGTCGATCGTCTGGCCGCGGTCGTAGGAGTTGTCGAAGACGTGGCCGTCCCAGGTCTGGCCGAGGTAGTTGACGACGATCGTCCGGCCGGCCTCGACGACGGGCCCGGTGCCCTCCTGGAGGACCTGGACCTGCAGGCCGCCGGGCGCGCCGCCCGCGGGGAACGTGATCTCGGGCTTGTCGCCGAACGAGCCGGAGGCGGTGGGGAGCGTGGTCACGAGGGATACCTCACGTGGTCGGGGAGCCGACGGCGGACGGCCGGCGGCGGTGCCCGTCAAGCCTACGCGGCGCCTCGCCCTGCGCACCCCGCGTGTCCTGCACCTGGCGCGCGACGGCGGTCAGCGCGTCGAGCGCGAGGCGTGCGGGCGGCGTCTGGGCCACGGACTCGCGCACGACGGCGTAGATCGAGCGCACCGGCGTCGGGCGGACCACGGGCACGGCGACGACGCCCGGCGGCAGGTGCTCGGCGCCGAGCGCCGGCAGCACCGTGACGCCGATGCCCGCGCCGACGAAGGCGATCGCCGTCGGGTAGTCGTGCGCCTCGACGTGGAACGAGGGGCTGAAACCCGCGGCCGTGCACGCCTCGAGCAGGTTGCGCCGGCACCAGCCGCGCGCGAAGTCGTTGTCGACCCACCGCTGCGTCTCGAGCTCGGCCAGCTCGATCTCGTCCCGGCCGGCGGACGAGTGTCCGGCGGGGAGCACGACGACGTAGGGGTCGTCGAGCAGGTGCCTCGCGCGGAACCCGGACCCGGGCACGAACGACTCCTGCGCGACGACGATCTGCACGTCCGCGCGCTCGTCTGGGTCGTCGGGGATGTCCTCGCGCAGCTCGAGATCGAGGCGCACGCCCGGGAACTCGGTCGTCAGGCGCCGGACGACGTGCGGCAGCCACGCGGCCCCCACGGACGCGAAGTAGGCGAGGGAGAGTCGGCCCGTGCGCCCGGCCCGCAGGTCCGCGACGACGGACTCGGCCTCGCCGAGGCGTGCGAGAACGCCGTCGGCCTGTGCCGCGAGCGCCAGGCCCGCGGCCGTGGGCCGCACGCCGCGCCCGGCGCGCTCGAGCAGCGTGAGGCCGGTCTCGCGCTGCAGCGCCGTCACGTGCTGGCTCACGGCCGACGGCGTGTAACCGAGGTTCGCGGCGGCCGCAGCGACCGAGCCGCTCGCGACGACGGAGCGGAAGATGCGCAGGCGGTGGACGTCGAGCACGGGGCGATTCTACAGCGATACTGAATCAATCGACAGGTATAAGAACTGGTGCTTCATGGATGCGCGAGGCACGATCGAAGGCATGACGACGGTCTCCACCGCACCGACCACGGTGTCCGCACACGCCCCGTCCCGCGAGGGACTCGTCTGGGCCGCCATCGGCGTCACCGTGGTCCTCTGGGCGTCCGCGTTCGTGGGCATCCGCGCCGCGGCGCACGACTTCTCGCCCGGCGGCCTCACCCTGGGCCGGATCGCCGTGGGGACGGCCGCACTCACGGTCACACTCCTCGTCGCGCGTGCCCGGCGGCGGGCGCGTTCCGGCGCCGCCACTTCCGAGACCAGCGCCGGCAAGACCGGCGGCTCGCTGCCCCGCGGCCGCGTGCTCGCGCTCGTCGTCGTCTGGGGAGTGGCGTGGTTCGGCGCGTACAACCTCACGCTCAACGCGGCTGAGCAGCACGTCGACGCCGGGACCGCGGCGCTGCTGGTCAACCTCGCGCCGATGCTCGTCGCGGTGCTGGCGGGCCTTTTCCTCGGCGAGGGCTTCCCGCGGCGGCTCATGGCCGGGATGGCGGTCGCGTTTGCGGGCGTCGCGGTCATCGCGGCCGCGACGTCGACGGGGCGGTTCGACGTCGCGGGCGTGGTCCTCGGCGTCGCGTCCGCCGCGATCTACGCGGGCGCCGCGACCCTGCAGAAGCGCCTGCTCCCGCACGTCGACGCGCTGACCATGACCTGGCTGGGCTGCCTCGCCGGCACGGTCGCGACCCTGCCGTTCGCGCCCGAGCTCGTGCGCGAGCTCGCCTCGGCGCCGACCTCCTCGGTGCTCGCCGTCGTCTACCTCGGCATCTTCCCGACGGCGATCGCGTTCCTCACGTGGGGCTACGTGCTGGCGCGCACGACGGCGGGCCGGACCGCGGCGTCGACGTACGCCGTGCCGCCGATCGTCGTAGTGATGTCCTGGCTGCTGCTCGACGAGGTGCCGCCCGCCGCCGCCTTGATCGGCGGGGCGCTCGCGCTCGCCGGCGTCGCCGTGGCGACCCTGCGCCCCTCCCGCTCCACCCGAAGCTAGAGGGCCCCGATCTTGCGCTCGAGCACGCCACGCTCACGCGCGTTGCCGCACAGGCGCGCCGCGAGCGCGAGCTCTGCCCGCGCCTCGTCCCGCCGGCCCAGCCGCGTGAGCAGCTCGCCGCGCACGCTCGGCAGCAGGTACGAGCCGCCCAGGGCGTCGGTCGCCACCAGCTCGTCAACGAGCTCGAGCGCCGACGCCGGCCCGGACGCCATCGACACCGCCACCGCCCGGTTGAGCTCGACGACGGGGGACGGCGCCACCCGTCCGAGCGCCTCGTAGAGCACCACGATGCGGTCCCAGTCGGTCGCCTCGACCGACGGCGCGAGCGCGTGCTGCTCGGCGATCGCGGCCTGCAGCCCGTACGGCCCCAACCCGCGCCCCGACGCCACGGCCCGCCCGAGCGCCGCCCGCCCGCGCCGGATCGCCGAGGCGTCCCATCGCCGTCGATCCTGGTCGGCGAGGAGCACGGGCTCGCCGTCCGACCCGGTCCGCGCCGGGAACCGCGCCGCGGTGAGCTCGAGCAGCGCGAGCAGGCCGTACGCCTCGGGCTCGCCCGGCACGAGCCGCACGAGCACGCGTGCGAGCCGGATCGCCTCGCGGGCGAGGTCGGGCCGCATCCACTCGTCGCCGCCTGATGCCGTCGACCCCTCCGTGAAGATCAGGTACAGCACGTTGAGCACGGACCCCAGCCGCTCGGCGCGCTCGTCGGCGGGCGGCACCTCGAACGGAACGCGCGCGGCCGCGAGCGTCTTCTTGGCCCGCGTGATCCGCGCCTGGATGGTCGGGACCGGCACGAGGAACGCCCGCGCGACCTGCTCGCTCGTCAGACCGGCGACGACCCGCAGCGTGAGCGCGACCCGCGCCTCCTTGGACAGCACCGGGTGGCACGCCACGAAGACGAGCGCGAGCCGGTCGTCGTCGATCCGGTCGGGGTCCCACAGCAGGTCGGGGTCGGCCGCGACGGCGGGCGTCGCGCCTGCGTGCGCCCCGCCCTCGTCGAGGTCCCTCGCGAGCGCGGTGTAGCGCTCGTCGCGCCCTGCCCGACGGCGGAACGCGTCGATGGCCCGACGGCGCCCCGTCGCGAGCAACCAGGCCGTGGGGTCGCGCGGCACGCCGTCACGCGGCCAGGAGACCAGCGCCTCGGCGAGCGCGTCCGAGGCGACGTCCTCGGCAAGCGCGAAGTCGCCGGTGTACCGGGCGAGCGCGCCGACGACCCTGGCCGACTCGATGCGCCAGACCGCCTCGACCGCCCGCCGCGCCGACGTGGCGGCGTCCCCCTCGGCCGGCCCGGGGCCGGACCGGCCCCGACCGGCCGAGGAGGCACCGCCGTCAGGCACGCTCACTGGGTGCCCAGCTGCTGGCGCCACTGGATCTCCTTCTGGATCCACTCGTTGTCCTGCGGGAACTCCTCGACGGCGTTGACGCGGCGCACCTCGAGCTTGTTGCCCGGGCCGCCCAGCGGCGCGCGCTTGGCCCACTCGAGCGCCTCCTCCTTCGAGGCGACGTCGAGGATCCAGAAGCCGTGGAACAGCTCCTTCGTCTCGCCGTACGGGCCGTCGGTCACGACCGGCGTCTCGTTCGAGAAGTCGACCACGGCGCCCTCCGAGGCGTCGGCCAGACCCTCGCCCGCGACGAGCACCCCCGCGTCCATCAGCTGTTCGTTGTAGCGGCCCATGGCCGCGATGATCTCGGTGAAGTCGATCTCCTCGTAGGCCGCCTGGCCCTCGTCCGTGCCCCGCATGATCAGCATGTACTTCGCCATCGCCCTGCTCCGTCCTGGTGAGAGTCGTCGTCTGTGTGTCGTTCCGGTCGATGAGGGCCGGTCAGAGCTGACCGGTCCGCTCGCGCCACGCGCGCTCCTTGCGGATCCACTCGTTGTCCTGCGGGAACTCGTCGATGGACGGGATCCGGCGGATCTCGGCCTTGGCCCCGGGGCCGGCCAGCGGCGCCTTCTTGGCCCACGCGGCGGCCTCCTCGATCGACGGGACGTCGAGGATCCAGAAGCCGCTGAACAGCTCCTTCGTCTCGCCGTAGGGCCCGTCGGTGACCACCGGCGGCTGCTGCGAGTAGTCGACGACGACGCCCTTGGACGCGTCCTCGAGCCCCTCGGCGGCCACGAGCACGCCCGCGTTGATCATCTCGTCGTTGAACCGGCCCATCGTCTCGAGGAGGTCGTCGAAGCTCAGCCCCGACTCCTCGAACGCGGCGTTCGTCTCGTCCGTGGTCCGCATGATCAGCATGTACTTCGGCATGGTCTTCCCTCTCCCGGGATCCGGCGGGGCCTCGGCGGCCCCTCTCATCCCAAGGTCGAACGGGAGGCGCGCGGATCGACACGCCTCACGAAGAAAACTTCCCAGAGGCAGCCCGACGGCGACAGTCAGGCATCATCTGACCGGATGTTCTGACAATAGGGCGAAGTCGCGTCATCTCGGTGTCACGGACGTGTGAAACCTTTGGATCACGAGGGCTCGCGGGCTGGATTCCGCACCCCTCGTGGTCCCACCCTTGGACCCATGACGCTCGATGCATCGACGCCACCGCTCGCAGAAGGCCGCAGGCCCTTCCCCTCCATCGCGGAGTATGCGTTCCTGTCCGACTGCGAGACCAACGCCCTCGTCGCGCCCTCGGGCGCCGTGGAGTGGATGTGCGTGCCGCGCCCGGACTCCCCGAGCGTCTTCTCGGCGGTGCTCGACCGCGGCGCCGGGCACTTCCGGGTCGGCCCGCACGGCGTGCGTGTACCCGTCGCGCGTCGCTACCTACCCGGCACACTGATCCTCGAGACGACGTGGCAGACGTCGTCGGGCTGGCTCGTGGTCCGCGACGCGATGGTCATGGGCCCGTGGCACGACGTCGACGAACGCTCGCACACGCACCGGCGCACACCCACCGACCACGACGCCGAGCACATCCTGCTGCGCACCATCAAGTGCGTGTCGGGCACGGTCGACCTCGAGGTCGTGTGCGAGCCCAGGCCCGACTACGCCCGCGGCGAGCCGCGGTGGGAGTACGAAGGTACGGGCTACTCGTCGATCGTGGCGCGCATGGACGGTCCGAACCCCGACCTCCGGCTCAGCTCGAGCCTGCGGTTCGGGATCGAGGGTCGCCGTGGGAGCGCTCGCACACGCATGGACGAGGGCGACACGCACTTCGTCGCGATGTCCTGGTCGCAGCTGGCCGCGCCGTCGTCGTGGGCGGAGGCGACCGAGAGGATGTGGGTCACCGAGCAGTACTGGCGCGACTGGATCACCCAGGGCACCTTCCCCGACCACCCGTGGCGCATCTACCTGCAGCGCTCGGCGCTCACGCTCAAGGGCCTCACGTACGCCCCGACGGGTGCGCTGCTCGCCGCCGCGACGACGTCCCTGCCCGAGACGCCGGGCGGCGAGCGGAACTGGGACTACCGCTACGCCTGGATCCGCGACTCGACGTTCGCTCTCTGGGGCCTCTACACGCTCGGGCTCGACCGCGAGGCGAACGACTTCTTCGCGTTCATCCAGGACGTGTGCTCCGACAACAAGCACCTGCAGATCATGTACGGCGTCGGAGGCGAGGAGCAGCTCGAGGAGCACGAGCTGCTGCACCTGTCGGGATACGAGGGAGCGCGGCCGGTGCGCATCGGCAACGCCGCGTACGCGCAGCGCCAGCACGACGTGTGGGGCGCGGTGCTCGACTCGGTGTACCTGCACACGCGCAACCGCGAGCAGCTGCCCGAGGCCCTGTGGCCGATCCTCAAGCGCCAGGTCGAGCAGGCGGCGACGCACTGGCACGAGCCCGACCGGGGCATGTGGGAGGTGCGCGGCGAGCCGCAGCACTTCACCTCGAGCAAGCTCATGTGCTGGGTCGCGCTCGACCGCGGCGCCCGGCTCGCCCGGCTCTACGACGAGCACGACTTCGCCGAGCAGTGGCAGAAGCTCGCCGACGAGATCAAGTCCGACATCTGTACCAAGGGCGTCGACGAGCGCGGCGTGTTCGTCCAGCGCTACGGCTCGGACGCGCTCGACGCGTCGCTGCTGCTCGTCCCGCTGCTGCGCTTCCTGCCGCCCGACGACGAGCGCGTGCGCGCGACCGTCCTGGCGATCGCCGACGAGCTCACCGACGACGGGCTCGTGCTGCGCTACCGCGTCGAGGAGACCGACGACGGGCTGTCGGGCGAGGAGGGGACGTTCACGATCTGCTCGTTCTGGCTCGTGTCGGCGCTCGCGGAGATCGGCGAGGTCGAGCGCGCCCGGCGCCTGTGCGAGCGCCTGCTGTCGTTCGCCAGCTCGCTCCACCTCTACGCCGAGGAGATCGACCCGCGCACGGGACGGCACCTGGGCAACTTCCCGCAGGCGTTCACCCACCTGGCGCTCATCAACGCCGTCATGCACGTGATCCGGGCCGAGGAGGAGGACCGCGACTCCAGGGCGTTCCGCGGCCCGAACGGCTTGTAGCCGGGCTTCTTCGAACTGGCGCGGGCGGGGTCTTGCCACCCGTGGGCTAATAGCATTAGCTTTGAGGCTATGACACAGAGCCTGAGCTTCCTCGACCGCCCCGAGGGGCGCCTCGCCTACACCGACTCCGGCTCCGGGCCGCTCGTCGTCGCCGTGCCCGGGATGGGTGACCTGCGCTCGACCTACGACGATGTCGCACCGGCGCTCGTCGCGGCCGGCTACCGCGTCGTGGTCACCGACCTGCGCGGCCACGGCGACTCCTCGACGACGTTCACCACCCACGGCGACGACGCGACCGGCGCCGACCTGCTCGCGCTCGTCCAGCATCTCGGCGCGGGCCCGGCGGTGCTCCTGGGGAGCTCGATGGGCGGGTCGGCAGCCGCGTGGGCCGCCGCCGAACGGCCCGACCTGGTCCGAGGGCTGGTTCTGCTCGACCCCCTGCTGCGCGACCCCGCGTCGCCCGCGCAGCAACGGTTCCTGCGGATCGTCTACCGCATGCTGCTGGCACGCCCCTGGGGTGCGGCGTTCTGGGCCGCCTACTACTCCTCGATCTGCAAGGGCCGTCGCTCGCCGCGCCACGCCGAGCACGTCGCGGCCGTGCGCGCGTCGTTGCGCGACCGCGACCGCCTGCGGTCGTTCCGGGACCTCGCCCTGGCGCTCGACCACGGCGTGGTCGAACGGCGCCTCGACGCGGTGCAAGCGCCGGCGCTCGTCGTCGTCGGCTCGCTCGACCCCGACTACCGGGACCCGGCCGCCGAGCTCGCGTGGATGCGGGACGCGATCGGGGCGCGTGGCCTGCTCGTGGACGGCGTGGGCCACTACCCGCATCACCAGGCGCCCGACGTCGTCCTGCCCGCCGTGCTCGACTTCCTCGCCGGCCTGCCCGCGGCACACGGCGAGGACCAGGGCGAGGAGGACGCGCGTGCCTAGGGCCGGCCTGACGCGCGAGGCCGTCGTTCGCCTGGCGCTCGAGGTGGTCGACGACGGCGGGCCGGACGGCTTCGCGCAGCTCACCCTTGCGAAGGTCGCGTCCCGGGCCGGCGTCGCCACCCCGAGTCTGTACAAGCACGTCGGGTCGCTCGCGGCGCTGCGTCGGGAGGTGTCGGTCGTCGCGGTGCGAGAGCTCACGACGGCGGGTGCTGCCGCCACGGTCGGGCGCTCGGGCGCCGACGCGGTGCGCGCGCTGGCCCACGCCTGGCGGGGCTACGCCGTCGCGCAGCCGGGCCGCTACGCCGCGACACAGGTGGGCCCTGACCCCGACGATCCTTCGGCGGCCGAGCATCGCCAGGCCGCCGCCGAGAGCGTGCAGGTCGCCGCGGCCGTACTGCGCGGATTCGCGCTGCCCGACGAGCGTCTCGTCGACGCAGTCCGCGCCGCGCGGTCCGCGATCCACGGGTTCGTGATGCTCGAGCTCGGCGGAGGGTTCCGGCTCCCCCAGGACCTCGACCGCAGCTTCGGCGTGCTCATCGACATGCTCGTCGCCGGCGTCACCGCGCTCGGGGAGGGCCGACCGACTCTTCCCGAGGTAGAACAACTCTCGCCGAGGTAGAACAACTTTCGCCGAGGTAGAAGCCCAGACGCTTCTACCTCGTGCGATGGCGTTCTACCTCGCGCGATTTCGTTCTATCTCGCCGTCGTGATGTCCGGTCGATCAGTGGGCCAGGTACCCGAGCAGGTCGTGGCGCGTGAGCACGCCGACCGGTTCTCCGCCCTCGACGACGAGCAGCGCGTCGGCGCCGTGCAGCGCGGCGCGCACCGCCTCGAGCCCTTCGCCGACCCCCACGAGCGGGAACCGCTCGGCCATGTGGTCGGCGACGCGGTCGGCGAGCTTGGCCTTGCCGGAGAACACGACGTCGAGCAGCTCGCGCTCGCTCACCGCACCGGCGACCTCCCCGATCTTGACGGGCGGCTCTGCGACGACCACGGGCATCTGCGAGACGCCGTACTCGTGCAGGATCTCGATCGCGTCGCGCAGCGTCTCGTTGGGGTGGGTGTGCACGAGGTCGGGCATCGTGCCCGTCTTGCCGCGCAGGATGTCGCCCGCAGTGATCTCGGCGTCGGCGTCGAGGAAGCCGTACGAGCGCATCCACGCGTCGGAGAAGATCTTCGACATGTAGCCCCGCCCGGAGTCCGGCAGCAGCACGACGATCACGGCCTTCGACGCAGCGGCCGGGTCGGAGTCCTCGAGGCGCCGCGCGAGCCGCAGTGCCGCCTGGACGGCCATGCCGCACGAGCCACCCACGAGCAGCGCCTCCTCGCGTGCGAGGCGCCGCGTCATGGCGAACGAGTCCGCGTCGGTCACGGGGATGACCTCGTCCGGCACGCTCGGGTCGTAGGCGCGCGGCCAGAAGTCCTCGCCCACTCCCTCCACGAGGTACGGCCGGCCGTCGCCACCCGAGTAGACCGATCCCGCCGGGTCCGCACCGATGATCCGGACCGGGCCGCCGTCGTCGGGCGAGCGGTCAGCAGAGACCTCCTTGAGGTAGCGGCCCGCGCCCGTGATCGTGCCGCCCGTGCCCACGCCGGCGACGAAGTGAGTCACCCTGCCGTCGGTGTCCTCCCACACCTCGGGCCCGGTGGACTCGAAGTGCGACGCCGGCCCGTTGGGGTTCGAGTACTGGTCCGGCTTCCACGCGCCCTCGGTCTCGGCGACGATCCGGTCGGAGACCGAGTAGTACGAGTTCGGGTGGTCCGGCGGCACGGCCGTCGGCGTCACGACGACGCGCGCCCCGTACGCCGCGAGGACGTCCCGCTTGTCCTTGCTGACCTTGTCGGGGCAGACGAACACGCACTCGTAGCCCTTGCGCTGGGCGACGAGCGCGAGGCCGACGCCGGTGTTGCCGCTCGTCGGCTCGACGATCGTGCCACCGGGCTTCAGCTGGCCCGACTCCTCGGCGGCCTCGACCATCTTGAGCGCGATGCGGTCCTTCACGGAGCCGCCAGGGTTGAAGTACTCGACCTTCGCGAGGATCGTCGCGGACAGGCCCTCGGTCACCCGGCTCAGGCGGACCAGGGGTGTTCGGCCCACGAGCTCGGAGATGTGCTCGGCGTATCGCATGCCGTCATGGTCCCACCGTGACCGCCGATGCTCTCGCCGAGGTAGAAAGAGTTCCGGCGAGGTAGAACGCATTCGCGTTCTACCTCGCCGGATCTTCTTCTACCGCGGCGCGAGTGGTTCTACCTCGGCGGGAGTGGTCTACCTCGTCACTCGCTGCTGTTGAAGATCGCGAGCAGGCGGAGGAACTCGAGGTAGAGCCAGACCAGCGTCACGACCAGGCCGAACGCGGCGGTCCAGGCGTAGCGCGCCGGGACGCCCTGCTCGACGCCGCGCTTGATCGCGTCGAAGTCGACGATGAGGGAGGCGGCGGCCAGGCCGACGGCGACGAGGCCGATGACGATCCCGAGCGGGCCCTCGCGCATGCCCCAGCCCTGGAGCACGCCCGACCAGGTGAGGACGACGTTGACGAGCGAGAAGGCCAGGTAGCCGACCAGGGCGATGAGCAGCCAGCGCGTGAACTTCGGCGTGACGCGGACGCGCCCCGACTTGAAGAGGAACAGCGCCGCGGCGAACGTCGCCATGGTGGCGACGACGGCCTGCAGCACCATGCTTGTGGCCTCCACGCCGGCGATGCTGCCGAACAGCAGGCTGATGCCACCGAGGAAAACACCCTCGGCGACCGCGTAGAGCGTGATGAGCACGGGGCTCGGGTTCTTCTTGAACGCGTTCACGAGGCCGAGCACGAGGCCGACGATCATGCCGAGCGGCCACAGACCGGGCGCGAAGGTCCACGTCGCGGCCGCGACCACGACCAGCAGGGCGAGCAGCCCGCCGGTCTTGATGATCACGTCGTCGTACGTGAGGCGCTTGGTGTCGGCGGTCGTCGCCGACGGCGCGTCGTACATGTTCTCGAGCGAGGCGGCGTCGGCGCCTTGCGTGCTCGCCGTGCCGTACTGGCCGTACTGCGGCTGGCCATACTGCGGCGGCGCCGTCGTGGCACCGCCCCGGCGCGCCGTGCGGCGCGGCTCGCCGAACATGTCGCTGTTCGAGAAGACGGGGTTGCTCATGAGCTCCTCCTGGTCGCGGCTGCCGGTTGCCCGACGACGGGGCGTCGCGCGGGCATGGCCGGGTCGCTGGCCGTGCGACCTCATCGTAGGCAACGCCACCGACGTACGAAAGGTTCCCGGACGTCCCGGGCAACTTTCGTGACGTGACCGAGACCGTCACCTACGCTCGATGAGGGGCAAACCGCCCGCCGCGATCGAGAGGGCGCCCGCATGATCGAGGCACGAGGACTTTCCAAGCGCTACGGCGACAAGCTCGCCGTCGACGACGTCACGTTCACCGTGCAGCCGGGCCTGGTCACGGGATTCCTCGGGCCCAACGGCGCCGGCAAGTCGACGACGATGCGCCTGATCATGGGCCTCGACGGGCCCACCGCGGGCACCGTCACGGTCAACGGCCGGCCGTACGCCCAGCACCGGACCCCGCTCGCCGAGGTCGGCGCGCTGCTCGAGGCCAAGTCCGCCCACCCCGGCCGGACGGCGCGGCAGCACCTGCAGGTCCTGGCCGCGACCCACGGCATCGCGGACTCCCGCGTCGACGAGGTCATCGAGCTCACCGGCCTGACCGCCGTCGCGCGCAAGCGCGTGGGCGGCTTCTCCCTCGGCATGGGCCAACGGCTCGGCATCGCGGTCGCGCTGCTGGGCGACCCGCGCACGCTCATCCTCGACGAGCCCGTCAACGGGCTCGACCCCGAGGGCGTCCTGTGGGTCCGCAACCTCACCCGGTACCTCGCCGAGCAGGGACGCACGGTGTTCCTCTCGAGCCACCTCATGAGCGAGGTCGCGCTCACCGCGGACCACGTCATCGTCATCGGCAAGGGCCGCATCCTCGCCGACACCTCGGTCCGGGACCTGCTCGACGGCGCCTCGCGCCGCCACGTGCGGGTGCGCACGCCGCAAGGCGACGAGCTGTCCGAGGGGTTGCGCCGCGAGGGCGCCGACGTCACGGTCTTCGACGACGGTCGCCTCGACGTCGCGGGCCTCGACGCCCCGCGTATCGGCGAGGTCGCGGCCCGCTCGGCCGTCGTCCTGCATGAGCTCACGCCGGTCTCCTCGACGCTCGAGGACGCCTACATGGCCCTGACGGCCGACGCGGTCGAGTTCCACGCCGAGGACATCACCGCCGTGCCCGCCACCGCGCCGACCACGGTGGCCGCCTCGAGCCCCGAAGGAGCAGAGCGATGACCGCCGCGACCAGCGTGACGGGGGCTCCGACGTCGGGCACGGGGGTGCGCCGGGTGAGCTTCTGGCGAGTCCTGCACTCGGAGTGGATCAAGTTCCGCACACTGCGCTCGACCCTGTGGACGGTCGTCATCACGGCGGTGGTCATGGTCGGCTTCGCACTCATGATGGCCGCGATCATGCGGTCCGCGGTCGACAACCCGGAGATGCAGCGGGAGATGGCCCAGGACCCGGGGATGCAGGCCATGGGAGGCCTTGCCGGCACGACGGCCATCACGCTCGGCTACTCGTTCGGGCAGCTTGCGGTCGCGGTGCTGGCCGCACTGGTCGTGACCAGCGAGTACTCGACCGGCATGATCCGCTCGACGTTCGCCGCGGTGCCGCATCGCCTGCCCGTGCTGTGGGCCAAGCTCGTGGTCATCGTCGCCACGACGGTCGTGGTCATCTCGCTCGCGCTCGGTGTCGCGTACCTCGTGACGATGCCGCTGCTCGACGCCGCGGGGTTGTCCATCGACCTGTCCGATCCCGACCAGGTCCGCCCGCTGGCCGGCTGCGTGCTCTACCTGGCGACCGTGGCGGCCTTCGCGCTCGCCGTCGGGGCCCTGATGCGGCACACCGCGGGCGCGATCTTCACGCTCGTCGCGCTCTTCTTCGTGCTGCCCATCATCTTCTCGATCATCGTGGCCGCGTCCGACGCCGCCTGGACCGACTGGGTCAACAAGCTCCTGCCGTCCGTCGCGGGCGAGCGGATCATCTCGGGCGGCCCGACGCCGGACACGCTGCTCGAGCCATGGGTCGGCTACGGCGTGCTCGCCGGGTACACCCTGGTGCTGCTCGTCGCCGCGGCCGTGACGCTCCGGCGCCGCGACGCCTGACTGCGACCCCCTCGGCCTCGAACTCGTTCCCGAGACTTGTTTGCAAAGGAACTCTTGCAAAGACGTCTTTGCGTAACTACTCTCGTGATGTCACCACACGTCGCGCCCCGAGGAGCCACCGATGCTCGCGCTCGCCGCCCCGCCGCTGCCCCGCACCACCGACCTGTACGGCCTGGACCGCGCCGTCGTCCGGCTCGGTACGTTCCTCGCCGATCTGGGACACCGCCGGGCCACCGCACGAGCACGGGCGCGCTCCCGGCTGCGCGCACGGGCCGCCGCCGAGCTCGAGCTCAGCGCTCGACGTCGGGCGCACGTCGAGCGGCGCCGCGACAACCGCGCCCAGCTCAACCCGTTGAGCCTGCGCTGAGGCCTTCCGGGGGTAGGTAACGTCAGGGCCCATGAGCACCGCGCGCGACGACCGTCGTCCGACCGACGACCAGGAGCCCGGCCGGACGGCGTCGCCGCGCCCCGAGCTCGACGGCCTCGGCGAGCGGGCTCGGACAAGAGTCGCGGACGCGCTGGGCAACACGCTCGGACCCACGGCGCTGCGGGGGCTGTCGCACCCGCTGCGCGTCCAGATCCTCGACCTGCTCAACACGCACGGCCCGCTCACCGCGAGCCGGCTGGCCGAGCGGGTCGGCGAGTCGAGCGGGTCGACGAGCTACCACCTGCGCCAGCTCGCCCGGCACGGGTTCGTGCGCGAGGTCGAGGGCAAGGGCACGGCGCGCGAGCGCTGGTGGGAGACCGTGCCCGGCGGCTTCAGCGTCGCACCCGACGCGGCCGACGACGCCGGCACACGGATGGCCAAGGACGTCGTCAACGCCGAGCTGGAGCGGGCACGCCAGGAGAAGATCTGGGCGGTGCTGCGCGCGTTCAACGAGAGCTCCGAGCAGGATCCCGAGTGGGTGCACGCGACGACCCTGAGCACGATCAACGTGTGGGCCACTCCCGAACAGCTGGCGAGCCTGGTCGCAGCCGTGCGCGCGGTCCTCGAGGAGCAGACCGCCCCGCTGCGGCTCCAGCAGGACGTCCCGGGCGCACGGCCGGTGCAGATCCACTTCAACGCGTTCCCTGTTATCGGAACCGACGGCGCCCGGCACTAGCGCCGGTCCGGCGGGTCATCTTCCGCTGGATGAACCTGGCGTGAGGCGCTCGAAATACCAGTGGAGCAGCGCCGTCGTGCGCCAATACCCTGCTGCCGAACCATCTCGTCGAGTCAAGGACGTGCCGTTGTACACCCTGTGAGACCTCCCGAGCGCTGAATCGTCGCGCGTCGCACCTGTGCGCCGCGCTCCTTCTTGCTGCGGACTTCTCACTGGAACCGGTGTACTTCTGTGCTCAACAACTGGATGATCGTGCCCACCTGCCTGCCGCTCGTTCGCCGCCGTTGCCACGCGTGCGCGGCTGAGCGCTTCCGGGCGAGCGGCAGATTTCGCGTCAACGCAAACCACAAGCTCATCGACGCCTGGCTCCTCGCGCTCTGTACCGCGTGCGGGGAGACTGCAAAGCTCACGATCCTGGAGCGGATGAAGGTGCGCTCCATACGACGTGCGCTGCTGGACCGGCTGCATGACAACGACCCTGGCCTGACAGCTCAGCTGCTCCAGGATCCGGTCGTGCAGCGCCGTAACCGCTTCGCCCTCGACTGGGACAACGCCTGGCGCCTCGACACCGGCGGATCGGATCACCTGGACCGCGAGGTGATCGACGTCCTGGTCCGCTTCGCGGCGCGGATCCCTGTCCGGCCGGTGCGACTGATCGCCGACGGCTGCGGGCTTTCGCGGGCCGAGGTCGAGAGACTGATCACGGCGGGGAAACTCGTCTCGGCGGTCCGCCTGAGCGGCAAGCTCTCCGGCGACTTCACCTTCACGCTCAAGCGCTGAGACCTCCTCCGACCGAGGACGGGAGGGTCCTCTGCCGTGAGCAGATGCGCTGCGAGCAGAGAACCCTCCCGCCCGGGCGTCCGACGTCGGACCGTGGAGGCATGACCACCACACCAGCACCACCCACCGCCCCGTTCGACGACCAGCTCGCGTTCCGGCTGCTGCACCAGCGCATCGTCGTGGTCGGCAGCGAGATCGACGACGCCGTCGCCAACCGCGTGTGCGCGCAGCTGCTCCTGCTGTCGGCCGAGGATGCGACGTCGGACATCGCGATTTACGTCAACTCCCCCGGCGGCTCCGTCACCGCGGGGCTCGCGGTGTACGACACGATGCGGCTGCTGCCCAACGACGTCGCGACCGTCGGGTTCGGTTTCGCCGCAAGCATGGGCCAGTTCCTGCTCACCGCCGGGACCAAGGGCAAGCGGTACGTGCTGCCGCACACGCGGGTGATGATGCACCAGCCCTCGGCCGGCATCGGCGGCACCGCCGTCGACATCGCGATCCAGGCCGAGAACCTCGAGCACACCAAGCGCGTCATGCACGAGCTCATCGCCACCCACACGGGCCGTACCGTCGAGCAGGTCGCGGCGGACTCCGACCGCGACCGCTGGTTCACCGCGACCGAGGCCCTCGAGTACGGCATGGTCGACCGGATCGTCGAGTCCGTGGAGGACGTCCGCCCGTCGGCCACGGGCCGGAAGGCGGGCCTGTGATGGCGAGCTACACGATCCCGACCGTCCTCGAGAAGACGCCGCTCGGCGAGCGCGCCTACGACGTCTTCAGCCGGCTGCTGCGCGAGCGCATCGTCTTCCTCGGCACCGAGATCGACGACGGCGTCGCGAACGTGGTCATGGCCCAGCTCCTCCACCTCGAGTCCGAGGCACCCGACCAGGAGATCGGCCTGTACATCAACTCACCCGGCGGCTCGGCGACCGCGATGACGGCGATCTACGACACGATGCAGTTCGTCCGCTCCGACGTGTCCACCATCTGCATGGGCCAGGCCGCGTCGGCTGCCGCCGTGCTCCTCGCCGCGGGGACGCCGGGCAGGCGAGTCGTGCTCGAGCACGCGCGCGTGCTGCTGCACCAGCCGTCGGGCCAGGCGCAGGGCACCGTGTCCGACCTGACGATCCAGGCCCGCGAGATCCTGCGGCTGCGCGCCGAGACCGAGGCGCTGCTGTCACGGCACACCGGGCGCAGAGTCGAGCAGCTGCGCACGGACACCGACCGCGACCTCGTGCTCTCCGCGCGCGAGGCCGTCGACTACGGCGTCGCCGACGCGGTGGTCAGCTCGCGCAAGCTGCCGGCCTGATCGCCCATGGGTCGTCACGCCGCCAGCAGGACCGCATCGCTCGTGATCCGCTGCCCGACGGCGGTGCTCGTCGCGCGCGCGTGACGCACCGGCGTCGAGCGGTCGCCCATCGAGGTCAGGTCGCGCACGCGGTGCTGGGCGGCCGTGGCGGCGAGGGCGTCGTGCGCCTGAGCGACCAGGTCGACGAGCCGGATGCCCAGGGCGTCGCACACCGCGGCGAGGACCTCGGAGGACGCCTCCTTGCGGCCGCGTTCGACCTCCGACAGGTACGCGGTGGACATGCGGGCCGTGGCCGCGACCTCCTGGAGGGTCCTGCCCTGGCCGAGACGTGCTCGGCGCAGGACGGCGCCGACCAGGTGCCGCAGCAGCGGCTCGCGCACGTGCCCGTTGCTCCCCACGGCACCCGCCCTGGCGCGCGCCTCGATGCCCGTCATGCCGACGACGTTACCCCCGGCACGCGAGCGGCGATCGCGGTCTCGCGGATGCGCGCGGGCGTTCTGCTACGGGCAGAAGCTCGACCCTGGCGCCGAGCAGCACCCCGCCCACGACCAGCAGCGCACCGATCCCCTCGCCGAGCATGATCCCCTCCCCCAGGAACAGCCAGGCCGCCGTCATCCCGACCACGGGCACGAGCATCGAGAATGGCGCCACCACGCCTGCCGGGTGCCGCGCCATGAGCCAGGTCCACACCCCTGAGCCCAGCACCGTGCCGACGAGGACCGTATAGCCGAGCCCGACGGCGGCGCCCACCGCCCCGGGCTCGTCCCACGACGTGAGGGAGGCGACGATCCGGTCCGGTCCCTCGACGAGCATGGACAGGGCGAGCATCGGCAGCGGCGGCACGGCGGACATCCACAGGGTCAGGCGCAGCGGGCTCTCGGGGTGCGCCTGACGGTTGCAGACGTTGCCGACGGCCCAGCCGAACGCCCCGGCCAGCGTCAGCAGGAACGGCACCACGCTCGCGTTCTCGGCGCGCTGCCACGCCACGAGGGTGAGGCCGCCCACGGCCACGAGGATGCCGAGCACCTGGCGGGCCGTCACGCGCTCGCGCAGAAGGGTCGCGCCGAGCAGCACCGTGAAGGGCCCTGACATCTGCAGCACCAGCGAGGCCAGCCCAGCCGGCATGCCGGCCGCCATGCCCCAGTAGAGGAACAGGAACTGCAGTGTGCCGAAGCCGAGCCCGTACCCGACCAGCCAGCGCACCGGCACCCTCGGCCACGGGACCAGAACCACCGTCGGCACCGCGATGAGGGCGAAGCGCAGAGCCACGAGGAACATCGGCGGGAAGTGGACGAGGGACGCGTCGATGGCGATGAAGTTCAGGCCCCACATGAGGGCGACGAGCACGGCAAGGAGACGATGACGCGTGGGCATGCGTCCAGCGTCGCCCGCAGCGTCCTTCAGGACAAGCGAACGTTGATGGACTATCTCTGTAGGCTACCTTCATGGATGTCCGTCACCTGGAGCTCCTGCGGGAGCTCGCCGACCGCGGAAGCATCACCGCGGTCGCCCGCGCCACCCACCGCACGCCGTCCGCCGTCTCGCAGCAGCTCAAGACCGCGCGGCGCGAGCTCGGGGTCCCCCTCGTCGAACCCGCGGGCCGCGGGCTCCGGCTGACGGACGCCGGACGGCTGCTGGCCGACGGCGGCGCGGACGTCGCTGCGGCCGTCGCCCAGGTGCAGGCACGCTGGGACGCATTCCGCGGCGAGCCCGCCGGAACCGTCACGATCGCGGCCCTGCCGAGCGCGGCGACGTTCCTGCTCCCCGGGGTGATCCACGACCTCGCCGAGGAAGACATCACGCTGCGCTGCAACGACGTCGACCTCGCCGAGGCCGAGTTCGCGGGGCTCACGGCCGACAACGACATCGTCGTCGCGCACAGCCTCACCAGCGTCCGCCCGGAAGGCGCTGACGGGCTGACCGTCGAACCTCTGGCGCGCGAACCGCTGGACATCGCGATGGCCAGCGACCACCCGCTCGCGGAGCACGACACCGTGCGCGCCCGGGATCTGGTCGACTACGACTGGATCGGCGTCCCGAAGGGCTACCCGTTCGACACGGTGCGCCTGGCGGTCGAGCAGGTCACCGGCGCAGAGCTCACGATCTCGCAACGCCTGCGGGACAACCGCCTGATCGAGGCCCTGGTCGCGACCAGCCACCGGATCGCCGTCCTGCCCCGCTTCACGACGCCGACCGGCGACGGCCTGACGCTGCGGGCGCTGACCGACGTCGCGTCCGCCCGCCACATCTCGGCCGTTCTGCGCCCCGACAGGGCCGAACGGCTCGCCGTCCGGCGCGTGCTGCGCGCGTTCCATCGGGCCGCGGCCGATGCTGAACGCCGGCATCCGCCACAGCGGCGCTGACGTCGGCGACTCGTCGCGTGCCCCCGCCCGGGATCGAACCGGGACTTGGCCGGGTTTAAGCCGGCTGCCTCTGCCAGTTGGGCTACGGGGGCGTCGCGGCGACGCGAACGGGCGGCCACGTTCGGCAGCTCCGTACTCCTTCGGCACCTCAAGGTACCGATCGAGTCCGAAGGTGCCGAACGAGACCGCCCGGCGTCGACCCGGAGGTCAGCCCTTCTCGGCGACCTCGGCGGAGGACTCCGCCTTCTGCTCGACCTTCTCGCCGACCGGCTTCGGCGGCACGGACGCCTTGCGGAACTCGTCGCGCGGGTCGTGCAGCGAGCCGAGCGAGACGATCTCGCGGCCCATGAGGAACTGGCCGACCCAGCCCACCATGATGCGGAACTTGCGGTTGCCCGTGGGCATGGCCATCACGTGGTAGCCCCGGTGGGCGAGCCACGCCAGCGGGCCCCGCAGCTTGAGGAAGCCGAACAGCTCGGCAACGCCCTTGTACAGGCCGAGGGACGCGACGACGCCGACGCTCTTGTGCTTGTACTCGACCGGCTGCTGGCCCTTGTACGTCGCGACGATGTTGTCGGCCAGACGCATGGCCTCGCGGATCGCGTGCTGCGCGTTCGGCGGGCAGAACTTGCCAGGGTTGAGCACGTCCGGGACGGCGGCGCAGTCGCCCGCGGCCCAGGCGTCGGGCACGATCTCGCCGTCCTCGGTGGCGACCTGCAGCGTCGGCTTGACGATGACGCGTCCGAGCTTGTCCACCGGCAGGTCGGAGGCGTCCTTGATCACGGGGTTCGCCTTGACCCCCGCAGTCCACACGATGGTGTCGGAGTCGAACTCGACGCCGGTCGACGTCACGACGTGGCCGTCGACGCACGAGTTGAGGAACGTGTTGAGGTGGAACTCGATGCCGCGCTTCTTCATCTCCTCGAGCGCCCACTGGCCCATGGGCTCCGAGACCTCGGGCAGGATGCGGCCGGTGCCCTCGATCATCACGAAGCGCAGGTCGCCCGGCTCGATCGTCGGGTAGTTGCGGGTGGCGTAGCGCGCCATGTCCTCGATCTCGGCGAGCGCCTCGACGCCCGCGAAGCCGCCGCCGACGAACGTGAAGGTCAGCATGCGCCGGCGCGCGTCGCCGTCCCAGGTGGACGACGCGACGTCCATGCGGTTGAGCACGTGGTTGCGGACCGCGATGGCTTCCTCCACGTTCTTGAAGCCGATCGCCGTCTCTGCCAGACCCGGGATGGGCAGCGTGCGCGAGACGGAGCCGAGACCCAGGACGAGCTGGTCGTACGAGACCTCGTAGTCCGGGCCCTCCTGCGGGCGAATGGTGACCTTCGTGTCGCCGTGGGAGATCGTGACGACCTTGCCCTGCAGCACGTCGATGCCCTTGAGCGCGCGGCGGTGCGGTGCGACGACGTCGCGCGCGTCGATCGAGCCGGCGCCGGCCTCGGGCAGGAACGGGGCGTACGTCATGTACGGCCGCGGGTCGACGACGACGATCGCCGCCTCCCTCTTGCCGAGCTTGCGGCGCAGGCGCCGGGCCACGTACAGGCCGACGGAACCACCACCGAGCACCACGACACGGGGCACCTTGCGCGGGCGCGGCGCCGCTGCCGGCGCGTCCTGGGCACGGCTCACCACGGACAGATCGTTCTCAGGCATGGGGGAAAGTCTACGACCGCGCGCGAAGCACGCTTCCCGAGTCATCGAAGGGCGAGACCCACGTCACGTCGGGACCGCTCAGGCACCGCTTCGAGGAGCGTCACGCGATCGAGAGCGCGATGCCGTCGAGGATGTCGCTCTCGCTCGTCACGACCTCGGTGAGCTCCCCGCCCGCCGCGGCGACGTCGTCGCGCACCCGGGAGACGACCTCCGACCAGACGAGCGCGCCGGCGCCGATCACGTCGGCGCGGCCGGGGTGCATGAACCCGAGCGCGAGCCGCTGCTCGCGCGTACGGTGCAGCAGGGCGTCGCACGCGGCGAGCACCCGCTCGGGCGTGAACGTCGCGCCGTGGACGCGGTCGCGCTGGTAGCTCGGCAGGCCGAGCGCGTGGGCCGTCACGGTCGTGATCGACCCGGCGAGGCCGACGAGCGTGGACGTCTTGGCGAGCGGCACGACGGCGGCCGCCTCGTCGAGCGCGGCGCGCACGTCGACGCGGGCCGCGGCGATCTCGGCGTCCGTGGGCGGGTCGGTGCGCAGGTGCCGCTCGGTGAGCCGGACGGAGCCGACGTCGAGCGACAGCGCCGCGTCCGGCGTCGTCGTGCCGAGCACGAGCTCGGTGGACCCGCCTCCCAGGTCGACGACGAGGTAGGGCGCGGGGTGGTCCGTGGCCGTGCCGCTCGTGGCACCGGTGAAGGACAGGAGCGCCTCCTCGGCGCCCGAGACGACCTCGGGCTCGACGCCGACCGCGTCGAGGACGCCGACCCGGAAGACCTCGCGGTTGCGCGCGTCGCGCGTGGCCGACGTCGCGACGAACCGCACGCGGGTGGCACCGAGCTCGTCGATCACGCGCGCGTACGCGCGCGACGCGGCAAGAGTGCGCTCGAGCGCCTCCGGTGCGAGCTCGCCGGTGCGGTCGACACCCTGGCCGAGCCGGACGACCTCCATCCGGCGGTGGACCTCCTTCAGCGTCCCGTCGGGGCCGACGTCCGCGACGAGGAGGCGGATGGAGTTGGTGCCGCAGTCGATGGCGGCGACGCGGGTGGAGCTCGGAATCACGGGGGCTACCCTCTCATCGCGGACCGACACCGCGCGCCTCAGCAGGTGCAGCGGTCGGGCCGCCACTCGTCGCGGACGCGCCCGAGCGCCTCGTCGCCGAGGGGGTTGACGCCCGGGCCCGCCGCCAGCGCGTGACCCATGAGAACGTGGATGCACTTGACACGCGTGGGCATGCCGCCCGCCGAGATGCCGTCGATCTCCTCGACGTGCCCGAGCTGCTCGCGCTGGGCGAGGTAGTGCTCGTGGGCCTTGCGGTAGGCCGCCGCGAGGTCGGGGTCCTCGCCGAGCCGCGCCGTCATCTCCTTCATCACGCCCTGCGCCTCGAGCCGCGACGCCGCGGCGACCGCGCCCGGGTGGGTCAGGTAGAACGTGGTGGGGAACGGTGTGCCGTCGGGCAGGCGCGGGGCCGTGCGCACGACCAGCGGGCGCCCGCACACGCAGCGCGCGGCGATGCCGACGACACCGCGCGGAGCACGGCCGAGCTGCTCTGCGAGAACCTCGAGGTCGCGCTCGGTCACGGCGGTGGGTTCGTCGCCTGGGACGACGGCAGGGGTGGGTTCGGTCACGGCGGCTTCCAGCTCATGGACGGGGACGGGCTCCATTCTCCCCCGTCCGCCGACGGCCGCCGTCAGGGAGACGGGGACGGGCTCGGTGAGGGGCCTGACGACGGGCCGTCCGAAGGCTCGGGCGACGGTGACGGACCGTCCGCGACCTGCACCGACTCCCACACCGACTGGTACCACGGCACGTCGGACGCGGGATCGGTACCCACGGGACCGGCGTCGACCGCCTCCCCGGTCAGCGGGTCGATGTCCTCGACGACGGTGTCGGCGTCGAGCGTGCGCCACACCTTGTCTCCGGGGAACACGAACTGCAGCCGCGAACGCGCCTGTTCGATGACGTAGGTGCGGTCCTCCCACCGGGCCAGCTCGACCTCGAGCCGGTCCCGCTCGGCATCGTGCCGCGCGAGCTCGGTCCGGAGCCGGTCGATCTCGGCCGACTGCTGGACCGCGCCACGGATGGTGGGCAGGAGCAGCACGAGCGCGAGCAGCACCACTACCGACAGCACGACGAGCCGCACCGTGAGGACCTCGGGCAGCACGAGCCCGTACCGTCCACGCCGACGCTCGTCCCGCGCCGGACCCGCCGGGCGCCGGGCCGTCTTCGGAGCGGCCGGGCGCTTGCCCGACGACGTCCCTCCGGACGCCGTCGTCGAGCGAGCGGCGGGCTTCGGCGCCGTGGACTTGCCCGACCCCGCACCCGTCGTGCCGCGTGCCGCCGTCGTGCCTCGCGAGCCTGACGGGCGGGACGCGGGGCGACGGGTGGACGGCGTGGGGGGTCGGCGGGACGGCACGTCCCTGATTCTGCCGATCTCGACCGCCCGCGCCGTGGACCGCCGTCGGCGCGCCATGCGCCGAGGTAGAAGCGATCTCGCCGAGATCGCTTCTACCTCGGCACGACGCCGCTCTCGCGGTGGGGCTCCCGGGTCAGGCCTGGAAGCGCGGGAATGCGGAACGCCCGGCGTAACGGCCGGCGTCGTCCAGCGCCTCCTCGATGCGCAGGAGCTGGTTGTACTTGTTGATGCGCTCGCCACGGGCCGGGGCACCGGTCTTGATCTGGCCGGCGTTGGTCGCCACGGACAGGTCCGCGATCGTGGTGTCCTCGGTCTCGCCGGAGCGGTGCGAGGTCATCGTGGTGAAGCCGTTGCGCTGCGCGAGCGTGACGGCGTCGAGCGTCTCGGTGAGCGAGCCGATCTGGTTGAGCTTGACCAGGAGCGAGTTCGCGGCCTTGGTCTCGATGCCCTTGGCGAGGCGCTCGGGGTTGGTGACGAACAGGTCGTCGCCCACGACCTGCACCTTGTCGCCGACCTTGGCCATGAGGGCGCTCCAGGAGTCCCACTCGTCCTCGGACAGCGGGTCCTCGATGGACACGAGCGGGTAGTCGGCCACGAGCTGCTCGTAGAACGCGATCATCTCGTCCGGCGTCTTGGCACCGCCCTCCCACTGGTACGCGCCCTCGGAGAAGAACTCGGTCGCGGCCACGTCGAGCGCGAGCGCGACGTCGGTGCCCGGCGTGTAGCCGGCCTTCTCGATCGCCGTCAGGATGAGGTCGAGCGCGGCGCGGTTGCTCGACAGGTTCGGGGCGAAGCCGCCCTCGTCGCCGAGGCCCGTCGCGAGGCCCTGCGCCTTCAGCACCGACTTGAGCGCGTGGTAGACCTCCGTGCCCGTGCGCAGCGCCTCCTTGAAGGTCTCGGCGCCGATCGGGGCGATCATGAACTCCTGGATGTCCACGTTGGAGTCTGCGTGCGACCCACCGTTGAGGATGTTCATCATCGGCACGGGCAGCACGTGGGCGTTCGGGCCGCCGACGTAGCGGAACAGGTCCAGGCCCGCGCTCTTCGCGGCGGCCTTCGCGACGGCGAGCGAGACGCCGAGGATCGCGTTGGCGCCGAGCTTGCCCTTGTTCGGGGTGCCGTCGAGGTCGATGAGCGTCTGGTCGATGATCCGCTGCTCCTCGGCGTCGTAGCCGATGAGCTCGGGGGCGATGTCGTCGATGACGGCGTTGACCGCACCCTCGACGCCCTTGCCCAGGTAGCGACCCTTGTCGCCGTCCCGGCGCTCGACGGCCTCGAAGGCACCCGTGGAGGCACCGGACGGGACCGCGGCACGGGCGAACGTGCCGTCGTCGAGGGCGACCTCGACCTCCACGGTGGGGTTGCCGCGAGAGTCCAGGATCTCGCGCGCGCCAACGGCTTCGATGCTTGCCACGGATGCTCCTTCAGGGGGCTCACGGGCGCTACCGTGCGGCCAGGCCAGGGCACGATGCCCGGGGCCGCCTACGCCCGCGACGGTGGTGGGTTGACGCCCCCAGCCTAGACCGGCGCCGAACCTGCGGCGTCCGGTCCCGACAGGTGGGCACCGGACGCTCGCTGTGATCGCGTTCAGGGCTTCGTCGACGCCTGCACCGTGGCGAGGTACTCGGCGCGGGCAGCGACGTCCGGCACGACGACGTGAAGCGGGTTCTCCTGAACCGGCGTCGGGGTGCGGCGGCGGAGCGCGTCGCGAAATGTCGGGGCGAGGCTGCGCATCGTGCTGGAGCGAGCATTCTGGTACACGATCCGTGCCGTGCTGCGGCCACCTGGTACCCACGGGAGCGGCACGATGCGGTCGGCCACCGCGGTGGCCGTGCGCCACACGGCACAGCGTGTGGCTGGCCTCGTCGCTTCGGCAGGCAACGGGAACAACCGTGCCGCACGGTCCAGAGCGAGCCGAAGAGGCAGCTCGACGCCGTACGCACGCGCTCGGGCATGGACGATGCCCCAGCCGAGCTCGTCGCGGCACGCCGTGGCCATGTCCATGAGCCACAGCAGGCGGTATCCCCCGGAGAGCGTCGTGTGGTAGCCGAGGTGCAGCAGGGTGTCGACAGGGTCGAGCACCGGCGCCTCGGTACTGCCGACCGTGACCACGGATGCTCGTTCGAGCAGCTCCTCGGTCGGGAACATGAACTCGCGGCGCAGCGGGGCGGAGTTGACGAGGTCCCAGTGCAGATCGAGCCCCGTGCCGAAGGGCAGCTGCAGCATCAGCTCGGCACGGACCTGGTCCCGCACCAGCGGCCAGTTCCGGTCGACGAGGCGCGCTCCGGCACCGACGAGTGCGTCGAGTGCGGTCCCGAACCGTCGTCGCTCCACCAGGAGGTCGAGGTCGTAGTACTCACGCATGTCCGGCCTCGGCCACCGCTGCGCGATGGCGGCGCCCTTGAGAAGCGCCCAGCCGACTCCGGCGGCGGTCAGGGCCTGGCCGGCCGTGCGAAGATCCGCCAAAGAACGGAGCTGACGCATCACCTGCTGGCTGTGCGCTGCTTCCAGGGGTCCGAGCACCGCGGCGTCGTCCGTGATCTGCGCAAGCGCGAGGAAGACGGCCGGAGCGATCCGGTGCCAGGAAGAGGCCTCGTGGAGGGCACCCGGTGCGACCGCACGCAGGTCGGCTGCGGAGATCTCGGCACCGCTCAAGGAACGGACCAGCACCTCTGCGACCACTCCGCGCCGTGCGGCGGAACGAACCCCGGCGCGGCCGTTCGTCCGGGCGGTCAGCGCCCGATGCGCGTTCTCCGCCGTGTCGGTGGACATCCCACCTCCTGGTTCCGGAGTCCGCGGTTCGTCGCGGCAGTTCGAGGCTATGGGCTCCAGACCGGCGGGCCGGCGGCGCCGGGGGGTGAACTCGCAGCAGGGGCGGGTGATTTCGCTCAGCCCCGTGCCGTCCCGACGTTCGCAGCCGCCGCCACATCGCCGAGGACCACGGCGTCGACCAGCTCACGCGCCCACCGCAGCACCTCGGCGCCGCGCAGCGGACGCCCGCCGATGCGCGCCGTGGTGGGGAACGGTACGAGGAAGGCGCGGATCGCCGGCTTGAGCACCGTGCCCGGGTACAGCCGCTTGAGCCGCAGCTGCGCGGACTCGGGCAGGTCGACGGGCGCGAAGCGGACGAACTTGCCCTGAGCCGTCACGTCCGTCAGCCCCGCGCGCCGCGCGTGGTTGCGGAAGTCGGCGACCTCGAAGAGCGCCTCGGCGACGTCGGGCAGCGCGCCGTACCGGTCGACGAGCTCTGCCCTGACCTCGTCCAGTGCGGGGGCGCCGTGCGCGGAGGCGATCTTCCGGTACGCCTCGAGACGCAGCCGCTCCGTCGCGATGTAGGACTCGGGCAGGTGCGCGTCCACAGGCAGCTCGATGGTGACGTCGGGCGCCTCCTCCTCGGCCTCGCCGCGGAACGCCTGCACCGCCTCGCCCACCATGCGGACGTAGAGGTCGAACCCGACCCCCGCGATGTGGCCCGACTGCTCCCCGCCGAGCAGGTTGCCGGCCCCGCGGATCTCGAGGTCCTTCATCGCGATCTGCATGCCCGCGCCGAGGTCGGTGTTCGCCGCCATGGTCGCGAGGCGGTCGTGCGCCGTCTCGGTCAGGGGCCGCTCGGGCGGGTAGAGGAAGTAGGCGTACGCGCGCTCGCGGCCACGGCCGACTCGCCCGCGCAGCTGGTGCAGCTGCGACAGGCCGAGCATGTCGGCGCGCTCGAGGACCAGCGTGTTCGCGTTCGAGATGTCGAGGCCGGTCTCGACGATCGTGGTGCACACGAGGACGTCGAGCTCCTTCTCCCAGAAGCCGCGGATGACCTGGTCGAGCTGGCTCTCGCTCATCTTCCCGTGCGCGACACCGACCCTGGCCTCGGGCACCAGCTCGCGCAGCCTCGCCGCCGTGCGCTCGATCGTCTCGACCTTGTTGTGCACGTAGAAGATCTGGCCCTCACGCAGGAGCTCGCGGCGTACCGCGGCCGTGATCTGCTTCTCGTCGTACGCGCCGACGTACGTCAGGACGGGATGGCGCTCCTCGGGCGGCGTCGCGAGCGTCGACATCTCGCGGATGCCGGTGACCGCCATCTCGAGCGTGCGCGGGATCGGCGTCGCGCTCATCGCCAGCACGTCGACGTTGGTCCGCAGCTGCTTGAGCGTCTCCTTGTGCTCGACGCCGAACCGCTGCTCCTCGTCGACGATGACCAGCCCGAGGTCCTTGAAGTGCACGGAGCCGGTGATGAGGCGGTGCGTGCCGATGACGACGTCGACCGTGCCCTCCTTGAGCCCCTGGATCACCTCGGCCGACTCGGAGTCGGACTGGAACCGGCTCAGCGCCTTGACCGTCACGGGGAACCCTGCGTACCGCTCGGAGAAGGTGTCGAAGTGCTGCTGGACGAGCAGCGTGGTGGGAACCAGCACGGCGACCTGCTTGCCGTCCTGCACCGCCTTGAACGCCGCGCGGATAGCGATCTCCGTCTTGCCGTAGCCGACGTCGCCGCACACGAGCCGGTCCATCGGGACCGGCTTCTCCATGTCGGCCTTGACCTCGTCGATCGTCGCGAGCTGATCGGGCGTCTCGACGTACGCGAACGCGTCCTCCAGCTCGCGCTGCCACGGCGTGTCCGGGCTGAACGCGTGCCCCTGCGTGGCCATACGGGCGCTGTAGAGGCGGATCAGCTCCGAGGCGATCTGGCGGACGTGCTTGCGCGCCTTGGCCTTGGTGTTCTTCCAGTCGGCGCCGCCCATCTTGGACAGCGACGGCGCCTCCCCGCCGGTGTACTTGGTGACCTGGTCGAGCTGGTCCGTCGGCACGAACAGCCGGTCGCCCGGCTGCCCTCGCTTGGAGGACGCGTACTCGATGACCAGGTACTCGCGCGTCGCTGCGTTGGCGCCCGCGCCGAGCGTGCGCTGCACCATCTCGACGAACCGCCCGACGCCGTGCTGCTCGTGCACGACGTAGTCGCCCGCCTTGAGCTGCAAGGGGTCGACGACGTTGCGCCGGCGCGAGGGCATCTTGCGCATGTCGCGGGTCGTCGAGCCCTGACGCCCCGTGAGCTCGGACTCGCTGAAGACGGCGAGGTGGAGCTCGGGCGCGACGAAGCCCTTGCCCACGAGAGCGGGCGCGACGAGCACGACGCCGCCTTCCGGCTCCTCGGCCAGCTCGGCGACGAGCCGAGCCGCGGTGTCGGCGGCCGAGAGCTGCTCGACCATACGCTTGGCCGGGCCAGGCCCTTCCGTGGTGAGCACGAGCCGCCAGCCCGCGCGCTGCAGCGACTTGACGTCGTCGAGCGCGCGTTCCAGGTCGCCGCGGTAGGACTCGACGTCGCGCGCGCCCACTGTGATGGTCGTGACGTCGTCGGACTCGACGACGACCGAGCTCACGTTCGCAGGATCCCCCTCGGCCTCCGGGGTGTCCTCGGGGACGCCGGCGTCAAGGCTGAACGCCGACAGCGTCCACCAGCCGAGCCCGCGGCGCGCCGCGACGTCGCGCACCTCGGCGAACGTCTCGAACGACGCGGCCGACAGGTCGATCGGCGCCGCTCCCCCGGCGACCGCGCCGGTCCACGCGGCCGCGAGGAACTCCTCGGTCGTGGCGACGAGGTCGTGCGCACGACGCCGGACGCGCTCCGGCTCGTTCAGGACGAGCAGCGCGTCGTCAGGCACGAGGTCGAGCACCGGCACCATGCGGTCGACGAGCACGGGCGCGAGGGACTCCATGCCCTCGACGGCGACGCCGGCGGCGAGCTTGTCGAGCATCTCGACCGCGCCCGGCAGCTCCTGGACGAGCGCCGCGGCACGTTCCCGCACCGCCTCGGTGAGCAGGATCTCGCGGCACGGCGGCGCCCACAGCCCGTGCTGGGCGATCTCGAGCGAGCGCTGGTCCGCGACGGCGAACCAGCGGATCTCCGAGACCTCGTCGCCCCAGAACTCGATGCGCAGCGGGTGGTCCTCGGTCGGCGGGAAGACGTCGAGGATCCCGCCGCGCACGGCGTACTCGCCGCGCCGCTCGACCATGTCGACGCGCGAGTAGGCCGCGGCCGTGAGGCGGTCCGCGACGTCGGTCAGGTCGGCGACCTCGCCCGGGTGCAGCTCGACCGGCACGAGCTCCCCGAGCCCGTCGACGACGGGCTGCAGCAGCGCGCGCACGGGCATGACGAGCACGCGCACCGGGCCGGTCGGTCCCGGCTGGACGGCCGGGTGCGCGAGCCGGCGGAACACCGCGAGCCTCTTGGCGACCGTGTCGGCGCGCGGCGAGAGGCGCTCGTGCGGCAGCGTCTCCCACGCGGGTAGCACGGCGACGTCGTCGGACCGGTCGTCGGGCAGGTAGGCGCGGATGCTGGCGGCGAGCTCGTCGGCCTCCCTCCCGGTCGCGGTGACGACGACCAGCGGCCGGCGCTCCGCGGCCGCGGCGAGCAGGGGGGGCCGCGCGCCGACCGGGCCGACGACGTCGACGAAGCCGCGCGCCGGGACGCGCTCGAGCGCCTGGGCGGCGCCGGGGTCGGCGAGGAGGGCGGGGATGAGGCCGGTGAGGTTCATGGAGGTCCTTCGAGCGCACGACGACGGGCCCACCTTCCCGGGGATGGGGTCGGTGGGCTTGTCGTCCCAGACTACGCGGGGCCGCCGACGGCGCTGCGCGGCGGGCGCTGCGCGCCGATGGTGGCCAACCACGCCGCCTGGAGCAGGAGCTCGGCGGCGAACGGCGGGGCCGGCGAGAGCCACGCGGTGCGCAGGACCTCCGGGTCGACCAGGTCGTGGTCGACGCCCGAGCCGTCCCAGTCGCGCGCGAAGTCCCGTTCCCGCTCGCCCCAACGGGTGGCGTTGAACCGCGCCTTCGTCGTGCGCGCGAGCACGTCGTCGGGCAGCAGGTCGCCGAACAGCCGCCGGAAGACGTCGGTGCGACCGGCGTACCCCCACACGCCACCCTCGGCCGCGAGCGCCCGGACGACGCGCGGGTCAGCGAACGGGTGACTGTAGACGACGTCGTGCTCGCGGGCCACGAGGTCGAGGTTGCGCAGCACGACGGCGGTGGCCCGGGACCGCAGGAGGCGCTCGGTCGCGCGGTCCCAGCGCAGCGACATCCGCTGGTCGCGGGCGAAGCGCGCCGCCGCGTCGTCGGCCACGTCGTCAGGCAGCCAGGGCGGGAAGACCCGGCGGTATGCCGCGGCGGGCACCGTCCAGCCTGGCCGGAGCGCGTCGGGCAGCTCCCGGAGGAGCCGACGAGAGGGCAGCCGCCCGGCGGCGAGCGCCTTGCGCAAGTGGTACAGGGACGTGCCGCGGCGGCGGGACAGCAGGTCGTCGCCCCCCTCGCCGGTCACGACGTGCCGGCCGCGCAGGCGCGACAGGCGCACCGTCTCCCACTGGACCGCCGCGGGGAAGACGAGCCCGCGCGCTTGTAGCCCGGCCGTCGCCGCGTCGCCGAGCAGACGATGCTCGTCGGTGACCAGGAGCAGCTCGCGGTCGTCGATCCCCAGGTGATCGAGCACGCGGTCCTGCCAGTCGGACTCGTCGCTCTTGACGTCGCCTGGGAACCGGATGGTGAAGGGGACGGGGAGGGGAAGACCTTCGCGCCGCGCGACGTGCACCGCCAGGGCGAGCAGCGCCGACGAGTCGCGCCCGCCGGAGAAGAGGACGGCGGCAGGCCCCGGGTCGAGCGACTCGAGCAGGACCTGCTCCAGCGCGCGCCGGGTCAGCCCCGCGCGGGAGGCCCCGAGGTGCGTCGCCGGGGGCGGGGACACCCGTCCGAAGATCCAGCCCACCGCCAGCTCGAGGCCCTCCGGCCGGTGGTAGCCGGGCAGGTCGACGGCCGGCGCCCCAGAGTGGCGCCGACCGCCGGGTGAGGTCTCACGCATGGATTCCTCAGGAGACGAAGCAGCTGTCGGGACCCATCGGCTCTTCCTTGTCCTCGCCGCTCAGGTCAGCAAGGCCCTCCTCCTGTTCGGGGAAGCTGTTGTCCGAGCCGAAGCCGAGCTTGCACGCCTGGATCGGCTCGAGTGTCAGTCTCCGTACAGAGCCGACGACTGCGATGGTGGGTCGCTGGTACATGCGATCCCTCCTCTCATCAACGATCGCCGGCGCACAGCCGGCGTCCTTGCCCCCACGGGGCGTGGGCGCGATCTTCACGGTAGGACTGGCGCGCCCTGCGGTCAGTGCGATTGCACGACATTCACCCGGGGCACGGCGCCTTTCACCCGCCGAGGCCAGGGACACCGACCATCCCAGCGGGAAACACTGGCGAGACACGAGAGGAGCGGCGCGTGGCAGACGACACCCGGACATTCGTCGATCCCCTCGACCTCGCGATCCAGGCGCGCAAGCAGCGCCGCTCCCTGCGCCGGCTCGGCCGGCTGATCGGGCGCAGCACCCGGCTCGTGTGGTCCTCGGGGCGCGGGCTGTTCGTGGCGCTCGGCGTCATGCAGCTCGCGACCGCCGCGATCCTCGCCGGGCAGGTCCTCGCGATCGAGGCGTTCCTCTCGGCAGTCCTGGAGCTCGACGGCGGCGATGCGGTCGGGCCGCTCGTGGGTCCGGTCGCCCTCCTGGCCTCGCTGCTGGCGGCATCCGCGCTGCTCGGCAGCGTCCAGGGATACCTCAGGCGCTACCTCGGCAACGCGGTGGCGCGGCGCACCCAGCTCGAGATCCTCGACGTCGCCACGCGCGTGAGCCTGCGCGCGTTCGAGCACCCCCGGTTCTACGACGCCGTGCAACGCGTGCAGCTGAGCGCGTCCACCCGGCCGATGCAGGTCACCCAGGCGCTCATGACGATCGTCGGGTCCGCTGCCGTGACGGTCGGCGTCGGCGCGACGCTCGCCGCGATCGACCCGCTCCTCCTCGGGCTCCTCGTCCTCGGTGGCCTCCCGCTGCTCGTGACGAACCGGCAGGAGAGCCGGCTCGAGTTCGCGTTCACCGTCGCGCAGACGTACCCGCAGCGCGAGCGCGGCTACCTGGCCTTCCTGCTGACCGGGCGCCCCGAGTCGAAGGAGGTGCGCGCGTTCGGGCTCGGCGTGCCGCTGCTGCGCCGGCTCGACGGGCTCTGGGCGCACTACCGGCGCGACCTCGCCAGCCACCTGCGGCGGCGCGCGGGGCTCAGCCTGATCGGCAACGCAATGTCTGCGCTCGTGCTCGGAGCCACCTTCTTCGTCGTGGTGCTGCTCATCGCGCGTGGCCGCATGGGCGTCGCAGAGGCCGGTGCCGCCGTCGTCGCCATCCGCATGCTGCAGGGTCAGGTCCAGGGGCTGCTGGGCGGTGTGCAGGCGATCTTCGAGGCCGGCCTCTTCCTCGACGACGTCGACGCATTCCTGGCATTGGGGCCCTCGGCCGACGAGGCCGAGTCCGGGGCCCCCGCGCCGGTGGCGTTCGACCACATCGAGGCGCGGGGCGTCCGCTTCACCTACCCCGGCTCCGACGTCGAGGCGCTGCGCGGCGTCGACGTCGAGATCCGCAGGGGCGAGGTCATCGCGCTCGTGGGCGAGAACGGCTCGGGCAAGACCACCCTCGCCAAGGTGCTCGCAGGCCTGTACGACCCCACCGACGGAGAGGTTCGGTGGGACGGCACGCCCACGACCGCGCTCGACCGGTCGAGCCTGCGCTCGCGCGTCGCGGTGATCTTCCAGGACTTCGTCCGCTACGCCTTCCCTGCCGCCGAGAACGTCGCGGTGAGCGACATCGGCACGGCTGTCGACGAGCGGCGGCTCCGGCAGGCCGCGGCCGATGCCGGCGCCGACGAGTTCCTCGCCGCACTGCCCGAGGGATACGACACGATGCTCTCCCGCATGTTCCGCGGTGGGCGCGACCTGTCCGGCGGACAGTGGCAGCGCGTCGCGATCGCCCGGGCGTTCTACCGGGACAGCCCGCTGGTGATCCTCGACGAGCCGACGGCTGCGCTCGACCCGCGCGCGGAGCACGACCTGTACACGTCCCTGCGCCGCGTGCTCGACGACCGCAGCGCGGTGTTCATCTCGCACCGCTTCTCGTCGGTCCGGTCGGCGGACCGGATCTACGTGCTCGACGACGGCCAGGTCGTCGAGCACGGCACGCACGACGAGCTCATGGCGGCCGGAGGGCTGTACGCCGAGCTCTTCACGCTGCAGGCCGACGCCTACCTCTCCCCCGTCCGCACGGACGGGGCCTGACCGGGGAAGGCGCGCATGACTCGGTCGGCGCTGCTCCTCGGCGCGCTCGGTGGCGCGTTCGTGCTGCTCTACGTCGTGGCCGTGCGCACCACCACCGGCCAGCGGTTGGACGCAGGGTCCTTCGCCGGCGTCGTCGTGCTGCACGACGCCGCATGGCCGTTCTTTGCCGCCCTGCGCACCGAGCTCCCGCTCGTCCTCGCGGGTGCAGCCCTGGTGCTCGCGGTGCTCGCGGTTCTCGCGGGCGCGTGGCGCCGCCTCGCCGCGGCGGTGATCGTGCCGGCCGTCTCGGCTGCTGGGGCACAGCTGCTCAAGCAGCACCTGCTCGCGCGTCCGGGCCTGGGCGACCACGGGTACCCGGAGAACTCCTATCCGAGTGGGCATGCGGCCGTCGTCGCGGCGCTGTGCATCGGGATCGTGCTGCTGTGGCCGGGCGGGGCGGGGCGGGCCATGGTGGCCGTCGGGACTGGTGTCGCCCTGCTCGGCGCGGCGGCGAACGTGGTCACGTACGCGCACCGGCCCAGCGACGTGCTCGGCTCGCTGCTCCTCGTCGCCGCCGTGACCGTCGCTGTGGGATGGGTCCTGCGCCCGGGCGCGAGCCCGGGGGTCATCACAGCCACCCCGCGGCGGGCGCCTCAGGACGACGCGCGGTAGAGCTCCTCGTAACGGTCGACGACCCGCGCCAGGGAGAACTCGCGGGCCCGGTCGAGCCCGGCCGCCGCGAGCGAGGCTCGACGGTCGGTGTCGCCCAGCAGGTCGGCGAGCGCCCGGCCCACCTGCGCGAGCGGGGTCACCACCGCGCTCCGTCCCTCGTCGCTCACGTACCGGGCACCGACGTTTGGCGTCGTGACGACGGGGAGACCGCTGGCCATGGCCTCCACGTACGGGATGCCGAAGCCCTCGTAGTCCGACGGCAGGCAGAACACCCAGGCGCGGCGGTAGGCGTCCGCCAGCTCGGCGTCGCCGAGCGCACCGAGGGCACGGACCCCTGGACCGGGGTCGGCGGGGACATCGCGCGAGACCATCCACAGCTCCGCATCCGGATACCGAGGCAGCACGTCCCGGGCGAACTGGCGTGCGAGCTCCGCCCCGTTCTTACGGCCGCCCCACGTCCCGACGAACAGGACGACGGGATGCGGTGCGCGTGCACCGGGATCAGGGTGGAACCGGGACGTGTCCACGCCGTTGGGGACGACATCGTGGACCCAGGGATACCAGCGGCGGGTCCCCGGGGACACGACGACCGCGCGGTCGGCCACGAGGCTCGCCAGCACCTCGGAGAGCCCGAGCAGCACCATGCGCGTGCGTTCCTTGGCGCCGCGGATGCGGGCGGCCTCCTCGAAGCACGAGCCGTGCAGCGTGCGCACGTGCCGCGGGGTCCGGCGCCGCCACATCCAGTAGTCGTCCCCGTGGGCGTGGAGAACGTCGTAGCCCGACAGGTCCGCCCTGCGCAGCGCGGTGGCGAACCGGAAGGTGCGCAGCGACCCGCTCACCTCGACGTGCCGGTGACCGTACCTCGCGCCCGGGACCGGCGGGCACTCGCTGAGCACGTCGACGTGGTGGCCGCGGCGCACGAGCTCGGTCGCGAGCTCGTGCACCTGATAGCCGATGCCCTGCTTGCTCGTGCTCGGGAGGTAGTACGAGATCATCGCCACCCGCAGCGGCCCGGCCGTCACGGCGCACCCGCCAGGCCGTCGCGCAGAGCCTCGAGCCAGCCACGGCCGAACCGCAGGTCCGGCTCGAGGTGGTTGCCCTCGGCCCACTCGTTCCAGGACTTGACCCACAGCAGCCGCTCCTCGGCCGGGCGGTCCGCGATCGACGCCACGGCCTGACGGACGTTCTCGCCGAACTTCGCCGGCGAGGCGCCGTGCAGCACGATGCCGCGCCGTCCCGAGCGCGGCGTGTTGTCCCAGCTGGGGTAGACGCACGGCTGGATCAGGTCGCCGGTTCGGTTCTGCTCGGCCCACCGGGTCGAGTACGGGTAGATCTCCGGTCCGCCGAGCTTGCGCCAGGCCCGCATGCGCAGGACGTCGCCGAGCGACGTGGCCGCGGGCATGCGCATGTAGACGCCGGCGTCGAACCCGTCCTCCTTGACGCGGTCGTACCGCACGCCCCGTCCCAGCAGATCGCTCATCTCGGCGACGAGGTACAGGCCGTCGAGGCCGGCTCGCCGGGCGAGCGACTGCCACAGGTCGACGAACCTGCCGGCGTCGGGCAGCTCCTCGGGGCGGAAGACGTAGAACACGGGCCGCCCGCCGACGCGCAGGTAGCGCGGGTCGTGAAACGCGGGCAGGACCGCCTCGAAGTGGGCCGTGTCGTCCTCGACACCCGGGTAGCGCTGCTGGACGAGCACCCGGTCCGCGTCGCCGTGCCAGATGCCGCTCCACGTCTGGTTGGCCCAGGCGAGGCAGAACGGCAGATCCGGCTCGCCCGAGCCGAGCACCTCGGCGAACGGGCGCTCGAGGATGCGCCGGCCGTTGCCGAACCAGTAGTGCCAGTAAGCGAACGCCTCGACGCCGTACTGGCGGGCCAGGTCGGCCTGGGCGGCCCGCGCCTCGGGCAGGCGCAGGTCGTAGAAGCCCAGGTCCGCGGGGATCATGGGCTGTGCGTGACGCGGGTACAGCCGGCGGGCGCGGGCGACGTTCGTCCACTCGGTGAAGCCCGGGCCCCACCACTCGTCATTCTCGGGGACCGGGTGGAACTGCGGCAGGTAGAAGGCCACGGCGCGCGCTGCCGCGGTGATCGTCGAGCCCATGGTCGGGTTCATCGTCGCCCGGTCACCGTCCTCGTCCGTCCACCACGGTCGGACCCGCGCCCGTCGCGCCCGCCGACCCCTGCACTGCGACGATACGGCGGCTGTGCCGCGGGCCCGAGGCCTGCGGCGCGGATTCACCCGGCTCCGGCCGGATCTCACCCCTCACGCCCTGGACCACCGGAGAACCACCGCCCGCGCGGCCCGACGGGGTGCCGGCGGGGCTCCTTACGCCGGCACCCCGTCGGCGGTCAGCGCGGCGGGCGTGGCCAGGACGGTCGCGCAGACGGCGTCGAGGATCTCCAAGCCCAGGTCCTCGCGGAACGGCGGGCCCCAGGGGATGCGCAGCGCGACCACGGGGACACGCCGGCTGAGCTCGGAGAGCCCGTCGAAGACCGAGCGCACCACGGGCGGGTGCAGCCAGCCCTCGAGGCGGGGGAACGCCAGCAGGGTGAACAACGCCTCGCGTGAGGACAGGATTGCGGCCTCGAGCTCGTCGTGCACGCGGTCGGGGAAGGGCACGACGACGGCGGCGAGCGGCAGGTCGCCCTCGGCGGCGTCGTCGAGCCGCAGCACCTGACGCCCGTCGACGCTCGTCCTGCTGCGGGGCCGGTCGCCTGCGAACCGGTCGAGCAGCGTCTCGGCGCCCTTGCGCAGCCGGAGCTCGGTCGCGCCGAGCACCGCGCGCGCCGTCCCGTCGTCGGGCAGCGTCACGGTCAGCAGGTCGTCCGTCACGAGGCGTGCGCCCGCGGCGCACGCGAGGGCGGCCGTCGTCGACTTGCCGCGGCCCGAGGCGCCCGTGAACGCGATCGCCACGCCGTCGCGCTCTACCGCGCTCGCGTGCAGGACAAGCCTGCCGCGCAGGTAGAGCACGAACGCGCACAACGCGCCGACCGTCAGTACGGTCGCCAGACCGGGGTCGACGCCGGGAGCCTGGTGGACCTCGACCCGCATGAGGTCGGGCGAGACGACGAAGTCGCAGGTCTCGGCGAAGCGCAGCCGCCATCCGCCGTCTGGCGCCCGGTGCGCGACGTAGCGCGCGCCGCCGCGCTCGAACTCGAGGGCCGGTGCGTCGTCGGGCTCGGGCGCGAGCTCGGCGCGCGCGGCGGTGCGGATCACGAGGTCCGGGTGGGCGCCGTCGGGCGCCAACCGGTTCTGGAAGAGGTCGGCGTCGCTGTCGACGACCATGCCGTAGAGCGCGTAGCGATAGGTCATGGCGCCTCTGCCGAGATCAGCGGGGCGTACGCCCGCGAGCTCATGGGATCGAGGTTCACGCCGTCGGCCACGACCCACGCGTGGGCCACGATCTGCCCGTCCCGCCGCGCCACGCCCACGAGCAGCCGCGGGCGCCGGCTCCGCAGGACCCAGCCCATGAGGAGCGCACGGCGCAGACAGGTGTCCGGGAAGGGCCCGCGGGCGAGGACCAGCATGCCGGCCTTGAGCCTGCGCCGGGCCCCGCCGGGGAGCCGCAGCCGGCCGGAGCCCGTCTCGAGCGGCGGCGGCGCGCCCGGGTCGAACGCCAGCCCGCACAGCCGGGCAAGGGCCGGCAGGCGCAGGGTGCGCAGCCCGATCTCGACCGCGATCACGACGACGGCCGTCTCCGCGAGCGCGGGGACGGCGCGCAGCACGCGCGCCGCCTTCCGTGTGATCGGCGTCGAGCGCCCGGGTCGGGACGTCACGGGCACCTCCGCCGGCTCGTGTGGGCATCAGGTCGTGCATCAGGTCGGGCAGGAGGCACCGGTCCCGCGCGATGCCCCGAGTCTGCGCCGCTCGCGGGACCGGCTCAACGAGACCGCGGCCATTTCACCCCGCGCGACGCCCTCGCGAGCCGAACTTCACCCCTCCCCGTGGCTGCGAGACACCTAGGCTCCGAGGCATGAGGCTACGCACAGAGAGCATCGCCTGGCAGGAGCTCGACGGCGAGCTCGTCGTGCTCGACCTCGAGTCGTCCACCTACCTCTCGGCGAACCCGACAGGGACCTTCCTCGCGGGCATGCTCCGCGAGGAACGCTCGCTCGACGAGCTGCGCGACGCACTGGTCGCCGAGTACGGCATCACGCCGCAGGTCGCCGAGGTCGACGCCCGGGCGTACGTCGACGAGCTGCGCGAGCTGGGCCTGCTCGCCTGACGCGCCGGACCGCCGGTCGGCAGATGGAGGAGGAACCCGTGGTGAAGATCGGCGCGTACGTGCTGCCCGGCGACCTGACCTGGCTCGCCGAGACGCTGCCCGCCTACTACCCCTACGTCGACGAGCTCGTGGTGCCGTACCCCGCCGACGGCCTGGGCTGGAGCGGACAGCCCGTGCCGGCCGCCTCGTGCCTCGAGGCGGTCAGGCGGGTGGACGGGCGCGGGATCCTGCGGGTCGTGCCCGGCACGTGGCGAGACGTCGTCGACCCGTTGCGGGGCGAGACCGCCCAGCGGCAGGCGGCCCTCGACGCCTTCTCGCCGGACGTCGGCTGGGTGCTCCAGCTCGACGGCGACGAGCTGCTCCCCCGCCCTCAGGCCCTGCTCGACGCACTCAGGGTGGCCGACACCCGCCGGTGCGACGCCGTCGAGTGGCCGATGCGCGTGCTGTACCGCCGCACGCATCGCGGCTATCTCGAGGTCGCGACGACGGCGGGCACGCCCGCCTACGAATACCCCGGACCCGTCGCGGTGCGGCGCACGACTCCGCTCGCCTCCGCGCGCCGCACCGCCGGCCCGCGTCTGCGCGTGCTCGTCGCCGGTGACACGTCGTCGCCCGCGGTCCTCCGGGCACCCGAGCCGGGCGAGGAGCGCGTCGTGGCCGCGGCGCCGGACGACGCGATCGTGCACAACTCCTGGGCGCGCACCCTGCGGCAGGTGCGCGCCAAGGTCCGCGGATGGGGACATGCGCGCGACTTCTCGGCCCGCCGCTACCTCTGGCTGGTCTGGTGGCCGTCGCCCCTGACGTGGCGCGCGCAGCGGGACCTGCATCCCCTGTTCGGCGCGGTGTGGCCGCGGCTGCGTCACGTGCCGGTGCCCACCGCCTCGGCGCGCCCGCCCTCGCGGAGGTGGCACCACGCCGAGGCCGGCCACCTCGTGGTGGTCCTCAGCTGGAACGGCCGACGCGACACGATGCGCTGCGTCGAGTCCCTCGTCCACGGGTCCCCGGAGGTCGATGTCCTCGTGGTGGACAACGGCTCCGGCGACGGCGTCCTCGAGGCCGTGCGCGCGCGCTGGCCGCACGTCGCGACACTGCAGACGGGGGACAACCTCGGCTTCGCCGGCGGCATGAACCGCGGGCTGGCCTGGGGGATCGCGCACGGGTACGCGATCCTCACCGTCCTCAACAACGACACCGTGGTGGACCCCGGCACGCTCGAGCGGCTGGCACTGCTCGCCGCGTCCCGCGACGTCGCCGCGAGCCCGCGCATCGTGTGGCTCGACGACGAGCGCGCTGCGGACGCCGGGACGACGGAAACCCGTCTGTGGTTCGCCGGTGGCGTCCTCGACGCGCGCGACGGCCTTCCGCGGCATCTGAGCCCGGCCGAGGCCCAGGCCGCGCTCGCCGCGAACGAGCCGTTCGCCACGGACCTGCTGACGGGCTGCTGCGTCTGCGCGCGGACGGACACGTGGCGGGCGGTCGGGTTCTTCGACGCGCGGTTCTTCCTCGACTTCGAGGACTCGGACTGGAGTCTGCGCGCCCGACGGCAGGGCGTGCGGCTCGTCGTCGACCCGCGCGCCGTCGTGCGGCACCGGGTCTCGGCATCGTTCACCGGCCCGGCGTCGTACCTCGGCACCTTCTACTACGCGCGCAACGCGCTCCTGTTCGCCGCCCGCTGGCGTCGCGACGGCGTCCGTCCGCTGCGTCTGCTACGGCACCGCGTGCTTCCCCAGCCCGTGCGTGCGTGGCGCGACCACGGACCCGGTCAGGGACTGCGCACCGCCGTCGTCGTCGCCGCCGCTCTCGCCGCCGGTGTGACAGGCGTCTACGGTCGCGCACCGCGCCCTCTCGAGTCGCTCGCCGCCACCTGGGCCGCCGCGTCGCGGCGCACCACCGCCGGCACGGGGTGGGCAGCGAGCGAGAACGGGTGGAATACGGCCAGGCCAAGGGTGAAATGACCACCGAACCCATCGGCACGCGAGCCCTCGGGAGATAGCGTGGCCGCACGCCCACCCGCCGTCACGAGGACTCGCATGGACGACACCGCCATCACAGTCCGGAACCTGGCGAAGTCGTACCGCATCGCCACGTCCGGGCGCTCCCACGACCGCCTGAGCGAGGCGCTCGTGGCGCGCGCCAGGCACCCGTTCCAGCGGCGCGCGTACGAGACGTTCGACGCGCTGCACGACCTGTCGTTCGACGTGCCGTGGGGTGAGGCGGTGGGGATCGTGGGCCGCAACGGCGCCGGCAAGAGCACCCTGCTGAAGATCCTCACCCGGATCACCGCACCGAGCGGCGGGCGGGTCGAGCTCGGCGGGCGGATCGGGTCGCTGCTCGAGGTCGGCACGGGGTTCCACCCGGAGCTGACGGGCCGCGAGAACGTCTTCCTCAACGGGTCGCTGCTCGGCATGGGCCGCCGCGAGATCCGGCGCCGGTTCGACGACATCGTGCGGTTCGCCGGCGTGGAGAGGTTCCTGGAGACGCCGGTCAAACGGTTCTCCTCCGGCATGTACGTGCGCCTGGCGTTCTCCGTGGCGTCCCACCTCGATACAGAGATCCTCGCGATCGACGAGGTGCTCGCGGTCGGCGACGCCGAGTTCCAGCGCCGGTCCGTGGACAAGATGCGAGACGTGGCGAAGGACGGCCGGACGGTGCTCTACGTGAGCCACCAGCTGCAGACCGTGACGGCGCTGTGCACGTCGGCGATCTTCCTCGACGAGGGCAGGCTGCTTCTCCATGGTCCCGTAGAGGCTGCCGTCGAGGCCTACCGCGACAGCTTCGCCACCTTCCGCGTGCGTCAGATGGACGCCGACCGACGTCCGGGGAGCGGTCAGCTGCGGCTCGAGCAGGTGTCCACGACGGAGGTCCGCGGACCGACGGACGACACAGTCGTCACCTTCGGCGTCGGCGTCAACCCCGACGTCGTGGGCAAGTACTTCGTCTCGTGCGTGCTCCGCGACCACCAGGGCCTCGCCGTGGCGCAGTGCGACTCGCGGCTCGTCGGCCTGTGGCTCGACCCGTCCGAGCCGCGCAGCGGCGTTCTGCGGATCAAGGACCTCTGGTTGCGCCCCGGGCCGTACACCGTCGACATGTACGTCTGCCAGTCCGGGATCTTCGACGAGTGGCGGGCGGCGGCGAGCTTCGAGGTGCTTCCCCACCTGCCCTATCCCGAGCTCGTCACCGAGGAGGGCGTCTTCGCCGCGGTGATGTGCGACTTCGACTACGAGGCGTGGTGAGCATGCGTCACGAGCCCGGCAGCCAGCCTCACATCGTGATCGTCCCCCCGGGGCGGCTCAACGTGCCTCGCGCGCGCGAGCTGTGGGCGGCGCGCGAGATCCTGTACCGCTTCGGTGTGCGCGACGTCGTGCTGCGCTATCGCCAGACGGTCGTGGGCGTGACATGGGTGGTGCTGCAGCCCCTGGTGACCGCCGCCATCTTCGCCGTCGTCTTCGGCAGGGTGGCCGGGCTGCCTTCGGGCGACGTGCCGTACTTCCTGTTCGCGTTCGCCGGGACCATGGCGTGGACGGTCTTCGCGGGTGTGCTGACACGTGCCGCTCCGTCGCTGGTGGCCAACCAGGCACTCGTGGCCAAGGTCTTCTTCCCCAGGGTCGTGGTGCCCCTGTCGGCCAACCTGTCGGTGCTGATCGACTTCGCGGTCTCGCTCGTGCTCTTCGCCGTGCTCCTCGCCGTCAACGACGTCAACCCAGGATGGGCGGCGCTCTCGCTGCCGCTGTGGATCCTGTGCGCCCTGGCGCTGGGGTCCGGCCTGGGCCTCGCCGCCTCCGCGGTCATGGTCAAGTACCGCGACGTCTCGTACGTGGTGCCGTGGCTGGTCCAGGCGCTCATGTACGCGACGCCGGTCGCGTACGCGCTCGAGGCAGTGCCGCCGGACATCGCCTGGTGGTTCGACGTCAACCCGCTCACGTGGCTCATGGAGTGCTTCCGCTGGGCCCTGCTGGGCACCGCCGCGCCACCCACGTGGCAGGTCGTCGCGCTCCTCGGGACGTCGACGGCGGCGCTCCTGGGCGGGCTGCTCGTGTTCCAGCAGCGCGAGCGCGAGTTCGCGGACGTGATCTGATGAGCGCCAGGAACGGACAGAACGGGCCGCCGCCCCGCGTCACGGTGGTCATGTCGACGAACCGGCTCTCGCCGTACCTCGCCGAAGCGCTGCAGAGCGTCAAGGACCAGTCGTTCACGGACTGGCAGCTCCTGGTCATGGACAACCGCTCACCGGACCCCCGACGCTTGCGTGACGTCGTCGCCACGGTCCCGGATGCCGTGGTCGTGCCGGAGGCAGGTCACGTCGTGTCGATCCCCCTGAACCACGGGGCAGCGCTCGCCCGCGGCGAGTACGTGACGTTCCTCGACGACGACGACGTCTGGATGCCCGACCGCCTCGCCCGGCTCGTCGCCGCGCTCAACGCCGAGCCAGGCGCTGGCGCCGCGTACTCCTCTGTCGACGTCATCGACTCCCACGGCGAGCGGCGCGGTGCGCTGTTCGTGTCCGACGGCGAGTCCGGGCGTGACCTGCTTGCCGGACGTTACCCGTTCCCCAATCTCGTCTCGATGCTGTTCCGGCGGACCGAGCTGCTGCGCGTCGGAGGTTTCAATCCCGCCTTCCGGTACGCCGAGGACACGGACCTCACGTTCCGGATGCTCCAGTACTCACGGATGGTGGGCGTCCCGCAGGTGCTCACGCTCTACCGGCGTCACGAAGAGAACGTGACCAAGGTTGCGCCGACCGTGGTGCACGACGCGGCGAGGCGCATGATCCGGATGCAGCTCTGGGGGGCGGAGAACCATCCCGACCCGCACGTCCTGGCGGACGTTCGTGCCAATCTTGCGGCGCTCGACTCGCGCGACGCCGCGGACTCGGTCGGCGAGGCAGTGGACAGGATCCGCGGCGGGCGGGCCGGCGCGGCGGTGGCCATGGTGGCCCGCGCCGCCCGGCTCGACCTGGCCGCGGCGGCGCGCGAGACGTGGCGGCGGGCCCGCCTCCGCCTCATCACGACCGGCCGGTAGGTCAGCTGACGGGGTGCGTGCCGAGGACGAGTAACCAGTCCTCGTCGCCGCCCGCGTTGCGCCCGGGGGTCGCCATGGTCGCCCCCAGTTCGGCCGCCCTCCCCGTGCCCGTCGTCGGGTCCACCCACCAGGCCCGGGAGCCGGGCGCGAGCCTCTCGACGTCGAGCGTGAAGCCCCGTTCGGTCGGCACGTAGAGGAGCGCCAGGTCGCCGCCTGCGCTCACCGCCGCAGTCGCGAGGTCGCTCTCGAGCTGGTCGAACGCATCCGGGTTCCCGCCGGCGCCGCCGACGAGGAGTCGTCCGTCGTCGGGCACGAGCGTCCACCAGGGCAGAGCACCCACGACCTCGCGCAGCCGTGCGACCTGCTCAGCGCCTTCGGACCGCAGGCGGTCCTGCCAGCCGGGCAGGAACTCCCAGTCGTCGCTGCCGTAGACGTCACCCGGCGACCCCGACGTCACGGCCCAGAGCACCTGACGCCGGAGCGTCTCGGTCGTCGTCGGGGCGTCGCCCAGGTTGTTCTCGCCCTCGTAGTTCGACTCGGCGAGGAGCGCCGGGCGCACGGGCGCCGTGTCGTACGCCTCCCGCACAGCCTCGTACACCGGCTGGTAGGTGTAGACGAAGTCCCAGTCGACCAACGGTCCCCAGTGCGGGTCCTGCCCCGCGAACCGCACGCTGATGAGCTGGGCGGAGAACGGGCGGCGGTCGCCGGTGGAGCGGATGCCCTCCTGGACCGCCTCGAGGCACGCGTCCCGCTCAGGGTCGGGTGTGTAGTCGCCGCCGGTCATCCACAGGATGTTCGGCAGGTCGGCCGCCCAATGCCCCACCAGGGCGCCGTAGGTTCTGCAGTCCTCGACCGACCCGGACGCGAACGGCTCACCCAGCGTCCAGCTGTCCAAGGGATAGAGCAGCACGGTGATGCCGAGCTCGGCAGCCCGCTCGAGCGTCGAGTGCGCCCGGTCCCAGTACGGGCGGTTCCACCGGGTCACGTCGCCGTCGGCGAAGGGCAGCAGTCCGTCGACGGTCGCGCCGTCGGCCGACGGCCCGCCGTTGGCCGGGTTGCCCAGCAGCGACACGACCAGCGCGTTGAAGCCCTGTTCCGAACGGGTCGTCAGGTACGTCTCCGCCTCGTCGGGAAGCAGGTCGACGAGCAGCGACCAGGGCGCGTCCCCGCGCACGAGGATCGCGTCGCCGTCCTGGTCGACGAAGTACCGGCCGTCCGTCGAGATGGCGGTGACGAACCGCTGCTCGCCGTCGCGCGTGGGACGGGACGTCGACGGCTGCACCGGCCGCAGGGGCGTGTCCGCGGCCGGCGGGCGCTCATACCAGCCGTCCTGCCCGGGACGGTCGGGCCGCAGCACCCGGTAGCCCGCGAACGCCGCCACGGCCAGCAGGGCAACTCCGGCCACGAGCGCCGCGGCGTACCGGGCGGCGTCGGGCAGTCTCACGACGCCACCGACTCCCGTGCCCGCAGCCCGAGAAGGCTCCGCACGCGGTCTTCCTGGGCTCTGACGGCGGCGCGGTCGGCCGCGGCGACGGCCCGGATCCGGGCCGACTCGGCAGCATGGTGCGCCAGGATCTCGCGCACCTGGGTCACGATGGCCGACACCTCGTACGTGTCCCGGTCGTGCGCCCTCGCGGCGGGTCCGTACGCGGCGACGAGCGACGCCTGCTTGTGCCCGTAGCCCGTGGCGACGACAGGCACGCCCTCGCTGACCGCCGCCACGAGATTGTGGTAACGCGCCGCGACGAGCACGTGGCACCCGCCGACCGCGACTGCCACCTCCTCGACCGAACGGGCCTCGGCCAGCTCGACGGCGGCACGCGGGTCTGCCGCCTCGGTGCGGCGCACCACCTCGACGGCGACGCGCGCGTCGAGATCCTCGCCGGTAACGACGCGTACGCGCACGCCGGCGTCGAGCAGGGCCCGCACGAGCCCGAGGCTGCGCGCGGTGTAGGCCTCGCGGTCCGCGTCGCGCTCGGCCCCGCCCCAGTCCATCAGTCCGACGGCGACCAGCGGGTCGGTCAGCGCGGTGCCGGGCTCGGGAGGCTGCGCCACGGGGTCGCGTCCCAGGACGACATCGGGTACCACGGGCGCGGCACGTCGCACTCCGAGCGCGGCGAGCGCGCGTGCCGACTCCTCGTCGCGGACCGTCACCAGGTCCGCCCACTCCAGGGTCCGGGCGAAGAACCACCGCACGCCGCGCGACCCGCCGTCGTCGACACCGACGCTCAGCAGCAGCAAGGGCCGCCGCCACACGCGTGCCCACGCCGCGAGCCAGAACAGTGAGAACGGGATACCGCGCGGGCGGACGCCGTGCCCTTCGAAGATGCCGGTGCCGGGAACGACGACCGCGTCGACCGACCGCACGGTGCGTCCGAGGTGAACGACGTCCGCCACCCGCCCGAGCAGGCTCGTCAGGCCGCGTCGGGGCCCGCTCGGGTGCCGGATCTCGACAGCCTCGACGCCGTGCTCGGCCGCCACGACTCCGGGCAGCTGCGCGACCGCCACCGGCATCGCGTCGGTGCCCGCGAGCAGCCGCAGGCCGGCGGCCAGCGAGGCCTCGTTGCCGTAGTTGCCGATGCCCGTCTCCCCGAACAGGACCACCCGACGGGATGGCACCGTGCGCCGCGACGTGCCCCTCATGCCGCCTCCCGCCGTGGTGCCCGGACGAGGCCGAGGTCCTGCGGCAGGCGGACGACGTCCCCGGCGATCGTCCGCCAGCCCGGCAGGGTCCAGCGCCGCAGCACGGTCGCTGCGCACCGGGCCCGCTCGGCACGGCCGAGGGGGGCGGCCTCCACGGCCCGCAGGAGAAGGAGCGTGGAGCGGGAGTAGGGGAACGCGGCGCGCCGCCGGTGCGGGTCGACCCATGCCGCCTCGGTCGCGCGCGTGCCGCCGTGCCGCTCGTCGTGGCTGCGTATGCGCAGCAGCCCCCGCTCGGGGACCAGCTCGAGGCGGCCCCGCAGCGCGAGCGACGCCGGCAGGACCATCTCCCCCGCCGTGGAGGCGGTCACCCCGCCCGCGGCGCGCACGACGGCGGTGCGCATCAGGCCGAACTGAACCTGGCCCACCACGCGGCCGAGCACCTCGTCCAGACGCCGGTGCGCCGGCCCGGACGCCAGGTCGAGGTCGCCGTCCTGGTGCTCGCCGACCTCGCGCCCGTCGGCGTCGACGAGCGCCACGCGAGGGACCGCGCACACCGCGCCCGCGCCGGCGTCGTCGAGCACCTCGACGCTGCGCCGCAGCCAGGCCGGGTCCCGCACGTCGTCGTGGTACGCCCACGCGAACAGCGGCGTGCGGGCGTGCTCCAGCAGCCAGTTGCAGTTCCGCGCACCACCGAGGTTGGTGTTGTGGCGCACGTAGGTGAACCGCGGGTCGCGGGCCGCGAGCTCGCGTGCGATCTCCTCGGTGGCGTCGGTGGACGCGTTGTCCGCGACGACGGCGGCGAAGTCGCCGAAGTCCTGGTCCACGAGCGCGGCCAGCGCCGCCGGGAGGTAGCGCTCGCCGTCGTGGACAGGGATGCCGACGGTCACCGGCGGGGTAGCGCTCACGCCGCCTCCCCGGTGCCCACCGAGACGGGCGGACCCGCCGGTGCCTGGCCGGCGGGGACCAGGCCGAGAGCCGCGACCATCCGGTCGGCCTCGGTGTGCACGTCGGTGTGGGCCGCGCGGCACGCGCCGTCGAGCGTCCGCGCGATCTGCTCCGCATGGTCGCTGGCGGCCGCCACGAGCCCGAGGACGCGGTCGACGTCCGTCTCGTCGATGGGCACGAGATATCGTGCCAGACCCGCGCGCTCCAGGAGGGCGTCGTCCTTGTCCGCGTGACTCAGTGCCACGACGGGTCGCCTCGCCAGCGCGGCGGCTACCAGCACGTGGTAGCGGCTGGCCACGACGACGTCGACGGCGACGGTGCGCGTCAGCAACGCGTCAAGACCGCCCTCCTCTGTCAGCACCGGCACTCGGGCCGCCGCGCCGGCGTCCGCGGGGTCGGCGGTCGATCGGGCGGTGGCCGCCTCCAGCACCGCGGCCACGGGCTCGTGGTCCGCACGGTCAGCCGCGACCAGCTCGACGGCGGCACCCGAGCGTACGAGAGCACGCACCAGGGCGGAGGTGCGGTCGAGGTAGGTGCGGCGAAGCGCGGTCCCGAGCGGGCCAGGCGGGTCGTGGTCGATGACCGCGACCGCCACGGACGGCGGCTCGCCGGCGGGCACGGTGCGCGGACTCCAGGCGGCCACCGCGTCGGGGCGGGCGAACACGACGTCGTGCGTGACGGCGTCGCCGGGCGCCCCGGACCAGGCGGGCAGGGCGTCTCGGGTCACGGCGTCGCGGAACGAGCGGTAGCGTGCCCCGCGGGCCGCGAGACCCGCGGTCCAGGCGGGCAGGCGGCCGACGTACGAGCCACCGCCGAGCGCGAACCACGCGAGCGGCACGCCGCGCAGACGGCAGGCCACCGAGAGCAGCAGGAGCCAGACGAGGACTCCGCCGGGCACACGACGGTGGGACCGCTCGAGTACCCCCGTTCCCGGGACGACGACCGCGTCGTACCCGCCCACGACGTGTGCCAGGTGACCCAGGTCGGCCGCCTTGGCCGCCGCGCGGGCGAACGGGCCACTACGCCCCTGCCGCCGCAGGCGCAGGCCGAGCTCCGAACGCAACGGCACGGCCTCGTCGAAGACGTCCGGGCCGTCCTTGCCCGGCCGCAGCCCGACGTCGCGCCCGAGAACCGTGATCCGGACGTGGGGCACGCGCTCGCGCAGCAGGGCGGCGCATGCCTCGAAGGACGCGTCGTTGCCGAGGTTACCTACGCCGGCCTCGCCGAAGAGCGCGACCTGGGGCGGCCCGACGTGTCCCTGGCGGGCCGGCATCAGGCGCCCGCCACGTCGAGTCGCTGCTTGCGCACCGTGAAGCCCTCGGCGTAGGGGGAGCGGCACTCCATGCCGCGCAGCCGCATGAGGGACAGGAACGTCTCGTCGTCCCACCAGTCCCGCGCCGCCTGCGACGGGTAGTGCTTCGAGAGCAGCTCGACCTTGCGCCGCGCGGCGTCCGCGGACAGCGCCACGTACGTCGTGACGGGCCGCAGGTCCCCGTCCCACTTGGGGATCTCGTACTCGAGCACCAGGGAGTCGCGCCACACCGTCTGCACGAGCTCGCCCACGAGCCGGTGGTCCTGGTGCGCGTCGCGCCGGCCGGGCGCCAGGACGAGGTGGACTCCACCGCCGGGAGCGAGCTCGCGCGCCAGGTCCTCGAGTGCGTCCTTGGCCGCGCCCCAGTGTGCGGGAAGCCGCCCGTCGGGCAGTGCCCAGAACCGACTCATCGCGCCCGGGAAAAAAGCCTGCGCGGCGGCCTCGGCCTCGGCCCGGCGCTCGGGCGAGCCCGTGAGCGTCGCGACGGTGACGTCGGCGCCGCCGCGCGCCGCGAGCGCGAGCAGCGTGCCGCCGCACCCGATCTCGACGTCGTCGGGGTGCGCGGCCGCGCACAGCACCCGCAGCGGCCCGCCCGGCAGCGGGAGCCCGATCACGGGGCGACCGCCGGCAGGCCGACCACCGGCAGGCCGAGCGACGGCACGGCATCTGGGGGATCCGCCGGGTCGAGGGCTGGAACGTCCCGCGGCGGTAGATCCTCCTGCCGGCGAGCCGGAAGCAAGCCGGCTGGGTGCTCCCACACGGCCCACGGCCGGGCGCCCCGCCGGTCCATGTCCTCCAGCGCGCTGCGCTCTTTGAGCGTGTCCATGGGCGCCCAGAACCCGTCGTAGCGCACGGCCCGGAACCGCCCGTCGCGAGCGGCGCGGACGCAGCCGTCCATGACGAGGTCGTCGCCCTCCTCGAGGTAGTCGAAGATGCCTTGGCGCAGCACGAAGTAGCCGCCGTTGATGCGCATCTCCATGTCGGCGACCGGCTCGATGCCCGTCAGGTGACCGTCGGACGCGATGCGCACCACGTGGAAGGAGTCCTGCGGGTCGACGGCGAGCAGCGAGCCCACGTCGTCGGTGGCCAGGAAGTCCTCGACGATGTGGTCCATCGGGGCGTCGGTGAGCACGTCGCCGTAGTTGGCGAGGAACACGTCGTCGTCTTCGAGGAACCGGCGCACGCGGCGCAGCCGCTCCCCGATCGCGGTGCTGACACCGGTGTCGACGAACGTGATGCGCCACTCGCTGACGTCGGTCGAGAGCAGCTCGAGATTGCGGCAGCCCTTGGAGAGCACGAAGTCGTTCGAGTGCGTCTCGGAGTAGTTGAGGAAGTAGTCCTTGACCGCGTTCGCGCCGTGGCCGAGGGCCAGGATGAAGTCGGTGTGCCCGAAGTGCGCGTAGTACTTCATGATGTGCCACAGCACGGGCCGCGCGCCGATCGTCATCATCGGTTTCGGGAGCGACTCAGGTCCCGACCGCATGCGCATGCCGAGGCCGCCGCAGAACAGCACGACCTTCACGAGGTCACCTCCAGGGGGATGTCGGGGAGTCGGCGCGGCGCGGCGCGCTCGCGCACTGCTGGGGCCACGGGCCGGCCCCGCAGAAACCCGTCGGTGGTGCCGGCATCGAGCGCGCGGGCGTACACGGCCATCGCGCCCCGCGCGGCCACGACCGTCAGGTCCACGTCGGCGTCGGTGTGGGCCGCGGAGACGACGAAGGACTGTGCCAGCACGCCGCGCTCGAGCAGCTCCTGCATGAACAGGGTGCGGTAGGCCTGAGACGGGTTGCCCCCGGCGTCGCGCGTGCCGAACAACAGGCACGACGCGCGGCCCGAGATCGGTACGTGGTCGGCCACGCCGACGTCCCGCGCGGCCTCCTCGAGCCCGGCCCGGAGCCGTGCGCCCTGCGTCTCCATGATCCCGACGACGTCGCGCTCGGCGTACGCGTCGGCGACGGCCAGGTAGGCGGCCAGACCGGTGGTCTCGGCGCCGTGCGTCGTCGAGAGCAGGAACGGGCGCGCGGCGTCGGTGTCCAGGCCGCCCGCCCGCATGAGGTCGGCCCGGCCGGCGAGCGCCGAGACCGCGAACCCGTTTCCGAGCGCCTTGCCCCACGTCGACAGGTCGGGCCGCACCCCGTACACGGCCTGGCCGCCGCCGGCGGCCCAGCGCATGCCCGTGATCATCTCGTCGAAGACGAGCACGAACCCGTCGCGGTCGGCCAGGTCGCGGAGCCCTTCGAGGAAGCCGGGCGAGGGCTCGGCCGTGGCCGTGGCGGGCTCCAGGACCACGGCCGCGACCCGCCCCGGGTACCGGTCCAGCAGGTCGCGCACCGAGCCGAGGTCGTCGTACCGGAACCCGACGGTCAGCCGGCGGTGCGCCTCCGGGATGCCGGCGTTCATCGGCGTCGTGCCGATGAACCAGTCGTCGGTCGAGAAGAACGGCTGGGTGGCGCACACGGCGACCATGTCGCGGCCCGTCACCGCCCGGGCGAGCCGGACCGCGGCCGTCGTGACGTCCGAACCGTTCTTGGCGAACTTGACCATCTCGGCACCGGGCACCTGGGCGACGAGGCGCTCGGCCGCCTCGAGCTCGCCCATGGTGGGGCGGGAGAAGCTCACGCCGGCGTGTGCCGCAGCCACGACGGCGTCGACCACCGGCCGGTAGCCGTGCCCGAGCGTCACCGAGCGCAGACCCATGCCGTACTCGACGAGCTCGTTGCCGTCCACGTCCCACACCCGTGCACCGGCGCCGCGCACGAGCACGGGCGCCATGTGCTCGGGGTACTGGTCCGAGCCCCTGGCGTACGTGTGCGCCCCGCCGGGCACCAGATCGTGCAGCCTCGCCTGCGCGGCCGCGGAGGCTGCGAACGTCCGGCGGGGGCCTGTCGCGGTGTCGGGTGCGACGTCGGTCGCGGCGGTCTGTGAGGCCATGGGCTCCTCCGGGTGCCGGGCGGATCGCTCGGGCGGCAGTGCCAGTCTGCGATCGGCCGCGCGGGGCGCGGAAGGCGCTGGGGGCGAGTTCACCCGCGTCAGAGGCGGCTTCGCGCGGATTTCATCCGCTCGATCCGGTGCCGCAGCCGTCGGGTCTCCTTAGCGTGCGGTTATGAAGGTCATCGAGACGTCGGTCCCCGGGCTGCTCCTCTTCGAGCCCACGCCGCACCGCGACGAGCGGGGCTACTTCACGCGCACGTTCGATGTCGACGTCATGGCAGGTGCGGGCATCGATCCGACGGGTTTCAAGCAGGACAACCAGTCTCGCTCGCACCAGGGAGTGGTGCGCGGTCTGCACGGGCGGTCCGGAGACGGCGAGGCGAAGCTCGTGCGCTGCGCGCACGGCGCCGTGCTCGACGTCGCGGTCGACGCGCGGCCCGGCTCGCCCACGTTCGGGCGCGTGGAGACGTTCATCCTGGACGACCAGCTCTGCCGCCAGGTCTACATCCCCCGCGGATTCCTCCACGGCTTTCAGGCGCTGACGGCCACGACGGACGTCGTGTACCGGATCGACGACTTCTACGGCCCCGCCGAGGGCGTCACCGTGGCGTACGACGACCCGGACCTGGCCGTGCTCTGGCCGGCGCCGGTGACGATCGTCAGCGAGCACGACCGGCACGCGCAGAGCTGGGCCGAGTACCGCACTACCCTCGGCCGCTGACCGGGGCGACCTCGCGCGGCATCGGGTCCAGCACGACCCACCGCCCGCCGTGGGCCTCGACCTCCGGCAGGGCCGCACGGACCTCGGCGAGCAGGTCCGGGACGAACAGCAGGACCCGGTCGGGCCGCAGCGCCAGCAGGTCCGCGGGCGAGACGATGGGGATCCGGTCGCCCGGCATGCAGCGGCCCTGCTTGGCGGCCGAGACATCGGCGACGGCCAGCAGCTCCGCGCGCGTGATCCGTGCGCAGCGCAGCAGGGCTGACGTACGCGACGCCGCCCCGTAGCCCGCCACGCGCAACCCGGCCCTCGTCGTCGCACGCAGGTAGTCCCGGATCGCGGTGACCGAGTCCTGGAGCGCGGTACCGAGCGAGGCGACGCGCTCGGGTGTCGTGACACCGTCGGCCAGCTCACGCCCCACCAGCGCGGTGACGTCGGGGTGCTCGCCGGCCGCGGCGGCCGCCGAGTCCTGCCGCGCGAGCGCGAGCAGGACCGTGCCACCGTAGAGCGGGTACTGCCAGCAACCGACGGCCACGAGGCCGAGCTCGCGTCCCATGGCGACCAGGACGGGCGTCGAGTAGTAGGCGAAGTGGCCGTGCCGGAGCGCGTTCCACATGCCGGCACGCAGGATCGCCGCGACCGTGTGGTACTGCAGCAGGATCACGCCGTCGGCGGTGAGCCGCTCCCGTCGCTCGGTAAGGGCCGCCCGCTGGTCCGGTGCGTGCATCAGGCCGAAGATGTCCACGACGAGGTCCACCGGGCCGGCGTCGACGACGACCGCCCCGCGCTGTGCGAGCTGGCCGGCCCACGAGCCGCCGTGCGGGCTCGGGTACTCGAGCACGCGCGTGCCGGGGCGCACGAGCCCGGCGGCCTCGGCCTGCGCCACGGCCGCCTCCGCCTGGTCCACGAGGGCCGCCGGCTCCACGTCGCGCCGTTCGTCGGGCGTCGTGGCGTCCGACTCGAGCTGGACGAGCCCCGAGCGCGTCGAGATCACCATGCGCAGGGGGTGCTCGGGATCGGGAGGGGGGTCGTCGGGCAGCGGGAACAGGTCCCCCGGCGGCTGGCGGCCCAGGTCGAGGACCACAGCGCCGCCCGGCTCACCCGACCAGCGGTCGCGCCACGCCAGCTCCGGGGCCGGCAACCCAGCCGCCACCGTGGCGGTCACGGCGGCACGAGCGTCGGACATGACGGCTCCTTCCCGGCCTCACGTGCCCGGCTCGAACTCCTCGAACGTCGGCAGGAACGTGACCAGCGATCCGCCCCAGTCCGCCACGTGGGCGAGCTGTACCGAGATCTCCCGGCGCAGGTTCCACGGCATGATCACCACGTGGTCCGGTCGTGCGGCGTCGAGCGCCTCCGGCGGACGGATGGGGATGTGGGTACCCGGGGTGTACCTGCCGTGCTTGTACGGGTTGCGGTCGACCGCGAACTCGACGAGGTCGGCGCGGATCCCGCAGTGGTTGAGCAGCGTGTTGCCCTTGCCGGGCGCGCCGTACGCTACGACCCTCTTCCCGGCGCGGCGGGCGTCGAGCAGGAACCGCAGTGCGTCGTCCCGCACGGCCGCCACCTGGTCGGCGAACCCGGCGTGGCCCTCGACCGTGTGCAGCCCGGCCGCGCGCTCCTGTGCGAGCACCTCCGCGACCGCGGGGCTCGGACCGAGCGTCGGGTCGGCGTCGAGCGCCTCGGCCGGCGCCGACCACGTGCGCAGCGACCCGCCGTGGCTCGGCAGCTCCTCGACGTCGACGACGACAAGACCGGCCGCGGCGAGCACGCGCTGGGTCGTGAGCAGCGACAGGTAGCTGAAGTGCTCGTGGTAGATCGTGTCGTACTCGTTGCCCTGGATCAGCCGCAGCAGGTGCGGGATCTCGATGCTCACGCGACCGCCGTCGGCCAGCAGCGCCCGCAGGCCCTTGGCGAAGTCGACGATGTCCGGAACGTGGGCCAGCACGTTGTTCGCCACGACGAGATCGGCCGGGCCGTGCTCCGCGGCGATGCCCGAGCCTGTGTCCTCGCCGAGGAACTCCACGACGGTGGGGACGCCGGTGCGCCGCGCCGCCTCGGCCACGTTGGCCGCGGGCTCGATGCCTAGGCACCGGATCCCCCGCTCGACCACATGCTGCAGTAGGTAGCCGTCGTTGCTCGCGACCTCGACGACGAACGACTCCGGCGTGAGGGCGAGCCGCTCGACGGCCGCGTCGACGAACTTGCGCGCGTGCGCCACCCACGAGTCGGAGTAGGAGGAGAAGTACGCGTAGTCGTCGAAGATCTCCTCGGCGGGGATGTACGCCGGGAGCTGCACCAGGAGGCAGCTCTCACACACCCGCACATGCAGCGGGTAGAACGTCTCGGCCCCGTCGATCGCGTCGGCCGTCGGGTACGTCTCGCAGGGCGGCGACATGCCGAGGTCGACGAACGTGCGCGTCAGCGGGGTGCCGCACAGCCGGCATGCCGGGGCGCTCATGCCGGCACCGCCGTCGTGCGCAGATCGGCCAGGCCCAGCACGCCGGCCGCGGCGAGCTCACTCACGCGCTCGAGCCGCACGAACCGGTGCTCGAAATCCTCGGGCGTGAGCCCGCGCGCGGACGCGTGCGCCCAGATCTCCCGGATGCCGTCGGGAACCGTCCAGCGGGGTTCCGCGTCGGGCAGGAGCGCCCGGATCTTGGAGAAGTCGACGCGGTAGTTCCTGGTGTCGGCCCCAGCCCCCGGCGCGAAGGTGACCGGCGCGCCCGTGATCTCGCTGACCTGGGTCGCGATCGTGCGGATCTGCACCACGTCCTCGTCACGACCCACGTTGAAGGCCTGGTCGTGGACGACCTCGCGCGGCACCTCGAGCACCGCGAGGAACGCCCTGGAGATGTCCTCGACGTGTACGAGCGGACGCCAGGGCGTCCCGTCCGACTGCAGCCGCACCTCGCCGCGCGTGAACGCGGCGCCCGTGAGGTTGTTGACCACGATGTCGGCGCGCAACCGCGGGCTCGAGCCGTAGGCGGTCGCGTTGCGCAGGTAGGTCGGCGAGAAGTCGTCGTCCGCCAGCGGGGAGATCGCCTGCTCGGCCATCACCTTGCTCTCTCCGTACGGCGTGACAGGGTGGAACTGGCCGTCCTCCGCCACGGGCGCGTCGCCGCCGGCCCCGTACAGCGAGCACGACGACGAGAACAGGAAGCGCGGAACGCCTGCCTCCTTGGCCGCGCGGGCCATGTGCACCGCGCCGCGAGCGTTGACGTCGTACGTCGCCTCGGGGTGCAGGTGGCCGATCGGGTCGTTGCTGATCGCGGCGAGGTGCACGACGGCGTCGAACCCCTCGAGGTCTTCAGGCCGAGCGTCGCGCACGTCGCCCGTGCGCTGCTCGTACCCTGTGGGCGGCGTACCGAAGTCGCAGCCGTCATACCACCCGGCGTCGAGCCCGACGACCTCGTGACCGGCGCGCTGGAGGAGCGGGACGAGCACGGCGCCGATGTAGCCGCGGTCGCCGTCGACGAGTACTCGCATGGGCCTTCTCTCCCGCCAGGGGTGCTGCGGCCACCGTGACCGCTCGGCGTCTCGACGCTACCGAGCGGGATCGTGACTGTGGGAGGTCCTGACCGGGTGAACCTCCTGCAAGAGCGGGTGATTCGCGCCCACGTCCGTTCCGCCGCGTGGCCTGGCGGACGACGATCGGAGCCATGAGGGTCCTGCGCATCTCGCACAGCGCGGTCGTCGCCGCATGGCGCGAGCGCGAGCGGGAGCTCCGCCGTCGCGGGGTCGACGTCGACCTCCTCTCGGCCCAGGTCTGGGACGAGGGCGGGCGCCCGGTGCGGCTTGTCCCCGAGGGTGACGAGCCGGTCGTCGGCGTGCGCACGTGGGGCTCCCACCCGGCCCTTTTCGCCTACGACCCCCGGCCGCTGTGGCGAGCGCTCGGCGCACCGCACGACGTGCTGGACGTCCACGAGGAGCCGTTCGCACTCGCGACGGCCGAGATCCTGGCCGTGCGCGCGGCCCGACGAGCGTGGGACCGGCTCCACGGCAGGCACGTCGGTGCCCCGGCCCCGTACCTCGTCTACAGCGCGCAGAACATCCACAAGCGGTACCCAGCGCCGTTCCGCTGGATCGAGCAGGTGGTGCTGCACCGCGCCGCAGGCGTCCACGTGTGCAACGACGACGCCGGGCAGGTCCTGCGCAGCAAGGGCGCAAGTGGCGACGTCGTCACGATCCCGCTCGGGGTGGACCTGACCGACCCGTCCTCGGCGCCGGCACCGCGTCCGGCTGCCGTGCGGGACAGGGTCGTCGTCGGCTACGCCGGTCGGCTCGCCGCGCACAAGGGTGTCGACGTCCTCGTGCGGGCAGTCCTCGCCGACCCGGGCCTGACCCTGCGCATCGCCGGCGCCGGGCCGCAGAAGGCAGAGCTGCAGGCCACGGCCTCGGCCTCGAGCGGCCGCATCGAGCTCGTCGGCTCGCTCGACGGCGCCGCCCTGGTGGAGTTCTACCGCTCGCTCGACGTGCTCGCCGTCCCCTCGCTCGACACCCCCGGGTGGCGCGAGCAGTTCGGGCGGGTCGCGGTCGAGGCCATGGCCTGCGGGGTGCCCGTCGTCGCCAGCGACTCGGGTGCGCTGCCCGACGTCGTGGGTGACGCCGGTCTCCTCGTGCCGCCCGGCGACGCGCACGCGCTCGGGGTGGCGCTGCGGCGCGTGGTCGACGACCCGAGGTTCGCGCGCACGCTGCGCGAACGCGGTCTGCGGGTGGCGGAGTCGTGCGCCTGGCCCGAGGTCGCCCGCCGGTACCACGAGCTGTACGAGCGGGTGGCCGGGCTGCACTCCCCGGCCCCCGCCGCCGACGGTGCCGCACCGGTAGCGCCGCCCGAGGTCCTCGTCGTGGCGTACGGCGCGCCCGGCCTGCTCCGCGCGACGCTCGCACCGCTCGTCGGGAAGCTGGCCCTGACCGTCGTGGACAACTCGTCGCTGCCCGAGATCCGCGAGATCGTCGAGCTCGCGGGCGGGACCTACCTCGACCCCGGCCGCAACGGTGGCTTCGCGGCCGGCGTCAACCACGGCCTGACCCACCGCCAGCACTCAGGACGCGACGTCCTGCTGCTCAACCCGGACGCCGTCATCGACCCGGAGGGGATCCTCGCCCTGCAGCGCGCTCTGCGTTCCGACCCGCGGGCCGCGAGCGCCGGACCCACCCAGGTCGACGACGACGGACGGCCCGCGCGGGTGTCGTGGCCCTACCCGTCGCCGACGCGGGCATGGCTCGAGGCCGTGGGACTCGGGCAGCTTCACGACCGGCTGGCGCGGGCGACGTTCGTCATCGGGTCGGTGCTGCTCCTGCGCGCCGAGGCGCTGGCGCACGTGGGACTGCTCGACGAGCGGTTCTTCCTGTACGCCGAGGAGACCGACTGGGCGTATCGCGCGCACCGCGGCGGCTGGCACCACCTCGAGGTCGACGAGGTCGTCGCGGCGCATGCCGGGGGCGCGACGAGCATCGACGGGGTCCGCCGTGAGACGCACTTCCACGCCTCCCAGGAGCGATACCTGCGCAAGCACCACGGCGGCGCGGGATGGCAGGTGGCACGTGTCGCCGCGGTCGCTGGCGCGGCCGTGCGCGCCCTCGTACACCCCCGTCCGGCGGCCCGGGCGCTCGCGGCGCGGCGACTGCGGCTGTATACGCGCGGTCCGGTGCGCGCCGAGTCGGCATGGGGTTCGCCATGACCGGGGTCCGCACGGCCCGACGGTTCGAGCTGGTCGTCATCGTGCTCGCCGCTGTCACCGGCCTGTCGATCGTCGCGCTGGCGACACTTCACGGGACGACCTGGGGTGCGCTCGCCGCCCTGGTCGTGCTCACGTTCGGCCTGCTCGCCTACTCCCCGGCCGCAACCGTCGCGCTCATGATGCCGGCGATCACGCTCGTGAACCGGGTGGGCGCCGGCGGCGTCGACCTGTCCGTCAGCGATCTGGTCCTGGCCCTGTCGTTCGGCGTCGCACTGATCTTCGGGCGCCGGCCCTACAGCCGTGCGCTGCGCACGGTCCTCTGGCTGAGCTTCGTCTACCAGGTGGCGACCCTGTTCACTGTCGTGGCCAACCGGTACACCGCCAACACCGTCGAATGGTTCCACGCCTGGCTGCTCGTGGGCGGCGCCGCCGTCGTCGGCTGGGCCGCGGCGCGTGACGGGCACGGGCGGATGGCGACCAACCTCCTCGTGGCGCCCATGGTCGTGATGGCGCTGCTCGCCATCGCCGTGGGCGTCCCCAGGATGCTGGCCGGCAACCCGGACCCGGTCTACCTCGGCGAGCCGTTCGGCCTGCACAAGAACGCCCTCGGCGACATCCTGGCGTTCGGCGCGACGATCGCGTACGCCCGGCCGCGCTGGCTGGGGTGGAACCCACCGGTCTCGCTCTCATTGTTCGCCCTGTTCTGCCTGGGCATCCTCGCCGCGCAGTCGCGGCAGGCCATGGTCGGTCTGGCCCTCGCCGTGCTCGTGATAATGCTGCGCCACGAGCCGGGGCGCAGGCGCACCAGGCTGCCGCTGCTCGCGATCCCCGGCGCGGTCTGGTACGTGGGCACCACGGTCACCGAGCAGCTCGAGTCGGGCAACGAGTTCAACTCCACCAATCAGCGCCTCACCTGGTACGAGCAGGCGATCGCGGTGTGGAACCAGAACGAGTGGTTCGGCGTCGGGATGCGCTGGTGGACGGCGGGCCGCACCGAGTACGAGTTCCAGCCCCCGAACGCCGAGCTCGAGGTGCTCAGCTCGGCTGGCACGGTCGGGCTCGTCGGCTTCCTGATCATGATGGGCGGGATCCTGGTGGTCGCCTGGCGCGTGGACCCGCGCTACGGGACCCTCGCGTTCGCCATCGTCGCCAACCGGTTCACCCAGGGCCAGCTGGACCTCTTCTGGGTCGCCGTCCAGACCTCGATCCCGTTCCTCGTCGTCGGCCTGTGCCTGGGCGCCCAGACGCACGAGGCGGAGCGGAAGGCGGCGGACGCCGACACCTCGCCGATCGACCGACACCTCCAGGGGGCCACGCGATGAACGTCGTGCACGTCGTGGTGTCGGACGCTTTCGCCGGCGTGGAAGCCCACGTAGCGCGCCTCGCGCGCACCCAGGCCGAGCGGGGTCACCGAGTGAGCCTAGTCGGCGGGGACGTCGCGCGTGTCCGTGAGGCCGCCGGCCCGGACGTGACGCATCTGCCCGGGGCGACGCTCCTCGAGGCCGCCTCGTCGCTCGCGCGGGCGCGCCGGGATGCCGACGTCCTCCACGCCCACATGACGGCGGCCGAGCTCGTCGCGGTCGGCGCGGCCAGCGTGCGGCGTCCACGCGTGCCCGTCGTCGCCACCCGGCACTTCGCCCGGCACCGCGGCACGAGCGCGGCGGGCCGTACGGCGGCGCGCATCGTGGCCCCGCGGATCGCCGCGCAGATCGCCATCAGCCGCTACGTGGCGAACGCGGTCGACGGGCCGAGCGTCGTGGTCCACTCCGGCGTCGACGCCGCGGCCGGGGAGCGCGGGGCGGCCGACCGCGAGCCCGTCGTGCTCATGGCGCAACGGCTCGAGGCCGAGAAGCGTGCCGATCTTGGCATCGAGGCGTTCGCGGCCTCGGGGCTCGCCGCGCACGGCTGGCGGCTCGAGATCGCCGGCGACGGCGCGCTGCGCCGCGAGCTCGAGAGTCTTGCCGCACGCTCGGGGCTCGTCGAGCACGTGCACTTCCTCGGCGCACGGCGGGACGTCGGGACGCTCATGGCGCGCGCAGGCCTCCTGCTCGCCCCGTGCCCGGCCGAAGGGCTCGGCCTGAGCGTGCTCGAAGCGATGGCCGCCGGTCTGCCGGTCGTCGCGGCCGACGCAGGCGGCCACGCGGAGACGCTCGGCGGCCTCGACGCCGCTGTGCTCTACGCCCCACGTGACCCGGCCGCCGCCGGACGTAGCCTCGCTGAGCTGGCCGCGTCCCCTGCGCGGCGGGACCGGCTCGCGCGGGCCGCCCGCGATCGCCAGCGCCGTCATTACGCCCCGGAGGTCCAGGTGCGTGCCACGGACGCCATCTACCGGAGTGTCCTGTGAGCGGCCCGCGCGATGTCGTGCTGGTCTCGCTCGAACCGTGGGACGACGTCTGGCGGCGCAACCAGCACCTCGCGGCGGGCCTGCTGCGGCAGGATCCGGTGCTACGGATGCTGGTCGTCGAGCCGCCCGCCGACCCAGTCCACGACGTCGTCCGCCGTGCCCGGCCACGCCCCGGGCGCGGACTGCGGCCCGGCCCTGCGCTCGACGGCGTCGCGGGCGAGCGCCTGTGGCTCCTGCAGCCGACGAAGTGGCTCCCTCGCAAGGTGGACCCGGGCGGCGACCGCCGGCGCGCGCGGGCCGTGCGAGCCGCTGCCACCCGCCTCGGTCTGCACCGGCCCCTGCTGTGGGCGAACGACCCGGCGGCCGCACAGCTCGAGGCTCTGACGGGCTGGGACACGGTCTACGACGTCACGGACGACTGGGCGAGCGCGCGACGGACCCCTGCCGAGCACGGGCGTGTCGTCGCGGGCGAGGGGCACCTGCTCGCGACCGCCCGTGAGGTCACCGTCTGCTCACCCGCGCTCGCCGCGCGCAAGGGCACGGGGCGGGCCGTCACGCTCGTCACGAACGGCGTCGACGTCGACGCCTACCGCCGCGCGCTGCCGCGCCCGGACGACCTGCCCGCCGGGCCCACCGCCGTCTACGTGGGCACCCTGCACCGCGACCGCCTGGACGTCGACCTGTGTCTGCGGACCCAGGCTGCGCTCGGCGACGACGCGCGACTCGTACTGGTGGGGCCCGTCGCGCTCGATCGGGCCGACACCGAGCGGCTGCACGCGGGCGGGGTGTCCCTGACCGGCGCGCGGCCCTTCACCGATGTCCCGGCGTACCTGCAGCACGCCACGGTGCTGGTGGTGCCGCACGTCGTCGACGAGTTCACCGACGGTCTGGACCCGCTCAAGCTCTACGAGTACCGCGCGGCCGGTCGACCGGTCGTCGCGACGCCCGTCGCCGGCTTCCGCGAGGCCGCCGGACCTCAGGTGACGGTCATCGACGGTGAGTCGTTCGCCGGTGCGGTTCGCGCGGCCACACTCGGCACGCCCGTCCCGTCGGTGCCGGCGGCCGACGTGCCCACCTGGGCCAGCCAGGTGGCGCTCTTCACGTCCGTGCTGGGACGCGCCGGCGCCCGGCCGTCCGCCGCCACACCGCGCTGACCGTCAACGCGGTCGTCGCGACGTCGAACCGCTCGAGCGCGGAGGTATGCGCCCGCCGAGCGACCGCCCGCGCCGCGGGGACGTCGTCGAGCACCGCGACGATCGCGGCCGCGAGGGCCTCGGGGTCGCCGGGAGGCACGAGCCGGCCGAGCTGGCCGTCGCCGTCGCGGAGGATCTCCGCGACGCCGCCTGCGTCGGTCGCGACGACGGGCACGCCACGCACCATCGCCTCCACGACGACCTGGCCGAACGGCTCGGGCACGGGCGAGGCATGCACGCACACCGTCAGCGCGTCAAGCGCCGCGGCCGGATCGGCGACGAACCCCGCGAGCTCGACGCGGTCGGCGACGCCGAGTCGGCCCGCCTCGGCGTCGACCACGCGCGCGTAGTCCTCGGCGCCGAATGCCGGGGCACCGATGCACCGGAACAATGTGTCGGGGTGCCGGGCGAGCACGTCGGGGGCCGCGCGGACCAGCTCGAGCTGTCCCTTGGTGGGGCTGAGTCGGCCCACAAGTCCGACGACGGCCGGCCCCGGGGGGTGCTGCGGAGGTTCCGCGAGCGCCTGCTCTGGAGCGAATCCCGGGTAGGCCACGGTGAGATCGCGCACCCCAGGAAGCGTGGTCGCCGTCGCCATCGAGTTCGCCAGCACGGCCTGCGGCCCTCGACGCGCGAGCCGCCGCAGTGCACCGACGACGGGCACCGGGAGGTAGTCCGGCGCGATCCGGTCGTGCAGCTGCCAGACCACCGGGACACCGCTCAGGCGGGCCGCCGCGAGGCCGAGGACGTGCGCCTTGAGCGTGGTCGTGTGCACGACATCGGGCCGGGTCGTGCGAATCGCCTCGCGCAGGGCTGCCACCGCGCGGACGGTGGCCCGCAGCCGGCGTACCTGACGCCACGAGACGCCCACGACCGAGCCGCGCGAAGCCGTCACCAGGTCGGGGTCGGCGGGCAGGACGGTCACCGGGATGCCGACGCCGGCGAGGCGATCCACCAGCGGCCCGTCCGCGAGGAGGACGACGCGCACGTCGAGCCCCTCGTCGAGGGCCGCGCAGAGACGTACGAGCGCGAGCTCCGCGCCACCCAACTCGGCCGTGTGCCCGACGACGAGCACCCGTAGCGGGTCGGCCGGAGGCTGGGTCACCGCCCTGAGCCGTCCGCGCCCGTGTCGACGAGAGGTGCGCCGTCGTCGGACTTCGACGCTGACGAGACCATTGGCCAGTGCGGGCCGCGGTTCCTGGCCGCGGCACCCCGGGCGGCGACGGGAGCCAGACGAACGGTCTCCGGACGGGCCTCTGCCGGGTCCGTGCCTGCGTCCGGTCGCCCGTCCGGCGCGCGCAGGGACGGGTCGTGCTCGGCGGCGTCGTACACGGACGCGTAGAGCGTGCGCCGGTGCCCTCGCACGCCCGAGAGCGCGATGCCGGCCAACGGCACGTTGTTGCCGCGCAGACGACCAGCGGCCTCCGACAGGACGACACGGTCGGTCTTGCCTGCCGTCGCGAGCAGGACCGCCGTGTCGGCGTAGTCCCCGAGAATGGTGGCGTCCGCGGCCGCGAGCACGGGTGGCGCGTCGACGACGACGATCTCCGCGCGCTCGCGCAGCCGCTCGACGAGCCGCCGCGCGTCGTCCGTCGCGAGGTAGTCCGCCGGGTCCATCTCGACGTGGGGCATAGGCACCAGCTCAAGGTTCGGCACACGCGTCGGACGCGGATCCTGGGCGTCTCCAGACCAGTAGGAGGGCGGCGGAAGCAGCGCCTCCAGCTCCGGACGACGCATGTCTGCCTGCACGATGACTGTGTGTCGGCCGCTCAGCGCCCACGACGCGGCGAGGTTCGCGGCGATGAACGACCGGGGTGCTCCCGGGTCGGTCGCGGTGACGAGCACGACGGCCCGGCCACGGCCGGTCAGCGTGACGTGCACGGCGGTGCGCAGCTCGCGGATCGACTCGGTGAACGGGGACGCGGTGCGGCTCGAGATGGGCAGCACCTCGGTGGTCCTGGCGCTCTTGACCGCCCTCGTGACCCCGAAGAGCTCGGCGAGCACAGGCAGCTCGGCCAGCTCGGTGGCCTGAGCCGTGGTCCGCACCCGGAAGTCCAGGCCGCGGCGGGCGAAGGCCGCCCCCACGCCCGCGACCAGGCCGACGAGCGTGGCGATCGCGAGCACGCTGCCGGACGACGCGCTGAGCGACACCGCCCCGACAGCGGGCCGCACGAGCTGCGCCACCGTGCCGGAGACCCGGATCGAGTCCAGCACCATCCGCTGTCCGGACAGCGACTGGTACTGCTCCTCGATGGTGGCCAGCTCGGCGAGGCCGAGCGCATCGTTCTTCGGCTCGCCCTTCGACGTCTTGCCCTGGTCCACCGTCTCGTAGCGCCCACGCAGGCCCTCCAGGCGGGTGTCGATCGCGGCGAGCCGGCCTTCGAGGACGGTCGGCAGGTGGTCGACGTACGCGGCCGCCACCGTGTTGGCGACGAGCGCGGCACGCTCGGGCGAGCCCGCGCGTGCGGTCACCAACAGCAGGCCGGGGGCTTCGGCGTTCGCCGCCGCGACGGCCCGTGCGACCACAGCCGGGGTCTCGCCGAGCTGCTCGGCCGCCGCCTTGAGCACCTCGGGCGAACGGACGATGTCGGGATCGTCGTCGACCGCCGTTGTCGGCGCCACGCCGGGAGCGGAGTCGGTGGTGACGAGCTGCACGCTGGCTGTTGCCTCGTACGTCACCTGCTGGCGGTCGAGGTAGACGTGCGCTGCTGCAAGCACCACGACGAGTGCCGTGACGACGAGATATTTGCCCTGCCACACCGTCCTGAAGAACTCACGGATCGTCATTGCGCGCCCCCGCCTGTCATACGGGTGCCCCCAGGGCACCCGCTGTGCTGTCGTCGTCCCTGAGATGGCTGAGCTGGCCGAGCGCGATCTCCCGCAGACGTGCGGTGAACCGCTCGGCACCGAATTGCGCCAGGTGCGCGCGGATCGCGCTCGTGTCCCACGTCGCGCGTGTGGCCGAGTCGACGGCGTCGGCGACGGCGTCGGCGGTCACGGCGTGGAAGAAGTGTCCGCTGACGCCGGCCGACACCGTGTCGAGGTAGCCGCCGTCGTGCAGTGCGACCACCGGAACCCCGAACGCGCCGGCCTCGAGCGGTGTCAGGCCGTAGTCCTCGTAGGAGGCCGCCACGAGCAGCGCTGCGTTCCGGTAGAGCCAGCGCAGCTCGGCGTCGTCGACCCGGCCCGCGAACAGCACCTGACCCGGCCGGCAGCGTGCGGCGAGCGTCTCGAGCCGCGCCCGGTCCGGCCCGGTGCCGACGACGACGAGCCGGTGGCCGGTGAGAGCGGCCGCGGCGACGACGACGTCGACGTTCTTGTACGGCAGCAGCCGGGCGACGCACAGGAGGTAACCCGGCTCGACCGGGCGGTCGTCGACGACGGGGACACGCTCGGTGCCCGCTGGCAGCAGCGCGGGCGGGGGCGGCAGTACCTCCGCCTGGATCCCGTAGGTCGTCAGGATCGCCCTGCGCGTCACCGTCGAGTTGGCGAGGTAGACGTCGGCGCCGGCGGCAGCCTTGCGGTCCCATCGCCGCAGGCCGGGTGCGAGCGCGCCGAGCGCCGCCCGCGCGACGGCAGACCGCGCACGGTCGGCGATCCCGCCCGACTCGGCGTGCGAGCCGAGGTACCGCTCGCCCTGGTACAGCCAGCGGGCCGGAGAGTGACAGAAGACGACGGTTCGCCTGGCGCCGCGGTAGCCGTGCGCCCAGCCGGTCGAGCTGGCGAGCAACACGTCGGCCTCGACATGCTGCCGCTCGATCGCGGGCGCGAGCAGTGGGAGCGCGAGGCGGTGGTGGCTGCGCAGGAGCGCGACCCGGTCGAGCGCGGACGTCCGCAGGTCGAGCTCGCCGAACCCGGGGAACGTCGCCGCAGAGTGGTGCAGGGTCGTGTACATCGGCGAACCGGGAAACGCCTGCGCCATGAGCAGCGCGACGCGCTCCGCGCCGCCGCGCTGCGTGGCGTAGTCATGCGCAAGCGCCACTCCCTCGGTCATCCGAACTCCCCTGGCATGCCGCTCCCCGAACGGTCGCGGTTCCCGCCAGAGTAGGTCGGGCATGCCCGGAAACGGCACGATCCCGGATCATCCTCACCCGGGTGAATCCGCCGGTCGCAGGGCCGCCGGCGGTCCTTTCGTCAGACCGCGGGCTGGAGGAGGGCGCCGAGGCCGTAAGTCTCGAACCCGCCCGTCTCGTACGCGGTGAAGAACGCGATCACGCCCACGATCGCCAGCAGCCAGCCCACGGCGCTGATCGCGCCGAGCACGATGCCGGCGATCGCCAGGCCCTTTCCTTCCTGGCCGGACCGGCTGATGCGGTTGAGCGCGACGATGCCCAGCACGATCGGGACTATCGCCATCAGGAGGATCCCGGTGACGAGCGCGGCGATCGCGAAGCCGTCGGTGCCCGCCGACGGCGGTCGCGGGCCGTAGGCCGGCCGTTGTCCGTACGGCTGGGGATACGGCGGCTGGCCATACGGCTGCTGACCGTAGGGCTGCTCGCTGTAGGGCGCGTACGGCTGCGACTGTGTGGGGACCTGCTCGTCCGGCCCCGTCCCGGGCGTCTCGGACCCGCTCGGGCTCGCCTCGTGGCCCGAGGAACCCGGACCGTAGCCGGGCGGCGGCGTGGAACCCGGCTCGTCCGGCTGCGCCGGGCGGTACGGGTCGTTCGGGTCGACGGAGTCGCCGCGGTCGGTGCTCATTGTCCGAGTCTGCCGAACCCGGGCCCACCGCGCCACGGTGAGCGTCTCAGACCCGCGCGTGATACCTGCCTTGGGCCGCGAGCAGACCCTCTGTGAGCAGCATCTCGACCGCGTCCGCCGTCTCGTCGACCAGCATGGGCAGGTCCTTGCGCTCGGTCGCCGAGAAGTCCTTGAGCACGTGGTCGGCCGTGTCCGAACGGCCGGGCGGGCGTCCGACGCCGACACGGACGCGCAGGTAGTCGCGGGTCGCGAGCGCCTTCGAGATGTCCCGCAGGCCGTTGTGGCCGCCCTCCCCGCCGCCGATCTTGAGCTTGATCGTGTCGAACGGGATGTCGACCTCGTCGTGCACGACGACCAGGTGGTCCGGGCTCACCCCGTAGTACTTGACGAGGCCCGAGACCGGGCCGCCCGAGGTGTTCATGTACGTCGTCGGCTTGGCCAGGACCACGCGCGGACCGGGGGCGCCGCCGGGCAGCGTGCCCAGGCGACCCTCGCCGACGACCGCCTGCACGCGCCCGTGCCGCGCGAACCGCACGCCCGCACGCTCGGCGAGCAGGTCGAGCACCATCTGGCCCACGTTGTGCCGGTTGCCGGCATACCTCGGCCCGGGGTTGCCGAGCCCGACGACGAGCCACGGGGAGTCAGTCACGTGCAGGTCCTTTCATCGCGACGTAGCGCCGATTCTGCCGAGGTAGAACCGCTCCCGCCGAGGTAGCAGAGATCCCGACGAGGTAGAACGGCTCCCGCCGAGGTAGAAGGATTCGCGCTGGCGGAGAATGACCCGGGATGCACGTAGAGGCGCAGCCCACCGGACTGCGCCTCTACGTCACCGAGACATCTTCTACCTCGCCAAGAATCCTTCTAGCTCGGCAAGTGAGGTTCTACGTCGCGGTCACTCCGACTCGGCGGGTGCAGCCTCCGCCTCAGCCGGGGACTCCTCGGGCGACTCGGCGGACTCCTCGTCCTCGGGCAGCGCCTCGCCCTTCGGCTCGGCGACCGTCAGGACGAGGTGCTCGGGGTCGGTCAGCAGCTCGGAACCGGCCGGCAGCTTGACGTCGCCGGCGGTGATGTGGCTGCCGGCCTCCAGGCCCTCGATCGAGACATCGACCGACTCGGGCAGGTGCGTCGCCTCGGCCTGGACCGACAGCGTCTGCGACTCGACCAGGTGGATCGTGCCGGGCACCGACTCGCCCACGACGTTGATAGCCACGTCGACGGCGATCTTCTCGCCCTTCGTCACGATGAGCAGGTCGACGTGCTCGATGATGTTGCGGACCGGGTCGCGCTGGATGTCCTTGGCGACGGCGAGCTGCGACTTTCCGTCGAGGTCGATCGAGAACAGCGCGTTGGAGTGGCGCACGGCGAGCATCGTGTCGTGGCCCGGCAGGGTGATGTGGACCGGGTCGGAACCGTGGCCGTACAGGACCGCGGGGATCTTGTTCTCGCGACGGATGCGGCGGGCGGCACCCTTGCCGAACTCGGTGCGGGCCTCGGCGGCAAGCTTGATCTCGGACACGTGGATCACTCCTGGGGATGGTCTGTGCGTGCCGGCGGCCAGTGGGAACCGTCGGCTGTCCGCGGAGTGAGAGGGGCCCCGCGGACGGGCGGCTGCGTCGGCGCGGGACACATGACGGACGCGACCGAGGACGCGCCGCCGGGCTGCGCACACACGCGCAGGACACCTGCAGCCGCCCAGTCGATCACGGATATCCGACGGATCCTGCTCTGAAGGTGCGATCTCGGCCCGCAGCGTGTGCGTGCCGGCGCCCGTCAGACGTCCCTCGCCGAGGCAACCGCTCTACTGTACCCGGCTCGACGCCGGGGACGAAACCACCCGGATCCGAGATGTCCGATTCTGCAAAAGCCGCTGAGCAGCAAACTTGCCGTATAAGCAATTCATGCCGCATCATCGTTACGGCGCTTGCTCGACGCAATCGGTCAGGCACCGCAGTCCTTGTACCCGAGCCAAAGCCCTCGTCCCCACCGCATGACCGCGGACCGACGAGGCGGAGAACCCGCGCATGTCGATTCGCACGACGGCGGCCGCATCCGTCGCCCTCGCCCTGTCCACCGTGCTTGCTGTACCCCTGTCCGCGGGCGCCACCGCGGGCGGCACGCACACCGTCCATGCCCCGACCGCCACGACGGCACCGCTGCCCACGGCGACGGCGAGCGCGACGGCCAAGCCGAAGCCCACTGTCCGGCTCCGCCTCTCGACCACCTCCGTGCCGGTCGGCAAGTCCGTGACGGCCACCGTCACCGCGAGGTACGACTCCGCCCTCGTTCCCGGCACCCTCGTGGTCTGGGTAGACGGCGTGCGGAAGGTCTCGCTGTCGAGCTTCGACGGCCAGGACGCCGTCACGATCCCCGCGTCGGCGCTCGCCGTCGGCACTCGGTCGGTGCACGTGGTGGTCACGCCGCGCTCGACAGACCTGGCGAGGGCCCGGTCCGCGGCCAGGTCACTTACCGTCACCCCGATCCGTGCGAAGGTCACCTCGTACCTGACGACGCCGTCCGTGCCCAAGAAGGAGCAGGTCGCGCTGCGCCTCACCGCGACCGGCGTCGGGGGCAAGCTCGCGGCCGGCGCGGTCGTGATGTACGTCGACGGCAAGCGCGTGTACCGCCTCGAAGGATTCGACGGCGACGCGACGCTCACAGTCGGCACCCGCGCGCTGACCCGCGGCACCCACACGGTCTACGCCCGGTTCCTGCCGTACGCCGCCTCGCTGAAGCAGCGCTCGACCACGACGTCGTCGTTCAGGGTGACCCGGGCGCTGTCGACCTCGGGCATGTCCCCCGTCGTCGTGGAGGCCAAGAAGTACATCGGCACCCCGTACGTCTGGGGCGGGACGACGCCGTCGGGCCTCGACTGCTCGGGGCTCACCACGATGGCGTACCGGGGCGTGGGCATCACGCTGCCGCGCAGCTCGACGCAGCAGTCGAAGATCGGCACGAAGGTCCCGCGGGCCAAGGCCCGGCCCGGCGACCTCATCTGGATCCCCGGCCACGTCTCGATCTACATGGGCAACAACATGCAGATCGAGGCCAGCCGCGGCACCGCGGTACAGGTCCGCCCCATGTGGCAGTCCAACCCGACGTTCATCCACGTCGCGAACAAGGCCACCAAGCCGCTCCCCTGACACCAGCGCACACGACGAGGCCCTCGGTGCCCGGCCGTACCGGGCACCGAGGGCGTCGTCGTGCCGTGGGGGGCGTCGTCAGCTGTTGCCGTCGAACAGCGAGGTGACCGAGCCGTCGTCGAACACCTCGCGGATGGCGCGCGCCACGAGCGGTGCGATCGAGAGCACGGTGAGCTGCTCGAACCGCTTCTCGGCCGAGATCGGCAGGGTGTCGGTGACCACGACCTCCGAGACCCCGCACTCGGAGAGACGCAGCGCCGCCGGGTCGGAGAGCACACCGTGCGTCGCGGCCACGACGACCGACTTCGCGCCCGCGTCCAGGATGACCTTGACCGCCTCGGCGATGGTGCCGCCGGTGTCGATGAGGTCGTCGACGAGCACGCACTCGCGGCCCTCGACGTCGCCCACGACGCGGTTGGCGACGGCCGCGTTGGGCCGCGTGACGTCGCGCGTCTTGTGCACGAAGGCCAGTGGCGCGCCGCCGAGCTTGGCCGCCCACATCTCCGCCACGCGGATGCGGCCGGCGTCCGGCGAGACGACCGCCACGTTGTCGAGGGCCACGCGCCCCCGCACGTAGTCGGTCAGCACGGGCATCGCCCACAGGTGGTCGACCGGCCCGTCGAAGAAGCCCTGGATCTGCGCCGTGTGCAGATCGACGCTCATGATCCGGTCGGCGCCCGCCGTCTTGAGCATGTCGGCCACGAGGCGCGCCGAGATGGGCTCGCGGCCGCGGCTCTTCTTGTCCTGGCGCGCGTAGGCGAGGAACGGCGTGACGACGGTCACCGTCCGCGCCGAGGCGCGCTTGGCGGCGTCGACCATGAGCAGCTGCTCCATGAGCCACTGGTTGACCGGCGCGGTATGGCTCTGCAGCAGGAAGATGTCCGTGCCACGCACCGAGTCCCCGAAGCGCACGTACGTCTCGCTGTTCGCGAAGTCGTACGCGGAGACCGGCAGCAGGTTGATGCCCAGCTCCTTCGCCACGGCCTCCGCGAGCTCCGGGTGCGCACGCCCGGAGGCGAGGACGAGGGTGCGCTCCCCAGTACCGGCGATCGAGTTGTTCATCAGTGCGTGCTTCCTTCGCTGGCGGGGGCGGATGCGGAGTCGGACGAGCCGGACGACGAGTCTGCGTCCGGCGCGCCGTTCAGGGCATTGTGCTTGCCGAGCTCGAGCTGCGCCTGCGCGCCGAGCGCGGGGGCGCCGCCGGGCCCGCCCACGGCGCGTGCGGCCGCCTCGGCCGCCGCCGTGCCCGCCCGACGGCGCTCGACCCAGCCCTCCACGTTTTTCTGCTGCGCGCGGCTGACCCCGAGCGCGCCCGGCGGCACGTCGCGCGTGATGACCGACCCTGCGGCGGTGTACGCGCCGTCGCCCACCGTGACGGGCGCGACGAACATGTTGTCGGCGCCCGTGCGCGCGTGCGAGCCGATCACCGTGCGGTGCTTGGCCACGCCGTCGTAGTTGACGGTGACCGACGCGGCGCCGATGTTGGAGTTCTCCCCGATCGTCGCGTCGCCGACGTACGACAGGTGCGGCACCTTGGACCCCTCGCCGATCTCGGCGTTCTTGGTCTCGACGAAGGTGCCGATCTTGCCCCTGGCGCCCAGCACGGTGCCCGGGCGCAGGTAGGCGAACGGGCCGACCGACGCCCCCGCGCCGATGACCGAGCGCGACGCGTGCGTGCGGACCACGGTCGCGCCCGCGCCGACCTCGACGTCCGTCAGCGTGGTGTCGGGCCCGATGGTCGCACCGGAGGAGACCTTGGTGGCGCCGTGCAGCTGCGTGCCGGGCAGGAGCGTCACGTCGGGCGCGAGCTCCACGTGGACGTCGACCCACGTCGTGCCCGGGTCGACGACGGTCACGCCCGCACGCATCCAGTCCGCCAGGATGCGGCGGTTGAGCTCGGCGCCGAGCGTGGCCAGCGCGACGCGGTCGTTCACGCCCTCGACGAGCACCGGGTCGTCGCTCAGCAGCGCGCGCACGGCGCCACCCTCGCGCCGGGCGAACGCGACGACGTCGGTGAGGTAGACCTCACCCTGGGCGTTGTCCGAGCCCAGGCTCGCCAGCCCTTGGCGCAGGACCGCGGCGTCGAACACGTAGACGCCGCCGTTGATCTCCCGGATCTCGCGCTGGGTGGGCGAGGCGTCCTTGTGCTCGACGATCGCCAGCACGTCGCCCGTCCCCTGCTCGCGGACGATGCGGCCGTAGCCGGTGGCGTCGGCGACCTCGGTCGTGAGGATCGTGACGGCGTTGGCGTCCGCGTGGTGCGCGGCGACGAGCTCGCCGAGCGTCGCGCCGTCGAGCAGCGGGACGTCGCTCGAGAGCACGACGACCGCGCCGTCGATGCCGTCGCCGAGCGGGTGCTCCTCGGCAGCGTGCAGCTCGTCGCTGTGCACGAGCGCTGCGGCGAGCTCGGCGTGGATGCGCGCGTCGAGCGCGTCGAGCGCGCACTGGACGGCCCGGCCCGTGCCGGGGACCTCGTCCTGGTCGGCGATGATCGCGGTCGGCTCGAGCTCGAGCGCCGCCGCGGCGACGGCCTCGCGCTCGTGACGCACGACGACGGCGAAGTGCTCGGGTGCGAGCTCCTGGCCCGCGGCGACGGCGTGCCCGAGCATGGTGCGGCCACCGACGCTGTGCAGCACCTTGGGTGTCGCGGACTTCATCCGGGTGCCCTGCCCTGCTGCGAGGACGACGACGGCGGCCGGCCGCGGCGTCCCTCCCCCGGTCTGTGCGGTCGAGCCCTTCGAGACCACCAGCGCTTCCCTCTCTGTCGCGAGCACGTGCTCCGCCCCCAGGACTCGAACCTGGACCAAGGGCACCAAAAACCCTTGTGCTGCCGATTACACCAAGGCGGACCGGCCGTCGCGGCGATGAGTCGGGGCGTGCCCCGTGCGGTCACGCACCACCGTCGCGCGTCCGCCCCTCAGTCTGCCAGGTCTACGGCGCTGTCTCGGCGAGCGTCCGGCAAATCGGGCGGCCGCGCGTCGTGTCCCGTACCACACCCGCCGTGAGGCCGAGCAGGCAGAATGGCCTTCATGCCTTCCGATGCCCGCGAGCCGAAGCGCGCCACGCGCGCCCGCATGACGGCGAGCCAGCGCCGCGAGCAGCTCCTGGAGGTCAGTCGCGGCCTGTTCGCGGAGAAGGGCTTCGACGGCACGAGCGTCGAGGAGATCGCCGCGCGCGCCGGCGTCTCCAAGCCCGTGGTCTACGAGCACTTCGGGGGCAAGGAGGGCATCTACGCGGTCATCGTCGACCGTGAGGTCCAGGCGCTCACAGCCGCGCTCACAGGCGCGCTCGCCGAGGGCGGGCACCCCAAGGTCATGGTCGAGCGCACGGCGCTCGCGCTGCTCGAGTACATCGAGGCGTCCGAGGACGGCTTCCGCATCCTCGTGCGCGACTCCCCCGTGGCCCAGGCGACCGGCACGTTCTCGAGCCTCATCGGCGACGTCGCGAGCCAGGTCGAGCACATCCTCGCCGAGCAGTTCAAGCGCAACGGCCTCGACCCCCAGGTCGCGCCGCTGTACGCGCAGATGCTCGTGGGCATGGTCGCGCTGACGGGCCAGTACTGGCTGGACGCGCGCAGCCCCAAGAAGGCCGACGTCGCCGCCCACCTGGTCAACCTCGCCTGGAACGGGCTGTCGGGCATGGAGAAGAGGCCCACCCTGACCAAGGGCTGAGGCGCGTCAAGACTCTTGACGTCGAGAGACCCGGGGTACCCTCACGCCATGGAGGTCTCCCGGTCCACGGCCGACGAGGTCGACCGCATCGTCGACGCCTGGCGGCGCGAGCGGCCCGACCTCGACGTCGAGCCGCTCACCGTCTTCTCGCGCGTCAGCCGCCTCGCACGGCACCTCGACCGGGCCCGTCGCGGCGCCTTCGCCCGCCACGACCTCGAGACCTGGGAGTTCGACGTCCTGTCCGCGCTGCGCCGCGCCGGCGAGCCCTACCGCCTGTCGCCCGGCACGCTCGTCGCGCAGACGCTCGTGACGAGCGGGACGATGACCAACCGCATCGACCGGCTCGAGCGGCGCGGGTTCGTCCAGCGCCACCGCTCGCCCGACGACCGGCGCGGCGTCCTGGTCCAGCTCACGCCGACCGGACGCGAGCGGGTCGACGCCGCGATGAGCGACCTGCTCGACGTCGAGTCGCGCGTGCTCGACGTCCTCGCGTCCACCGAGCGCCCCCAGCTCGCCGCGCTGCTGCGCACGCTCGCCGCCCAGTTCGACCTGCACGAGTGACCTTCCCTCCCCGCCGGGAGCTACCGCCGGGGCGGCGCCTGCGGCGGTGGTTCCTGCTCGTGGCGCTCCTTGGGGTCGCGCTCAACCTGCGCGCCCCCATCACGTCGCTGCCGCCGATCGTCGACGACGTCGCGACGGCGCTCGGGCTGTCGACCGCCGGCGTCGGGCTGCTCACGTCGGTGCCCGTGCTGTGCTTCGCGCTGTGCACGCCGGGGGCGTCGGCGCTCGTGGCCCGCGTGGGGCCGGAGCGCGCGGTCGCCGTGGGGCTGGCCGGCGTGCTCCTGGGCACCCTGCTGCGCTCCGCGGGTGGCGTGCCCATGGCGCTCGCGGGCACCGCGCTCCTCGGCGTGGGCATCACCGTCGGCAACATCGCCGTGCCGGTCGTCATCGCACGGGACTTCTACCGCCGCGCAGCCCCGGTCACGGGTGCGTACACCGCGACGATGAACGTCGGGTCGACGTTCACGACCATGCTGACCGTGCCGCTGGCCGCCGCGTTCGGGTGGCAGTGGGCGCTGGCCGGCTGGGGCATGCTCGCCGTGCTCGCGCTCGGCATGTGGGTCCCGGCCGGGCGCGACCTCGCCGGGCGGCACGCGTCCGGCACCGCGTTACGCGTGCTGCCGGACGACGCAGACCTCGACCCCCGGCAGCGCCGCACGATGCGGCGCCTCGTCGTCGTGCTCTCGACCGCGTTCGCAGGACAGGCGGCCAGCTACTACGCGATCACGGCCTGGCTCCCGGCGATCCTCCAGGACCGGCTGGGGCTCGACGCCGCGGCGGCCGGCAGCGCCGCAGCCCCGTTCCAGCTCTGCGCGGTCGCCGGCTCGCTCCTCGTGCCGTTCGGGCTCGCGCGCGGACTGTCGCTGCGCGGGGTGTCGGCCGGCATCGCGCTGATGTGGCTGTCGCTCCCGGTCGGGCTGCTCGTGGCACCCGACGGCTGGCTCGTGTGGGTGTCCCTCGCCGGGGCCGCGCAGGGCGGGAACTTCACCGTCGTCTTCACGCTCGTGGCGCAGCGCAGCCCGAGCCTCGCCGTCGCGAGGCGAGCCTCCGCCGTCGTGCAGACCGCGGGCTACGCGTGCGCGGCGGTCGCGCCCACGCTGCTGGGGGCCGTGCACGACGCGACGGGCGGCTGGACCGCGCCGATCGCCGTCGTGGTGGGGCTGCTGAGCGTGATGACCGTCGCGCTCCTCACCGCGACCCGCCCGCCGCGGTAGCGCGCCCGAGCGAGCGCCGCACCGACAGTCGGTGATCCGTCGTGAGATCGGCGGCCCGGATCACCGATCCCGCGACAGATCAACGACTCCACGACGACACCCCGGGTGAGTGTGGCCGCCCCCAGCTCCTCTTCGTCCACACGTCCCGCCTGAGTGGCACACCGGGGCACCGCCGTCGGACAGCCTGCGGCCATGAGCCCAGATGAACCGAGGATCCTTGTCGCCCGTGAGAACGACCGCGACGCACTGCGCCGGTCGCTCGCAAAGGGTGAGCTCGAGCGCCTTCGGTGGGGTGCGTACCGCGAAGCCCGGGCCGACGACGCCGGGCACCCGGCCGAGGTGCGGCGCCGTCGGGCGCGGGACCGGATCAGGGCGGTTCACCAGCAGCTGCGATCGACGCACGTGTTCAGCCACGCGAGCGCCGCGCTGCTGTGGGGCGCCCCGCTGTGGGAGCCGCCCGACGTCACCCACGTCAGGCAGCAGTACCGTGCCAGCGTCACGGCAGCCGCCGACATCCTGCGGCACCGGCCGCTGCCGGCCCGCTGGACGACCCTGGACGGGATCCCGGTCACCACGCGGGAACAGACGGTCTTCGACTGCGCGGCAACCATGCATCCGCTGCACGGCCTGGTGGTCGCGGACTGGGCGCGCCGGGTCGTGGGCCACGACGAGGTCCACCGGCTGCTGGAGGTGCACAAGGGCAAGGGTCGACGGCGGGCGCGGCTCGTGCTCGACCTTTCCGACAAGGGCGCGGAGTCACCGTGGGAGACCTGGCTGCGGCACCTGGCGTCGCGGGCCGGGCTACCCCGGCCACGGACCCAGTTTCCGGTCACCACACGCATCGGTCGGTTCTTCGTCGACCTCGCATGGCCGGAGCACAGGGTCCTGGCCGAGTTCGACGGGCGCGTCAAGTACAGCGACGGCGCTCTCGGCCCCGCATACGACCCCGACCGGGCCCTCTTCGACGAGAAGGTCAGGGAGGACGCGATCGTGGAGACGCTCGGCGTCCGGCCCATCCGGTTCACCGCCGTCGACGCGAAGGACCTGCTCCGCACGACGGATCGGTTGCTGCAGCCCTTTCCGGCCGAGGAGCGACGGCTGGCGCGCGTCAACCCGCTGCTGCCGCTGCCCTGACCCGCTCGGTGATCCGTCGTGAGGTCGGTGATCCGTCGTGAGGTCGGCGGATCACCGACCTCGCCCCCGACCACCGACCTCACGCCAACCCGACGGAGGGGAGGCTCAGCCTGCGAGCCGTACCAGGACTCGGTCGAGCGCGTCGACGCCACGGTCCAGCGTCTCGACGTCGACGGTCAGCGCGGGCCGGAACCGCAGGGAACGCTCGCCGCAGCCGAGCATGAGCACGCGCTCGTCGTCGCGCAGCGAGGCGACGACGACGTCGCGCACCTCGCGGGTCGGCAACGAGACCGCGCACATGAGGCCGCGCCCGCGCGGGTCGGTCACCACGTCGGGGTGGGCCGCCGCGAGCGCCTCGAGCCGCCGCAGCAGGTGCCGGCCCGTCACGGCCGCCAGCGCGATGAGGCCCTCCGCCTCGTACACCTCGAGGATCCGCCGGGATCGCACCATGTCGGTGAGGTTGCCGCCCCAGGTGGAGTTGATGCGCGACGGCACGCGGAACACGTTGTCGCGCACCTCGTCGACCCGGCCACCGGCCATGATCCCGCAGACCTGCGTCTTCTTGCCGAACGCGACGACGTCGGGCTGGACGCCGAGCTGCTGGTACGCCCAAGCCGTGCCCGTCATGCCGGCACCGGTCTGGACCTCGTCGAGGACGAACAGGGCGTCGTGCTCGCGGCACAGGGCCTGCATGGCCTGCAGGAACTCAGGTCGGAAGTGGTGGTCGCCGCCCTCGCCCTGGATGGGCTCCATGACGAAGCAGGCGATGTCGTGCGGGTGCGCCTCGAAGGCGGCGCGCGCCTCGGCGAGGGCTCGCGCCTCGAGGGCGACGACGTCGCGCTCGACGCCGTCGGCGCCGTGCCCCAGGTAGGGCGAGGTGATGCGCGGCCAGCCGAACTTGGGGAACCGCGCGACCTTGCCGGGCTCGGTGTTGGTGAGCGACATCGTGTACCCCGACCGGCCGTGGAACGCGTGCTGCAGGTGCAGCACCTTCGTCCCGAGCTCGGGCGAGCGCCCGTGCGCCTCGTTCCACCGCGACTTCCAGTCGAACGCGACCTTCAGGGCGTTCTCGACGGCGAGCGCCCCGCCGTCGACGAAGAACAGGTGCGGCAGCGCCGGGTCACCCAGCACGCGAGTGAACGTCTCGACGAAGCGAGCGAGCTCGACCGAGTACACGTCGGAGTTGGACGGCTTGTTGAGCGCGGCACGCGCGAGCTCCTCGCGGAAGGCCGGGTCGCCGGCGAGCGCCGGGTGGTTCATGCCCAGCGGGTTCGACGCGAAGAAGGTGAACAGGTCGGTCCACTCCCGGCCGTCGCGCGCATCGACGAGCGTCGAGCCGTGCGAGCGGTCGAGGTCGAGCACGAGGTCGAACCCGTCGACGAGCAGGTGGCGGCGCAGTACGTCGAGGACGTCACCGGCCGCGACGGAGCGGTCGGCGCTGACGGCAGGCGCGGGAGAAAGAGTCTCGGTCATACCCCGACCGTAGAGGAGATTTCCCGGTCACACCAAGCCGCTGCCGCAAAATATCCCGCCGCCTCCAAGGCTGGCGGGCGACGGGCCGTATCAGGGCGTGACCGGACGCCCGTCGAAGTACGTGCGCAGCACGATGGTCGACCGCGTCGAGACGCTGGCCTCGCGGCGGATCACGCCGAGCAGGTCCTCGAGCGCGCTCGGCGAGGGAACCCGCACCAGCAGCAGGTAGTTGGCGTTCCCTGCTACGGAGTAGCAGGCCTCGATGCCGGGAACGTCGAGCAGCCGCTCGGGCGCGTCGTCGGCCTGCGACTGGTCGAGCGGCGTGATCTCGACGAACGCGGTGATCGGCAGCCCGACCGCTTCGGGGTCGACGACGGCGCGATAGCCGGCGATGACGCCCCGCGCCTCGAGCTTGCGCACACGCGCCTGCACCGCCGACTGTGACAGGCCCGTGATGCCCGCAAGCGTCGCGAGCGTGGCCCGCCCGTCCTCGCGCAGCGCCTGAACCAGGGCCCTGTCCACGACGTCGAGCGCCGCACGCCGCTCCGCGCCGTCGTTCTCCCCGCCCATGCTCTCGTCCTCCCACGCTCGTCGGCCCGAACCTTCATCATCCTCGGACGACCATGCCCCGGACACATTCCGTCCGTCTCGCGGACGGACGACGCTCGCGCGCGCCCCGTCAGCCGGTCGTCTCGGCGGCATCGAGCCACTCCAGCTCGAGCTGCTCCCGCTCCGCGGCGAGCTCCTGCAGACGCGCGTCCAGCTGCGTGACCGCCTCGTACGCGGTCGGGTCGGCCGCGATCCGCTCGTGGAGCGTCTTCTCCTCCTCCGCGATCCGGTCGAGCCGCCGCTCGACCCGCGCGATCGTCTTCCTCGCCGCCCGCACCTCGGCCGCCGACGGCTCAGCCCGCTTGCCGGCAGGAGCGTCGGCAGGACCGCCGGCCGAACGAGAACCGGACCCGACACCTGAGGCGTCTGCGGGGAGATCGTCGTCGCGAGGCTGGCTGGGTCTGTCGGGAGCGCCCGAGGGACGAGGGCGCGGATGGTCGCCTCGCGACGACGACCTCCCTGGAGACGCCGAAAGCAACCCGGAACCCGCACGACCGGACGTGGCCCCACGCCGCAGCTCCAGGTACTGCTCGACTCCCCCGGGCAGGTCGCGCAGCGTGCCGTCGCCGAGCAGCGCCCACTGCCGGTCGCACACGCGCTCGAGCAGGTACCGGTCGTGGGACACGACGACGAGCGTCCCCGGCCACCCGTCGAGCAGGTCCTCGACCGCGGCGAGCGTGTCGGTGTCGAGGTCGTTGGTGGGCTCGTCGAGCAGCAGCACGTTGGGCTCGGACACGAGCAGGCGCAGCAGCTGCAGGCGCCGCCGCTCGCCGCCGGACAGGTCGCGCACGGGGGTGTGCGCCCGCTCGCGCGTGAAACCGAGCCGCTCGGTGAGCTGCCCGGCGGTGAGCTCCTTGCCGCCGACGACGACGGTGCGCTTCTCACGGTCAACCACCTGGACGGCCGTGAGGTGCCCGACGTCGTCGAGCTCGCCCACGTCCTGGGTCAGCTCGGCGACGTGGACCGTCTTGCCGCGACGCACGCGACCGCCGTCGGGCTCGCGACGACCGGCGAGCAGGGACAGCAGCGTCGTCTTGCCCGCACCGTTGACGCCCACGACGCCGAACCGGTCGCCCGGTCCGAGCCGCCACGTCACGTGGTCGAGCAGGGTACGGTCCGGCACCGTGACGGTCACGTCCTCGATGTCGAGCACGTCCTTGCCGAGCCGGCGCGTGGCCACCTGCGCGAGCTGGACGGTGTCGCGCGGCGCAGGCTCGTCGGCGATGAGGGCTGCCGCGGCGTCGAGGCGGAACTTCGGCTTGGACGTGCGCGCGGGCGCGCCGCGCCGCAGCCACGCGAGCTCCTTGCGCAGGAGGTTGTCCCGCTTCTCCGCTGCAGCGGCGGCCTGCCGCCCGCGCTCCGCGCGGGCGAGGATGTACGCCGCGTAGCCGCCCTCGTACCCGTCGACGGCGCCCGAGCCGTCGCCTCGGACCTCCCACATGCGCGTGCACACCGCGTCGAGGAACCAGCGGTCGTGCGTGACGACGACGAGCGCGCCCTGCCCTCGCGACGCGCCCCGGGCCGCTCCGTAGCGCTGCTGCAGGTGCTCGGCGAGCCACGCGACGCCCTCGACGTCGAGGTGGTTGCTCGGCTCGTCGAGCAGCAGGACGTCCGGGTCCTGCACGAGCAGCGCCGCGAGCGCCACGCGTCGGCGCTGCCCCCCGGAGAGCGTGGTCGCGGGCTGGTCGAGGTCGAGGTCGGCGAGGAGCCCGGTGTGCACCTCGCGGATGCGGGCGTCCGACGCCCAGGTGTGCGTCGCGTCGTCGCCGTGCACGAGGTCGAGGACCGTCGCGCCGGGCGCCGCGTCGTCGCGCTGGTCGAGCATGCCCAGGCGGGACCCGCCCACGCGGGTGACCCGTCCGCCGTCGGGAAGCGCGGTGCCGGCCAGCAGGCGCAGCAGCGTCGACTTGCCCGCGCCGTTCGGCCCGACGACGCCCACGCGGTCGCCGTCGTCGAGACCGAGCGAGACGTCGTCGAACAGCGTGCGGGTGCCGATGGTCAGCGAGACGCCGTCCGCGCCGAGGAGATGTGCCACCCCCCGAGGGTAGACGGGCGTGCGGTTCACCCTCCGCCGCCTACCTCGGCGAGAGATGCTCCACGTCGGCGAGACGGGATTCTCGCCGACGCAGCGCCGAGCGACGGTACCCTTCGACCCGACACCGCAGTCACGACCGGAGGACCCGATGGCCCAGTTCGACCTGCCGCTCGAGCAGCTCGAGACGTTCACGCCCGAGATCGACGAGCCCGCCGACTTCGACGAGTTCTGGGCGACCACGCTCGCCGAGGCGCGCGCGCTCGACGCGTCGCCCACGCTCGAGCGCGTGGACGCGGGGCTCACCGAGATCGTGGTCGACGACGTCACGTTCGCCGGGTTCGGCGGTCATCCCGTCAAGGGCTGGCTCGCGCGCCCCGCGCACGCCGACGGCCCCCTTCCCGCGGTCGTGGAGTTCGTCGGCTACGGCGGCGGGCGCGGGCTGCCGCACGAGCGCCTCGGCCTCGCCGCGGCGGGCTACGCGCACCTCGTGATGGACACGCGCGGGCAGGGCTCGGGCTGGGGCTCGGGCGGGGACACCCCGGACCCCGTCGGCTCCGGTCCCGCCTCCCCCGGGTTCATGACGCGCGGCATCCTCGATCCGCACGACCACTACTACCGCCGGGTGTTCACCGACGGCGTGCGGGCGGTCGACGCCGTGCGCAAGGTCGAGGGCATCGACCCGGAGCGCGTCGCCGTCGGCGGCACGAGCCAGGGCGGCGGCATCACGATCGCGGTCGCGGGCCTCGTGCCCGACGTCGTCGCCGCGGTCCCGAACGTGCCCTTCCTGTGCCACTTCCGCCGCGCGGTGCAGACCACCGACGACTTCCCGTACGGCGAGATCACGCAGTACCTGTCGGTGCACCGCGAGCACGCCGACGCCGTCTGGCGCACGCTCTCGTACCTCGACGGGGTGTCCTTCGCCCGCCGCGCCCGGGCCGCCGGGCTGTTCTCGGTGGCGCTCATGGACGGGATCTGCCCGCCGTCGACCGTCTACGCGGCCTACAACGCCTGGGCAGGCGCGGAGAAGCAGATCGACGTCTACCCGTACAACCGCCACGAGGGTGGGCAGGAGTACCGCTTCGCGCCCACGGTCGCCTGGCTGCGCAAGCACCTGTAGACCCTCGGCGTCGGAGAACGGGGTCAGGAGAACTGCCGGGCGCCGTGCGCGGGGGCCGTGGTGCACCACACGGTGTCGGCGGCGCCCTCGGCGGTCCAGGTCGCGGCGATCGCGAGCGCGTGCTGCCGCGACCGTGCGAGCGCGGCGACGGTCGGTCCCGACCCCGACACGACCGCGCCCAGCGCTCCGCCCTCGCGCGCGAGCGCGAGCGTGCGCTCGAGCTCGGGCCGCAACGACAACGCCGCTGGCTCGAGGTCGTTGTGCAGCGCGGCGCCGAGCGCGTGCGGGTCGCCCGCCCGCAGCGCGTGCATGAGCGGCGTCTCCTCCGCGAGCGCGACGTCGTGCTCCTCGCCCAGACTGAGCTGGTCGAACCGGCGGAAGACCGCCGGCGTCGAGAGGCCGTCCTCGCGCACGGCGAAGACCCAGTGGAACTCGCCGCGCGTCATCGCGGGCGTGAGCAGGTGCCCGCGCCCCGTCCCGACGGCGGTGTGCCCGAGCAGCGCGAACGGCACGTCCGAGCCCAGCTCGGCCGCGATCCCGGCCAGGTCGGTCCGCGGCAGCCCGGTGTCCCACAGGGCGTCGCACGCCACGAGGGCCGCGGCGGCGTCGGCCGAGCCGCCGGCCATCCCGCCCGCGACGGGCACGCCCTTGGTCACGTGCAGCGCGACGTCAGGCTCGACGCCGGCGAACCGGGCGAGCGCCTCGGCCGCACGCCACGCGAGATTCGTCTCGTCGAGCGGCACCTGCTCGGCCTGCGGCCCGTCGACCGTGAGCGAGACGCCCGCGCCGACAGGGACCTGCGTCGCGGTCACCTCCTCGTAGAGCGCGACGGCCTGGAAGATGGTCACCAGGGGGTGGTAGCCGTCCTCCTGGACCGGACCGACCCGCAGCGAGAGGTTCACCTTGCCCGGCGCGCGCACGCGCACCGACGGCTGCGGCGCGGGGGCGAGGTACGACGTCACGCCTCCACCGTGCCAGCGGGACCGCGGTGCTGCACGGCGGACGCGGGCAGCTGCTCGGCGATGCGCGCGAACTCGACCACGCCGAGCCGCTCGCCACGCAGCCCCGGGTCGACACCGGCGGCACGCAGCGCGTCCTCGGCCGCGGCGGCCGAGCCGAACAGGCCCGACAGCGCCGCGCGCAGCGTCTTGCGCCGCTGCGAGAACGCGGCGTCGACGACGGCGAAAACCTGCTTGCGCGTCGCGGTGGTCGACGGCGGGTCACGACGCTCCATGGCCACGAGCGCCGAGTCGACGTTGGGGACGGGCCAGAACACCGTGCGGCTGATGTTGAGCGACCGGCGCGCGTCGGCGTACCAGGCGGCCTTGACCGAGGGCACGCCGTAGACCTTGGAGCCCGGCTCCGCCGCGATGCGGTCGGCGACCTCCGCCTGCACCATGACGAGCACGTGCTCGAGCGAGTCGAACCGCTCGAGGAACGTGAGCAGCACGGGCACCGCGACGTTGTACGGGAGGTTGGCCACGAGGGCGGTCGGCGGCTCGCCGGGCAGCGACGTGACGTCGAGCGCGTCGGCCCGGACGACCTCGAAGTCGGCGTCGGGCACGTGTGCGCGCACGGTCGCCTCGATCTGGCCCGCGAGCACCGGGTCGATCTCGACGGCGACGACGGATGCGCCCGCCTCGAGCAGGCCGAGCGTGAGCGAGCCGAGGCCTGGGCCGACCTCGACCACTCGCTCGCCGGGACGGACCCCGGCCGCACGGACGATCTTGCGGACGGTGCCGCCGTCGTGCACGAAGTTCTGGCCGAGCGTCTTGGTGGGCCGGACGCCCAGGCGCCCTGCCAGCTCGCGGATCTCCGCGGGGCCGAGCAGGGCGCCTGGGGTGTCGGTCATGACAGGTGAGCCTATAGCCCACCCGTGGTCAGCGGCTCAGTACCAGTTGTTCGCCTCGGAGTGGCTCCAGGCACCGCACGGCGTGCCGTAGCGCCCGGCGATGTAGCCGAGGCCCCACTCGATCTGGGTGGCGGGGTTCGTGGCCCAGTCGGAGCCGGCGGTGCCCATCTTCGAGCCGGGCAACGCCTGCGGGATGCCGTAGGCACCCGAGTACGGGTTCTCGGCGAGGTGGTTCCAACCCGACTCCTTGGTCCACAGCGCCTCGAGGCAGGTCCACTGCTCGCCGGTCCAGCCGCGCGCGGCGGCCATCTGGCGACCGATGTCGCGGTTCGAGCCCGAGTAGACCTGACCGGAGCCGGACGAGCTCGAGGTGCTCGACGAGGTCGTCGTCACCGGCTCGGGCTCGGGGCGCTCCTTGCTGCCCTCGACGACGATCTCGGTCACGGGCTTCTTCGTCACCTCGGACGAGAGCTTCTCGCGCGTCTCGACCTTGCCGTCCACGGTGGTGACCTCGAAGACGAGCGTGCGCACGCCGTCCTTGCCCTCCTGGGTCACCTCGGGATCCAGGTCGGAGTAGCGGTCGTCGTCGGTGCGGGTCTTGCTCTCGTGCGCGATCGACTTCTTCTTCGTGACCTTCTTGGTCTCGACGCGCTCCACGACGACGGCGATGCCCGCCTTCTCGGCGTCGACACCCGCAGTCGCCACGTCCGTGACGTGGACGCGGTCGTCGGAGTCGAGCGCGACGTCGGCGGTGTCGAGCACCGCGTCGACGTCGGCGCCGGCGTCCTCGACGACCTGGGTCTCGCCGTCGGCGAGCACGGCGACCGGGTCGTCGCCGTCGACCGGCAGCGGCAGCTCGGCGCGGCCCGCCGAGCGCGAGGCGACGATGCGCACCTCGTCGCCGCGGGCGTGCAGCAGCGTGAGCGCCTCGTCGGCGTCGGCGGCCGCGACCCAGGCCTCGGCCTGCTTGCCGTCGATGTCGAGCGTGAGCTCCTTGGCGGTGCGGACGATGATCTCGGCGCCGCTCGCCAGCGGCGTCGCGGTGCCGGGCGAGACGAGGTCGCGGTCGGAGAGCTCGACGCCGGCGCCCTCGAGCACGCCGCCGACGGAGCCGGCGAACGTGGCGAACGTCGTGGTCTGACCGTCGACATCCAGCGTGACGGTCTTGCGGGCGTCGGCGTAGGCGACGGCGCCACCGGCGACGAGCGCGGTGGCAGCGACGCCGGCGATGAGGGGCCAGCGGCGGCGCGAACGGGCGGTCTCGGGCGTGTGATCGGTCGTGGTAGTCACTCGGGTCCAGACGTCGTGCTGTCCGGGCACGGGCGGCGAGCGGAACCCGCGCGCGCCGTGCAGGCGCACGACCACATCAGGGATCCTCACGGGGCGGCGCGGAGCGCACCGTCCCGTCTCGACCGGCCGATCCGGCGGTCTGCCCGAGCCGCCTCGGGTGGGCGGCACTGCCGTCGAGCGGCGTCGGGCGGGCCCCTGCGCACTACACCATGACCACGGCGCGTGCACGCGAGACACTCGACCGTAACCGATTCGTTATTGAAGTCAAGAGCCCGGCGGCCCGACGTGGCCAATGCCACATCGGGCCGCCGATCGGCGGCAGGACGTCAGAGCAGGCCGAGCTGCGCGGCGCAGTGCGGCCACTGACCCCAGCCCGCGCGCTCCTGGAGGATCTGCGCGCGCATGGTCTGCTCGGCCGCCGAGGCGTCGGACGGCAGGCCCGTGCCGCCCACCGACTGCCACGTCGACAGCGAGAACTGGTACATGCCGTAGTAGCCGTTGCCCGTGTTGGTGGTCGGGTCGCCGCCCGACTCGCACTGGGCCAGCGCTGCCCAGACGTCACCGGTCGGGACCGATCCCCCGGACGAGCTCGAGGACGAGCTCGAGGAGGTCGACGACGACGTCGCGACCGGCTCGGGCTCCGGGCGCTCCTTGGTGCCCCGGACGAGGATGCGCGTGACCGGCTTGGTCGTGACCTTGTCCGAGAGCTTCTCGCGCGACGTGACCTCGCCGTCGACACGCGTGACGCGGAAGACGACCGTGCGCTCGCCGTCCTTGCCCTGCCGCTCGACGTCGGTGCCCAGGTCCGCGTAGCGGCCGGGGTCCGTGCGGGTCTCGGTCCGGTAGGGCACCACCGTGCGCTTGGTGACCTTCTTGACCGCGACGCGCTGGACGACGATCGCCACGGTCGGCGCGCCGAGCTCGGCCGCGGGCCGGCGCTCGACATGGATGCGGTCGTCGCCGTCGAGCGTCACGCCTGCGTCGGCGAGGATCGCCTCGAGGCCGATGCCGCCGTCGGGAACGACGGTCTCCTTGCCGCCGACGACGAGCGCGACCGGCTCGTTCGCGTCGAGACGCAGCGGGAGCGTGGCCCGCTCGCCCGAACGCGTGGGCACGAGCATGGCCTCGGTGCCGCGTGCGGCGAGCGTGCGGAGCGCCTCGTCGGCGTCGAGCGCGGTGACCCAGACGTCGCGGCGCTCGCCGTCGGCGCGGATCGTGAGCTGGCGGCCGTACCGGACGACGACCTCCGAGCCGTCGCGCAGGGCGGTGTCCTGCGCGGGCGTGACCAGGTCGCGCTCGGAGAGGCGGACGCCCTCGGCCGCGAGCAGGCCGTCGACCGACCCGGCGAACGTCGTGACGGTGGTGGTGCGACCGTCGACGTCCAGCGTGACGGTCTTGCGGGCCTGGTCGACCACGCCGACGGCACCACCGGTCACGGCGAGCGCGAGCACCGTGACCATCGCGACGAGCGGCCACCGGCGGCGGCGGCGTCCGGCCTCGGCTGCTGACACCTCGGGGGTGTCGGTGGGGGCGGGCGCGGGTGCTGCGGTGGCGGACTCTTCGGGGGTGGGGTGCGATGCGTTCACTCGGTTCCAGACGTCGTGCTGCCCGGGCACGGCGCGCGGTCTCCCCGGCTGGCTGTCGGGGCCGGGAACCGATCCGGCGATCCCGAAGACCGTAACCGCATCGTTACCATCCGCCAAGCCAAGATATGGTAAGGATGCCCAGCTCTGTCCGGCCATGCCCGGAAAGTCGTTGCCTCGGACTTCACGCTGTGAGCGGACTTTTGGCCCACTCCGGACACCCGGAGTGGGCCAAAAGTCCGCTCACAGCGTCAGGCGCCGGCCAGGCGTCAGTACCAGCCGACGGAGACGGAGTGGCTCCACGCGTTGCAGGGCGTCCCGTACCGGCCCGCGATGTAGCCGAGGCCCCACCGGATCTGCGTGGTGGGGTTGGTGCGCCAGTCCGCGCCGGCGGTCGCCATCTTCTCGCCGGGCAGCGCCTGCGGGATCCCGTAGGCACTGCTCGCCGGGTTGTCGGCGTTCCAGCGCCAGCCCGACTCCTTGGTCCACAGCTTGTCGAGGCACACGAACTGGTCGTCGCCCCAGCCGCGCTCCGCGGCGAGCGCGCGCCCGATCGCGCGGGCCGAGTCCGGGTCCACCGACACGCTAGAGACGTCCATCGTGCCGACGACGACGACCTCGTCCACCGGCTCGCGCGTCACCTCGCGGCTCACGAGAGTGCGTTCGACGACCGTGCCCGCGAGCGTGCGGACCTCGTAGGTGCTCACGGCCTCGCCCGGCACGCCGGCAGTGCGCACGATCTCGTAGCCCTGGGGCAGGTCGGCCGACTCGATCCGCTCCGTGTCGAACGGCAGGACCTCGCGCACCTGGTCCGACGCCATGTCGCCGCGGTTCACCAGCACGACCATGCCGTCGACGGCGGCGGCACCGAGCGGCACCGACGTGCGGTCGTCCGGACCGAGCGAGATGCGGACGTCGGCGAGCACGTCCCGCACCGTGGACTGCGTGGTGCGCAGGGGAAGCACCGAGCCGTCGACGGCGACCTGCACCGTCTTGAGGGTCGACACCCGCACCGGCTCGCGCCCCAGCACCGACGACCGCGACGCGGTCGCGCGGGCGGCATCCCCGCGCGGGCCCATGGCCGCGAGCAGCTCGCCGACGGTGTGCGCCGTCGTCGCGAACGTCCGGGTCTCGCCGTCGATCTCGACGGTGACCTCGCGGCTCGAGCGGACGACGACCTCGCCGCCGTCGGTCGCCTCCGAGCTCGCCGCGGGCTGCACGAGGTCGCCCTCGCGCACGGGGATGCGGTGGTAGCGCAGCAGGTCGCCCACCGTGTCGCCGTAGGCGTCGACGGTGTGGACCTGGCCGTCGTAGTCGATCGTCACGCTCTTGTGCGCGTCGGCGACGGCGAGCGTGCCGCCCGCGAGCGAGAGCACGACGACGCCGTGCACCGCGTGGCGGGCCAGGCGCGGCAGGGCACCTCGACGCTGTGCCCCTCGACGCTTCACCACGGGCACCAGACCGTAGCGGGACCGGGACCTGGTGAAAAGCCTCAACCGGCCCTCACCATGGCCCGTACACGTGCTCCGACGTGGCGGACACCGCCGCACAGACCTCGTCGAGCGGGCGCTCGAGCGCCTCGGCCATCGCCCGCACGGTGTGCGCGACGACGTAGGGCGCGTTGGGCCGGCCGCGGAACGGGTGCGGGGTGAGGTACGGGGCGTCGGTCTCGACGAGCACGAGCTCGAGCGGCACCGCACGCAGTGCGGCGCGCAGCTCGTCGTTGGCCCGGTACGTCACGGGGCCGGCGAACGACAGGTACCAGCCGTGCTCGGCGCACAGGCGCGCCATCTCGACGTCGCCGCTGAAGCAGTGGAAGACCGTGCGCTCCGGCGCGCCGTCGGCGAGCAAGACCTCGATGACCTCGGCGTGCGCGTCGCGGTCGTGGATCTGCAGCGCCAGCCCCAGCTCCTTGGCGAGCGCGATGTGCGCCCGGAAGGACCCGCGCTGAACCTTCGCACCGCGCTCGCCCGTGCGGAACAGGTCCATGCCCGTCTCCCCGATCGCGCGGATGCGGTCGTGGGCGCGCGCAAGGTCGGCGATCTCGGCGATGGCGTCGTCCAGACCGACGCCGTGCCGCTCATCGGGTGCCGGCGTCAGGCCGTCCGGCCCCACCTCGTCCACGCCCGCGTGCAGCGTGGCCTCGTTGGGGTGGATCGCCACCGCGCCGAGGATCGCCGGATGGGCCGCCACCAGGTCCGCGGTCCACCGGGCCGACCCGACGTCACAGCCCACCTGGACGAGCCGGTCGACCCCGGCGGCCGTGGCGCGCTCGAGGTGCTCAGCCACGCTGGGCGCGGGGACGTCATCGGGCAGCACCCCGGCGATCGACTCGAGGTGCGTGTGATTGTCGACCACCGCCACGGGCAGCCGCTCGGGGTTGTGCGGGAACCCACGCTCGCGCGTGCGCGCCACGCTCAGACCTTCTCGCGCAGCCGCTCGAGCTCTTCCTCGACGATCGAGTCGTCGAGCTTGGTGAACACGGGCGTCGGCTTGGCCACGGGCGTACCGGGCGCGACGGGGCGCGACTCCCACGCGGGGAACCCGTGCTCGCCCCGGTAGTCACCCGTGATGACGGGGTACGCGCGCGACGGGTCGTCGAGGTCGGTGACCTCCTCGATGCGCGGCTGCGGCGCGAACGTGCCGGTGCCGCCGAGCGTGGCGTGCACGGCCTGCGCCGAGTGCGGCAGGAACGGTGCGAGCAGCGTGTTGCAGTCGCTCACGGCCTGCGTGACGGTGTGCAGCACGGTGCCGAGCCGGTCGGGCTCGGTCTTGAGCTTCCACGGCTCGGTCTCGGACACGTACCGGTTGACGTCGGCGACGACGCGCATCGCCTCGGCGATCGCGGCGCGCTGCCGGTTGGTCTCGATGAGGCCGCCCACGGTGCCGAACGCCTCGCGCGTCGAGTCCAGGACGCGACGGTCGACGTCGGCCAGCTCGCCCGGCGTCGGGATCTGCCCGAAGTTCTTGTGCACCATGCTTGCGGTGCGGTTGACGAGGTTGCCCCACCCGGCGACGAGCTCGTCGTTGGTGCGGCGCAGGAACGACTCCCACGTGAAGTCGACGTCCTGGTTCTCCGGCCCGGCGGCGGCCACGTAGTAGCGGAACGCGTCGGGCTGGTAGCGCGAGAGCATGTCGCGCACGTAGATGACCACGCCGCGCGAGGACGAGAACTTCTGGCCCTCGACGTTGAGGAACTCCGAGCTCACGACCTCCGTCGGCAGCTGCAGCGTGCCGTACGGGCCGGGCGACCCGCCGTGCGCGCCCAGGCCGTCGTAGCCCAGCAGCTCGGCCGGCCAGATCTGGGAGTGGAACGTGATGTTGTCCTTGCCCATGAAGTAGAAGGACCGCGCCGTCTCGTCGTTCCAGAACGCGCGCCACGCGTCCGGGTCGCCCGTGCGGCGCGCCCACTCGATCGACGCCGAGAGGTAGCCGATGACGGCGTCGAACCAGACGTAGAGCCGCTTGGTCGGGTTGTCCTCCCAGCCGGGCAGCGGGACCGGGATGCCCCAGTCGATGTCGCGTGTCATGGCGCGCGGGCGGACGTCGTCGAGCAGGTTGAGGCTGAAGTTGAGCACGTTGGTGCGCCAGCCCTTGCGGCCCCGAAGCCAGTCGCCGAGCGCGTCGACGAACGCCGGCAGGTCGAGGAAGAAGTGGTTCGACTCGACGAACTTGGGCGTCTCGCCGTTGATCCGGCTCCGCGGGTTCTTCAGGTCGATCGGGTCGAGCTGGTTGCCGCAGTTGTCGCACTGGTCGCCGCGCGCGCCGTCGTACCCGCAGATGGGACAGGTGCCCTCGATGAAGCGGTCGGGCAGCGTGCGGCCCGTCGACGGCGAGATCGCGCCCATGGTCGTCTTCTCGACCATGTAGCCGTTCTTGTACACCGTGCGGAACATCTCCTGCACGACGGCGTAGTGGTTGCGCGTGGTCGTCCGGGTGAACAGGTCGTAGGTGAGACCGAGCGAGGTCAGGTCCTCGACGATGACGCGGTTGTACCGGTCGGCCAGCTCCTGGGGGCTCACGCCCTCGTGCTCCGCCTGGACCAGGATCGGGGTGCCGTGCTCGTCCGTGCCGGACACCATGAGCACGTCGTGACCCGCCATCCGCATGTGCCGGCTGAAGACGTCGGAGGGAACGCCGAATCCGGCGACGTGGCCGATGTGCCGCGGCCCGTTGGCGTAGGGCCACGCCACGGCCGAGAGGATGTGGGTCATGGCCCCCGATCCTAGCGCCGGGGTCAGCCCCCCTCCGGCGCGAGTCTCACCAGCATGAGCCGGTCGTCGCCCTCGCGTGGCGCGCCCCGACCGTCCGTGTTGTTGGTGAGCACCCACAGGCTCCCGTCCTCGCGCGCGACGACGGCGCGCAGCCGGCCGCGCTCGCCCTCCAGCAGGGACTGCGGCTCCGCGACGGCCGGGGCTCCGGCGTCGGACCGCGGCTCGGCGAACGGGACGCGCCACAGCCGCTCGCCGCGCAGCGCGGCGAGGTAGACCGCGTCGGCGGTCACGGCCAGGCCCGACGGCGAGGCCTGCGACGTCGGCCACCAGGCCACGGGGTCGACCGTGCCCTGCGGGCCGCCCGGGCCTTCGACCTCGGGCCAGCCGTAGTTCTGGCCGGCCTCGATGACGTTGAGCTCGTCGTAGGTGCTGGAGCCGAACTCGCTCGCGAACATGGTCCCCGCCGCGTCCCAGCCGAGCCCCTGCACGTTGCGGTGCCCGTACGACCACACCGGCGAGGCGGGGTCCGGGTTGCCCTGCACGGGCTCGCCGTCGAGCGTGACGCGCAGGATCTTGCCGCCGAGCGAGTCGAGGTCCGGTGCGTTGGACGGCTCGGCGGCGTCGCCGGTGGCGACGTAGAGGTGCCCGTCGGGCCCGAACGCGACCGCGCCGCCGTCGTGGTTCGCGGCGTGCGGGATGCCCTCGACGACGGTGGCGAGCTCGCCGAGGACCGTGCCCTCCAGGCGGCCGCGCAGCACCGCGTTGTCGTCCGGGCCGGTGCGGTACACGACGACGTCGCCCGACGCCGGGTCCATCGCCACGCCGAGCAGCCCGCCCTCGCCGCGCGGGCGCGTCTGGTCGAGGAGCTGCTCGGCGCCGCGGCCGGTGACCGGCGTCGTGGTGCCGGCGTCGGGGTCGACGACCAGGAGGCGGGCGGCATCGCGCTCGGAGACCAGGAGCGTGCCGTCGGGCAGCGGCGCGAGGCCCCAGGGTGCCGCGAGGCCCTCGACGACGGTCTCGACCTGTGCGGTCACCGGCCCGGGGCCGAGGCCCCTGCCCCGGGTCGGGCTGGGCGACGGGGTCGCGGACGCCGACGACGCCACCGACGGGGACGGCTCGCTCGGCGGGGGCGACGAGAAGCCCACGCCCGGCTCCCCACCGGTGCACGCCGTGAGCGCGGTCAGGGCGGCGACGAATACGGCTGCGGACCGCAGGCGGCCTGCTCGTGCCGCATGCCGCCGTCGGGCGTAGGAGCGCATGGCTCCATCCTGCCGGTGGAGGAATTTTTGCGCCGGTCAAACGTGTGGCATTCTCGGTTCAAGGTCAGCCCAAGGATGGAGGCCGCCGTGGGGATCGTCGCCCGCCTCAAGAGCTGGTTCTCGCGCTCGGAGAGCAGCGAGCCCGAACCGGGGCAGCCGAGGGAGGTGCCTCGCCTGCCGCCCATGTCCGAGACCGCGCGCCCCCGCGCGGTCACGATGGCGGTCGAGCCGCTGCGCCGCTCGGGGTTCGGCTTCTGAGTGTCCCCGGAGCGGGATGAACGGTGGCAGAGTGGGCGGTATGAGCGAGACCACGGAGACCCGCCGGGCCCTGATCGTCGTCGACGTGCAGCCGACGTTCTGCGAGGGCGGAGAGCTGGCCGTCGAGGGCGGCAACAAGGTCGCCGAGGACGTGGCGGCGTACGCGGCCGCGCGCCGGGACCGGTACGACCTGGTCGTCACCACGCAGGACTGGCACATCGACCCGGGCGAGCACTTCAGCGATACCCCGGACTTCGTCAACACCTGGCCACCGCACGGCATCGCGGGCACCCCGAACGCCGAGCTGCACCCCGCGCTGGCGAACCTGAACCCTGACGTGTCGGTCAAGAAGGGCCAGTACGCACACGGGTACTCGGGCTTCGAGGGCGCGGACGAGCAGGGTCGGACGCTCGAGCAGGTGCTGCGCGACGCCGAGGTCGAGGTGGTCGACGTCGTCGGGCTCGCGGAGTCGCACTGCGTCAAGCGGACGTCGCTCGACGCGGCGAGCGCAGGGTTCAGCACGCGCGTGCTGACCGACCTGACCGCCCCGGTCTCGCCGGAGCAGGGCGAGCAGGCGCGCGCGGAGCTCGTCGCCGCCGGCGTCGAGCTCGCCGAGTCGGCGAGGTAGAACGGTCCGTTCTACCTCGCGGCGAGGGCAGCGGCGTACAGCTCTCGCTTGGGTACACCGGCCGTGGAGGCGACGTCGGCGACAGCGTCCTTCAACCGCTCCCCCGCCCCGACTCGCGCGAGCACCTCCCCGACGAGATCGCCGACGCTCGGCGCCCCGCCCGCGGGCGCGCCCGCGACCACGACGCAGATCTCGCCGCGCAGCGCGTCACCGACCTCGGCTCGCCGACCTGCCTCCGCGGACAACTGCCCGAGCGGGCCGCGCAGCACCTCCTCGTACGTCTTTGTCAGCTCGCGGCACACGGCCGCCGGGCGCTCCTCCCCGAACGCCGAGGCCATCGCCGCGAGCGTCTCGACCACGCGGTGAGGCGCCTCGAAGAACACCATGGTGCGCGGCTCGGCCGCGAGCGCCCCGAGCCACCGTGCCCGCTCCCCTGGCTTGCGGGGCACGAAGCCCTCGAACGTGAACCGGTCCGTCGGCAGCCCGGACAGCGCGAGCGCCGTGAGCACCGCCGACGGCCCGGGCGCCGCGGTCACGCGCAGCCCGCGCTCGACGGCCCGCGACACCACGCGGTAGCCGGGGTCGGAGACCACGGGCATCCCGGCGTCGGTCACGACGACGACGGTCCCGCCACCTGCCACGACGTCGAGCAACTCGTCGGCCCGGGTGGTCTCGTTGTGCTCGTGGTACGAGACGACGCGGCCACCCACCGAGACGCCGAGCCGTGCCGCGAGCGCGTGCAGCCGCCGCGTGTCCTCGGCGGCGACGACGTCGGCCTCGGCGAGCAGCCGCAGCAGGCGGGGCGAGGCGTCCTCGGTGTTGCCGATGGGCGTGGCCGCGAGCACGAGTGCGCCGCCGGAGTCGGCCGGTCCGGACACGGCGGGGTGGGTGGTCATGGAGCCCAGCGTCCCACGCCCCTACGATGTGCCGGATGACCGAGCGTGCCACCGAGCCGTCCGCCGGTCGTGACGGGCGCTTCGCCCCCGTCGCGGCGGCCCCCGCCGACGCGCCCTCGACCGAGGCGCGGCTGCTGCGCAGGCTGCTCGGCCGCCGCCGGCTCGCCCTCGACACCACACGCGCCGCCCGGTTCTGGGGCTGGTTCGGCACGCTCGCGGTGACGCTGCTCGCCGCCGTCGCGCGCCTGTGGGAACTGGGGCGCCCCCACGCCCTCGTCTTCGACGAGACGTACTACGTCAAGGACGCCCACACCCTCGGCCGTGAGGGCTACGAGCGTCAGTGGCCCGAGGATCCCAACCCGGCGTTCGTCGCCGGGGACGTGAACTCCTACCTCGACCAGGCCGCCTACATCGTCCATCCGCCCGTGGGCAAGTGGATGATCTGGCTCGGGATGGAGCTCGGCGGCGGCGCCACGAGCTCGGCCGCATGGCGGCTGGCCAGCGCGGTCGTCGGGGTGCTGGCCGTGCTCCTGGTCATCCGCATCGCCCGCCGGCTGTTCGCGTCGTCGGCCATGGGCGTGCTCGCGGGCCTGCTCCTCGCGGTCGACGGCGAGGCGATCGTCCACTCGCGCACCGCGCTGCTCGACCAGTTCCTCATGTTCTGGGTGGTCGTGGCCTTCGGCTGCCTCGTCGTGGACCGGGAGTGGGCACGACGGCGGCTCGCGGCCCGGGTCGCGGCCATCCTGGACGCAGGGGGAAGCGTCGAGCTCTACGGGCCGCGCCTCGGGTTCCGCTGGTGGCGGCTCCTCGCAGGCGTCTCGCTGGGTCTGGCGTGCGGCGTCAAGTGGTCGGGCCTGTACTTCGTCGCGGTCTTCGGCCTCCTCACGGTGCTGTGGGACCTGACCGCGCGCCGGGCGGCCGGCGTCGGTCGGTGGTGGGAGGACGCCCTGCTCGTCGACGGCGTCCCCGCCTTCTTCTCGATCGTCCCGACGGCGGCGGTCGTCTACGTCGCGACGTGGTGGTCGTGGTTCACGAGCGCCGGCGCCTACATGCGGCAGTGGGCGACCGACCATCCCGGCGAGGGCGTCACCTGGCTGCCGGGTCCGCTGCGCAGCCTGTGGGAGTACCACGTCCAGATGTGGGGGTTCCACACCACGCTCGACTCCGAGCACGGGTACGCCGCGCACCCGATCGGGTGGATCGTCCAGTGGCGTCCGACGTCGTTCTTCTGGGAGCGGACCCCGGCCGGCGAGGCAGGGTGCGGCGCGACCGTCACCGAGGGCTGCGCGGCGGCCATGACCTCGCTCGGCAACCCGGTGCTGTGGTGGGTCGGGACGCTCGCCGTCGTGGCCGCGGTCGTGCTCGGCATCGTGCGGCGCGACGGGCGCGTGCCCGCGGTGCTCAGCGGGCTCATCGCAGGGTGGCTGCCGTGGTTCGGGTTCACCGAGCGCACGATCTTCACGTTCTACTCGATCGTTTTTCTGCCGTGGGTCGTGCTCGCGATCGTGTACGTCGCGACCGTCCTGCTCGAGCACACCGAGGAACGGCGCGGCCGAGGGAGGGCGGGTGCGGCGATCGTCGTCGTCGTGACCGTCGTCGTGGCCGTCTCGGCGGCGTACTACCCGGTCTGGTCGGCGATGCAGGTGCCCTACGAGTACTGGCGCGCCCTGATGTTCCTGCGCTCCTGGATCTGAGCGCTCAGGGCCAGTCGACCTGCGGGGTGGGGTGGAACTCCCAGCCTGCCGCGCGCCACGTCGGCGCCTGCGCCGCGACCCGGGCGCGGAACGACTCCCAGTCCTTGCGCCGCGCGTCGGACCACGCCACCTCCGCCACCGCGCCGAGGCGTGGCAGCAGCATCGAGAACAGGTCGTCGCGCGTCGCGAGCGTCTCCGTCCACACGGCCCCGGAGACGCCCTCCACCGACTCGGCCGGCAGCCCCGGGATCACCTGCTCCGGTTCCCAGTCGTAGGAGTCGCGCAGCTCGACGAAGCCCGCCCACTCGAGCCCGAGCGCGTGCTCGGGCGTGTACTTCATGTCCAGGTACGCCCGGTTGCCCGGAGACATGACGAACCGCGCCCCCGCCCGAGCCGCGGCGATGAACGGGTCGGGCTCGCCCTTGGGCTCCCAGTACTGCAGCACCGTCCCGGGTTCGACCGGCCCGCGCGCACCCTCCTGCCACAGCACGGGCGTCTTGCCCGCCTCGCGCACGACCCGGCACGCAAGCTCGACGAACCGGGCGTACTCGGCGGGCTCCATGGTCAGCACCTCGTCGCCACCCACGTGCACGTACTGCCCGCGGGTCATGCGTGCGACGTCGCCGAGGACGTCGCGCAGGAACGGCTCGGTCGCGGGGTTGTCGAACCACAGCCGCGAGAACCCGACCTCGATGCCCTCGTAGACGGCGGTCGGCTCACCGTCGGGCATGAGCTCGCCGTACGCGTGGGTCGCCGCGTTGACGTGGCCCGGCTGGTCGATCTCCGGCACGATCGTCACGAACCGCTCGGCCGCGTAGTCCTGCAGGTCCCGGAACTCCTCGACGGTCAGGTACCCGCCGCCGCCACCGCCCACCTGCGTCGCGGACGACCGCTCGGTCAGCGCGGGCCGCGAGGGGATCTGGATCCGCCACCCCTGGTCGTCGGTCAGGTGCAGGTGCAGCACGCGCAGCTTGAGGGCGCCGACGAGGTCGACGACGGTCCGCAGGTCCTCCGGCCCGAAGAAGTGCCGCACGACGTCGACGCTCAGTCCCCGCCAGGAGTACCGCGGCGCGTCGTGCACGACGACGGCGGGCACGACGGCCGGCGCCTCGGCTTCCCCGGCGCTCGCCCGCCCGACGGGGACGAGCTGCCGCAGCGTCCGCACGGCGTGCAGGAGCCCGACGCGCTCGGGCGCGGTCGCGACGACGCCGTCTGCCGACACCCGCAGGGTGTACCGCTCGGGGCTGTCCGACCCGACCGGCCCGGCCGCGGGGTCGAGCCGCAGCGTCACGCCCACCGGGGCGCCGTCGTGGACCCGCACGCCCGCGCCGGCGAGCTGCTCGACGGCGAGCGCCGCGAGGCCGGCGTCGGGCGCCTCGACGCGGACGTCGGCGAGGGACGGTCCGGGGCCGTCGAGCGGCTCGACGGCGCTCGGCCACGGGATGATCGGCAGCGCGGCGGGGTCGGCCGCGCCGTGGTGCGGCACGTTGGTCACGGCGGCGCTCATGACGCGGCCACGAGCACGGGCTTCACGGGCTCGGTCGGCACGAGCCCGGCCACGCCGTCGTACACGTACGCCGGCCCCGACCAGCCGAGCCGCACGCCGCGCGGCACGTCCTGAGTGAGCTGGTTCCACACCCACTCACCGGTCGTGGCGCCGCCCGTGCGGTCTGCGGTGATCACCACCTGGACCTGCGGCGCCGACCGGAGCCGGTCGCGGTCCGGGACCGAGTCGGCCCGAGTCTGGTGCACGGTCAGGAGGATCGAGGGCAGTCCCTCGCGCGTCGTCACCTCGGCAAGGTACTCCACGACGTCGGTGATCTCGGCCGCGTCCATGCGGTACGAGCGCGTGTCGACACCGTCCCCGCGGCGCCGCTCGGGGTGCAGCGCGACGCCGACGCCCGGCGTGGACAGGAGCGGCTCGAGCGCGCGCACCTCGTCGACGACCGGACCCGGGCCCGCCGCGACCTCGAGCAGCACGTAGTGGCCGGCCTTGCGCGCGGCGCGCACGAGCGGCTCGACGGTCTCGAGCGACTCCTCGGCCACGTAGTCGCCGTCCTCCCCGGGCGAGCTCGACGGCCCGCTCGCGCGCACGACGACCGTCGGCACGAGCGGCTGGCCCTCGACCGCGTACGGGGCCGCGTCGTCGGCGGCCCGCCGGACGATTGTCTCGGGGTCGTCCCACCGGTCCCCCGAGGTCGTGACGTACCGGGCCGGGAACAGCCGCTGCGTCCCGGTCGGCAGGAGCGTCCCACGCTCGGCCGTGAGGACCTTCCACGCGAACACGTCGGCGTGCCCGAACGTCGGCCCGACACCGACGACGGTGAGAGCCTGCGCGTCGTCGATCATCGCGATCGCCTCGGGCACGGCCGCGACGTCGCCACCGGGCACCTCGAACGTCACCGCACCGGCGGCCCGGACGGTCGCGATCGCGGCCTCCTGCCCCGGCTGCGGGTCGGTCAGTGCGAGCACCTCGCGCAGCAGCACGGGCTCGCCCGTGGGTGGGAGGGCCTCGCGGAGCTCTGCGAGGTCGTCGTCCTCCGGGACCACGCCAGGATCGAGACGCAGGACGTCGACGCCCGCCTCCAGCGCGGCGTGGCCGGCCGGCCCGGCCGCCTCCTCGGACGGCGTCGACGGCTCGACCTGCTCGACGTCGTCGAGCCCCGAGGTGGGCTCGACGACGACGGCGGTCGCGACGCCGAGCCGGTCGAGCTCGTCGGCGAGCGCGTCGTCGGAGATCCCGCCCCCGGCGAGCAGCGCGGGTGCGTGCAGCGCCGCGGCCGCGGCGGATGCCGTGGCGACGGCCTCCTCGTCGTCCGCCGTCGCCATCACGACGAGCTCGGAGCGCTCGAACAGCACCTGGCTCGCGGTCAGGGCGAGCTCGGCCGGGTCGGAGGAGTCGAGCACGAGCGTGTGCGACTCGGGTTCCCGCACCTCGAGCGGGGGCTTGTCCGGTGATGCGGACGGCACCGGCTCTTCCGCGGGCGGCGTCGAGCATCCCGTCGCGCCCAGCACGACGACGCCGACCGCGGCGAGGACAGAGCGGACGAATCGGGCTTTCCTGCGATGCACACCTCATATCCTGACGTATGCCGGGGACATGATCGACGTCCGGATCATCACAACTCGGCGACGGTCTCGTCGCTCGGCCGCGCGGGCCGCTCACCTGCCGTCACGTCGGCCGGACGGCCCGCCCGACGTCGTCGACCAGGCCGGCCGCGAGCTCGATCGCCGTCGCGAGCTCGTCGCCGGCCGGCCCGACCGAGCCCAGGAGGTGCGCGGCACGCCGAGCGAAGTCCGCGGGCGCCCGCTCGAGCCTGCCGGCGGACGGAATCAGCCCCTTCTCGTTGGTCACCCATCGCCCCTCGGCGGCGTGCAGCGCGTGCGCGCAGAGCGCGACAGCACGGGAGAGGCACAGCGCGACGTAGGTGGCGTCACCGCGAGCGACGACCTTGCGCGCGCCGTCGACCAGGAAGCCCGCCTCCCAGAGTCCCTCGACCATCGCCCGGCGCAGCGCGTCCGGATACCGAGCCATGTCGGCGCGCAGCGGCGTGAGCCTGCGCCCGGGGTCGGCCAGGACCACCGCCGTCGCGAGCTCGCCCGCGTAGGCGACGTCGAGGAAGCCCAACGGGTGACCCGCCTGGGCGTGGAAGGCGAAGCGCCCGTCCTGCGCCCGGCGCCACTGCTCGAGCACGCGGTCGAGGTCACGCAGGATCCAGTCGACGGGCGCACCGTCGACCGTGAGCCAGCCACCGGCGTTCACCCACGGACCCCACGAGCCGGGCGGGCCGATCTCCACGTCGGCGTCGGACCACCGGCACGCCAGCGCCGACAGCGCGACGATGTCGACGTCGCCCGCGTAGTAGAGGCCGAGGTCGACGTCCGACGACGGTGACGCGTCCCCACGGGCCCGGCTCCCGCCGAGGACGACGCCGACGACCCCGTCGACGGCCGCGACGTCGGACGCCATCCGTCGCAGCACGTCTTCGGTCACCATGACCACTCCCTCGGTCGGACACCGGGAGGCTATCGCGTCGCTCGGACGAGAGACGCCTCGGCTCCTGCGGGCGTCACCGTCAGGGCCCACCGCGCGGCCGGGTCGTCGGCCGGCCGCGCGGCGGCCTCGCTCAGCCGGCGACCTCGACCACCCGGACGTCGTCGACCCGGAAGGTGCCGGACGATCCCCGCAGGCCGAGAAGGAGCTCGATGCTGTCGATGTCGCCGTCCACTGTCGTGTACGTGCGCTCGAACGTCTTCCACTCGCCGGGGGCGGTGGCGGCCGTCGCCGGGAACCAGTTGCGCTGCTCCGTCCCGACGCCGCTGCTCCCGAGGAAGGACCGGAAGAACGCGTACGCGCCCACGCCAGCGCCGGGCGTGTAGTCCGTGAGCTGGTACCGGAACGACATGCGGTAGGTCGTCGCCCGTTCCGCGGCGACGGGCGAGATGCCCGCCTGCTTCCGCGAGTCCGCCCAGACGCGGTAGGCGTGCGAGCCGCTGGTGTCCGTGCTGGTGAACAGCAGCGACCGGTCGCCGCCGAACGAGCCGCCCGTGACGATGTCCTGGGTGTACGTGTCGGGTGTGTCGGAGGTTCTGCCCAGCTGCCACACGTCCACCTGGTCCGCCTCGAACCCGTGGGTCCAGACGGTCAGCAGCAGCTCGTACGCCGCCGCGAGCTCGGCCGCGAGCGCCTGGAGGTCCGCGCCGGCCATGTTCGCCGCCGCGTCGATCCGGTCGACCTCGGCGGTGAACGCGGCCCAGCTCTCCGGGGTGTACCCGGACGCCTCCAGCGCACGGGCCTCGGCGAGCTGATCGGCGAGCGGTGACGGTTCGACCGGCTCGACCCGGACGTCGTCGACGCGGAAGACACCTTCCGAGCCACGCAGACCGATCAGGACCTCGATGTTGTCGATCGCTCCGTCCACGGTGGTGTAGACCTGCTCGAACTTCTTCCACTCCCCAGGAGCAGTCGTGGCCGACACCGGCAGCCAGTTGCGCTGCTCGACGCCGACGCCGGCGCCACCCGAGAACGACCGGAAGAAGGCGTACGCCCCGACGCGGAAGCCCGGCGTGTAGTCCGTGAGCTGGTACCAGAACGTCACGCGGTACTCCGTCGCCGGCGTGGCCGACACCGGGGAGACGCCGCCCTGCTTGCGCGAGTTCACCCACAGGTTGTGCGCGGCGTCCCCCGTGACGTCGGTGCTGGTGAACAGCAGCGACCCCGTGCCGGTGCGCCCGCCGTCGTCGGCGAAGCCCGCGGTATACGTGCCGGGGGCGCGGCCGCCGAGCTGCCAGACGTCGGGCTCGTCCGTCTCGAACGAGTGCCGGAACACGGGCAGGAGCAGGTCGTAGGCGGAGTACACCCGTTGCACGAGGGTGGCCTCGTCCGCCCCGCCGTCGGTCCACGCCGCCTCCACCGCGTCGAGCTCGGCCGTGAACGCGCCCCAGCTCCTCGGCGTGTAGGAGTCCGGGTCGAGCGCTCGCGCGTCGGCGAGGACGGCCTCGATCCCGGCCGCCTCGATGCGGGCGGTCGCCGACGTCGTCGCCGTCCCGTCGAGCGTGCGGGCCACCACGGCGTACGTGAGGCTGCCCGCGAGGACGACGTCGTCGTGGCGCAGCGCGCGCGTGGTCGCCACCTTCTCCCAGCCCTCGGCCGAGGCCTGCGGGTCTCGGCCCGCGGCGTCGACGTCGGACGTCCGGTAGACGTCGTACTCCACGGCACGCGCGGGCTTGGTCCATCGCACGGTGTGCGCGCCCTGCTCGCCCTCGGCGATCCACAGGGCCTGCGCCGTCGCCGGCAGCTCGGTGACCGTCACGTCCCCGAAGGTCGCGTCGCCGGAGGCGAGGCTCACGCCCGCCAGGGCGGCGTCGAGCATGGGGACGATCTCGGAGCCGACTGTCGTCCACCTGGAGCCGTCCGCCGACGCGTACGCGACCACCTGGTGGCTGTGCGCCCCGCGCACGAGCTTCACGTAGCGGTACTCCCCCGCGTCCAGGTCGGGACCGGGCACCCGGTACGGGCTCCGCGTGCCGCCCCCCGAGTTGTGGCCGGGGATGCCCACACCGATGTAGGCGCGGGTGTCCAGAGACCGGGTGCGCAGCACGATCTTGCCGTCCTCGGCGCCGAGCCAGATGTACTCGCTGGTCGGCGCCGCGTCCTGGCGGATCATCACGCCGGCGCCCTCTGTCGGCGCGGCGCCGAGGTCGGCCGAGACGAGCATGCTGCCGCTCACCAGCTTGCTCGCGAGCACCAGGCCGTCGGGCTGGTAGCGGCCGATGCCGTTCCAGCGCCGCGTGATCGCTTCGTCGCCGCCCGCGAAGCCGTCCCCGGAAGCGCCGGTGATCGCGACGGTGTCGCCCTTCACGGCGGCGGACCCCGCGGTCTCACCGACACGGTCGTCGCGCCACCCCTCGGGGAGGCCCTGCGTCACCGCGGCGGCGACGTCGACCGCCACGGGGACGGCCCGTTGCGCCGCGCCGTGCGCGTTCCGCGCCACGACGGTGTAGTAGTAGCGGCCGGGTCCCGGGACCGGGTCGACGACGGACTGCCCGGTCACACCGGGCGCGACCACGACGGCGTCGGCCATCTCCACGGTGGTGCCGCGGACCACGTCGAACGAGGTGGCCCCTGCCGAGCGGCCCCAGGTGAGCCCGACGACGCCCGCACCGACGGTGGCGTCGACCGCGAGGACCTGGCTGGGCTCCGGCCGGTCGGCGGTGGTGCCGACGTCGAGCACGACGGCCGTCGACGGCTTGAGCTCGTACCGGGCGTCGGTGACCTTGACGTCCTTCCCGGAGACGAGGTCGCGGACCGTGCCGGCGACCCCGGCGGGCACGACGACGTCGAGCTTGGCGGCGTTGCCGTACTCCTCGCGCGTGGTGTTCACCGCGATCAGGTACTTCCCGTAGCGGGCCGTGACCAGGTCGGGGTAGTTGCTGAACGGCGTGTCGACGGCGAAGTTGTCGCGGTTCATCGGGCCGACGCCGGGCTGGACGGTCACCGGCGAGAGCTCGCCCGTCATGGCGAGCACGTGCTCACCTGTCGGGGTGTAGCGGTCCTGGATGATGGTGTCCTCGACGCTGTGCGGCCGCAGGAACGTGTCCTGATAGGTGACGAGCGACTCGGTGCGCACCTGCGCGTGCTGCGCCCCGGCGGGGGTCCGGGCGTGCAGACGCGCGGAGGACGTGACGCCCATGTTCCGGTAGTTCAGGGTGCCGCTCACCTGGGTGTCGCCGTCGCGGAACGTGACGAACAGGTTGTCGACGTCGACCCAGGCGAAGTCGGGCGTGCTCGCGCGGTCCACGCCGAGGGCGGCGAGCTCCGCGTCGGTGTACCGGTCGAGCTCGGTGTTCGGAAGCACCCGACCGGCGGCCGCCTTGCCGAGCGCCTCGTAGCCGGCACGGCCGCCCGTGACGAACGCGTACTCCTCGCTCAGCCGCAGGTCGTACTTGCGCTTGGAGAGGATGCCGTCGAAGTACGGGAAGACCTGGTTGTCCACCAGCGCCTGCTGCAGCCAGCCGGTCGCCTCGCGGGCGTGCTCCCAGGTGGGCTCCCACTCGTCGCCCGAGTAGGCCTTGGCGTTCTCGGCGAGGTACCTCTCCAGGCCCGCGTACGCGAAGATCTGAGGCGTGTTGGGCTCTGTCGAGTAGGCCACCTTGCCGGGGTAGGCGTTGTTGCGCCAGTCCACGACCTGGTCCATCGTCATGACGCGGTTCCCTTGGGCGTCCGTCCCCTGGTAACGGGTCTGGCCACGGGCGTGCAGGTTGCGCAGCGCGAGCTTGAGCAGCTCGTCGCGGATCTCCGCGTCGGCGGGGTGGCCGGCGAGGCGCCAGAACCACGACGGGTAGTAGTTGGGCGTCTCGCCGTAGCTGCCCACATAGCCGTTCTCGCGGTAGAGGCCCGCCGCGGTGAGGATCGTGTAGTTCTCGCCGTAGGGCAGGCGTCGCTCGACCGTGCCGTCGGCGCCGAGCTTGCTCTGCGCCAGGCCGCGCATCACCACCTGCAGGTAGTCGTCGGTGAGCTGGGCGGTGCCGTCGTGGAAGAAGAGCGAGTGGTAGAGGTCGAGGTCCCGGCCGTCCGGCCCGACGAGCACCTCCTCGCCGCGGAACGGACGCAGGCCGAGCGCCTCACCGAGGATCTGGTGGCTGCGCTCCGTGCCCTCGAAGTGCTCCGAGCCGATGATGCGCAGCCCCTCGTGCGCCTTCCAGGCCCCCTCGTAGGTGTAGTAGACCTGGTTGGAGATGTACGACAGGCGTGAGCGCGCGAAGTCGTAGTTCGCCTTGAGCACGCGCTCGTACGCCTCGCGGCGAGACAGCTCGCCGCCGGACCAGTCGACGCCGGCGATGCTGTTCGCGGTGTCGGTCGTGCCCGTGACGAAGGGCTCGTCGAGGAACGCCTCGAACGCGGCGCGACCCATGATCTCCGGGTCGTCGAGCAGCGGCTCCACGATGTAGAGCGCCTCGCCGAGCGCGCCGTAGTAGCCGCCCCAGTCGGACTGGTGCCCGCCCGACGCGAGGCTCCGGACGTCGCCGTAGTACTGCCGGGTGAAGTTGTCGATCGAGCGCAGGATGCGGTCGACGGCGGCCCGCTTCTCGGCGGTCGTGTCCGCCGGGCACCAGTTCAGCAAGAGGCACTCGGCGTAGAACCGCAGCTCGTCGACGTACCGCGTGATCGAGAGCACGGCGGTCGGGGCCGAGTCCGCCTTGGCGGTGAGGGCGTCGAAGTCCGCGACCTGCCGAGCCCGGTAGGCGTCGATCTTCGCCTGCTGCTCCTCTGCGCCGATGGGCGCGCGGGCCTGCGTCGTCACCGCGTAGCCGGTGTCCAGCTCGCCGGCGTCGGTGCGTGGGAGCAGCGCCGGCGCGAGGTGCGTCGTCACGGCGTAGTAAGGCCGCGAGGGCGCGGACGCCGTGGCTCCCACACTCGGGTGGTAGGTCCGCAGCGTGACCTGCACCCGGTCGTGGCCCTGGGTCGAGACCAGCGGAAGCATCGTGGTCGTGCGGAAGAACCGACCGGGCAGCCCGCCCTGGGTCCCGGTGTCCAGGGCCTGGTAGTCGCCGGAGCTCTGGTACTGCACCTGCTCGCCGTCGACGAGCAGCATCGTCTTGAGCGACGAGGCGTCGCCGCCGTACAGGGTGAGGGACAGGTAGTTCTGCTCCGCCGGATCGACAGTCATCTCGAACGTCAGGTCGGTCAGGGTGCGCGACGGCGGGTCGGCCGGCCGGGCGACGCGCGCGGGCCGGTTGCCCTCCCCCGCGACCACCGTCGATCCGGCGGCATCGAACGCGTGCGCCGCCTCCGAGGCGGGGTCGCCGAGCACCAGGTGGTCGAGCGCGCCGGCAGGCACGTCCGCCGCGGCGACCGACGGCGTCCCGGCGCTCGCAGGAGCTGCCACGAGACCGCTCGCGACGACGGCGACCGCGAGCGCGATGCCGACCAGCCTGTTGCGTGATCGTCGACGGGAGGTCGGCGGGGTGGTTACGGCCGACGCTTGGATGGGTCGCGACATTGCGAGCTCCTTGACATTCACTGATGGAAAGCGTTTGCCGTCAAGGTAGCAGGAGGGCTATGAGCGAGAAAAGCCCCCAAAATCAGGGAAATGTGTTTCCGTGGGTCGTGCGTGGCCGCGCTCCACCGCCACAAGGGAATGCGATTGCCGCGCGCAGCCGGGCGTGGTCTCGCGCGCGACGGCGAGCACCTCGAGCGTCCGGCCCGTCACGGCCGACGGCGAGACGGGCCGCCAGACGGCGTCCGCGAGGCCACCACGTGCCATGCGGCCGACACCACGATCATGGCGAGCATCAGGCTCTGGATCGCGGCCACGGCGGCGTCGAAGGCCCGCTCGTGGATGCCCGCACCGGAGGCGAACCCAGCCATGCCGCCGACGAGCGCCACGGCCGGCGCTGCCAGGCACCACGCCAGCGGGCGGCGCACGCGGGGGTCTCGTCGGCTCACGGGCCGTCGGCCGAGCCACCTGACGGTGTAGCCGACGACGACCGCGACACCGAGGACGCCCGACACGTACTGCGCCCACTGCAGACCGAGCAGGCCCGCGTACTCGTCCTGGAGCCACTCGACGCGCAGGACGATCCACCGCCCCCGGTGGGTCGCGGAGTCCCACACCACATGCGTGAGCGCCCCGACCGCCGCGGCGAGCGGGGCGAGCACCCACTGGCGCCGCGTCAGGGACGCTGTCGCCGGGACCCGGTCGCGGACCCACGGCACGACGTCGGCGTAGGGCTCGCGGACAACTGCGAACCACAGCCACACGGCAGCCAGCGCGAGCAGGACGTCGACCGTCACGATTCCCCACGCACTGTGCGTGAGCTCGTAGTCCAGGCGTCCGGGCACGAACATCGCGAGGTCGGGCACCATGGTGCCCGCGACCAGGGCGCTCATCGGTAGCCCGGACCGCCCGAGCGGGATGACGGCGGCCGCGTGCGCGGGCGTGAACGGCATGGCGTCACCGTAGCCGCCGCGTTCCCAGCGGAGATGGGATCACCGCGTCGGGATGTCGGTTCCGATCGTCACGCCGGCCGTTGGATGACGCCCTCTCCCACCGCATCGGGCGCATGAAGCCACGGCGCGGGCGTGTTCCGCCGTGATGTCTCACCTGCGGGCAGCGCCCGACCTGTCGACGCGTTGGCCGACGAGCAGATCGCCGCCACCGGCCAGATCGCCGCGGCACTGCCCCGCCGCCCCGCCCTCGTATCTATCGTGAGAGTCTGCGACCGGAGAGGGCGGCACTGTGGGCGAGGAGATCACGACGGCCGAGGAGGCCGCCGGCAACGACTTGGTGCTCGCCTTCGGGCGGTTCCTTGGAGCGGCGAACCGGCTGGAGTACGTGCTCGGCCGCGCCATCGAGGAGCGGTGCGGCATCTCGCACTTGATGTACGAGGTCCTGCTGATCCTGGCCCGCGAGGGAGGCCAGGGGATGTCGATGCGGGCGATCAGCCGTGAGCAGGTGCTCACCACCGGCGGCGTGACGCGACTGATCGACCGCATGGAAGCGCTCGGGCTCGTCGAGCGCGCTGCCAATCCGGCCGACCGGCGTGGACGGCTGGTGCGGTTGACCGAGGCGGGCGCCGCCCGAGCGGTGGAGGCGACCCGTGTGCATGTGGAGAACATTCGGCGGCACTTGGTGGAGCCGATTCCGGTCGGGCACCGCGAGTGGTTCGCCGAGGATCTGCAGAGGCTGAGCCGCTCGGCCCGCGACGCGATCCCGCGCCTGCGCTGAGTCCAGCACGGACGGGCGGAATATCTGACTGCTCAGATATCGTTGGGTGCTCTGCAACGGCCCGCAGCAGGCGGGCTGCCGATCACCACGCGAGGAGCAGGGATGACGACGCTGGAGTTCACGATTCTCGACCTGGACTTCCCGGCCGGGAACAAGGCCAAGACCGCCACACTGATCACCGGGGAGCGCGAGGCGCTGCTGGTGGACGCTGGGTTCACCCGAGCCGACGGCCACCGCCTGGCCGCCGAGGTCCTCGACTCCGGCAAGACCCTGACGACGGTCGTCATCAGTCATGGCGACCCTGACTTCTACTTCGGCGCCGAGGTTCTCGCTGACGCCTTCCCCGACGCGCGCTTCGTCGCCACCCCGCCCGTCATCGACCACATCGGGCACTCGTACGAGGGCAAGCTCACGGCCTGGGCCTCCTCGGGGGCGAACCTCCCGACCCGGTTGATCGAGCTCGAACCACTCACCGGCGACCTGGAGCTCGAAGACCACCGGCTCGAGCTCAAGGGCGGCGCCGCGGGACTGGCCGACCGCCACTACCTCTGGCAGCCCGACCAGCGCGTCGTTCTCGGCGGCGTCCTGGTGTTCTCGGACCAGCACGTCTGGACCGCCGACACCGGAGCCGATGCCCGCGCTGTCTGGAAGGGTGTCCTCGACGAGATCGAGGCACTCGAGCCCGAGCTCGTCGTCCCCGGCCACCGCGCCCCTGGCGCGCCGGCGACGGTCGAGGCGGTCCGCCACACTCGCGACTACCTCACCGCCTTCGAGCAGATCGTGGCAAAGCAGGCCGACGGCGAGTCCGTCACCGCCGAGCTGGTGCGCCGCTACCCGGACGCCCAGCTGCTGGTCGCAGCCCAGATCGGCGGCAAGGTCGCGAAGGGCGAGATGAAGTGGGGCTGAACGACGTCGACTTCGCTGCCTCCCAGGCTCCGCGTGACGTGGTGCGCCGCCAGTATCTCGCCTCCGCGGCAGGCGATCTGGCGGCGCTGCGGGCCACCCTCGCCCCCGATGTGGAGTGGACGGAGATGGCAGGGTTCCCGCTCGCCGGGACCTACAGGACTCCCGAGGGTGTCACGTCGAACGTCATGGAGCGGCTCGGCGCCGACTGGGAGAGCTGGACCGCTCACGACGACACCTACGTGGTCGACGGCGAGAACGTCGTGGTCCTGGCCCGCTACACGGCCCGCAACAAGGCGACCGGCAGCGACCTCGACGTCCGCGTCGCCCACCACTTCACCGTCAGGGGCGGGTTGATCGTGCGCTTCGAGCAGTTCGTCGACACCGCCAAGGTCCGGGACTCGATGGCCTGGGGGCCTACTCCTTGAGCGAGTTGCCCATCGCCTCGAAGGCGGCCGCCAGCTCTTGAAGGTCGAGCGACGCGAAGTGGTCGACGCCGCACGCTTGCCAGATGCGTCGGGTAGGCCTCTCGCAGGCGTTCGAACCCCGCGTCGGTCAGCCTGGCGAGGTTCCCGCGCGCGTCGTCGTCCACCCGCGTCTTCGTCACGAGGCCCTGTTCGGCGAACGCGTCGACGATCCGGCTGATCCGGCTGGCCGACATCGCCACCCGGCCGGCGAGCTCGCTCATCCGCAGCTGCCGGTCGGGCGCCTCGGAGAGGTTCATCAGCACGGCGTACTCGGCCACGCTCAGACGCGCGCCCGCCCGCAGGTCGTTGTCGAGGACCTTCGGCAGCCTCAGCAGCAGCGGCGCGAGCGCGCGCCACACCGCCTCCTCCTGCGGCGTCAACGGAGGCGCGTGGTCGCTCATGCTCACCACCCTACTGAGGCAAACGTGCGGGAATTCACGCGACGACCGCCGGTTCTCTCGAACGTCCACGTATTTGCTTGCGTAAGCAAGTGAACCGGAAGAGGGAAGACATGGCCGAGCAGAAGAAGATCATCGCGGTGGTCGGTGCGACCGGTCAGCAGGGCGGCGGGCTCGCCCGCGCGATCCTGGCCGACCCCGACTCGGCGTTCCAGCTACGAGCGCTCACCCGCAACCCGGACTCCGAGCAGGCCCGGGAACTCGGCCGCCTCGGCGCGGAAGTGGTCCGCGCCGACCTGGACGACGAGGCCAGCGTCGCCAAGGCCTTCGAGGGCGCCTATGGCGCGTACCTCGTCACCAACTACTGGGACCACGGCTCGCCCGAGCGCGAGTACGCGCAGGCCCGCAACCTGGCCCAGGCCGCCAAGACCGCGGGGGTCGAGCACGCGATCTGGTCCACGCTGGAGGACACCCGCCAGCGCGTCCCGCTCCACGACGATCGCCTGCCCACCCTCATGGGGCAGTACAAGGTCCCGCACTTCGACGTCAAGGGCGAAGCCAACGCCCTGTTCACCGAGGCCGGAGTCCCGACGACCTTCCTCCAGACCACCTTCTACTGGGACGGATTCCTGACCTTCGCCCAGCCCCAGCGGCAAGAAGACGGCACCCTCGTCCTTCCACCGGCGATGGGTGACAGCAAGCTGGCCGGCATCGCCGCCGAAGACATCGGTCGCACCGCGCTGGGCATCTTCAAGAGCGGCAAGAAACTCGTCGGCGAGACCGTGAGCATCGCCGGCGAGCACCTGACCGGCGCCGAGATCGCCGAGACCTTCTCCGAGGTGCTGGGCCGGAGGGTTCACTACGTCCCAGTACCGTTCGACGCACTCCGTGCGGCCGGATTCCCTGCCGCCGAGGAGACCGGAAACATGTTCCAGTACTACGCCGAGTTCGCCGACGAGTTCACCGGAAGGCGTGACCTCGACACCGTGCGCCAGCTCAACCCGTCGCTCCAGTCCTTCAGAGAGTGGCTGGACATGCGCAAGGACGCGTTCGCCGGGATCTGAGCAACAAGCTCCACCGACACCTCGTGGCCAGGGCCAGGTCGCAGCTCTTCGCAGAAGGGCACGGCCTGGCCCTCGCGGCGCGCCTGCGGCAGGCCGGTCACGCTCGTGGACGAGGTGAGCTCCACAGGGTTGTGCTCACCGGCCCGGTGACGCAGTGGTTGGTCCCGACCTGGTCGGCCGAGGTGGTGGTGCACCGGTGGGCGACGGCGCCCGGACGACGTCACGGGAACGACGAAGGCCGCCGAGCCGGGTATTCACGCGGTCGACGGCCTTCACCTCGGTGGAGCCAGGGGGATTCGAACCCCCGACCTTCTCATTGCGAACAAATCCCGGGCGGAGTCGTCGTTCGCACGGCGAGTCTTCCGGGTGCATCCAGTGCGCCGTGAACGGCTCCATTCAGCCCGCGGGGTGCGCGGGGGGTGCGCGATCCAAGGGGGTGCTATAGGTGGGGACACTCGGAGGCGCCGGACCGATAGCGGAGCACAAGAGGTCGTCGGAGGCCCGGGTCAAGGGTGGCCGGAGGCCATCGCGGAAGCGACGCCGAAGGCGCCCTTGACGCGGGGTGGAGACGGCCGGATGCTCGGCTGTCGGTGCGGGGCCGGACCGTACGCTTGGGTCAGCTTCCTGAGTGCGGGCGGCGCGGGGCGTTCTGGCCCTAGGATCTCCCCGTGCACATCACCACGAAGGGACATGCCTCGTAGGCGGCCTTCCCAGCTGCGCGCCGAGGCTCAGCAGCTCGTTCGACCTACCACGCCTCTCCGACGCCCCAAGGTCGGCGGCGCCAGCCTTTCGGGATCAGCACGAGCGGCTGTACTCCAGTACGAGCGCAAGTCGGGGCTGATCCGAGGATCACTCCTCATCGCGCTCGACGTCTGGCGAACGGCAGCGGCTGTAATCGAACCGCCAGTCACGAGCTGCGGAATCTGGGAGTGCTGCGGATTCCACAGGCCGGTTGCCGAGACCCGCGACATCATCGACGACCTCCTCCGCGGAGCGCCGGCCAGCGCCGCCCGCGAACTGCGCCGGCACGTTCGCGAGGCCGACATCAGGATCGCCGGTCAGACCAGCGGGACCTGGTGGCGCGACCCGCTTCGCTGGCAATGACGAGCGCGCAACCAGGGCGACGGCGCACGACCGCCCGCGACCGGCGGACGGCCTCGACGGAAAGCGCGGCGGCGGCGCGATAGCCGGCGATCAGGTGAGGGCGGTTCCAGGGAGACTCGGGGCCGCCTTCGTCGTGAGGTTGGGCGGTCGGCCGGGTGGGTGCGCCGTGGGGTGCGCGCAGCGAGCCTGCGAGCGGAGCGCGGGGCCCCGCGGCGCGGGCCCCGCCCGGCCGGACGCCCGCGCGGCGAAGCCGCGCCTTGAGCCAGTAAGGAAAGTTCTCACGGGGCAGAGGTCGGAAGAGGTCGGAAGACATACGATCAGGCGGGCACGCCGAGTTGACCAGTTGCATGAAGCATCCATGACGTGCCACACTACCGACGCAAACCTTTTGCAAAGATTCATGACAGGAGTTTTGAGTGAAGCACAAACTGTTGGCTACTGGGGCGTCGCTTGCGTTCGCGGCTGGCTTCGCTTTGGCGGCACCTTCGGCTGCGGTGGCCGAAGATCAGGTCAGTGACCCGGCGATTAGTATCGCAGAAGCCACACCGGCGGTCGCCACTCCCGAAGGGGCGGCCGCCGCAATCTACGTGGACGAGAACGGTCAACCCCTCGAGTTGGACGAGAACGGACGGCCCCTCGTCGAGGAGGCTTCGAGCGCGGAAGACGCGAGCATTTCAACGGCCTCCGCAAGCTGCACGCCGACTACAGGAGTGGACAACCCGCACATCTCCACATGGTCGACAGGACCCGCAGTTCAAGCACACGGGTGGTGGAACAAGGGAACTTGTGAAGGTGGCACGGCGGACGTAACAGTATGCCTCTACGAGTACTACACCAGCGGCACGTCGTCCTACTGGGAGCGAAAGAACTGTGCTACTAAGAACCTGAAGCCGGGTGGAGGTAGTTCATACCGTGTGACGGCGCACGAGGACTGCGACAACCGCACGAATACCTCTTGGCGCGCGCACGTCGACGTCGACGTGGACTGGGAGATCGACACATCAGAGCAGGGCGTTCGCCAGGCCATTGTCGACTGCCGGGTCTTCTAGGAGTCGTGCCTCAATGCGACTAGGGCGTTCCTCGCGCTAATGGCACGAGACTCAGTCCAGGCCGGAAACAGCGTCCTGGGTGCAGGTTCAGCACCCAGGACGCTGTTCGCTGCCCTCCACGGGCAACTTTTCACGGACGCTCGGAAGTCCGAAGGGGATGAGGACCCCTATTCACTCTTCTACAAGCGTTCGCTAGCCATGGGTTGGCTTGACGATCGGCAAATCCGGGTCGCCAGAGGGGGTCGAGAAGAGGAAGAAGTTGGCGCGCCGGGGTTGTGGTCAATGAATGATGCCGGCTATGGCACGACTAGGCCTGGCTCGGCAGAGCGGTCGCCTGCAGTGTGGTTCCAGGTGGGCGTTGAGCCGTTGCCACTGGAGCGGCCGATTCCTGCGCAGCCCTTCGCTCGGTGCATCGAAGACGTGGTGCGTTGGTTGGGTGGGATCAATCTCGAGGCATTGCAACTACTGCTGCCGATTCAACTTCTCAATGTCGGCAAGCGCCACGAACTTGGTTTAGCACCGAGTTTACAAACGATGGATTGGGTCGTCGGACGCGGCAACTCGTGGCCGTCCGCTCATGTCCCGATAACAATCGAGATTTTGCCGGCCTCCCAACTTCCGCCGATGATTGCATCTGGTCTGGCTGAAGACTTTGACGGCTATGCGTCGGGCGTATTTCGACCCAGCTCCGTCCAGATTGCCCCGTCGGAGCCGATCATGCGGCCGGCGTTGCCGGATTTCTTCTGGGGGGGTCCGGTTGGTGGAGGATTCCGGATTGAGGGCCATATCCGCGAATGGGACTTTGAAACCCTTGGGTGGCTTGCGAGTTTTCTCTGCGACTCCTGCGTGAGGCGCGGCCTGGTTGGACCAGTGTTTGTCACGCTGTCGCGAAGTTAGTCTAGTTCTGTCCCGTTGTAAGTTGGCGGTATGTCGTAACCAGGGCCGCCTAACGATCTACGGCTGTAGTAGGCGCCCCGGCATGGCCGGTGCCTTGCCCTACCACCCTCACGACTCGGACTCCTCCCCGCTCGATCTGTCGACCTCAACCTGCGACACGATCCATCCCGTCATGCTCGCTATGACGGCGCCTACCGTCGCGATGCCAACGAGCGGGCTGCGAAGTCGACCGCGAAGGCAGCCCAGATCGACCAACTTGCGACGTCCAGCACGGTCGCTACATCTGAATCCAGTCACGGGTCCAGCACTGGCCACGCGTATGCGACGAGGAAGGCGACAGCGAGTAGCAACAGCGGAATCTCGACGCGATATTCCCAGCGCTCGACTCGGCTCATGATCGGAATCACGGCTACATGTTGGCCAGCAGTTGGGCCTTCTTCGTTTGGAACTCCTCCTCGGTCAGCACACCCTGATCGCGCAGCGCCGCCAGCCGCCCCAGTTGTTCGATCGGGTCGGCTGCCGCTGGAGCAGGGGGAGAATCGGGCTGAGCGGGCGGTCTCTTCAGGCGTCGGAACTGCTGCACGATCGCGTCGCCCTGGCCTTGACCCATGTGCGAAATCTGGGCCGACGTGCCCGAGTGGGTGATCGTGAGGGTCTCGCCCGTCATCTTCTTGCCGAGGGACATGGCGCCGATCGAATCGAGGGCGAAGTCCACAAGCGACTCGTTGCCGAGGATGCTCTTCTCGAGGAACAGCAGCCGATTGTCGGTCAGTGCGGCGATGCCCATCTTGTTGTCGAAGCTGCCGACGCCGATCGCGCGGACCTGCTCGCCGGGGTCGAGGATGTTCGCCAGGTGCCGGATCTCCTTGCGGCCGAAGAGCTTGCCTGCGACCCTCGACGCCGCAGCAGCGATGCCGTGGTCGTCGAGCGCATCATCGGGCAGCCCCTCGGAGATCTTCACCATGTGCTCGTAGTGCTTGTCGCCCGGCCCGTCGATCGTCCAGGTGATGTCCGTCCCGCCTGTCTGGTTGGGCGTCAGGGCACCGATGATCTTGGCCGCCCAGCGGTTCTTCATCATGGCTCGCGGGACGTCGATCGTGATGGTCTCGGGACTCGCGGATGTCACGGCGAAGTCCGTCTTGCTGACCGCCTCGGTGATGAGCGCAACCGGGTCGCCTGCGCCCGGCAAAATGGTCCAGTGGACCGTGCGGATGATCGTTGCCATTCGCCCAAGTTATCGAGCGCGGCCTAGTTCGGCGCGGGCAGAGCTCTTCGCTAGTTGATCATCCGAACACATGCGGTCCGCTGCGGTTCAGTTCATTCCATCGCAGCGAGGGTCATCCCTCGGGCTCCGCGACGTTCGGGGCGCTGCTGTCGCCGCACGAGTCCACGTCCTGGCCGTCGAGCGTGACCGTGGTGTACCAGGTGAATCCCGGGCCCAAGCTTTCCAGCAGGGCCACCGGGTACCGCACCGCAACCTGACCGTCCGCGAACACGGCGCCATTGGTCACGTTCTCCTGACTGGCCGCGGTGGTGTCGAACACGAAGTTTGCGATCTCGGACCCGCCGCTGAACTTGGTCCCAAACTGGTAGCCCTGCTCCCCATCCGCCGAGTACGCGAGCGTGAGGAAACTCAAGCTGTCAACGTCCGTGGGCTGAACCGGCTCCGTGAGCTTGACGGACGCGAATACCAGCGAGCCGTCATTGGAGAGCGACACCTCTTGGATGTCGACGCCACTCGATCCGTCGCCGGTCTCGTCTACACACGTCGAGAAGAACTGCGCGAACCCGGCCTCTGCCGTCGAAGCCGCCTCGGTGTCGGTGTAGTCGGCGCAGGTGCCGTCCTTCGGCTCGCCGATCGTCCCGTCCGGGAAGGTCACCACGACGTATCCGGCGCTACCCCCCTTGCCGTCCAGCCCGCCGCCCTCGGGGTAGGTCCGGTCCACGCAAACTTCGGAGTCGTCTACGACCACTCCTTGCGCGGTAAGACCCTCCCAGAGCGGGGCGTCGGGCAGGTCTGCGAGCACAAGTTCCTCGGCGGCCGCGACCCGCTCGGCGTCTGACATGGCCGCCGCTGTCGACGGCGAGGCGGGCTCGGTCGTGTTTACGCCAGCGGGCTGCGCCTCGGGTGCCTCTGCGTCGCCACTACAGCCGCTCAGGATCGACAGCACGACCACAGCCGGACCGACAGCGCCAATCCGTCGCATCCGGTCCCATCCCGAAGAACCATCGATGCTCGTATGCACGCCACGGCTGGACGCACTGATCCGGCTGCCCGGAGCAACCTTGAAACTGACACGAGCCACGACGCCCTCCCCCGCATAAGGCCAAGACGCTGCCAATCATGCCGCACCGGATAAGCCCTCGAGCGGCTAGCAGCCACGCTGGAGCTCGCGTGTCGGTGGCGTCTGCTGGACTACTCGTAGAAGGAGGTGGCACCAATGACCAAGTCGTCCAAGTCTGCAAAGCCCTCGAAGGCAGCGCTGTCGAAGGCAGGAAAGACGCTCGCAAGTGACTCCTCGAGCAAGTCCGTCAAGTCGAAGGCCGGCTCAACCCTGGGCAAGGGCTGAACCTGCTGCGGTGGCGCGTTGAGGTCCGCGACGCATGGGAGTGGATCCTCACGGCACAAGCGCGCTGATGTCGTCTGTGAGGGCACCGGCTCCAGCTGCTGCGAGTTCGTCGCCGCGGCGGGGGTTCTTCGCGTAGCCGATCGATCGTATGCCTGCAACGTGTGCGACCTCGACATCCGAGACGGAGTCACCGATCAGGACCGCATCGGCGGGCGTGGCCTGCGCGATCTGCAGTGCGGTCTTGACCGTGTGCGGGTTCGGCTTCATGAGGGCCGGCTCGTGCTCGGGTCGGCCGACGACACCGCGCACGTAGGTCGTGAGGTTCCACCGTTCGAGGTAGGTCCGGGCGGCGCTGGCGGCGTTGTTCGTGACGATGACCGTGGGGACGCCTGCTGCATGGAGCGCGGCCATGAGGTCGTGCGCTCCGGGTGTCGGCCGGGATGTGCGGGCGGCCTCGACTTCGGCGGCGGTGCAGGCTGCTTCGACGTCGGGCAGCGCTGCGGGGGCGTGAGTGCCGGCCCAGCGGATGATCGCCAGGTGGTCGGAGGTCGCCTGGACCTCGCCTGGGTCGATCCCGTGTCGGGCAAGAGCTGCACGTGCGACGTCGGCGGTCTGCATGTTCAGCGGCGCCGGCATGAGGGGTGTGACTGGTCCGTCAAAGTCCAGCAGGACCGCGCGAGCCGCCAGGATCAGGTCGCGCGCGTCGGTCACCGTGGCACCTCGACTGCGATCGAGTTCCACACGCTGTCGAACCACTTGCGGGTCTCGATGACGAACTGAGTTCCGACTGACTCGATGTCGCCGTCGTCTCGCCAATGGAAGAGCACGGCGTCCTTGCCCATGGGGTCGTAGGTGGCGAGGTGCTGGCCTCCGGTGCGGACGTCGTGATTCATCACCGGGTAGTAGCCGAAGAAGGCGTCGACGTCGTTGATGACGTACGCCTTGAACATCGGCGCGGCTGCGAAGCGGCGGGTCTCGACGGTGGCGTGCGGAACCAGACCGAGGTCGGCGAGCTCTTCGACGGCGTCGGTGATGCCGCCAATGAACCGCGTGCCGATGTCGGCCACGCGTGCTCGCGCCTTCGCAGATTCGACGTCGTCGCCGCTGACCGCCACCGGGAGCGCGACGGGCTGGGTCATGTCGGACACGAGGATTCGGATCTGGATCGACTGGGGTGTGAGCCGCCCGGAACGGATCTTGTCCAGCGGCTCCGCGATCGCACCGTGCAGCGTCTCGGCGGTGTAGCCGAGGAAGTCGATGCTGACCGAGTCGGCTTCGAACGCCTTCTCGACGTGGGGTCGCAGCCCGATGGGCTTTTCGGTCCGCTCGCGGGCGAACATGCCGCTGCCCTGCCGGGAGACGACGAGCGCTTCGTCCTTGAGGATCCGTAGCGCCTGCTGGACGGTCATCCGGGAGACCCCGTAGCGCTCGGCCAGCTCCTTCTGGCTCGGCAGCTTGTCCCCCGGTTCGATCTTCCGCGTCAGGATCGCAGCGCGAACCGCCGCGGCTACCTGCAGGTAGGGCGGTCGCTCGTCGTCCGGGTCGAGACTCATGGCCCCCACCTTAGCGAGTTGTCCAACCAAGTCAGCCAAGTGCATTTCATCCGTTGACATGACTAGCCATGTCGTGCATCCTGGCCGAGTCAGACAGCATGGCTAGGCAACCTAGTCACGAGACACAGGGGGAGTCATTATGGCTATCGCCAAGCGTTTTCCCATCACGCACGGTGTGGCGTTTCCGAACGGGGCGTTCCTGCGTGGGTTCGTCGAGCCGGTCGCGGACTTCCAGGCCGAGCAGCGGCCGGACGGGTCGCGTCCGCAGCAACGGGACAAGGAGACCGGCCTGCCGCTGTGGCAATGCACTGTCATCGACGCCGACGACGAGGCCGGGCGGCGGGAGATCGGCGTCAGCGTGAAGTTCGCGCCCGAGGTACAGCCGTTGCCGCCGAAGAACACCTCGCCGCTGCCCTGGACGCCGGTGGAGTTCGTCGGCCTGACCGCGCTGCCGTACGTCGACGACAGCGGCAACCGGCCTCGGATCGCGTGGTCGTTCCGGGCGCAGGGCTTCGCGACGCCGGGACAGGCGGGCAAGCCCGGCGAGTCGAAGGACGCCGCGTGATGTCCGGCGCCGAGGTCCAGGCCGATGTTCAGGCCGACGTTCAGGTCGTCGAGCCGTCGTCCGGTTCGGTAACGGCTGACGAGGTCGGTCCGCTGCGCGATCTGCTGACGATCGCCGCCGACGTGGTGACGATGCTGGACGACGGCCGGATCGAGTTCGTGTCGGTGTCGGCGTGCGGGCTGGTGACGGTGCACGTGAGGGGCCAGGGGGACGCCGAGCACCT
>VJZX01000070.1 GCA_009663185.1 Isoptericola halalbus
GCGCCTGCGAGCCCGGCGGTCGGCAGGTCATCTGGCCGCGGCCTACTCGGCGGCGCACGGGCATCCGCTGGGGCTCGACGGCGGGGCGCGCGGGGACGCCGACGAGCCCGCCCCCCGGCGCTGGGCCCTCGGGGTGCGGGCGGCCGCCGTCGCCGGAACGGCGGTGCTGGTCCTCGCGCTCGCCGTGGCCGTCGCAGCGCTGTGGCCACGCGGAGGCGTCGAGATGCTCAATGCCGGCGCAGAGCCCACCGCGTTCGAGGCACCCGACGAGCTGCAGCAGCCCGCGCCCGGACCCGCCGCGCGGTCGGGCGTGGTCGGCTTGCCGCCGCAGGACGCGGTCGGCTCGCCGCCGCAGGACGCGGCCGGTGCGGCCGTCGTCGTGCACGTGGTCGGCCGGGTGGCCGAGCCTGGCCTGGTGACCCTGGCCGCAGGGGCGCGCGTCGGCGACGCGCTCGACGCGGCGGGCGGTCCGACCGCGCGGGCCGACCTCGCGGCCGTCAACCTCGCGCGCGCCGTGGTCGACGGCGAGCAGATCTACGTCCCCGCGCCGGGCGAGCAGGTCCCGGCGACGGCCGGCCCGTCCGGGGGCGCCGCGGCCGGGAGCGGGCCAGAGGGCGGACCGGTGGACCTCAACACCGCCGACGCCGCGACGCTCGAGACGCTGCCCGGGATCGGGCCTGTGCTGGCCGAGCGGATCGTCGCATGGCGCGAGGAGAACGGCTCTTTCGCCACCGTCGACGAGCTCGACGAGGTCTCCGGGGTCGGGCCTGCGGTGCTCGAGCAGCTCCGTGACGCGGCCCGCGTGTGACCGCCGACCTACGGCTCGCCCCGGCCGCGCTCGTGGCATGGGTGGCGGCGTGGTGGCTCACGGGCGATCCCACGCCCGCCCAGAAGGCTGCCGTCTGGGGCGTGGGCGCGCTCGCGGTCCTGGTCAGCCTCCTCGTCCGGTACCGGCACCCGGTCGTCGCGCACGCCGTCCTCGCTGTGACGTGCTTCGTCGCGGTGGCGGTGGGCGCTCACGTCCAGGCGGCCGGCAGGGCGCCGGCCGTCGCGCTGGCCGAGGCGGGCGCCACGGCTCAGCTCGCGGGCCGGGTCGCGAGCGAGCCGCGGCCAGCGACGTTCGGTGACGACCTGCGCTGGCTCCTGGCCGTCGAGGAGATCACGGCCCGCGGTGCGACGACGCGTGCCGCGGTCACCGTCGAGGTCACGGGCCCGCCGCCGGCTCCGGCCTACGGGGCGGCGGTCACGGTCTCCGCCCGGCTGCGTCCCGAGTCCCCAGGCCGGGACGCGGCGGCCCGCGCCGACGCGCCGGGCGCCGCGGTCGTCGTCGAACCGCCCGGCCCCGTGCTGGGCGCGACCCACACCTTGCGAACGGCGCTGCTCGAGGTCACCGGCGACCTGTCCCCGCAGGCGCGCGGGCTCGTGCCCGGCGCCGCCATCGGCGACACGACGCGGGTACCGCCCGAGGTGAGCGAGGCGATGCGAGTCACCGGGCTCACACATGTCACGGCCGTCTCGGGCGGGCACTTCGCCGTCGTCGTCGCGACGCTGACCGCGGCGTGCGTCATGCTCCGGGTGCCACGTGCCCTGCGGATCGCCGTGCTCGCCGTCGCCGGGGTCGGCTTCGTGCTCCTGGTGCGCCCCGAGCCGAGCGTGCTGCGCGCCGCGTGGACGTGCGCCGTCGCGCTCCTCGGGCTCGCCCTCGGGCGGCCCTCGTCGGGGCCCGCGGCGCTCGCGGCCGCCTCGACCGTGCTGCTCGTGGTGGACCCGTGGCTCGCGCGATCGTTCGGCTTCGCGCTCTCCTGCGCCGCGACCGCGGGGCTCGTGCTGCTCGCGGGGCCGCTCGCGCAGCGCCTCGCCCCGTGGCTCGGCCGGCCGCTCGCCTTCGCGATCGCAGTGCCCCTGGCTGCCCAGACGGCCGTCGGGCCGGTGCTGGTGCTGCTCGACCCGAGCGTGCCGACCACGGCGGTGCTCGCCAACCTGCTCGCCGCCCCCGCGCTCGTCCCGGCGACCGTGCTCGGCCTGGTCGCCACCGTGCTCGCGCCCGGGGTGCCCGGCCTCGCGCACGCCGCCGCCTGGCTCGCCGGCGTCGCGACCGGCTGGATCGCCACCGTGGCGCGGTGGTGCGCCG
>VJZX01000071.1 GCA_009663185.1 Isoptericola halalbus
GCCTCGGCGTACGCCGAGGCGACCGGGTCTGACCCGACCGGTTCGGGCAGCCAGCCGACGAGCCTGCGCACGGCCCGCTGGAGCCCGCCGGCCCGCTGGGTACGGGTGGTGCCCAGGGTGTGCTCGGTGCCGCGCAGCGCCAGGTCGTCGAACTCGTCGTCGACCTCCTGAAGCAGCGTACGGGTGACCGGTGGCGGGATGAGTCCTTGGTCGCTCAGCGACTGGTAGGTGTTCCGCTCGACGTGGAGGGCTCGCCCGACGATGATCCGGTGCGCCTCCTCCCGCGTCACGTCCAGCGCCGCGAGCTCACGCTCGGCCGACCGCTCGACGGTGCTCAGCTCGGCGTCGGTGGTCTCGTCGAGGTCCAGCCCGAGCTCGTCGGCCTCGCGGCGTGCCGCCTGCACCGCCGACGCCCGCGCGATCGACACCAGATACCGGTCGACGGTGCTCAGTCGGCCCAGCCCCAGCCGGGAGACCAACGGCCGGATGGTCGTCGCGTTGAGCACCAGGGTCGCCAGGACCACGCCGCCGGTGAGCGCCACCAGGAGCTCGCGCTCGGGAAGGGACTCGGGAAGCGCCAGGGCGAGTGCGAGCGCGACGCCACCGCGCAGCCCGCCCCAGATCAGCACCGCCTCGTTGCGCAGGCCCAGCCGCGGGATGTGGGCCACCCGCTCCAGCAGCCAGACGACAGGGCCGACTGCCGAGGCCCGGGTTGCCAGGACGACGGCGACCGCAAGCAGGATCGGGCCCAGGTGCTCGGCGAGCCTGGCGGGACCGATGACCAGCCCGATGAGCAGGAACAGCACTGCGTTGGCGATGTAGTCCAGTCCCTCCCACAGCTGCTCCCACATCTCGCGCACCTCCGCCGAGGCCCGGCTCGGCGCCAACCCCGACAGCACCATGCCGGCGGCAGCCGTCGCCATGACGCCGGAGAGCCCGAGGACCTCGTCGGCCAGCACGAAGCCGCCGTATGCCAGCGCCAGCGACAGCGCCGCCGCCGAGAGCCGGTCCATCCAGGGCAGCGCTGCCGCGGCGACCAGCCCGAGGATCACGCCGATCAACGCCCCGCCGGCGAAGACCATGACGAAGTCCACGAGGCCGGCCACGAGGCTCACGGGAGCTCCGGTCGCGGCCTCGAGCAGGATCGCGAAAAGCACGATCGCCACCCCGTCGTTGAGCAGGCTCTCGCCCTCCACGAGCGTCAGGAGCCGCCGCGGGACCCCGACCTCGCGGAACACGGCGACCACGGCCACGGGGTCGGTGGCGGAGATCAGGGCACCGAAGAGAAGTGCCGCGGCGAGCGCGGTGCCGAGCGCCCAGTGCACCGCGAGCCCGACCAGCACCGCCGACACGACGAAGGCCGGGACGGCCAGTGCCAGGATCGCACCGACGTTGCGGGCGAAGGCGCGCAGGTCCAGGCCCAGGGCGGCGGCGAAGACGAGCACCGGGAGGAACAGGAAGACGACGACCTGCTCAAACGTCTCGCCCTCCAGCCGGCCGACGTGAGGGCTCAGCCCGAGTGCGGCCGCGGCGAACCCGAGGACGGCCAGGATGACGCTGAGCGGCAGGCGGACCCGCCGTGCCGCCAGCCCGACCAGCACGGCGACCACCAGCAGGGCAGAGACCTCCAGCAGCATCCGGGGCAGTTCCATGACACGCTCCTGGGGCACGCGACGGCGGGCTCGGGCCTGGGGTCATGGTGGCACCGGGCGCGGGCGCCCGCACCGAGTGGCATCTCCGACCCGGACGCATCGGCCGGTGCGTTGCGTTCCGCCCTGCGGGCGAGATTCGGGCTCGGCGGCGTCGGGCGAAACGTGCTCGGCGGGGACGGGCCAGCGAGCGACGGCCAAGGCGCGCGAACGCTCGCGCCCCGACGACCGCGAGCACTTCGGCTGGATCGACGCCGAGGAAGCGCTCGACTCGACGGGCCTGTCGTGGCTCGCGGACGTCTGGACGCTCGAGCGCGACGGCGACGAGCCGCTGCGCGTGCCGATCGTCGAGGTCACGCCCGAGCGCGTCGTCGTGCAGACGGACGACTTCGGTGCCGTGGA
>VJZX01000072.1 GCA_009663185.1 Isoptericola halalbus
CGGCGGGGGACGCGGCGGCCTGGCGGGCGGAGGCTGCGGCGACCTCGGCCGCGGTGAGGATCGTGCCCGGCTCGGGGTGCGCGACGGCGCGACGTGCGCTCCGGGCAGCGGCATCGAGCGCCGGAGCGAGCGGTTCGCGCCGGGTCGCGGCGACGGCGAGGCCCCGCAGCCACTCGCTGAGGATGACGCCCGAGTTTCCCCGCGCGCCAAGAAGCGCGCCGCGTGCCGCGAGCCGCAGCAGGCGGGCGCCCCCGACGTCGTCCGGGGCGTCGTGGATCGCGTGCGCGGCCTCCCGCAGCGTCAGGTGCATGTTGGTCCCGGTGTCCCCGTCGGCGACCGGGAAGACGTTGACGCCGTCGAGCGCGGTGCGGGCCCGGCCGACCGACTCGACGGCGAGCCTGGCCCAGATCCGGACGACAGCGGCGTCGAGCATCTCGGCGTCGGTCAACGCGCCTCCCTGGGTCCGTACGGGTCACGGGCTCCTCACGCGTACCCTGGGAACGGACCGGCGTCCGTCCGGCTCCACCGTAGCGGTGACCGACCCCATGTTGAGGCATCTGCCGGGGATCGGCTATCCTCGTGTGGTTGCCCGGACGGTTCCGGGCGCCCCCACGACCACCAGCATCACGTCCTGCTGCGCTCACGCGCGGGACGTGCACGACGATTCAGGAGAAACCGTGGCTGCCAACTGCGACGTCTGCGGCAAGGGCCCGGGCTTCGGGCACAGCATCTCGCACTCCCACATCCGCACCAAGCGCCGGTGGAACCCCAATATCCAGCGCGTGCGTGCCGTCGTCGCGGGCACCCCGAAGCGTGTCAACGTGTGCACCTCGTGCCTCAAGGCCGGCAAGGTGCAGCGCCAGGCCTGAGCCGCCGTGCGCCGGGTCTCCGGCGATCATCTCTGCACGACGCCCGTCGGGTTCGCCCCGGCGGGCGTCGTGTTGTTCCCCGAGCCAGACCTGCCGCCACGTGTTATGCAAAGAGTTCGTGAAGTGTTCACCAAATGCCCTTGGCGGTGTCGCGGCGTCCGTGGCAGGCTGTGCCCATGATGGTGCAGACCGACAACGACGTTGTCATCCGGTCCGCGACACCGGACGACGCCACGGCGATCGCTCGCGTGCACGTGTCCTCGTGGAAGAGCGCGCACACGGGGGTCCTTCCCGAGGAGTACCTGGAGACCCTCGATACCGACAGCCGACTGGGCGAGTGGAAGTTGATCCTCTCCGAGGGCCGTGGCAGCACCATCGTGGCCGAGGCCGACGGTCGTACTCTCGGCTTCGCGAGCTGGGGCCCGTCGCGCGACGAGGACGCCGAGCGCGACGACGTCGAGCTCTACGCCATCTACCTGGACCCCGAGGCCTGGGGTCGTGGCGTGGCGCGCGACCTGATGCGCGCGGTCCTGTCCGAGGTCCGCCCCGGCACCCCGATGTCCCTGTGGGTGCCCGCCACGAGCGAGCGAGCACGCCACTTCTACCGCCGGCACGGGTTCCACCCGGACGGCATCGAGCGCATCGACGAGGTCGGCGGCACCCCGGTCACCCAGGTGCGCTACCGCCGCGGCTGAATGCGCCTCAGGCGCGGAAGTGGTCCCAGCCGGGCTCGACGGCGGGCTCGCGCCCGTCGACGGTGACGCGCGGCCCGACCTCGCCGCCGGAGCGCACGCGCCCCACGGCACGGAACGGGGCCGGCGGCGCCACGTCCGGCGGGAACGTCGCCAGCAGGCCGTGGTCCTCGCCTCCCGAGAGCACCCACCTGAGTGCGACGTCCTCGGACGCGCCGTCGACGGCTCGCGCCGCCGGCAGGAGCGCTGCGACGTCCGCCTCGAGCGCCGATCTGTCGAGGTCGACGACGACGCCGCTCGCCCGCGCCAGGCGGCCCGCGTCGCGCAGGAGCCCGTCGGAGACGTCGAGCATCGCCGTCGCGCCGGCGTCAGCGGCCGCCGGTCCGGCCTCGAGCGGCGCGTCCGGGCGAAGGTAGCCGGCGACGAGCGGCGCGAGGGGGCCTGACGCCCCGGGCGCGCCGTCGGCAGGGCCG
>VJZX01000073.1 GCA_009663185.1 Isoptericola halalbus
CAGCAGCACGATGTTGAGCGGTGAGCCGGCGTTGGGGTCGTCCGGCGCGATCTTCTTGGGGCGGTCCTTGCCGAGCGCGTCGTCGGCGTCCACCGACTCGATGTTGTTTGCGAGCGTCACGGCCGCCGTCGCGCCGCCGACGCCGACGAACGCCAGCACCGCGGTCATGACGAGCCCGACCGTGCGCAGTGCCCCGTACCGGCGCAGCTCTCGCGCGTGCGACGGTCCCGTCGTGGGACGCGTCGGACGGGGCGCGATATGGCGGATGGGCATGCGGGTCACGGGCAAACAGCATAAGACGTCCGTGTTACACGGCTGCGACCGCCCGGGACCGGGACCGTAGAGGAAGTGTGAGGGTCGGCGAGCTCACTGACCTGTGCGTGCGTACCTCGCCTCGACCGCGGCCTTGTGCGGCCGCCACCAGGGTTCGTTGTCGCGGTACCAGCGGACGGTTGCCTCGAGCCCGCTGCGGAAGTCGGTGTACCGCGGGGTCCAGCCGAGCTCGGTGCGCAGCCCGGATGCGTCGATCGCGTACCGCAGGTCGTGGCCCGGCCGGTCGTTCACGTGGTCGAAGTCGTCCGGCTCGCGTCCGAAGATCTCCAGCAGCGCGCGCACGACGTCGAGGTTGCTCGTCTCGCCGTCGGCCCCGATGAGGTACGTCTCGCCGATCCGCCCGCGCTCGAGGATCTCCCACACCGCGGCGTTGTGGTCGGTGACGTGGATCCAGTCCCGCACGTTGCGCCCGGCGCCGTACAGCCGCGGCCGCACGCCGTCGATGAGGTTGGTGATCTGGCGCGGGATGAACTTCTCCACGTGCTGGTAGGGCCCGTAGTTGTTCGAGCAGTTCGAGATGGTCGCGGCGACCCCGAACGAGCGCACCCACGCGCGCACCAGCAGGTCCGAGCCCGCCTTGGTCGACGAGTACGGCGACGACGGGTTGTACGGCGTGGCCGGCGTGAACCGCTCCGGGCTGTCGAGCGGGAGGTCTCCGTACACCTCGTCGGTCGACACGTGGTGGAACCGCACGCCGTGGCGGCGCACCGCCTCGAGGAGCGTGAACGTCCCGACGACGTTCGTCTGGACGAAGGGCGTGGGATCGGCGAGAGAGTTGTCGTTGTGCGACTCGGCCGCGAGGTGCACGACGGCGTCCGCCCCGGAGACCAGCTCGTCCACGAGCCGGGCGTCGGTCACCGACCCCTCGACGACGTCGATCTTGTCCCGCACGCCCTCGAGCGAGGCGAGGTCGCCGGCGTACGTGAGCGCGTCGAGCACGGTCACGTCCACGCCTGGTCGCTCACGCACGGTCTGGTGGACGAAGTTCGACCCGATGAACCCGGCCCCGCCGGTGACGAGCAGACGCATGGTCTCAACCTAACCGTGCCCAGCCGCTGCCCACTATCGACCGTCTGGAACACTGGGCTCGTGACGCGTGACACGGTACCCAGTGCGGTCACGGCTGGTGTGCCGACCCGGGACGTGCGTACCTTCCGCCGGCTCGTGGCCCTGCTGACCCTCCTGGTCGCCGCGTGGACGGCCGTCTGGGCGGTGGTGACGCCGGCGTTCCGCTCTCCCGACGAGCAGAACCATGTCAACAGCGTCCTGCGCCTCGCCTACGGCGGCGGCTGGCCTGCGCCGGGAGAGGCGGTTTTCGCGCCCGTCATGGAACGTGCCGTCGAGGAGGCCGCCTACCCCGCGGACCTGCCCGGTCGCTACACGTACCGCGAGGACGTCCGGCAGCTCGTCGACGTCGTCCCGACGCCTCGCGAGGAGCGCGCCCGCATCGACGCCACCTCCGCTCTGCCGCCCCCCGGCTCCGACGCCGAGGTCGACCAGATGACGCAGCACC
>VJZX01000074.1 GCA_009663185.1 Isoptericola halalbus
GCGCGCGCCGACGAACTCGCCGGGCTCGAGGCCGTAGAGCTCGTCCGCGATTTCCAGCAGTGTGGGCACGCAACGAGCGTAGGTCGGCCTGGCCGGTCCGCCACCGTAGAGTCGTTTCGATCCCCAATGACCGAGACCCCCAGGCCGACCCGGCCTCCCGTGGACGAGCGCCGCGCGACGATCATCCTCGTCGCGATGGCGCTGTCGACCTTCCTGTTCGTCACCGTCGAGTCGCTGCCGGCCGGACTGCTCACGCTCATGGCTCCCGACCTCGGGCGGTCGACGTCGCAGATCGGACTCCTCGTCACGGGCTACGCGCTCGTCGTGCTCGTCGCCTCGGTTCCGCTGGCCCACGGGACGCGGCGCGTCCCCCGGCGCTGGCTGCTGTCCGGGTGCGCCGGTCTCGCCGCGGTGTCGACGCTGTGGGCGGCGCTCGCGCCGGGCTACGACCAGGTCCTGCTGGCGCGGCTCGTCACCGCGTCGGCGCAGGCGCTCTTCTGGGTCGCCGTCGTGCCGGCCACCACCGGGCTGTTCCCGCCGCTCGTGCGTGGCAAGGTCATGGCACGGCTCGCCGTCGGGAACTCGCTCGCGCCCGTCATCGGCGTGCCGCTCGGCACGTGGCTCGGCGAGCAGGCGTCGTGGCGCGCGACGTTCCTCGCCGTCGCGGGCCTGTCGCTCGTGGTCACGCTCGTCGTCCTCGCGCTCTTCCCGACGCTGCCACCGGCGCAGGGTGGCGCGAGCCGCGCGCCGCTGGCGAGCGCGCGACGGTTTGGCTTCGACCTCGTCGTCACCGGGCTCATGGTCACCGGGGCGTTCGGGATCATCACGTTCGTCACGCAGTACCTCATCGAGATCGTCGGGTACACGCAGTCCGACATCCCACGGCTCCTGCTCATCCAGGGCGGCGCGGGCGTGGTCGGGGCCGTGATCGTCGGGCGGTTCCTCGACCGGCACCCGGTCCGGGCGCTGTTCGCGGCGCTCGGCGTGCTGGCAGCCGCGCAGCTCGCGCTCTGGGCGCTGGGCGAGCAGCGTGTCACGGCGGTGGTGGCGCTCGCCGTCGTCGGCCTCGCGTTCTCGACCCTGCCGCCGGTGCTCTCGCACCGGGTCATGCTCCTCTCGCCCCGGTCGACCACCATGGGCATGGCCTTGTCGTCCTCGGTGTTCAACCTCGGCATCGCGGCCGGGTCGGGCATGGGCGCTGCGGTTGTGGAGCTCGTCGGCGTGCGGACGGTCCCGTTCGCGAGCGCGGTACTCGTGCTGCTCGCGCTGGCCGTCGCGCTGCTCGAGGAGCGGTTCAGCCCGCCGCTCGGGTCGGTCGCGCAGCGCCCGGTCGACGACATCGCCGACGACCGGGACGGCAAGACCGCGCCGACCGTGTAGACAATGGGGCCCGTGGACGACTCCGAGCGCTGCCCATGCCCCTCCGGCAACACCTACGGCGACTGCTGCGGCCCGCTGCACCGCGGCGAGCGCGACGCCTCGACCGCCGAGGCCCTGATGCGCTCCCGCTACAGCGCGTACGCGGTCGGCGACGCGAAGTACGTGCTGACGACGTGGCACCCGCGCACCCGGCCGGAAACGCTCGAGCTCGATCCCGACCTGGACTGGCGCCGCCTCGACGTGCTCGCGACGCGCGCGGGCGGACCGTTCGACGACGCGGGCGAGGTCGAGTTCGCCGCGTTCTGCCGTAACGCCGTGACAGGCCAGGTGGGCCGGCTCCACGAGGTCAGCCGGTTCGTGCGCGACGACGGCACGTGGCTC
>VJZX01000075.1 GCA_009663185.1 Isoptericola halalbus
GCCGCCGCTGGCCTTCGAGCTCACGCGCCGCATCTGCATCGGCCTCCAGCTCAGGGACCGCGACATCGCCGAGCACGGGCACCCGACCGGGCGGATCATCCGACTGGCAGACGGCGGCTACGTCGAGGTCCACGTGCCGGCGACCGCGGCACAGCGCCGGGCGCTCGCCGTGACGGCCGTGGTGCCGCCACCGGCCCGCCTCGGCAGCTCGGGACGCCCGGCTGGGCTCGAGCGTCTCCGCGCGGCGATCTCTCGACGCTTCGCCGTCGGACACGTCACGCCGCGCGACCAGCTGAGCATCGGCAGCGGCCCTCGTGCCGCAGATCGCCTGCCGTCCCGGTCGAGGACGGTGGAGTCCAGCCCGACGGATGCCGATCCGAGCGGAGCTGCGCGTCGGTAACCAGGCCTTCGACGACGGGACGAGCGTTCGTCGACATCGAGCCAACCCCGGCTGAAGTTCAGAATGTGAGCACGCCGACGACCAAGGCGCGTCCGTGGCTATGATCCGCCCCCATTATTCGTCGTCCTGGTGCTCGGCGGCAGGATTCAGGCACGGAGGTGCACATGACCGCCATGCAGGCAACCCCAGCCATCGTCGCGGGCCTGCGTCGTGACCGCGCTGGACTCATCAACGACTTCGGCGCCAGCACGGTGGCGGCACTGGCAGTCGTCGCTGCGTACACCCTCGTCTACGAGGGCCTGGGCTGGGCAGCCGAGCTGGCGATCTGCTCGGCCATCCCCGTCACGCTCACCCTGGTCGCCCTGCGCCTGCATCTCGTCCGCCGCAAGCTCTCCGTGTACCGGCGCAAGGGCGTCGACACCGGACATCTGCTCGAACACCTCGGCCAGGGAGGGTTCATGGTGTCGAGCAGCGTCTGGCTGGTCGTGCAGTTCGTGGCCCTGTCGATCCCGGCGTTCGTGCTGGTGCCCTGACGACGTCCCACCGATTTCGACGGTGCCGACCGCCGACACCAGCTTTTCAGCATGAAAGATCAGGCCAACCTGCACCGCCCTTCTCGGACGTCCTTTCGGTCAGGCGGCAGGCGCCGACCTCGGGTTCCCACGTCATCGGGGACCGTTTCACCGTCACCAAGGTGGCGGCCAGAGCGTTCCCGTCGGTGGGCGTCGGTGACCGGGCCCTCTGCTTGAGGGTCCCGGGCCCAGGCATCTGCACCATGGTGGAGCTCGGCCCAGGCGGCGAGGTTGACCAGCCCGCAGGAGCGGCAGACGAACATCCGAAGCGCCACACCACGCGCGCCACACAAGTCCTGTCGCGCCGACCTCTGCAACGCCGTTCGAGTCGACGGCGAACACGCGCCCCGCGGCCTCGGTCTTCTTCCACGTGTTGAAGCGGTTGATGAGGTCATAGCCGGTGCGCGGAACCTTGACGGCCATACCTTCGCGGCGTGGTTGGCGGGAGTCGACGACGAACCGCAGGCACTGGTTGTACGCGAACCTGGACGCCCCGACGCACCGCTCGAGCGTCGTGTGCCGGGTCATCGCCGCAGACGATGCAGGTGCCACTGACAACGTCACCAGTCGGCAATTCAGGGCGCCACACGATCACGGCACCGGCTCTGCAAAGCCCTTTCTCAGGTGCGCCTGGCGCGACTCGAACGCGCGACCTACCGCTTAGGAGGCGGTTGCTCTATCCACTGAGCTACAGGC
>VJZX01000076.1 GCA_009663185.1 Isoptericola halalbus
CCGCCGGCGAACGGTGGCCCGCCGACGACGGCGATGGCGGCCCGGAGGCCGAGCAGGACGTACCGACCCCCAGATGGTCACGGTGGAGGATTCTGCCAAGGCGGTCGCCCCGAACCCGGTGGGTTCCGGCTCAGCGGAGTTCTTGGGCGAGCCCGATGAGAATGCCTTCGGGTCCGCGGACGTAGCAGAGCCGGTATGCGTCTTCGTACTGGACCACATCATTGCTGATGAGTTGCGCACCGTGCTTGCGGAGCCGGACGAGCGTCTCGTCGATGTCGTCCACTGCGAACATGACGCGGAGGTAGCCCAGCGCGTTCACCGGGGCGTTCCGGTGATCGGCGACCACGTGCGGCGCGAGAAAGCATGAGAGCTCGAGCCGGCCGTGGCCGTCCGGCGTGCGCATCATGGCGATCTCGACGCGTTGGTCGCCGAGGCCGGTGACGCGTCCTGCCCATTCGCCTTCCACCATGGCTCGCCCTTCGAGCTCGAGGCCGAGTTCGCTGAAGAACGCGATCGCCGCCGCGAGGTCCTCGACGACGATGCCGATGTTGTCCAGCCTGAGAGCCATCTGGCCAACCTACGGGAAACCGGCATCTGAACTCTCGACGTTCGCCACTCGCTGCGTCGGCCGCCGGGTGGGTCCGTTGACCTGGCGTGACGAGCAGGCATCGTGGCCGAAGCCGATCGTCTTCGGTCGCGCGAGCGCATCGAGGTTCCCGAATCGCCGGGGATCAGGTTGTGGCGTTCTCCGGACGAGTTCACCGCAGGCCCGTGATCTGCGCCCTGGATGATCGTGGGCAGCACCCGCTTCTCTTGACTGCACTATGTGAGCGGCGTGCTTGCGAGGGGTTCGTACCTTGGCGATGAGACGGTGCGGCCGTGGACAGCCCGCAGCCGGGCGGTGCCCGGCTGCTACACCTGGTACCGCGAGGACAACCTCTCGCCGGTGAGGAGGACCTGCTGACCCGCGGTACGTCCCGAGAGTAGGGATCCGATGACGAACCTGGCGACGGGCCCCCGCGCGGGCAAGCGGTCGGTGCTGCGTCTGGCGGCCGCCGGGCTGGTCACGCTGTTTCTCGGCCTGGTCGCGGCGATCTTCTGGATCGTGGCCCAGGCGCAGTACACCAACGACTACTGCCACACGCGGGCTCCGCAACCGGAGGCCACCCCACCTGAGTCCGCGAGTGGCCGGCCGGCGTACTTCGGCGACCCCGTCACGATCGTGTGCGAGTACGACGGATACCCGACCGTCGAGGTCTTCGTCCCGGGCCCGTTCCTCGGCGCACTGTTCCTGGTGGCCGTCGTCGTCGGTATCGGCGTCGGCCTGTTCCGGTGGGCGTGGCGCCCGAAGCCGCTCAAGCGGCGTGACTCGCCGGCCGAGGAGACCACCACCGAACCGAGGTGATCTCGGACCGGCACCTGGTGACGCCGGCGAACCTGAGTCGTCGCTGGCCACGTCCTTCAGCGAGTTGACCGCATCCGACGGTCCGTCAGGACGCGCTGGACCGCTTGGCCGGTGACAGCGGTGTCAGAGCGGGACCGAGACCGCCATGGCGCCGACGCGCTCGAGACGCGCCACGGCGTCCGCCGCCTCGGCCTCGGTGACAGCGTGCAGGACGACCGGCGGCTGCCGCTCGAGGTCGACGAGCGCCTTCGG
>VJZX01000077.1 GCA_009663185.1 Isoptericola halalbus
ACGTTCAGCCGTGCCTCCACGCAGGCGTGCAACAGCTCCACCATCTGCGGGGTCAGGCTCCCGAACTGGATCAGGTCGTCGACCTTGAACGGGTCCTTGGAGAACTGGCGGATCGTCAGTGACGAGCCGCTGAACGCCAGCGGCGGGAGGATCGCGTTGACACGCGAGCCGTCCTCGAGCCGCGCGTCGACGAGCGGCGACGACTCGTCGACGCGGCGCCCGACGCGCGAGACGATGCGCTCGATGATCTGCCGCAGGTGCTCCTCGGACGAGAAGCGCGCGCCAGAGCGGGTGAGCTTGCCGTCGTGCTCGACGTAGACGGCGTCCGGGCCGTTGACCATGATCTCGGTGATGGTCGGGTCGTCGATCAGTGGCTGCAGCGGCCCGAGCCCGAGCACGTCGTCGCGGACGGCTTCGATCACGCGCTGCCGCTCCTGGCCTGTCAGCGGGGTGTGCTCCGCCTCGACGACGGCGTTGAGCTCGGTACGCACGAGCTTGTGCAGCTGCTCCTCGCTCAGGCGCGGGTCGTTGAGCCGGGTGCCGATGCGCTCGAACAGCGCAGTCGTGGCCCGCTCCTTGAGCCGCGCGAGCGGGTCGTGGTCACCGGCGGCGGCCGGCGCTGGTCCGGCCTGGGCCGCCGCCGGGAGGTCGGGGCCGTCCACTGTCGACGGTACAGGTGGCACGGTGCGGTGGGCTGTCGTCGAGGGCGGCGTGTCGGCCGAGTCGCTCGCGGCCATGTGTTCGGGCTGGTGCTTCGCAGCGGCGGCGAGGCGGGCGGCGAGGTCCATCAGGCCACCACCCGTCGGCGTCCGTGCGTCCGCTGCGCCTGGGCGCCAGCGCCCAGGTACGAGGTCTGGAGCCGCCGCAGCTGCTTCGCCACGGGGTCGCGTGGCTGGTGGGTGACGAGCGGCACGCCTGTGTTCATCGCGACGACGGCGGCCCTGCTGTGGGGCATCGAGGCGTCGACGCGTGTCCTGATCGTCGCCTGGACGTCGCCGAGCGTGAGCCCCGCGCGGAGGTCCGCGAAGTTGAGGATCACCCTGGCCGACTCGGTCAGCATGCCGAGCTCGTGCAGCAGGTCGAGCTCCTTGCGCAGGCCGCGCACACCCGGGACGTCCATGCTCGTGAGCAGCAACGGGTCCGTCGTGTGGTCGAGCGCGGCGAGCGTGTGCGCCCCAAGTCCCGCGGCGGTGTCGACCACGACGTACTGGAACTGCGACGCGAGCTGCTTCAGCAGCGCATCGACATGCTCGGCCGTGACGAGGTCGGCGGCCGAGGGCTCCGCCGGCGCGCAGGCGACGAGGAGCCCGGACGAGTGCTGGGCGAGGTGCGTCTTGAGCGCGATCGGGTCGAGGTGGCTGCCCGTGCGGACGATGTCGCCGAGCGTCGACTCGGGCTCCAGGCCGAGGGCCGTCGCCACGTCGCCGAACTGCAGGTCGAGGTCGACGAGGACGGTCGACCCCGGCGCAGACTGGGCAAGCCCGACGGCGATGTTCGTCGCGACGGTCGTCTTGCCCACGCCGCCCTTGGGCGACAGCACGGAGATGAGCCGCCGGGGACCCTGCACGACCGCGGTCGCCGGCCACGGCGACGCGGGAGTACCAGCTGGCCCGGGTGCGGGGGCGCCGCCCGGTGCGGGTGCGCC
>VJZX01000078.1:0-346 GCA_009663185.1 Isoptericola halalbus
GTAAGCCTACGAATTGACCTCTTATATAATGCTTCATACATCATGTTTCAAAATGCCGATTACGGTAACAAGTGGTTCTATGCTTTTGTAACCGAATTAGAGTATAAGAATGTTGGCACAACCTACGTTCACTTTGAAATTGATGTTCTCCAAACATGGATGTTTAACATTAAATTTCAAGAATCATTCATCGTGAGGGAACACGTTAAACTATGGAATGATGACGGGACACCGACTATCAACACAATAGACGAAGGTCTTAGCTACGGAAGCGAATACGATGTTGTTTCTGTGGAAAACCACAAGCCTTACGATGATATGATGTTTTTGGTGGTTATATCTAAAA
>VJZX01000078.1:354-1218 GCA_009663185.1 Isoptericola halalbus
TGTTTTTGGTGGTTATATCTAAAAGCATTATGCATGGGACAGCAGGAGAAGAGGAAAGCAGACTTAATGATATCAACGCAAGTCTAAACGGTATGCCACAACCTCTTTGTTATTACATCCACCCGTTTTATAAAGACGGTAAAGTACCTAAAACGTACATCGGCGACAATAACGCCAACTTGTCTCCTATCGTCAATATGCTCACGAATATCTTTTCGCAGAAGAGCGCTGTTAACGATATTGGCAATATGGATGTGACTGACTATATCGGCTTAAAACTTGACTATAAAAACGGTGATAAAGAATTAAAGCTCGATAAAGATATGTTTGAGCAGGCGGGCATTGCTGATGATAAACACGGTAACGTTGACACCATCTTTGTGAAGAAGATACCTGATTACGAGTCCCTAGAAATTGACACAGGCGATAAATGGGGTGGATTCACAAAAGACCAAGAAAGCAAACTGATGATGTATCCCTACTGCATCACGGAAATTACTGATTTTAAAGGTAACCACATGAACTTGAAAACCGAGTATATCAATAATAGTAAATTGAAAATACAGGTTAGGGGTTCTTTAGGAGTTAGTAATAAGGTTGCTTATAGCGTTCAAGACTACAATGCGGGTGGTTCTTTGAGTGGTGGAGACAGGCTGACTGCGTCCCTTGATTCATCCTTAGTCAATAATAACCCTAATGACATTGCAATATTAAATGACTATCTATCTGCGTATCTGCAAGGTAATAAAAACTCGCTAGAGAATCAGAAGTCATCTATATTATTCAATGGAATTATGGGGATGCTCGGTGGCGGAATATCAGCCGGGGCAAGTGCGGCAGGTGGTTCACCAGTAGGATTAGCTT
>VJZX01000078.1:1334-1641 GCA_009663185.1 Isoptericola halalbus
GGTTACAGAGGCGTGTATATTATCAAAAAGCAATTAAAGGCAGAATACAGACGAAGTCTGTCAAGTTTCTTCCATAAATACGGGTACAAGATTAACAGGGTAAAGAAACCAAATTTAAGGACACGAAAAGCATTTAACTACGTTCAAACAAAAGACTGCTTCATTTCAGGGGATATCAATAACAACGACTTACAGGAAATAAGAACAATTTTCGATAACGGTATAACTCTCTGGCATACTGACAACATCGGAAATTACAGCGTCGAGAATGAATTGAGGTGACACAATGGCACGCAAACGCAGTAAC
>VJZX01000079.1 GCA_009663185.1 Isoptericola halalbus
TGAATCAGATGTCAAATATAGTTTTCTCACGGCTCAACTCAAACCTATCAAACTTGTAACCCCTCGGTGCTTTATACTTAATCAACACACTAGCCGCATCCGTTCTACTACGTGCTGTCGTTTCATAGCGCCTAACTACCCCAGTATCGTTAATAGAGAAGATAGTTACTAGATAACTCATAGCATTTTATCCAACCTTAGTTTTATAATTTCGTCAGCTGTATTACCGTATAGAACCTCAAAGTCTGACAAACTCAGTCCCTTGTGGTACTCATAATACTGTTTACCGTCATCATCTTGAAGCAACATCGTAACATCGTATGAGTCAACAAAATCATTCTGCACCATGTGGAGCACCTCCAAATAACACATTTATAACCCATGTGGCGTAATCATTGTTTTCCATCCTAGAAAGCTCATACAATGCGTTTTTCATGAGCCTGTGCTCACTTTCTAATTTCGCTATCGCTTTTTCTTTAGCTATCATTTCTTTTAGTCCATCTTTACCATAGACGCTATTTTGAAACAGTACACCCATTCTTTCATTGACTTTTCCATAACGCTCAAATGCTTTTTCTTGATCGTATATCATTTGTTTACCTTCATTACCACCTGAACAATTTCCTAACATTATAACATCTCCCTTTAAACAAACGTTTATTTGATCGTGAATGTGTCATCCACCAGAACCACCCCGCCCGGCACTTGCACAGGCTTAGGCTTCATTTTCCGACTGAATCCGACTTTGAAATTCTCAAAAGTAACCTCTTTCTTAATTTTGTCAGTCATCCCCGCACACTTAACACTAAATTTAATGAATGTATAATCATCAGGTGAAGCAGGAACAGGCTTTCCATTTACTTCTTTCATGTAAATATCTTGTATATAAGTCTTCTGCCTCAGATACTTAGCTCTCTTAAACGTGCTTTCATGCGCCCAATAACCTAGTTTATTATCGTCAACTATATCCTTTATTACATCAGGTATCTCTGTACCCGTTAAATGTATGCTGTCAGTATCACAGTATATTATCCGATCATAACAAGCCTGTGCCGCTGTAATTGTCGTGTATCTAGCCCATGCAGTGATGAAAACGCCCATAGGTGTATAAACAGGGTCTTTTGTTTCCTCTTCTCCAAGTCTGAACCCTAGCGCCCCATTCTCTTTTAAATAAGGGACTTTCCCTGTAACATCAGGGTTACTAGCAAATTTACCGTATAGACTGTTTAACATCAGTTTTGCTAGTTGCTTGATCGCTCCTTCTGATGTTGTCTTGATATACGTCCATTTATCTATAAAATCTTTAAACAAACCTGTAGTTGCTTTAAATTTTAAGCCGCTGATATATTCAACGTTATATAAATCGTAGTGTTCTTTCATTAATTCTAGGTCTACATTCGACAACCAGAGGTCGGCTATCTCCCCGCCGCTACTCTTTAGGTACTCATTACCTTTATAAAACCTACTTCGTTTTATCTGTATAGTGGGTATATAGCCCTCTTTCAATTCGAACTCACATCTGATATGCTGTATGTGTAGTGGGTAATCTTCGTCCCAAACGTATTTACCCTCGAATACTATAGGTTCACCAT
>VJZX01000008.1 GCA_009663185.1 Isoptericola halalbus
GCCGGCGCCGGGTGGCTCGCGCGCACGAGTCCGCGCGCGAGCACGGGCACGAGCCCGGGCGCGGGCGCGGGCGGCGCGGCCCGCGGGGCGCTGGGGCGGTCCATGACGCGACGCTAGCCCGAACGCCTGCGGCCCGCCGTCTCGCGGCGTACGGACGCACGTCGGCGCGCGCGTCGGCAGGCGCGGTGTGAGGATGCCAGGGTGTCCCGCATCGTCGCCGTCGCCCCCGTCCTGGGCGAGCATCCGCAGCCGCAGGAGGCGATCACGCGCACGCTCGCGCCGCTGGTGACGGGGGACGCGGGTCGCGCGGCGCTGCTGCGCCGGCTGCACCGCAACAGCGGCGTGCGACGGCGGCACCTCGTGCGGCCGCTCGAGGAGTACGGGTCGCTGGGCTCGCTCGGCGCCGCCAACGCGGTGTTCGTCAGCGAGGGCGCGCGGATGGCCGAGCGGGCCGCCCGCGACGCTCTCGACGCCGCAGGGCTGCAGGCCTCGGAGGTCGACCACGTGTTCGCGACCTCGGTCACCGGGGTCGCGGCACCGTCGCTCGACGTGCTCGTGGCCGAAAGGCTCGGCCTGCGCCCCGACGTGCGGCGCACGCCGTCGTTCGGTCTGGGCTGCGCGGGCGGGGCGGCCGGGCTCGCACGCGTGCACGACCAGCTCGCGGGCCGGCCGCGCGACGCGGCACTGCTCATCTCGGTCGAGCTGTGCTCGCTGACCCTGCAGCACCGCGACGACTCCACGCCGAACCTGGTGGCCACGGGCCTGTTCGGCGACGGGGGCGCGGCCGTCGTGCTCGTGGGCGACGAGCACCGGCTCGCCCGGCCCACCGCCGAGCCGGAGAGCCGCACCGCGACCGTCCTGGACACGCGCTCCCAGCTGTACCCCGGCACGGCCGATGACCTCGGCTGGCTCGTGCGCGACACGGGGTTCTCGATCGTGCTGTCGGCCCGCCTGCCCGACCTGCTGCGCTCGCACCTGCTCGCCGACGTCAAGGGCCTGCTCGCCGAGCACGGTCTTGCCCCGACGGACGTCTCGACGTGGGTCGTGCACGCCGGCGGTCCGCGCGTCCTGGACGCGGTGCGGGATGCGCTCGGGCTGGCCGAGGCGGACCTGCGGCACAGCCGCGAGCACCTCGCCGACGCCGGGAACCTGTCGTCCGCCTCGGTGCTGCACGTGCTCGCACGCACCCTGGGTGCCGCGGAGGCGCCGCCCGGCTCGCTCGCCGTGCTCATGGCGTTCGGGCCGGGAGTGTCCAGCGAGCTGGTGCTGCTGCGGCTCGAGGGCCGGCGCTGAACGAGCCCGAGGAGGTCACTGATGGTCTGGTACGTCGCCCTCGTGGCCGCGACGGCGCTCGAGCGCCTCGCCGAGCTCGTCGTCTCGACGCGCAACGCCCGCTGGGCGTTCGAGCGCGACGGCGTCGAGCACGGCGAGCGCCACTTCCCCGTCATGGTCGCCCTGCACACGGGCCTGCTCGTCGCCTGCGTCGCGGAGGCGTGGCTCGGCGACCGTCCGTTCCTCCCGTGGCTCGGGTGGCCCATGCTCGCGCTGGTCGTGGCGTCGCAGGCGTTGCGCTGGTGGTGCGTGACGACGCTCGGGCCGCGCTGGAACACCCGCGTCATCGTGGTCCCGGGCATGCCGCTCGTGGTCCGCGGCCCGTACGCGCGCTGGAACCACCCCAACTACGTCGCGGTCGTCGTCGAGGGGATCGCCCTGCCGCTCGTGCACACGAGCTGGATCACAGCGATCGCGTTCACCGTGCTCAACGCGGTGCTGCTGCTGGCGGTGCGGATCCCGGTGGAGGAACGCGCCCTGGCCGGCGCGAGCACGCCGCCATGACCGCGCCCGCAGACCGGTTCGACGCCGACGTGCTCGTCGTGGGCGCCGGGCCGGTCGGGCTGGCCGCGGCGATCCACGCGCGCGTCGCCGGGCTGGACGTGCTCGTGGCCGACCGGCGCGACGGCGTCCTCGACAAGGCGTGCGGCGAGGGCCTGATGCCGGGTGCGCTGCGCGCGGTGCAGGCGCTCGGCGTCGACCCGGCCGGCCACCCGCTGACCGGCATCAGCTACCGCTCGCCCGCCCGGCACGCCGACCACCGGTTCGCCCACGGCAAGGGCCGCGGGGTGCGCCGCACGGTGCTGCAAGCCGCCCTGCGCGACCGGGCGCTCGGCACCGGCGTGCGGCTCGCCCACGTGGGCGTGCGTGCCCTGCACCAGGACTCCGACGGCGTCGACGTGCGCGTCATGACGCACGACGGTGGCGCGCAGGTGCTGCGCGCCCGGTGGCTGCTCGGCTGCGACGGGCTGGGTTCGACCGTGCGCCGCCTCGCGGGACTCGACGCCGACGTCCCGCGCCGGCGTACCGTCCCCGCCCCGGACGCCCGCTTCGGGCTGCGGCGCCACTACCGCGTCGCACCGTGGAGCGACCTGGTCGAGGTGCACTGGGCCGATGGCGTCGAGGCGTACGTGACGCCCGTGGCCGACGACGTCGTGGGCGTCGCGGTGCTCGGCCCGCGCGGCGCCACCGGTCCCGCCGGAGGCTTCGACACGGGGCTGGCCGCGGCGCTTCCCGACCTCGCCGACCGGCTGCGCGGCGCCGAGCCCGCCGGGCCGGTGCAGGGCGCGGGCCCGCTGCGCCGCCGGTCGCGCCGGCGGACGGCCGGGCGTGTGCGGCTCGTGGGCGACGCGTCGGGTTACGTCGACGCGCTCACGGGCGAGGGCGTGCGCGTCGGCCTGGCGCAGGCAACCGAGGTCGTGCGCCACCTGGAGGACCCCGAGGCGTACGAGCGGGCGTGGTGGCGGGTCACGCGCGACTACCGGCTGCTCACAGCCGGGCTGCTCGCGTGGGCCCGCAGCCCTGCACGCGGCGCGATCGTGCCCACGGCGGACGTGTGGCCGGGCCTGTACGGGGCGGTGGTCGAGCGCCTCGCGCGGTGACCGGCCTGTCCGCGCGTCCCGCGGCCGTCGCCGTGGCCCTACGATCGCTGACATGGATGCGGTCCTTCCCGTCGTGCTCGTCGTCGCGGTCGTCGTCGTGGTCGTGCTCGGGGTGGTGGGCGTGACCGGCTCGCGCCGGCGTGCACGCCGGATCACCCGAGACCGCGACGCCGCCGCCGAGCTCGAGCGCCTCGGGAAGGAAGCAGGCGCCGCACTCGTGCGCACCGACGAGCGGGTGCGCCTCGCGGGTGACGAGCTCGACTTCACCGTCGCCGAGCTCGGCGAGGCCGAGGCCGCCGGCCTGGCCACCGCCCTGCGGGATGCCCGCGAGCGCCTGCGCGAGGCGTTCCACCTGCACCAGCTGCTCCACGACCACGTCCCCGACACCGACGCGCAGCGGCACGCGTGGTTCACGCAGATCGTGACGCTCTGCCGGGCCGCCGACGACGGGCTCGGCGAGCAGGTCCGCGCCGTCGCCGCGCGTCGTGCCGACGTGCGGCACGCGCCGTCCGCCGTCGAGCAGGTCCGCCGCGAGCTCGCCCGCGTGCGCGGGGAGGTCGGCCAGGCCCGCGCGACGCTCGAGCGGCTCGCCGGCCGGTACACCGACGGGGCGCTGCTGCCCGTGACCGACAACCCGGCACAGGCCGAACGGCTGCTGGAGTTCGCCGAGCGCAGTGCCGACCTGGCCACGACGCGGCTCGGCGAGCGGCGGGTCGGCGAGGCCGACGGGGCGGCCCGGGCCGCGGCCGACACCGTGCGCCGCGCCGAGGGCCTCCTGCGTGCGGTCGAGGAGTTCGAGGTCGAGGCGCTGCGGGCCGAGTCGGCGCTCGGCGCCATGATCGCGGAGTCGCGCGCCGAGCTCGCCACCGCCCGGGCGCTGCCGGCCCCGCAGCGCCAGGGCGAGGTCGACGCCGCCGTCGCGGCGCTCGAGGGGGCCTTGCGAGACCTGCCGGCGCCCGGCGAGCGCAGCGACCCCGTGGCCGCCCTGACCCGGGTGCGGCGCGCCAACACGGCCCTCGACGACGCCGTGGCCGACCAGCTCGAGCGGAGCCAGCGCGAGAAGCAGGTGCGCGCCCAGCTCGGTCCGGCGCTCGACGACGCCGAGCGGCAGATCGCCACGGCGCGCAGCGTCGTCGACGACTACCGGGCACCCGTCGGACCCGACGCCCGCACCCGGCTCGCGGAGGCTGAGGGCGAGCTGGCGCGGGCGCGCGGCGAGCAGGACCCGGCGCGGGGGCTCGCGGCTGCCCGCCGCTCGGCGACGCTCGCGGCCGAGGCCGCCACGACGGCGCGCCGGGACATCGCCCGCGCCGGATCCCAGTACCCGGGGGGCACCTGGGGCCAGCCGCGGACGGGCCCGCGCGGCGGCGGGTCGGGCGCGCTCGGTGCCGTGCTGGGCGGCATGGTGCTGGGCGGCATCCTCGAGGACCTCGGCGACATCGGCGACATCTTCGACTGAGAGCCGACCGAGGTTCGACCGAAACGCTCTGGCGTTAACCTCGCGACCATGACCAGACGCATCCACGTCGTCGTGCGCGGCCGCGTGCAGGGCGTCGGCTTCCGGTACGCGACCATCGACCTGGCGCGCCGCGCCGGCGTCGCCGGGTACGTGCGCAACCGGTCCGACGGCGCGGTCGAGGCCGAGGTCGAGGGCGACGACGACGGGCTCGACGCGATGCTCGAGTTCCTGCGGGCGGGCCCGCCTGGGGCCCGGGTGACCGGCGTCGAGGTGATCGACGTCGCGCCGCGCGGCGAGACGGCGTTCGAGGTCGGGTGACGCCCTGGGCGTCTCCCTGCATGCGCGCGGCCCGCGCGCCCCCGGTCGTCCTGCGAGCCCGCCGCAGCCTGCCTAGCGTCGTGATGGAAGCGCCCGGCCGTGCGCGGCAGGGTGCCGGACCGACCACCGGAGGACCCATGAAGACCACGGAGATGCTCGAGACCTACCCGGCCAGCATGAACGTCGACCGGCAGCTCCTGGCGCACGTGATCGACACCGTCGTCGCGTGCGGGCAGGCGTGTACCGCGTGTGCGGACGCGTGCCTGAGCGAGGAGATGCTCGCCGACCTGCGCAAGTGCATCCGCACCAACCTCGACTGCGCCGACGTCTGCGCGACGACGGCGCGCGTGCTGTCCCGTCACACCGGCTACGACGCGAACATCACGCGCGCCCAGCTCGACGCGTGCGTGACCGCGTGCCGCTCCTGCGGCGACGAGTGCGAGCGCCACGCCGGCATGCACGAACACTGCCGCGTGTGCGCCGAGGCCTGCCGCGAGTGCGAGGAAGCGTGCGCCGAGCTGCTGGGCACGATGGCCTGACCCGACCGATCTCCCGATCCGACGACCTCGCGCGAGTGACAGCGCGTGCCGGTAGCGTGGAGAGCATCCCACGAGGAAGGAGAGCGCCATGGGCTCCGGGGACAAGATGAAGCACAAGGCCGACGAGGCCAAGGGCAAGGTCAAGGAGACCGTAGGCGACGCCACGGACGACGCGAGCATGCGGGCCAAGGGCCGAGCCGAGCAGGCCAAGGCCAAGGGCAAGCAGGCCGGCGACGACCTCAAGGACGCCGGCCGTGACGCCAAGGAAGCGTTCGACAAGTAGCCGGACACCCCAGCCCACACGCGCGACCTCGACCGATGCTTCGGCGAGGTCGCGTCTTGCGTCTCGGGCCAGGGCGCTCCCATCGGGTGCGTTCACCCCGTGAGCAGCAGCTCCCGGATCGCGCTCGCGGGCGCCCACGCGCCCCCCTCGCTGTTGGCCAGCAGGGCAAGCGTCCGGTCCTGGGCGGGCACGTGCAGCAGCAGACCGCTGACACCGGCGTTGACGCCTTCCTTCGACAGCGTCCGGACCTCGCCGTCCACCACGACCGCCTCGAGCCCGAAGCAGTAGTGGACCTCACGCTCGGCGTCGGCGTCGTGCAGCGCCTGGGGTGTGCAGAACGCCGCGGTGAGCTCGGGGCCGAGCAGCCGCCCGGCGCGCACCGCGTCGAGGAACGCGACGAGGTCGCGCGGGCGGACGTGTGCGCCGGCGTCGGGCGACCCGACGGGCGGGAACGAGTAGATGTTGGACCGCCAGCCGATGACCGTCCCGTCTTCGGTGACCGGGTCCCACCCCTCGGCGACGTCGGGCACGGCCTCGCGCGCGTGGAAGAAGCCCGCGGTGTCCATCCCGGCGGGCGCGAACACGTGCTCGCGGACGTAGTCCCGGTAGGTGCGGCCGGTCACGGCCTCGACGGCGAGGCCGAGCAGGATGTAGCCCACGTTGCAGTACCGGCAGTCGGTCCCGGGCGCGACCCGCGGTGGGAGGTAGCCGAACTGCGGCAGGAAGTCCCGCGTCTCGGTGACGGTGTAGCAGGGACGCGTCAGCCACAGGTCCTCGTAGGACTCGCCGGCCTCCTCGTCGGCGTCGTCGGTGATGCCCGAGGTGTGGGTCAGCAGGTGGCGGACCGTGACCTGCGGCGAGATGGTCGTGCCCTCCAGGTCCACGACGTCGGTGATGGGCGTCGTCAGGTCGAGGCGGCCGGCCTCGACCTGCTGCAGCGTCGCGACGGCGGTGAAAAGCTTGGTGATCGAGGCAGTGTCGAACCGGGTCGCCGTCGTCACGGGCACCGACCAGCGGCGACTCGCGAGCCCGTACGCGGCCTCGAGCAGGACGCGGCCCCTGGCGGTGAGGCACACGGCGCCGGAGAAGTGATTGTCGCGGGCGGCTCGACGCAGCACGTCGTCGACGACGCCCGCCAGGTCGGGGCCTGTCGCGGTGGTCATGCCCGCAGGCTACGAGGACGCCGGCGCGCGCGACGACGTCTTTTGCGTCGCTTCGGCGTCAGCCCTGGCCGGGGCGGTCGGGCGGCGTCGGATTAGCGGTCGGGCGCGCCTCCGGCGTCGGCTGGGTCGTCGGCTGGGTGGCGGCCTGTGTCGGCGCCGGCGACGGTGCCTTCGACGGTACCGTCGAAGGCGCGCTTCCCTGGCCCGGTGTGTCGACGGTCGGGGTCGGGGTGGGTGCCGGGGTGGAGGCCGCGTCCGTCGCGGTCGGGTTCGACGTCGACTCGGTCGTGGTGCCGCCCTGGCCGGCTGTGCCCGGCTCGGGCGCGGTCGTCTCGGCCGGCGCCGTCGGCTCGTCGCGCGCCTCACCGGGGTCGTCCTCCTCCGCCGTGTCGCGGACCCGGTCGGACGGCGTGGTGATCGCGTCGACGGCGGCGGTGACCGCGGGGCGCTCCGGCAGATCGGGCTCGGCGAGGGCGAGCCCGATCACGGCCACCGCGGCACCCGCGACGAGGAACGTTCCGCCCCACCTCGCAGACTCCCACGATGCGAGCACGAAGCGGCGACGTTCCACGAGCTCGTCAGGCAGCTGGCTGCGGATCGCGGCGAGGCTGTTGGCGGGCGCCAGAAGATACCCGACGGCCTGCATGCACAGCAGCACACCCACGACGATCGCCGGAACCGCGCCCTGCCGGATGGCGACGAGCCCGGCACCGAGGGCGATCGTCCCGAGAAGCACCTCGGTCACGTTGGCGCGAAGAGCGTACGACGGCCGCAGCGCGCCACGCTGCTTCGGCGTGCGCAGGAACACCCCCTGCCGGGAGAACAGGCCGCGCACGCACGCAACCGCGACGACCCAGCCCAGGGCCAGCCACAGCCCGTACGCACCGAGCGCGTCCCCCCAGCGCGCCCCGGTGCTGCGGCGAGCCAGCACGACGGCACGGCTCACCCCGAGGATCACGAGCGCGACCACGCAGAGCAGCAGCACGCCCGACATCCTGCGGATGACCAGGCCCGACCCGAGCACGGCGTCGGCGGCACCCAGCAGGAGGAAACCGGTGAAGAACACCGAGGCGAGGTCTCCGAACCATTGCAGGCCACCGACCAGGTAGGCCCAGCGCTGAGCCAGCGTGAGCCGGTTGTGGGCGGTCCGCCGCCCCGGCAGCAGGGAGCGCCAGTGCATGCGCAGGATCTGGACGCCGCCGAAGCACCAGCGGAACCGCTGCCGCTTGAGCGCCTCGAAGGTCAGCGGCATGATGCCGTGACCGTAGGAACGGTCGACGTGCACGCCGCGACCGCCCTCGCGCAGCAGACGCAGCGAGAGCTCGGCGTCCTCGGTGATGCACCACTCGTCCCAACCGCCGGCGCCCTCGAGCTCTGAGCGCCGGATGAGGCCCATCGTGCCGCCGAAGATGGCGCCGTTGCGCTCGTTGCGCGAGACCTGCGAGACGTCGAAGAAGTACCCGTACGAGTAGTACAGCCGGCGGAAGTACGGCGAGATGTCCCAGTCGCGGTAGTCCTGCGGCGTCTGCACGAAGCTGAGGCCAGGATCGGCCGCGAACATGGGAGCGCAGTCCGCCAGGAAGTCCGGCCGCACGAGGTAGTCGGCGTCGATGATGCCGATGATCTCGGCGCGCGGGTCGGTGTAGGGCAGGATGAGGTTCAGCGCCCCGCTCTTGAAGCCCTCGAGGTTCTCCACGTGCAGAAACTTGATGCGGTCGTGGCCCGCGCAGAACGCCTCGACCGGTCGCCACAGGGCCGGGTCGGTCGTGTTGTTGTCGATCACGAAGATCTCGTAGTTGTCGTACCGCTGCTTCAGCAGCTGCTGGAGCGTGGCGATCACCATCTCCGGCGGCTCGTTGTGCGTAGGCACGTGCAGGCTCACGAACGGCTGCGCCCCGCCGGCGTCGACCTGTCGGGGGTCGATCGATGCCGGCCACTGCCGGCGGGTCAGGACGTCGACGAACTCCCACAGGTGGCCGAGCCCGATGACGACGACGAAGAGCTCGACCAACCACAGCAGCGCGCTGCCGACCACGGCCGCGATCGCGATGTCCGCCGTCGCGGTCCAGATCGCCGTGTAGACGAGATAGGCAGTGCCCGCCGTGACGGTCAGTGCCCAGGCGACCACTCCACGCACGGCCCAGTCGCGCCCGATGGGCCACCAGGCGAGGACCGACGCCCCGACGAGCGCCGACGTCGCGGCAGCGAGCGCCGGCTCGACGCCGAGGAGGAGGGCGACGGCGGCGCCGGCGAAGGCCACGGAGCCCGCCGCGCCCAGCACCGTGGCGAAGGGCCGGGGCCGGGCGTGGACCTGGCGTCGGCGGCGCCCGGTGACGAGGACGACTCCCGTGGCAGGGATCAGGAGGACGACCGAGACGAGCAGGATCACACCGAAGGCAGCGAGCACCGCCACAGGCTAGCGGTGCCGAGACCGGATCGTGACCTTCGGTGCGACGGCCGAGGTCGGTCCCTACCGAGGTTCGCCGAGAAGCACCACGCCAGGCGGGAACTGGCCGTCCGCCACCTTCTGGACCTGCCGTCGCGCCTCGTCGGCACTTCCGGCGCGGACGCGCAGCTCCCGCGTGGTCGGCCCGGGGTCGGGGCGGCCGGCGTCGTCCGGCGGCGGCTCGGGTCCGCCGACCAGCTCGGCGTGCACGCCCGCGGTGCGGAGCGCCTCGACGAGGGAACCGGCGTCGTGCTTGGCCGCGTCCAGGTCGGAGAAGGTGATGGGAACGGTGTAGGTGTCCATCCCTCCATGCTGGGCCGGACGCGCGGGACACACACGGCCCCTTGTGGTCCTGCGGGACCTCGACGGCCATGATGGGCGGATGGACCTGCGCTTCGGGATCAAGCTCAGCCAGGCGGCCCCGATCGACGACTACCTGCACGTCTGGCGCACCGCCGACGAGGGCGGCTGGGACCACGTCTGGGTCATGGACCACATCGCCGCGCTCGGGGCAGACGTGAACGCGCCGATCTTCGACGCGTGGGCGATGCAGGCCGCGATGGCGGTCACCACGACGCGCGTGCGCCTCGGCTGCATGGTCACGGGCAACTCCTACCGGCACCCCGGGATGCTGGCCAAGCTCGCCACGACGGTCGACCACCTGTCCGGCGGCCGGCTCGAGTTCGGCATTGGAGCCGGGTGGAACGAGTCCGAGCACACGATGTACGGGCTCGACCTCGGCACCGTCCGCCAGCGCATGGACCGCCTCGAGGAGGCGCTGCAGATCATCACGTCGCTCTGGTCCCGGCCGCGCACGTCGTTCGACGGCGTCCACTACCGCCTGGCCGACGCGGTCGCCGAGCCCAAGCCGGTGCAGCGACCGCAGCCCCCGATCTGGATCGGCGGCTCCGGTCCGCGCCGGACGCTGCGCCTGGTCGCCCAGTACGCCGATGCCTGGAACGACACCACGAGCTCTCCCGAGGAGCTCGCTGCGCTCGACGCGGTGCTCGAACGGCACTGCGCCGACGTGGGGCGCGACCCCGCCGAGATCCGCCGGACCGTGCAGCTGCGCCTGGCCGGAAGGAGCGTCGAGGAGCTGCCTGCCCTGGTGGCGAGCTACGTTGCGGTGGGCGTGACCGAGCTCGTCTTCGTCCTGCCCTGGGGCGCGCACGCCCTGCGGTCGCTGGACGAGGTCACCGCCGTTCTCCCTCGCCTCCGCGAGGTCGGCTGACGGCGTCGTCCGCCCGCGAGAGCCCGAGAACAGCGACCGAGCCGAGAAGCGAGCCGTGCGGCGCTGCTGCTCCCCCGGGTCGAACCACACGTCCAGGCCTCCTCGGATCAGGCGTCGGTGCGTGCGAAGAGTCGCCGTCCCGGCGAGCCGGTGAGGCCGAACGCGACGACGCCGGCGGCGACGGCGAGGCCACCCGCCGCGAACAGACGGGAGTCGGAAACTCCCTCGTGCACGCTGTGCGCGAGATAGAAGACCGCGCTCACACCGATCGGACCGAACCATCCGGTGAACGTCGCCTCCCTGAGCCTCAGCCCGAGCGCACGCCCCAGGGCGATCACCAGCGGCGGCCTGCGCAGGAGCAGGACCACCGCGACGAACGCCACCGCGGACAGGCCGAACGCCGCCCATTCGCTCCACGGCAGGACTGCGCCCAGGACCACGAACAGCGGGATGACGGCGTAGCGGTTGACGGCCTCGTCAACAGCTTCCTGGCGGGATCTCTCGACATCACGGGTGAGGTGGTTGTAGGCGAGACCGGCGACGAACACCGCCAGGACTCCCCCGGTCCCAGCGAGTCGAGCGACCCCGAGAGTCGTCACTGCGAGCAGCAGCGTGTACACGAGCTCGGGTCCGGGCTCCTGGTCGTGCCGCCGGATCGCCGTGCGCAGCCCCCACGCTCCGAGCAGCCCGATCGCCACACCGATCGCGATTCCCCCGACGACCTCCCACACGATGCGCCCGACGACCCCGCCGAGCGACTCGCCGGGCCGAACCGCCGTGAGGGCGAGGCCCACCACGGGCAGCGCGAGACCGTCGTTGGCGCCGCTCTCCGCGGTGAGCATCCGGCGCACCCGTGCCGGGACCTCCCGTTCCGCAGGTTCCCCGGTGACCACCGCGGCGGCGAGGACAGGGTCCGTCGGGCACAGGCACGCGCCGACGACGGCCGCCAGCGCCACCGGGAGGCCGAGCAGCAGGCTTCCGGCCCCGGTGACGACCGCCGCCAGCGGCATGACGACGACGAGGAGCAGCACCACGGGACGCACCACGGTCCGGAAGCCGTCGACCGAGAAGCGCAGGGCCGCGGCCATGACGGAACCCGCCAGGAGCAGCCGTGATCCCTCCAGAAGGAGCAGGTCGCGCGTCTGGTTCTCGAGGCGGATGAGGCCGAGGACGGCGGGGCCCAGCAGCACGCCGACAAGCAGGCCGACGAGCGGCTCACTGACCGGCAGCTGGCGAAGCTTGCGGCTGGCGAGCGCCAGCACGACCGCGGCGGCGCCGAAGCACGCGTACAGCAGGTGCAGCTCCGTCATCAACAGCTCCCCCATCCGCGTCGTCGCGCGGACTCGTGCGTGGCGATCCGTCCACGACCGAGCATGTCGGCGCACCGGTCCACTTGCCCGCGCTGGGTGATCCCGTCGTTCGGCGCGCCCGGTCCCGATCGACACCTCGCCCGCCGGGCGTACCCGTAGGTGATCTGGCGGCTGGGCTCGTCCGGGCAGACGAAAGGGCCACGACCGATGGCCGCGGCCCTTCCCGGGTCGACCTAGAAGAAGCCCTTCCCGACGTTCGGGTTCTTCGGGTCCTCGGCGTTGGAGGTGTTTCCTCCGTTGTTCATGCAGCCCCAGCCGCCGTCGACCTTCGTCGCGGTCTGGCTGCCGGGGCATTCGATCGGTGCGGCCGACGCGGTAGTGGAACCCACGACGCCGAGAGCCAGGAACGCTAGGACTGACGCTGCCAGCGCCAGAAGACGTTTGCGCATCTCTCCCCCTGCATTCGGTCACACCGCCAGACACCGGAAGGTGAATCGCGATGTGAGCTTTTCCGTTGCTGACCGGTCTGCGAATCAGACCGTGGTCCACTTCACGGACCACTTTCGACGCTATGTCGATCGTCAGGGGGTCGCAAGGGCGGTCCGATCGGCAATTCGAATGGTCCGCATATCCAACCGATAATCATGACTTGTGTCGCTCTCCTGGGAAGAACGATCGCGTATCCTCCGCATACTCCACGGGCGGCCCTTCGCCGGTTTGCGGCGTGCGCTGCGAGCGGACGGCACACGTGCCAGCGTGGATCGGGTGGTATCGCGACCCAGAGGACCGCTGCGCGCCGACGTCGTCGTCGTCGGCGGCGGCCTCACCGGCACGGCGACCGCGCTCCTCCTGGCGGAAGGCGGCGCGGAGGTGGCCGTCCTCGATGCCCGTCCAGCGTCGGCCACGACCACGGCCAGGTCGACCGGGAAGCTGACCGTCATGCAGGGCACGCGCCTGGCGCGGGTTGCGCGGCACGGCGACGAGGTGCTGGCCGCCTACGTGGCTGCCGGCCTCGCCGGGCTCGGCTGGCTGCGCCGGGAGCTGCGCGACCTGGGCGTTACCGTCGAAGACCGCGACGACCTCACGGTGGCGGGCGCCCCCGATCAGGTCGAGTCGGTCGACGCCGTCCTCGAAGCGTGCGCCCGTGTCCGCCTCGCGGCAGAGTGGCAGGACGACCCGCCCCTGCCGACGCCCACCCACGGGGCGGTGCGCCTGCCGGGACAGGCGCAGGTGGACCCGTCGGCCGCGCTCTGGGCGCTGCGACGTCTCTTGCGCGAGCGCGGTGTGCCGGTGCACGACGGCGTCCGCGTGCGACAGGTGCGCCGCATCGGCTCGGGCGTCGCGCTCCGGACGAGCCGCGGGGCTGTGCGCGCGGGCCACGTCGTGCTCGCCACCGGTGTGCCACCGGGCCGGTACGGCGGCCTCATCCTGCGGCTCGAGGCGCAGCGCTCGTACCTCACGTCCTGGGAGCTGGCGCCGGGCAGCAGCCTCCCGGACGGCTTCGGCGAGACCATGTCGATCACGGCCGGCGAACCTGTGCGGTCGCTCCGCACATGGGGCGACCTGCTGGTCGTGGGCGGCGAGGGGCACGTCGTCGGGCGGGAGCCCGACCCGCGGGCGCGTGTGGCGGCGCTAGACAGGTGGACCCGCCGGCACTTTCCTGTCACGGCCCGGCGCCGCGTCTCGGCGGCCCAGGACTACGTGACGGACACCGACCTTCCGTTCGTGGGGCCCGCCGTGCCCGGCGATGACCGTGTCCTGGTCGCCACCGGATACGCCAAGTGGGGACTCGTCCACGCCGCTGCCGCCGGGATCACGCTGTCGGGCCGGTTGCTCGGCGAGCCCGTCGACTGGGAGCCCGTCCTCGAGCCCTGGGCGCGACCGCCGCAGGCACGGGCGTCGAGCGCGCGCACGCTCGGCAGGCAGGTCGCCGGGTGGGCCCAGGCCACGAGCCGGCCGACGGGTACGGCTCCGGTCGAGTCGGGCACGCCGGTGTCGCGGGTGTGCCCGCACTTCGGCGGCGTCGTGCGCTGGAACGAGCTCGAGCAGTCGTGGGACTGCCCGGTCCACGGGTCGCGCTTCGGCCCGGACGGGGCGCTGCTCGAGGGCCCCGCGACCTCGGACCTGCGGCCCTGCTGAGCCTCGAGGTGCGGCCTACCGCGTTCGGGCGCGGCTCTCGGCCGAGCCCAGGTTCCAGCGCACGGCGCGGACGGCGACGTCGCCGGCCCGCCGTCCGAAGTTCCGCCCGAACCAGGATTCATCGCGCTCGGGTGGGTGACGTGCTGTTCACGAAGGCCGCCGGCCCGAGCAGGCACGAGGCGCGCGATCGCATCCATCTCACCGCCGGCCCTCGCTGGTTCGCTCCCGGGAGCCCGATCCGCCGTGTCCACGCCGACTCGGCGATCTTCGCAGGTGGGCTGTGGGCGCTGCTGCTGCAGTCGCTCCATCCGCTCGCGATGGCGCGTCGCGGGGCGCTCGGGCTACCGCGGCGACCCGTGGGGGCGCCTCGCCCGCACGTCCACCGCTCCCAGAAGCACGCCAGGTGCTCCTCGGGATGCGCGACCAGGGTCTCGGCTCGGTCGGATGGCCTGGCTGACGGCCAACGCGGCCGGGCCGGTCATGACCCCCACCTGATCCATGGCGGCACCACCTACAGTGCCGCGAGCTCCGCGCCGCCGGGGCTGGGGTCCGTGAGGCGGCGAGCGACGTGGGAGCGCAGCGCCTTCTTGTCGATCTTGCCGACGTTCGTCACGGGTAGCTGCTCGAGCACCTCGAGCCGCTCGGGCCACTTGTAGCGGGCGACGCCGGCCGCTTCCATGCTGTGCTGCCGGTGTGCGGGTTCGACGAGGAGACGGTGTACCTCGTGTCGCTGCCGGCGCCCCACAACTTCCCGCTCGCCTGTCCGGGGATTCTCGGGACGCTTCTGGTGGGCGGCCGGGTCGTGATGCTGCCCAGCCCGTCGCCCGCGCGCGCTTTTACCACGGTCGCCGCGGAGGGCGTCACGCACACCGCCGTCGTGCCCGCCGTGGCCAAGCGGTGGATCGACGAGCAGTCCGGCTCGCCCACCGACCAGCTGGCGACGCTGCGCGTGCTGCAGGTGCGGCTCGCCGCAGCCGTGGCCATGCCCGACGACGTGCTCGGCGAGACCTCGTCTACCAGCTGCCAGGGCGCCGGCAAGCTCGGAGACCATCGCGCCGGCATCGGCGGCGGTCAGGGGTGCGAGACGGATGCTCACGTCCTTCAGCACCTCGGCGACGGTGCCGCCGAGGCCGAGCAGCACCACGGGCCCGAACACCGGGTCGCGGCGGGCGCCCGCGATGAGGTCGACTCCGTCGCCCGCCATCGCTTCGACGAGCAGGCGGCGGGCGCCGACGGCCTTCAGACCGGCGACGGCGTCGTCGACCTGCGCGTGCGTGCGCACGCTGAGGCGCACCCCGCCGATCTCGGTCTTGTGCAGCACCGCCGCATCGAGAAGCTTGATCGCGACAGGGCCGCCGAGCTCGTCCAGCGCGGCGCGCGCCTGCTCGCCGGTCTCGCACACCCGGTGGCCGGGCACGGCGATGCCGAGGCCGGCCAGCACCGCCTTGGCCTGCGCCTCGTCCCACGCAGCCCCCGCGCCCGCCACGTCGAGCGGCCTCGGCGTCGAGGCGGTCGCGGCCGTGCGAAGCCCGGCGGCGAACCGGGCGCGCGCGTCGTCGACGAGCGCCGAGACGCCCGTCGCGAGCGCCGTGGGTGAGGCGAACGAGGCTCGGCGTGCAGGGTCGCGCGGACGTCTCGCACCTCGGCGGCGGCGCCTCCCAGGCGGGCGAGGAAGACCTGCGGCGTGCACGCCCAGGCCCGTCCTCGCCACGCCCGACGAGCTCCCCGCGGAGGCCTACGTGACCACCCTCGTCGACGGCGTGCAGATGCAGCGCGGCGACGTCCACGACCTCGTGTTCAGCCCGGTCGAGCTGGTCGAGTACGTCTCGACGATCCTTCCGCTGCACCCGGGCGACGTCATCATCACGGGCACGCCGGGCGGCGTCGGCAACGCGCGTGACCCGCAGGTCTTCCTCCGCCCCCGCCAGACCGTGACCGTGCGCAGCGACGGTATCGGCGAGCTCACGAACACCTGCGTGGCCGAGGACGTCGCACGGGCCGCGGCGCCCGAGCCGACGCCCGCCGCCGCGGGGGCGCCGACGTGACCACGACGATCGAGGAGCAGGCCCGCGCCGCGCTGCGCGAACGACAGGGCGCCGGCGCGCGGTACGACTCGCCCGATGCGCCCGCCCACCGGCTCGCGTGGGCGCGGCGCGGAACCGCGTACTTCGCGCGTGTGCTGGCGAACCTCGCCGACGACGAGCTGTACGGACCGAGCCTGCTGCCGGGCTGGACGCGAGCGCACGTCGTCGCGCACGTCGGCTACAACGCCCGTGCGCTGACCCGCCTCGTCCAGTGGGCCCGCACCGGCGTCGAGACGCCGATGTACGGCTCGCCCGCGCAGCGCGGCCGCGAGATCGAGCGCGGCTCGACCCTACCCGCGCAGGCTCTGCGCAACCTGTTCGCCCATGCCGCGGTGCACCTCGACGTCGAGTGGCGCGACGTGGCCCAGGGCCAGTGGGACAACCAGTTCGTCACCGCCCAGGGCCGCACCGTCCCGCTGCGCGAGACCGCGTGGATGCGCACCCGCGAGGTGTGGGTCCACGCCGTGGACCTCGCCGCGGGAGGCTCGTTCGTCGACGTCCCGACGGACGTGCGGGCGCGGTGGCGGCCGGCGAGGTCTGTCCAGTACCGGGCCTCGACCAGCTCGGACTGGAGCGCAGTGGGTGCGAGCAGCCAGCCGATCCGGATGGCAGGGGCCGTTGGACACGCTGCCGAGGTGCACCACGTGGTCGGGCGCCAGGGCGCGCAACGCCGGGACGGGCGGACGGTCGTAGCGGTGCTCGGCGTCGTAGTCGTCCTCGATGACCAGGCGGCCGGGCACTCCGTCCGGGCCCGGCGCCGGTCCGGGGCGAGCACGACGCCCGTCGGGAACTGGTGGGCGGGCGTGACGACGACGCGCGGCTCTTCACCGTGCAAGCCCTCCGGTACACGCTGGCGGCCCTGGCGCTGAGGGTGGTCCTGCAGGGCACCCGCCGGACGGCTCCCCTGCCCCGGGGCCCGCGAGTGGGCGTGGGTCGCGGGCGTGGCGCTGAGCGGGCTGGTGCTGTTCAACGTGGGGGTGGTGCGCGGCCTCGCGCATGCGGAGCCGGCCGTGATCGGCGTGGCGGTCGCCGCCGTGCCGTTGTTGCTGGCGTCGGTCGGCCCGCTGCTCGGGCGGACCCGACCTTCCCTGACCGGCGGCGGGCGCACCGACGCCGCCGGCCTGGGGTACGCGCTGCTGACACTGGTCTGCGGGGCCGGGTTCACGCTGCTGGCGGTACCTGTGCTGCACCGGACCGGGCCGCACGGCGTGTCACTCCATGCCGTCTCGATCGCGGCGGTGGCGCTCTGGGCACTCAGCCTGGCGACTGAGGGGCCCGGCGCAATCTTGACCCTGCGGGCCGAGCACCTGCGCGCCACGCTGCACCTCGCCCTGGCCGTCACCGTCGTGGCGTTCCTGCTCTGGTACACGGCGGTCGGTCGGATCGGCCCGGCCCGCGCCGGGCTGTTCACCGGGGTCGTGCCCGTGGCTTCGGCCGTGGGCGGGGTGATGCTCGGCGGCCCGGTACCGGGACCGGTCGTATGGCTCGGTGTCGCGGTCGTCGTCGTGGGCGTCGTTCTCGGGATGCGCACCGCAGCGAGCGGTCATCGATGAGGGATTTGCCGGCGGCCCGGCGCCGTCTGCGCGCAACGTCTTACCCGGGTCGGTCCGGACCCCACGCTCGGAGAGCGCTCACGGCCACGATCCACTCGCTCTGTGTCGCCAGCGGCATGAAGTGCGGGTGCAGGCCGCCGACGATGCCCGTGTAGTTCGCCGCGAGGACCGGTGTCCCACGCTCGGTCGTCATCGGGACGTTCACGCGGACGGCCGTGACCTCCACCGGGTCGAACTGGACGAGCGCCACGCGCTCCCAGAACTGGTCCCGCACCTCGGCGACGTCGCGCCACCGCCCGTCGACCGTCTGCACCGACACCGTGTAGTCACGCAGGCCGGACGTGCAGCAGCGGATGCCCGCCGTCGCGACGGCGACGCGGTCGATCACGACCGGCCCGTCCGACGTCACCTCGACGTACGGGGCATCGTCGACGGCCCCGCCGGAGAGACGCCCTGACCGCCATGGGTCGCGCACCGCGAACGTGCCGGACGTGACAACGGTCGGTTGACCTGCGTCCTCGTGCGTCGACGAGGCCGACGCGGGCCTCCCCTCGAGAAGGTCAGGACCGAAGGCCTCGAGCGGGGTGACCTCGAGCCCGGTGCCGGCGGGCGCCACGAGAAGGAGTGGCGCGCCGTTCACAGCGACCTCCGCCCCTCCGGCCGGGACGTTCACCACGCGCTCGGCGCCGTACGGGTCGCGCAGCACGGCCTGCACCGCACCGTCTCCGGCGGCGACCAGCACCGGGACCGCCAGGTCTTCGGACCACAGAGCAAGAAGCTCCCTGCCGTCCTCCGCCGTGGCGCGCACGGCATGGACGCCGGGCGCACCGACCTCGACCGGGGCGAAGCCCTCGAACCCGTCGAGGAACGGTGCGGTCGCCGCGAAGACCGCCCCGGCGGGTTTGAGATAGCCGTCGTACTGGACGAGCGACCACGACACGCCCGCCTCGCCGAAGCCACCCTCCGAGAAGAAGTACGTCCACTCCTCGACATCCTCTACGGCGTACCACAGCAGCTTGCGTGCGACGTCCCAGGCCGACGCACGGAGGTTGGCCACACCGTCAGACCACCAGCCGGACTCCGTGTCCCATACGGGCACGTCTCCGCACGGGCCGAGCGCGGTGCGGAGCTGGTCGAGCTCGGCCCCGTCGACGGAGAACCCCTCCTCCTCCCAGGAGCGGTTGAAACCCGTGTACGGGTGGATGCTCACCACGTCGAGCGAGTCGCACCCGCCAGCGGCGACCAGGTCCGCCCACCAGCCCGGCACGATCCCGAGCGTGTTGCCGCCGACCACGACGGCGCCGGGCACGACAGCCCGCACTGCCCGCGCGAACGGGGCGCCGACGTCGTCCTCGTAGGTCGCGGCGTCCTCGTAGCCCGTGTTGTTCGGCTCGTTCCACGGCTCCCAGTGGCGCAGGGTCGGGGCGTGCTCGTGCACCTCCGCCGCGATGACCCGTACCCAGCCCTCCCACGTCCCGGCGGCGACTGCGGCCTGCTCCGCCTCGCCGCCCTGACCCAGCTGCAGGATGAGCAGGACGTCCGTCTCGTCGGCCAGCTCTGCGGCCGTGGCGAGCTCGGCGAACGGGTCCGCGCCGGCCTCCTCGCCCCCGCCGCCGTCGGGCAGGGAGTCCCACACGAGCTCCGACGGGTCGGGGTCCCCTGTCGGGTCGGGCACGATCGCCGCGAAGTCGAGCTGCATCCGGTGGCTGCCGACACCGAGCTGATGGGCGAGCTGCACGCCGCGTAACGGTTTCGCGCCGCCCCAGTCGGCGCCGTCTGCGAGCGTGCCGGGGTCGAGCGGGCTGCCCGGCGATGCGACGGTGTACCGCAGGCATGTGCCCGAGACAGCCTCGCCGGTGCCGGCCCGCACGAGCGCGGCGTCCACCTCGTAGACGCCGGGACGGGTCTCAGGGAGGTCGAGCAGGACCTCGCCGCCGTCGGGGGGCAGGTCGACTAGAGTCTCCTTGCCCACGACGGGATCGGGCACGCGCGGGTCGCCGCGCACCTGGTAGCGCAGCCGGTAGACGTCGGCCCAGGGCGCCCATGCGTCGTCGAACTCGGCGCGCACCTCAGGCTGGCTCCCGTCGGGGAAGACGCCGTACGGCCTGTCGACGACGAGCCCGGCACCGAGGCCCAGCCCGCTGAGCACCGGTTCGTTCGCCGCGCTGTACGCCTTGGTCGCCGTGAGCTGGAGCGCCATGCGCTCGGCCGTGATCTCAGTGAGCGCGAAGCCGCCCTCCTCGCCATGCGTGAGGACGTAGTACGGCGACTGCGGATCGGCGCCTGCGCGCAGGACCGGCGTGCGGTCCCAGAGCGCGAACGGCTGCTCGAGGTCCGTCCGGGAGTCGGGCCACACACCGCGGAACACGCCGTCCTCGCCGTACCACGCGAACCCGAGGCCGGTCTCGGCCACGACGACTCCCTCGTCGCCCGGACCCGTCGAGATGCCGGACGGCTCGGTCCAGGGGACGTGCGGGACGGCGAACGGGCGCTCCTGCTCCCACGACGCACCGAGGTGCAGGCTCGTGCGGCCCGCCGCGTCTACCGCACGGAGGTCGACGTCGGCCACCTCCGCGTCGCTCTCGTCGCCCGAGACGACGACGCGCCCGTCCGGAAGCTGCCCGACGACGCCACCCACCAGGTCGAGCGGCTCGAGGAGCTCCCCGTCGCCGCTCACGCGGTGCAGGACCTTTTCGCTGTCCTGGACGCCCACTATCTCGGCACCGTCCGCGTCGGCCCACCGTACGAGCCCGTAGAGATCGAGCACGGCCCCCGTCGTCTGCGGTCCCGGCGGGAGGGTGGCGCGCCACACGATCTCGCCGTCGGGCGCGACCTTGAGCAGGTCGCGCCGACCCCCGAGCGTGTCGAGCAGGTAGACGTGGCCGTCCTCGTCGACCTCGACGTGGTCGGTGCCGAACAGCTCGGTGTCGGCGTCCGCCTCGAGCTCGATCGTGGTCGTCGCTGTCCGGTCGCCCGAGCCGAGGTCGTACCGCGTCATCGTGTACGTCGCGTCCACGCGCTCGAGCACGAACGCGCTGCCCGCCGCGACTCGGAACGTCACCGGCTCGGCGTCCGACATCGTGAGGACGTCGTCCACCACCGTACGCACGCCGCCGAGACCCGCCTCGTCGACGCCGTCCTCCGTGACGGCGTCGAGGACGGGGAACCCGCACACCGGGACCGGGCCCGCGTCCGCGACGGGCGCGGCCGAAGGGAGAGCGGACCCGCCGGCGGGGCCAGCCGGGGTCCCGGGCTGGGTCCTGGCCAGGAGGAAGACCAGCACGACGAGGGCGACGGCGGCCAGGCCCAGGCCCAGGCGCCACCAGGACGAGAGCAGGTGTCCGCTCCCGTCGTCGGTCCTGACCTCGTCGTGCTCCACCTTCGTCGCCCCTGCCGCCGTGCGGCCCGGCCACCGCGGGCCGATCCGGCGATGCTACGACCGCGGGGGCCCGCACGGACCGGGCCGCCGCGAGTTTCACCCAGCCTCGTGTGCCATGTACGTGGTGCCGAGTGACGACCTCCCTAGCGTGTGAGCCCGGTCACGTCAAGATCGGGCCGTCACGTCAGGGGGAATCATGACTCACCGGTATGTCGTCACGGCGCGTGACCACGACCTCACCCTCCCCGAGGGGGAAGGCGTCGAGGTCGTCGCCACGCTCGATCGTGGCGTCCTCGTGGACATCGAACCCGAGCGCGCACAAGCGCTCACGTCGTCCGGACTGCGCGTCAAGGCGCTGCCCGACCCGCACCACCTCAACTTCTTCTCCTACCGGATCGACACCGAGACCGGGCGGCTGCCCGACCTTCCACCGGAGTTCTCCGCGCCAGGCTCGGGCGCCCGCGAGGCGGATGGCTCGGTCGATCACAACCATGTCGTCCAGCTGGTCGGCCCCGCACAGGAGTCCTGGCTCGCCGCGATCGAGCAGAGTGGCGTGGAGGTCGTCGAGCCCGTGGGCCCGTTCGGCTATCTCGTCCGGGCCGACGCCGGCACGGTTACCGCGCTGCGGTCCCTCCCGTTCGTCGCGTGGACCGGCCGGCTCGAGCCTGCCTACAAGGTCAACCCGGTACTCCTCGCCCCCGACACCGAGGCTGAGAGCAAGGGGCTGGGCCCTGTCGAGGCCCTCGACATCGGCGTGTTCGCCGACGGAGACGTCGCCGGGGTCGCCGCCTTCATCGAGGAATCGGGCGGTACCGTCGAGCACATCGCGGAGCCGACGTCCGACACCTACCGCAGCCTCACCGCGCAGGTCCCCAACGAGGCTCTCGCCTCGTTGGCCGCTCGCGAGGACGTGCGTTGGGTCGACGCGGTCCGTGCCCCGGTGCCCGAGGACGAGCGCTCCGCGCAGATCACCTTCGAGGACCTCGACGGCGCCGCGCCGCCCACCACGGCACCCAACGTCGGCTATGCCGCAAACCTCGGCACGATCGGCGCTGACGGGACAGGCGTGACGATCGCGATCTGCGACACCGGTGTCGACACGAACAACCCAGCGACTGTCCACGCGGACCTCGCCGGCCGGCTCGCGTTCGCCGTCACCGGCCCCGGCGGCGCACTTGTCGGCGGCGACACGGACGGCCACGGCACGCATGTCGCCGGGATCGCGGCCGGAAACGGTGCGTCCGGGGACACGGACCCCCAGGGGTTCCTCCTCGGCGTCGGGATGGCACCGCAGGCGATGGTCGGCTCGGTGCTCGCGAACGGCACCAGGCAGCAGCGCATACAGACCTCGGCGCAGAACGGCGCCCAGGTCATGAACAACTCCTACGCACTGGACGGGTCGACCTACGGCGCGGGTGACCGCACGTTCGACCTGGGCGTCCGAGACGCCGACCCGACCACGACAGACATCAACGAGCTCGTCGTCGTCTTCTCGGCGGGTAACAGCGGACCGGGTACTACGACGTGCACGAAGGCCGTGAAGAACGCCTTGGTCGTCGGGAACTCGCTGAACTTCCGGCCCGGCGAAGGCGACGTCGACGACATCCGCGGCCTGCGAACCAGCTCGTCCCGGGGCCCGGCGGCCGACAACAGGCAGCTTCCCACTCTCGTGGCGCCGGGCACGGACATCGTCAGCGCCCGCAGCGGAGCAAGCGCCCGGCCGCAGTACACCGACACCAACGGCACACTCCACGCGAACCACACACGCCTCAGCGGCACCTCGATGGCCGCTCCGGCCATCACGGGGACGTGTGCGGTCCTCATCGACTGGTGGCGCCGGACGCGTGGTGGGGCGACCCCGAGCCCGGCGCTCCTCAAGGCGCTGCTCTGTGTCAGCACCGAGCCGGTGGCGGGCGGGACTGACGGCAACGGTGGATCGATCGCCACCGGACCGACCAACGATGCCGGGTGGGGGCGGGTCTCGATCGAGAACGCCCTGCTGCAGGCTCCCGACAGCGACCGCGGTCCGAAGATCTTCCTCGACCAGCGGCATGCCTTCACGGGAAGCGGCCAGGAGTACCGCATCCGCGTGGCGGCGGTCGACCCGGGCCGACCGCTCCGCGTGGCCCTGACCTGGACCGATGCGGCGGCCGCGGTGGGCGCGAACCCGGCTCTCGTCAACGACCTCGACCTGGAGGTCCTCGAGACCGGCACTGCCAGCACATTTCGCGGCAACAACTTCGCCGGCGCCTTCTCCACGACCGGCGGAGTGGCGGACTCGCTCAACAACGCCGAGGTCGTCGCCATCCAGAACCCGTCCGGGGTCTACGAGGTCACGGTCGTGGCGGCGTCGGTCGGCGCCTCAGCGCGCCCGGACATCGCGACGCCCTGGCAGGACTTCGCGCTCGTGCTCGACAACGCCGAGGTACCCAGCGCGGACCCGGTGAGCGTGATCAACGTGCTGGACCGCTCGGGATCGATGCAGGTGTTCGGGTACGTCGACGTCACTCGCCAGACGTCCCGCCAGTTCATCGACCTGATGTCGGTGGACGACTCCGTGGGCGTCGTCAGCTTCGGCGACGACGGCGATCAGGAGTTCCCGGCGGCCGGACCTCCGGAGCTCATCGTGGGCCAGACCACCCGCGACGACGCGAAGGCGGCGGTCGACGGGATCGGGTTCGGCGGTTGCACCTTCATGGGCGACGGGATCGCCACCGCCGGGTCGATGCTCGCCGGCGTCGGTGCCGGCACTCGTACCGCCCTCGTCCTGCTGTCCGACGGCTACGACAACAAGGGGTGCGACCCGGCGAACCCGGCCAAGCCGAGCGCGCTCCAGGCTGCGGCAGCTCTCCCTGCGGACCTGCCGCTCTACACGTGCGCCATGGGACCGTCGTCGGACCAGGCTCTCCTCGACCAGCTCGCGGCGAACACCGACGGTCGGTACTACTTCATGCCGACCATCGACGACCTGTTCGAGATCTACAACTACATCCGTGGCCAGGTCACGGGTGACGGGATCATCGTCAACGAGTCGTCCATGGCCTCGAGGTCGGTCGTCTCCGGCTTCGTCGACGCGTGCGCGGAGTCGGTGCTCTTCACTGTCGCGTGGCACGACCCGGAGCTGTCGTACGTCGCCCGCGAGCCGCACGAGGCGAAGGAGATCTCCGTCCGGCTGCGCACGCCGAGCGGCCGCTGGATGCCGCAGTCCGCCACCGAGTACACGCGGGTCGCCGGCAAGGGCTACCTCCGCATGGAGGTGCACGACCCGCAGCCCGGAACGTGGCAGGTCGAGGTGACGACGGCCCGTCGCGAGCACACCCCGTACACCGTGGGCGGGTTCGTGCGCAGTGACGTCTCGGTGGACGTGGCCGCGCCCTACCGGGTCGGCGTCGGGCAGCCGATCGATGTGCGCGTGACCGCGCAGGACGGCAAGGGGACCCTGGACGGGTTCGCCGTCAACGGCACCGTCGCCGGTCCTCGATACCGGCTCGACGAGCTCGTGGCGATGCACCAGGACAGGCTCAGGGGCATCAAGATCCCTGAACCGCTGCTGCGGGACGGCAGGCCGGACAAGAACCAGCTCCGGTGGACCCAGCTCACGCTGCTGCGGGACGCCCTGGTCGCCCAGGGCGGGGAGGACATCCTCGCGCCGAGCGTCCGGCGGATCGCGTTCGGCAGCGGCACGTCAGACGCCGTCCCGCAGCGCACCGGGAGCTTCCGGGGCCGCTACGCCATGTCCCTGCCCCGGCCGGTCGCAGGCCTCACCTCGGCCGGGGCGGGCCTGCGGTCGGTCGCCGCGGCCCATCGGACGCCCACGTCGGGCAGCATCGTGGACCTGCGCAAGGTCCTGCGTCCGCTGGCGACGGGCAAGGTCATCGGTCAGGTCACCGCCACGAAGGTCCCCGGCAGCTACACCCTGGGCCTGACGGTGTCGGGCTTCTCCACCGCGTGCGGGACCCGGTTCGTCCGCAAGGACCTGGTCAGCGTCCTGGTCCAGGAGACGGCGGACCCGCAGTAGTCGGGCGCATGTCGGCCGGGGCTCTTTCGGTGGTCTCCGCACCCGGAGTGAGCCTCGGCCGGCATCACCGTGAGCATCGACGGGCTCGCACCCTCGACCTGCAGACAGGCCGCAAGGAGTCCGAGCTCTTCACCCCGCGCCCATGACCTCGACGGCGGACAATCGTGCCGCTGCCTTCGGACAGCGGCGCGACGGCGTAGCCGTCCTCCCCCGCCACCGCGCCCTTCGCCGTCGACAGGCGGAGCTGTTGCGCCCAGGACGGGAACCGGCTGACGAGGCAGGGCGGGGAGCTCGAGCGGGTGTGCGTCGTCTCAAGATCTCCTGCGAGGCCGGTGCGCCCACGCACGCGTTAACGTGAACATCGTGACCGTTTCGTGACCTCAAGCCCCTTGGCGGCGGATTTCATCGACGGTTAGGTTTAGCGGCGTTCCAACCTGGCGGCGCCGGCAACGAGGCTCGGCGCCCAACCGCAGAGAGGCGGAGGCTTGCAGTGGTGACGCAGGCAAGCGTGGTGACGCTGGCGGGCGCTGGACAGCGCGACGCCTTGCCGACAAAGAGGCCGAAGTCGCTGCTGAGACGGATCAGTGACAACAGGACGCTGCTCCTCATGTGCCTTCCGGCCATCGTATTCTTCCTCGTCTTCAGCTACGCCCCGCTCCCGGGGGCATGGATCGCGTTCACGAACTTCAACTATCGGGACGGGATCTTCGGGAGCCCCTTCGTGGGGCTGAGGAACTTCGAGTTCCTGGTCAAGTCGGGTCAGCTGTGGCTGCTCACGAAGAACACGATCCTCTACAACGTGGCCTTCATCGTCCTGGGAAACATCCTCCAGATCTCGCTGGCCATCATGATGAACGAGGTCAGGTCCAAGTACTTCAAGAAGATCAGCCAGGCTGTGATGTTCTTGCCGTACTTCATCTCCGTCGTCCTCGTCGGAGTCATCGCCTTCAACCTGCTGAACTACGACACCGGGGCAGTCAACGCCCTCATCGAGCAGACCGGCGGGGACCCGATCAAGATCTACAGCATCGCCGGCGCCTGGCCGATCATCATCATCCTCTTCCACCTCTGGCAGAGCACCGGGTACGGATCCATCGTCTACTTCGCCGCGATCATGGGAATCGACAACTCCCTGTTCGAGGCGGCCGCGATCGACGGGGCCTCGGCCTGGCAGCGCATCCGGTACGTCATCCTTCCGAGCCTGAAGCCCACGTTCATCATCCTTCTCCTGTTCTCGCTGGGCGGGATCATGCACGGGAACTTCGGACTGTTCTGGAACCTGGTCGGGAACAATGCAGCGCTGTTCCAGACGACGGACATCATCGAGACCTCCGTGTACCGGATGATCCTCTCCCAGAACAACTTCACGTCGTCGACGGCGGTCGGGCTCTACCAGTCCCTGTTCGGCTTCGCGCTCGTCATGCTGGCCAACTGGATCGTGCGAAGGATCAACAAAGACTATGCGCTGTTCTGACAGGGAAGGTTCGAGATGAGATACGTCGTCGCGGCGAGGCAGCCGCGCAATGTCCGGCTCGACAGGAGCGACTACGTGCTGCGGGGCATCTCGTACGTCACGGTCGCTGCGTTCGCCACCTTCTGCGCGCTGCCCTTCGTCCTCATTGTCTCGGCGTCGTTGTCCAGCGAGTCGGAGATCATGAGGGACGGCTTCGGCCTGCTTCCCAAGGGGTTCACGCTCGCCGCGTACGAGTACATCTTCCGGGCTCCCCGGCAGATCATCGGCTCGTACGTCGTGACGATCGTGATGACGGTGGCGGGTACGGCCATCGGGCTGTTCATCATCTCCATGACGGGATATGCCTTGCAGCGCAAGGACTTCCCGTTCAGGAACGTGATCTCGTTCTTCGTCTACTTCACCACGCTCTTCTCGGCAGGGCTGGCACCGACGTTCATCTGGATCTCGCGCTACCTCGAGCTGAGGGGGAGCTACCTGGCGGTGTTCCTCCAGCTTCTGATGACCCCGTGGCTCATCATCCTGATGAAGAACTTCCTGCGGTCCGTGCCGTACGAGATCGTCGAGTCCGGGAAGGTCGACGGGGCGGGCGACTTCCGGATCTTCCTCCAGCTCGTGCTCCCCATGATGAAGCCCGCACTGGCCACCATCGGCCTGTTCCTGGCCCTGGGCTACTGGAACGAGTGGTACCTGTCCTCGCTCTACCTCGGCAGCACCGTAGAGTTCAAGCCGCTCCAGTATCACCTGTACAACATCATCAACACGGCGAACGCACTGAGGAATTCTGTGGCCGGGTCGAACGTCAGCATCACGGAGCTCCCGAGCAACACCCTGAAGATGGCGAGCGCCGTCGTCGCGACGGGGCCGATCGTCCTGGCCTACCCCTTCGTCCAGAAGTACTTCGTCAGCGGGATCACGGTCGGGGCGGTCAAGGGCTGACCCGTGACGACGACAAAAGACCTGCAATACCCCAACGATTCAAGGGAGTCTCGATGCTGAGAAAGCCTCTCGCCAGGGCCGGGGCTGCGGTCCTCGCCCTGGCCATGACCACGACGGCCCTCGCGGCCTGTACCCCGGGCGGCGACGACGCGTCCGAGTCGGGAGAACCGACGAAGATCACGATGCTCGTACTGGGCGACAAGCCGACGAACGGTCGCCTGGAGGCGATGCTGGAGAAGCTGAACGTGCGGCTGGAGGAGCAGGCGAACGCCAACCTCGACCTGTTCTACGTGGAGTGGGCCGACTGGCAGACCCAGTACAACACCCAGCTCCTCTCGGGCGACGACAACGTCGACCTGATCACCACCGCGACGGACTGGCTCTTCGCCTGGGAGAACGCCGAGAAGGGAGCATTCCTCCCGCTGTCGGAGGAGATGCTGCAGGAGTACGCGCCGAAGACCTGGGAGCAGGTCAACGCGGAGGGTCACTGGGACCTGACCAAGCTCGACGACGGCCAGATCTACTTCATCCCGGAGGACAACTTCACCCAGTGGACGAACCACGGGTTCTTCTACCGCGGTGACTGGGCAAAGGAGGCGGGCTTCGAGGACGGCACGATCACCAAGTTCGAGGACTTCACGAAGTACTTCAGGTGGGTCAAGGAGAACAAGCCGAAGGCCTACCCCTGGGACGTCGCGGGATCCCTGGACGCCGCGCTGACCGGGTACCTCCAGGGCCACACCGACTACCAGACGATCCAGGGCATCAGCGCCGGCAACTACTTCCCGTTCCAGACCAGGGAGTCGGACCCCTACACGGTGACCTCGTGGTACATGGAGGGTGACGAACTCCTGGAGGCCGCTGAGCTGGCGAAGGAGTGGAACGAGATCGGCGTCTGGCGCGAGGACGCGCTCAACTATGACGGTCAGACGCGTGAGCAGTTCTACGCAGGTCTCTCCGGGGTGGACCAGCACCACACGCAGACCTTCATCGGCGGGATCGTCGACAACATGAACAAGAAGCAGCCCGGGTCCGACCCGAAGTTCTTCTACTGGGGCCAGGAGAACGGGAACGTCTTCAGGGACATCCTCACGCACGGAGCCATGGCCGTGAACGCCACCTCGAAGAACCCGGAGAAGGCGCTCGAGGTCTACGACATCCTGCGGAACGACGAGGAATCCTACAAGCTGCTCAACTTCGGCATCGAGGGTACGGACTACGTCATCACCGACGACGGGAAGCTCGGCCATCCCGAAGGCTACGACTCCTCCACGGACTCCCTGGGCTCGAACTTCTGGGCGGGCCGCATGGACGAGTTCGAGCCGGACAGGGTCGAGGACGCGCCGAACAAGCAGGAGATCTACGACGAGCTCGACGCGGTGGCGAAGGACTACCCGTACTCGACGCTGATCGTGAACAAGGACATGATCGATCCCACGCTGGCGGCCATGGGCGGCGTGCTCTCCGAGTACATCCCGCAGCTCCAGTACGGCAAGTTCGACGACCCGGCAGCCGCCATCGAGGAGATGCGGCAGAAGCTGAAGGACGCGGGCTACGAGGATGCTAGGGCGTCTATCCAGTCCGACATGGACGCCTGGGCCGAGGAGCAAGGCCTGAAGTAGTCCCTGTTGTACCCATCGTGCTGTGCGGGCCCGTTCGCGGGCGGCGTCGGGCCCGCACAGCCCGTCTGCGAGAGACAAGGCGATCGTGAGCAGATTCTTCGACGCGAACTCACCGCTCCTGCGGTTCCTGACCAAGGTCGCGGACGTGATGATCCTCAACATCGTGTTCGTCGCGACGTCCGTCCCGGTCGTCACACTGGGGGCATCGCTCACCGCCCTCAACTACACCGCGATGAAGATCGTGACGAACGAGTGCGAGTCCGTGACGGGCGACTACTTCAGGTCGTTCCGAGCGAATTTCAGGCAGGGCACCCTCCTGGGGCTGGCCGTGGCGTTCCTGGCGCTGGTCCTCGCGGCCTGGTACGTCGCCGTCGAAACCCTCGACATCTCCCCCCTCGCGCAGCTGGTCCTGCAGGCGATCTGCTACCTGGTGGCCTTCAGGGTCGTCCTGGCCGCGCTGTACGCGTTTCCCTACCTGGCGAAGTTCGAGAACAGCGTGCGGGAAGTGCTGAACAACTCGCGCAAGATGTCGCTCCGGCACCTGTTCGCGTCGCTGACCCTCCTCGCTGTCACCGCGCTGCCCGTCGTCATCACGGTCTTCTACCCAGCGGCGACGGCATACGGCCTGCTCTGGTTCCTGATCGGTTTCGCGGGAGTGGCCTTTGTGAACGGCTTCGTGTTCACGAGCATCTTCGCCAAGTACATCGCACCCCAGCCGAACGTCTCCGTGGAAAGCGCAGGTGTCGCGTGACCAAGACGACCGCGACCGCCGTGGTCCTCGGCCCTTCAGGGCTCATGGTCGACGGTAGCGAGCAGGTGCGCCTGTGCGCCTCCCTGTTCTACTTCCGCATCCCGCGCGAGTCGTGGGCGTCCCGCCTCGAGGCCGTACGGGCCTCGGGCTACGACCTCGTGGACATCTACCTCCCGTGGAACTTCCACGAGGTCGCCCCCGGGCGGTGGGACTTCGAGGGCCGGCGCGACGTCGCGGTGTTCCTCGACCTCGCGCACGCCGCAGGCCTGCGGGTGATCGCCCGCCCGGGCCCGTACATCTGCTCGGAGTGGGACGGCGGCGCACTGCCCGCGTGGCTCACGCTCACCGACGGGCTGCGGCTCCGACAGGCCGAGCCGCGCTACCTGGCCCACGTGGAGGCCTGGTTCGACCAGGTCCTCCCGCTGCTCGCCGCGCACGAGCACGGGCGCGGCGGCGCGGTCGTCGCCGTCCAGCTCGAGAACGAGCTCGACTTCTTCGACTGCGAGGACCGCGCCGCGTACGTCGGCCGGCTGCGCGACCTCGCCCTGCGGCACGGGATCAGCGTCCCGCTCGTCGCGTGCGCCGGGCAGGGCGACCTGACGGGAGCCACGGGCGACGTCGACGACGTCGCGCCCGCCTTCAACTTCTACCCGGACGACCGCTCGGCGTTCATCGAGCCCGAGGTCCGGCGCTACGCGGACCTCGTCGCGGGCCGCGGCCTGCCGCTGCTGGTCACGGAGACGAACCGGCGGCACGCCACGCTACGGCGCCTGGTCGTCAGCGGGGCCAAGGTCGTCGCGCCGTACCTGCAGGCGTCCGGGTACGACTTCGGCTGGACGCCGTCGGTCGGCAACTGGGGCGACCCGGGCGGCTTCATGTCGCACGACTACGACTTCGGGGGCTACCTCGACCCCGTCGGCGCCGCGCGCCCCGAGCACGCGGAGGCGCGCGTCCTGTCCGCGGTCCTGCGCACGCTCGGCCCGGCACTCGCCCGGGCCTCGGCAGAGGCCGCACCCGGGGCCTACACCGCCGACGTCGCCACGAGCGCGTCGCCCTCCCGTCTCGTGCTCGACGGCGGCGGCGAGCTCCTCGGCGTCCCGAACCTCACCGAGGAGTGGGGGACGGTCACGCTGCCTGCCGGGGCTGGGGCCGCCGAGGTGACGGTCCCGCTGCCCCCGGCCTCGTGCCTTCTCGTCCTGCGCGACCTGCCCCTGGTGCCCTACGGCCTGTCCGGCACGTTGCGCCTCGCCACCGCCGACCTCGTCGGCGCCGGGCCGGCCGGCCTCACGCTGTCGGCGCGCGGTACCAGCATGGTCGTCCTCGAGGTGCCCGACGGCGGCGTCGCGGCCGCCGAGCTCGCCGCCCCCGTCCCGGGCTCCCCGGTCCGGGCGACACTCGAAGCGGGAGACGCGGTGTGGGGCGTCGCCGTGCTCCACCCCGACGACGTCGGCGACCTGCGCGCCGCCCCGCCCGCCGAGGGTGAGCCCGTGCTGATCGAGACGGCCACCCGCCTCGACCTCGGCACCCGGACGGGCACCACGACGCGGCACGACCTGCCGCCGTCGTCCGAAGAACTCGGCGTCTACCGCGGTCGCACGCACTACGGGGCCGACGTCGGGGGCCTGACGGAGCTGCTCTTCCAGGGCACCTCGGACATCGCGGACCTCATGCTGGACGACGACGTCCGGCCCGCTCTCGCACGGTTCGGCGCCTCGGTCCTGGTGCCGGTCGCGGGAGCGCGCCGGCTGGAAGCCACCGTCGAGACCTGGGGCCACTCCAACTTCGACGACGTGCGGCTCCCCGCCCTGCGGATGGGGTCGCTCCGCGGGCTCGGGCAGGTGTGGTCCGTCGTCGGGCGCGAGGACGTGTCCGCACTGTGGTCGGTTGCGGGAGCGGGAACCTGGTCCGGCGACCCCGCACCACTGCGGACGCTGGCGGGCTGGAGCAGCACGCGGGCCGGGAGGCCGGTCACGTACCGGCGCAGCCTGCCCGTCGACGGGCGATCGCACCACGCGCTGCGCCTCGACGGGGTCGAGGGCTCGGCGCTGGTCGTCGTCGACGGCGTCACCCACGTCGTCACACAGGACGAGCCATGGCTCTCCCTCGCGCCCGGCGAGGGCGCGGACGTCGCCGTCACGGTGCCGCACCGGCCGGGGGCCGAGCTGCGCGCCGAGCTGCTCCGGCTCCAGCCGGTCCGCGGCTGGGACGTCGAGCCGCAGCCCGACGACGCCCTCCTGGCGCTCGCCGCGACCGACGCGACCGGCGAGCCGGTGAGCCTACCGCTCGGCCTCGCCCCCGGTGACGAGGCCTGGTTCGACGCCGAGGTCCCTGCCGGCGGGCTCTCGCTCCGCTTCGAGGGGCGGCAGGTCCGCATCAGCGCCTTCTCAGGAGGCGAGCTCCTCGGCCGCGTCTGGCTCGGCGACGCCGCCCGGCCCAGCTTCACCGGCGGTGACCCCACCCGTCTCTGGCTGCCCGCCGGGTGGAATACTGGGACGATCCGATTCATGGTGCGCGCGACGCGAGGTGAGGAGTCCCCGCTGCTCGGCCGCGCGGTAGCCACCGTGGTCCAGGGGTGAACATGGGTGCCCACAGGAGGACGTCGCGCGACATCCGCAGCGAGTCCCGGCTGGATGCCCTCCACGCGGTCCTCGCCGCCGGGGAGACCACGCGGAACGAGATCGCGGGGGCCACCGGGCTCAGCCCGGCCACGGTGGCGACCGTCGTCGGCGAGCTGATCGCCGAGGGCATCGTCGCCGAGACGAAGCTGACCGTCGGCCGGGTGGGCAGGCCCACCGCGACCCTCACGATGAACGCCGCCCGCGGTCGCGTCGTCGGCGTCGACGTCGCCGAGACCTATGTGCGCGCCGTCATGTTCGACGCCGCGCTCAACCAGGTCGCGTCCGTCGAGGAAACCCGGGACGAGCACGTCATCGACCCCGCCACCGTCCTCGAGGGGATCGGCAGTGCGCTCGAGAACGTCCTCGAACAGGGCGGCGTCACCCGCGCCGACGTCCTCGGCGTCGGCGTCGCTCTCCCCGGACTCGTCCAGGGCGCATCGGGCGTGTCCGTCGTCGTGCCGCACTGGAACTGGCACAAGGTCGACCTGGAACGACTGCGAGAACGCGTGGGCCTGCCGCTCATCATCGACAACCCGCTCAAGGTCATCGCCACCGCCGAGCTCTGGCTCGGCCGCGGCCGGGACTGCTCCAGCATGGTCACCATCAACCTCGGCACCGGCGTCGGCGCCGGGATCGTGCTCGAAGGTCGCATCCTGCGCGGTGCGACCAACTCTGCCGGCGAGTGGGGCCACTCCCTTCTCGTCCTCGACGGCCGCGAGTGCCGCTGCGGGCGTCGCGGCTGCGTCGAGGCGTACGTCGGCGCACCCGGCATCCAGCAGACCCTCCGCGAGATCGAGCCGGAACACCCCCTCGCCGACCTCACCATGCAGCGCGACTTCATCAGCGCCATGGCCGAGGCCGCCGAACGGTCCGACGCCGACCCCGCCGTCCAGCAGACCATCGAGCGCACCGCCTATTACCTCGGGTCGGCGCTCGCGGACCTCGTGGCGGTCATCAACCCCGAGATCGTCACCCTCACCGGCTGGACCACGTGGGCACTCGGCGAGCACCTGCTGCCCGCGACCCGCGTCCGGCTGGTCGAGCAGGCACCCGGCCGGGCCGCCGACGACCTGCGCCTCGAGGTCTCGACCGTCCGGGGCAACTCGGTCGCGACGGGCGTCGCAACGATCGCGCTGGAGCGGTTCCTGACCGACGTCGGGCTCCTGACGACGCGGATCCCGATCGCGCTCTGACGGCCGACCGCGGTCACAGACCGGTCGGTGCCAGCAGGAGACGGGCAAGGATCGTGGCCACCACGCTGGAGGCGATGGTGACCGTGCGCGCGAAGGTGCCCTCGTCGAAGGGCCATGCCTGGATGCGTTCGGCCCGCTTCTCGAGGCTCTCGGCGGCGTTGAGCAACCCGACCTGCTGCTGCAGGACGTCCAGCGTCGGGCTCTGCCCGACGGGCCGGTAGGCCTCCTCGTACAGCCTCCGCGCGCGGTCGAGCTCCCTGCGCTTCAGGGTCACCATCTGTCGGTGCAATCCACGCAGGGAGAGGAAGAAGAGCACGATGCCGGCCAGCAGGACCACCACGGTCACGAGCACCGACGGCAGATCGGCGGAGCTTGCGAGAGCCAGCGGCGTGAACGCCCCCAGCAGCGTCCAGAACCCCGTGAAGGCCAGCGACCCGATCGCCTGAAGCCCCAGGGTGCGATCGCCGCGGTACTCGGTCAGGGTCAGCTGACCTCGCCCGAGACGGTGCAGGCCGAGCTGCAAGGTGGCGTAGACCCACACCGCGGTGGACATGGGAACCCCGATGACCAGCCAGGTGAGGCCCTGGATCACCGCCCCGACCGGCTCGCCGGCCAGCGCTTCGTCCAGCGGCAGGAGGAGACCGACCGTCACCGTCAGGATTACCGGGGTCGCGATGCTGTCCATCCCGCGGAAGAGGCGCTCCACGTCGGGCAGATCCTCCTCCACCACACCGACGAGCGCCGGCCGAAGCCGCCCGAGACCGTCACTGATCCGGGCCGCGCCCCACAACGACAGCAGGATCGCGAACGAGGTCGCTACCCGATTCACGACCTCCCACGACCGGTCGGTGACCGGGGTCCATCCGAAGGCTTCCGCGCCGAGCACGGCCACCAGGTTCAGCCAGGGCACGAGCGCCCAGACCAGCATCCACGCCAGCCGCCGCCCGGGCAGCGCGTCCAGGATCCGCTCAGTGAGCGGCCGTGTGGCGGAACCGCTGACGGGCGCCTCGCCCGGCGCAGTGAGGGGGGCCCGCACCGCCCCAGCGGCGAGGTGAGCGCGGCGAACCTGAGGCGCCTGCGCCGCGTTGCGATGTGTCATCACGACCGCCCTGCCCTCGCGGCGAGCCGAGCAACGACCCGTCTCCCTGGGAAGCCTAGGCCGCCTCCGCGAGGTGCGCCTACCCCGTGGTGTGTGGGTGTTCGCTCCAGTCGAGGGCGGCGGGCGATTCGGCGGTTCGCGGCCACGCTCACCATTCAGCAAACGATCCGTCGGGGTGCCGCCAGACCGGGTTGCGCCAGCGATGGCCATCCGCTGCGCGCTCGCGGACGTAGGCCTCGTTCACCTCGATCCCGAGCCCCGGTCCTTGCGGGATGGACACGGAGCCGTGCTCGTAGTCGAAGACCGACGGGTCGGTGAGGTAGTCGAGCAGGTCGTTGGACGTGTTGTAGTGGATGCCCAGGCTTTGCTCCTGGATCACCGCGTTGTAGGCGACGGCGTCCAGCTGCAGGCAGGCAGCCAGCGCGATGGGTCCGAGCGGGCAGTGCGGCGCCACCGCGATGTCATAGGCCTCGGCCATCGAGGCGATCTTGCGCACCTCGGTGATGCCTCCCGCATGAGACAGGTCCGGCTGGACGATGTCGACGACGCCGGAGGTGATGAGGTCCTTGAAGTCCCAGCGGGAGTAGAGGCGCTCCCCCAGCGCGATCGGGGTCGAAGATGCACGGAGGAGGTCGGCGATGCCGTCGACATGCTCGGAGAGCACAGGCTCCTCGACGAACATCAGGTGGTACGGCCGCAGGGCGTCCAGGAGCACGCGAGCCATCGGCCGGTGCACGCGGCCGTGGAAGTCGATGCCGATGCCGATGTTCGGCCCGACCGCGTCGCGCACGGCGGCGACGTTGGCGACGACCTTCTCGACCTTGTCGCGGGTGTCGACGTACTGCAGCTCCTCGGGCCCGTTCATCTTGACCGCCGAGAAGCCACGGCCGACGGCTTGCGACGCGGCTGCAGCGGTCTCCGCCGGGCGGTCGCCCCCGATCCAGGAGTACACCTTGATCCGGTCGCGCACCCGTCCACCTAGGAGGTCGTGCACGGGTGCTCCCAAGGACTTGCCCTTGATGTCCCACAGAGCCTGATCGATGCCGGCCAGAGCGCTCATGTGGACTCCCCCGCCGCGGTAGAAGCCGGCGCGATACAGCACGGTCCAATGATCCTCGATCCGGCGCGGGTCCTGGCCGACGAGGTAGTCGGAGAGCTCCTCGACGGCAGCGGCGACGGTCGCCGCCCGACCTTCGAGCACCGGCTCCCCCCACCCGTCGATGCCGGCGTCGGTCTCGATCTTGAGGAAGAGCCACCGGGGCGGGACGACGAACGTCGTCAGCGACGTGATCTTCACTGGGTACCTCTCAGCTTCGTTGCTCGATGGGTGGGTCGGGACGACGACACCGCCGGTGCGATGTGCCGGCGCCCTACATGATGGTGGCGGTCCACGCCCGGACGAGCTCAGCGGCCCTCCGGTGGACCACGTCCGGCGGGTCTCCCGGCCGGTAGAGGGAGGTGCCGATGCCTGCTCCGGAAGCTCCGGCCGCCGCCCACGAGCCCAGGTTCCCGGCGTCCACACCGCCGACTGGCACCATCTGCGTGCCGGTCGGCAGGACGCCTGCCCACGCCCGCATGCCAGAGATGCCGATCGAGTCGGCGGGGAAGAGCTTGATCGCACGAGCGCCGGCGTCCACGGCGACAAACGCCTCCGACGGCGTGGCGGCCCCCGGGTAGCTCTCGAGGCCGAGCCGGACGGCCTCCGAGACGACGGACGCCTTGGTGTTGGGGGACACGATCATGCGGGCGCCCGCGTCAGCGGCGCGGTGGACGTCGTCGGGTGTCAGGACCGTGCCGGCACCGACCCGATACCCCGCCGGCAGCTCCCGACAGATCCGTCGGATGGACTCGAGCGGGTCAGGCGAGTTGAGCGGCACCTCCACGGCGTCGAACCCGGCCTCCCATACCGCGGAGGCGACGGCGACGACGTGCGCGGGCGTCACGCCACGGAGGATGGCGATCAGCCCGGCTTCATGGATGGTCATGACGCAGCTCCTCTCCCGCCGGGGCTCCCCCGGCGCCAGGGTCGGGCACCAGCGCGGCCCCGACGGCGACGTGCCAGAGCCCGAGCGCCGCGGCGTCCTCGTGGACGGTCCGGACGTCGACGCCGCCTCGCTCGAGCGCGAAGCGGTAGCGGTGCGCTGTCGTGGGTGAGCCGCAGACCGCGACGGTTCCGAGTGACGCGGTGCGCAGGGCGTGGCGGGTCTCGTGCCCGATGAGCAGGCCTGAGAGATAGTCGCCCACGTCGGGCGCCGCGAGCCGCCCCGCGAGGACCCGAGCACGAGCAGTGAACAGGAGGCTCAGCAGCCCCCGCTGGTCGCCGTACGCCGCCTCGGCCTCGAGCCCGCGGACAAAGGCGTCGGTCACGTCGGAGGACGACGTGGGGGTCGCGAGGCGAGCGAGGATGCTGTCGCCCATGAGCAAGCCGTACAGCTCGCCCGTCATGGCGGTGACGAAGCCCGTGACGTGGTCGCCGTCGAGATCGACCCACTTGGAGTGCGTCCCAGGAAGCACGACGGTGGCAGCCGGGTCGGACATCGACGCCAGGGTCCCGATCAGCTGCACCTCCTCGCCTCGCATGAAGTCCGGCTCCGGACCGACGCTTCGCAGGCCGGGCACGAAGTGCACGGTCCCGATGGAGCTGCGGACGTGCACGAGCCCCCGTGCCACGGCGGAGAGCGGGGAGGGGACGTCTAGGTAGCCGACCTCCTGCCATCCCTGCGCCGCGCCCATCATGCCGGCGCACAGCACGGGCATCCCCGCGCGTCGTCGGAGCCACCTCCCGCACGCGGCGACGAGCGCCTTCTCGAACACCACGGAGGCTCGCACGCGCTGCCGCTCGGCTCGCCTGGAGAGAGCGAGCGCACCGTCCGTGCCACGGACGCGCTCGAGGATCCGACCTTCCCTGTCCAGGAGCCATGCCCGGAATGCGCTCGTGCCCCAGTCGACGGCCACGAGTGACCCCGCGTTCCCCGTTGCGTCGCCCGGCATGTCGCTAACGCTATGGCGCAGCTCCCGGTGGTCCGGCCTTGCTCCCGATTATCGGGATAGCGTGCAGGCATGCTGCCCGCCGTGAATGCCGAGGGCATCGTGCCGCCCGGGACCCAGACGCTCGCCCGCGGGCTCGCCGTGGTCCGCGCGGTGGCGCTCGGCCATGCCCGCCTTCGCGAGATCACCGGCGCGACGGGGATCGGGCGCTCGACGGCGCACCGGCTCCTCCAGTTTCTCGTCGCCGCGGGCTACCTGCGGCGCCTGCCCGACAGTTCCTACGCGCTGGGTCCAGCGCTCATCGAGCTCGGGCACCAGGCGCTCGCGGAGAACCCACTGACGGCCGCGGCTGCGCCTGAGCTCGGACGACTTGCCGAGCGAGTCAAGGACACGGTCCACCTGGCCGTCGAAGACCGCGAGCAGGTCCTCTACCTGGACAAGATCTCCGGCACGCGCGGTGCCGAGATGCGCTCGCGCGTCGGACAGCGGATGCCGCTCACGCGTACCGGCATCGGAAAGGCACTGCTCCTGGACAGTCGCGAACGCTGGCGCAGCCGGTTCGTCGCGGACCGGCGCACGGTCGCGGCGGACGGTGAAGCGGCCGACGTCCTCGACGCCGACGCGTTCGTCGACGTCATGCGGGTGTCGGCGCGACGTGGCGTCGCCTTCGACCTGGAGGAGAACGAGCCCGGAATCCTATGTGTGGCAGCGCCGGTCCGCGACGTGTCGGGTTCGATCGTCGCCGCTCTCAGCGTCTCCGCGACGCGTCCCTACATGCCGCCAGAACGGGTCGAGGCGCTCGTACCGGTAGTGCTCGACACGGCACGGCGCATCTCGGCGGCGATGGGGCGTCGCCCTTGAGCGTGCCCCCGGGAGGAACCGCGGCGCCACGGCTCGTCCCCAGACTGCGAACCGAAGCCGTGACGTCGCGGGCGCGGGTCGAGACATGGCCGCCGCCACGACGCCGGGCCCCGGAGGACGGGGGATCCTCCAACACGTGGGGGATCAACCCCATCAACCGGCGATCTTTCGCACGCGATTCTTCGCACGCGGCTCGGCTCACGACCGGCCGCGCCTGGTCTACCTGCCGAGGCGACGAAGTGCAGCACCTGGCGACCGCGCTACACCACTCTGCGGGACTCAACTAGAACTGGGCAGCGTCCCAGCCTCAACCAGCGACGAACCATGACCACCAAGCGGGTCAATTTTCGACCGTCGACAAGGGGTCAAGACTCAGGCGGCGTTGACCAGCTCCCCACCGACTGCTCGGACATCCTTCGCCCGACGCGCCACCTCAGCGACGCTCACCTCACTGGCCAGATCGACATCGATCCGGGTCTGCTCGGCCCGCACGCCCGACCGTCGTACCATGAACGATCGAACTCCTTCGCAGGTCAGACGCGCAAACTGCGGGTCCTGCCACACACTCTGACCCGCAGCGCCACGGCCTCTCGGGAACGTTGACGGGGCTCGGCAAGCCGCGACGACCCCGGTGACAAGCGGGCGAGAGGTCCTCGCCCGCGGCAGCGCGCCTCGACGAGTACGCCGTCGTGTCCCGCGCATGCGCTGGGACCGAGCGTGCGCGTGCGGCAAGTTTTCACCCGCACGGCCTATAGCGCTCTCACGCGAGCGTCCATACGTTTTGAGGCCACAGGGGACGCTTACCCACCCCTTTTGAAGGAGCGACTTCTCACGTGGGAAGTCTCTCGCACTTTTGAGGAGACGCTCTCATGTCGATGAACACGCAGAAGACCGCTCGCCGTGTTGGTTCTGCCATCGTCCTGCCGGGGATTTTCGCCGGGATGCTGATGTTCGCCGCGCCCGCCACCGCCACGAGCCCGACCACGGGGATCTGCACCGGTGTGATGAACCAGCTGTCCCACCGGGGCAACGTGCAGCCGAACCTGCTCAAGGCCGCGGCGCGCCAGAACGCCGAGCAGATCGCGAAGCTGCAGGCTGAGCGGGCCGCGCTGGTCACCACGCAGAACGACCTGGCGGCGCAGATCACCGCTGCGGAACAGCAGCTCGCCACCCTGGACGCGGAGTACACCACGCTGCTCGGGGAGATCGACACGGTGACGATGTCGCTGACCACGCTGAACGCGGACAAGGCGACACTGACCGCCGCGATCGCCAGGGCGAACACCGAGCTGACAACGCTGCAGGAACAGCGCACGACGCTCGTCGACGAGATCACCCCGCTGGAGAGCCAGCTGGCCGCCGCCCAGAGCGAGCTGGCCAAGCTGACCACCCAGAAGGCCGCCGTGGTCAGCAGCCTGGCCACCAAGGAGGCCGGCCTGGCTTCGGCAAAGACCCACCTGGTGAGCCTGACCGACGCGGCGACCGCGGCGCAGAACGCCGTCGACGACCAGCTCGCCGACATCGACACGGCGACGCAGGAGCTGGCCGGGCTGATCGCCCAGGGTGACGCGGCGCAGGCCGCGGTGGACGCGGCCGAGAAGGAGCTGGCCGACGCTCGGGCGGCACTGGAGACACTCGAGACGGCCGCCCAGACTGCTGACACCGATGCCGCCGCCGCGAGCGCCGCGGTCGTCAGGGCCGAGGAGGAGCTGCGCCTGGCCGAGCAGAGCGTGCAGACCCTCACCGTGCAGATCGGCACCATCGAGGCCGAGCTGCCCACGCTGCTGAGCGAGATCGCCAGTCTGGAGGCTGACATCGCCACCAAGAACGCGGAGATCACCGCGAAGCAGGAGGAGATCGCCGCCGCCACCGCGACACCGACCGCCGACACGACCGAGCTGCAGGCCGAGCTCGCGGCTCTCGAGGCCGAGCTCGCGGCGCTGAAGGGCAACCAGCCAAAGAAGAGGGCCGCGCTGGAGGCCGAGATCGAGAGCCTGAAGGGACAGATCGCCGCCGCAGAGGAGGAGGCTGCGGCTAAGACCGCGCTGATCGCCGCCCTGAACGGTGACCTGGCCGAGCTGCAGGCTCAGCTGGCCACTCTCAACTCACAGCTGTCGGCCAAGCAGCAGGAGAGCAGCAACCTCCAGGAGCAGCTCTTGAGCCTGCAGACCAGCCTGGCCGGCGCGCAGGCGCAGGTCGTCAGCGCCACCGAGGCGCTGGCCGACGCCCAGGCCGCCCAGGCTGCCGCGAACGCCGCCCTGGACGACGCCAATGCTGCGGTGACCGCGAAGCAGGCGGAGATCGCCGCGCTCGAGGCGTCCCTGCCGGGGCTGACCGATGACCTGGCGTCCGCGGAGGCGGAGATCACCGCTAAGCAGGGGGAGCTCGAGGCCCTCGAGGGCGCTCTGCCGGGCCTCCAGGCCACCCTGGCTGAGGCGAACACCGCGGTCACCACGCAGACCGCCGTGGTGACCGGGCTGGAAGGTGAGGTCGCCGAGCTGGTCACGAGCCTGGAGACGGTGAACAGCTCGATCACCGCTGCGGAGAACACGATCCTGTCCCTGCAGAACCAGCTCACCCCGCTGCAGTCCGCGCTGAACACGCTCAACCAGCAGATCGGCGAGAAGGAGGCCGCGCTGGCCACCGCCAAGGCCGACCTGTCCGCGCTCGACGCCAAGATCGTCACCGAGTCCGCGACCCTCCGGACCCTCGAGAGCGTCAAGAAGCCCAACCGGGACGCCGTCGCCGCCCAGAAGACCGTCGTCGCCGGCCTGCAGGCCCAGTACGCCGGCGTCCTCGAGCGCATTGCCGTCATCGACGGGACCATCGCACTCGGCGGCTGCCTCGCCTGACCCCCGCATCACCCGAAGGGGCCCCGCCCAGCCGACCGGCCGGGCGGGGCCCCTTCTGCCATCTCGGGTTGCGGCCTGAGCCCTCCCGCGCCCCTGCGTCACCTCCTCGCGGGCACCACGAGCGGCGCATGTCCCGCGCGTATAGCTGGCGCGTGGCCGGAGCGAGATCGTCCAGACCCGGACGGGGAGACGTCGAGGTTGACGTCACCTCACGTGCCGATCGGAGTACGAGACTTCCCCCACGGCCGCTCCCGCCCCTCGCGTGCACAGCCCGACGGCGGACCGGCCGGTTAGGGTGGCCAGGCCGACTCGGTCGGCGCCGGCCGGGAGAGGCCTCGCGTTGCTGCGCCAGCATCACCCAGGAAGAACTCCCGCCCCGGGCACCCACAGCCACCGCCCGCACCGGTCCCTGCCGCACCGCGCGACACCGGCCGCCGTCTACACCGCACGACCCAAGGCCGCCCCCGGCGGGCCGCCACCGGCGAGCTCCTGCGCGAACTCGTCCTCGACCCCGCCAAGGACTACCAAGGCACCGGACGACCCCCGGGCCCGGCCCCGAAGAAACAGAAAGCCGGACCTACGATTTCGTAGGTCCGGCTGTCCGGGATGTCCTGCGACATCACACACGTCGGGCTGACAGGATTTGAACCTGCGACCCCTTGACCCCCAGTCAAGTGCGCTACCAAGCTGCGCCACAGCCCGAGAGGCCCGCCGCGCGCGGCGGCGAAGCCGTCCGGCCCCGCAGGGCCGACCGAAATACTACCCCAGGTCAGACCCTGCTCGTGAACCCCGCGCGACGCGCCGGGCTCACGCCGCGCGGACCTCTCCGAGCACGCGCGCGGTGCTCAGCGCAGCCGCCGCGGCCTCGTAGCCCTTGTCCTCCCTGGACCCCTCCAGGCCGGCCCGGTCGAGCGCCTGCGCCTCGTCGTCGCACGTCAGAACGCCGAACCCGACGGGTACTGTGTGGTCGAGCGCGACGCGGGTCAGGCCGTCGGTCGCGGCTGCGCACACGTAGTCGAAGTGCGGCGTCCCGCCACGGATGACGACGCCGAGCGCCACGACGGCGTCGTATCCCGCGGCGGCGAGCGCCTGCGCCGCCACCGGCAGCTCGAACGAGCCGGGCACGCGCACGACGCGCGGGTCGGCAACCTCGTGGTCGGAGCACGCGCGCAGCGCGCCGTCGAGCAGGCCCTTCATGACGACGTCGTGCCAGCTCGCCGCGACGATCGCGACGCGCAGGTCCGAGCAGTCCACCGGATCGGTCTGCGGAGCGCCGGCGCCGCTCATCGGGTCACCTCGAGCGTCGCTGCGGCGGACAGGGTCGTGTGGTCCATCGGGTCTCCCTCGGTCAGGTCGGGCAGGTCGTTGTGCGTCAGGTCGTCGGTGGTGTCGAGGTGCGGCAGGTCGTGGCCCAGCCGGTCGCGCTTGGTGCGCAGGTAGGCCAGGTGCCGCGGGTCGGGCGGCAGGGCGAGCGGCAGCCGCTCGACGACGGTCGCTCCCCCGGCCTGCAGGCCGGCCACCTTGGCGGGGTTGTTGGTGAGCAGGCGGACGCTCGGCATGCCGAGGTCGCGCAGGATCTGCGCCGCGACGGTGTACTCGCGCGCGTCGGCGGGCAGGCCCTGCTCGAGGTTGGCATCGACCGTGTCGCGCCCGGCGTCCTGCAACGCGTACGCGGCGAGCTTTGCGGCCAGCCCGATGCCGCGCCCCTCGTGCCCCCGCATGTACACGACGACGCCGCGCCCCTCGGCGACGATGCGGTCCAGTGCGGCGTCGAGCTGTGGGCCGCAGTCGCATCGCACGCTGCCGAACGCGTCGCCTGTGAGGCACTCGGAGTGCACCCGGGCCAGGACGGGCCCGAGGACCGGCACCCCAGGAGAAGGCAGGTCCCCGGCGACGAGCGCGACGTGCTCGACGCCGTCGACCATGTCACGGTACGCGACTGCCGTCAGGTCGCCGTGGCGCGTCGGCAAGCGCGTGGCGGCGACGCGCTCGACCAGGAGCTCGGTGCGCCGCCGGTAGGCGGCGAGCTCCTCGACCGAGATGAGCGAGAGCCCGTGGCGGGCCGCGAACTCGCGCAGTGCGGGCAGTCGCATGAGCGTGCCGTCGTCGTGCACGAGCTCGGCGAGCACGCCGGCCTCGGGCAGCCCCGCGAGCCTTGCCAGGTCGACAGCGGCCTCGGTGTGGCCACGCCGCTCAAGCACTCCCCCCTCTTTCGCCCGCAGCGGCAGGACATGTCCCGGCCGCGTGAGGTCCGACGGGTGAGTGGTCGGGTCGGCGAGCACCCTCGCCGTCCGGGTGCGGTCAGCGGCCGAGATCCCCGTGCCGACACCGGTCGCGGCGTCGACCGTGACGGTGTATGCGGTGCGGTGCCGGTCGCGGTTGGTCGCGACCATGAGCGGCAGGTCGAGCCGGTCAAGGATCTCGCCCGACGCCGGGACGCAGATCAGCCCGCTCGTGTACCGGATGGTGAAGGCCATGATCTCCGGCGTGATCTCGGACGCCGCGACGATGATGTCGCCCTCGTTCTCGCGGTCGTCGTCGTCGACCACGACGACCGGCCGACCGGCCGCGATCTCGGCGATCGCCCGCTCGACGCGTACCGTCGACTCCAGGATCGCGTCGGTCATCGGGCCACCTCCGCCACGGCTCCCGCCGCCACTCCTGCTACGAGGAGGCGCTCGAGGTGCCGGGCGAGCACGTCGGTCTCGAGGTTGACCTGCTCGCCGACTGCTCGCAGGCCGAGCGTGGTCCGGGCAAGAGTCTCGGGGATCAGGCTCACGGTGAACCGGTCCTCGCCGGCCTCGACCACCGTCAGGCTCACGCCGTCGACGGCGATCGACCCCTTGGCCACGACATACCGCGCGAGGTCGGGCGGCAACGAGACCTCCACGACCTCCCACCGCTCCCCCGGCGTGCGCCGCAGCACCACACCCATGCCGTCGACGTGCCCCTGCACGACGTGCCCGCCCAGGCGCCCGCCCGCCGCGAGCGCCCGCTCGAGGTTGACGCGCGCGCCGGGTGCGAGCGACCCGAGCGAGGTCCGCTTCAGAGTCTCGGCCATGAGGTCGGCGGTCCAGGTGCGCCTGCCGTCTGCGGTCTCGCCGAGGGCGGCGACCGTCAGGCAGCAGCCGTTCACGGCGATCGAGTCGCCGTGCCGTGCGTCGTCGAGCACGACGTCGGCTGCGATCTCGAGGCGTGCCGCGTCGGCGCTCTCGGTGAGCGCGACGACCGTGCCCAGCTCCTCCACGATCCCGGTGAACATCTCTCAGCCCTCTCTCCGCGGCCGCAGCGTCAGCCGCACGTTGGTGTCCTCGCCGGGCGCGCGATCGTCGGAACCGCCGTCCAGCACCGTCACGTCCACGACCTCGAGCCGCGCGGCGTCGGCGATCGTGCCGACCCCGAGGTCGCCGACGGCAGCGGATCCCGCGCCGAGCAGCACGGGCGCCAGGTAGACCACGACCTCGTCGACGAGCCCGGCCCGCCAGAACCCGGCGGCCAGGCGCGGACCGCCCTCGAGCAGCACGTGCCGGCGATCGCGCGCCCACAGCTCGTGGAGCGCGGCACGAGGGTCGCGAGTTCGCAGGTGCACCCAGCCCGCTCCGTCGTCCCCGCGCACGCGGGCCGACCCCGGCACGTCGCCCAGGCCCATCACGGCCCGCAGCGGCTGAGGGCCGGCCGCGACCCGGCCGGCGGCGTCGCGCACCGTGAGCTCCGGGTCGTCGGCGAGGAGGGTGCCCGACCCGACGAGGACGGTGTCGACGGCGGCCCGCAGCCGGTGCGCGTCGCGGCGGGAGGTCATGCTGGAGATCCAGCGGGACGTGCCGTCCGCCGCGGCGGTGCGGCCGTCGAGGCTCGTGGCGACCTTCCACGTCACCACCGGCCGGCCGAGCTCCATCGCCCGGGACCACGTCTCGTTGAGCGAACGGGCCTCGTCGGCCCACAGCCCGTCCACGACGTCGACGCCGGCGGCGCGGAGGAACCCCGCGCCGCCGGCGGCCAGGGGATTGGGGTCGGGCTGGGCGAAGACGACGCGGGTGACGCCTGCCGCGACGAGCGCCTCGGCGCACGGCCCGGTGCGGCCGCGGTGGGCGCACGGCTCGAGCGTCACGACGGCGGTCGCGCCCCGCGCGGCGTCGGGTCCGGCGGTGGCGCCGGCCCGCAGGAGGGCGTCGGCCTCGGCGTGCGGGGTGCCGGCGCCGCGGTGGAAGCCCTCGGCGAGGACGCCGCCGTCGGGCGCGAGCAGCACGCACCCCACCCGCGGGTTGGGTCCGGGCAGCGTGCCGGGGGTCGCCGCGAGCGCGAGGGCACGCCGCATCGCGGCCTGCTCGGCCTCGCTCGTGACGGGCCCCGCGGTGGTGGCCGCGCTCGTCGTCGCGGTGGTCATCTCCTCGCCCCTTGTCGTCCGGTCGCGGACTCCGGGGGCGGGACGTGGACGTGCTCGTGCGCCCGGACGCGCGTACGGCGATGACGCCGGACGCGGACGACCAGGAGCAGAGCCGTCGCGTGCGCTTCCCATCCGGACTTTGACCGTCGGTCCAGGAGTTTCACCTGGTCAACCGGTCACTGGCTGTGACCGGGTCGCGGACTATCACCGCCGGTTCGGAGTTTCACCGACCCCAGAGCACGCGAGCTTCTCGCTCGTCAAGGAGCGACGGTGCCATGCGGGACGGCACCGTGGCAAGCCCGTCCCACGCACCGGGCCGGTCTCAGCGGCCTGTCCCAGCTGATCGGTCGGGCCTCTGGACGACCTGCTCGTCGGCCTCCTCGGCACCCTCGCGCAGCGCGACCTCGAGCAGCGCGAACACGACCAGGTCGACGACCAGGCCGGCCACGCCCACCCACTGCACGGCCCGGAAGACCAGCACTTGCGTGACGAGCAGGCTCACGAGCACGCCGCGGCGCACCCACGACGCAGCCCGGCGCGGGTCGCCGCGTCCCACCATCGCCGACATCCCGACGCACGCGACCGTCAGCGCCGCCCCGCCGAGGATGCCGGCGCCCACCCACGTCGGCGAGGCGGCGTCCCGGGCAAGGACGCGGAGGCCTGCCACGGCAGCCGAGAGCGCCACCCCGACGACGGCGAACCCCACCAGCCACGCGGCCCAGCGCAGCCGCACCGCACCGCGCAGCCAGCGATCGGCTCGCACGACGAGGTCGCGCACGGGGTCGGGCATGCCGACGTCGTCGTGCGGCACCGCCTCGACGAGGCGTGCGAGCTCGTCGGCACCCGGCTCGCCGCGGCCGCGCTCGACGAGCGCGCGCGCCTCGGCGCGGGTCGCCTCGGTGAACCCGCCGGCCATGCCCGACGCCGCCCGGTCGGCCGCGACGGCGAGGTACTCCGAGGGGTGGTGCTCGCGCCGTCCGTGCACCATCTCGACGAGCAGGACGAGCGCCACGATCGTGGCGTAGATGAGTGCCGCCGTCGGGGCGTAGAAGTAGTCGTTGTCGGCGGTGACGAACTTGCCGACCTCGTCGACGAACAGCCCGAACCCGACGCCGCCCACCACCGCGCCGACCCAGCGCACGGACGGGCCGACGTACGACAGCAGGAGGACGAACGCCACCGCCATGAGCAGCCCGCCCCACAGCACGTGCGCCACGTGCAGGCCTCCCCCGCCGATCTGCGGGTAGCCCGCCGCGGCAAGGAAGGCGCGCGTCACGAGCACCGTCGCGACGGTCACCACGAGAAACGTCGTGATGTGGCGGACCGCGGCGGTGTCACGGGCCACGCCCAGACGCAGGAGACGTCCGCGGCCCGCGAGCACCGGACCGCCGTCGTGCACCGGAGAGCTCACGGCCCGCACCCTACCGGCGGCGCTTCTCCCGCACGCGCACGCTGATCTCGATCGGCGAGCCGGTGAAACCGAAGGTCTCGCGCAGCCGTCGCTCGATGAAGCGGCGATATCCCGCCTCGAGGAAGCCCGTCGCGAAGACGACGAACCGCGGCGGGCGGGTCGAGGCCTGCGTCGCGAACAGGATGCGGGGCTGCTTGCCGCCGCGCAGCGGGTGCGGATGGGCAGCCACGAGCTCACCGAGGAACGCGTTGAGCCGTCCGGTGGGGATGCGCGTGTCCCAGGAGGCGAGCGAGGTCTCGAGCGCCGGCACGAGCCGGTCGGTGTGCCAGCCCGTGCGCGCCGAGACGTTGACCCGTGGCGCCCAGGTCACCTGGACGAGGTCCTTCTCGATCTCGCGCTCGAGGTACGGGCGACGGTCGTCGTCCATGAGGTCCCACTTGTTGTACGCGATCACGAGCGCCCGGCCGGCGTCGACGACCTGCGAGATGACGCGGGTGTCCTGCTCGGTCAGCGGCTGGGAGGCGTCGACGAGCACGACGGCGACCTCCGCCTTCTCGATCGCAGCCTGCGTGCGCAGCGAGGCGTAGAAGTCGGCGCCGCGCGTCTGGTGCACGCGGCGTCGGATGCCCGCCGTGTCGACGAACCAGTAGGGGACGCCCTTGATCTCGACGAGCTCGTCGACCGGGTCGCGCGTGGTGCCGGCCATCTCGTCGACGACGACGCGCTCGGCGCCCGCGATCTTGTTGAGCAGCGACGACTTGCCCACGTTGGGCCGCCCGACGAGCGCGACGCGGCGCGGGCCCTCCGGCCGCAGCTCGCCGTGCGCCGACTCCTTCGGCAGCACCGCCATCGCGGCGTCGAGCAGATCGCCCGTCCCGCGCCCGTGCAGCGCCGACACAGGCTGGGGCTCGCCGAGCCCGAGCGCCCACAGGTAGGCGGCATCGGCCTCGCCCGACGGGCCGTCGACCTTGTTGGCGCACAGCACGACCGGCTTGCCCGAGCGGCGCAGCAGCTCCACGACGCGCTCGTCGGTCGACGTGGCGCCCACGGTCGCATCGACCACGAACACGACGGCGTCCGCGAGCGCGATCGCGACCTCGGCCTGCTCGGCCACCTTGGACTCGATGCCCGCGACGTCGACCTCCCAGCCGCCCGTGTCGACGAGCGTGAAGCGGCGCCCGGCCCACTCGGCCGGGTAGCTCACGCGGTCACGCGTCACGCCGGGCGTGTCCTCGACGACCGCCTCACGGCGGCCCAGGATGCGGTTGACGAGCGTCGACTTGCCCACGTTCGGGCGCCCGACGACGGCGAGCACCGGCAGCGGAGCCTCGCCGGGCTCGCCCTCGATGTCGGCGAACCGGCCGTCGAGCAGCGCGCGGTCGTCCTCGTCGAGGTCGAACTCCTCCAGGCCGGCGCGCAGCGCGCGCTCGCGGGCCTCGTCGTCGGCGAACGTGACGACCTCGGGCTCACCCGTGTCGTCGCCGTCGTCCGTGTCGTCGAGCAGGTCCGGCTGGAGCTCGTCGAGCGCATCGGCGGAGTTCTCGGCAGGCGTCGAGACGCCGTCGGCGGATTGGGTCATGGCGATCATTCTCCCAGGCGCGCGCCGTGGCGCAGACCAGAACCTTGCCTAGGAGGCGGTGACCTGCGCGACGACGGCGAGCACGGCCTCGACGGTCTGGTCGAGGTCGAGCTCGGACGAGTCGACCGTGACGACGCCGTCGGCGGCGACGTGGAACTGGCTCACGGTCGCGTCGTCGCGGTCGCGACGCAGCACCTGGTCCTTGGTCGCCTCGACGGCTGCGGCGTCCGCGGCGCCGTGCACCTCGAGCGAGCGGCGGCGCAGGCGCGCCTCCTCGCTCGCCGTGAGCAGCACGCGCGCGTCGGCATCGGGCGCGATGACGGTCGTGATGTCGCGACCCTCGGCCACGATCCCGGCGCCGTCCGAGAACCCGCCCGGGGCGGACTCGACGTCGATGATCTGCCGCTGCCGCCGGCGCAGCTCGGCGCGCACGTCGAGGTTGGTCGCGATCGCGGAGACCGCGGTGGACACCTCCGTGGTGCGGATCGCGGCGCTCACGTCCCGCCCGGCGAGCGTCACGGTCGGGGCGGCCGGGTCGAGGCCCATCTCGAGCGGCATGACGCGCACCGCGTGCGCGACAGCGCGGGTGTCGGCCAGGTCCTCGCCGCGGTCGACGCACCACAGCGTCGCCGCCCGGTACATCGCGCCGGTGTCCAGGTAGGCCAGGCCCAGGCGTCGCGCGACGGCTCTCGAGACGCTCGACTTGCCCGAGCCGGACGGCCCGTCGACGGCGATGACGACCACGTACTTCTCCTTCGGTATCTGGGTGGGTGAGGACCGGTGGCGGTCACATGTCGACGGCGCGCATGAGCGAGCCGACCTCGGTACGGCCGAGCACGCGCGTGCGCCCGGCACGGAGGTCACCCAGCCGGATCGGCCCGATGCGGGTGCGCACGAGCCGCGTCACCGGGCGCTCGACGGCGTCGAACATGCGGCGCACGACGCGGTTGCGGCCCTCGTGGAGGACGACCTCGACCATGGTCTGACCCTCGATCGAGTCGACGACCCGGAACTTGTCGAGCTTCGCCGGGCCGTCCTCGAGCTCGACGCCGTCGAGCAGCTGCCTGCCGATGCGCGGGTAGACGTCGCCGCCCGTGACGGTCACGAGGTAGGTCTTGGGGATCTCGTAGCGCGGGTGCGACAGCCGGTTGGCGAGCTCGCCGTCGTTCGTCAGCAGGAGCAGACCCTCGCTGTCGGCGTCGAGCCGCCCCACGTGGAACAGCCGCTCGGATCGGTCCTTGACCAGGTCGGCGATCGTAGGCCGCCCCTCCGGGTCGCTCATCGTCGACACGACGCCGAACGGCTTGTTGAGCGCGAGCGTCACCTTGGACGCGTCGAGCTGCAGGCGCATGCCGTCGACCTCCACGACGGCAGTGCGCGGGTCGATGCGCACGCCCAGCTCGGTCACGAGCACACCGTCCACCTCGACGTGCCCGCCGGCGATGAGCTCCTCGCACTTGCGGCGCGAGCCCAGCCCGGCCTGGGCGAGCACCTTCTGCAGGCGCACACCGTCGGCGACGTGGACGTCGCGCTCCGGCTCCCGCTGGCGCGCGGGACGAGGGCGGGCGGGACGGTCGGGGCGGCGGCTCCCGCCGCGGCGTGGCGTGCTCATGGGTCACGATTCTCTCAGGTGGCGTGCGGTGCCCGGGCACCGCCGCCGCTCGGTCGCCCGCCGCCGCTCGGTCGCCCGCCGCCGCTCGGTCGCCTGTCCCGGTCAGTCGTCGATCCCGAGCGCGGCCGCCTCCTCGACGCCGGGCAGGTGCGGCGCGAGCGGCGGCAGGTCCTCGAGCGACGACCAGCCCATGCGGTCGAGGAACTCGCCCGTAGTGCCGAACAGCACCGCACCGGTCATCGGGTCCTGGCCAGTCTCGGCGATGAGGCCGCGTGCCAACAGGGTGCGGACCACGCCATCGACGTTGACGCCCCGGACCGCGGACACCTGACCGCGGGTGACGGGCTGACGGTAGGCGATGACCGCGAGCGTCTCGAGCGCCGCCTGGCTCAGACGCGCCGACTGACCCTCGAGCACGAACCGGGCCACGACGTCGGCGTGCGCGCGCGACGAGTAGAAGCGCCAGCCCTCGGCACCCTCGCGCAGCTCGAACCCGCGCGGACGGCCGCCGCCGTCGCCGCCCTGGCCGCGGTACTCGGCGGCGAGCGCCCCGAGGGTCTCGCGCACCTGCGGCACCGGCAGGTCGACCGCCGCGGCGAGCCGCTCGACCGGTACGGGCGACTCGGCGACCATGAGCACGGCCTCCAGCGCCGCGGCCGCCCCGCCGGGCAGGCTCGCGACGTCGACCTCCACCTCGCCCGCGCTGCCCGCGGCTTCCGTCATGGCCGTTTCCGTCATCGCCGTCTCCGTCATGCCGCTCCCTCCGTCACCTCGGCGCCGTCGAACTCCTCGAAACCTTCGCCGACGACCTCGCCGTCGTCACCGCCGTGCCCGGTCCACCGGACCGTGAGCTCACCGAGCGGCGTGATCTGCTCGAACGCGACGTCGCCGCTGCGGAACAGCTCGAGCAGGGCGAGGAACCGCGCGACGACCACGATGCGCTCCTCGCCCGCCACCAGCGCCCGGAACGCCACCGTGTGCTCGCGGCGCAGCCGGTGCGCGACGATCTGCGCCTGCTCGCGGACGCTGACGAGCGGCGCGTGCAGGTGCGAGAGCCCGACGACGGGCGGCGACCTGGGTGCGAGCGCCGTGGCGGCGAGCTCGGCGAGGCGGGCGCCGTCGAGAGCCCAGACGAGCTCGGGCAGCATCGCGGCGAGCTCGGGCTCGAGGGGGACCGAGCGGGCGACGCGCCGGCCCTCGGTCGCCATGCGTTCGGCGAGGACCGCCGAGACCTCCTTGTACGCGCGGTACTGCAGGAGGCGGGCGAAGAGCAGGTCGCGCGCCTCGAGCAGCTCGAGGTCCTCCGCGTCCTCCTCGACGACGCCGGGCAGCAGGCGCGCAGCCTTGAGGTCTAGCAGGGTCGCGGCCACGACCAGGAACTCGCTCGCGGTACCGAGGTCCCAGGACGGGTGCTCCTCGCCGCGGGCCCGCGCGGAGCGCGCGGCCTCCTCGGCGGCGCGGATGTGAGCGACGAACTCGTCGGTCACGACGCCGAGTGCGACCTCCGTGACGTCGAGCTCGTGCTTGGCGATGAGCGACAGGAGCAGGTCGAACGGGCCCGAGAAGTTGTCGAGGTGGACCTGGAACCCCGACGCCGCCGGAGCCTCCTCGGCGCTCGGCGCGCTACGCGGTGTCGCCTGCCGCCGGAGCCTGCGGTTCCGCTCCGGCCGGACGCCTCGTTCCTCGGCCGCCAACCTGCGCTGCACCTCCGCCTCAGGCGGTGTCGCCACGGGCCACGAGCTCCCGCGCGAGCTGCCGGTAGGCCTCGGCGCCCGGGTGGGCCGGCGCGTACGCGGTGATGGGCTCGGCGGCCACGGACGCGTCGGGGAACTTCACCGTGCGACCGATGATGGTGTGCAGCAGCGTGTCGCCGAACGCCTCGTGCACGCGCGCCACGACCTCGCGCGAGTGCAGGGTGCGCGAGTCGTACATGGTCGGCAGGATGCCGTCGATCTCGAGCGCGGGGTTGAGCCGGTCGCGCACCTTCTCGATGGTCTCGATGAGCAGCGCGACGCCGCGCAGCGCGAAGAACTCGCACTCGAGCGGGATGAGGACACCGTGCGCGGCTGTGAGCGCGTTGACGGTGAGCAGGCCGAGCGACGGCTGGCAGTCGACGAGCACGACGTCGTAGTCGTCGAGCGCGGGCCGCAGCGCGCGGGCGAGCACCGACTCGCGCGCGACCTCGCCGACGAGCTGGACCTCGGCCGCCGAGAGGTCGATGTTGGCGGGCACGACGTCGAGCCCCTCGATCGCCGTGGGCTGCACGACGTCGCCCAGCTGGACGCCGCGCTCCATCACGAGGTTGTACACGCTCAGGTCGAGCTCGTGCGGGTTGACCCCGACGCCGACGGACGCGGCACCCTGCGGGTCGAAGTCGACGAGCAGCACCTTGCGCCCGTACTCCGCCAGCGACGCACCGAGATTGATCGTGGTCGTCGTCTTGCCGACGCCGCCCTTCTGGTTGCACATCGCGACGATGCGGGCGGGACCGTGCGACGGCAGCGGCGCGGGGACGGGGAAGTCGGGCAGGGTGCGCCCGACGACGTCGGTGCGCTCGCGCTCGCCGTCGGCGATGAGGGTCGTCTGCGTCATGATGTCGCTCCCGAGTGCCTCGCTCACGTCCGTCACGCTACCTCAGCACTTCGGCGGCTCCCGGCGCGCCCTTCGGCGTGCCGCCCATCGGCCGCACGGCGCCTCGGCGGCTGAACGAGCTCAGCCGAGTGCCCGCGGGTGCGTCGCCGCGTACACCTCGCGCAGCGCCTCGGGCGTGACCATCGTGTAGATCTGCGTCGTCGTCACGGACGCGTGGCCGAGCAGCTCCTGGACCACGCGCACGTCGGCGCCGCCGGCCAGCAGGTGCGTGGCGAACGAGTGCCGCAGGGTGTGCGGCGAGACCGGCTCGGCGATGCCCGCGCGCTCGGCCGCCTGACGCAGCACGGCCCACGCGCTCTGCCGGGACAGGCGTGCGCCGCGCGTGTTGAGGAACAGCGCGGGTGTGCCCCGACCCCCGGCGGCGAGCGAAGGCCGACCGCGCACGAGGTAGGCGTCGAGCGCGGCGCGCGCGTACGAGCCGACCGGCACGACGCGCTCCTTGCTCCCCTTGCCCAGCAGCCGCACGACTGCGTGCGCGGACGTCTCGTCGGTGTCGTCGTCGCGCCCGAGCCAGCCCACGGCGTCCACGTCGAGACCCACGACCTCGCTGATGCGCCCGCCCGTGGAGTAGAGCAGCTCGAGCAGCGCCCGGTCCCGTCGGGGCAGCGACCCCTCCCCCGTGCCTGCGGCGTCGAGCAGCCGTGCGACGTCGTCCACGCTCAGGGCGTGCGGCAGGCGGCGCAGCTGCTGAGGTGCGTGGACGTCGGCGGACGGGTCGGCGTCGGTGAGACCCTCGGCCTGGGCGAACCGGTGCCAGCCACGCACGGCGGCCAGCGCGCGGGCGGTCGACGACGGCGAGAGCGGCGTGCCGCCGTCGGAGCCCTGCCGCAGCACCGACACGTACGCCGCCACGTCGGCCTCGGCGACACCGTCAACACCGGTGCGGCCCAGGGCCGCCAGGTGCCGGGCGTAGCGGGTCAGGTCGCGCCGGTAGGCCGCGACGGTGTTTCCCGACAGACCGCGCTCGACGCCGAGGTGCGCGAGGTAGTCGCGCATCGGGGCCTGCAGACCTGGCGCGGTCTCGGGGTCGGGGGCGGTGCCGGACACGGGCCCATCATGCCCGGCGTCGGCTCAGAACGGGAGGAACACGTCGACGGCGACGGCGACGAAGAGCAAGGTCAGGTACACGATCGAGGCGTGGAACACCTTCATGGCGCCGAGCTTGCCGGGAGCCTTGCCCTGGGCTCGGCGCATCATCGAGACGGCCGACCAGAGGAACCAGCCGCCGAGGCCCGCCGCAGCGAGGGCGTAGACCCACGACATGTCCGCGAGCGGCACGAGCGCGAGCGAGCACGCGATCATCGCGACCGTGTGGGCGACCATCTCGGTCGCCACGCGCCGGTCGGACGCCACGACCGGCAGCATCGGCACGCCGGCGGTCGCGTAGTCGCGCTTGAACTTCACCGACAGGGGCCAGTAGTGCGGCGGCGTCCAGAAGAAGATCACGCCGAACAGTGCGAGCGCCGCCCAGCTGAGCGACTCGGTGACCGCGGCCCAGCCGATGAACACGGGCATGCAGCCGGCGATGCCTCCCCACACGATGTTCTGCGGCGTGCGCCGCTTGAGGATCATGGTGTAGCCGACGACGTAGATGACGATCGCGGCGAACGCCAGCCAGGCGGTGGCGACGTTGACCAGGAACGCGAACCACACGAGCGAGATGACGCCGAGCACCGTGGCGAACACGAGCGCGGAGCGCGGGGTGACCTCGCCCGTGACCAGCGGCCGTCGCTTGGTGCGGTTCATGACCGCGTCGATGTCCCGGTCGAGGTAGCAGTTGAACGCGTTGGCCGATCCCGCCGCCGCGCTGCCACCGACGAGCGTCGCCAGGACGAGCCACAGGTCCGGCAAGCCGTCGGCCGCCAGCACCATCGTCGGCACCGTCGTCCACAGGAGCAGCTCGATGACGCGCGGCTTGGTCAGAGCCACGTACGCGCCGGCACGGTCGGCCCAGTGCCGCCAGCCGACGGGCGCCGTGTCGCGCGCCCGCGCCCGCGACGCGCGCCGGGTCGCCGCTGGAGCCGGGGGCGTCGCCGGGCCGGTCGTCGTCTGGCTCGTCGTGGTCACGCGCGTAGGAGTTCCGTTCTGGGCTCGGCGAAGGCTCGGGGGTCCGGTTCATCGTACGCCGCCTCATCTGCGTGCTGGCACGCCCGCGCAGGTGGGCACGGTGTGAGAAATGCCGCCTCGTACGACCTGCTGCGACGCATCCTGGACGGCCCCGCATCGCCGACCGCGTGGGACTAGGGTGGATCCGGCAGTTCCGCACGCACCCCGCCGCCCCGCGCCGCGGGCAGGAAAGAGGCAATCTGGTGAACGCGTTCGACCCCGTTACTTCGCCGCTGGAGTGGACCGAGCTCGACGACCGCGCGGTGAAGACCATCAAGGCGCTCGCAGCCGACGCCGTCGAGAAGGTCGGCAACGGCCACCCCGGCACGGCGATCTCGCTCGCCCCGGCCGCGTACCTGCTCTTCCAGAAGGCCATGCGCCACGACCCGTCCGACCCCGAGTGGGTCGGTCGCGACCGCTTCGTGCTCTCCGCCGGCCACTCGTCGCTGACGATCTACCTGCAGCTGTTCCTCGCCGGCTACGGCCTCGAGATGGAAGACATCGCCGCGCTGCGCACCTGGGGCTCGAAGACCCCGGGCCACCCCGAGTACGGCCACACCCCGGGCGTCGAGATCACGACAGGCCCGCTGGGCCAGGGCCTCGCCTCGGCCGTCGGCATGGCGTTCGCCGCCCGCCGCGAGCGGGGCCTGCTCGACCCGAACGCCGCGCCCGGCACGTCGCCGTTCGACCACCACGTCTACGTCATCGCCTCCGACGGCGACCTCGAGGAGGGCGTGACCTCCGAGGCCTCGTCGCTCGCCGGGCACCAGCAGCTCGGCAACCTCGTCGTCATCTGGGACGACAACAAGATCTCGATCGAGGACGACACCGACATCGCCTTCACCGAGGACGTGCTCAAGCGGTACGAGGCGTACGGCTGGCACACCCAGCGGGTCGACTGGACCCAGGGCGGGACCGGCTACGCCGAGGACGTCGACGCGCTCGGGGCGGCGCTTGCCGCCGCGAAGGCGGAGACCGGCCGCCCGTCGCTCATCGGCCTGCGCACGATCATCGGCTGGCCCTCGCCGACCAAGCAGAACACCGGCGGGATCCACGGCTCGGCCATGGGCACCGACGAGGTCGCTGGCCTCAAGACCGAGCTCGGGCTCGACCCGGGCGCGTCGTTCGCGATCGACGACGACGTGCTCTCCTACACCCGCTCCGTCGCCGAGCGCCAGACCGAGCAGCGCCAGGCGTGGCAGGCGGCGTTCGAGGCGTGGCAGACCGCGAACCCGTCCGGGGCCGCGCTCCTCGAGCGCCTGCGCGCGCACGAGCTGCCCGAGGACTGGGCCGACGCGCTGCCCGAGTTCGAGGCCTCGGTCAAGGGCGTCGCGACGCGCGCGGCGTCGGGCAAGGTCCTGACCGCCCTCAAGGACGTGCTGCCCGAGCTGTGGGGCGGCTCGGCCGACCTCGCGGGCTCGAACAACACGACCATGGACGGCGAGCCGTCGTTCGTTCCGGTCGAGCACGCGACCAAGAAGTTCCCCGGCCATGAGTACGGCCGCACTCTGCACTTCGGCGTCCGTGAGCACGGCATGGGCGCGATCCTCAACGGCATCGTGCTGCACGGCCTGACCCGCCCGTACGGCGGCACGTTCCTGCAGTTCTCCGACTACATGCGCGCGGCCGTCCGTCTCGCGGCGCTCATGCAGATCCCGACGACGTTCGTGTGGACGCACGACTCGATCGGCCTCGGCGAGGACGGGCCGACGCACCAGCCCGTGGAGCACCTGGCGGCGCTGCGCGCGATCCCCGGGCTCGACGTCGTGCGCCCGGCCGACGCCAACGAGACGGCGTGGGCCTGGCGCGGCGTCCTCGAGAACAGGAAGAACCCCGCCGGCCTGATCCTCACGCGGCAGAACGTGCCCACGTACCCGCGCGGCACCGAGGGCTACGCGGGCGCCGAGGGCACGCTCAAGGGTGCGTACGTCCTGCTCGACGGCGTCAACGACGCCACGGGCACGCCCGACGTCATCCTCGTCGGCACGGGCTCCGAGGTGCAGCTCGCGGTCGAGGCGCGCGAGCTGCTCGCAGCAGACGGCGTCGCCGCGCGCGTCGTGTCCATGCCGAGCCGCGAGTGGTTCGACCGCCAGGACGCCGAGTACCGCGAGTCGGTGCTCCCGTCCGCGGTCAAGGCACGCGTCTCTGTCGAGGCGGGCGTCGCCCAGGGCTGGCACGACGTGGTCGGCGACGCCGGACGCACCGTGTCGCTCGAGCACTACGGCGCGTCGGCGGACTTCAAGACGCTGTACCGCGAGTTCGGCATCACGGCTCAGGCCGTCGCCGACGCCGCGCGTGCGTCGCTGGCCATCGTCCGCGGCGCCGCCTGACCTCGACGGCGGCCGGCGCTCGCGCCGGCCGCCGTCGGCGTGACCATGTAGCAAGGGAGGTAGGACTCATGCCCGAGACCACGACCGACCAGAACCGCCCCACCCGCCGCCTGAGCGAGGCCGGCGTCTCCATCTGGCTCGACGACCTGACGCGCGAGCTGCTCGCCGGCGGCCTCGTCGACCTCGTCGTGAACCGCGACGTCGTGGGCGTGACGACGAACCCGACGATCTTCGCGGCGGCCATGGCCAAGGGGACCGCCTACGACGCCGACCTCGCCGCGCTCGCGGGCACGGACGTCGAGGCCGCCGTCGAGAACCTCACGACCGACGACGTCCGCGCCGCCGCCGACCTGCTGCGCGCCGTGTACGAGCGCACGGGCACGGTCGACGGCCGCGTCTCGATCGAGGTGGACCCGCGCCTGGCGCGCGACACCGACGCGACGATCGCGACGGCGAGGCGCCTGTGGGCCACGGTCGACCGGCCCAACATCTTCATCAAGATCCCCGCCACGGTCGAGGGCCTGCCCGCGATCACCGCGGCCCTCGCCGAGGGCATCAGCGTCAACGTCACGCTCATCTTCTCGATCGAGCGTTACCGCGCGGTCATGGACGCGTTCCTCGCGGGACTCGAGCAGGCGCGCGCGAACGGGCACGACCTGGGCCCGATCGGCTCGGTCGCGTCGTTCTTCGTCTCCCGTGTGGACACCGCGGTCGACACGGCGCTGGAGGGCGTCGGCACCACCGACGCGCTCGAGCTGCGCGGCAAGGCCGCGATCGCCAACGCGCGCCTCGCCTACGCGGCCTACCAGGACGTCTTCTCGTCCGACCGGTGGCAGGCCCTCGACGCCGCCGGGGCGCAGCCGCAGCGGCCGCTGTGGGCGTCCACGGGCGTCAAGAACCCCGAGTACCGCGACACCATGTACGTCGACGAGCTCGTCGTGGCCGGCGTCGTGAACACGATGCCGCACAAGACCCTGGACGCGTTCGCTGATCACGGCATCGTCCTGGGCGACACCGTCACCGGGACCGCCGACGACGCGGCCGCCACGATCGCCGCCATCGAGGCGCAGGGCGTCTCGATGGACGAGGTCACCCGCACGCTCGAGGACGAGGGCGTGCGCAAGTTCGAGGCGAGCTGGGACGAGCTGCTCGCCACGACCAAGGCCGGCCTCGACGCGGCCGGCGCCTGAACGTGTCGCCGCACCCACACCGACCACCCGCCAGCGATCACAAGAGAACGGGGCACCGTGAGACCGGCAAGGATCACCGCTGAGCACAACCCCCTGCGCGACCCGCTCGACCTGCGCCTGCCCCGCATCGCCGGGCCGTGCGGGCTGGTGATCTTCGGGGTCACCGGCGACCTGTCGCGCAAGAAGCTCATGCCGGCCGTGTACGACCTGGCGAACCGGGGGCTCCTGCCCCCCGGCTTCGCCCTGACCGGCTTCGCACGCCGCGACTGGGAGGACCAGGACTTCGCGCAGATCGTGCACGACGCCGTCAAGGAGAACGCGCGCACCCCCTTCCGCGAGGCGACCTGGCGTCAGCTCGCGGAGGGCATCCGGTTCGTGCAGGGCTCGTTCGACGACGACGCGGCGTTCGAGCGCCTGCGCCAGACCGTCGAGAAGCTCGACGCCGAGCGCGGCACCGGCGGCAACCACGCGTTCTACCTGTCGGTGCCGCCGAGCGCGTTCCCGGTCGTGTGCACCCAGCTGTCCGAGTCCGGGCTGTCGAGGTCCACCGAGGAGGCGTGGCGCCGCGTCGTCATCGAGAAGCCGTTCGGCCACGACCTGGAGTCGGCGCGCGAGCTCGACGCCGTCGTCTCGCGCGTGTTCCCGCCCGACTCGGTGTTCCGGATCGACCACTACCTGGGCAAGGAAACCGTCCAGAACATGCTGGCGCTGCGGTTCGCCAACCAGATGTTCGAGCCGCTGTGGAACAACAACTACGTCGACCACGTGCAGATCACGATGGCCGAGGACATCGGCATCGGCGGCCGCGCCGGCTACTACGACGGCATCGGCGCGGCGCGCGACGTCATCCAGAACCACCTGCTGCAGCTGCTGGCCCTGGTGGCCATGGAGGAGCCGGTCAACTTCGAGCCCGCCGCGCTGCGTGCCGAGAAGATCAAGCTCCTCTCATCGGTCCGGCTGCCCCGCGACCTGGGTCGGCACACCGCCCGCGGCCAGTACGCCCCCGCGTGGCAGGGCGGCGAGGAGGTGCGCGGCTTCTACGAGGAGGAGGGCATCCAGCCCGACTCGAAGACCGAGACCTATGCCGCGATCCGCGTCGACGTCGACAACCGGCGTTGGGCCGGCGTGCCGTTCTACCTGCGCACCGGCAAGCGGCTCGGACGGCGCGTCACCGAGGTGGCCGTCGTGTTCAAGAAGGCGCCGCACCTGCCGTTCGAGTCGTCGCTGACGTCCGACCTGGGCAACAACGCCCTCGTGATCCGCGTCCAGCCCGACGAGGGCGTCACGCTCCGGTTCGGCGCCAAGGTGCCCGGCACGGCGATGGAGGTCCGGGACGTCACGATGGACTTCGGCTACGGCCACTCGTTCACCGAGTCCTCCCCGGAGGCCTACGAGCGCCTCATCCTCGACGTCCTGCTCGGCGACCCGCCGCTGTTCCCGACGCACGAGGAGGTCGAGCTGAGCTGGAAGATCCTCGACCCGATCACCGCGTACTGGGCGAGCAAGGGCTCACCCGAGCCGTATCCCTCGGGCACCTGGGGCCCGTCGTCGGCCGACGAGATGATGGCGCGTGACGGACGCGTCTGGAGGCGACCGTGATCATCGACATGCCGGACACCACGACCAACAACGTCAGCAAGCGCCTGGCGCACCTGCGCGACGAGGGCGGCGCCGTCGCCCTGGGTCGCGTGCTGACGCTCGTGGTCATCGCCGAGGAGGCGGACATCGAGGCAGCGGTCGCGGCCGCGAACGAGGCGAGCCACGAGCACCCGTGCCGCGTGGTCGTCGTCGCACCCCGGCCGACGAAGTCGGACACCGCCCACCTCGACGCGCAGATCCGGGTCGGCGGCGACGCGGGTGCCTCCGAGGTCGTGGTGCTGCGGACCGCAGGCCCGCTCCTGGAGCACACCGACACGCTCGTCATGCCGCTGCTGCTGCCCGACGCGCCGATCGTCGTGTGGTGGCCGCAGGGAGGGCCGGACCAGCCGACGGCGCACCCGGTGGGCGCGATGGCGCAGCGCCGGATCACGGACACGACGACGGCCGAGGACCCCGAGGGCATGCTCGGGCGGCTCGCCGAGTCCTTCCGCCCCGGCGACACGGACCTCGCGTGGGCGCGTGTCACGCTCTGGCGCGGCCTCATCGCTGCGGCTGTCGAGCAGCCGCCGTACGAGCCAGTGACCGCCGTGACGATCGAGGGCCAGGCGCAGCACACGTCGCTGAACCTGCTCGCCGCGTGGCTCGGCGCCAAGCTCCGCTGCCCCGCCACGGTCGTGCGCACCTCGGGCTCCGAGGCGATCACGCGCGTCGTGCTCGAGCGCAAGAGCGGCTCGATCGTGCTCCACCGGCCCGACGGGCGCGTCGTGACGATCACGCAGCCCGGCAAGCCCGAGCGGCGCATGGCACTGCCGATCCGATCGCTCAGCGAGGCCCTCATCGAGGAGCTCCGCCGGCTCGACCCCGACGAGATCTACGGCGAGGTGCTGACCAAGGGCCTGCAGCGGATCGAGACCACGACGTCCCGGAAGACCGCATGAGCCGGTCGGTGGTGGTCCATCCCGACGAGGTGGTCCTTGCCGAGGCGGCGGCGGCCCGGCTCCTGACGCTCCTGGTCGACGCGCAGTCGATGCGCCGGCCCGTGCACGCGGTGCTCACGGGCGGCACGGTCGGCATCGCCACGCTCGCCGCCGTCGCGGCGAGCCCGGTGCGGCGCGCCGTCGACTGGTCCGGGGTTCACCTGTGGTGGGGCGACGAGCGCTTCGTCCCGGCCGGGCACGCCGACCGCAACGAGACGCAGGCCCGTGACGCGCTCCTCGACGCCCTCGTCCACGACGGCCTGCCCGGCGAGAACGTGCACGCCATGCCGGGACCCGACGTCGTCGGGACGCCCGAGGAGTCCGCGGCCGTGTACGCGGCGGAGCTCGCGCAGTTCGCCGACGGCGGTGCGACCCCCGCGTTCGACGTGCTGCTGCTGGGCATGGGGCCCGACGGGCACGTCGCGTCGCTCTTCCCTGGGCACGAGGCGCTGGGGGCCGCGGGCACGACCGTCGGCGTGCACGGCTCGCCCAAGCCACCGCCGCAGCGCGTCTCGCTCACGTTCGACGCGATCAACACGGCCCGCGAGGTCTGGGTCGTTGCCGCGGGTGCCGCGAAGGCCGAGCCGGTCGCGGCCGCACTGGGCGACGCCTCCCGCGACGAGATCCCAGCCGCCGGCGTGGCGGGTACCGAGCGCACCCTGTGGCTGATCGACGTCGCCGCGGCCACTCCCGCCTGACGCCTGAGCACGCCCTTGGCCTGAGCACGTCCATCGGACGGACGACGCGGGCGTCGGCAGGTGCTTGTGAACACCTGCCGACGCCCGCGTCGTCGGAGCGCTCTCAGGATGCGCGACGCAGTCCCGCCCGCCGTGCTCGGAGGGTTGCCAGGGCCTCCTCGAGCAGTGCCGCACCGTCCGCCTCGGAGCGGCGCTCCTTCACGTAGGCAAGGTGTGTCTTGTACGGCTCGTTGCGCAGGGGCGCCGGGGGGTTCGTCGCGTCGAGCCCGGCCGGGAACCCGCACCGCGGGCAGTCCCAGGTGTCGGGAGCCTCGACATCCTCGTTGGCGCAGAAGCTGGGCCGCGTCTCGTGCCCGTTGGCGCACCAGTAGGAGACCCGGACCCGGGGCGCGATCTCGCCGCGCTCCGTCTCCCCTATCGGGCCCGCGCCCACGCGCGAGCCTCGGATTGCATGACCGGCAGTAGCCACGTCGTGTCGCCCTCACCTTCGACTCAGTGGGCGTGCGCCCACGGACGATCGTCGTGCCGACGGTCCCGGTGGGGCGTCAGCTGACCTTCTGGATGAGGCCGAGGAGCACGATCACGATCGCCCAGACCAGCGCGAAGCTGATCGTGATGCGGTTGAGGTTGCGCTCGGCCACACCTGAGCTGCCCGCGGCGCTGGAGATGCCGCCGCCGAACATGTCCGACAGGCCGCCGCCCTTCCCCTTGTGCATCAGGATGAGCAGGGTCAGGAACCCGCTGGTCAGGACCAGCAGGACCTGAAGGATGATCTGCAGCACGTCCACGTGTGATACGTCCTCGTTCGGTTCTCGCCCGCCGCGCGGCGGGTTCCAGAGCCGGGACGGTGGTCCCGGCGGGGTCAAGACTAGGTGACGGACGCCTCGCAAGGCGAACCCCTGCGTTACCACTGGGTTACCGCCTCGTGAGGCGTCCGTCCGCCCTTCAGGCGACGTGCGACTGGTACCGCACGATCTTGGCGAACTCCTCCGGGTCGAGGCTGGCGCCGCCGACGAGCGCGCCGTCGACGTCGGGCTGCGCCATGATCTGCGCGACGTTGCCCGACTTGACCGACCCGCCGTACAGCACGCGCACCGCGCCCGCGACCTCGTCGTCGTACAGCTCCGCGAGCCGGGTACGGATCGCGCCGCAGACCTCCTGCGCGTCCTCCGGCGTGGCGACCTCGCCCGTGCCGATGGCCCACACCGGCTCGTAGGCGATGACGATCTGCGCGGCCTTGTCCGCCTCGACGCCGGCCAGCGCTGCGTCGAGCTGGGCGAGGGTGTAGGACACCTGGTCGCCGGCCTTGCGGATGTCGAGGCCCTCGCCGACGCACAGAATCGGGGCGAGGCCGTGCTCGAGCGCGACCTTGACCTTGGCGGCCACCAGCTCGTCGCTCTCCGCGTGGTACTCGCGGCGCTCGGAGTGGCCCACGGCCACATAGGTGCAGCCGAGCCGGGACAGCATGGGCGCGGAGACCTCGCCCGTGTACGCGCCCGAGGTGTGCTGCGACAGGTCCTGGGCGCCGTAGCGCAGGTCCAGCTTGTCGGCGTCGACCAGCGTCTGCACCGACCGCAGGTCGGTGAACGGCGGCAGGACGGCGACCTCGACGGCCTCGTAGTCGTGCTTGGCGTCCTTGAGGGTCCACGCGAGCTTCTGGACCGTCGCGATCGCCTCGGTGTGGTCCAGGTTCATCTTCCAGTTGCCCGCCATGAGCGGCGTGCGGGTGCTTGCCACGGTGTCGTCTCCTTCTCTCGTCAGGCGTTCGTCAGGCGTTCTCGTCCGACAGGACCGTCAGGCCAGGCAGCTCCTTGCCCTCGAGCAGCTCGAGGCTCGCGCCGCCGCCCGTGGAGATGTGCGAGAAGCCGGCCTCGTCGAAGCCGAGCTGGCGCACGGCCGCGGCCGAGTCGCCGCCGCCCACGATGGAGAACGCGCCGGCCGCGGTCGCGTCGACGATGCCCTGGGCGACCGCACGGGTGCCGGCCGCGAAGGCGTCGAACTCGAACACGCCCATGGGGCCGTTCCACGCGATCGTGCGGGCGTCGGCCAGCTTGCTCGCGAAGAGCTCGCCAGAGGCCGGGCCGATGTCGAGGCCCATGGTGCCCTCGGGGATCGCGTCGGCCGCCACGGTCCGGTGCGGGGCGTCGGCGGCGAACGAGTCGGCCGCGACGATGTCGACCGGCAGGACGATCTCGACGCCGTTCGCCTCGGCCGTGCCGAGGTAGCCCTTGACGGTCTCGATCTGGTCGGCCTCCAGGAGCGACGAGCCGACTGAGTGCCCCTGCGCGGCGAGGAACGTGAACACCATGCCGCCGCCGATGAGCAGGCGGTCCGCCTTGGTGAGCAGGTTCTCGATGACGCCCAGCTTGTCCGAGACCTTCGACCCGCCCAGCACGACGGCGTACGGGCGCTGCGGGTCCGTCGTCGCGCGCGAGAGCGACCGGACCTCGGTGAGCACGAGCTCGCCCGCGGCTGCCGGCAGCACCTTGGCGACGTCGTACACCGACGCCTGCTTGCGGTGCACCACGCCGAAGCCGTCCGAGACGAACGCGTCGGCGAGCGCGGCGAGCTCACTCGCGAGCTCCTCGCGCTCGGCGTCGACCTTCGAGGTCTCGCGCGCGTCGAACCGGACGTTCTCGAGCAGCGCGACCTGACCGTCGGCCAGACCCTCGACCGTGGCCTTCGCCGACGGGCCGACGAGATCCTCGGCGAGCGCGACGTCCTGTCCGAGCAGCTCGCCGAGACGGGCGGCGACGGGTGCGAGCGAGTACTTCGGGTCCGGCGCACCCTTCGGACGGCCCAGGTGCGCCGTGACGACGACGCGCGCGCCGGCGTCGACCAGGCGCTTCAGCGTGGGCAGCGCGGCACGGATGCGGCCGTCGTCGGTGATGGTCGTGCCGTCGAGCGGCACGTTGAAGTCGGAGCGGACGAGGACGCGCTTGCCGCGCAGGTCGCCCAGGGAGTCGATGGTCTGCATGAACGTACTCCAGGTGGTCGGACATGACGACGTCCGTGGGCGCGCCGGCCGGTCGCGGCCGGCGCGCCCACGGACGTCAGGGAGTCACTGCGGGAGCTGAGGTCAGAGCTTCTCGCCCACGTACTGCGTGAGCGCGACGAGCGAGTTCGAGTAGCCCCACTCGTTGTCGTACCAGGAGACGACCTTGACCTGGTTGCCGATCACCTTGGTGAGCTTGGCGTCGAAGATGCTCTGGTGCGGGTTGGTCACGATGTCGGCGGAGACGATCTCGTCCTCGACGTACTCGAGAATGCCCTTGAGCGGGCCTTCGGCCGCGGCCTTGACAGCGGCGTTGACCTCCTCGACCGTGACCTCCTTCGGAGCCTCGAAGGTGAGGTCGGTGGCGGAGCCGGTGATGACCGGCACGCGCAGCGCGTACCCGTCGAGCTTGCCCTTGAGCTCGGGCAGCACGAGGGCCACGGCCTTGGCGGCACCCGTCGTCGTCGGGACGATGTTCTGCGCGGCGGCACGGGCGCGACGCAGGTCCTTGTGCGGGCCGTCCTGCAGGTTCTGGTCACCCGTGTAGGCGTGGATCGTGGTCATGAGGCCACGCTCGATACCGATCGAGTCGTTGAGCGCCTTCGCCAGCGGGGCGAGGCAGTTCGTGGTGCAGGAGGCGTTCGAGATGATGTGGTGCGACGCCGGGTCGTACTGGTCGTTGTTCACGCCCATGACGAAGGTCGCGTCCTCGTTCTTCGCCGGGGCGGAGATGATGACCTTCTTGGCGCCGGCGTCGATGTGCGCCTTCGCCTTGGTGGCGTCCGTGAAGAAGCCGGTCGACTCGATGACGATGTCCGCGCCCAGCTCGGCCCACGGGAGGTTCGCCGGGTCGCGCTCGGCGAGGGCGCGGATCTTGGCGCCGTCGACGATGATGTTCTCGTCGTCGAAGTCGACGGACTTCCCGAAGCGGCCAAGGACCGTGTCGTACTTCAGCAGGTGCGCGAGCGTCTTGTTGTCGGTGAGGTCGTTCACGCCGACGACCTCGACGTCCGCACCCGACTCCACGAGAGCGCGGTAGAAGTTCCGTCCGATCCGACCGAAGCCGTTGATACCGACGCGGATGGTCACGATTGCCCTCCTCAGGGCGCGCCGGATCCGGACCCGACGCACACGGTTGATGCCGACTTCCGCGCGCCGAGCGGCGCGCTGATGATCTCCGACGCGACACCCTGGGCCGCCCGCGACGTCACGCCTCCGGGCACCTGGGGGTCACGTCGTCGTCACCTGACGCCGTCGAGCCTATACCCAACGTCCGCGCGACGCCGCACCGCGTCGCAGGGCGAGACGCGTGGTATGACCATATATCCCTAGAGATCCAGCAGCTCCGGGCTCAGGCCGGCCTCGGTGTCCGGGACGCCGAGCTCGATCGCCCGCTTGTCCGCGGTCGACAGCAGCCGCCGGATGCGCCCGGCGACGGCGTCCTTGGACAACGGCGGGTCGGCCAGCTGCCCGAGCTCCTCCAGGGACGCCTCCTTGTGCGCGAGGCGGAGCTCGCCCGCCTGGCGCAGGTGCGCGGGCACGTCGTCGCCGAGGATCTCGAACGCGCGCTGGACCCGGGCGCCGGCAGCGACGGCGGCGCGCGCGGACCGGCGCAGGTTCGCGTCGTCGAAGTTGGCCAGACGGTTCGCGGTGCCACGCACCTCGCGGCGTGCGCGTCGCTCCTCCCACACCTCGAGCGTCGCGCTCGCACCCATCCGGCGGAGCATCTCGCTGATCGCGTCGCCGTCGCGGATGACGACACGGTCGATGCCGCGCACCTCTCGCGACTTGGCCTGCACGCCGAGCCGCCGCGCCGCGCCGACGAGCGCCAAGGCGGACTCCGGCCCCGGGCAGGTGACCTCGAGCGCCATCGACCGGCCGGGCTCGGTCAGTGACCCGTGCGCGAGGAACGCACCGCGCCACACGGCCTCGGCCTCCGGGATGCCCGCGGAGACCACCTCGGGCGACAGGCCGCGCACCGGCCGGCCCCTGCCGTCGAGCAGGCCGGTCTGCCGGGCCAGCGACTCGCCGTCGCGCACCACGCGCACGACATACCGGTTGTGCCTGCGCAGCCCGCCCGCGGCGACGACGATGAGCTCGCTCGCGTGCCCGTACATCTCGACGACGGCCTGGCGCAGGCGCGTGGCGACGGACTCGGTGTCGAGCTCGGCTTCGATGACCACGCGACCCGAGATGATGTGCAGCCCGCCCGAGAACCGCAGCATCGCGGAGACCTCGGCCTTGCGGCACGAGGTCTTGGTGACCTTGAGCCGTGCGAGTTCGTCCTTCACCTCTGCCGTGAGCGCCATGGCGTCATCCTGCCACGCGCCGCCAGCACTCTCAGGTGCTCCGGGCACGGGGCCCAGCGCGCTCAGACGTCGCCGTAGACGCCCTCGAAGACGTCGCGGAACGCAGCCGCGAGGCGGAGCGCGTCGTGCCGCGGCGTGCCGTCGCCGCGCCGGACCTGGCGCATGACGAGGCGTGCACCCATGGCCGTGGCGGCCTCCGCGAGCTCGGCGACGTCCTCGACCGCCTGCGGGTCCGCGAGCACGGTGTCGACCCGCAGCCCGGGCGCATGCTTGTGCAGCGCCTCGAGGTGGTCGGTCGCCGTCAGGCCCCGCGTCTCGCCGCTCTCCGCGCTGAGGTTGAGGGTCACGCACCGCCGCGCCTTCGTCTCGTGGAGGGCCGCCGCGAGCTCGGGGACGAGGAGATGCACGAGCACCGACGAGTACCACGAGCCGGGCCCGAGCACGACCCAGTCGGCCTCTCGGACAGCGGCGACGGCCTCGGGGCACGCGGGCGGGTCGGCCGGGACGAGCCGCAGCTGGTCGATGCGCCCGGAGGTCACCGCGACGCGGCTCTGCCCGACGACGGTCTCGGACGCCGGGCGGGTGCCGTCGTCATGCCGCACGTCCGCCTCGACCACGAGCGGCACGGCCGCCATCGGTACGACACGGCCCCGGGCGCCGAGCAGGCGGCCCACCCAGTCGAGGCCGGTGACGGTGTCGCCGAGCATGTTCCACAGGGCCACGATGAGCAGGTTGCCCATGGCGTGGTTGTCGAGCTCGCCCTCGGACGCGAAGCGGTGCTGCAGCAGGTCGCTCCACGTGCGGCCCCACTCCGAGTCGTCGCACAGCGCGGCGAGCGCCATGCGCAGGTCGCCGGGCGGCAGCACCCCGAGCTCGTCGCGCAGCCGACCCGACGAGCCGCCGTCGTCGGCCACCGTCACGACGGCGGTGAGGCGGTCGGAGACGTGCCGCAGCGCCTGCAGGCTCGCGGACAGCCCGTGGCCACCCCCGAGCGCCACGACCGCAGGGCCGCGAGACCCGCCGACGCCCAACGGACCGCGCGGGGCCGGACCGGTGCTCAGCCCGCTCACTCCTTCCCCAGGTCGCGCGCCGTGACCGTGACGCGGTGGCCGAGCCCACGCAGGCGTGCGGCGATCGACTCCGCGATCGCGACCGACCGGTGCTTCCCGCCCGTGCACCCCACGGCGACGGTCACGTAGCGCTTCTCCTCGTGCAGGTAGCCGGCGAGGACCGGCTCGAGCGCCGACACGTACCTCTCGACGAACTCGGTCGCCCCGGGCCGGCTGAGGACGTAGTCGCGGACGGGCATGTCGTGTCCGGTGAGGTGGCGCAGCTCGGTGATCCAGTAGGGATTGGCCAGGAACCGCACGTCGACGACGTGATCGGCGTCGAGCGGCAGCCCGTACTTGAAGCCGAACGAGACGATGTTGACCCGCAGCGACTCCGGTGCGCCGTCGGCGACCGCAGCCCGGATCTCGCGAGCGAGGTCGTGCACGGACAGGTCGGAGGTGTCTATGACGACGTCGGCCTGCTCGGAGATCGACGCGAGGATGCGCCGCTCGGCCTCGATCCCATCGAGGATGCGGCCGTCCCCCTGCAGCGGGTGCGGTCGGCGCACCTGCTCGAACCGGCGCACCAGGACCTCGTCGGTCGCGTCAAGGAACAGGATCCGGTAGAAGACACCGTTGTCCCCCAGGTGCCGCAGCACCTGGGCGAGCTCGGAGAAGTACTCACGCCCGCGCACGTCGACGACCGCGGCGATCCGTTCGACGGACGAGCCCGAGCGCGTCATGAGGTCGACCAGCGGCACGAGCATCATGGGCGGCAGGTTGTCGACGACGAACCAGTCGAGGTCCTCGAGCACCGCTGCAGCGCGCGTGCGTCCGGCGCCGGACATGCCCGTGATGATGAGGACCTCGGGCTCGCGACTCTCGGGGGCCGGGGTGGCCGCCTCGATGGCCGGGATGCCCGCGGGGACGGTGATCGGCGAGGGCTCGGTCATGCGCCCAGCATGCCAGCCCGGCCCGCCTCGGGCGCGGCCGACCCTCCCTCGGCCTGCGACGACGCCCCGAGCGCGGCGAGAACGGCTGCGGCCGTGCGCTCCCCCATCCCGCGCACGGTGGCGATCTCCTCGACGCTCGCCGCGCGCAGGCGCTTGAGCGAACCGAAGTGGCTCAGCAGCGCCTTCTTGCGGGCCGGGCCGAGGCCCGGCACGTCGTCCAGGGCGGACGCCGTCATGCCCTTGCTGCGCCGGCGCCGGTGCTGGGTGATGGCGAACCGGTGAGCCTCGTCGCGCACGCGCTGGAGCAGGTACAGGCCCTCGGACGCGCGCTGGAGGATCACGGGGTAGTCCTCCCCCGGGAGCCACACCTCCTCGAGCCGCTTGGCGAGCCCGCAGAGCGCGACGTCGGTGACCCCCAGCTCCTCGAGGGCGCGCGCGGCGGCCGCCACCTGGGGTGGGCCGCCGTCGACCACGACGAGGTTCGGCGGGTAGGCGAAGCGCCGGCTCTTCTCGACTGGCGCGTCCGGCGCGATCTCGCCCGACGCCGTCTCCTCGCCCATGGTGTCGACCTCGACCTCGCCCAGACGCGAGCGCTCCTGGAGGTACCGGCGGAAGCGGCGCGTGATCACCTCGTGCATCGCAGCGGTGTCGTCCCGAGCGCCCTCGCCCTCGGGGCCGCGGATCGAGAAGCTGCGGTACTCGCTCTTGCGCGGGAGCCCGTCCTCGAACACGACCATCGACGCCGACTGGTAGGTGCCCTGCGTGTGCGAGACGTCGTAGCACTCGATGCGCAGCGGCGCCTGGTCCATCCCGAGCGCCTCCTGGATCTCCTGGAGCGCCTGGCTTCGGGTGGTCAGGTCACCGGCCCGGCGCGTGCGGTGCAGCGCGAGCGCGTGCTCGGCGTTCTTGCGGACCGTCTCGGCGAGCTCGCGCTTGTCGCCTCGCTGCGGCACGCGCACGTCGACGCGCGCGCCGCGCACGCCCGTGAGCCACGCCATGACCTGGTCCGGGTCCGGCGGGAGCACCGGGACGAGCACCTCGCGCGGGACGGCGTCGCGTGCGGCGACCCGGTCCTGCGGGTCGGCGCCGCCACGCAGGGATTCCTCGGCCGGCCCGTACACCTGCTGCAGCAGGTGCTCCACGAGCTCGGCGTCCGTGATGTCCTCGACCTTCTCGACGATCCACCCTCGCTGGCCGCGGATGCGTCCCCCGCGGACGTGGAAGACCTGCACCGCCGCCTCGAGCTCGTCGCCCACGAGCGCGAAGACGTCGGCGTCGGTGCCGTCCCGCAGGACCACCGCGTTCTTCTCGGTGGCGCGGCGCAGCGCCTGGATGTCGTCCCGGAGGCGCGCCGCCTGCTCGTAGTCGAGCTCGGCGGCGGCCTCCTGCATGCGCTGCGTCAGCCGCTTCTCGAAGCGCGCGGTGTCGCCCGCCATGAAGTCGCAGAAGTCCAGCGCGAGCTGCCGGTGGTCCTCGATGCCGATGCGTCCCACGCAGGGCGCCGAGCACTTGTCGATGTAGCCGAGCAGGCAGGGCCGGCCCGTCTGGTGCGCCCGTTTGTACACGCCGGCCGAGCAGGTCCGGATCGGAAAGACGCGCAGCAGCAGGTCGAGCGTCTCGCGGATCGCCCAGGCGTGACCGTACGGGCCGAAGTACCGCGTACCGGGACGCTTCGCCCCGCGCATGACCTGCGCGCGCGGGACTTGCTCCCCCATCGTCACGGCGAGGTACGGGTACGACTTGTCGTCGCGGTACTTGACGTTGAACCGCGGGTCGAACTCCTTGATCCACGTGAACTCGAGTGCGAGCGCCTCGACCTCGGTGTGGACCATGGTCCACTCGACCGACGCCGCCGTGCTCACCATGCGGCGCGTGCGCTCGTGCAGGTTCGTGACGTCCTGGAAGTAGCTCGACAGGCGCGCACGGAGGTTCTTCGCCTTGCCCACGTAGATGACACGTCCGTGCTCGTCACGGAACCGGTAGACGCCCGGCGAGGTGGGGATCTCCCCCGGCTTCGGTCGGTAGGTCGCTGGGTCGGCCATCCTGCCAGCGTAGGTCAGGGTCCCGACACCGCTGTCGTGCGCACGGGGGCCGGCTCGACCAGGACGGGGAAGTTGACCGAGCTCGAGATGAAGCACATGGCGTGCGCCTTGTGGTGCAGCCCGGCGAGCGCCTCGTCGTTCACTCCAGGGCCGGGGTCGACGACGACGCGCGGGTGCAGCGTGACGTCGGTGAACTTGCCCTCGCCGCGCGCCTCGACCCTCATCGTGCCGGTCGCGTCGTCGGCATACTCGCGCACGACGACGCCGGTCTCGGCCGCCAGGTGCAGGAACCACAGCATGTGGCACTGCGCGAGGCTCGAGACGAACAGCTCCTCGGGGTTGTAGCGCCTCGGGTCGCCACGGAACGAAGGGTCGGCGCTGCCGGGCAGCGTGGGCTTGCCCGCGATACGCACGTCGTGGTCGCGCGAGTAGGCCGTGTACGACGTCGTCCCGACGTCATCTCCCGGCGTTCCGGCGGGCTTCTGTGCGGGCCAGGTGATGGTCACGGCGTACGCGTGGTGGGCTCCCATGGGCCAAAACTAGGGGGTCAGGCGGCGCTGCGCTTGCCGGACCGCTTGCCTCGTGCGGCACTGACCTCGACGCGCTGCTGCCCGAGGATCTCCGCGAGGAACCCGCCGGTATGGCTCGCCTCGACCTTCGCGACGTCCTCAGGCGTTCCCTCGGCGACGACCGTCCCGCCGCCCGAGCCGCCCTCGGGACCCATGTCGACGATCCAGTCGGAGCTCTTGATGACGTCGAGGTTGTGCTCGATGACCAGCACGGTGTTGCCCTTCTCGACGAGCGACTGCAGCACGCCCAGCAGCTTGCGGATGTCCTCGAAGTGCAGTCCCGTCGTCGGCTCGTCGAGCACGTAGATCGTGCGCCCGGTCGAGCGGCGCTGCAGCTCGCTCGCGAGCTTGACGCGCTGCGCCTCGCCGCCGGAGAGCGTGGGCGCGGGCTGTCCCAGCCGGACGTACCCGAGCCCGACCTCGACGAGCGTCGTGAGGTACCGAGAGATGGCCGGGAACGCCTTGAAGAACTCGGCGGCCTCCTCGATGGGCATGTCGAGGACGTCTCTGACGGTCTTGCCCTTGAAGTGCACCTCGAGCGTCTCGCGGTTGTAGCGGGCGCCGTGACAGACCTCGCACGGGACGTAGACGTCGGGCAGGAAGTTCATCTCGATCTTGAGCGTGCCGTCGCCCGCACACGCCTCGCAACGACCGCCCTTGACGTTGAACGAGAACCGGCCGGGCCCGTACCCACGGACCTTGGCCTCCTCGGTCTCGGCGAAGATCTTGCGGATCCGGTCCCACACCCCCGTGTACGTCGCGGGGTTGGACCGCGGCGTGCGGCCGATCGGACCCTGGTCGACGTGCACGACCTTGTCGAGGTGCTCGGTACCCGTCACGCGCGTGTGCCGGCCCGCGACCTGCCGTGCCCCGTTGAGCTGGTTGGCGAGAGCGGTGTAGAGGATCGAGTTGACCAGCGTCGACTTGCCCGACCCGGACACGCCCGTGATCGCGGTGAGCACCCCGAGGGGGAAGGACACGTCGATGCCGCGCAGGTTGTTCTCGCGCGCGCCGACGACGGCGACCTGCCGCTCGGGGTCGACAGGGCGCCGGACGTGCGGCACGGGGATGCTGCGCCGACCCGACAAGTAGGCGCCGGTCATCGACCCCTCGGCCTCGAGCAGCCCGGCGTACTCGCCCGAGTGCACGATCTGGCCACCGTGCTCGCCCGCGCCTGGCCCGACGTCGACGATCCAGTCCGCGGCCCGGATCGTGTCCTCGTCGTGCTCGACGACGATGAGCGTGTTGCCGAGGTCGCGCAGCCGGGTCAGTGTGTCGATGAGCCGGCGGTTGTCGCGCTGGTGCAGGCCGATGCTCGGCTCGTCGAGCACGTAGAGCACCCCGACGAGGCCCGACCCGATCTGGGTGGCCAGGCGGATGCGCTGCGCCTCGCCGCCCGAGAGCGTGGCCGCGGGCCGGTCCAGCGACAGGTAGTGCAGGCCGACGTCGAGCAGGAAGCCCAGGCGCGCGTGCACCTCCTTGAGGACCTCCGCGGCGATCGCGCGCTGTCGCTCGCCGAGCTCGATGCCCTCGAGGAACTGCTTCGCGCCGTCGATCGGCATGCGGCACACGTCCCAGATGGACTTGCCGGCGACCTTGACGGCGAGCACCTCGGGCTTGAGCCGCGCCCCCTGGCACACGGGGCAGGGCACCTCGCGCATGAACGCCTCGTACCGCTCCTTCGACCAGTCGGACTCGGTCTCCCGGTGGCGGCGCTCGATGAACGTGATCGCACCCTCGAAGCCCGTCGAGTACTGCCGCTCACGGCCCCAGCGGTTCTTGTAGCGCACGTGCACCTGGTGGTGGCGGCCGTACATGATGGCGTCCCTGGCGCGCTCCGGCAGCGCGCGCCACGGCGCGTCCATGGAGAAGCTCATCTCCTCGGCGAGCGCCGTCAGGACGCGGGTGAAGTATTCCGACGACGTCTGCGCCCACGGCACGATCGCCCCGTCCGCGAGCGACTTCTCCTCGTCCGGGACGACGAGGTCGGGGTCGACCTCGAGCCGGAACCCGATGCCGGTGCACTCCGGGCAGGCGCCGTACGGGGCGTTGAAGGAGAACGTGCGCGGCTCGATCTCGTCGAGCGTGAGCGGGTGGTCGTTGGGGCACGCACGCTTCTCGGAGAACTTCCGGATCCGCACCGGGTCGTCCGCCTCGGCGTCGACGAGCTCGATCATGACGAGCCCGCCCGCGAGGCGCAGGCCGGTCTCCACGGAGTCGGTCAGGCGCCGCCGGACGCCCTCGCGAGCGACGAGGCGGTCGACGACGACCTCGATGTCGTGCTTGAGCTTCTTCTCGAGCGCGGGCGGGTCGTTGAGCTGGACGACCTCGCCGTCGACCCGCGCACGAGCGAAGCCCTGAGACTGGAGCTCGCCGAAGAGATCCGCGTACTCGCCCTTGCGGCCGCGCACGACGGGCGCGAGGACCTGGTAGCGCGTGCCCTCGGGAAGCTCCAGGAGCTTGTCGACGATCTGCTGCGGCGTCTGGGACTGCACGGGCTCGCCGCACACGGGGCAGTGCTGCGTTCCGGCGCGCGCGAAGAGCAGACGCAGGTAGTCGTAGACCTCGGTGATCGTGCCGACCGTCGAGCGCGGGTTGCGGTTGGTCGACTTCTGGTCGATCGACACCGCGGGCGACAAGCCCTCGATGAAGTCGACGTCGGGCTTGTCCATCTGTCCGAGGAACTGCCGCGCGTACGCCGACAGCGACTCCACGTAGCGGCGCTGGCCCTCGGCGAAGATGGTGTCGAACGCCAGCGACGACTTGCCCGAGCCGGAAAGGCCGGTGAACACGATGAGCGAGTCCCGGGGCATGTCGAGGTCCACGTTGCGCAGGTTGTGCTCGCGGGCACCGGAGACGACGAGGCGATTGCTCACCGCAGCATCGTACGGTGCACCACCCACATTCGCACAAGTGTTCTACGGCATCACTGGGCGTCCGGGAGCAGCGTCGGGGTGATGCGCTCCTCGTGCGCGACCGGGTTGCCGTCGACGACCTCGCGCGACACGCCGTACGCGCCGGCGTCACGCCGCTCGCTGACGACGTCCGCCAGGACCGCGTCCTCGCCCGCACCCCGGTAGACGAGGCCAACACCGTCGTCGGTCGCGAACGACGTCGGCAGCACGCCTGCGGCCACCGCCTCGTGCAGGACCGGGCGCCGGTGCTCCTCGGTGTCGTAGTGGACTCCGTTGCCGTACGGCACGAACCCGAGACCGTCGGTCACGACGGCGAGCTCGGGACCGAACGAGTCTGTCGGGCCGCCGACGTGCCAGCACAGCGAGCCGGCGCTGATCCCGCCGAGCACGACCCCCGCCTCCCACGCGCGACGCAGCACGGCGTCGAGCCCGTGCGCGCGCCAGACCGCCAGCAGGTTGACGACGGACCCGCCGCCGACCCAGACGACGTCGTGCTCGAGCACGAACCCCTCGACGTCGTCGACGTTCGGCATCGTGAACAGCCGCAGGTGGGTCATGCGCATGCCGGCGACGCGCGCCGCCTCGTCGAGCTCGGCCTCCCACCATCGCTGGTCGCCGCTCGCCGTCCCGACGTGCAGCACACGTGGCGTCCCGTCGGCGCCGGCGAGGTCGGCGGCGTGCCGGACAAGCGGGCCGAGGCCCAGGCGCGTCCGGCGGCCTGGCACCCAGCCGCCCGAGGTGGCGAGGATCGTGGGCTCGGGCATGGTGGCGAGCGTAGCGGAACGCGACGACCGCCGACAGGACGCCACGACCGTCCCGCCCGCGCACATGCTTGGATGCGCCCATGGCCACCTTCGCCGTCACCTACGCGTACAGCGACGACACCGACCGTCTCGACGCGGTGCGTCCTGAGCACCGCGCCTACCTGGGCGACCTCAACGCCCGCGGCGTCGTCCGCGCCTCTGGGCCGCTGCCCGCCACTGACGACGCGCCCGCGGGCGCGCTCCTGGTGGTCGAGGCCGATGACGTCACGCGAGCTCTCGAGGTGCTCGACGACGACCCGTTCCGGCGCGAGGGCCTGGTCGTCCGGCGCACGGCACGCGAGTGGGTGCCGGTGATCGGTGGCTTCGCCGAGCCGGCCTGAGCTTCACGCGCGGTCGCGCACCGCCTCCACCTCGACCTCGGGCTCGGCGTGCACGACGTCCTCCTCGATGGCCTCAAGGGCGGCCGTGCGCGCTGTCCTGACCAGGCTCGCGACCGTCGCGATCGCGAGCGAGCCGATGATCACGGTGAGCGAGAGCCAGATCGGGATCTCGGGCGCCCACTCGATGTGCTCGCCGCCGTTGACGAACGGCAGCGTGTTCTCGTGCATGGCCTCGAAGATGAGCTTGACGCCGATGAAGCCCAGGATGGCCGCGAGCGCCACGGGCAGGTAGACGAGGCGCTCGAGCAGGCCGCCGAGGAGGAAGTAGAGCTGGCGGAGGCCCATGAGTGCGAACACGTTCGTCGTGAAGACGATGAACGGGTCCTTGGTGAGCCCGAAGATCGCGGGGATCGAGTCGAGGGCGAACAGCAGGTCAGTCGTGCCGATCGCGACGAAGACCACGAGCATCGGCGTGAACAGGCGCTTGCCGTCGACGACGGTGCGCACGCGGGCGCCGTCGTACTGCTCGGAGACGGGAACGACGCGGCGCAGGAGGCGGATCGCGACGTTCTCCTTGTACTCCTCTTCTTCCTCCTCGCCGGCCAGGAGCTTGACCGCCGTGTAGATGAGGAACGCGCCGAACACGTAGAAGACCCAGACGAACTGCTCGATGATGGCCGCACCGGCGAGGATGAATCCCGCGCGCAGCACGAGGGCGATGATGATGCCCACCATGAGCACCTTCTGCTGCTGGTCCCGCGGCACGGCGAAGCGCGACATGATGATGACGAACACGAACAGGTTGTCGATGCTCAGCGAGTACTCGGTGAGCCACCCGGCGTAGAACTCCCCCGCCGGTGCCCAGCCGCCCACGGCGGCGACCACGAGCCCGAAGATCACGGCCAGACCTACGTAGAAGGACACCCACAGGGCGCTCTCCCTCATGCTGGGCACGTGCGGGCGCCGGCCGACGATCACCAGGTCTGCCAGGAGCAGAGCGACCATGGCGGTCAGTGACACGGCCTCGAACCAGTACGGGAGCTCGTGGATCATGCATCTTCCTTATCGTGGGTCTGGCCGACCTTGGCGTGGCGGCCGCTGAGCAGGGATGCCACCGTGGTGATGGCGAGGACGACGACGATGAACCCGAGGGACACCGACGTCGGGATCTCCGGGACCACCTCGACGTGGCGACCGCCGTTGACGAACGGCAGCTCGTTGGTGTGCAACGCGTGGATGACGAGCTTGACGCCGATGAATCCGAGGATCGCGGCGAGCCCGTAGCTGAGGTAGACGAGCCGGTCGAGCAGCCCGTCCACGAGGAAGTACAGCTGGCGCAGGCCGAGCAGCGAGAAGGCGTTCGCGGTGAACACCAGGTAGGCCTCCTGCGTCAGGCCGAAGATCGCGGGGATCGAGTCGACCGCGAACAGCAGGTCGGCACTGCCGATAGCGAGCATCACGACGAGCATCGGCGTGATGTACCGCTTGCCGTCGACCCTGACCGTCATGCGGTCCTCGACGTAGTTGCTCGTCGTCGGGAGCAGCCGACGCGTGAGGCGCAGCAACCTGTTCTCGTGGTACTCCACGTCGTGCTCGCGGCCGGCGCGGACCTGCCCGATCGCGGTCCAGACGAGGAACACGCCGAACAGATAGAACACCCAGCTGAAGTTCTCGATGAGCGCGACGCCGACGACGATGAAGACCGTGCGCAGGACGAGCGCGACCGTGATGCCGATGAGCAGCACGCGTTGCTGGTACTCGCGCGGCACACGGAAGCTCGTCATGATCAGGACGAACACGAAGAGGTTGTCGACGCTCAGCGACTTCTCGGTGATGTACCCGGCAAAGTATTGGCCGCCGTACCTTGCGCCCCAGACCACCCACACGAGGAAGCCGAACACGACGGCCACGCCGACGTAGGCGAGCGACCACCCCGTCGACTCACGCAGCGAGGGTGCGTGCGGCGTCCGCACATGTCCGACGTAGTCGACGGCCAGCATCACCAGGATGACGGCGACGGTGGCGATCCATACCCATGGGGGTACGTCCAACGGGGTCTCCTCCGGTACGTAGGACTCAGCACCGGAGGTCTTCTCCACCCGCGGCGCGCGGCGCCGTGGGCGGGTGAGACCGAACCAGCGTCGACGCCGGCCGTGATGACGACCTCACCCCTTGCGGAGTACTCCCCTCCAACAGGCGGTAAGCATACGGCACGCCGTGCGGGCTCGGCCCGCCGTCCCACGGCGGCCCACGTCTCAGGCGGTCGCCGCCTGCATCTGTCGCAGCTCCTTCTTGAGCCCGGCGATCTCGTCGCGCAGGCGCGCCGCGACCTCGAACTGCAGCTCCGCGGCCGCGGCGTGCATCTGGTCGCTGAGCTCTTGGATGAGCTCCGCGAGCTCGCTCGCCGCGACGCCGGCGAGCCGGTTGCCCGTCGTCGCGCCCTCCTTGGGTGCCCCCGGCACGGGCGCCCTGCCCTTGCCCGTGGCCGCCGGCCTGCGGTACCCGCCCTTGAGCAGCTCGGCGGTGTCGACGTCCTCGCGCGCGAGCATGTCGGTGACGTCGGCGATCTTCTTGCGCAGCGGCTGGGGGTCGACCCCGAGCTCGGTGTTGTACGCGATCTGCTTGGCCCGTCGGCGGTTGGTCTCGTCGATCGCGTGCCGCATGGCCGGCGTGACCTTGTCCGCGTACATGTGCACCTGGCCGGTGACGTTGCGGGCCGCGCGGCCGATCGTCTGGATCAGGGACCGCTCGGAGCGCAGGAAGCCTTCCTTGTCGGCGTCGAGGATGGCCACGAGCGAGACCTCGGGCAGGTCCAGGCCTTCGCGGAGCAGGTTGATGCCCACGAGGACGTCGTACTCGCCCAGACGCAGCTCGCGCAGCAGCTCGACGCGCCGCAGCGTGTCGACCTCGGAGTGCAGGTAGCGCACCCGCACGTCCTTCTCGAGGAAGTAGTCCGTGAGGTCCTCCGCCATCTTCTTGGTCAGCGTCGTGACCAGGACGCGTTCGTCGCGCTCGACGCGCTCGTGGATCTCGTGCAGCAGGTCGTCGATCTGACCCGTGGTGGGTTTGACCACGACCTCGGGGTCCACGAGGCCCGTCGGGCGGATGATCTGCTCGACCACGCCGTCCGACATCGACAGCTCGTAGTCGCCCGGCGTCGCGGACAGGTACACCGTCTGGCCGATCCGCTCGACGAACTCCTCCCAGCGCAGCGGCCGGTTGTCCATCGCGCTGGGCAGGCGGAAGCCGTGCTCGACGAGCGAGCGCTTGCGCGACATGTCGCCCTCGAACATCGCACCGATCTGGGGAACGGTCACGTGGGACTCGTCGATGACGAGCAGGAAGTCCTCGGGGAAGTAGTCGAGGAGCGTGTTGGGCGGAGAGCCCGCCACGCGCCCGTCGATGTGCCGCGAGTAGTTCTCGATGCCGTTGCACGTGCCGATCGCGCGCATCATCTCGATGTCGTACGTGGTGCGCATGCGCAGCCGCTGGGCCTCGAGCAGCTTGTTCTGCTGCTCGAGCTCCGCGAGCCGCTCGGAGAGCTCCGTCTCGATGCCCGCGATCGCGCGCTCCATCCGCTCGGGTCCGGCGACGTAGTGGGTCGCGGGGAACAGGTGGACGCTCGTCTCGTCCCGGATGACCTCGCCCGTGAGCGGGTGCAGCGTCTGGATCGCCTCGATCTCGTCGCCGAACATCTCGATGCGCACCGCGAGCTCCTCGTACACCGGGATGATCTCGACGGTGTCGCCGCGGACGCGGAACGTGCCGCGGGTGAACGCCGCGTCGTTGCGCGTGTACTGCATCTGCACGAACCGGCGCAGCATCTCGTCGCGGTCGACGACGTCCCCGACGTCGAGGCGGACCATGCGGTCGACGTACTCCTGCGGCGTGCCCAGGCCGTAGATGCACGACACAGACGCCACGACGACCGTGTCCCGCCGCGTGAGCAGGGAGGATGTGGCCGAGTGCCGGAGCCGCTCGACCTCGTCGTTGATCGACGAGTCCTTCTCGATGTAGGTGTCCGTCTGCGCGATGTACGCCTCGGGCTGGTAGTAGTCGTAGTACGAGACGAAGTACTCGACCGCGTTGTTCGGCAGCAGCTCGCGGAACTCGGTCGCGAGCTGCGCGGCGAGGGTCTTGTTGGGCGCCATGACGAGCGTCGGACGCTGGAGCTTCTCGACGAGCCAGGCCGTCGTGGCGCTCTTGCCGGTGCCCGTGGCTCCCAGCAGCACGACGTCCTTCTCGCCCGCCTGGATGCGCTGGGCGAGCTCCGCGATCGCGGTCGGCTGGTCGCCCGACGGCTCGAACTCGGAGATCACCTCGAACGGGGCCACCGCACGCTGCAGGTCGGTCACGGGTCGCATGAGCCTACGGTAGGCCGACCCTCCGACATCGCGCTGCGCCGCGGTGCCGTGCGCTTCGTGCTCCTCAGTGCTCGGTGCCGGCCGCGAGCGCCGGCTCGGCGACCCGTCCTGCGAGGTGGTCGAGCGTCGTGCGGACCACGATCTCGAGCGCGCGCGCCGTGACCTCGACGGGGAGGGCGTCGGCGCGCGGGACGTGCACGAAGCCGGCGCGCGTGCCGTCCCTCGCGGCCGTCAGGTGCTCCACCGCGTAGAAGGTCGCGTTGCACACGTAGGTGCCGGCCGTGTTGCTCACGACGGCCCGGATCCCGGCGTCGCGCAGCGCCGCGAGCGCCACCTTGAGCGGCAGCGTGCTCAGGTAGGCGGCCGGGCCGCCGGCGACCACGGGCTCGTCGACCGGCCGAGCGCCGGCGTTGTCCGGGATGCGCGCATCCGCGACGTTGATGGCGACCCGCTCGAGCCGCACCGCGTCGGCACGTTCCGCGAGCCCGGCACACACGACGACGTCCGGCGCGTGCGCGTCGAGCAGCCGTGACACGGCGTCGACCGCACCTGCGAACGTCACCGGCAGCCGCGCCGTGACGAGCTCGTCCGGACCCTCCCATCGCGCCGGGAGCGCACGCACCGCATCCCACGACGCGTTGAGCACGTGTCCCCCGAACGGCTCGAAGCCGGTGACGAGGACCCTCACGCGCGCTCGGCTTCCTCGGCCGCGACCTCCTCGGCGACCTCCTGGCTGACGCGCTCCCACAGCTCGTCGACCTGAGCCCGGAGCTCCGCCTCGCTGCCTGAGCCGTCGAGCGTGACGTCGGCCGCCGCGAGCCGCTCCTCGTCGGACGCCTGCGCCGCGACCCGCGCCCGCGCATCGGTCTCGGGCAGGCCGCGCCGCTCGACGAGCCGGCGCACGCGCTGGTCGGCCGACGTGTGCACGACGACCAGCAGGTGGAAGTGGTCGGCCTGCCCCGTCTCGACGAGCAGCGGGATGTCGTGCACGACGACGGCGGCCGGGTCGGCGGCGCCCGCCGCGGCCTCGCGCTCCGCCGACAGCCGCCGCACCTCCGGGTGGATGATGCCCTCGAGCCGGGCCCTGGCGACGTCGTCGGCGAACACGACGGCGCCGAGCGCGGGTCGGTCGAGCGACCCGTCGGGCGCCAGGACGCCCTCGCCGAAGGCCTCGACCACCTCCTCCAGGCCGACCGAGCCGGGCGCGACGGCCTCGCGCGCGAGCTGGTCATGGTCGATCACGACGGCCCCGAGCTCGCCGAGGCGACGCGCGACGACCGACTTCCCCGCGGCGATGCCGCCCGTGAGCCCGATCCGGAACATGGGGTCCATACTGCCCGACGCCGCAGGTGCGCGCCGAGGCGCGGCGTAGGCTTCCCGGCATGAGCATGCCCGGCCATCCGCCCGACGTCGCGCGCACCGGCGGGGGTGGGCGCCCGGGCGCGGGCGGTGGGTCGATGCGCTCCTACCTGCAGGACGCGTCAGTCAAGGAGCACCGGCTCCCCCGGGCGACGCTCCAGCGCATTCTCGCGTTCGCGCATCCGTACCGGCCGCGGCTCGCGGTGTTCCTCGTGCTCCTCGTGCTCGACGCCGCGGCCGGCGCCGCGACGCCCCTGCTGTTCCGGTACCTCATCGACGACGGCATCGCCGAGGGTGACGGCAGGCTCGTCGTCACCCTCGCCGGCGTCGCGGTGGCCCTCGCGCTGCTGACCGCGGTCCTGTCGGTCGCCGAGAGATGGGTGTCGGCCTCGGTCGGCGAGGGCCTTATCCTCGACCTGCGCACCGTGGTGTTCGACCACGTGCAGCGGATGCCGCTCGCGTTCTTCGCCCGCACCCGCACGGGCGCGCTCGTGCAGCGGCTCAACGGCGACGTGCTGGGCGCGCAGCAGGCGTTCACCTCGACGCTGCAGACCGTCGTGTCCAACGGCCTGACGATCGCGTTCACGCTCGCGGCGATGCTCGCCATGTCGTGGCGGCTCACGCTCCTGGCGCTCGTGCTGGTGCCGGCGTTCGTATTCCCCGCACGCTGGTTCGGCCGCCGCCTCGCCGACATCGCGCGCCGCTCCTTCGAGCTCAACGCGGACGCGGGCCAGCTCATGAACGAGCGGTTCAACGTCGCGGGCGCACACCTGGCCAAGGTCTACGGCGACCCGGAGCGCGAGTCCGCCCGGTACGCCGAGCAGGTGCGGCTGCTGCGCGACGTCGGGGTCCGGCGCGCCCTGTACAGCACGTGGTTCCGCGTCGGCCTGACGACCCTCGCCTCGGTCGCGATCGCGATCGTCTACGGGCTGGGCGGCCTGCAGGCCATCGCGGGCGAGCTGACAGTCGGCGTGGTCGTGGCGCTCACCGCCTACCTCGCCCGGCTCTACGGGCCGCTGACCGCGATGTCCAACGTCCAGGTCGACGTCATGACCGCGCTCGTCAGCTTCGAGCGCGTCCTGGAGGTGCTCGACCTCGAGCCGACCGTGGCCGAGAAGCCCGACGGCGAAGACCTGCGCGCCGCCGTCGCGGCCCGGGGCGCGAGCGTCGAGCTCGACCGCGTGACCTTCCGCTACCCGCGTTCCGACGAGGTCTCGCTCGCGTCGCTCGAGTCGGTCGCCGCCGTGCGCAAGGACGCGACGTCGGACACCCTGCACGACGTGTCGTTCACGGTGCCCGCCGGCGCGATGGTCGCTCTGGTCGGCCCGTCCGGCGCTGGCAAGACGACTGTCTCGCAGCTCGTCTCACGCATGTACGACCCGACGTCGGGCGCGGTGCGGATCGCCGGCGCGGACCTCCGGGACGTCACGTTCGCGTCCCTGCGGGCGACGGTCGGTGTCGTGTCGCAGGAGGCACACCTGTTCCACGACACCGTCGCGGAGAACCTGCGTTTCGCGCGCCCCGAGGCGAGTGACGCCGAGCTCGAGCGAGCGCTGCGCCAGGCGCGGATCTGGGACCTCGTCTCGCGGCTGCCGGAGGGCCTCGAGACGGTCGTCGGCGACCGCGGGTACCGCCTGTCGGGCGGAGAGCGGCAGCGTCTCGCGATCGCGCGCCTGCTGCTCAAGGCGCCCGACGTCGTCGTGCTCGACGAGGCGACCGCGCACCTCGACTCCGAGTCCGAGGCCGCGGTCCAGGCCGCGCTCGACGAGGCGCTGTCCGGGCGCACCTCGCTCGTCATCGCGCACCGGCTGTCGACCGTGCGCGGCGCAGACCTCATCGTCGTGCTCGACGACGGCCGCGTCGTCGAGCACGGCACGCACGCCGACCTGCTCACCGCCGGCGGCCTCTACGCCGAGCTCTACCGGACGCAGTTCGCCGACGTCGCGCGCGACCCGACGAGGTAGCGCTCGGGCCGACGACGTGGCGCGCACGACGGAGGCCCGCCACCCCTGCGGGGGTGACGGGCCTCCTGGCGTCACCGGGCCTCGCGGACCGACGACGGTCGGCTCAGTTGCCGGTGAGCTTCTCGCGGAGCGCGGCGAGCGCCTCGTCCGACGCGAGCGTGCCCGTGGCCTCCTGCTGCTGCGCGGGCGCCGAGGAGTAGGACGAGCCGCCGCTGCTGGGGACGACGTCGCCCGCCGCCGCGTCGGCGTCGGCCGCGACGGCCGCACGCACCTGCTCGCGGTGCGCCTCCCAGCGCTCGTGCGCCTTGGCGTACTCGGCCTCCCACGCCTCGCGCTGCGTCTCGAAGCCCTCGAGCCACTCGTTCGTCGCGGGGTCGAAGCCCTCGGGGTACTTGTACTCGCCGTTCTCGTCGTACTCGGCCGCCATGCCGTACAGCGCGGGGTCGAAGTCCTCCGACTCGGGGTCGACGCCCTCGTTCGCCTGCTTGAGCGACAGCGAGATGCGGCGACGCTCGAGGTCGATGTCGATGACCTTGACGAAGACCTCCTGGCCCACGGTGACGACCTGCTCGGGCAGCTCGACGTGGCGCACGGCCAGCTCGGAGATGTGCACGAGGCCCTCGATGCCGTCCTCGACGCGCACGAACGCACCGAACGGCACGAGCTTGGTGACCTTGCCGGGCACGACCTGGCCGATCGCGTGCGTGCGGGCGAAGGTCTGCCACGGGTCCTCCTGCGTCGCCTTCAGCGACAGGGAGACGCGCTCGCGGTCGAAGTCGACGTCGAGCACCTCGACCGTGACCTCCTGGCCCACCTCGACGACCTCGGACGGGTGGTCGATGTGCTTCCAGGACAGCTCGGAGACGTGCACGAGACCGTCCACGCCGCCCAGGTCGACGAACGCACCAAAGTTGACGATCGAGGAGACGACACCCGGGCGCACCTGGCCCTTCTGCAGCGTCTGCAGGAAGGTCGAGCGGACCTCGGACTGCGTCTGCTCGAGCCAGGCACGACGCGACAGGACCACGTTGTTGCGGTTCTTGTCGAGCTCGATGATCTTGGCCTCGATCTCCTTGCCGACGTACGGCGCGAGGTCGCGGACGCGGCGCATCTCCACGAGGGAGGCAGGCAGGAAGCCGCGCAGGCCGATGTCGAGGATGAGACCACCCTTGACGACCTCGATGACGGTGCCGGTGACGACGCCGTCCTCCTCCTTGATCTTCTCGATCGTGCCCCAGGCGCGCTCGTACTGGGCGCGCTTCTTGGACAGGATCAGGCGACCCTCCTTGTCCTCCTTCTGGAGGACGAGAGCCTCGACGGCGTCGCCCACGGCGACGACCTCGCCCGGGTCCACGTCGTGCTTGATGGAGAGCTCGCGGGACGGGATCACGCCCTCCGTCTTGTAGCCGATGTCAAGGAGGACCTCGTCGCGGTCGACCTTGACGATCGTGCCTTCGACGATGTCACCATCGTTGAAGTACTTGATGGTGGCGTCGACGGCGGCAAGGAAGTCCTCCTCGGTGCCGATGTCGTTGACGGCGACCTGCGGTGCGGACTTCGTGGTGGAGATGGTCATTGAGTGGATGCTCCGATGCGGACAGGGCGTAGTGCGGACAGGGATCGTGGCGCAGTATCGTGCGGCTACCGCGACGCCGGACGGGCCGAAGGCTCTCGGGCGGGACGGCGGCGTGCGCGCACAGGCGCACTGCACCGCATGACATCCTATAGATGGCCCCATGGAGGGTCAACGCGACATGGCACGATGAGGCCGTGATCACCCCCTCGGGCCCGGTGACGCACGCCGGGTACCACGACGTGCCCGACGACCAGGGCGGCGCCGCGGCCCGCGCCTGGTGGGACGCCAACGCCGCCGAGTACCTCGACGAGCACGGAGCCTTCCTCGGCGACGCCGGCTTCCGGTGGGGTCCGGAGGGCATGACCGAGGGCGAAGCGCGCCTGCTCGGCGACGTCGACGGCGCGCGCGCCCTCGAGGTCGGCGCGGGCGCCGCGAACTGCTCGCGCTGGCTAGCCACGCAGGGCGCACGTGTCGTCGCGACCGACGTCTCTGCCGGCATGCTCGACGGCGCGGCGCGGCTCGACGCGGCGACCGGGGTCACCGTGCCACTCGTCCAGGCCGACGCCCGGGCGTTGCCGTTCGTCGACGCGGCGTTCGACGTCGTGTTCACCTCGTTCGGCGTGATCCCGTTCGTGCCCGACGCTGCACCCGTGCACGCCGAGGTCGCCCGCGTGCTGCGCCCTGGCGGACGGTGGGTGTTCTCGGTGACGCACCCGCTGCGCTGGGCGTTTCCCGACGACCCGACGCTGCGCGGCCTGACCGCCCACCGCTCGTACTTCGACCGCCGGCCCTACGTCGAGACCGGCGATGCCGGACACGTCGTCTACGCCGAGTACCACCGCACGATCGGCGACCACGTGCGCGACGTCGTCGCGGCGGGTCTGCGAGTGCGCGACGTCGTCGAGCCCGAGTGGCCCGCGTGGAACGACCAGGTCTGGGGAGGCTGGGGACCCGAGCGCGGAGCCTACCTGCCCGGCACCGCCGTCTTCGTCACGACGAAGGACTGAGGACGCCCCCAGCCGCCGCTCGATCAGTGCCCGGCGTCGTGCCAGGTCGCGCCGGCGCCGACCGAGACGTCGAGCGGCACGTCCAGCTTCACCGCCGATCCCATCTGCGAGCACAGGACTTCCTCGGCCGCCTCGCGCTCCCCGGGCGCGACCTCGACCACGAGCTCGTCGTGCACCTGCAGGAGCAGCCGCGACGCGAGCCCGCGTGCGTCGAGCTCGCGCTGCACGCCGATCATCGCGAGCTTGATGATGTCCGCCGCGCTGCCCTGGATGGGGGCGTTGAGCGCCATGCGCTCGGCCATCTGGCGGCGCTGCCGGTTGTCGCTGGTCAGGTCGGGCAGGTAGCGGCGGCGACCGAGGATCGTCGCGGTGTACCCGGTGGCGCGGGCCTCGGCGACCACGCCCGTGAGGTAGTCGCGCACTCCCCCGAACCGCGTGAAGTAGTCGTCCATGAGCGTCTGCGCCTCGCTCGTCGCGATGCCCAGCTGCTGCGAGAGCCCGAACGCGCTCAGGCCGTACGCCAGGCCGTAGCTCATGGCCTTGATCTTCGAGCGCATCTCCGCCGTGACGTCCTCGGGCGCGACCTCGAAGACGTGCGAGCCGACGTACCGGTGCAGGTCCTCACCCGAGTTGAACGCCTCGATGAGCCCCTCGTCCCCGGAGAGGTGCGCCATGATGCGCATCTCGATCTGGCTGTAGTCCGCCGTGAGCAGCTCCTCGAAGCCCTCACCCACGCGGAACGCGCGGCGGATGCGCCGCCCCTCCTCCGTCCGGATCGGGATGTTCTGCAGGTTCGGCTCGGTCGAGCTCAGACGCCCGGTCGCCGCGATGGTCTGCTGGAAGGTCGTGTGGATCCGGCCGTCGGGCGCGACCGACTTGAGCAGGCCCTCGACCGTCGAGCGCAGCCGCGAGGCGTCGCGGTGCGCGAGCAGGTGCTCGAGGAAGGGATGCCCCGTCTTGACGTAGAGGTCCTGCAGCGACGCCGCGTCGGTCGTGTACCCCGTCTTGATCTTCTTCGTCCGGGGCATCCCGAGCTGGTCGAAGAGCACCTCCTGCAGCTGCTTGGGGCTGCCGAGGTTCACCTCGCGGCCGATGACGTCGAACGCCTCGGCGGCGGCCTGGGCGACGAACCCGGCGAACTGCTTCTCGAGGTCCGTGAGGTACTCGACGTCCGCGGCGATCCCCGTGGCCTCCATGCGTGCGAGCACGCGCGACAGCGGCAGCTCGACGTCCGTGAGCAAGTGCTCCACACCGCGATCGGCGAGCTGACCGGCAAGCGCGCCGGCGAGGTCGGCGACCGCGGCCGCACGCGCGGCCTGCCGCGACGAGCGGGCGTCACCGCCGTCGAGCGCCAGGTCGAGCGCCCCCTGGGCACCTCCGGCGTCGGTGTCGACGCCCAGCTGGCGCCCGAGGTGCCGCACCACGAGGTCCCCGAGGTCGTACCCCCGCTGGTCGGGGTAGCACAGGTACGCGGCGAGCTCGGTGTCGAAGTCGACGCCGGCGAGATCGAAGCCCCGCGCGGCGAGCATGTGCCACGCCGCCTTGGCGCCGTGCACGGCCTTCGGCGCCGCCGGGTCGGCGAGCCAGGCCGCGAGCGCCTTCTCGTCGGCGGGGTCGAGCTCGGACAGGTCGAGGCCGACCGCGGCTCCGGAGGCGTCGGTCGGTTCGGCGATCGCGAGCTCCCACGCGTCGCCCGCGCCCGGCGTCGCCGTGCCGGACACGTCGAGCCCGACCCGCCGACCGGCGCGCTCGCCGAGCCATTCGCCCAGGCCGCCGGGCGCCACGTCGGCGAGCTCGACCTCGATCCCTGACTCGGGCTCCACCTCGCCCTCCGGCGCGAGCGCGAAGAGCCGGTCGCGCAGCACCCGGAACTCAAGCGCGTCGAACACCTGGTGCACGCCCTCGCGGTCCCAGGGCAGCACGGCCAGGTCGTCGGGTCCGAGCGGGAGCTCGAGGTCGGTGAGCAGGGCGTTCACCTGGCGGTTGAGCCGCACCTGCTCGACGGCGTCGCGCAGGTTCTCCGCGGCCTTGCCCTTGAGCTCGCCGACATGGTCGAGCAGCGCCTCGAGGCCGCCGTAGGTGGTGATCCACTTCGCGGCCGTCTTCGGCCCGACACCGGGCACGCCCGGCAGGTTGTCGCTCGACTCGCCGACGAGCGCGGCGATGTCGGGGTACTGCTCGGGCGGCACGCCGTACTTGCCGACGACGGCGGCCCGGTCCATGCGTGTCAGCTCGGAGACGCCGCGGATCGGGTAGAGGACCGTGACGTCGTCGGACACGAGCTGGAAGGCATCGCGGTCCCCGGAGCAGATGAGGACCTCCATGCCCGCGCCCGCGGCCTGGGTGGCGAGCGTCGCGAAGATGTCGTCCGCCTCGTAGCCCTCGCGCTCGAGCGTGGGGACGTGCAGGGCCCCGAGGATGTCCTTGATGAGCGGCACCTGCCCCTTGAAGGGCTCGGGGCTCGAGGAGCGCGTGCCCTTGTACGTGGGCAGGAGCTCGGTACGAAACGACTGCCGGCCGGCGTCGAACGCGACGGCCACGTGCGTGGGCTGCTCGTCCCGCAGCAGGTTGATCAGCATCGACGTGAAGCCGTAGACGGCGTTCGTGGGCTGCCCCGAGTGGGTGGCGAAGTTCTCCACCGGCAGGGCGAAGAACGCCCGGTACGCCATCGAGTGCCCGTCGATGAGCAGCAGCCGCGGTCGCTCGCCGGTTCGCGTCGTGGTCGTCACGGGTGCCAACCTACAGTCCATGACCGACACTCCCCTGACCTATCCCGCCACCGCCGCCGAGTGGGAGGCGGCCGCGCGCGGCACGCTGCTCGAGCGCATGGGAATCGTGCTGGAGCACATCTCCGCCGAGCTGACGACGGGCACGATGCCCGTCGAGGGCAACACCCAGCCGGTCGGCCTGCTGCACGGGGGCGCGTCCGTGGTCCTGGCCGAGACGCTCGGTAGCGTGGCCGCTCAGGTGCACGCCGGGCCGGGCCGGGGGGCGGTCGGCATCGACGTCAACGCGACCCACCACCGGTCCGTGCGCTCGGGGACCGTGCGGGGCGAGGCACGCGCGCTCCACCTCGGCAGCACCACGGCCGCCTACGAGATCGTCGTCACCGACGACCAGGACCGCCGCGTGTGCACCGCACGGCTCACGTGCCTTATCCTCCGCGAGCCCTGACCACAGGCCGTGACTCGCGCAGCGCGGCTCAGGAGGGGACCGACTCCGACTCCCGCTCCTCGGGGGCGCGCGGCGCGCGGTACTGCGCCTGGAAGGCGCGCAGGTTCACCGGACCGCTCGGGAGCCCGGCCGCGCGCGCCCGGCGGCGGCGCGCGATGAGGTCGTCGATCGCGGCACGGGTCGACTGCCGGCGCGACTCGCGGGGCTCGCGCCGGACGTCGGGGCGCGACGCCGGCCCGTCCTGCGCCAGGCGCCGCTGCAGCGTGGCCGTGCTCACCACGCGGTGCCCCGCAGCCGGGGCGAAGCCGAGGCACGCCAGGAAGCGCTGCATGCCGCGCGCACCCGGCGACGGGGCACAGTAGACGCTCGGGGCGCCGACGCCGGAGGCGAGCGCCGCGGCACCGGCCACGAGCGTGTGCCCCACGCCGTGACGCCGTACGTCGGCGGCCACGTAGATCGCGTCGACGTACACGCTGGGGTCCGCCGCGAACAGGTGCGGGCCGAGGACGCGTGCGAGCAGAAAACCGCAGACGACGCCGTCGTGCACCGCCACGAGAACGCTCCCACCGCCAGCGAGAAAGACGCTCAGGTGCTCACGCAGCCGAACCTCGTCGGCAGGGGCCGTCTGCGGCCCGTAGGGCGACTCCTCGCACGCGACCGCGGCGAGCTCTGCGATCGCGGAGAGGTCGTCCGGGACCGCGGGCCGGACTTCGACCGCTGCGCGCATCGAACCCTCCTTGTCGTCGCCCCGCCTGCGCGGGGGCCCACAGATCACGAAACGGTTACGGCTCCCTGCGACGATAGCCCGTCGCAGGGAGCCCGCACAATGTTCGATTCGCACAATGTCCGGTCAGGCGCCGCCGACCTGCTCGATGACGGCGTCGGCGACCTCGCGCATCGTGAGGCGCCGGTCCATCGACGTCTTCTGGATCCAGCGGAACGACTCGGGCTCGCTCAGGCCCATCTTGGTCATGAGAAGACCCTTGGCGCGGTCCACGCGCTTGCGGGTCTCGAACCGGTCCTGAAGGTCGGCGACCTCGGCCTCGAGCGCGCCGAGCTGCTGGTACCGCGAGATCGCGATCTCGACCGCGGGCAGGAGGTCCGCCGGGGTGAACGGCTTGACGACGTACGCCATCGCGCCGGCGTCCCGCGCCCTCTCGACGAGCTCGGTCTGCGAGAACGCCGTGAGCAGCACGACGGGCGCCGCGTGCGCCTTGCCGATCCGCTCGGCCGCCGAGATGCCGTCGAGCTCGGGCATCTTGACGTCCATGACCACGACGTCGGGCTTGAGCTCGGTGGCCAGGCGGACGGCGGTCTCGCCGTCGCCGGCCTCACCCACGACGTCGAACCCGGCCTCGCGCAGCGTCTCGACGACGTCCATGCGGATGAGCGCCTCGTCCTCGGCCACGACGGCGCGGCGCGCGGGGCGCGCGGGGGCCTTCTCCGACGCAGGCTCCTGGTCGATCATCGGCGGCAGGTCGAGCGGAAGCTTTGCCTCGGTCTGGGCGTTGGTCTCGTCGGTCACGGGTCACATCCTAGACCTCGACCTGGCGCGTGGCGTTCTCTCGGGCACATGCGGTCGATGTGACCTACGCACCAGGTTGGGGACGCGACCGGGCGTGTGGTTCGATGGGCCCGGTCGCGCCCCGGTAGCCCAACCGGCAGAGGCAATCGGCTCAAACCCGATCCAGTGTGGGTTCGAATCCCACCCGGGGCACCATGTGATGTCTCAGGACATCGGCGACGGCCGGACCCACGTCTTGCGGGTTCGGCTGTTGCCATCTGTGCGGATCGGCGACTCGGCGCCGGTAGTCCCGTCCTGAGGACGGGTCGTTCGACCCTGCCTCGTCACGGGCACCCGAGTGACACTGGTCTCAGGCACCTTGGACGTGGCCCTCATGAAGACCTTCCTTCAGACCTCGCCGTCCGGCTGGAGCGAACCGCCGCCCGCGGAACACACGATCCGGACCTACTTCGACGCGTTCGGACCTGCTCCCGCCTGGGACCTGCTGGTGCAGTGGCCCGCCGACGTCTACTGTCTCTGCAGCCTGGTGCTCGACCAGACTGAGGCGTACCGCTTCGCCGTCGCCCCGCCCTTCCGCCGGCGCTGGCCCCCGACACCGGACTGGAACTCGCGTGTCGAGACGTCGGCACGGGACTGGGCGACCGGCGCCCTGCCATGGTTCGTACGGCAGCACTGGAGCGTGCTCCGCGAGGCACGCGACACGACGCTCAGCGCCATCCGCGCCGGTGAGGCATGGGAGGTCTGCGAAGCGCTGCTCACGCTGCACGCCCTCGCGGACGAGGCGTACGCGGGCCTGGATGCTCCGACCCCTCCCGCAGGAGCCGCTGACAGCATGTGGCGGGCGTGGTCGCTCCTCGACCGGGCGGGCACACTGTCGAACGTCTCCTCCCGTCGGGTGCGCGTCCTGCCGAAGAGCAGCTTCACCCCCCGCGGGATCACCATCCGCTCGATGTCGCGTTACCTCGCGCTGTGCTACGAGTCGGTGGACGTGCACTGGGGCCGGATCGACTCCGAGGTTCGCGCGCTCGCCGCCGCACCGGACGAACGGCCCTACAACGTGCTCCTCGTCCCGTGGCCACGGAGCGTCCGGGCCAGCGACTTTCGTGCGGTCCAGGCACCCCTGGAGAACATGGATACGACGGTGTTCGGGTTCTTCGAGTTCACTCCCGAGGAATCGACGAACGGTGACCCTCTCGGATCGCTGCTCGAAGCCTCCGTCGCACAGGGCGACCGTGTCGACGCCGTCGTCCTCCCTGAGGCCGCGATCTTGCCTGGTCAGATCCCGGTGCTCGAGGAGGTCCTGGAACGCTTCGACGTCCGGTTCCTCGTGGCTGGCGTCCGGCAACCCGGCATCGATGGCGGGTTCGGGCGCAACTACGTGCACTTCGGCGCCCGGGGCGACCGGGGCTGGCAACGGTTCGAGCAGGACAAGCACCACCGTTGGTGCCTGGACGGCAACCAGGTCCGCCAGTACCACCTGGCCCGGTCACTCGATCCCGCCAAGCTCTGGTGGGAGGCGATCGACCTTCGGCCGCGGGCTGTGAACGTCATCGACGTCGGAGGCGGCGCCACGGCCGCGCCACTGGTGTGTGAGGACCTCGCCCGGATGGATGAGGTAGCAGACCTGCTGCGCCGGATCGGACCCAGCATCGTCGTGGCGGTCCTCCTCGACGGTCCCCAGCTCTCCAGCCGGTGGCCCTGCCGCTACGCCGCCGTCCTCGCCGACGAACCCGGCTCGGCAGTGCTCACGCTCACGGCGTACGGAATGGTGCGGAGGTCCCGGCCGGAGGGCCTGCCCCTGAGCCGTGTCATCGCACTCTGGACCGACAAGGTCGGCGGCATCCAGGAGATCTCACTGGCACGGGGGGCGCAGGGCGTGCTCCTCGAGACGACGGTCCGGCTGAGGACGACCTGGACAGCCGATGGCCGGCGTCATGAGAGGGTGCCGGAGATCATCCTCGTCGGCTCTCGGCAGATCCGGCCATCCGGACATGCGCCGTAGTGTCGCGCCACCACAGCGAACGCCACGCCGTGCTCCGGCCACGTCGTCCTACCCGGGGCACCAGCGACGAAGGCCCGGCCTGCATGATGCAGACCGGGCCTTGCTCGTCACCACGTGACGGAGCTAGCTCACTCCGAGATCACGTGGACGTCGGAGTGGCTGCCGACCTTGTGCACGAGGATCGAGTTGGTCGTGCCGGGCACGCCCACGGGCGCACCCGAGACGATCACGACGCGGTCGCCCGGCTCGGCGAGACCGTTGGCCTGCAGGGTCGAGTCCACCTGGTCGACCATCGCGTCGACGCTGTCGACCTTCGGAACCAGGTACGTCGTCGTGCCCCACGTGAGCGCGAGCACGTGGGACACGCTCTCCTCGGGAGTGAACGCCAGCAGCGGGATGCCCGAGCGCAGGCGCGACATCCGCTTGGCGGAGTCGCCGGACTGTGTGAACGTCACGAGGTACTTCACGCCGAGCGAGTCGCCGATCTCGGCGGCCGCGCGCGTGATGATGCCGCCGCGGGTGTGCGGCGTCGAGCCGAGCGGCGCGATCCGCTCGCGGCCCAGCTCCTCGGTCGCCTCGATGATCCGGGCCATCGTCTGGACGGTCAGGATCGGGTAGTCGCCGACGCTCGTCTCGCCCGAGAGCATGACCGCGTCCGCGCCGTCGAGCACCGCGTTGGCGCAGTCGGAGGCCTCGGCCCGGGTCGGGCGCGGGCTCGTCGTCATGGACTCGAGCACCTGGGTGGCCACGATGACCGGCTTGGCGTTGCGGCGCGCGAGCTCGACGATGCGCTTCTGCACGAGCGGAACCTGCTCGAGCGGCATCTCGACCGCGAGGTCGCCACGCGCGACCATGAACCCGTCGAACGCCGCGACGACCTCCTCGAGGTTCTCCACGGCCTGCGGCTTCTCGATCTTGGCGATGATCGGGACCGTGCGGCCCTCCTCGGCCATGATCTTCGCGACGTCCTCGTAGTCGTTGGCGGAGCGCACGAACGACAGCGCCACGAGGTCCGCGCCCAGGCGCAGCGCCCAGCGCAGGTCGTCGGTGTCCTTCTCGCTCAGCGCCGGCACCGACACGGATACGCCGGGCAGGTTGAGGCCCTTGTTGTTGGAGACCGGGCCGGGCACCTCGACCGTCGTGACGACGCGCGGGCCCTCCACGGCCGTGACGCGCACCCGGACCTTGCCGTCGTCGATGAGGATCGGGTCGCCGACGCGCGCGTCCTGGGGCAGGCCCTGGTGCGTGGTCGAGACCAGCTCACGCGTCCCGACGACGTCCTCGGTCGTGATGGTGAAGGTGTCGCCCTCGTTCAGGACGTGCTTCTCGTCCCCCGCGAAGCGGCCGAGGCGGATCTTCGGGCCCTGCAGGTCGACGAGCACCGCGACGTTGCGCCCGGCGTCCTTCGCGGCCTTCCGGACCCCGTGGAACACGGCCTCGTGCTCCGCCTGCTCGCCGTGGCTCCGGTTGATCCGGGCCACGTCCATGCCCGCGTCGACCAGCTCCCGGAGCTTCTCCGGGGACGCCGTCGCGGGTCCGATGGTGCAAACGATCTTCGCTCTGCGCATGTCTCCAGCCTCGTCGTGGTACATCCCAGGGTGCTAGCCCGGGGTGAAGCCCGGGCACCGGTGGGCGCCCGGGGTCGTGCTCATCCTCTCAGGGCGACCGTCCGGGGACCCACCGGCGCCGGCAGCTCCGTGCTGCCCTGCAGGTAGGCGTCGACGGCGGCCGCGGTCGCGCGGCCCTCCGCGATCGCCCACACGATGAGCGACTGCCCCCGTCCGGCGTCGCCGGTCACGAAGACGCCGGGCACGGTGGACGCGTAGTCGTCGCCGCGGCGCACGAGGCCGCGGCCGGTGGTCTCGGCGCCGGTCTGCGCGACCAGCTCGTCGGTCTCCGGGCCGGTGAAGCCCATCGCGATGAGCACCAGGTCCGCCAGGATCTCCCGCTCGGTGCCCGCCTTGGGCACGCGGCGCCCGTCGGGCAGGTACTCGGTCTCCGCCACGCGCAGCGCGCGGACGTTGCCGCCGTCGTCGCCGACGAACTCGACGGTCGAGGCGAGGTACGTGCGCTCGCCGCCCTCCTCGTGCGAGCTCGAGACCTCGAAGAGGATCGGGTCGGTCGGCCACGGCTGGCCCGCGGGCCGCTCGCCCGGCGGCCTCTTGCCGATGGCGAGCGTCGTGACCGACGCCGCGCCCTGACGCAGCGAGGTACCGAGGCAGTCGGAGCCGGTGTCGCCGCCACCGATGATGATGACGTGCTTGCCTTCTGCGTGCGGGACCGCGTCGGCGACCGGCCTGCCCGCGGCCACCTTGTTGGCGGGCGTGAGGAAGTCCATCGCGAAGTGGATCCCGGCCAGGTCCCGGCCCGGCAGCGGGAGTTCGCGCGGGACCGTGGCGCCGGTGGCGACCACGACTGCGTCGAACCGCCGGCGCAACGCGTCCCACGTGATGTCGCGGCCGATCTCGACGCCAGGCCGGAAGCGCGTGCCCTCGGCCTCCATCTGCGCCAGGCGGCGGTCGATGTGGTGCTTCTCGAGCTTGAAGTCCGGGATGCCGTAGCGCAGGAGGCCCCCGATGGCGTCGTCGCGCTCGTAGACGACGACCGTGTGCCCGGCGCGCGTGAGCTGCTGGGCGGCGGCCAGGCCGGCCGGGCCCGAGCCGACGACGGCGATCGTCGAGCCCGTGAGGCGCTGCGGAACCTGCGGCCTCACCAGCCCGCGGGCGAACGCCTCGTCGATGATCGACACCTCGACGTTCTTGATCGTGACGGCGGGCTGGTTGATGCCGAGCACGCAGCTCGTCTCGCACGGCGCCGGGCACACACGCCCCGTGAACTCCGGGAAGTTGTTGGTCGCGTGCAGCCGCTCGATGGCGTCGGCCCACTGGTCGCGCCACACGAGGTCGTTCCACTCGGGGATGAGGTTGCCGAGCGGGCAGCCCTGGTGGCAGAACGGGATGCCGCAGTCCATGCAGCGGCCGGCCTGCTCCTTGAGGAACGGCTGGCCGTCCTCGAGCTCGGCGTGCACGTCCTTCCAGTCGCGCAGGCGGACCGGCACCGGACGGCTGGGCGGCAGCTCGCGGTGCCGCACCTTCAGGAATCCGCGGGGGTCAGCCACGCGCCACCTCCATGATCTGCTCCCACAACGACGGGTCGAAGTCGTCGCCCTCGCCGAGCGGCGTGCCGGCCGCCTCGGCCTCCGCGAGCGCGGTGCGCACGCGGGACCAGCCGACAGGCAGGACGCGCGAGAACCGCTCGCGCACCTGCGGGTCCGCCAGCAGCGCGGCCGCGACCGGCGAGCCGGTCTCCGCCTGGTGGCGCTCCATGAGCTCGCGCACCTGCGCCCAGTCGTCGTCCTCGAGCGGGCCGACGACCAGCTCGCCGCTCACCACCGCCTGCGTGTTCATCGCGGCGGCTCGCAGGTCCAGGACGTACGCGACGCCGCCGGACATGCCGGCGCCGAAGTTGCGGCCCGTGGGGCCGAGCACGAGCACGGTGCCGCCCGTCATGTACTCGCAGCCGTGGTCGCCCACGCCCTCGACGACGAGCGTGGCTCCCGAGTTGCGCACGCCGAACCGCTCCCCGACGCGCCCGCGCAGGAAGATCTCGCCCGACGTCGCGCCGTAGCCGATGACGTTGCCCGCCACGACGTTCGCGGCGCCGTCGAGCACCGCGGCGCGGTCGGGGCGCGCGACGATCCGCCCACCCGACAGGCCCTTGCCGACGTAGTCGTTCGCGTCGCCGAACAGGCGCAGGGTCACGCCGCGCGGCAGGAACGCGCCGAGCGACTGACCGGCCGAACCCGTGAGGGTCACGTCGATCGTGTCGTCCGGCAAGCCGGCGCCGCGGTACCGCTTGGTCACCTCGTGACCCAGCATCGTGCCGACGGTCCGGTTGACGTTGCGCACCGGCAGCTCGATCTTCACCGCGTCCGCGTCCTCGAGCGCGGGCTGCGCCAGCTCGACGAGCTGGTTGTCGAGCGCTCTGTCCAGACCGTGGTCCTGCGCCTTGGTCTGGTACAGCGCCGTGCCCGGGACGGGCTCGGGCCGGGCCAGCACGGGGGCCAGGTCGAGGCCCTGCGCCTTCCAGTGGTCGACGGCCTTGCGGGTGTCGAGCGCCTGGACCTGGCCGACGGCCTCCTCGATCGACCGGAAGCCGAGCGACGCCAGGTGCTCGCGCACCTCCTGGGCGACGAACTCGAAGAAGTTCACGACGAACTCAGGCTTGCCAGTGAACCGCTTGCGCAGCTCCGGGTTCTGCGTCGCCACGCCCACCGGGCAGGTGTCGAGGTGGCACACCCGCATCATGATGCAGCCGGAGACGACCATGGGCGCGGTCGCGAAGCCGAACTCCTCGGCGCCCAGCAGCGCGGCCACGACCACGTCGCGGCCGGTCTTCATCTGGCCGTCGACCTGGACGACGATGCGGTCGCGCAGGTTGTTGAGCACCAGCGTCTGCTGCGTCTCGGCCAGGCCGATCTCCCACGGGGTGCCCGCATGCTTGAGCGACGTCAGCGGGCTCGCGCCCGTGCCGCCGTCGTGCCCCGAGATGAGCACGACGTCCGCGTGCGCCTTGGACACGCCCGTAGCCACGGTGCCCACGCCGAACTCGGAGACGAGCTTGACGTGGATGCGGGCGTCCGGGTTGGCGTTCTTGGCGTCGTGGATGAGCTGCGCCAGGTCCTCGATCGAGTAGATGTCGTGGTGCGGCGGCGGCGAGATGAGCCCGACGCCGGGGGTCGAGTGCCGCGTCCGCGCAACCCACGGGTAGACCTTGGGCCCGGGGAGCTGGCCGCCCTCGCCGGGCTTGGCGCCCTGGGCGAGCTTGATCTGGATGTCGTCCGCGTTGGTCAGGTACTCGCTCGTGACGCCGAAGCGGCCCGAGGCGATCTGCTTGACGCGCGAACGCCGCTCCGGGTCGTACAGGCGGTCGGGGTCCTCGCCGCCCTCGCCCGTGTTGGAGCGGCCGCCGAGCCGGTTCATGGCGATCGCGAGCGTCTGGTGCGCCTCGGCCGAGATCGAGCCGTAGGACATCGCGCCCGTGTTGAACCGCTTGACGATCTCCTCGACGGACTCGACCTCGTCGATCGGCACCGGTTCGCGGTCGGGGTTGAAGCGCAGCAGGCCGCGCAGCGTCATGAGCCGCTTCGACTGCTCGTCGACCCGGCGCGTGTACTGGCGGAAGATGTCCATGCGGCCGGTACGGGTCGCGTGCTGCAGCCTGAACACCGACTCGGGGTCGAACAGGTGCTCCTCGCCGTCGCGGCGCCACTGGTACTCGCCGCCCGTGGTGAGGCGCTGGTGCGGCTTGTGGTTGCCCGACGCCGGGTACGCCTCGGTGTGGCGGGCGGCGACCTCGGCCGCGATGACGTCCAGCCCTACGCCGTCGAGGCGGCTCGTTGTGCCCGTGAAGTAGTCCTCCACGAGCTCGTGCGAAAGGCCCACGGCCTCGAAGATCTGCGCACCGCGGTACGACATGATCGTCGAGATGCCCATCTTGCTCATGACCTTGAGCACGCCCTTGCCGAGCGACTTGATGAGGTTGGCGACGGCCTTCTCCGGGCTGACGTCGAGATAGCCGCGCCGCGCGAGGTCCTCGACCGTCTCCATGGCCAGGTACGGGTTGACCGCTGCCGCGCCGTACCCGATGAGCAGGGCGACGTGGTGCACCTCGCGCACGTCGCCGGCCTCGACGAGCAGCGAGATCCGCGTGCGCGTGTGGCGGCGCAGCAGGTGGTGGTGCACCGCGCTGGTGAGCAGCAGCGACGGGATCGGCGCGAGCTCGGAGTCCGAGTCACGGTCGGACAGCACGATGTGCGTCGCGCCGGCCTCGATGTGCCCGTCGACCTCGGCGAAGATCTTCTCGAGCCGCTCCTGCAGCGCCTTGCCGCCGCCCGAGACCTCGTACAGGCCGCGGATGGTGACGGCGCGGAACGTGCCCTCGAGCCGCTCGTCGCGGTCGATCCGCACGATCTTGGCGAGCTGGTCGTTGTCGAGCACCGGGAACGGCAGCACGACCTTGCGTGCGTGCTCGGGCGTGTCCTCGAGCAGGTTCGGCTCGGGGCCGATCGCGCCGCCGATCGACGTCACGAGCTCCTCGCGGATCGCGTCGAGCGGCGGGTTGGTCACCTGGGCGAACATCTGCGTGAAGTAGTCGAACAGCAGGCGCGGGCGCTTGGAGAGCACCGCGATCGGAGTGTCCGACCCCATCGCACCCAGCGGCTCGGCGCCGCTGTTCGCCATGGGCGACAGGATGATCTTGAGCTCCTCGGTCGTGTAGCCGAAGGCACGCTGGCGGCGCTGGACCGACGCCGGGCTGTGCGCGACGTGCTCGCGCTCGGGCAGCGAGCCCAGCGAGATCGACTGCTCCGCGACCCACTGCGCGTACGGGCGCTGGGCGGCAAGCTGACCCTTGACCTCGTCGTCCTCGACGATCCGGCCCTGGCCGGTGTCGACGAGGAACATACGGCCTGGCTCGAGCCGGCCCTTGCGGACCACCGTCGCCGGGTCGAGTTCGAGCACGCCCGCCTCGGAGGCGAGCACGACGAGCCCGTCCTCGGTGACCCAGTAGCGACCCGGCCGCAGCCCGTTGCGGTCGAGGACGGCGCCGACGAGCGTGCCGTCGGTGAAGGTCAGGCACGCCGGGCCGTCCCACGGCTCGATGAGGTTCGCGTGGTACTCGTAGAACGCGCGTCGCGCGGCGTCCATCTCGGCGTGGTTCTCCCACGCCTCGGGGATCATCATGAGGACCGCGTGCGGGAGCGAGCGGCCGCCGAGGTGCAGCAGCTCGAGCACCTCGTCGAAGCTGGCCGAGTCGCTCGACCCCTCGGTGCACACGGGAAGCAGCGGGGCGAGGTCGCCGAGCGCCTCGCTCGCGAGCGTGCCCTCGCGCGCCGCCATCCAGTTGCGGTTGCCGCGCACGGTGTTGATCTCACCGTTGTGCGCGACGAGGCGGAAGGGCTGGGCCAGCGGCCACGACGGGAACGTGTTGGTCGAGAAGCGCGAGTGCACGAGCGCGATCTCGGACGCGTAGCGGGGGTCGGACAGGTCCGGGAAGAACGGCTCGAGCTGGGCCGTCGTGAGCATGCCCTTGTAGGTCAGCGTCCGCGCCGACAGCGACGCCAGGAACAGGTCGAGCTCGTTCTGGGCGCGCTTGCGCAGACGGTAGGCACGGCGGTCCAGGTCGAGGCCCGAGAGCTCCCGCGACGGGTCGGCCACGACGACCTGGCGGAACAGCGGCATCGACGCCCGCGCGGTGGGGCCGACGAGGTCGGCCGTGACGGGCACGTCGCGCCACGCCAGCACGTCGAGCTTCTCCTCGGCGGCGATCGCCTCGAACCGGCGCGCGACGGCGTCGGCCGCCTCGGCGTCGGTCGGCATGAACGCCATGCCGATCGCGTAGTGACCGGCTGACGGCAGCTCGGCGTCGATGACGTCGCGCAGGAACGCGTCCGGGACCTGGGTGAGGATCCCGGCGCCGTCTCCGCTGTCCTCCTCGGCGCCGACGGCGCCGCGGTGGTCGAGGTTCAGCAGCGCGGTGAGGCCCGCGTCCACGATGTCGCGGCCGGGCGTCCCGCGCAGGGTCGCGACGAACGCGACACCGCACGCGTCGTGCTCGGCCGCGGGGTCGTAGAGGCCCTGCGCCTCCGGGTGCGCGACCCGATGCTGCGGCGTGGTCATCAACACCGTCCTCCTGCGCCCGCGTGCGGGCGCGTCTTGCTTTCCTGGGGTGGTCGGGACGTCGTCGGCCCGTAGGACTCGAACTGTGGCGCGTGCCGGGTGGTGCCCGGGCCGTGCCACCTCAGGCGCGAGCTGCCGTGCCGGGGTCGGGCCCAGCAGCCTGCGCGTCCGCACCGGCGCCACCGGTGCTCGTCGTGTCGTCAGCGTCCGCGTCGGGTGCGGGCTCCGCGTCCCCCTCCGCCTCGGCGTGCGTGTCGGTCTCCGCCTGCGCGGCCCGCTCGCGGCCCGGCAGCTCGACGGTGTCCTCGCGGCCCGGGTGGAGCCGGCCGACGACGACGAACGCGATCAGGGCACCGAGGCCGACGACGATCGACGTCCACACGTTCAGCCGGAGCCCGAGCACGTGCTCGGCGGTGTCGATGCGGAGCATCTCGATCCACACCCTGCCGAGGGTGTAGAGCGCGACGTAGGCCCAGAATACCCGGCCATGACCGAGCCTGTACCGGCGGTCTAGCCAGATGAGAACGGCAGCGGCCGCGAGGTTCCACAACAGCTCGTACAGGAAGGTCGGGTGGAACAGCGTGCCCTCGGCGAACGACGTGCCGGTCGAGGCGTTGAGCTGCTCGATGACCTCGGGCGAGATCTCCAGGCCCCACGGCACGGTCGTGGGCGCGCCGAAGAGCTCCTGGTTGAACCAGTTGCCGAGGCGGCCGACCGCCTGCGCCACCAGCAGGCCCGGTGCGAGCGCGTCGGCGAACGCGGGCAGGCGTACGCCGATGCGACGGCAGCCGATCCACGCGCCGAGCCCGCCGAGCGCGACGGCGCCCCAGATCCCCAGGCCGCCCTCCCAGACGTACAGAGCGCGCACCGGGTCGCCGTCCTGTCCCCAATACGGGTCCGGCGTCGAGATCACGTGGTAGAGCCGGCCGCCGACGATGCCGAACGGGACCGCCCAGAAGGCGATCTCGAGGACGTCGTCGGGATGGCCGCCGCGGGCGGCCCAGCGCTTGCTGGTGATCCAGATCGCGACGGCGATGCCCGCCAGGATCGCGAGGGCGTAGGCGCGGATCGGCAGCGGCCCGACGTACCAGGTGTGCTGGCCCGGACTCGGTATCGACGTCGCGAGAGTCGTGAGCGTGCCGGTCATGAGGCCGCCTCCGGAGTCGTCGTGCGAGCGTGGCGGACGCCGTCCGCGAGCTCGCCGGTCAGGCGCCCGAGCGCGTCGAGTCGATCGGCCCAGGGCGCGTCGTCGAGCAGGGTCTTGACGAGCGCCGAGCCGACGATGACGCCGTCGGCGAACCGGCCGACCTCCGCGGCCTGCGGTCCCGTGGACACGCCCAGGCCGACGCACACGTGCTCGGCGCCCGCGGCGCGGGTGTCGGCCACCAGCTTCTCCGCGCGCTCCCCGACCTTCCCGCGGGCGCCAGTGACGCCCATGGTCGACGCCGCGTACACGAAGCCGCGCGACGCGCGCGCGGTGAGCCGCAGACGCTCGGGCGTCGAGCTCGGCGCGACGAGGAAGACGCGGTCGAGGCCGTGGGCGTCGGACGCGGCGATCCACTCGCGCGCCTCGTCCGGGATGAGGTCGGGGGTGATGAGGCCGGCACCGCCCGCCACGGCGAGGTCGCGCGCAAACGCGTCGACGCCGTAGCGGAGCACGGGGTTCCAGTAGCTCATGACGAGCGCGGGCACGCGGCCGCCCGAGTGCTCGGCCACGGCCTCGACGAGCCCGAGGACGTCGCGCACGTGGGTGCCGGCGGCCAGGGCCGCCTCGGCGGCGCGCTGGATCACCGGGCCGTCCATGACCGGGTCGGTGTACGGCACGCCGACCTCGACGACGTCGACCCCCGCGTCGACCATGGTGAGCACGGCCTCGATCGAGCGCGGCACGTCGGGGAAGCCGACCGGGAGGTAACCGACCAGTGCCGCCCGGCCCTGCGCACGCAGCTCGGCGAGGCGGGTGCCGGTGGGCGAGGTGATGGTCGTCATGGTGCTCACTGGTCCCCCTCGCCCTGCGCGGCGTCGTCGATCAGCCCGAACCACGTGGCGGCGGTGGCCACGTCCTTGTCCCCGCGACCCGACAGGTTCACGAGGATCACCTGGTCCGTACGGCCCTCGGCCACGGCCGAGCGGCCGACGCGCAGCGCGCCCGCGAGGGCGTGCGCCGACTCGATCGCGGGGATGATGCCCTCGGTGCGGCACAGGAGGCGGAACGCCTCCATCGCCTCGACGTCGGTCACCGGCTCGTACGTCGCGCGACCGAGGTCGTGCAGCCACGCGTGCGCGGGACCGACGCTCGGGTAGTCGAGCCCGGCCGACACCGAGTGGCTCGGCAGTGTCTGCCCGTCGGCGTCCTGCAGCAGGTAGGAGCGGGCGCCGTGGAGCACGCCCGGCGCACCGCCCGAGAACCGCGCGGCGTGCCGCCCGCTCTCGATGCCCTCGCCCCCGGCCTCGAAGCCGTAGAGGGCCACGGACTCCTCGTCGAGGAACGCGTTGAAGATGCCGAGCGCGTTCGAGCCCCCGCCCACGCATGCCGCGACGACGTCGGGCAGCCGGCCGACGCGCTCGAGCATCTGCTCGCGCGCCTCCTCGCCGATGATCCGGTGGAACTCGCGCACCATCTCGGGGAACGGGTGCGGGCCCGTCACGGTGCCGAGGAGGTAGTGCGTCGTCTCGACGTTGGTGACCCAGTCGCGCAGCGCCTCGTTGATCGCGTCCTTGAGCGTGCGCGTCCCGATGGTCACGGGCACGACCTCGGCGCCGAGCAGGCGCATGCGGGCGACGTTGAGGGCCTGGCGGCGCGTGTCCTCCTCGCCCATGTAGACGACGCACTCCAGGCCCAGCAGCGCGGCGGCCGTGGCTGTGGCGACGCCGTGCTGGCCCGCGCCGGTCTCGGCGATGACGCGGGTCTTGCCCATGCGGCGCACGAGCAGCGCCTGGCCCAGCACGTTGTTGATCTTGTGCGAGCCGGTGTGGTTGAGGTCCTCGCGCTTGAGGAAGATGCGGACCGCGCCCGGTGCGCCCCCGACATGCTCGGCGAACCGCGGAACCTCGGTCAGCGGCGACGGCCGGCCCGTGTACTCGCGGTGCAGCCGCGCGAGCTCGTCGCGGAACGACGGGTCGCCGAGCGCCTTGCGGTACTCGGTCTCGAGCTCGTCGAGGGCCGCGATGAGCGCCTCAGGCACGTAGCGGCCGCCGAACTCGCCGAAGTAAGGGCCGCTCTGGTCGGCGAGGCGACCGAGCACCTGGTGCGCCAGGGTCTGGCTCAGCGCCTCGCTCACGGGCTCGCTCGAGGGCACGAGTCCTCCTTCGGTGGGGTCGGGCGGGGTCGTCACTGCTGGGCCGCGGGGCGCACCGACCACAGGGAGGGGTGCTGCCCGGCGGCGACCAGGTCCGCCACGGACTGCCGGGGTGCGGCGTCGGTCACGAGCGCCTCACCCACGAGCACGGCGTGCGCGCCCGCCCGGGCGTACTCCATGACGTCGTGCGGCCCTCGCACGCCCGACTCGGCGACCCGCACGACGTCGTCGGGGATGAGCGGGGCAAGGCGCGCGAAGGTGCTCCGGTCGACCTCGAGGGTCTTGAGGTCACGCGCGTTGACGCCGACGATCCGCGCGCCCGCGTCGAGGGCGCGGTGCACCTCTTCCACGGTGTGCGCCTCCACGAGCGCCGTCATGCCGAGCGAGTGGACGCGCTCGACGAGCGAGGTCAGGACCGTCTGCTCGAGCGCGGCGACGATCAGCAGCACCAGGTCGGCGCCGTGCGCACGGGCCTCCCAGACCTGGTACGGCGTGACGACGAAGTCCTTGCGCAGCACCGGCACGTCGACGCGCGCGCGCACGGCATCGAGATCGGCGAGGCTGCCGCGGAAGCGCCGCTCCTCGGTCAGGACCGAGATCGCGCTCGCACCCCCCTGGGCGTATTCGACCGCGAGCGCCGCCGGGTCCGTGATCGGCGCGAGCGCCCCCTTGCTCGGGCTCGAGCGCTTGACCTCGGCGATGACGGCGACGCGGTCCTCGGACAGCAGGCGGCCGGTGCACTCCAGGGCTCCGGGGACGCGGGCGGCGCGCTCCTTGAGCACGTCGAGCGACGTACGCGCCTGGCGCACGGCAAGGTCCTCGCGGACCCCCGCGACGATGTCCTCCAGGACCGTCATGCTCTACCTCCCCGTGGCGCCGGATCGTGTGTCGTCGGTCATGACATCGTAGGCCCGTCTCAGAGTGAGACCGACCACGCCTCCGCTCTGCGAGACGACGTCACCCCCCTCCCGGACGTCCCGACCATGAACAGCGCGCCCCCGCCCGGTGCCGGGCGGGGGCGCGCGTCGAGCGGTGGGCGGGCGCGTCAGTGGCGGTGCCCGGAGCCCGCGCCCCTCGGGAGCACGCCGGGCCTGGGCTGGCCGTAGCCCATGTTGCGCAGGACGAGGCCGGCGACGCACGCGAGCAGGACGACGCCCATGCCGACCCAGAACACCACGGCGTTCGGCACGGCGACGCCGATCGACGCGACCAGGGCGCCGACCATCACGCCGATCATCGCTGTCCAGGCCGCGACCGTGTGGCCGTGGTTCGCGGGCGGGACCGCCGGCGGCAGGTAGGCGATCTCGACGTTCGACTTCTCGGTCATGGGTGGCTTTGCCTTTCGTGACGTGGTGCGGTGCCCAGCCTATCGGTCCACGGACGGGTCGGTGCCACGGGACAGGGCGTCCCAGTCGTCCTGGGCGTCGGGCTCGGAGGGTGGGCGTGCGTCGGGCGTGGTGCCGGTGCGCTCGTGGCGGCCCGACGTCGCACCCCACTCCCGTGCACCCGCGGCGGCGAGCGCGGCTGCGGCCAGCACGAGGACCCCGAGGACGGCGGCGAGCCACGGCCACGGCGCGAGCGCCGCGGTCGAGGTGAGCTCGGTGACGCCCGCGGCGTCGGCCGCCCCGGCCGTGGCGGCGGGAACCGGGTCGGCGAGCACCACCGCCGCGGACCCGGTGACGAGGACCCCGGCGAGCGCCGCGACGGCGAGCGCGAGCCACCGGGCGACGCGTCCCGCGATCGCGAGCACGAGCCCCGCCACGACGACGACGAGGCCTGCGGCGCCGACGGCGGGCGCCGCCGTCGTGCCGGCGACCTCGACCGCGACCTCCGGCTCGAGCGCCGTCGAGACGGTGGTGGAGACCCACGTGGGCACCGCCGCGCCGAGCGCCGCACCGCCGAGCGCGACGAGCACCCACACGGCCCGCGACCGCGACCGCAGCACCGGGACGCGGCTCACAGCGACCCGAACCTCGCGGCGAGCTGCACGGCGCGCACCGCGGCGGCCGCCTTGTTACGCGACTCGGCGTACTCGAGCGCGGGCACCGAGTCGGCGACGATGCCCCCGCCGGCCTGCACCGACGCCCGGCCGTCGCGGATGAACGCCGTGCGGATCGCGATTGCCATGTCCATGTTGCCGCCGAAGTCGAAATATCCGACCGTCCCGCCGTAGATGCCTCGCGAGGCCGGCTCGAGCTCGTCGATCAGGGCGATCGCGCGGGGCTTGGGCGCGCCCGACAGGGTGCCGGCAGGGAAGGTCGCGCGCAGCGCGTCGAGGGCGGTCGCCCGGCCGCGCAGCCGCCCGACGACGGTCGAGCACAGGTGCATGATGTGGCTGAACCGGCGCGTGGCCATGAACTCCACGACCTCGACGCTCGTAGGCTCGCACACCTTGACCAGGTCGTTGCGCGAGAGGTCGACGAGCATGAGGTGCTCGGCGCGCTCCTTGGGGTCGGCGAGCAGCTCCTCGCCGAGCGCGACGTCCTCCTCGACCGTGGCCCCCCGGGGGCGCGAGCCCGCGATCGGGTAGGTCGTCACGTGCCCGTCGGTCACCTTGACGAGTGTCTCGGGGCTCGATCCGACGACGGCGAAGTCGCGGCCCGCCGGGTCGGTGAGGTGGAAGTAGTACATGTACGGGCTCGGGTTGATCGTCCGCAGCGCCCGGTACACGTCGAGCGGGTCGGCCGGGCAGTCGAGGTCGAGCCGCTGGGAGAGCACGACCTGGAAGACCTCGCCGTCGCGGATGGCCTCCTTGCCCGTGCGGACGGCCGTCTCGAACTCCTCGCGCGTCGAGCGGAACTCCAGCTCGGGCACCACGACGTCGGCCCCGCCGCGCAGCACGGTGCGCACTCCGGGGGCCGGCGCGGCGAGCCGAGCCGCGAGCGCGTCGAGCCGCGCGACGGCGTCGGCGTAGGCCTCGTCGACGCCCTGGTCGGTGTCGTCGGCGTTGATCGCGTTGGCGATGAGCCACACCGACCCGGTGTGGTGGTCGACCGCGACGAGGTCGGTCGCCAGGCACAGCGTCACCTCGGGCACGCCGAGCTCGTCGGGCGCGTTCGCAGGCAGGGTCGGCTCCCAGTGCCGCACGACGTCCCAGCCGAGCGCCCCGGCCATGCCACCGGTGAACGGGGGCAGGCCCTCGATCTGGGGCGTGCGCAGCGCCTCGAGCGTCGCGCCGAGGACCTCGACGACGTCGCCCGAGGTCGGGATGCCCACCGGAACGTCCCCGGTCCACACGGCCTGCCCGCCCGCCGAGCTCAGCGTCGCCCGCGACTCGACCCCGACGAACGACCAGCGTGACCACGTGCCCGACGCCTCTGCGGACTCGAGCACGAAGGTGCCCGGGCGGCCCCGACCGAGCGTGCGGTACAGGCCGACGGGCGTGACGTCGTCGGCGAGCACGCGCCGCACGACGGGCACGACGCGGCGGTCGCCCGCCAGCTCGCGGAAGGTCGGCAGGCCCGGCCAGGTGGCACCCCAGACGAGCTCGTCAGCCGTCGGCGCGAGAGTGTGGGTGTCGGTGGTCACCTGGCCTCCTTCTCCTCTGGGTGACCGACGACGGCGGGCAGCTCGCCGCCGGCGTCGAAGCACGTGCGGGCGCCGGTGTGGCACGCGGCGCCGATCTGCTCGATCCTGACCAGCAGCGCGTCGCCGTCGCAGTCGATCGCGACCGACCGCACGTACTGGACGTGCCCGGACGTGTCGCCCTTGCGCCAGTACTCGCCGCGCGAGCGGCTCCAGAACGTGACGCGGCCGGTCGTCAGCGTGCGCCGCAGCGCTTCGTCGTCCATCCAGCCCAGCATGAGCACCTCGCCCGAGTCGTGCTGCTGCACGATCGCGGCCACCAGGCCGGCGTCGTCGCGCTTGAGACGTTCGGCGACCGCGGGGTCGAGCAGGGTGTCGTTCAGGTCAGGCACGCGCGCCATCCTCCCACGCCGCGGGTCGCCCGAGGGCATCGGTCCACGTCATGCGGGTCCTCGGCCTTGTCGTCACCGTCACCGCGTCTGCGCGACCCAGCTCGCGTGCATGCGCGCGTAGACGCCGCCCCCGGCCGCGAGCTCGGCGTGCGGGCCGACCTCGACCACGTTCCCGGCGTCGACCACGACGACGAGGTCGCTCGCCTCGGCCGTCGAGAGCCGGTGCGCGATCGTGATGGTCGAGCGGCCCGAGGTCAGCTGCTCGATCGCCCGCGCGATGCGCACCTCCGTGGCCGGGTCGACGGCGGAGGTCGCCTCGTCGAGGACGAGCAGGTCGCCGGCGGCGAGGTAGGCGCGGGCCATCGCGACGAGCTGGCGCTCCCCCGCACTGAGCGACTCGCCGCGCTGGCCCACGTGGGTGTCCAGGCCGGCGGGCAGGTCGGTGACCCAGTCGGTCAGGCCGAGCGCCTCGAACGCGTCGGCGACCCGGGCGCGCACGGCCGGGTCCTCGGCGCCGGCGGCCGTCAGCTCGCGCAGCCCGTAGGCCACGTTCTGGACCACCGTGCCGTCGAAGAGGAACCCCTCCTGCGGCACGAGGACGACGCGCTCGCGCAGCGAGGCGAGCCGGATGTCGCGCAGGTCGACGCCGTCGAGCAGCACCCGTCCCTCGCTCGGGTCCATCAGGCGGGCGACGAGCTTGGCGATCGTGGTCTTGCCCGAGCCCGTCTGCCCGACGACCGCGACCTTGCTGCGCGCGGGCAGCTCGAGGTCGATGCCGTGCAGGACCTCGGGCCCGTCGGGGTAGGCGAACCGCACGCCGCGCAGGCTCACGGCGGCCGGGCCGCGCGGGCTCACCACGCCGCGCTCGCCCGGGTCGACGACGTCGACGGGCGTCTCGACGACGGCCAGGACACGCCGCCAGCCCGCGAGGGCGTTCTGCAGCTCGTTGAGGATCTCGGTCGCCAGCTGTACCGGGCCGGTGAACAGCTGCACGAGGAACAGGAACGCCACGAGCTGGCCGGCCGTGAGTCCTCCCCCGACGCCGAGATTGGAGCCGACGACCACGACCACTGCGAGCACGAGGTTGGCCATGAGCGTGCCGGACGAGAACACGCTCGCCACCAGCAGCTGCGCGTGCGCCTGCGCGTCTCGCGTCTCGGCGACCGCGGCGTCGATGCGCCGGCCGGTGCGGGCGGCGACACCGTACGCCCGCACGGTCTCGGCGCCGACGACGGCCTCCGAGATCGCGCCGAGCATCGCCCCGGTGCGGGCGCGCACCGCGGCGTAGGCGCGGCTCACATAGGTCTGGGCCTTGCGCAGCACGAGGAACAGCGGGACGAAGCAGACCCACACGACGAGCGTGAGGTGCCACGAGTACACGGCCATGAGCACGGTCGCCACGAGCACCTGCAGCGTCGAGACGAGCAGCATGATGCCGCCCCACTGGACGAACTGGGAGATGGTGTCGACGTCGCCCGTGACGCGCGAGACGAGCGCGCCGCGCCGCTCGGTGCCCTGCGACAGGGTCGACAGGTCGTGCACATGGCGGAACGCGCCCACGCGCAGGCTCGCGAGCCCGGCCTCGGTCGAGCGGAACAGCCGCACGTTGACGATCGCCGAGCACAGGCCGGCAACCACGATCGCGCCGGCCGCCACGGTCACGAGCAGGCCGACCCGACCCGCGTCGGGACCGCCCGTGGCCAGGATGCCGTGGTCGATCGTGCGCTGGACGGCGATCGGCACGACGACGCGCCCGCTCGCGCCGAGCACCGCGAGCCCGAGGGTGAGCCACAGCCCGTCCATGATCTGCGGGGAGATCTGTACGCCCCGGCGCAGGGTCGCCAGGACGCCGAGCTCGCTCGCCGTGGCGATGCGCGACTCGCTCACCGGGCCGCCTCCTTCGCCTTGTCGTCCCGCTTCTCGTCCCACGCGTCCTCGGTGTCGGCCAGCTCGCCGGCGGCGCGCTCGTCGGCGAGCTCGCGCGCCCGGCGGGCGGCCTGGACCTCGTACGCGGTCGCGAGCTCGCGGTAGCCGGGGTCGCGCGCGAGCAGCTCCGCGTGCGTGCCGACGTCGACCACTCGGCCCCCCTCGAGGTGCACGACGACGTCGGCGAGCGCGACCGACGACATGCGGTAGGCGACCATGACCACCGTCGTGGCACGCCGGCCGTCGGCGGTCCGCCGTCCGGCGAGCCCCGCGAGGATCTCCTGCTCGACGCGCGGGTCGACGGCGCTCGTGGCGTCGTCGAGCACGAGCAGGCGCGGGCGGCGCACGAGTGCCCGGGCGATCGCGATGCGCTGGCGCTGCCCGCCGGACAGGTTCGCGCCGCGCTCGCCGAGCGGCGCGTCGAGCCCGCCGGGCAGCGCCTTGACGACGGCGTCGACGCGCGCGAGGCGCAGCGCCTCCCAGACCTGCTCGTCGCCGAGGGCACCCGTGGCGCCCTCGAGCGTCTCGCCGACGTCCGTCAGGGTGACGTTCGCCCGCACGGTGTCCTCGAACACGAACGTCTGCTGCGCGACGAGCGCGACCTGGGCGGGCACCTCACCGTCGGCGAGGGTTCGAAGGTCGGCGCCGTCGAGCAGCACCCGGCCGCGCGTCGGGTCGCTGAGGCGCGCGAGGAGGGACACGAGCGTCGTCTTGCCGCTGCCCGTGGTGCCGACGACGGCGACGGTCGAGCCGGGCTCGACCTCGAGCGTGACGCCGTCGAGCAGCGTCGCGGTGCGGCCCGCGACCGGCACGTCGACGCCCACGCCGTCGAACCGCACGGCGAGGCCGGCGTCGCCGCGCGGCAGGCCGGCGGTGCCGGGCTCGATCGAACCGCGGGCGTCGAGCACGCGGGCGATGCGGTCGTAGCCGACGAGCGCGCGCGGCAGCTCGCCGAGCACCCAGCCGAAGGCCCGGACCGGCACGGCCATGATCGTGAGCAGGTAGGCCGCGGTGACGACGTCGCCGACCTCGACCGCGCCGGTCGAGGCGCGCCACGTGCCGACGCCGAGCACCAGGAGCGTGCCGAGCGCCGGCAGCAGCTCGATCACGGGGTCGAAATAGGCCCGCACGACGCCGACGCGCACGTTGGCCGCCCGCAGCGCGTCGGTCCGCTCGGCGAAGCGGGCCTCCTCGCGGTCGGCGGTGCCGAGCGACTTGACGAGCAGCGCGGCCTCGAAGCTCTCGTGCGCGGCGTCGGCGACCTCGGCGCGCAGCTGCTGCGCGCGGGTGGCGGCGGGCGACATGTGCCGCTGGAAGACGAGGTTGGCGCCGATCGCGGCCGGGATGACGACCAGCGCCGCTGCGGCGAGCCACAGGTCGACGCGCACGAGCATGACCGTGGCGACGCCGATCATGACGACGACGCCGAGCGCGAACGGCAGCGGGTTGAACACGCCCGTCGCGGCCTCGACGTCGGCGCTCGCGTTGGACAGGAGCTGGCCCGTGGGGTGCGCGCGGTGCCACGACATGGGCAGGCGCAGGTACTGGCGCGTCACACCGCGGCGATGGTGCGCCTGGATGTCGGCGTGGCCGAAGCCTGCGAAGATGCGCCGGCCGGCGACGGCCAGCGCAAGGGTGAGCGCCACCGCGCCGAGCACGAGGCCGGCGTGCCAGATGCGCTCCTGTGCGTCGGCGTCGCCGCCGATGGCGGGCACGACGATCGTGTCGGCGGCCCACCCGATCGCGCGGCTCACGGCGACGGTCGCCGCGCCGAAGATCGCCGACGCGACCACGGCGAGCACGTAGAGGCGCGGCTCGCTGCGCATGCCGCGCCACATGAGCGTCGCCGAGCGCCGGACCCGCGAGCCCGTGAGGGCGGCGGGTCGTGGTGCACCCGCCATCAGCGGACCTCGATGCCCGAGGCCCGCATCGTGTCCTTGACGTCGTCGATCGTGAGGGTGCCGAAGTGGAAGACGCTCGCGGCCAGCACCGCGTCGGCGCCCGCACGCGCCGCGGCCACGAAGTGCTCCGGCGTCCCGGCGCCGCCCGAGGCGACGAGCGGCACGGACACGCGCTCACGCACCGCCGCGAGCATCTCGAGGTCGAAGCCCGACGTCGTGCCGTCCGCGTCCATCGAGTTGAGCAGGATCTCGCCCGCGCCCAGCTCGGCGGCCTGCGCCGCCCACTCGACGGCGTCGATGCCCGTGCCGCGACGCCCGCCGTGCGTCGTGACCTCGAATCCCGACTCGGTGACGACGTCGCCCGTGACCCGGCGTGCGTCGACCGACAGGGTCAGCACCTGGCGGCCGAACCGCTCGGCGATCTCGGCGACGAGCTGGGGGCGCGCGATCGCGGCCGTGTTGACGCCGACCTTGTCGGCCCCCGCACGCAGGAGCCTGTCGACGTCGTCGGTCGACCGGACGCCGCCGCCGACCGTGAGCGGGACGAACACCTGCTCGGCCGTGCGCCGTACGACGTCGACCATGGTCTCGCGCCCGCCCGAGGAGGCGGACACGTCGAGGAACGTCACCTCGTCGGCACCCATGGCGTCGTACCGGCTCGCGAGCTCGACCGGGTCGCCCGCGTCGCGCAGGTTCTCGAAGTTGACGCCCTTGACGACCCGGCCGGCGTCGACGTCGAGGCACGGGATCACACGGACGGCGACGGACATGCGTTGCTTCACCCCTGGGCGTTGTCGGAGGACTCGGCAGGCTTCTTCTTCTTGCCGGACGACTCGGGCTGGTCGACCACCGGACGGTGGGCGTCGAGGATGTCGACCACGTACACGAGCGTCTCGTCGGCAAGGTCGCTGCTGGTGCCACCGTAGCCGAGGTGCGGCGGCACCACGAGCAACACCCGAGAGCCCACCGTCTGTTCCAGCAGCCCCTGGTCCCAGCCCTCGATGAGCTGCCCGACGCCGATCGTGACCGTCTGCGGCCGTGCGCCGTGCGACCACGTCGTGTCGAAGACCTTGCCGTTGCTCCACCGCACCGCGGTGAACCGGACCGTGAGCACGTGGCCGATGCGTACCTGCGGGCCCGTGCCGCGCACGAGCGGCGCGACCTCGAGCTCCGACGGCACCTGCCGCTTGGCCGGGACCGAGACGCGGGGCGCGCCGTCGGCGCCGGACCGCACGGTCGGCAGCCCCTCGACGGGCTCGACCGGGGTCCCGAACGCCTGCGTGGGCAGGATGTCGACGACGAGCACCACGGGCACGCCGTCGTCCTCGTCCAGGACGAGGAGTCGCGCGCCGGCGCTCTGACCGCGCAGCGTCTCGTACAGGTTCGGACCGAGTGCGTCCTCGTCCATCTCCATCCACGCGGGCACATGGGTCCACGTGTTCTGGATCACGCTGCCGTCCCGCCCGTCCTCGGCGTAGAGGTGCAGCAACACCGGTTCGCCCGGCTCGACCGGGTCGCCCGAACCGGACCACACGGTCCGCGCGCCGGGCCGCACGACGTCGAACGGGGCGTCGTACTCGAGCGTCGCCCGCTCACCCGGCGCGCCGGCGACCTGCACGGGCGCCTGCGTCGGAGGCGCCGACGGGGCGACCTCACCGAGCGCCGACGAGGCGGCCGAGCAGCCCCCGAGCACGAGCGCGCCCACGAGCGCGGCGGTCAGCAGGAGGGTCAGTCGGCGAAGCACCGCGTCAGTCTGCCACGTGCCGGCCTCACACCAGCTCATACCCGGCTCACACCGGGCTCACACCGGGCTCACACCGGGCTCACACCGGGCTCACACCGGGCTCACATCGACTCGATGAGCCGCTCGACCCGCTCGTCGACGCTGCGGAACGGGTCCTTGCACAGGACCGTGCGCTGCGCCTGGTCGTTGAGCTTCAGGTGCACCCAGTCGACGGTGTAGTCGCGCCTCGCCTCCTGGGCCGCGCGCACGAAGTCGCCGCGCAGCTTGGCGCGGGTCGTCTGTGGCGGGATCGCGGTCGACTCGAAGATCTCGAGGTCCGTCGTGACCCGCTCGACCATGCCCCGCGCCACGAGCAGGTTGTAGAGGCCCTCGGTCCGGGAGATGTCGTGGTACGCCAGGTCGAGGCGGGCGATGCGCGGGTCGTCGAGCGAGAGGTCGTGCTTGGCGCGGTAGCGTTCGATGAGGCGCAGCTTGATGACCCAGTCGAGCTCGCGCTCGACGAGCGTCAGGTCGCCCACCTCCAGGGCGCGCAGCCCGCGCTCCCACAGGTCGAGCACCTGCTTGACGACCGGCGTCGCGCCCAGGTGGGCGTCCACGTGCTCGCGCACCCGCTGGAAGTACTCGGTCTGGATGTCGACGGCGGTCATGGTGCGTCCGCTCGCGAGCTGCACCGGGTGCAGTCCCGTGCGGTCGTGGCTGATCTCCCGGATGGCCCGGATCGGGTTCTCGAGCGTGAGATCGCGCATGGGCACGCCCGCCTCGACGAGCCGCAGCACCAGGTCGGTCGCGCCGACCTTGAGCATCGTCGTGGGCTCCGCCATCGAGGAGTCGCCGACGATGACGTGCAGGCGCCGGTAGCTCTCGGCGTCCGCGTGCGGCTCGTCGCGCGTGTTGATGATCGGCCGGGACCGCGTCGTCGCGCTCGAGACGGCCTCCCAGATGTGGTCCGCCCGCTGCGAGAGGCAGTAGACCGCGCCGCGCGGCGTCGCGAGGACCTTGCCCGCGCCGGTGAGCACCTGCCTCGTGATGAGGAACGGCACGAGCACCTCGGACAGCCGCGAGAAGTCGCCCTGCCGGCGTACCAGGTAGTTCTCGTGGCAGCCGTAGGAGTTGCCGGCCGAGTCGGTGTTGTTCTTGAACAGGTGCACCTTGCCGGGCAGGCCCTCGTGCTCGAGGCGCTGCTGGGCATCGGCGACGAGGCCCTCGAGGATGCGCTCCCCGCCCCGGTCGTACGCGACGAGCTGACGCACGTCGTCGCACTCGGCCGTCGCGTACTCGGGGTGCGATCCGACGTCGAGGTAGAGCCGTGAGCCGTTGCGCAGGAAGACGTTCGACGACCGCCCCCACGCCACGACCTTGCGGAACAGGTACCGGGCGACCTCGTCCGCCGACAGCCCGCGGCCGTCGTCGGCCGCGCACGTCACCCCGTACTCGGTCTCCAGACCGAAGATCCTTCGCTCCATGCCGGTCCCTCCCCTCGCGCGTTCCACGGTGCGCCGTCCTGTCAGTCTCCGGGCGGAGCGAGCAGGTCGGCCAGCCGCCCGCCGCTCAGACGCCGGAACGCCCGGCGCGGACGCCGGCGGTCCAGGACTGCGACCTCGAGCTGGGTCGGCGGGATCTGGCGCTCGCCGCCGTCGGCGACGACGTTGCCGTCCGGTCCGACGGCCCCGAGAGTGCGCACGGCGAGGCGCAGCACCTCGTCGAGCGGCATGTCCGGCAGCCACGCCTCGGACACGCGCGTCCCGAGCTGCTCGGACTGCCCGCCCATGACGACGTGGCCGTGCTCGTCGGCGACCGAGCCGTCATAGGAGAGGCGGTAGATCTGGTCCTCGGCCGGCGTCGCACCGACCTCGGCGACGGTGAGCTCGACCTCGAGCGGCTTCGACTCGGTCGTGAACACCGTGCCGAGCGTCTGGGCGTACGCGTTGGCGAGACCCCGCGCCGTGACGTCGACGCGGTCGTAGGAGTAGCCGCGCAGGTCGGCGTAGCGCACGCCCGCGACCCGCAGGTTCTCGAACTCGTTGTACTTTCCGACCGCCGCGAAGGCGATGCGGTCGTAGATCTCGGAGATCTTGTGCAGCGCCCGCGACGGGTTCTCGGTGGCGAACGCGATCCCGTCGTCGTACGCGAGCACGACGACCGAGCGGCCGCGCGCGATGCCCTTGCGCGCGAAGTCCGCCCGGTCCTTCATGAGCTGCTCGGGCGAGACGTAGAACGGCATCGTCATGCGCGCCCACCCCCTTCGTGAGCACCGCGCCGGGCGTCGAGGATCTGCTCGACGATCGTGGCCAGCTCGGCGTCGTCGACGCGCCGGTAGCCGTCCTCCGTCACGGTCGCAACGACCGGCCAGATGTTGCGCACGGGGTCGGGACCGCCCGTGGCGCTGTCGTCGTCGGCCGCGTCGTACAGCGCCTCGACGGCGACGTGCGCGGCCGCTGCCGCGTCCATGCCCGGACGCCAGAGCTTCTTGAGCGCCCCGCGCGCGAACACCGAGCCCGAGCCCACGCTGTGGTGGTCGTGCTCCTCGTAGCGACCGCCCGTGACGTCGTAGCTGAAGATGCGCCCGAGCCCCCGCTCGAGGTCGTAGCCGCCGAACAGCGGCACCACGGCCAGGCCCTGCAGCGCGAGGGACAGGTTGCCCCGGATCATCGTGGAGAGCCGGTTCGCCTTGCCGTCGAGCGACATGAGCGAGCCTTCGATCTTCTCGTAGTGCTCGAGCTCGAGCTGGAAGAGCCGCACGAGCTCGATGGCGATCCCTGCCGAGCCAGCGATCCCGACGGCCGAGTACTCGTCGGCAGGGAAGACCTTCTCCATCTCGCGGTTCGCGATCATGTTGCCCGCCGTGGCACGCCGGTCGCCCGCCATGACGACCCCTCGCGGGCCGTCGGCGGGCCCGAACGTGCACGCGACGATCGTCGTGGCGTGCGGCGCGAGCGAGGCGGCGCTCCCGCCGCCACCGACACCGCCGGACGCGGCGAGGCGCCGTCCGGGCAGCAGGTCGGGCGCGTGCTCGGACAGGAAGTCCACGAAGGACGACGATCCCGGGCGCAGGTACGCGTCCGGGAGTCGTCCTGAGGTGTCAGCGTTGGTCATGAAGGCTCACTGACCGCCCTTCTGCACGAAGCCGCGGACGAACGACTCCGCGTTGGTCTCGAGCACCTCGTCGATCTCCTCGAGCAGGGCGTCCACCTCGGCGTCGCGGTCGGTCGACTGCGGCGCGGCAGGGGCCGGCGCGTCCGCGTCGTCGTCGGGCGTGCGGTCGTCGTGCTGCGGGTTGATCCGTTCCTGACCGGCCATGGTCCGCCTCCTTCGCTCGGTCCTGCGATGAAGTGTCGCGAACGTCAGCCTATGCGCTGTGACGCACCCCGCGTGCACCGTGCGCGGCGTGTGCGCCCAGGGCTGAACCTGTTCACCCCTCGCCGCGCAGGCCCTTGAGCAGCGCGGCCGCGTCGGGGCTCGCGTCGAGCAGGGCGCCGATGTGCTTGCGGGTGCCGCGTGTCGGGTCGAGCATCGGCACGCGCTGGAGCGCCGCAGAGCCCGGGATGTCGAAGATGACCGAGTCCCAGCTCGCGGCCGACACCTCGTCCGCGTAGCGGGCCATGACCTCCCCGCGGAACCACGCGCGGGTGTCGACCGGGGGGTGGTGCACGGCGTGGGCGACCTGGGGGTCGCCCACGAGCCGCTCGACCGCGCTCGACGCCACGAGACGGTGGTAGATGCCACGCTCGGGGCGCACGTCCGACCACTGCAGGTCCATCGCGTGCAGCCGCGTGTGGTCCCACTCGAGGCCGTCGCGCACCCGCATGCCCTCGAGCAGCCGGCGCTTGGCGATCCACTCGACCTCGCGCGCGCACGACGCCGGGTCGGTGCCGAGCCGGCGCACCACCGAGCGCCAGCGGTCGAGCACGTCGTCGGACGCCTCGTCGGAGCCGAGCGCCGCGAGGGCGCGGCCCACGACCTCGGCATACGCCTCCTGGATCTCGAGCGCCGTGCGCCTGGTCCCGTCGGCGAGCTCGAGGGAGTACCGCAGCTCCAGGTCGCGGGAGACCCGCTGGACGTCCCCGACGGGGTCCGCGAGCCCCAGCGCGGCGAGCTCGGCGCGGACGGGCACCCCTGCCTCGGCGAGGTCGTCGAGGTTCTCGAGCATCCACAGCACGAGCGACGTCGTGCCGAGCTTGAGGTACGTGGCGACCTCGAACAGGTTGGCGTCACCGAGGATCAGGTGCAGGCGGCGCCAGCGGGTGCGGTCCGCGTGCGGCTCGTCGCGCGTGTTGACGATGGGCCGGCGCAGCGTCGTCTCCAGACCGACCTCGGCCTCGATGTAGTCGGCGCGCTGCGACAGCTGGTAGCCCGCCTCGGCGCCCGTGGGGCCCAGACCCACGCGGCCCGAGCCGGCGAAGACCTGCCGCGTCACCAGGAACGGCGTGAGCAGCTCGACGAGCGTGCCGAACGGCAGCGCCCGGTCGACCAGATAGTTCTCGTGCGTGCCGTAGCTCGCGCCCTTGCCGTCGACGTTGTTCTTGTACAGCACGACCTCGGAGCCCGGGACCTGCGCGAGCTCGCGCGAGGCAGCGAGCATGACCCGCTCGCCGGCGACGTCCCACAGGACGCCGTCGAGCGGGTTGGTCACCTCGGGGGACGAGTACTCAGGGTGCGCGTGGTCCACGTAGAGCCGCGCCCCGTTCGTCAGGATGCAGTTGGCCGCGCTCGGGTCGTCGTACTCCTCGCCCACCGGCCGCTCGACGTCTTCGGGTCCCTGGGCGCGCCGCGACCGGCCCCCGGGCGCGCCGGTGCTCCCGGCCACCCGGGCCGACGGAGGGCCGGCAGGCGTGTCGACAGCGACGGAGGCGCCAGCCACCGGTCCGGGCGGCGCGGGCCGCGTCGGGTCGTCGGTGAGCAGCGACGGGTGGGCCGACGCCCGCTGCAGGTGGAAGCCGCGCGCGTCCTGCAGCGGGTCCTCGTCGTCGTAGTCCCACCGGGCCGGGGGGTGCCCCCCGGGCCGGCCACCCGAGACGAGGGCTCGATAGGTCGTCACGACCTGCGAGCTCATGAGCATCGGGTTCGCCAGCGGCCGACCCGGGGACAGCACTCCGTACTCGGTCTCGATGCCCATCACACGACGAACGCTCACGCGCCCACCCTACGGCGAGACCTCACAGGTACTGGCCCGTGTTCGTGACGGTGTCGATCGTGCGCGGCGTACCGTTCTCGCCCTTCTTCTGGACGATCGTGCGGATGAAGACGATGCGCTCGCCCTTCTTGCCGCTGATCCTCGCCCAGTCGTCGGGGTTCGTGGTGTTCGGCAGGTCCTCGTTCTCCTTGAACTCGTCGACGCAGGCGCTGAGCAGGTGCTCCACCCGGATGCCTCGGCGACCCGTTCGCAGCAGGTCCTTGATGGCCGACTTCTTGGCGCGGTCCACGACGTTCTGGATCATCGCCCCGGAGGTGAAGTCCTTGAAGTACAGGACCTCCTTGTCCCCGGACGCGTAGGTGACCTCGAGGAACTGGTTGTCCTCGTCCTCGGCGTACATGCGCTCGACGACGCTGCGGACCATCGCCTCGACGGCCTCCGCGTGGTGGCCGCCGTGCTCGGCCAGGTCGTCGGCGTGGATCGGCAGGTCCGGGGTCAGGTACTTGCCGAAGATCTCCTTGGCCCCTTCGGCGTCAGGCCGCTCGATCTTGATCTTCACGTCGAGGCGGCCAGGGCGAAGGATCGCCGGGTCGATCATGTCCTCGCGGTTCGATGCACCGATGACGATGACGTTCTCGAGCCGCTCGACGCCGTCGATCTCGGCCAGGAGCTGCGGCACGATCGTGGTCTCGACGTCGGACGACAGACCCGTGCCGCGCGTGCGGAACAGGGACTCCATCTCGTCGAAGAAGACGACCACGGGCATGCCCTGGGACGCCTTCTCGCGTGCCCGGGCGAAGATCAGGCGGATGTGGCGCTCGGTCTCGCCCACGTACTTGTTGAGGAGCTCCGGACCCTTGACGTTGAGGAAGTAGCTCTTGGCGTTCGGGTCCCCGCCGCGCTTGTCGGCGACCATCTTGGCGAGCGAGCTCGCGACCGCCTTGGCGATGAGCGTCTTGCCGCACCCGGGCGGGCCGTACAGCAGCACGCCCTTGGGCGGGCGCAGGCCGTGCTCGCGGAACAGGTCGGGGTGGGAGAACGGCAGCTCGACCGCGTCGCGGATCGCCTCGATCTGCGGCCCCAGGCCACCGATGTCCTCGTAGGCGATGTCGGGGACCTCCTCGAGGACGAGCTCCTCGACCTCCGACTTGGGCACGATCTCGAACACGAACCCGCTGCGCACGTCGACGGTGAGCGAGTCCCCGACGCGCAGGTTCACCCCGCGGACCGAGCCGGCGAGCCGCACGACGCGCTCCTCGTCCGCGCGTCCGACGACCAGCACGCGGTCCTCGTCGAGCACCTCCTTGACGGTGACGAGCTCGCCCGTGCGCTCGAAGCCACCGGCAGACACGACCGTCATGGCCTCGTTGAGCTTGACCTCCTGGCCGGGCTCGAGCCCGTTCACGTCCAGGCTCGGGCTCGCCGAGACGTGCATCTTGCGGCCCGACGACGAGATGTCGACCGACCCGTCCTCGTGGGCGGCGAGGAACGTGGCGTACGTGCCCGGGGGCTTGGCGAGCTCGTCGATCTGCTTCTTGAGCTCGACGATCTGGTCGCGCGCGGCACGCAACGCCTCGGCGAGCCGCTCGTTCTTGGCGGCCAGGAGCGCGAGCTGGGCGTCCCGGCTCGGGCCCGATGGTTCGGGGCGGACAGTGTTCTCGGTCATCGCATCCCCCTCTCGTGCAGGCCCGGGTCGCGGCCTCCCCGGTCAGGGAAGGTGCTCCCGAGATACAGCACCCTAGATGTCATCGACGACACTCGGTGGATGATTTCGCGGAGCGGCGGCCAGGTTCACACGACCGTCACCAGACGGTGACCGCACCGAGACCTACGGATCGCCCTCCACCACGATCTCCGGCTCAGGCCTCGTGCGCGCCATCCTGGCCGACCTCGCGCCGCACGCGCCGCACCTTCTTGTCCGACACGGGGCGCTCGCCGAGGTCCTCCTCGGTCCACTCGGCGTCGGGACCGGGGTACGCGCCCTTGGCGGGCCGGCGCTTGCGCTCGGGTGGCACGACGCCGTCGGCGAGCCGCCGCGCGGTGACGAGGAAGCCGGTGTGCCCGATCATGCGGTGCTGCGGACGTACCGCGAGGCCCTCGAGGTGCCAGCCGCGCACCATCGACTCCCACGCCGTGGGCTCGGCGAACCGGCCGTCCGCGCGCAGGTCCTCCGCGGTCCGGGACAGCTGCGTCGCCGTCGCCACGTACGCCACGAGCACCCCGCCGGGAACGAGCGCCCGGGCGACGACGTCGATGTTCTCCCACGGCGCGAGCATGTCGAGCACGACCCGGTCGATCGTGCCCGGCTCGGCGACCGTCGGCAGCACGTCCGCGAGGTCGCCGACCGAGAGCCGCCACGCGGGGTGCTCGCCGCCGAAGAAGGTCTCGACGTTGCCGCGCGCGATGGCGGCGAAGTCCTCGCGCCGCTCGATCGAGCGCAGCTCGCCGGCGTCCCCGACGGCCCGCAGGAGCGACATGGTCAGCGCGCCCGACCCGACGCCCGCCTCGACGACGCGTGCGCCGGGGAAGATGTCCGCCATCTGCACGATCTGCCCGGCGTCCTTGGGGTACACGACCGCCGCGCCGCGCGGCATCGACAGCACATAGTCGCTGAGCAGCGGGCGCAGGGCCAGGTACTCGATGCCGGCCGTGTTGGTCACGACCCAGCCCTCGGGCTTGCCGATCAGCTCCTCGTGCCGGAAGTAGCCCTTGTGTGTGTGGAAGGTTCCGCCCGGGGTGAGCGTGATCGTGTGCAGGCGGCCCTTGGGGTCGGTCAGCTGCACCTTGTCGCCCACGCGCAGCGGGCCCCGGCGCAGGTCGGCGCCGGTGGCCGTGGTGGTCTTCGGGGGCGTGGGGTCGGCGGAAGTCACGGCGGGCAAGTCTACTGGCGCAGCCCGTTCGACCGGCGCACGGGCGGGCTACCGGTGCACGGCCGCCGCGACGCGAGCCACGTCGAGGACCGCGGTGACGCTTCCGCCGTCGAGCACGGGCACGACGCGCGCGCCTGCGGAGCTCCGCGCGAGCCGCTCGAGCAGGTCGGGCCCGGACAGGTGGGCGTCCACGCCGGAGCCGGGCGGGAACGGCACGACCGCGGCGTCGACCGGGGTCGTGGCCGAGTGCTCGCGCGGCACCGCGGCCGCCGCGGACGGGTCGACCCATCCGAGCGGGTCGCCGGTGGGCCCCACGACCACGATCGCGCTGCTCGGGTGCCCGGCGACCGCGATGCCGGCGTCGGCCACGCTCGTGCCGGACCGCACGACGACCGCCGGCGTGGCCAGGGTGCGCACGCTGATCCCGGTGAGGCGTTCGCGACGTCGCTCGGCGGTGATCGCCTCACCCGCCCCAGACCACAGGAACGCGCCGACGAGCGCGGCCAACATGACGTCGAACCAGCTCGTCTGCCGGCCCTGGGCGAGCGGCCACACCAGCGCCCCCACGACGACGCCGACCGCCACGAGGCGGCCCACCCAGCCGGCGACGACCGTGCCCTTGGCGCGCGACGCGGTGATGGCCCACACGAGCGACTCGAGGATCTGACCGCCGTCGAGCGGGAGTCCCGGCAGCAGGTTGAACAGGCCGACGAACGCGTTGGAGAACGCCCCCGCGTACAGCAGCACCGCGGGGACCGACTCCACGGTCTGCGCCTGGAACGCGAACCACAGCCCAACGGCGAGGGCCAGGTTGGTCAGCGGCCCGACGACGGCGACGAGCGCGGCGTCGGCCGGGCGACGGCTCGCGCCCGTGTACGCGGTGTGGCCGCCCCACAGGGTCACCGCGAGCTCGGTGACCTGGTGCCCACGAGCGCGGGCCACGAGCGCGTGGGCGACCTCGTGGAGGAAGACCGAGCCGAACAGCAGGAGGACGAACGCGAACGAGACGAGGAGCACGCCGGTCGAGTCCAGGAACGGGGCGCGGACGCGGACGGTGGGGGCGAAGACGAGCGTGAGGACGACGGCGGCGAGGAACCACGAGGGCGTGACGACGACGGGCGCACCCGCGACGCGGCCGACGACCCAGCCCTTGGAACGAGAGGTCACGCGGTCAGGCTATCGGCGGCACCTGTGGACAACCTGTCGGACGTGTCCCCCGCTCGCCGTAGGGTGGCCGACATGACGACGACCGCGGAGCAGATCGCACCGGAGCTCGAGTGCGACCTCGAGGACGCGGAGGTCTCCCCGGCCGTACCTCGCCTGCCCGCGCTGTCGCCGTCGCGCGCCAACGACTTCATGCAGTGCCCCCTGCTCTTCCGGTTCCGGATGGTCGACCGCCTGCCCGAACCGCCGTCGTCGGCCGCGGCGCGCGGCACGCTGGTCCACGCGGTGCTGGAGCGTCTCTACGACGCCCCGCTCGGCGAGCGCACGCGGGACGCCGCGCTCGGGCTCCTGCCCGGCGAGTGGGACCGGCTGCTGGCCACCGAGCCGCGGTACGCGCAGCTGTTCGCGCCGGGCGGTGATGCCGACGGCGTCCCGCTCGACACCTGGCTCGGCGGCGCCGGGCGGCTCCTCCGCACCTACTTCACGCTCGAGGACCCGAACCGGCTCGAACCCGAGGCACGTGAGCTGCGCGTCGAGACCCGCCTGACGGACGGGCCGCTGCTGCGCGGCATCGTCGACCGCCTCGACGTGGCGCCGAACGGGTCGGTGCGCGTCGTCGACTACAAGACGGGCAAGGCTCCTCGGCCCGGGTTCGAGGCCTCCGCGCTGTTCCAGATGCGCTTCTACGGGCTCGTGATCTGGCGCGAGCGCGGCACCCTGCCCAAGATGCTCCAGCTCGTCTACCTCGGCGACGGCCAGGTGCTGCGCGCCGAGCCGGACGAGCGCGAGCTCGAGGTCACCGAGGCCAAGGTCCGGGCGCTGTGGTCGGCCATCGAGGAAGCCGCACGCTCGGGCGACTGGAAGTCTCGCCGCAGCCGGTTGTGCGACTGGTGCGCGCACCAGGGGATCTGCCCGGAGTTCGGCGGGACGCCGCCCGCGATCCCCGAGGGCGCGCTGCGCGAGCGCCTCGGCATCGACGCGGCGTAGCCTCAGGCGACGTCTTCCCGGCGGGCGGTGAGGTCGAGCACCTCGCCGCTCGCGATGCGCGCCATCGTGCCGACGTCGACCTGCGTGAGCGACGACGCGCGGCTGAGACCCGCGAGGTACGGGACAGCCACCACGGCCTCGACGCCGAGTGTGCGGGCGCCGGCCGCGAGCGCCGAGGCGATGCCTGTGGGCGAGTCCTCGATCGCGACGCAGCGCCGAGGATCGACGCCGAGCCGCTCCGCCGCCACGAGGTACGGCTCGGGATCGGGCTTGCCGCGCGTCACCTGGTCCCCGGTGACGAGCGTGGCGAACGCGCCGTCCGGACCGCGCGAGACGACCTCCTCGGCCAGCACCGTGTAGGACATCGTCACGAGCGCGCACGGCACTCCCGCATCGGCGAGCGACGCAAGGAGCTCGCGCGCCCCAGGCTGCCATGGCACGCGCATGCGGACCTCGCTCGTGACGCGCTCCAGGAGGCGGTCGACGATGTCCGCGGCCGGCAGGTCGACGCCGGCGCCCCGGAGCACCTCGGCCGACGCGAGCAGCGGCTTGCCGACGAGCTGAAGCGCCTTCTCGTGCGACCAGTGACCGCCGTGGGCCGCGACGAGCTCGTGCTCGGCACGGATCCAGTACGGCTCGGTGTCGACGAGGGTGCCGTCCATGTCCCACAGGACGGCGTCGGGCAGGGGCAGGGTCGCGGTGCTCAGGGCGGTCTCCCGGTGGGTGCGCTAGGGGTGGGCCGCCCCGAGCGTACCCACGTGCGGGCCGACGACGCCGGTGCGACCGTGAGGCATGCGTGTCGCGATCGTCGGAGCCACGGGCAACGCCGGGACCGCACTCGGGCGCGCTCTGGAGGCCGAGCCCGGTGTCACGTCGGTCCTCTGCCTCGCCCGACGTCTGCCGGACCGGACCGCGGAACCGTACCGGGCCGCCGAGTGGGCGACCGCCGACATCGCGGCCACCGAGCCCGACGACGTCGTCGTCGACCGCCTCGCCGAGACCGTCCGCGGCGCCGACGCCGTGGTCCACCTCGCATGGCTCATCCAGCCCAACCGGCAGCGCGAGCTGCTGCGCCGCAGCAACGTCGACGGCACGCGCAGGGTCGCCGACGCGGTGGCACGCGCCGGTGTGCCGCACCTCGTCGTCGCCTCCTCGGTCGGCGCCTACTCCCCCGTCGACGACGACACTCCGCGGCGCGAGGACTGGCCGACCGCCGGTATCGCGACGTCGCACTACAGCGTCGACAAGGCCGCACAGGAGCGCGTGCTGGACCGGTTCGAGCGGGAGCACCCGGACGTCACGGTCGCCCGGCTGCGCACGGCGCTGATGTTCCAGGCCGACGCAGCGCAGGAGATCGCGCGGTACTTCCTCGGCCCGCTCGTGCCGACGCCGCTGCTCCGCCGGGGCCGGCTGCCCCTCGTCCTGCTGCCCACGGGTCTGCGGGTCCAGGCCGTGCACGCCGACGACGCCGCGGACGCCTATCGGCGGGTCGTCGTCGGGCGGGCGGGCGGCGCGTTCAACGTCGCCGCGGACGACCTCCTGCGCGGCGAGGACCTGGCTCGCGTGCTCGACCACGGCCGGTTCGTCGAGGTCCCTCCGGCTGTCGTCCGGACGGCCGTCGCGCTCGCCTACCGGTCGCGCGCCGTCCCGACCGATCCCGGCTGGGTCGACATGGCCATGGGAGTGCCGGTCCTCGACACGACCCGGATCGGGACCGAGCTCGGCTGGCGGCCACGGCACACCGCGGCGGGCGCGATCGAGGAGCTGCTCGCCGGCATGGGAGAGGGCCGAGGTGTGCGATCGGCCCCGATGCGCCCGGCCACGCCACGGCCTGCCGCCACCTCGACGATGCCGCTGCGCCGACGGGAGTCCGCCCAGGTCCCGGAGCACATGGACCGGTACCTGTTCGGCCTGTACCTCTCGGACCACTTCACGGGCTCGACGGCGGGCCTGGAGCGGATCGAGCGCATGGCCGCTGCCTACCGGGACACCCCGTTCCACGGCGAGCTCGTCGAGACGGCCGAGCAGATCCGGGCCGAGCGCGAGCTGATCCGCAGCCTGCTGGACGCGCTCGGGGTGCCTCGTCGCCGCCACCGACAGGCCGCCGCGTGGGCCGCCGAGCGCGTCGGGCGCCTCAAGCTCAACGGCCGCCTGATCGAGCGCTCGCCGATGACCGCGGTGCTCGAGGCCGAGCTCATGCGGTCGGCGGTCCTCGGGAAGATCGGCGGCTGGCAGACGCTCGGTGAGCACGCCGAGGACCTCGGTCTCGACCCTGCGCAGTTCGACGAGCTGATCGAGACCGCCCGCCACCAGATCGCGGTGCTCGACCGGTTCCACGAGTACGTGCGTTCCCGCGCGTTCCGCGCGGAGCGTCCGCTCGGAGCGGCCGACGCGGGGCGGGCAACGAAGGCGGGTGAGAGCGAAGGCGCCTAAGTTCCTGAGCATGAACGCAGAGCGCGCGCCCGTCCTGTGCGTCCTCACCCCCGACCCGGTGCTGACCGTCGAGATCGAGGCCGGCCGGGTCGAGGCCGAGGGGGCGCCCGAGATCCACGTCCACCCGGGGGGCCAAGGGCTGTGGGTGGCCAAGATGGCCGACTCGCTCGGTGCGCGGGTCGTCGTCTGCGGCCCCTTCGGTGGTGAGACCGGTGCGCTCACCGCGCACCTCGCACGCACGCAGGACCTCGACCTGCGGCCGACCTCCCGAGGGGGCGGTGCTGCCCTCGTGCAGGACCGACGGTCCGGCGAGGCCGCGGAGATCGCCACGATGCCGCCCGAGCCGCTCGACCGGCACGAGCTCGACGACCTCTACAGCATGACGCTCGTGACCGCGCTCGACTCGGACGTGTGCGTCCTGACCGGGACCCAGTTCGACCTCGGGATGCCGCCGGACTTCTTCGGCCGCCTCGTGCGGGACCTGTCCACGTCCCGCTGCGCGGTCGTCGCGGACCTGTCCGGCGAGGCTGCCGCCGCGGTGGCGCGGGAGGCCGCCACGGTGCTCAAGATCAGCCACGAGGAGATGGTCGAGGCCGAGCTCGCGAAGGACGCGTCGGTCGCCGAGCTGCGGCGGGGCGCGGAAGTCATGGTCGCAGGCGGGCCGGGGGCCGTCGTCGTCTCGCGCGCCGACGAACCCACGCTCGTGGTGTCGTCGGACGGTGCCTTCACCATCACGACGCCGCCCATCACCACCGTGGACCACCGCGGTGCGGGCGACTCCATGACCGCGGGAATCGCGGTCGGCGTCGGGCGGGGGCTCGCACTGCCCGACGCCGTGAGCCTGGGGGCGGCCGCGGGCGCGCTCAACGTTGCGCGGCACGGCCTCGGCACGGGCCGGCGCGACCAGATCGAGAGCTTCGCCCGGCGGGTCACCGTCGAGGCGCTGGACTGACCTCGAGAACGACCACGGTGAAGACGAGGAGGAGGAATCATGCTCGCGCTCGTGACCAACGACGACGGGATCGACTCCCCCGGGCTCGCGGTGCTCGCCCGGGTCGCCCGGAAGGAGGGGTTCGACGTGCTCGTCGCGGCCCCCGACCAGGAGTCCTCCGGCGCCTCGGCCGCCCTGCACGGCGCCGAGCGCGACGGTCGCCTGCTGGTGAACGAGCGTGACGCGCCAGGCCTGCCCGACGGCGCGCGCTCGCTCGCCGTCGCGGCCGACCCCGCGCTCATCGCCTTCGTCGCGGCCTACGGCGGGTTCGGCCCCAAGCCCGACCTGCTGCTGTCCGGCGCCAACCGCGGGCCGAACGTCGGCAACGCCGTCCTGCACTCGGGCACGGTGGGGGCCGCGTTCACCGCGACGGCGCTGGGCATCCCCTCGCTCGCCGTCTCGGTCGACGCCGAGAACCCCGCGCACTGGGAGACAGCCGAACGCGTCGCGGCGCACGCGCTGGGGTGGGTCGCCCGCACGCCGCTGGGGCGTCGCACGCTCAACGTCAACGTGCCCGACATCCCGTTCGAGGAGCTCCGGGGGCTGCGGCAGGCGCCGCTGGCCTCGTTCGGTGCCGTGCACGCACGCATCGCCGCGCCCGGGGACGACGACACGGCGCTGGTCCTGAGCTACGAGGGCACCGAGCGGTCGACCGAGCCGGAGTCCGACGCCGGCCTGCTCGCGCGCGGCTGGGCGACCGCGACCCTGCTGCTCGCCCCGTACGCCGACACGTCCGTCGAGGTCCCGACCCTGGAAGGCAATACCCTGGACAGATGAGCACTCCGGACCGCGAGCACCACGCGCCCGACGCCCCCGTCGTCGACCACCTCGAGGCCCCGGCCGGACGTCACGCGGCGCGGACCACGGTCTTGATCGCGGCCTTCGAGGGCTGGAACGACGCCGGAGGCGCGGCGACGTCGGCCCTCGAGCACCTCGAGGAGACGTGGGGCGCCGAGCCGGTGCGCGAGCTCGACCCCGAGCAGTACCACGACTTCCAGGTGAACCGTCCGATGGTCACGACCGGACCGGACGGGAAGCGCGTCGTGCAGTGGCCGACGACCCGGGTCGCGGTCGCGAACCTGCCCGACCGCACCGTCGTGCTCGTGCACGGCATCGAACCGTCGTTCCGGTGGCGCTCCTACTGCGCCGAGCTGCTCGACATCGCGGCGGAGCTCAAGGTCCGCACGGTCGTCACGCTCGGCGCACTCCTGGCCGACGTCCCGCACACCCGCCCCATCCCCATGACGGCCACGTCCGAGAGCGCCGGGCTGCAGGCCGTGCTGGACGTCGAGCCGAGCACGTACGAGGGACCCACTGGCATCGTCGGCGTGCTGCAGCACGAGGCCGCGGCGCGAGGCTTCCAGTCCGTGTCGCTCTGGGCTGCCGTGCCGCACTACGTCGCCAACCCGCCGTCGCCCAAGGCGACCCTGGCGATCCTCACCCGCGTCGAGGAGCTGCTCGGCGAGCCGGTGCCGCTGGGCGACCTGCCCGAGGACGCCGAGGCGTGGCAGCACGGGGTCGACGAGCTGGCGTCCGAGGACGCCGAGATCTCCGAGTACGTCCAGCAGCTCGAGCAGGCCAAGGACACGGCCGACCTTCCCGAGGCCTCGGGCGAGGCGATCGCGCGCGAGTTCGAGCGATACCTGCGCCGCCGCGACACCGGCGGCAAGGACTCGGGCGGGGGCCGGGACACGCCCGGCCCGGAGCGTCCCTAGAGCCGGATCCCCAGCAGCGCGTCGACCGCGCGGGCGATCACGCCCGGCGCGCCCTCGTCGTCCCCGGCCGTGGCGCGCGCCGGGTCGAGCGACCGCTCGGCCCACGCGTCGACGGCGGCGAGGGCCGCCGGGGCGTCGAGGTCGTCCGCGAGCGCCGCGCGCAGGGCCGCGACCGTCGCGTCCGCGTCGGGGCCGCCGTTGCCGGACAGCGCGGCGCGCCACCGCGCGAGGCGGGCGACGCCGGCCGCCAGGTCGGCGTCGGTCCACTCCCACTCGGCGCGATAGTGGTGGGCCAACAGCGCGAGCCGGATCGCCATCGGGTCGACACCGGTGGCTCGCAGTGCCGAGACGAACACGAGGTTCCCGCGCGACTTGCTCATCTTCTCGCCCTGGTAGGCGACCAGGCCCGTGTGCATGTGCACACGCGCGCCCCCGCCGCCGAGCAGCCGGTCGTGCGACGTCGACATCTCGTGGTGCGGGAAGAGCAGGTCCGCTCCCCCGCCCTGCAGGTCGAACGGCAGGCCCAGCCCGTCGCGCGCGATGATCGCGCACTCGACGTGCCAGCCGGGCCGGCCGGTGCCGAGGCTCCCGCCGTCCCACGCGGGCTCGCCGGGGCGCTCGCGGCGCCACAGCAGCGGGTCGAGCGGGCTCTTCTTGCCCTCGCGCTGCGGGTCCCCGCCCCGCTCGGCGAAGAGCGCGGTCATGGTCTCGGTGTCGAGGCCGGAGACGGAGCCGAACGACGGGTCGGCCGTGAGGTCGGCGTAGACGTCGCCGAGGTGCGGGTCGTCCCCGCCGGCGCCGGGCTCGACCGCCACCCGGTACGCCGCGCCCTCGGCGAGGAGCCGCTCGACGGCCTCGACCACGGCCGGCACGGACTCGACGGCGCCCGTCCACGTCACGGGTGGCACCACGCCGAGCGCGGTCATGTCCTCGCGGTACAGGGCGACCTGCTCTTCTGCGAGCCGCTGCCAGTCCACACCCGTCGTGGCTGCGCGCTCGAGCAGCGGGTCGTCGACGTCGGTGACGTTCGAGACGAAGGTCGCCTTCTTGCCGGCGTCGATCCACGCGCGGTGCAGCAGGTCGAACGCGACGTACGTGGCCGCGTGGCCGATGTGGGTGGCGTCGTACGGGGTGATGCCGCAGACGTAGAAGCGGGCGGTGCCGCCGGGCGCGGGGTCGACGAGCTCACCCGTCGTGCTGTCGAGCACGCGTATCGGCGGCGACTCGGCAGGTCGCGGAAGCTCGGGGATCTGCGGGGCAGGCCAGGAACGCACGGTGCCAGGCTACCGGCCCGCGGCGACGCTCAGACCGTGTGCCCGCCCGTCGGCGTGAGAACACCCGTCAGCAGGAGCACGACGACGACGGCCGCGAGGCCGAGCCGGTAGTAGACGAAGGGCCGGTAGGAGTAGGTCGAGACGATCTTCAGGAAGCCGATGATGACCACGTACCCCACGACGAACGCCACGAGCGTCGCCACCAGGGTCTCGAGCGCACCGGGGGACCCCGGCGAGGGCTCGCCCGCGAGCGCCTTGCCGAGCTGGTAGAAGCCCGAGCCGAGGACCGCGGGCACCGCGAGGAGGAAGGAGTAGTCGGCGGCACCCTTGCGCGTGAATCCCATGAACAGGCCGGCCGTGATGGTGCCACCCGAGCGAGACACGCCCGGGATGAGCGCGAGCGCCTGAGCCAGCCCGAAGTAGACCGCCCGCCGCGGGGTCAGCTGGTCGAGGCGCCGCACGCGCGCACCGACGTGGTCGGCGATGCCGAGCAGCACTCCGAAGGCCGCGAGCATCGCGACAGTGATCCACAGGTTGCGCAGCGACGTCTCGATCGCGTCCTGGAAGAGCAGGCCGAGCACGACGATCGGCACCGACCCGAGGGCGATGTACCAGGCCATGCGAGCGTCCGGGTCGTGCGCGCCGAAGCGTGCGGCGCGGTCCCTGCCGTCGTCGCCTCGCACGGCCTTGAACCACGCGACGCAGATGTCGCGGATCTTGCGCCGGTAGTAGAGCAGCACCGCGGTCTCGGTGCCGATCTGCGTGATCGCGGTGAAGGTCGCCCCCGGGTCGACCCCTCCCATGAGCTCGCCGACGATGCGCAGGTGGGCGCTCGAGGAGATGGGGAGGAACTCGGTCAGTCCCTGGACCAGGCCCAGGAGGATGGCTTCCCACGCGTTCACGGGCCGCCACCCTACCGGTCCTCGGCGCGTGCCCCGTCCGACGCGGGCACCGCGCCGGTACCCTGCCCGGCATGGAGCGTCGTCAGGTGGGTCGGTCGGGGTTGCGCGTGTCCGCGCTGGGCCTGGGCACGATGACGTGGGGTCGTGACACCGACGCCCTCGACGCCGGCGACCAGCTGCGCGACTTCCTCGACGCCGGCGGCACGCTGGTCGACACCGCCGCCACCTACGGCGACGGCGACGCCGAGCGCCTCATCGGCGAGCTGCTGGGCGGCAAGGTCGCGCGCGACGAGATCGTGCTGTGCACCAAGGGCGGCGTGCGCGCGGGCCCGCAGGGCACGGCGGCGGACGGCTCGCGCGGCGCGCTCCTCGCGGACCTCGACGCCTCGCTCACCCGGCTCGGCACGGACCACGTCGACCTGTTCCTCGTGGCGTGCCCCGACCCGGCCACACCGCTCGAGGAGACCGTGTCGGCGCTGCGTCTGGCCGTGACCTCGGGCCGCGCCCGCTACGCGGGCCTGTCGAACCACCCGGCCTGGGCCGCCGCCCGCGCCGCGACGCTGCTCGAGTCCGGCGACGGCGTGGGCCTGGCGGCGCTCGAGCTCGAGTACTCGCTGCTCCAGCGTGGCGTCGAGCGCGACGTCGTGCCCGCGGCCGCGGCGCTCGGCATGGGGCTGCTCGCGTGGTCGCCGCTCGGTCGCGGAGTCCTCACGGGCAAGTACCGTCGGGCGCTGCCCGCCGACTCGCGCGGCGCCTCGCCGCACCTGGCCGCGTTCGTCGACCCCTACCTCGACGACGCCTCGTCGGCCGTCGTCGAGGCGCTGGCCATCGCGGCCGAGGGCCTCGGGCGGGCGCCGCTCGAGGTCGCACTCGCGTGGCTGCTGGCGCGTGACACCGTCGCGTCAGCGATCGTCGGCGCACGCACGCCCGCGCAGCTGCGCACGTCACTCGCCGCTGCCGACCTCGACCTGCCGTGCGAGATGCACGCCGCCCTCGACGACGTGTCCGCCGTCGACGTGGGCTACCCCGAGCGCTGGTAGCTCAGGCGCGGGAGCTGCGGTCGAGCGTTCCGCCCTCGACCTCGATCTCGGTGTCGAGGTCGTCGATGTCCTCGTCGTCCTCGTCCTCGTCGTCCTCGTCGTCCTCGTCGTCCTCGTCGTCGCCGTCGTCGAGCAGGAACGGCGTCACCTCGGAGTACACCTGCGCCAGCGCGTCCTCGTAGACCTCGAAGGCGTCGGCGAGCACCTCGTAGGCGTCGTCGACCGCAGGGTCGTCGTCGCCCCGGCGGGTCGACACCGCGTGGTAGTGCGCCTCGAGAGCGGCGACGAAGCGGTCCAGCGCGGCACGCGGGTCAGCGGTCATGCTCTGACGGTAGCGCCACCGGGGGCACAATGGGCAGACGAACGGCACGAGCCGACCAGTTGGGGAGGACGACGGATGACAGCCAGCTCCTCGGCGGGCACCCGCACCGCCACGTCTGCTTGGCGGAAGCACGGCCAGTACGAGTACCGCGTGCTGACCATCGACCGGCACACCAGCGTCCCTGATGCGCGGCGCATGCTCACCGAGGAGGCCGAGTACGGCCGGTGGGAGCTCGCACGGACGCGGCTCTACATGGGCGGCGAGCGCAAGGTCTGGCTGCGCCGCAAGATCATCAAGGTCACGCCGACGCTCTGAAGGGCGCCGGCGTGACGGGCGTGCACCGCAAGACGCGGCCCGGCGCGCCCGCGGGCTTCTTCGCGGTCGAGGCCGCGGGCCTGCGCTGGCTCGACGTGCCCGGCGGGCCCCGCGTCGCGCGCGTGCTCGACGTCGGCGCGACCCATCTCGACGTCGAGCGGATCCGCCCGTCGACCGCGACGCCCGCCGACGCGCACATGTTCGGGCGGGCGCTCGCCGTCCTGCACGACGCCGGCGCTCCGGCCTTCGGCGCCCTGCCCCCGGGCGCCGGCGCCAGCGGATTCTTCGGGCCGCTCGACGACCCGCTGGTCATGGTCGCGGGAGCGTGGGACGACTGGCCGACCTTCTACGCCGAGGCGCGGCTGCGCCCGGTCGTCGAGCAAGGGCTCGAGCGCGGCGTCCTCACGCGGGACGACGCCGCCGCGGTCGAGGCCGTGTGCGACCGGCTCGGCACGCTGGCCGGCCCCTCGGTCGGCGAGCCGCCCGCCCGGCTCCACGGCGACCTGTGGTCAGGCAACGTCCTGTGGTGCCCTGACGGCGTGCTCATCGACCCGGCGGCGCACGGCGGTCACCGCGAGACCGACCTGGCGATGCTCGCGCTGTTCGGCGCCCCGCACCTCGAGGAGATCCTCGCCGGCTACACCGAGGCCCATCCGCTGACGCCCGGCTGGCAAGGTCGCGTGCGCCTGCACCAGCTGTACCCGCTCGCCGCGCACGCGGTGCTGTTCGGCGGCGGGTACGTCGGGCAGACCCGTCGTCTGCTCGAAGAACTCGGGGTCTGAGCTGCCCGGCCGATGACTTCGACGCGCCGAACCGGTCGACCGGACATGCGCACCGTCTACGCCTTCCTCATGACCTCGCTCGACGGCTACCACACAGATGCGGCCGGGACGGTCGACTGGTTCGTCTCGGACCCCGAGTTCGGCGCGTACGCCCGCGGCCAGGGCGAGCGCATCGACACGATCGTCATGGGACGCAGGACGTTCGAGCTCATGGCGTCATACTGGCCGACCCCCGCGGGCGTTGCGGACGACCCCGTGGTCGCGGCGTTCATGAACGACCTGCCGAAGGTGGTCGCGTCGCGCACGCTCACGTCGCACGAGTGGGGTCCGACCTCTTTCGTCGCCCACGACGTCGCGGGCCACGTCGCACGGCTCAAGGCCTCCCCCGGCAAGGAGATCGCGGTGTTCGGCAGCTCGTCGCTCGTCGCCCAGCTGCTGCCCACGGGTGCGATCAACGAGCTGCGTATCGCGGTCGCGCCGGTCGTCCTGGGCGCCGGGGAGCCCTTGTTCGCCGGTACCCAGGGTCCCGTCGGGCTGGAGCGAATCGACCTGCGGACCCTCGGGGGCGGCATCGTCCTGCTCACCTACCGACCGGCGCCCGCCGCCTGAGCCCTCACTCAGCAGGTTCGCAGGAGCCGGTCCAGGACGCGCGTGCCGAACCGCAGCGCATCGATCGGGACCCGCTCGTCGACGCCGTGGAACATGCCCGCGAAGTCGAGGTCGCCCGGCAGGCGCAGCGGCGCGAAGCCGTAGCCCGTGATCCCGAGCCGCGACAGCGACTTGTTGTCGGTGCCGCCCGACAGCGTGTACGGCAGGACCGCCGCACCGGGGTCCTCGGCATGCACGGCGGCGACCATGGCGTCGACGAGGTCACCCTCGAAGGGCACCTCGAGCGCGAGATCGTGGTGGATGGGCTCGATCCGCACGTCGGGTCCGGCCAGCTCGCGGAGCTTGGCCATGCCGGCGTCCTCGTGGCCGGGCAGGAGCCGCACGTCGACCACGGCCTCGGCACGGCCCGGGATGACGTTCGCCTTGTAGCCGGCGTCGAGCTGCGTCGGGTTCGAGCTGTGCCGCACCGTGGCGCCCACGAACCTCGCAGCCGGTCCGAGCGCCGCCACGAGCGCATCGACGCTCGCCGGGTCCTCGGGGTCGAACGGCAGGCCCGTGAGGTCGGCGACGCCGCGCAGGAGCCGGTCGACCGTCGGGGTGAGCGTGTAGGGCCAGGCGTGCTGCCCGATCCGGGCGACCGCGGCGGCAAGCTGCGTGACGGCGTTGTCGGCGTTGACCTGCGAGCCGTGCCCGGCGCGGCCCTCGGCCACGAGCCGCAGCCACGCGAGCCCCTTCTCGGCGGTCTGCAGAAGGTACGCGCGGCGACCGCCGAGCTCGACCGAGAAGCCGCCCACCTCGCTGATCGCCTCGGTCGCGCCATCGAAGAGCTCCGGGCGGTGCTGGACGGCCCAGCCCGCGCCGTACCTCCCGCCCGCCTCCTCGTCGGCGAACATCGCGACGACGACGTCCCGCGCGGGCTTGCGGCCCTCGCGCGCCATCTGTCGGACGACGGAGAGGATCATGGCGTCCATGTCCTTCATGTCGACGGCGCCACGTCCCCACAGCAGGCCGTCGATCTCCTCGCCGCAGAACGGGTCGACCGCCCAGTCCGCGGCCGCCGCGGGCACGACGTCGAGGTGTCCGTGGAGCACGAGCGCGGGACGCGACGGATCGGCTCCCTCGAGCCGCGTGACGACCGACGCGCGACCGGGCGCCGACTCGAACAGCTCGGGTTCGAGCCCGACCTCGGTGAGCAGCTCGGCCACGTGCTCTGCGGCCTTGCGCTCACCCGGTCCCTCGTTGTTGCCGTAGTTCGAGGTGTCGATCCGCAGGAGGTCCTGGCAGATGCGGGCGACCTCGTCCTCGGCGGAAGGAGTGCTCGGCGGCGTCGTCATACCTGGACCATACCGACCGTCCGCGACCGCGCGTCATCCACCGATCAGCCGCGCCACGACGTAGGACTCCTCCGGGTACACGGCCAGCTCTCCCACCGCTCCGTCCGTCGTCCCGACGGCATGTACGAGCGCGTCTCGAGCCCATCGCTCGTGGCGACCGGGCTCCCGCGGGGCCGGGTCGAGCAGGACGAGCTGAACCGGCGCCTGCACGTGACCGAGCCAGGCGATCCGGCCCCGCTCGTCGAGCAGCCCGGTCACGCTCTGGCGCCCGAGAGGATAGCCGGCGACCTGACCGGTGTGGATCCGGAGCCTGACCTCGGGATCCGCATGCTCCCCTGAGCGGCGCCGACGACGACGCCGCTCCTCGCGGCCGAAGGAGCGGCGTACGCCACTGGCGACGGCCTCGCCAACACCGTCGACGAGGGTCCTGACCAGTGCCTCGACCATCCCTCCGAGCACCGACACGGCTCAGAGGTCCAGGCCCCGGCGGGCCAGGAGCGGCGCGATCTCCGCGTCCCGGCCGCGCAGGTCGCGGAACGAGGCGAGCGGGTCCTGGGCCCCGCCGCGCGCGAGCAGCCGGCGGCGGAACGCGTCGCCGTTGGCCCGCGTGAGGCCTCCGTTCTCCCGGTACCACTCGACCGTGTCGGCGTCGAGCACCTCCGACCAGATGTAGCAGTAGTACCCGGCCGAGTACCCGGAGCCGAAGATGTGGTTGAAGTACGTCGTGCGGTACCGCGGCGGCACGGGCGCGTAGTCGACACCGGCCGCGGCGAGCGCCTTGGCCTCGAAGGCGGCGACGTCGTCGACCGACGTCGGGACCTCATCGGGCGCGAGCTGGTGCCAGGCCTGGTCGAGCAGCGCGGCCGCGAGGTACTCCGTCGTCGAGAACCCCTCGTTGAACTGACGCGAGGCGAGCATCGTGTCGATCCACTCGGCGGGCATGGGCTCGCCCGTCACGTGGTGGACCGCGTACGAGCGCAGGATCTCGGGCTCCCACGCCCACATCTCGTTGACCTGCGAGGGGTACTCGACGAAGTCGCGAGGAACCGCGGTCCCGGACTGCGACGGTTGGCGTACGTCGGACAGCAGCCCGTGCAGCGCGTGACCGAACTCATGGAACAGCGTGATGACCTGGTCCCAGGACAGCAACGTCGGCTCGCCGGCCGGCGGCTTGACGACGTTGAGGTTGTTCACCACCACGGGCCGCTGGCCGTGCAGGTGGTTCTGGTCCACGAGGTTGTTCATCCACGCCCCGCCGCGCTTGGAGGCGCGCGTGTACCAGTCGGCGAGGAACAGGCCGAGCCCCTGGTCCTTCTCCCCCGGCTCAGGCGCGTCGAAGACCTCGAACACGCGCACGTCCGGGTGGTATCCCACCAGGTCGTCACGCTCGGCGAACGACAGACCGTAGAGCCGGTGCGCCGCCTCGAAGACGCCGTCGCGCACCACGCGCTCGAGCCCGAGGTAGGGCCGCAGGAGCGCGTCGTCGAGCGAGTACCGCTCCTTGCGCACGGCCTCGGACAGGTACGCCCAGTCCGAGGCGCGCAGCCCGGCGTCGGGCTCCGTGCGGTGCAGCAGCGCGGTGAGCTCGGCCCCCTCGGCCCGCGCGTTGGCGACGGCCGCGGGCGCGAGGCGGCCGAGCATCGCGTTCACCGCGTCGGTCGTCTGCGCCGTCGCGTCCTCGGCGACGTAGGCGGCGTGGTGCTCGTAGCCCAGCAGCCGCGCACGCTCGGCACGCAGCCGCGCGAGCTCGAGCAGCGTCGACCGCGTGTCGTTGTCGTCGCCGTGCGCGCCGCGCGACTCGCTCGCTCGCTGGACACGCTCGCGCACGTCGCGCCGGGCGAGCGACGACACCACGTCCTGCTGGGTCGGCAGCTGGAGGTCGACGAGCCAGGCACCCTCGTGCCCCTGCGACGCGGCGGACGCGGCCGCCGCGGTGATCGCGTCGTCGGGCAGGCCCTCGAGCTCGGCGACGTCGGTGACGACCACGCCCGAGGCCTTCTCGCCCGCGAGCAGCAGGCGGGCGAAGACCGCCTCGAGCTCCGTGATGCGGCCGTTGAGCCGGCGCAGCTCCGCCTGGCTGTCGGCGTCGAGCTCGATCCCGGAGCGGCGGAAGTCCTTGAGCAGCGTACGCACGAGCCAGGCCTCGTCCGGGGCGAGCGTGAGATCGCCGGCCTCCGCGGCTTCGGCCAGCGCACGCACGCGTGCGAAGAGGCGCGCGTCCATGTAGATCGCGTCACGGTGCGCGGCGAGCTCGGGCGACAGGCGCTCGTAGACGTCCTCGAGCCCCGGCGTCGCATCGGCGCTGACCTGGTTGAAGAACGCGTGCAAAACGCGGGTCAGGAGCCGGCCCGACCGCTCGAGGGCCTCGAGCGTGTTCTCGGCCGTGGGCGGCTCCGAGCTCGTGGCGATCGCCTCGACCTCCTGGCGCTGCTCGGCCATCCCGGCCCTCAGCGCGGGCTCGTAGTGCTCCTCGCGGATCGCGCTGTAGTCCGGGAGCTCGTACGGCAGTGTCGACGGTGCCGCGAACGGGTTGCTGACGTCGAGGGTCATGCGTCCCATCCAACCGCATCGGGCACCGGCCGCGCCGGACCGACGCCGCCGACGTCGCCGCGTACCAGGCGCCCGTCGGCGGTGAGCCGCAGCTCTACGTCGATCCCGAGGCGGTCGAGGAAGGTCCGGTCGTGGCTCACCACGAGCAGCCCGCCGCGGTAGGCCGCGAGCGCCTCGACGAGCCGGTCGACGCTCGCCAGGTCGAGGTTGTTCGTCGGCTCGTCGAGCACGAGCAGCTGCGCCGGCGGGTCGGCCAGGAGGAGCCTGGCGAGCGTGACGCGGAACCGCTCACCGCCCGACAGCGTCGCGACCGGGCGCTCGACCTGGTCGCCGCGGACGAGGAAGCGCGCGAGCCGGCTGCGGAGCTCGCCGGGTGGCACGTCGGGCGCCCCGGCGCGGACGGCGTCGAGCACGGACACGTCGTCGTCGAGCACGTCGAGCCGCTGCGGCAGGTAGCCGACACGGTCCGTGAGGAGCCGGCCCGCCTCGGACGGACCGGCGAGCAGACGCTCGAGGAGGGTGGTCTTCCCGACGCCGTTCGGCCCGGTCAGCGCCACCCGCTCGGGTCCGGCGACGACGACCTCGCGGCCGTCGGAGCCACGCAGCGCGGCGAGACGCCGGCCCGCAGGCACCTCGGGGTCCGGCAGGTCGACCACGATGCGGTCGTCGTCGCGCACGGCGCGCTCGGCCGCGGAGACGGCGGCACGCGCCTCGGCCTCCTTGCCCAGGGCCTGCCCGCGACGGGCCGCCTGTGACTTCTCGGCGGAGTTGCGCCGGTCGTTGATGGCCGCCTTGACGTACTTGCGGTTCGCGGCGTCCTTGCGCCCCTGGCGCTGCGAGTGCGCGATGCGCTCCTCGGCCTCGATCCGCTGCCGCTTCTCGCGGCGTAGCACCTGCTCCGCGTCGCGCAGCGCCTGGCGGGCGGCGTCCTGCTGGACCGCGAGCCACCGCTCGTACTCGGTGTAGGTGCCGCCGAACGTCGTCAGCGAGCGCGTCCGCAGCTCCGCGGTCTCGTCGACGAGCTCGAGCAGTGTCCGGTCGTGCGACACGACGACGAGCGCGCCGCGCCACGTGCGCACGAGCTCGTACAGCTGCTCGCGCGCGGCGCCGTCGAGGTTGTTGGTCGGCTCGTCGAGCAGGGCGACGTCGGCTCCCCGCAGGCGCACGCCGGTCACGGCCGTAAGCATGGCCTCACCGCCGGACAGCGTGCCGACGCGGCGGTCGAGCACACCCTCGGCGGACGCGACGCCGACCGCGCCCAGCGCGGCCACCGCCCGTTCCTCAGCGTCCCACGCGTCACCGACGACGTCGAACAGCTCGGGCCGCGCATCGCCGTCGGCGATCGCCCGCACGGCGTCGACGACGGTGCGCACTCCGAGCAGGTCGGCGACCGTCGTGGCGGTGTCGAGGGTGAGCCGCTGCGGCAGGTAGGCGACCTGTCCGGACACGCTGATGGTGCCCGACGACGGGATGAGCATCCCGGCGACGAGCCTCAGCAGGGTCGACTTGCCGGCCCCGTTGTCGCCGACCAGGCCGGTGCGGCCGCGCGAGAATGCGCCGGAGACGGACGAGATCGGGGTGGCGCCGTCGGGCCAGGAGAAGGTGACGTCGCCAAGAACGACGGAAGGGGTGGAACGCACGGAGGACTCCTCGGGACGGGTCGGTGCGCCGACGCTCCCGGGGGTGCGTCAACGCCGGGCTGCGGTACCGCCCGAGCTGCCCGTCATCGGCCTGTCCTTCCGTGCGTCCCCTCTCACGTGCGGCCAGCCCGCGGGGACGTCGCCGAGCCTGCCACGGTTGCCCGCGGCGCCGCAACGTGGTTTCTCAGAGTGCGGCGCCCGCTTCCACCGGCCACGGCTCGACGGGCTCGCGGGGGTCACCGGGCAGCAGCGAGCCGACCCAGGCGTCGCGCCGCACGCCCCGCTGCACACTCCAACGGCGCAGCGTGCCCTCGACGCGGAAGCCGAGCTTCCACGCCACGCGCCGCGACGCCCAGTTGCCGACGAACGCGCTCCAGTGGGCGCGGACCAGGCCCAGGCCCTCCGGGTCGAGAGCCCAGTCGACGACGAGCCGCGCGGCCTCGGTCGTCAGGCCGCGGTCGCGGGCGCCCGGAGCCGCCCAGTAACCCAGCTCGCCGGCGCGCTCGACGCCCGGCTCGCCCTCGCAGGTGATGCCGACCATGCCCAGGACCTGGCCGTCCGCCTCGCCGGGTTCGCGGATTGCCCACGTGAAGTTCGTCTCGCGCGCCCAGCCGTCGGCGACCATGCCGGTGACGAACGCCTCGGCATCGGCGTGGGAGTACGGCGAGGGCACCGTGGTCCACTCCGCGATGGCCGGGTCGGCGCAGATCGCGGCGATCTGATCGACGTCGCGGATGGTCGGCACGGACAGGCGGACTCGCTCCGAGCTGAGGACGAAGGGCTCCATGGCCCGCATCGTGTCACGCCGCGAGTGCGTGGTTCACGGCTATTGCTCGCCCTCGCCGCCTGGGTCGCCGTCCGAGGGCGCATCCGAGGCGAGCGCCTCCGGCTGGATCGGTGAGCCGAGCGTGATCGGGACGAGCAGGTCGCCGCGCAGGGTCGAGAACACGGTCCACGCCACGGCGACCAGCGGGACGGCGATGATCGCGCCGAGGATCCCCGCGAGGACCGTGCCCGACAGCACCGAGAGCGCGACGACCACCGGGTGCAGCGCCACCTGCTTGCCCATGATGAGGGGCTGCAGGATGTGCCCCTCGAGCTGACCGATGAGCGCGATACCGATCGTGACGATGAGGGCAGTGATGAACCCCTCGGCCGCGAACGCCACGACGGCGGCGATGATCATGGCCAGGGGCGCGCCGATGAGCGGGATGAACGCGCCGATGAACACGAGCACCGCGAGGGGCGCCGCGAGGGGCACACCGAGGATCGTCAGCAGGATGAACGCCAGGATCCCGTCGATGAACGCGATGATGACCGTGCCTCGCGCGAACCCGGAGAAGGTGTACCAGCCGGCGGCCGCAGCGTCGGCCCAGCGGGTTCGGTAGGCGAGCGGGACCTGGCCGAGGAACCAGGCCCACATCTGCCCGCCCGAGTTGACGAAGAACACGGTCAGGAAGATCGCCAACGCGATCACGATGAAAGCCTCGACTACAGCCCCCGCGCCCTGCGCGGCCTGGCTCAGCAGCCTCTCGGCGTTGTCCGCGATCCAGGCGCGGCCCTCGTCGATCCACTCATTGATCTGGTCGAGCGTGACCGTCAACCCGAACGGGCCGTCCTCGAGCACGTCGAGGATCTGTCGCACGCCCGTGTCGAACTGTCCCGCCAGTGCGGTCCACTGCCCAGCGACCGACGCGACGACGTAGGTCACCATTCCGCCGAACAGCAAGATCCCGGACAGGATGGCCAGCGCGGTCGCGAGCGGCCGCGGCATGACCTTGGCGTACCAGTCGGTCACCGGACGCAGCACGGACGTGATGACGAGCGCGAGGAAGACCGCGACGAACACGATGCGCACCTGCGCCGTCGCGTAGAACACGAGCGCCACGCCCGCCAAGACGGCGATGAGTCGCCACGACCAGCCGGCCGACGTGCGTAGCCAGGCAGGGACGTTCTCGCGCGAGCCCTCGGCCACACGCCACCTCCTCCTCGTCCGGTCTGTCCAGTGTGCCCCACGACGGTACCGCCGGCAGACCACCGGCGACCGTGTCGATCAGTGGCTTCAACCAGCCGGCTCGCCCACACCTCCCGGTACGCTGCGGCCCGTGCGCAGCATTCCGTCATCGATGGACGCCGACGTCGTGGCCGCCGTCGACGGCCGACTCGACACGATCGAGGTCGGGCACGGGGTCCGCATCCTCTGGGCGATCGAGAGCGGGAGCCGCGCATGGGGATTTCCCTCCCCGGACAGCGACTATGACTGCCGGTTCGTGTACGCGCGGCCGCGCGACGACTACCTCTCCTTGCGGACGCCGCGCGACGTCGTGGAGACACCGGTTGACGCCGTCCTTGACGTCGGCGGGTGGGACGTGCGCAAGGCGCTCGGACTGCTCGTCCGCGGGAACGCCGTCGTGAGCGAGTGGCTGCGCTCACCGATCGTCTATCGGGGCGACGTGTCGGTCCGAGACCTCCTGCTCGAGCTTGCTCAGGACGTCGTAGATCCCGCGGACGTCGTGCGGCACTACTCGCACGTCGCCCAGAACAACCTCGCACTGCACGAGCGCACCGGTGCACTCAAGAAGTTCTTCTACGCGCTGCGTCCGGCGGCTGCGCTTCGGTGGCTGCGCGAGCACCCGACATCGGTGTCACCGCCGATCGATCTGCCGGCGCTGCTCGCCGAGGTCGACGTGCCTCCGGACGTCCATACGGCCGTCAGGGATCTCGTCGCAGCGAAGGCGACAACGCGTGAGATGGGTGGAGGCGCGGCACCGCCGGTGCTCCGCCGGTTCGTCGACCACGAGCTCGGTCGTGCCGAGACGCGCCGCGCCGGCCGCCGCCCGCTCACGGCGGACGAGCGCACGGCCCGCGAGCATGCGTGGACTCGGGCGGACCAGGTGTTCCGCGCACTGGTGGGTTGAACGTCGGAAACGCTCCGGGTCCTTGATCGTCGACAGGGCGACCCTGACAGGCCAAGGAGGCTCCGGCGACGTTCGTCACCGTAGCCTCCCTGTGCCCTTGTCACTGGTTCTACGCGCGTCGGTTCACACCAGCGCGAAGAGCAGCCAGGTGACGCCGAAGCCCGTGACTCCGCAGATCGTGGTGAGCACGGTCCACGTCTTCAGGCCGTCCGCGACCGACAGGCCGAGGTACTTGGTCACGATCCAGAAGCCCGAATCGTTGATGTGGGACAGGCCGAGCCCGCCGAAGCCGATGGCGAGGGTGATCAGCGCGACCTGCACCGGGCTGTAGCCGCCGGCGGCGATCGCGTCGGCGAGGAGGCCACCGGTGGTGAGAATGGCGACGGTCGCCGAGCCCTGGGCTGCGCGCAGCGCCGAGGCGATGACGAAGCCGGCCACGATCACCGGAAGCCCGATCGCCGTGAGGCTGTCCGAGAGCGCGGTGCCGATGCCCGACACCACGAGGACGTTCGCGAACACGCCGCCGGCACCGGTCACGAAGATGATGACCGCCACGATGGGCAGGGCGGAGTCGGCGACGAGGCTGCGCTTGGTCTTGGTCCAGCCGGCACGGCCGCCGATAGCCAAGTAGGCGACCACCACGCCGACGAGAAGTGCCGTCGTCGGGGCGCTGACGAAGGAGGCGAGCGGCCGGATCGGGCTGTCCTCGGCGAGGAGCGTGTTGAGGACCGAGCCGATCATGATCAGCACGATCGGGATCAGGATCAGGACGGTGACCATCAACGCGCTCGGCACGTTGGTCCGCGTGCGAACCCCGGTCCGGACAGCCGTGGACACCCCGCCCGACGGGGCCGAGGAGCCTGCGCCGGGTCCCGCCGAACCCGTCGGGGAGCCGGGACCGTCGGTCTCGGGCTCCTCCTGGCCTTCGAGCGCCTCGCTCGCCGGTGAGGAACCCAGCGTGATCCTCTCGACCTTGAAGAGGCGGGCCGCGAAGAAGCCGACGGCACCCACTACCGCCGAGACCACCAGGCCGATGACGGTCAGGAGGCCGACGTCGGCACCCGTCAGGGCCGCGGAGGCGACCGGGCCCGGGTGGGGCGGCAGTGCGACGTGCACCGTCAGGAGCACGGCGGCGACCGGCAGGCCGAGCCTCATCGGGTGGATCTTCGCGACCTTCGCGAACGCGAAGACGATCGGCGCGAGGATGATGAAGCCGACGTCGAAGAACACCGGGATGCCCAGGATGAACGCCGCGGCGGTGAGGGCCACGACGACCCGCTTCGGACCGAGCAGGTCGGTGAACCGGCGGGCGAGGTGGTCGGCGCCGCCGGAGACCTCGATGAGCCGGCCGAGCATCGATCCCAGGCCGACGACGATCGCCACCGAGCCGAGGACCTTGCCCATGCCTTCGACCATCGTCGGGACGACGTCGGCGACCGGGATCCCGGTGACGAGCGCGGTTCCCATCGAGACGAGCAGGAGCGAGACGAAGGCGGGCAGCTCGAGCTTGATGACGAGCACGAGGAGCACGGCGACCGCCGCGAGAGCGATCAGCAGGAGTGTCAGGGTTCCCATGGTGAGCTCACTTCCCGTTCGGTGCGACGACGGTGATCACGGCGGAGTCGTCAGCGGCGGCGAGTCCCGCGGCCTGACCGACGAGGTAGAGCTGCTCGGCCGCGGAGGCCACCGGTGTGGGCAGGCCGACCGAGCGGGCCGCGGAGCCCACGATGCCCATGTCCTTGACGAAGATGTCCAGCCGGCTGCGGACCTCGGCCCCGTCCTCCTCGTACGCCTCGAGCATCCGGGGGCCCCGGTCGCCGAGCATGAACGAGGCGGCGGCGCCGGCGCCGAGCGTGCGCAGGACGAGCTCCTGGTCGAGCCCGAGTGCGCCCGCCAGAGCGAGGGCCTCGGCCGCGGCGGCGATGTGCACGCCGCACAGGAGCTGGTTGACCGTCTTCATGGCCTGCCCGTCCCCGGGCCTTGCGCCCATGCGCTGCAGGGTCGAGGAGAGGCGGTGGAGCACCGGCTCGGCCGCGGCATACGCCTCGTCGGTGGCGCCGACGGTGATGAGGAGTTCGCCCTTGGCGGCGCGTACGGGCCCGCCGGAGATCGGCGCGTCCACGAGGTGGAAGCCCTCGTGGGCCAGGCGTGCGGAGACCTCGCGCACGGCGTCGATGCCGACCGTCGAGGTCAGCACGACGAGCGCGCCCGGCTGCAGGACGGCCACGACGCCGTTCTCGCCGTACAGCGCGTCCTCGAGCTGGTTGCGGTTGCGGACGGCGAGCAGCACGACGTCGACGCCGGTCGCCGCGTCCCGCGCCGAGGTCGCCGGCACGACGCCGGCCTCCTGCGCGAGCGCGCTGCGCTCGGGATCGATGTCGAATCCCCGCACCTGGTATCTCTCGGCGAGGCGGGAGGCCATGGGCAGGCCCATGGCTCCCAGGCCGAGAACGGCGATGGTCGGGTCGGTAGACACGGTTCCTCCTTGAACGATGCGTGATTCTGGTCCGGAGAGCGACGGCCTGGGACGGCCGCCGCCGGTCGCGGTCACTCGGTGAGCTTGTCGACGACGTCGGCGAGGTTCTGCTCGGTCCCGACGTTGCCCGCGAAGACGATGTAGGGGATGCCGCGGGCAGGGCCCTCGCTCGGCTCCCACAACGAGACGATGCCCGGAAGCATCGGACCCCGGACGATGGCCCGGGTGATCTCCAGGCCCCGGCTGGCGACGTCCGAGGACGTGATGCCCCCCTTGGCGATGACGAACCGCAGCGGCCGGGCTGCCAGGATCCGCTGGACCACCTCCACGACGGCGTCGGACACGGTGCGCGCGATGTCGAGGGAGGCGCCGGCGTCGTCTCCGGTGACGAGGGTGCGGGACGTGCGCACCACGACGTTGCCGGCCTCGAGCAGCTCGACGGTCCGGGCGACGACGTCGGCGAGGTGCGCGTCGCGGTCCCCGCGCAGGACGGAGTCGACGTCGATCTCGACCTCGGCCGGGTGGCGCCGGTCCCGGAGGGCCTCGAGCTGCCGCGTCGTCTGCGACACGTGGGACCCCACGACGATCAGTCCGCTGGTCGCGTCCTGCGCCATGCCGCCCGACCTGATCCCGGCGACCTCGGCCGCGGTCAGCGGTTCGAGGACGTCCTGGCCGATGAGCGCGCGGACGAACGGCGGGCCGACCCGGTAGACGAACCGCTTGCCCGCGGCCTCCGCCCTGAGCAGCGCCAGCGCGAGGACACGCAGGTCCGTCTCCTCCACGGCGTCGACCACGACGGGGCGGCCGTCGGCGCAGCGGAGCAGCGCCTCGGCGACGGCGTCCGCGCCGCTGCGCAGGACGTCGAGAGTGATCGCCGTGACGTCGTCGGCTCCGTAGCGCCCCTGGGACTTCTCCTCGACCCAGGCGCGAAGGTCGGACGAGGCGTAGCCGAAGGAGGCATCCTTCGCGAACTCCGTCTCCCCCACCGGCAGGTATCCGTCCGCCGCCGAGCCGGCGTAGTGCACCCCGCCGACGGTGATTCGTCCGGCGTCGCCGAACGCCGGGACGATGACGACGCCGTCGGCGGTCGCCCCGGCGACGTCGGCAAGGGTCTCGGTGAGGACGTCCGGCTCGAGCGGGTAGTGCCCGCGCAGGGTGGAGTCCCCCCGGGACACGAAGTCGATCTCGACGCCGAGCTCGGCCGCGGCGCGCAGAGCGTTCGTGGCGACCGCGCGGTTGCGCTCGGCCGCCGTCGCCGGCGCCAGGCTCCGGGAGTTGGTCATGACGTAGACGGCCGGTGCCCCGGTCCCCAGCGCCCACGCCAGGTCCTCACGTGACCAGCTGGTCAGAACCGGCAGGTCGGCCACCGACTGCGTCCCCGTGGGGTCGTCGTCCAGGACGACGAGGCGGCGGGCGCTGGCACCGCGGGCTGCGTGGACCTCGACGGCGCTGACGGCAAGGGGTTCGGGATAGCCGGCCAGGAGGTCTGCTCCGGCGATCTTGACCGGTACGTCGGTGGACACGGTGCGCTCCTTTGCTACGCCTCTGACCTCAGAGGTCTTGTCTAATGAGTTCTCGACCACCGTCTACACAAGGGTGATGCCGCCTTGGTGGAAGCGGTCAGGCCGTCGCGGGCTCCGGTTCCAGGTACTGCAGCGCGTCCCGGGTCGTCTGGTCCAGGTGGGAACGCATGGCCGCACCGACAGCTTGGGAAGAGCCGGTCCCCAGTGCCTTGAGGATCTTCTCGTGCTCGGCGATGGCGTTGCGGCGGATCTCGCTGATCGAAGAGGTCTGAAACCGTGCGTGGTGCAAGGCCCGCTGGATGGGTGCGAAGGTCGCAGGCACGAAGGGATTCCCGCAACCCTCCAAGATCCGCCGGTGAAACGCGATGTCCGCGTCGACGAACCGCGCCACGTCGGTCCGGTCGTGGCCGACCCGCATCTGCTCCAGGTCGGTGGCCATCAGGTCGAGCGTCTCGCTGCTGCACCGCGGCGCGAACAGCTCGGCCGCCCCTACCTCGATCATCGAGCGCACCTCGATGAGCTGAACCATCGACGTGCGGAAGGTGTCCCCACGAAGCCGCATGATCGCGTCCAGCGCGATCCAGCGGTCGACCGGGTTCACGTACGTCCCGCGACCCTGGACCGGGCGGAGCACCTGCTGGGCGGCAAGCACCTTCACGGCCTCCCGCACGGTCAGGCGGGAGGCGCCGCTCTGGGCCGCGAGCTCGTCCTCGGCCGGCAGGGCGGTCCCGGGAGGGAACTCCCCCGACGCGACGCGGTCGATGAGGCGGTCGACGACCACGTCAACCAGGCTCGCGCGAGTCATGAGCTTCTCCGATCAGACCTCTGAGGACTTGCCCACTCTACGCGAGGCATCGCGTCCAGCGCAAGGGCGGGGGCCGGCCGGATCGGGCGTGAGGCCGGGACTGACCCCGGTGACGATGGTCCTCGATGGTGATCCAGGACGTCAGCCGGCGCGGGCGGCCAGCTTCTGCCGTGCCAGCGCTACGACCTTGCCGAAGTTGAGCGTCCAGCCCACACCGAACACCCGCGGACTGATGACGTGCTCACCCTCGGGGTTCCACAGCCGCTCGCGGACGCGAGCAGAGGTCGGCATGCGGAAGTCGTACGGCACGACCGCGGCGACCTTCCCTTCCCACGTGCGCTCGTCCGCCGGCGTGCGCAGCTCCTTGACCACGGCCGCCACCGCCAGCGCGGCCGTCACGAGCGAGATCAGCTTCCTCAGCCCGCCCCGGCCCTTCGCCGCCTTCCTGTCCTTCGTGTCCTCGTGGTTCGTCGATACCATCTCGCCCTCCGCGCCTCGATGCGGGTCCCTGTCGACACCATCGTGGACCCGTTCGGCCGGGCGGAACACCTCCGCGAGGCGCGCCTGGCCCACGCCGTGCGGGTGATCACCCGATGGAACGGTGGTGCCGCTGCGCCAGCTCCTGATAGGCGATCGCGTTCCGCCGGACGCGCTCGCGGCCGGCGTCGTCCAGCCCGCCGCGGACCTTCGCCGGCACGCCGATCGCGAGCGACCCCGCCGGGATCTCCTGGCCCTCGCGCACGAGCGTCCCGGCGGCGACGAACGCGCCGGCGCGCACGACCGAGCCGTTCAGGAGGGTGGCGCCCATGCCGATGAGGCAGCCGTCCTCGACCGTTGCCCCGTGGACGATCGCACCGTGCCCGACCCCGACACTCACGCCGATGTGCGTCGGGATGCCCTCGTCGGTGTGCACGACGCAGTTGTCCTGGATGTTGCTGCCCTCGCCCACCACGATCTCGTCCATGTCGCCACGCAGCACTGCGCCGTAGAAGACGCTGGCGCGCGGGCCGATGCGCACGCGGCCGATGATCGTCGCCGTCGGCGCGATCCATGCCGTGGGATCGATCTGGGGCTCATGACCGTCGAAGGGAAGCACCGTTGCCATGGCCGCACCCTAACGGCGGGGATGTGCCTGGCCCTCGCCTCAGCGTGCGCGGAGCGTCGCCGTCACGATGCGCAGCGCCTCGTCGGGGTCGAGTCCGAGCGCGCGAGCAGTCGCCGAGTACTGCTCGGCGGCCTCGTGCGCCCGTTCCAGCCGTTGGTCACCGGCGGCGCTGACGAACGTGCCGTTCCGGCCCCGCGTCTCCACCAGCGCAGCCGCCTCCAGCTCGCGATATACGCGGGCCACCGTGTTCACGGCCAGCCCGAGCTCGGCAGCGAGCGCCCGCACCGTCGGCAGCCGTGTCCCGACCGGTAGCACGCCGTCCGCCATCTGCTGGGCCAGCTGGACGCGCACCTGCTCGTACGGCGGGACGGGCGACGTAGGGTCGACGGCCAGGTGGGGCGGGGAGGCGGCAACACTCATGCGGCCACGTTACGCGGCTCACAGCGACCCAGAGGTGACCCTTCGTCGGTCACCCACCGCTGACGGCCACCGAGAGGACCGACTCGCCGAGACCGTACACTTCTCGAAGACTTCCGGCACGCGTGCCGGCGGGATCCGAATGAGACAGCGGATCGCGGAGGGCTCCACAGGCTCCACACCTGTGGGGCCCTTCGTGTTTGCCAGACCAGATCGCCGTCCCGCCCTGACGTGGACCTCAGGACAGAAAGAGGCCCTGACCTGGTAGGTCAGGGCCTCTGGAGATGTGTCCGGAGGGGGACTTGAACCCCCACGCCCTATACGGGCACTAGCACCTCAAGCTAGCGCGTCTGCCATTCCGCCACCCGGACAGGTGGACCGATCCGGCGCCCTGCGCCGTTCCGGTGCGGGGAAAAACATAGCACGATCGGGGCCGAGCCCCGCAAACCGCCTCGGTCTCGAGGGCTCGGATCGCGGGCCGCCCCACCCGGTCCTAGCGTGACGCTCGTGGCGCAGCGCATCGAGGACTACGGCCTCGTCGGCGACCTCCAGACGGCGGCCCTGGTGGGTCGCGACGGATCGGTCGACTGGCTGTGCCTGCCGGACTTCGACTCCCCCGCGTGCTTCGCGGCCCTCCTCGGCGACGAGCAGCACGGGTTCTGGCGCCTCGCGCCGGCGTCGGGCGGCCCGTGCAACGCTCGGCGCTACCGGGACGACACGCTCGTGCTCGAGTCCGAGTGGGAGACCCCCGAGGGCCGGGTTCGTGTGATCGACTTCATGCCGCTGCGGGGCGGGGCACCGGACCTCGTGCGCGTCGTCGAAGGGCTCAGCGGACGGGTGACGATGTCGACGGACATCTGTCTGCGGTTCGACTACGGCAGCGTCGTGCCGTGGATCACGCGCACCGGCATCGTCCGGGACGCCACGGCGACGACCGTGACGGCCGTCGCCGGACCTGACGCCGCCAGTCTCGCCACCCCTGTCGAGACTACCGTGGACGACGGCGTGATCCGCGCCCGGTTCGACGTCGCCGCGGGCGACCGGGTGCCATTCGTCCTCTGCTACCACCGCTCGTACGTCGCCGAGCCCAAACCGGTCGACGCCGAAGCGGCTCTTGCCGAGACCGAAGGCTTCTGGCGGTCGTGGGTCGCGGAGGCCTCCTACGACGGCGGCTGGCGAGACCCGGTGCACCGCTCGCTCGTGACGCTCAAGGCCCTGACGTACGCACCCACGGGCGCGATCGCGGCCGCGGCGACGACGTCGCTGCCCGAGGAGGTCGGCGGCTCACGCAACTGGGACTACCGGTTCTGCTGGCTGCGCGACGCGGCATTCACGCTCGTGGCCCTGCTCGGAACGGGGCACGTCGCGGAGGCGCGGGCGTGGCGCGAATGGCTGCTGCGCGCGGTCGCAGGCGACCCGGCCGACCTGCAGATCATGTACGGCCTCGACGGCCGTCGTCGGATCCCCGAGATCACGTTGCCGTGGCTGCCCGGGTACGAGGGCAGTGGCCCGGTGCGGGTCGGCAACGCCGCGGTGGGCCAGCTGCAGCTCGACGTCTGGGGCGAGGCCCTCGAGACTCTCCACGTGGCACGGTGCGCGGGCCTCCAGGTCGACGCGGACGCCTGGCAGATGCAGCGCGCGCTCATGGACTTCCTCGAGAGTCGCTGGGACGACCTCGACAACGGTCTGTGGGAGGTGCGCGGACCACGCCGCGCGTTCGTGCACTCCCGCGTGATGGCATGGACCGGCGTCGACCGGATGATCCGCAGCGTCGAGGGCTTCGGTCTCGACGGGCCGGTCGACCGGTGGCGGGCGCTGCGCGACAAGATCCGCGCCGACGTGCTCGCGCACGGGTACGACGCCGACCGCAACACGTTCACCCAGTTCTACGGGTCCGAGGGTCTCGACGCGTCACTGCTGCTCATACCGCGCGTCGGGTTCCTCCCGTGGCACGACCCGCGCGTCGTCGGCACGGTCGAGGCGGTCCAGCGCGAGCTGAGCCAGGACGGGCTGCTGCTGCGCTACCACACGCACGCGGACGACCGCGTGGACGGCCTGCCCGGCGGCGAGAGCACGTTCGTCATCTGCAGCTTCTGGCTGGTCGACGCGCTGCACGGCATCGGGCGCCACGACGAGGCGACGCGTCTCTTCGAGCGCCTGCTCGACCTGCGCAACGACCTGGGCCTGCTGGCTGAGGAGTACGACGTCACCTCGGGGCGCCAGCTCGGGAACGTCCCCCAGGCCTTCAGCCACGTGGGGCTCGTCAACTCCGCACGCATCCTCAGCCGCATCCCCGCACCCGGTGCGGCAGCCGCAGGGATCTCCGAGGAACCCGAGGAGGCATGGTGAGAGCCCTGACCGTGGTCCCCGGCCAGGCCGGCTCGCTCGCCGTCACAGACGTTCCCGACGTCGTCGCGGCACCCGGTGAGCTCCTCGTCGACGGGCTCGCCGTGGGCGTGTGCGGCACGGACAGGGAGATCGCGGGCGGTGAGTACGGATCCGCGCCGATCGGGCGCGACCGGCTCGTCATCGGTCACGAGTCGCTCGGCCGCGTGGCCGAGGCACCCGACGGCTCCGGCTTCTCCCCCGGGGACCTCGTCGTCGGCGTGGTGCGCCGGCCCGATCCCGTGCCGTGCGGCGCGTGCGCCCGCGGCGAGTGGGACATGTGCCGCAACGGCCGGTACACCGAGCACGGGATCAAGGACGTCGACGGCTTCGGGAGCGAGCGGTGGGTGATCGAGGCCGACCGCGCGGTGCGACTCGACCCGGCGCTCGCCGACGTCGGCATGCTGCTCGAGCCGACCTCGGTCGTCGCCAAGGCCTGGGATCAGGTCGACAAGGTCGGCGGGCGCGCCTGGTTCGAGCCGCGGACGGTGCTCGTCACCGGCGCCGGCCCGATCGGTCTGCTGGCCGCCCTGGTCGGCGTGCAGCGGGGCCTCGACGTGCACGTGCTCGACCGGAACAGCGACGGCCCCAAGCCCGGCCTCGTGCGCGCGCTCGGCGCCACCTACCACATCGACGACCTCGCCACGGTGTCCGACGCCGTCGAGCCCGGCGTCCTCATCGAGGCGACCGGCGCGCCCTCGGTGATCACGGCGGCGCTGACCGCGACCCGGCCGTACGGCGTCACGGTGCTGACCGGGGTGACCGCGCCCGGCCGCCCCGTCCCGCTCGACGTCGGCGCCGCCAACCGCGAGATCGTGCTGGAGAACGACGCGATCGTCGGGTCCGTCAATGCCAACCTGAGCCACTACCGGGCGGCTGCCGAGGTGCTCGAGCGCGCCGATGTCGACTGGCTCCGGGCCTTGGTCACGCGGCGCCTGCCCCTCGAGCGCGCACCCGAGGCGTTCGAGGACGCGCACGAGGACATCAAGGTCGTCCTCGAGATCTCCTCCTGACCGTCGTCGCCGGCGTGCTCGTCCGAGTGCCTGTCCGACGCGCCGTGTAGCGTTCCTCCGGCCCGGACCAATCGGTCAAGGGTGAGTATCGGGACAAGGAGCGCCAAAGTCATGATGGGTGGGCACCACGCCGCGTCGGGAGCGGCCGCGTGGGTCGCGGTCACGTCGACGGCGCCGATCGCTTTCGGCTTGTACCCCGTGAGCGAGGTCGGGGTCATGACGGGCGCGCTCGTGTGCGCGGGCGCCGCCCTGCTGCCCGACGCCGACCACCACAGCGGCACCATCGCCCACTCGCTGCCCCCGGTCTCCGAGGGCGTGACTCGCATCGTGGCGACGCTCTCGGGCGGGCACCGCGCCGGGACGCACTCGATCCTCGGTATCGCGATCTTCACGGCGATCGCATGGGTCGCGGGCCTGCTCACCATCCGCACCGAGGCGTTCGGCGACGTCCTGATCGGCCCGGGCGTCATGGCCGTGCTCCTCATCGCGTTCGCGCTGCGCGCGCTCCGGCTGACCCGCAAGGGTCGCTGGTGGCCCTGGGCCACGTCGCTGACCCTCGCCGGAATCGTGGCCGTGTTCGCGCCCGAGGAGTGGTTCTGGATGCCGTTCTGCGTGGGCCTGGGGTGCGCTGTGCACGTCCTGGGTGACCTGGTCACCACCCGTGGCGTGCCGCTGCTGTGGCCGCTGCGCTTCCGCTCCCCGCGGTGGGTGCGCCGGTACCGCGCGCTGCCGTTCGACGACATCTGGCGCACCGGCGGCAACGTCTCGGTGCCGATCCTGGGCGATGCCGGGTCGTGGCGCGAGTGGGTCGTCATGACGCCCGTCAGCGCCTATGCCGTGCTCGGGGTCACGTGGGCCGGTCTCGACCAGATGGGCTTCGACACGGCGAGCGTCTGGGATGGCGTCGTCGCGTGGACGAGCGCGGCGGCCGGGGCGCTCCCCGGCATCTCGTCGTCCTGACCCGGTACGTCGTGATCGCGGCGCCGCGTCGCGGTGGACAGCCCCCGTGGCGGCAGGCACTGTGATCTCATGGCCGAGACGGCGGGTCCGGGCGCATCGTGGCGCTGGGCGCTGGCGGCCGCGACCGCGGCGGGTGTCGCGGTCACCTCCGCACTCGCGGCGTACGCCGACGCCCACCCCGGGGACGGCGCGGCGCTGCTGACCCTGTGGTTCTCCAGCATGCTCGAGATGAAGGCGTGGCTCGCCACGGGCGCCACCGCACTGCTCGTCGTCCAGCTCAGCTCCGCGCTCGTGATGTGCGGCCGCATGCCTGGGGTGCGCGATGCTCCCGGCTGGGTGACCACGCTGCACCGGTGGAGCGGCGTGTCCGCGTTCGGACTGACACTTCCGGTCGCGTTCGCGTGCGTCTGGTCCATCGGGTTCGAGGACGAGCCGGGGCGAGTGCTCGTGCACTCGGTCGCGGGCTGCCTGTTCTACGGCGTGTTCACGGTCAAGATGCTCGCGCTGCGCGTCCGCGGCCTGCCGGCCGGCGTACTGCCGCTGCTGGGCGGGCTCGTCCTTGCACTGCTCGCGCTGGTGTGGTCGACGTCGGCCCTCTGGTACTTCGCCCGGGCGGCGTCGTGAGCCCCGACGACGGCGCCTCACCCACGCGCCGGGCGGTGCTCGAAGGGGTCGGCGTCGCGGTCGTCGCGGCGGTGGCCGGGTTCGCGTGGTTCTCCGCCGCCGGGCCTCCGAGCGAGGAGGAACGCGACCACGAGCAGGACGAGCTCGAGGACCAGCAGGACGACCCCGACGACAGCGGGGCGGGCGGCGAGGCTCAACCATGATCAGGTCGTTCTGGCAGCGTCTGCCGACCCTCGTGCTCATCGCCCTCGCCGCGGCGACGGTCGGCGCGATGCTCGCGGCCCTGCGCTGAGACCCCGCCACGCCCGTGCATGCCGGCGACCACCCGGAGCACGCGCTCGTGCTCCGCGAGCATCGCGGGGTCGACCAGCCGCGGGTCGTCGGCACGGCGTCCCGCGAGCACGGCGTCGAGGTAGCGCCGGTCGGCGTCGAGCCGCTCGACCGGTCGGGACGACGGCGTGCCGTGGCCGGGAACGAGCACGCGCGCCTGTGCGACCCAGGACGCGAGCCTGTCGAGCCCCGCGAGGTACGCGCTCAGCTCGGCAATGGTCTCGCCGACGTCGAAGGGCAGCGGGATCTCGATGTCGCTGAGCATGTCACCGACGACAAGCACTCCGCTGTCCGGAAGCCAGAGCGCCGTGTGCCCCGACGCATGGGCGTCATGCACGATCACGCGGGTCGCCGGCAGCTCGCTGTCCGCGTCGGGCACCTGGTCGCCGGGCAGTGGCGTCACGCGCGCGAAGAGCTCGAGCACCTCGGGCGGGTACGCGACGTCGGTGGTGAGCTCGGCCAGGAGCGCTTCCCGGCGCTCCGCGACCGCCCGCACCGTCGCCGCCGACGCCCACCGCACGACCCCGGCCCCGTATCGCGGGTGCCAGAGCAGGTGGTCGTGGTGCGCGTGCGTCGAGAACCCGGCGACGACCCGCGCACCGAGCGCCTCGACGTCGTCGGCGACCGCCACCAGCTCGTCCGCCTCCCACGCCGGGTCGACAAGCAGGGCAGCGCGCACCGACGCCGCACGCGACGGCCCGAGGACGAGCGTCGTCGTCGTGCTCATGCGTCGGCTGGTGCGCACGAGCACGCCGTCGGCGACCGGCACGAATCCCATCCCCGCACGGTACCGGCGAGGTTAATTCGTTGGACCGACGCCGTGCCGAGCGGGCAGGCTCGGCACGACGACGCGCGAGTCTCGCGCGCCCGCACCGGAAGGAGGGCAGAGCCATGGACCGTCTCGCCATGCCCACCCGTTCCCCTCACCCGAGGAGCCTTCCGTGCACCCGTACACCCCTTCGTTCTCCCTGCCCGGCGCGGCAGACCTGACCGAGCCGGGACCCGACCAGCGCTGGTCCACCTGGACCACCGTGGCCAAGGGCCAGCGCGGCCCCGAGCCGCGGCCCGGCTGGGTCGTGACGTCGGCCGCCGCCCTCGACACCGAGCTCGGGATCCTCAAGACCGGCAAGGAGGCCGACGTCTTCCTCGTCGAGCGCGCCGTACCGGACGATCCCCACCAGGCGGCGCTGCTCGCGGCCAAGCGGTACCGCGGCCAGGAGCACCGCCAGTTCCACCGCGACGCCGAGTACACCGACGGTCGGCGTGTGCGCCGCACGCGCGACCAACGGGCGATCGAGGACCGCAAGTCCTCGTGGGGCCGCGCGGTGGCCGCGACCCAGTGGGCCGACGCCGAGTTCGGCGCGCTCTGCGCGCTGTGGGACGCCGGCGCGCCGGTCCCCTACCCCGTCCAGGTCGACGGCACCGAGCTGCTCATGCAGTTCGTCGGTTCGGTGGACGACGACGGTGTGCCCGTCGCCGCGCCGCGACTCGCACGCACGCGGCCCGACGGCGGCACGCTCGCCACGTGGTTCGACCAGCTCCGCGAGGGCATGGCCGTCCTGGCCCGCCTGGGCTGGGCCCACGGCGACCTGTCGCCGTACAACATCCTGGCCCACGGTGATCGGCTCGTGATCATCGACCTGCCCCAGGTGGTGGACCTGGTCGCGAACCCGTTCGGCGCGGACCTCCTCCACCGCGACTGCCGCAACGTCTGCGGCTGGTTCGCCGCGCGGGGCCTCACCGTCGACGCCGACGAGCTGTTCGCCGACGTCTTCGCCCAGGCCTGGTGACACACTCGTCCGGCACGCTCAGGGGCTGCGGCCTACGGTGGGTGCATGGCGACGCTGCCGACCGACGGCTACGACCGCGAGGCGCTGCAGACATTCCTCGTGGACTACCGGCTCGCGCTCGGGTCGGGCGACCTCGAGGCGCTCGACGACCGCTTCGCCTTCCCGGCGCTGCTCATCGAGCCGGAGGCCTCGACGCTCCTGCCCGACCCGGAGGCCGTGCTGAGTGCCGCCCACCGACTCGACGGCGGCCGGGCGGAGGAGTCAGTCGCGACGGTGCCCGAGGTGCTCGCCGTCGAGCATGTGGGGTGGGCGCTGCTGTGGGTTGACGTTCGCTGGACCTCCGTGGACGAGAACGCGTCAGCGGTCGGCAGCGATCACGTGCGGTACCTGCTTCGGCGCGGGCGCGAGGCCTTCGAGATCTGTGTGGTCACGACCGTGGTCGAGTGACCGGCGCCCGTCACCCGGTCAGCTCGAGCCGCAGCACCCAGCGCGGCAGGCGCCCGCTCGTCGCCGACGTCATGGCGACCCGCTCGAACCCGGCCTGCTCGAACAGTCCCACCGTCCCCACGAACGCAGCGCTCACCGGCACGCGCCGACCCGGCTCGGGCTCGACCGGGAAGCCCTCGAGCACGCGCGCCCCGTGCTCGCGCGCATACTCGACCGCCCCGTCCAGCAGCGCCCGGGCGACCCCGCGACGGCGGTGTCCCGGCCGCACGGTGAAGCACATGATCGCCCAGGTGGTCGGCCAGGTCTCGGGTTCGCCGGGTGGCAGGACGCGGGAGCGCTGCAGCGTGCGGCTGGCGGACTTCGGGGCGAGACCGAGCCAGCCGACGACGGTGCCGGCCTCGCCGGGCACGTCCTCCTCGTCGAGGTAGGCGAGCAAGCCCGGCGCGGGCTCCTTCGTGGCGAGCTCCCGCAGGTAGTCCTCCCGCCGGGACGCGTCCTCGTTGGGAGGCAGGCGCCAGTGCATGCACCAGCACGCCTGATCGCGGCCGCTCGGGTTGAGCAAGGTCGCGACGTCGTCGAACCGGTCGGCGGTGGCGGGCTCGATCCGCATGCCTCCCAGCCTAGGAGGGCCTTCCGACATGGCCGCTCGGATGGTTAAATATAAGTATCTACTTATAGAGGAGGCGTCATGAGCATCATGATCGACCCCGTCGCGACGGCCGGACTGGTGACCCGCGAGGTCCGCCGCGGCGAGCGCGACGACACGCCCACCAAGATCGCCGTCGCCCGCCGCACCTACGCCGCCGAGCGCGCCGACCTGTGGGACGCCGTCACCTCGCCCGAGCGTCTCCCTCGCTGGTTCCTGCCCGTCAGCGGCGACCTGTCCGTCGGCGGCCGGTACCAGCTCGAGGGCAACGCCGGCGGCGTCGTCCAGGAGTGCGATGCACCCGAATGGTTCGCCGTCACATGGGAGTTCGGCGGCGGCATGTCCTGGCTCGAGGTCCGCCTGACGGAGTCGGACGCCGGCACGACGCTCGAGCTCGCGCACGAGTCGCCCGTGGTGCCGGAGTTCTGGGACCAGTTCGGCCCGGGCGCCGTGGGCGTTGGCTGGGACCTCGGCCTCATGGGCCTCGGCCTGCACGTGGAGGGTGGGCAGGACACCGACCCCGCCGCCGGTGAGGCCTGGACGCTCTCGCCCGACGGCGTCGAGTTCGTCCGGCTCGCGAGCACCGGCTGGGCGGACGCGGCCGTCGCCGACGGCGACGAGGAGGCCGCCGCGCACGAGGCCGCGGCGCGCACCGTCGCCTTCTACACGACGCCGCCCGAGGCCTGAGTGGACCACGCACCCGCCCGCGTCTTCGAGGCGCTCGGCGACCCGGTCCGACGTCGGGTGCTCGAGCTTCTGCAGACGGCCGGCGAGCAGCCGGCCGGCGCGCTCGTGGACGCCCTGCAGGAGCAGGCCCGCCTCTCGCAGCCCGCGGTGTCCCAGCACCTGCGCGTCCTGCGCGAGGCAGGTCTCGTCCAGGTGCGGCCCGACGGCACGCGCCGGCTGTACGCGGTCGACGCCACGGGCGTCGACGCGGCCCGCGCGTGGCTCGACCGATTCGCCGACACGTTCGTCCAGCCGCTGGACGCGCTCGAGACGGAGCTCGCCCGCGGGCGTCGCGAGCGCCGTCGGACTCAGGTCGGCCGGCGCGCTGATGCTGAGGTGCGCGACAGGGCTTCGGGAGCTTGACGTAGTGCCTGCGGGGAGTCGATGACGGCATCTCTCGAAATCGACGAAAGTTGCGCGACGATGCAGTGATGGAGCAGAACATCACGGTCGAGATCGCGGCACCGGCAGAGCGCGTCTGGGAGGTGTTGACCGATGCCGAGCGGTGGTCGGAGTGGACCGAGACGGTGACCTCGGTGAGGCGGCTCGACGAGGGGCCGCTGCGGTCCGGGTCGCGGGCCACGATCAACCAGCCCAAGATCCCCGAGACCGAATACGTCGTGACCGAGCTTGACCCCGGGCGGTCGTTCACCTGGGCCGCCACCGGTCCCGGGGTGACGACCACTGCGCGGCACGACGTCGAGGCGCTGCCAGGTGGCGGCAGCCGGGTGACCCTGGCCGTCGAGCAGGGCGGCTGGCTCGGGTCGGTGATGGGCCGGCTCTATCGCGGGCTGACCGATCGCTATCTCGCGAACGAGGCGGCCGGCCTGAAGTCACGATGTGAGGGTGAGCGATGAGTTCAGCAGCACGCGCTCGCAGCGGTTCGTCGCGGCGCGTCGTCGGGGCTAGCGGAAGTCCCGGGAGCGGGTCGCCACCGGCAGGCGCAGCGGGGCGAGGTGCTCGGCGAGCAGGTTGACCGCGCCGTCGGCCCGCTCGACCTGCCCCCGGACGACCATGGCCGGCGCGCCACGCGCGACCGTGCGGAAGCGTCGCCACAGCCCCGGCGTGCAGATGACGTTGAGCAGGCCGGTCTCGTCCTCGAGCGACAGGAACGTCACGCCGCCCGCGGTGCCCGGACGCTGCCGGTGCGTCACGACGCCGCCCACGGCCACGCGCCGGCCGGGGTCGGTGGCGGCGACCTGCGCCACCGTGAGCACGCCCGCGCGCTCGAGCCCGTCGCGCACGTGCTCGAGCGGCGAGGAGGAGTCCGGCGTGATCCCGGTCGCCCACGCGTCGGCGACGTCGATCTCGAGCCCGCTCAGGCCCGGCAGGGCCGGGGCGGCAACGCCCACGCTCACGCCCTCGAGCGTGGCCGGACCCTCCTGCCCGAGCGCGCCCGCGGCCCACAGCCCCTCGCGACGCGTGACGCCGAGGCTCTGGAGCGCCCCGGCGGTCGCGAGCGCCTCGAGCTGGGCCGTGCTGAGGTCGATGCGACGGACGAGGTCGCGCATGTCCCGGAAGGCCCCGTGCGCCTCGCGCTCGGCGACCACGGCCTCGGCCAGGTCCTTGCCCAGCCCTCGCACGCTGCTCAGCCCGAGCCGGACGCCGAGCGTCAGGTCGGGCTCGGGCCCGAACGCGGCGTCGACGCGCATGTCGACGTGCACCCGCGCCGCCGGCCGGAGGGCCGGGGCGCCGCCGTCGGGCAGCCTCTCCACGCCCGCGAGCGCCAGCGAGGCGCCCACGTCGGGGCGCAGCACGGTCACGCCGTGCCGGCGGGCGTCGGCCGCGAGCGACTGCGGTGAGTAGAAGCCCATGGGCTGCGCGGCGAGCAGGCCCGCGTAGAACGGGGCGGGGTGGTGGACCTTGAGCCATGAGCTGGCGTAGACGAGGAACGCGAACGAGTACGCGTGCGACTCGGGGAAGCCGAAGTCGGCGAACGCCTTGAGCTTGTCGTAGATCTCCTCCTGCACCTCGGGCGGCACGCCGCGCTCGGTCATGCCTTCGGTGAGGCGACCGTGCAGGGCCTCCATGCGCTCGCGCGACCGCTTGGAGCCCATGGCCCGCCGCAGCAGGTCGGACTCGGCCGGCGAGAAGCCCGCGACGTCGATCGCCATCTGCATGAGCTGCTCCTGGAACAGCGGGACGCCGAGCGTACGCTTCAGCGAGGGTTCGAGCAGCGGGTGCAGGTACGTCACGGGCGCACGGCCGCGCGCACGGTCGATGTAGGGGTGCACGGACCCGCCCTGGATGGGCCCGGGGCGGATGAGCGCGACCTCGATGACGATGTCGTAGAACGTCTTCGGCTGCAGCCGCGGCAGCGTCGCCATCTGCGCGCGCGACTCGACCTGGAACACCCCGACCGTGTCGGCCGCGCACAGCAGCTCGTAGACCGCGGGGTCGTCGTCGGGCAGCCCGTGCAGGGTCAGCTGCTCGCCCGTCTGCTCCTCGACCGCCTCGAAGGCATAGCGGATCGCGGTGAGCATGCCGAGCCCGAGCAGGTCGAACTTCACCAGGCCCGCGTCGGCGCAGTCGTCCTTGTCCCACTGCAGGACGGTGCGGCCCTCCATGCGCGCCCACTCGACGGGGCACACCTCGATCACCGGCCGGTCGCACATGACCATGCCGCCCGAGTGGATGCCCAGGTGCCGGGGCAGGCGCAGCATGCGGTCGGCCAGGTCGAGCACCGGCTCAGGGATCTCGCCCTCCTCCGCTGCCGACGCCGGTGCCTGCGCGGGCACGACGTCGTGCGAGTCGTCGGCCCGGCCCGCCGGGTCCGGCCCGCCGCGCAGGGAGCCCCACCGTTCGATCGACTTGGACCACGCGTCCTGCTGCCCGACGTCGTACCCCAGCGCGCGGGCGGCGTCGCGCACCGCCGAGCGCGGCCGGTAGGAGATGACGTTCGCGACCTGCGCGGCGTGCGTCCGACCGAACTTCGCGTAGACGTGCTGGATGACCTCCTCGCGCCGCACCGACTCGATGTCGACGTCGATGTCGGGCGGGCCGTCGCGCTCGGGCGCGAGGAACCGCTCGAACAGCAGGCCGTGCTTCACCGCGTCGACGGCGGTGATGCCGAGCGCGTAGCAGACCGCGGAGTTGGCCGCGCTCCCCCGCCCCTGGCACAGGATGCCGTGGGTGCGGCAGAACTCGACCAGGTCGTAGACGACGAGGAAGTAGCCTCCGAAGCCGAGCTTCTCGATCACCGCCAGCTCGTGGTCGATCTGCGCCCACGCGCCCGGGACCCGCTCGGCTTCCCGAGGCCCGTACCGCTCCACGCCCCCGCGCCGGACGAGCTCGCGCAGCCAGGACGCCTCGTCGTGCCCCTCAGGGACCGGGTACGGGGGCAGGTTCGGCGCGACGAGGTCGAGGTCGAACGCGCACTCGGCGGCCAGGTCGGCCGCCGCCACCACGGCCTGCGGATGACGCCGGTGCAGCGCGAGCATCTCCTCGGCGGACCGCAGGTGCGCCGTGGGGCCGCCGGGCAGCCAGCCGTCCATCGCGTCGAGCGACGAGCGGGCGCGCACCGCGGCGAGCGCCCCGGCGAGGTCGGCGTCGCGCGGGCGGGCGTAGTGCGCGGCCGTCGTGGCGACGAGCGGGTGGCGGGCGGCGCGCGCGAGGCCGGCGAGGGCGTCGTGCAGGTCGGCGTCGCGCGGGTCGCCCGTGGCCGTGATCTCGACGGCGACGTTGCCGCGCCCGAACACCTCGGTCAGCCGGTCGAGCTCGCGGCGCGCGGCATCCGGGCCGTCGTCGGCCAGGGCGCGGCGGACGGCGCCCTTGCGGCAGCCGGTGAGCACGAGCCATTGCCCGCCCGCCTCGCCGCCGAGCGTCTCGAGGCGGTAGCGCGCCTTGCCCTTGACGCCCGCGTCGAGGTGGGCCGTGGCGATCGCGCGTGACAGGTTGCGGTACCCCTGGGCGCCGCGCGCGAGGACGAGCAGGTGGGTCGAGCGCGGGTCGGGCAAGCCCGTGGGATCGTCGAGCACGGGCGCACCGCCGGGCACGGGCGCCTCGAGGTGCAGCTCGGCACCGAACACGGTCGGCAGCTCCACGGCCTTGGCCGCCTGCGAGAACCGCACCACCCCGTACAGGCCGTCGTGGTCGGTGACCGCGAGCGCCTCCAGCCCCAGGCGCGCGGCCTCGGCGGCGAGCTCCTCCGGGTGCGAGGCGCCGTCGAGGAAGCTGAACGCCGAGTGCGCGTGCAGCTCGGCGTACCGCGCCTGCGCAGGCCTAGTCATACAGCGCCTCCACCTGCCACCGCCCAGCCGACTGGGCCAGCAGGAGCCCGCGGCCGTCGTCGAGCACCGTCTGCAGGTAGACGCGCCGCGGGCCGCCTGACCACCACCGCTCGGCGAGCGGCCATGGCCCTGCCCACCCGACGACCTTCTGCTCGTCCTCCCGCTCGCCGTCGCCCCAGCGCACGAGCGCCGGCTCGCCGCTCATGGCGAGCCGTACGTCGACGACGACGTCGCGCCCCGCGACGTCGAGCACGCGCGCGGGCACGGTCTCGGGCAGCAGGGTCGCCGGCGCCGGGCTCGGCAGCGCGCCGGGCCACGGCAGACAGGGGTCGCGCTCGAGGGCGGCCTCCTCCCCGAACGGCACGAGCTGCACGCGGTCACGCACGTCGCGGCCGCCCTGAAGACGCACGGTGAGGACGCCGTCGCCGCCGAGCAGACCCTGGACCCGGCCGAGCGCGCGGCGCGCCCGGGCGTCCTCGCCCGCGTCGGCGCCCCACAGCCGCGGCTGGTGCACGCCCGCGGGCGCGACCTCCTCGGCGACCAGCGCGAGACGGACGATCGGCGCGACGACCGGCGCGTCCCGGCCGGGCGGCGCACTCAGCCAGCCCTCGAGCTGCCAGCGCACCCGGTCGGTGATCCGGGCGGCGCTCATGCCGCCCGTGGCGGCGGCGTCGGTGCGCCACACGCGCTCGAGCTCGCCGGTGTCGGTGCGGGCGGTGATGCGCAGGCGCCCGCACGCGAGCCCCCGCTCGGCGAGCAGGGCGTGCAGCGCCTCGGCGAGGCGGCGGGCGGCGAACGTGGCCACGTCGACCCGCAGGGCGGGCGGGTCGAGCTCCTCGGCGACGGCGAGGTCGGGC
>VJZX01000080.1 GCA_009663185.1 Isoptericola halalbus
GCTCGTCGCGCTCGACGGCGAGCCGGTCGGGGTGCTCGACCGCGGGTCGCACGCGTTCTCCGTGGCAATTCCCGCTCGCGCCGGAGAGCTGACGCTGCTCGTGGAGGACCAGGGCCGCGTCAACTACGGGACGCGCATCGGCGAGCCCAAGGGCGTGATCGGCCCCGTCCGGACGGCGACGCGCGAGCTCACCGACTGGGGCGTGCGTCCGCTGCGGTTCGACGGCGACGACGACCTGCTCGCCGCGCCCGTGGCAGACGCGCTGCGTTCTGCGCCGCCCGTGGCGGGTGCTGCGGTGGAGGCTCCCCTCGCCGGGCCCGTGCTGGCGCACGGCGTGTTCGCAAGTGCCGCGGGTGCGGACCACTTCCTGCGTCTGCAGGGCTGGACCAAGGGCCTCGTCTGGGTCAACGGGTTCTGCCTCGGCCGGTTCTGGAGCGCCGGCCCCGCCCGCACGATGTACGTGCCCGGTCCGCTGGTGCGCGACGCGGGAAACGAGATCGTGGTCCTGGAGCTGCACGGAGCGGCACGCGGCGTCGTCGAGCTCGTCGCCGCCCCCGACCTGGGCCACACCGAGGAGTGACGGGCGTGATCGCGGGTGCGCGTTGGGCGGTCGAAGGAATCACGTGGCGAGATCGTGACGAGAACGTGACCATTCGGCGAGACGGCGTGGTCCGGCTCCTGCGTGGCACGCCTAGGATGTGACGCATGATCTTCAAGGCCGTGGGGGACGGCCGCCCCTATCCCGAGCACGGGCACGTCTCCGCGAAGGATTGGGTCGACGTCCCGCCGCGCCAGGTGCGGCTCGACCAGCTGGTCACGACCAAGCGCACCCTCGATCTCGACCACCTGCTGGCCGAGGACTCGACCTTCTACGGCGACCTCTTCGCTCACGTCGTCGAGTACCGCGGAACGCTCTACCTGGAGGACGGTCTGCACCGGGCCGTGCGCGCCGCGCTGCATCAGCGCCCCGTCCTGCACGCCCGCGTGCTGACGGTGCGATGAGCCGACCCGGGCATTCGATCTCAGGTAGTTTCTCCACGTGACATCTCCCGCCCAGGACCAGGTGCGTATCACACGCCGCCGGCGCGAGCACGAGCGCCAGGCCGTCGTCTTCGGGCTCCTCATCGCGCTGCTCGCCGTGACCGGGCTCGGGGCCATCGCCATCTACACGGGTGCGATCGAGTCGCCGTTCGACCAACCGATCAATACCCCGGGTGTCGTGGAGGAGGAGGCGGGCCCGGTGCCCTGCCTCCCCAAGGTCAAGGGCCAGCCCGACGGCGCCCTGCCGGTCCCGTACTCCGACGTCCGGGTGCGCATCCTCAACGCCTCCCGCACGCCCGGGCTCGCGAGCGCGCACGCCGAGGTGCTCGGCGAGCGGGGGTTCAACATCATCTTCACGGGCGACCTCGAGCACGTGAACCCGCAGTCCGAGCTGCGCTTCGGCAGGGCGGGTATCGTCCGGGCCTACACGCTCGCCGCGCAGTTCCCCGAGATCACGATGGTGCTCGACGACCGCGGGGGCCCCGCCGTCGACCTCCTCGTCGGCGAGGAGTACCAGCGTCCGCTCCCCGACGACGAGGTGC
>VJZX01000081.1 GCA_009663185.1 Isoptericola halalbus
AAGATAGAACGGGTCGCTGTTACACCGTGGAATATGGATATGCTCGCAGACATCACGTTCTATTCAGAAGTTGAAAAGCGTGGTTTCCATGCTTGGTTGAAAGGAGATAACGCAACATGGCGAGAAGTCCACGTATACGCATTACGGATAATGACAAAGCCGAATACGCTCGATTGGTCAAGAATACAAAAGCCAAGATTGCGAGAACGAAGAAAAAGTATGGTGTAGACCTTACCGCTGAAATTGATATACCTGACCTTAATTCATTTGAAACACGGGCGCAGTTNTATCAGTTCGAAAAGAATGCATATGGTGTGGTGGCTAGTAAAGCTAAAATAGCTGAGATTGAACGTAACACAAAAGAGGTTCAGCGGCTAGTAGATGAGAAAATCAAGGCTATGAAAGACAAAGAATACTATGCAGGCGGTAAGCCGCAAGGGACAATTGAACAACGGATAGCTATGACAAGTCCTGCACACGTTACAGGAATTAATAGACCCCATGATTTTGACTTTAGCAAGGTGCGAAGCTATAGCCGTTTGCGAACCCTAGAAGAAAGCATGGATATGAGAACAGACCCACAATATTATGAAAAGAAAATGATACAGTTGCAGTTAAACTTTATTAAGAGCGTTGAGGGAAGTTTCAATTCATTTGATGCGGCAGATGAGCTGATCGAAGAATTAAAAAAGATACCTCCTGATGATTTCTATGAATTGTATCTCAGAATATCAGAGATATCCTTTGAGGAATTTGATAGTGAGGGAAACACAGTTGAGAACGTGGAAGGGAATGTGTATAAAATACTGTCATATTTGGAGCAGTATAAAAGGGGTGACTTTGATCTAAGCTTAAAGGGGTTCTAAGCTCCGTTAAAGGATGAAGCATATGCCGAGAAAGATGTATAGTTGCGACTTTGAAACAACTACTAAAGTGGAAGACTGTAGGGTGTGGGCGTATGGTTATATGAATATAGAAGATCACAGCGATTACAAAATTGGTAATAGCCTAGATGAGTTTATGGCTTGGGCAATGAAGGTGCAAGCTGATCTATATTTCCATAACCTCAAATTTGACGGAGCTTTTATCATTAACTGGTTGGAGCGTAATGGTTTTAAGTGGTCGGCTGACGGATTGCCAAACACATATAATACGATCATATCTCGCATGGGACAATGGTACATGATTGATATATGTTTAGGCTACAAAGGGAAACGTAAGATACATACAGTGATATATGACAGCTTAAAGAAACTACCGTTTCCTGTTAAGAAGATAGCTAAAGACTTTAAACTAACTGTTCTTAAAGGTGATATTGATTACCACAAAGAAAGACCAGTCGGCTATAAGATAACACCCGAAGAATACGCCTATATTAAAAACGATATTCAGATTATTGCAGAAGCTCTGTTAATTCAGTTTAAACAAGGTTTAGACCGGATGACAGCGGGTAGTGACAGTCTAAAAGGATTCAAGGATATTATAACCACTAAGAAGTTCAAAAAGGTGT
>VJZX01000082.1:0-242 GCA_009663185.1 Isoptericola halalbus
CTTCATATATTCGTACTCATCTACCTCAGCGCTGTTGTAAATTGCGTTAATAATAGAAGAAACAAAGCTTTCAAAGTTACCCCAAGACACAAATGCAGTTTTGAGTGAATCATCTTGTATTGTTTGATGGTAGTAGCCTTGACGGTTTCTCTCGTGGAAGAGAGTTTTGACGTTTGGCATTTCACGTTCAAATACTTTGTGTTCGGCTTCCTCAGCATCGTACTGTTTTTCTTTCGTGATAT
>VJZX01000082.1:330-1431 GCA_009663185.1 Isoptericola halalbus
CCCGATGCGGTCAACAAGGGATGTAATGAAATCATTTTGCACAGTTTGATTGATAAGGATTCCTGCCCCGACTTCTGCGACGTTGTCGGCAGTTGCTAGCGGCACATAGCTTTTAAAGCTGTCTCCCTGACTGTTACGGATGGCGTTCACGATGTCGTATGACTCTGTGATACCTAGAGATGTTTTCACATCATTAAATGTAATACGCATGAATGTTGTACCTCTTTTCTTCTATTATAATTACTTTCCTTCTAAATCTTCGATCGTGATCGTTTCGCTGATGTCAGCTTTCTTGTGATCTTCTTCCTGTTTGTCTGTCAAACCAATCTGTNGCTGATGTCAGCTTTCTTGTGATCTTCTTCCTGTTTGTCTGTCAAACCAATCTGTCTGAAAAGCTTACTGTTTGACACGATCAGATCATCTTTTTCAGCGGCTAGCTTTTCATGAGATTTTGTTAAATCATTGTACTCGGACACAAAAGAACCGTAGTTCACTCTGAGCTGTTGAAGAGCTTCCGTTCTTTCTGATTGAGGCAACTCAGGGTCTAAAAGCTTATTCAAAATATCTTCGTGTTCTTCTGGTTTTAATGGCATATGTTTCACCTCTTTCTATAATCTATTAGTACTACTTAATTATACCACGTGAACCCTTGATACATAAGGATTTGTGGGCGATCTTGTCGAAAAACGTCAACATTTTATAAAAAAGTGTTGCAAAAAGTTATACAGGTGTGGTTAAATAGAGAGCGTAGACAACAACCTTTTATTAAAACCTTGTAAAACTTTGTCTAACATTTTATAAAAAAGTGTTGAAAATTGTTGAACAGGGTGATATAATAAAAGAGTAGAAAGGTTACTGATTGTAATCGACTGGGTAAGTATTATGGTTAGAATCAGCGACCTTTAGTCTACAAATATATAAAAAGAAAGTGGGACGAAGAAATGGCAAAAATGATGCAGAGAGAAATCACAAAGACAACCGTCAACGTTGCCAAGATGGTGATGGTGGATGGAGAAGTTCAAGTTGAGCAATTGCCTTCTGAAACATTTGTAGGTAACCTGACAATGGAGCAGGCTCAATGGAGAATGAAACGCAAATATA
>VJZX01000083.1 GCA_009663185.1 Isoptericola halalbus
ACCAGGAAGATCGCGAGCACGCTGAGCGCGACGGAGATCGACGGTGCGACGGTGTCGATCAGCTGGAAGAGCGCGGTGGTGGTGGCGACAGAGCCGTCTTCACCCACCAGGCCGCCGTTCCCGAAGATCTCCTCGTACAGCGCGGTGCCACCCATCACGGAGAACCAGACGAAGGTGACGACGGTCGGCACGAGAAGGACGCCGATGATGAACTCCCGGACCGTGCGGCCTCTGGAGATGCGTGCGATGAAGACACCGACGAACGGCGCCCAGCTCATCCACCAGCCCCAGTAGAACGTGGTCCACCAACCCAGCCACTGCTTGCCGTCCTCCTCGAACGGCATGCCGTTGAAGGAGAGCCGGAAGAAGCCCTGGATGTAGGAGCCGACCTGGGTGACCAGGTCGCTGAGGATGAACACCGTGGGGCCGAGCACGAGGAGCACGAGAACGAGGACGCCTGCGGCCACCATGTTGATGTTGGACAGCCACTTGATGCCCTTGTCGATGCCGGTGGCGACCGAGACCACCGCGATCGCGGTGATCGCGATGATCAAGAAGACGAGCAGCCACGTGGTGGGCTGGTCGATGACCTCGAGATAGCCGAGGCCGGCCCCGATCTGGCTCACGCCGAGGCCCAGCGAGGTGGCGACGCCGAAAAGCGTGCCCAGGACGGCGATCACATCGATGACGTCTCCCCAGAACCCCTGGACGCGGTTGCCGAGCAGCGGCCTGAGCGCCCACCGCAGGGAGATCGGGTTGCCCTTGCGGTGCACCGAGTAGGCGACGGCGAGGCCGACGACCACATAGATCGCCCAGGCGTGCAGTCCCCAGTGCAGGAAGGTGACCTCCATCGCCGTCCTGGCCCGCTCCGCAGCGGTCTCGGCAGCCATGCCGGGCGGAGGCGCGGCGAAGTGGTTGAGGGGCTCGGCGACGCCCCAGAACACCAGGCCGATCCCCATGCCGGCGGCGAAGAGCATCGCGAACCAGGAGCCGAGGGAGAAGGCGGGGGCGTCGCCGTCCTTGCCCAGCACGATGTTGCCCATGTGCGAGGCGGCGATCCAGATGGAGAAGAACACGAAACCGGCGACGATGGCGATGTACCACCACGCCAGCTCCTGGACGACGGTGGTGTTCGCCGCGCCGATCCATTCCCCGACCTGCTCCGGAGCCAGCGCGGTGACAGCGACGAAGAGCACCAGCAGGCCGGCCGCCGGGAAGAAGACGCGGGGCGCTGGGATCAGCTTGCCCGCGCGTGGGAGCGGGGGCAGCGGCGTGTGCGCCATGTCGGGCTCCGTCGTAGCGGTTGACCGAGAGGCTTGTCGACTCTCCCGCGGAATCTCGGGGGTGGTTGTCATGCGAATGTCCCTTCGGATCGGCGTGTCAACGGTCCCGGGCCAACTGGCTCCCCGCCCCGGGATGCC
>VJZX01000084.1 GCA_009663185.1 Isoptericola halalbus
ATTACAGTTACATGTTGGTCAGGAAGAAGCAGACAAGGCTACCGATTCCAGAGCAGTTCCTATCTACCAGACTACTTCCTATGTATTCCATGACTCAAAACACGCTGCAGACAGATTCGGTCTTAGAGACGCAGGTAATATATACGGAAGACTGACAAATTCCACTCAGGATGTACTAGAAAAGAGATTGGCTGCCCTGGAAGGCGGTGTAGCAGCTTTGGCAGTTGCCTCAGGTGCGGCTGCAATTTCATACGTAATTCAGGCTTTAGGGGCAAATGGCGGTCACATTGTGGCCCAGAAATCCATCTACGGCGGCTCCTATAATCTGTTAGCACATACTCTTCCTCTGTACGGTATTACCACAACCTTTGTTGATATTCACAATTCTCAGGAAGTTAAGGATGCAATAAAAGAAAACACCCGTGCCATCTACATTGAAACTCTGGGGAATCCGAATTCAGATATTCCTGATATTGATACACTTTCAGAGCTTGCTCACCAGAATAAAATCCCACTGGTAGTTGATAACACTTTTGCAACCCCATTCCTATTAAGGTCAATTGAACACGGTGCAGATATCGTTGTTCACTCTGCAACTAAGTTCATCGGCGGACATGGAACAACATTGGGAGGAGTGATTGTAGACTCAGGCAAATTCGACTGGCTAGCCAGCGATAAATTTCCACATATTGCCAAAAGCAACCCAAGCTACCATGGGATCTCCTTTGTGGACGCAGTTGGTCCAGCAGCTTTTGCTGTTTACTTAAGAGCAATCCTATTACGTGATACCGGAGCAACAATCTCTCCTTTCAATGCCTTCCTGCTGCTTCAGGGGGTAGAGACCTTATCATTACGTATTGAGCGTCATGTACAGAACACCCAGAAAGTTATTGAATTCTTAAAGAATCATCCTCTGGTAAAACGTATTAATCACCCTTCATTAGAGGAGCATCCTCAGCATGATCTGTACAACCGTTACTTCCCTAATGGCGGAGGTTCAATCTTCACCTTCGATATCAAGGGAGGACAGAGAGAAGCACACAAATTTATAGATTCATTAAAGATATTCTCTCTGCTTGCCAACGTTGCAGATGTTAAGAGTCTGGTGATCCATCCTGCCACCACAACTCACTCACAGCTGTCAGAGAATGAACTTGCTGATCAGGGAATCTTCCAGAGCACAATTCGTCTGTCAGTTGGAACCGAGAATATAGATGACATTATTGAAGATCTTGATAACGCATTCAAAGCAGTACAGGAAGATCTGATAAATCGCAGTGAACAGGATAACAATCTGCAGCAGGCCTCCT
>VJZX01000085.1 GCA_009663185.1 Isoptericola halalbus
GGTCGGGGCGGAGATGTTCTCCCGGGTCGCGATGGACGAACAGGCCGCCGTCGGGCTGCTGCGGGAACTGAACCACCTCATCGCCGGGCGGCAGGCCGTCATGCGCGGCAGGTCGCGGCTGTGCGAACCGTCCCCGGGTGACCCGGTGCACGTGCTGATGCTCGACGAGCTCGCCGTCCTGACCGCGTACGCGGCCAAGGAGGTCGTGACCGAGGCAGCCACCCTGCTCAAGCTGATCCTCACCCAAGGCCGCGCCCTGGGGGTCATGGTCCTCGCGTTCGTCCAGGACCCGCGCAAGGAGACCGTGGGCATGCGCGAACTGTTCACCGAGACCATCGCCCTGCGCCTAGCCTCCGCATCCGAGACCCGGATGGTGCTCGGTGACGGGCTCGCCACCCTCGCCCCCGCCCACAAGATCGACCGCACCATGCCCGGCACCGGCTACGTCGTGGGCGACGACGGCGTGGTGGAGCGGGTCCGGGCCGACTACTGGGCCGACGACTTCATTCGCATGGTCGCCGCCACCTACCCAGCACAGCCGTCGCCCGCGCTGCCAGCGGAGGCGGCCACGGTGGAGACGGTTGAGGCGACGGTTGCGGCTGGGTCGCCCGTCGTGTCTCCGGCCGCCGCTCCGGCGACCGTGGATCCGGCGACCTCGGAGGCGGGCGCCGAGCCTGCACCTGCGCCGGCAGATTCGAGCCTCCGGCCGCGCGCCCCGCGCAAGCCTCGCCGCCGCGCCGGCCACACCACGCACGCCACCGAGGGCGCCGGGGTGGCCTAATGACGACGACGGCGGCGACACTCGGCGAGGGCTTCGAGGGCCACGGTCCCGACGCTCCGCTCGACCTGGGCGACCTCACCCAGGTCGAGGTCGAGTCGATCGCCGCCCGCCTCGCCGACCGCAGCATGCCCGCCCTGGCCGACGCCCTCGCCCGGGTGGGCAACTGCGCCCACCCGGTGCGCCTGGTCGGACGCTCGGACACCGTCGACACCCGGACCGGTGAGGTCTTCGAGACGTTCCGGTCCTCGGATCAGCCGCTCGGGATGCTCTACACCCCGTGCGGCAACCGCCGCGAGGACGTCTGCCCGGCCTGCTCACGCATCTACGCCCGCGACACCTTCGAG
>VJZX01000086.1 GCA_009663185.1 Isoptericola halalbus
CGTCGGAGCGCCAGGCTCCCGAGAGCGCGCCGATGACGACCCGTACCCCGCCCGCCCGGACGACACCGGGCCCAACGTCGTACCCACCTGCCAGAATCACGCCCCGAGAACGGCAACGACGCCGTCCTCGACGCGCTCAGCCGACGGACGAAAGATCGAGGCTAAGGAATCGGCAGAAGCGCTGGCCTGAGCGCCGATCCGGCGAAGACTGAGATGAGTCCCCCCGGTGCTCAACGTCTTCGTCGTCACGGTCGTGATCGGTGCGACGTTCCGGTCCGGGGCGTGCTCGTGTCGTCGGGACGGGCGGCGCGCGGCGTCAGCCGGGGGCGGGGTCGAGTCCGCGCAGTCGTGCGAGTGCGCTGGTGATGACGGTGGCCCAGGGTCTGTGGGCGGCCAGGTGCAGCACGCGCTGGCGGGCGTGGCGGGCGAGGGTCGCCGGGATGGTGAAGAGGCGTAGCCGTAGGCGTTTGGGTTCCCATCGTCGGGCGTCGTGGCGGGTCAGGGCGAGGGTCTGCATCCAGGCGGTCAGGTCGAGCGCGAGGGCCACGATGGCGCACCAGATCCGGTTGGCGTCGAAGCCGTGCGGGGGCAGGTTCGCCAGTCCGGTGTCCTTGGCGATGCGGATGCGGTCCTCGGCGCGGGCCCGGCGCCGGTGGCGCCGCTCGAGGTCGGCGAGCTGGGCGCCGGGCCCGCCGGCTCGACGGCCGTCTTCACCGACGGGTAGAACCCCGTATGCTTCTTCACCTGAAAGGTGCTCCTCGCCCTGGACGGACACGACTCTCGACAAGCCGTATCTTCCCAGGTCAGGAGCACCTTTCTCCCATCCGGTCACCCCTCGGACGCCCTCACCGGTGAAAGCCCGAGGTTAGTAGCCGGGTGAGGGAGTACGAAGGCGCTCGGCCGAGCATCAGCACAAGCGCGGGCTCGCTACGCTGGCCGGCGCATCACTAGCCCGTAGCCTGCGCTCAGGGCTCGGCTACAGGCCCCGCTGGGGCCGGAGCTTGAAGATCAGGATGCCGAGGTACTTGTTCATCCACGC
>VJZX01000087.1 GCA_009663185.1 Isoptericola halalbus
GGTGTCGTCGATGAAGAGGATCGTCGGCGGTTCGGCTCCGATTCGGCGGGCAGCTTCGGCGAAGAACGCCGGGTCCGGCTTGCTGACGCCAAGGTCGTAGGAGTAGCAGCTGGTGTCGAAGATGTCGTCGTAGCCGAGCGCGGTGCGCATGTGCCCACCGCGGTGCTGCTCCTGGTTGGTGCCCAGGTGGACGCCGTACCCGTTGCGACGGAGCGCCTCGACGATCGCGAACGACTCCTCGATCCGCTCGATGCGGTGCCAGACGTCGCTATAGACGACGTCCACGGGTTCAGTGACGCCGTACTCGACGAGCGCAGCGGCCAGCAGCGGCATGTAGTCGCCCTGCCCAGACAGCGAGGGCAGCTCGTCCTTCCACGTCTTGTGGAGGAATTCCCGCGCCCGGTCACCGAGGTAGGGCTCCATCGCTGCATACCAGCCGCCGGGAACGACCTGCAGGACTCCGTCCGCGTCAAAGAGGACGTGCCTGATCGAGGACGCGGCGACCGCACGTCCTGCGCTGGTGGGCGAAAGCACGATTCCGTCACGGACGGGTGTCGGAGACCTCCGGGCGTACGGGACGACACCGATCTGGAAGTCGTCCTCGTAGACGAGGTTTCCCGGGTCCGTGGAATCGACGACGTCGAAGGGCACGTCGTGCGCACGCAAGATCGCGCACATCTCATCGACCCTGGCCCGCATGTCGGCCAAGACCGGCGTCTTGAACCAGGTCACCGCGCCGATGCCGTTGCCGTCCGCGTAGAAGTCTGGGTTCGGCAGGTGCTCCAGGAACCAGTCATCGATGTCGAGGTACCTCGCCTCCTGCTTAGGGGTAAGTCGTCCGGCGCGTCGAAGGTGGTCGACCGCGACGAAGACGCCGACCTCGATCCCGAGGCGCCCTCGGTACGTCGCCTGAACGCGGACATAG
>VJZX01000088.1 GCA_009663185.1 Isoptericola halalbus
TCGACGCGCCGCCGCGCGGGCGGGCGCAGGTCCTCGCCGCGGGCGAGCCGGTGCGCCCAGGACCCGAGGTCGCCGAACCGGGCGCCGATGCTCGCCGCCGGCAGCGCCGCGAGGTCGCCCAGGGTGTGCAGCCCCAGGCGCCACCACAGGCTCACGGCCTCGTCGACCGCCGCGGCGGTACCCGCGTCGGTCGCGGCGTGCACGAGCTCGCCCACAGGCCGCCCGGCAAGGAATGCGGGCGAGGTGCCGGACGGCACGACGGCGTCGGACCGGGCCGCGAGCACCGCGGCGAGCAGCCCGTCGGCGACGCCGACCTGGCACTCGTGCCCGGTGCGCGCAGCAACCGCGCCGACGAGCGCCTCCGCGAGCGCCCGCTCCGACCCGTGGTACCGGGCGGCGCCGTCGGCTGGCAGCAGGAGCATCCCGGGGCGGGCGACCTCGAGCCCGGCCACGACCGTCTCGGCCGCGAGCGCCACGGGCTCGAACTCGCGCGCGTCCCGGGCGTCGTCGGCCTCGAGCAGGACGAGCTCTGGACAGCGCTCCTGCGCCTGGCGGCGGCGCATGCCCCGGCGCACGCCCTGCGTGCGGGCGACCGCCGACACCGCGACCGTCGCGCCGGCGGCCACGACCGCCGCCGGGACGTGCGCGTCGAGCCCGGCGACGGCAAGCGCCGCCACCACGGGCCAGTCGGGGACCCACAGCACGGCGGTGCGCATCAGGCCACCACCCGCAGGTGCGGGACCGAGGGGGCGACGGCGGGGGCGGGCTCGACCGCCGTGGGCACCTCGACGTCGATCTCCACGGGGCGCGCGGCGGCGCCCCGGCCCGTGCGCAGCACGCTCAGGGTCCGCCTGCGCAGCCAGCCCGCGCCGGCGTCGGCCCCCGCCCACGTCCCGCCGCGCG
>VJZX01000089.1 GCA_009663185.1 Isoptericola halalbus
CGCGACAAACCGCCTACGAGCTCTTTACGCCCAATAATTCCGGACAACGCTTGCGCCCTACGTATTACCGCGGCTGCTGGCACGTAGTTAGCCGGCGCTTCTTCTGCAGGTACCGTCACTTGCGCTTCTTCCCTGCTGAAAGAGGTTTACAACCCGAAGGCCGTCATCCCTCACGCGGCGTCGCTGCATCAGGCTTGCGCCCATTGTGCAATATTCCCCACTGCTGCCTCCCGTAGGAGTCTGGGCCGTGTCTCAGTCCCAGTGTGGCCGGTCGCCCTCTCAGGCCGGCTACCCGTCGAAGCCTTGGTAGGCCATCACCCCACCAACAAGCTGATAGGCCGCGAGCCCATCCCCCACCGAAAAACTTTCCAACACCCACCATGCGGCAGGCGCTCATATCCGGTATTAGACCCCGTTTCCAAGGCTTATCCCGAAGTGAAGGGCAGGTTGCTCACGTGTTACTCACCCGTTCGCCACTGATCCACCCAGCAAGCTGGGCATCACCGTTCGACTTGCATGTGTTAAGCACGCCGCCAGCGTTCGTCCTGAGCCAGGATCAAACTCTCCGTAAAAGAGAAAAGCACCACCACACCCCACAACAGGACGCGACAGCACCATCGATACTGGCCAGACCAAGCTGAACTGCTCAGTCCATCCAAAAGAACCAACAAAGGTTCAAAAAACTTGGCATTGACTATCAAGCACACTGTTGAGTTCTCAAACAACCGACGCACACCACCACGACCAGAACCACCAAGGCCCTACCCGATCCGGGGCAAC
>VJZX01000009.1 GCA_009663185.1 Isoptericola halalbus
GAACAGCCGCTCGGCGATCTGGCCGTTGGTCAAGCCCTCGGCGACGAGGTGAAGGACCTGGCGCTCGCGGTCGGTGAGCCGGTCGGTGTGCGCGTCCGGTGGGCGGCGGGCGGGCGTGGCCAGGCCCGCCTCGGCGAGCAGGGCGCGGGCGCGGTCGGCGACGAGGCCGCAGCCGATGGCATCGGCGGCCTGGAGGGCGGCGTCCAGGCGTGCGCGCGCACCGGCGCGGTCACCGGCGTCGAGCAAGGCCTCTCCTTCGCGAGAGAGGGCGTACGGGCGGAGATATGCGGGGCCGTCTGCCTCCGCCACGGCCGACCAGGGGCCCTCGCCCAGCTCGGCCGCGAAGACGGCTGCCCAGACGGGGTGCGTGGGCCATGCCTCGTGGGCGTCGAGCGCCCGGCGATAGGGCTCGGCGTCGACCTCGTCGCCGAGCGCGGCGAGGACGCGCGCGGCGGTCGCGAGCAGGGGAAGGTCGTAGGGTGCCGAGTTGCCCGGTTCCGGCAGACCGACGGCCACGAGGTGCTCGAGCGCCTCGCGGGGTGCCCCGCGCAGGACGGCGAGCTCGGCGCGGGTGCGCGCGACCTGGATGCGGATCTGCTGCTCGAGCGCGCCGTAGCGGTCGAACGCGGCATGGTTCTCGCGCTCGTACGCCTCTGCGCCGGCCAGGTCCCCGCGCCAGAGCGCGAGCCAGAACCGGTGCACCCGCAGGTACATCGCGAAGACGCTGTCGGTGAGCGTGGGGATCGTGCGCCCGTACCATGCGAACGCCTCGTCCCAGTGGCCGAGCGCGATCCGGGCCTCGATCCCGTTGCCCTCGAGCATCACGGCAGCCCGTCGCTCCACACCGCGTCGGCGTGCGTCCTCGCTGCCGGCGTCGGCGAGGGCCAGCGCATCGCGGTAGCGGCCGAGCAGGAGACGCAGGTCGGTCGCGTTGATGTAGTAGCGCACGAGCGCCGACCACTCGTCGCCCGCCAGCTCGCGGGCGCGCTCGAGGTCGTCCAGACCGCCCAGGTCACCGGCGTGCACGCGGGACGTCCCACGGATGTTCGCGGCCGTCGAGGCCACCGCGTCGTGCCCCAGCGCCGTCGCCATGCCGTAGGCCTCGTCGGCGAGCCGGGCGGCACCGGACGTGTCGCCGTCGAGCATCGCCGCCCGTGCCTGATGGACCAGCAGGGTCGCCCGGACGCCGTCGTCCCGTCCGGGGGGCACGAGCGAGAGCGCGCGGTCGAGGAGGGCCGGACCATCGTTCGACCCGGCCTGCGCGGCGATGACGGCGGCGCGACCGAGCATGCGGGCGAGCCCGCCGACGTCGTCGGGCGGCCACTCGTCGACCGCCTGGTGCGCGAGCGCGAGGGCGCGCTGCAGGCGGGTGTCGCCCCGCAGCTGGTCCGCCGTGCGGGAGAGCAGCTCATGGTGAGAGATCCCTGCGACGGTCTCGGCGTCGGGAACCTCGTGCCACAGCTCCAGCGCCCGCTCGCCCTGCTCCGCGGCGGTGGAGGTCGCCTCGGTCTCCTGCGCCGCGGTCTGCGCGGCGACCGCGGCGGCGAGCGCGCGGTCCGCCACGCGGGCGCGCCACCAGTGGTTGGCGACCTCGGCCAGGGTGCGTGCGGTCGCGGGCAGGGCCTCGTACGCCCGTGCGTAGGCCGCGTGGACGCGCGTGCGCTCGCCCGGCAGCAGCTCGCCGTACACCGCCTCCTGGACGAGCGCGTGCCGGAACGCGTACCCGGCCTCGTCGCTCACGAGCGCGTGCGCCTCGACGGCCTCGCGTGCGGTCACCTCGAGCGCCTCCGGGTCGTCGACGACGGCGGCGAGCACCTCGTGCGGCACGCTGACACCACCCGCCGCGACCGTGCGCAGGAACGTGCGCACGCGCGGCTCGAGCTGCTCGTAGCGCAGCAGGAGCACGTCGCGCAGCGACTCGGGCAGCGTCGAGCCGACGAAGCTCACGAGCTCCTCGACGTAGAACGGCACGCCCTCGCTGCGCTCGGCGATCCGCGCGACGTCCACGGCGTCCAACCCGTCGCCCAGCGCACCGGCGAGCTCGCCGACCTGCGGCGTGGAGAGGCGGACGAGCTCGACGCGGGTGGCGAGGCGGCCACGCTCGAGCTCGCCGAGCAGGGGGCGCAGCGGGTGGCCGCGTCCGACGTCGTCGGACCGGTAGCTGAGCACGAGCAGCACGCGGGCGGCCGCGGGCAGCCGCGCGAGCCGGGCGACCGCCGCCCGGGTCGCGCCGTCCGCCCAGTGCAGGTCCTCGACGACGAGCAGGAGCGGCCGGCTCGACGCGACGGACGCGACGAGCTCGGTGACGACGTCGGGCAGCCGGTCCTGGCCGGCCCCGGCGCGCACCTCCACGAGGCCGGGGACGGCCGCGCCGAGCACGTCGGCGCCGGCTCCCGCGGCGGCGAGGACCTTTTCCCGGCCGAGCGCTCGCACCAGCTCCTGCACGATCCCGGCCACGGCCGCGTGGGGGAGCGGACCCGAGCCGGAGTCGACGGACCGCGCGACGACGGTGAGCACGTCGTCGCCCACGTCCGCGACGAGCTCGTCGAGCAGGCGGGTCTTGCCGATCCCCGCCTCGCCGCCGACGACGACGGTCCGCGGCACGCCGGCCCGGACATCGGCGAGAGCCCCGCGCAGGACGTCGAGCTCGCGGGAGCGGCCCACGAGGGGTGCATGGAGCGCCGGCATGCCTCCATCGTGCCAGGTGGTGGCGGCCGGTGCGGGGCGCCCGGGTACCGCCGAGCCCGTCGGCGGCGGAGTCTGCGGTAGCGTCCGGTTCGCCACCGGTGGAGGACCCGGCAGGGTCGTCGCGCGTAGGATGGCACTCGGAACGTACGAGTGCTAAGTGCGCACGGCGGGAGGGAGGACCGTGAGCGAGGAACGCCGGCTCGAGGTGCTGCGGGCGATCGTCGAGGACTATGTCCAGACGCGGGAGCCTGTGGGGTCCCGCGTGCTCACGGAGCGGCACGGGCTCGGCGTCTCGCCCGCCACGATCCGCAACGACATGGCCGCGCTCGAGGAGGCCGGGTACATCGCCCAGCCGCACACCTCGGCGGGCCGCATCCCCACCGACAAGGGATACCGGCTCTTCGTCGACCGCCTCGCCGAGGTACGCCCGCTGTCCGCGCCGCAGAAGCGGGCCATCGAGACGTTCCTGTCCGAGGGCGTCGACCTCGACGACGTCCTGGTGCGGGCGAGCAGGCTCACCGCTCAGCTCACGGGGCAGGTCGCCGTCGTGCAGTACCCCTCGCTGCGCCTGTCCGGACTGCGCCACCTCGAGCTCGTGCCCCTGGGCGACCAGCGGCTGCTCATCGTCGTCATCACCGACACCGGCCGCGTCGAGCAGCGCTTCCTCGACGCCGGCGCGGGGATCGCCGGTTCGTCGGACGGTGTGGTGCTCGACGACGCGACGCTCGGTGAGCTGCGCGCGCGGCTCAACGCGGCCGCGGCGGGCAAGCGCCTGTCGCAGCTCTCGGGCGCGTTCGCGCGGGTGGTGGAGGCCGTGGCGCCCGAGCTGCGGCACATCGTCCGCAGCGTGGCCGACCTCGTCGTCGAGACGCTCGGCGAGGAGAAGGAGGAGCGCATCGTGCTGGCGGGCACGGCGAACCTGGCGCGCGCCGACATGCGGTTCGAGCAGGGCCTGAGCCCGGTGCTCGAGGCGCTCGAGGAGCAGGTCGTCCTTCTCGGCCTGCTGACCGAGATGGCCGCCGACGGCGTGGCCGTGCGCATCGGGCACGAGAACCGGCTCGACGGGCTCGCCGAGACCTCCGTCGTCGCGTCCGGGTACGGCACGGACGGCGATACAGTGGCGATCCTCGGTTCCGTCGGCCCCACCCGTATGGACTATCCAGGCACGATCGCCGCCGTTCGCGCCGTCGCCCGCTATCTGTCCCGCGTCCTGCCTGGCTGAGCGACCGCCGGCCGACGGACACCCGACCTCGACTCCTCGCAGAGAGAGACCTGTGACCGACTACTACGAGATCCTCGGCGTCCCGCGGGACGCCTCACCCGAACAGATCAAGAAGGCCTACCGCAGGCTCGCCCGTGAGCTGCACCCGGACGTCGCGGGCGGCGATGGCGAGGAGCGGTTCAAGGACGTCGCCCGTGCGTACGAGGTGCTGTCCAACCCGGAGAAGCGCCAGCAGTACGACATGGGCGTCGACCCGACGGCGCCCGGTGGTGGCGCCGGCGGCGGCTTCGGCAACGGCTTCGGTTTCCAGGACATCTTCGAGACGTTCTTCGGCGGCGGTGCGGCGCAGGCGGGGCCCGTCCCGCGTGCGCGGCGCGGGCAGGATGCGCTCGTGCGCCTCGACATCGAGCTGGCCGAAGCCGCGTTCGGCACCAAGAGCGAGATCCAGGTCGACACCGCGGTCGTGTGCGGCACGTGCGGCGGCAACGGCTGCCGGCCGGGCACGTCCGTCAAGACGTGCGAGGTGTGCCACGGCCGCGGCAACGTCCAGCGTGTGGCGCGCTCATTCCTCGGCCAGGTCATGACGACGTCGCCGTGCGCCGCGTGCCAGGGCTTCGGCACGATCATCCCGGAGCCGTGCGCCGACTGCTCGGGCGAAGGCCGGGTGCGATCGCGGCGCACGGTCACGGTCAACGTTCCGGCCGGCGTCGACACGGGCACGCGCATCAAGCTCACCGCCCAGGGCGAGGTCGGCCCGGGCGGCGGGCCCGCCGGCGACCTCTACGTCGAGATCCGCGAGCGCCCGCACGAGGTCTTCCTGCGCCGCGGCGACGACCTGCACTGCACGCTCCCGGTGCCGATGACGGCGGCCGCGCTCGGCACGACCCTCGAGCTCGAGACGCTCGACGGGCCGCAGGAGATCGACCTGCGCCCGGGCACCCAGCCGGGCCAGATCGTCACGCTGAAGGGCCTCGGCGTCGGGCACCTGCACTCGGGCGGCCGCGGCGACCTCAACGTCCACATCGAGGTCCAGGTGCCCGCGGGCCTCGACGAGCAGCAGACCGAGCTCCTGCGCTCGCTGGCCGTTCTCCGGGGCGAGGAACGGCCTGAGCCGCGCCTGGCCGCCGCGCACCCCGGTGTCTTCTCGCGCCTGCGGGACAAGCTGAGCGGCCGCTGACGTGAGCGCGCCGGTCTTCCTCGCCACCGGCGGCCTCGACGGCGTCGCGCCGGGCAGCGCCTACCTGCTCGACGGCGCGGAGGGGCGGCACGCCGGGGTGGTGCAGCGCCGAGGGCCGGGCGAGCGGGTCGACGTCGTCGACGGCACCGGCGTGCGGCTGCGCTGCCTCGTCGAGTCGGTCGGCGGCGAGGGAGTGCACCTGCGCGTCACCGACGTCGAGCGGGAGCAGGCTCCTGCGGTCGTCCTCACGCTCGTCCAGGCGCTCGCCAAGGGCGACCGCGACGAGCTCGCGGTCGAGGCCGCGGTCGAGGTGGGGGTCGACGCGGTGGTCCCGTGGCAGGCAGAGCGGTCGATCGTCGTGTGGCGGGGCCCGCGGGCCGCGAAGTCGCACGCGCGGTGGGTCGCGACGGTGCGCGCGGCGGTCAAGCAGGCCCGGCGCGCGTGGGTGCCCACGGTCGAGCAGCCCCTGACGAGCAAGCAGCTCGCGACCCGCACCCGCGACGTCGTCGCGGCGGGGGGTGCCGTCGTCGTGCTGCACGAGGAGGCGACGACCCCGCTGGCCGGCGTCACGTTGCCGGCGCCGTCCGCCGCGGGAGAGGCGCCCGAGCTGCTGGTCGTCGTCGGGCCCGAGGGCGGGATCTCGAACGCCGAGGTCGCTCTCCTGACCGAGGCCGGGGCCGTCGCCGCGCGGCTCGGGCCGTACGTGCTGCGCACGTCGACCGCAGGGCCGGTCGCCGTCGCGCTGCTCAGCGAGCGTCTCGGGCGCTGGGTCTGAGCGGGCGGGGTCGCGGCACCGTGCAACCAGCTCGCGGGCTCGTCGAGCCCGAGGCTGGGGTCAGGGGCGCCACGGGATGATCAAACGCCCGATGTTCTCCGGCTTCGCAAGCTCTCGCGCGAGGAGAAGCTCGGAGCCGTACACGGCGAGGAGAGCGAGCGAACCCCATCTGGGGCCCAGCGTGTCGACCGCCCACCAGACCCCGAGCGTGCTCACCGCGACAAGCAGGACTCCGACCGCGATGTGCACCCGACGTCGCGCGTCGTCGAGCCTGCGACGACGAAGCCCCCAACCGGTACGTTCGACCACCCAGACCAACGTGATGGTGACGGTCGTGGTGGAGGCCGCCGCCATCACTACGACGAAGCCGTCAAACTCCGCAAGGACACCTACCGCCGCAACTGCCACGCACATGAGCGCCGACGCAACAACGTTCTGACGGCGTGCCCGTTCGATGCGACGGACTCGAATGCGCGTCCTGTCGTCCAACCGCTCTCCTTCCGTATGGTGCCTCGGCACACGGCGCAGTCTCCCACCCTCTGACCCGCCGTCGCGCTGCTCGGCGAGCGTCTCGGGCGCTGGGCCTGAGACGCGCGGTCCTGCGCGGGGCGCACCGACGGCGGTAGCGTGGCGCCATGACGAGCTCCGAGCAGGACGACTGTCTCTTCTGCAAGATCGTGGCCGGCAGCCTCCCGGCGGACGTCGTGGCACGCACCGACCGCGTGATCGCGTTCCGGGACATCGACCCTCAGGCGCCTGTGCACGTGCTCGTCGTGCCCAAGGAGCACCACGGCGACGTGTCGGTGCTCGCGGCGGCCGATCCGGAGCTGCTGGCCGAGGTCGTGGAGGTAGCCGACCAGGTCGCGCACGAGTTCGCCGACGGCCAGTACCGGTTCATCTTCAACAGCGGCCCGCACGCAGGTCAGAGCGTGTTCCACGTGCACGGGCACGTCATCGCGGGCAAGCGGCTCGGGTGGACGCCGGCCTGAGTGCTCAGGGCTACGCCGGCGGTGAATCCGAGTGCCGGGGGACGGACGTCCTCGATAGACTCGTGAGCAGGCCAACCCGGCCGCCAACCGTCTTGTGAAGGAGTGCATCGGCGCCAGCCGGCTCATGACATCCACACCCAGCACGGAACGCACGCAGCGTTCCGCCGAGCGTTCGACAGAGCACCGCATCGTGGTGCCCGCGCACGTGCCCATGGTCGCCCTGCTCGGCAGCCGGGACTCGGTGCTGCGGGCCGTCGAGGACGGGTTCCCCGGCGTGGACGTCCACGCCCGCGGCAACGAGATCGTCGTGAGCGGCCCGGCCGGCGACGTCGCCCTCGTGTCCCGCCTCCTCGACGAGCTGGTCGAGGTCGTCGAGTCGGGCACGCAGCTCACGCCCGACGTCGTTACGCGGTCCATCAAGATGCTCACCGCGGCGACGTCGCAGCGCCCGGCCGAGATCCTGACCTTCAACATCCTGTCAAGCCGCGGGCGCACGATCCGGCCCAAGACGATGGGGCAGAAGCGCTACGTCGACGCGATCGACGCCAACACGATCACGTTCGGCATCGGGCCCGCCGGCACGGGCAAGACGTACCTGGCCATGGCCAAGGCCGTGCAGGCGTTGCAGTCCAAGCAGGTCAACCGGATCATCCTCACCCGCCCGGCCGTCGAGGCGGGGGAGAAGCTCGGCTATCTGCCCGGTTCGCTGACCGAGAAGATCGACCCGTACCTGCGCCCGCTCTACGACGCGCTGCACGACATGGTCGACCCCGACTCGATCCCCAAGCTCATCGAGGCGGGGACGATCGAGGTTGCGCCCCTGGCGTTCATGCGCGGCCGCTCGTTGAACGACTCTTTTATCATCCTTGACGAGGCGCAGAACACCTCGACGGAGCAGATGCAGATGTTCCTCACGCGTCTCGGCTTCGGCTCCAGGATGGTGATCACAGGCGACGAGACGCAGGTCGACCTGCCGGGCGGGACGACGTCGGGCCTGCGGGTCGTCGAGGACATCCTCACGGGAGTCGACGACGTCGAGTTCTGCCGCCTGACGTCGTCGGACGTCGTGCGGCACCGGCTCGTGAGCGACATCATCGACGCGTACGCGCGGTGGGACGTCACCCGCCCGCAGGGTGAACGGCGCGGCCCTCGTCGCGACGGCGACCGTCAGCGCCGGGACGAGCGAGGGGCGCGCGGGTGAGCATCGAGGTCAACAACGAGACGGAGTTCGAGGTCGACGAGGCGGAGTTCGCCGCTCTCGCGCGATTCGTGCTCGACACGCTCCATGTGCACCCGCAGAGCGAGCTGTCGATCCTCTTCGTCGACACGAAGGCCATGAGCGAGCTCCACGAGCAGTGGATGGACGAGCCCGGCCCGACCGACGTCCTGTCGTTCCCCATGGACGAGCTGCGCCCCGGCCGCGACGGCGAGGTGACACCGCCCGGCACGCTCGGCGACATCGTGCTGTGCCCCGAGGTCGCGGTCGAGCAGGCCACCGCGGCCGGCCACTCCACGACGGAGGAGCTGCTCCTGCTCACGACCCACGGGATCCTGCACCTCCTGGGCTACGACCACGCCGAGCCGGAGGAGGAGAAGGAGATGTTCGGCCTGCAGCGCAAGCTGCTGCTCACCTTCCTCGCCGGCCGATGAACGCCCCCGACCCGTTGCTGGTCCTCGTCGCGCTCGTGTGCCTGGGCCTGGCCGGCATGCTCTCGGCCGGTGAGGCCGCCGTCCTGCGCGTCACACGCGCGTCGCTCGCGGACGCCCGCGCCGAGGCGGAGGCGGACGACGAGCGGCCCGAGTCGGTACGTGCGGGCCGCATCGCTCGCAACCGGCGGGCCCAGGCGCTCGCGGTCGACCCGACGTCAGCCGTCGCGTCCTTCGCGCTCGTGCGCGTGCTCGCCCAGGCGGTGGCGCTCACCTCCGCGACGCTGCTGCTGGTCGACTGGCTCGACGAGTGGTGGCGCGTGCTCGCGATCGCCGCCGTCGTCGGGCTCGTCGCGGGCATCGTGTTCGTGCGGTTCAGTCCCCGCACCCTCGGCTTCCGTCGCCCGACGCCGGTCCTGCTGGCCCTGGCCGGCCTGCTCACGGCTGTGCACCGCACAGCCGCGTGGCTCACGCTGCGTTCGGCCGCTCGCGCGCCCGACACGACGGCGTCGGAGGACGAGCTGCGCGACTTCGCCGAGCGCGTCCGCGAGAACGAGGCCATCGAGGCCGAGGACCGGGAGCTCATCCGGTCGGTCTTCGAGCTCGGGGCGACGCTCGCACGCGAGGTCATGGTTCCCCGCACCGACATGGTCACGACCGACGTCGGCACGCCGCTGCGCAAGGTGATGCGGCTCTTCCTCAAGTCCGGGTACTCGCGCGTGCCCGTCGTCGGGGAGTCGGTCGACGACCTGCTCGGGGTCACGTATCTCAAAGACGTCGCGCGCGTGCTCGAGAACGACCCGCGGGCGGGCGGACGGCCCGTGTCGGAGGTGGCGCGGCCGGCCGTGTTCGTGCCCGAGTCCAAGCCGATCGACGACCTCCTGCGCGAGATGCAGGCCTCTCGCTCGCACATCGCGATCGTCGTCGACGAGTACGGCGGCACCGCGGGCCTCGTCACGGTCGAGGACGTGATCGAGGAGCTCGTCGGCGAGCTGACCGACGAGCACGACTTCATCCAGGTCGCCGAGCCCGAGGACCTGGGCGACGGCACGTTCCGCGTACCCGCGCGCCTGCCCGTCGACGAGCTCGGCGACCTGTTCGACCTGCGCCTCGAGGACGACGACGTCGACACCGCGGGCGGCCTGCTCGCCAAGGCGATCGGCAAGGTTCCGCTCACCGGGTCGACGGCGGAGATCGGTGGGGTGCGCCTCGTCGCCGAGCGAGTCGAGGGCCGGCGCAAGCAGCTCGCCACGATCCTCGTGAGCAGGGCCGCACCAGATGCAGCGGACGACGCCGTCGTGCCGCCAGACCAGAAGGAAACGCAAGCATGAACAGCATCGACACCCCCGGCCACGAGGAACACCGCTCGGGCTTCGCCTGCCTCGTCGGGCGCCCCAACGTCGGCAAGTCGACGCTGACGAACGCGCTTGTGGGAGAGAAGGTCGCGATCATGTCGGCGCGGCCCCAGACGACGCGGCACACGATCCGCGGCATCGTGCATCGCGAGGACGCCCAGCTCGTGCTCGTCGACACCCCCGGCCTGCACCGCCCGCGCACGCTGCTCGGCGAGCGGCTCAACGACCTCGTCAAGGAGACCCTCGGCGAGGTCGACGTCGTCGCGTTCTGCCTGCCCGCCGACCAGAAGATCGGTCCGGGCGACCGCTTCATCATGAGCCAGCTCGCACCGCTCATGGAAGGGCGTGCCGCGGTGCCGGTGGTCGCCGTCGTGACCAAGGCCGACCTCGTGGACCGCGGGCGGCTGGCCGAGCACCTCCTCGCCGTCGAACAGCTCGCCCGCTCGGCCGACCGCGACTTCTCGGCGATCGTGCCGGTGTCGGCGCGCGACGGTTACCAGGTCGACGAGCTCGCCGACGTGCTCGTCGCGCACCTGCCCGAGGGGCCCGAGCTCTACCCGGGCGGCGAGCTCACCGACGAGCCCGAGCAGGTCATGGTCGCCGAGCTCGTGCGCGAGGCCGCGCTCGAGGGCGTACGCGAGGAGCTGCCGCACTCGCTCGCCGTCGTCGTCGAGGAGATCGTCGAGCGCGAGGGCACGGGCGACCCCGACAAGGGACGACCGCCGCTGCTCGACGTGCGCGTCAACCTGTTCGTCGAACGCGAGTCCCAGAAGGCCATCGTCATCGGCCGCGGCGGGTCGCGGCTGCGCGAGGTCGGCACCAACGCGCGCCGCGGCATCGAGCACCTCCTGGGCACGCGCGTCTACCTCGACCTGCACGTCAAGGTGGCCAAGGACTGGCAGCGGGACCCGAAGCAGCTTCAGCGGCTCGGCTTCTAGAGAGAGGAGCATCCACCAGTGGTGTTCCGGACTGTCGCGACGAGCGCCGCGCTCCTGGTCGGGCTCGCGGTGGTGGGCGCCGTCGCGGGCCCGCAGTGGGACCCGGTCCCCGTGGCCGACCACCTGCGGCCCGCGACCTCCAGCACCGCGATCGGTGGCGTGGACCCCGACCTCGCCGTCGAGATCGGGCAGGTCGGCGACTACGAGGTGCGGGAGACCGTCGTGACCGTGCCGCTCGACGGCACCCAGGTCGAGGGCCTGCTGCGCCGACCGCTCGACGAGACGGGTGCGGTCCTCGCCGATCGCCCGGGTGCGGTGTTCGTGCACGGGGCCGGCACCGGTCGCTTCGTGGACGCGTTCACCGACGTCGGGACGGCGCTCGCGAGCGCCGGCGTGGTGACGTTCGTTCCCGACAAGCGGCTCGACACCTACTCCACCCGCAACCGCGACTACGTCGCCATGGCCGCGGACTACCAGCGCTCGGTCGACCTGTTGCGTGCTGTGGACGGCGTCGACCCCGAGCGCGTGGGCGTGTACGGGGAGTCCGAGGGCACGTGGATCGTGCCGGTCATGCAGGCCGAGGACCCGAGGATCGCGTTCACCGTCCTCGTGTCGGCGCCCGTGGTCCCGCCGCGCGAGCAGGCCGCGTTCGCGGTCGACAACTACCTGCGCAACACGGGCGTGCCCGAGCAGGTGTTCCGCGCGATCCCGCGCGCCGTCGGCATGCAGCTGCCGGGCGGCGGCTTCGACTACGTCGACTTCGACGTCCGGCCCTGGCTCGAGCAGCAGACGGCGCCCGTTCTCGTCGCCTACGGCACGGCCGACCCCTCCATGCCGATCGAGCAGGGCGCTCGGCAGATCATCGCGGACACCGCCGTGCGCGGCGACGACGCGCCCGTGACCGTCCGCTACTACGCGGGCGCCAACCACGGCATCAAGCAGCGCGTGGAGACCGCGACCGGCCGCGCGCTGCGCCTGCACCCCGACTTCGCCGGCGACGTCGCGACATGGGTTCAGGGCCTGCCGGACACGGGCGACGCGGCTCCGCGCGTCGCGGGCGACAGCCCCAACCAGCTCTTCCTCGCCGCGCCCGTGCCTCAGCCGCGCTGGTGGGGCAGCGGCGACATCGTGCTCGGCGCGGTGCTCGTCGGTGCGGGTCTGATCGTGCTGGGCCCACTCCTGTGGGGCGGGCACGCGCTGGTGCGCTCGGCTGTCCGACGGCGGTCGCACGCGCCGTCGCCGCGGCTCGCGCCGGGTCTGCGGCGGGCGTTGCTCGTGCTCTCGCTCGGGGCGGTCGCCACGACCGTGGCGCTCGTGGTGTACCTGCTCGCCGTCGCGCGGCTCGCGCTGGACTACGAGCGCGACGACCTCGTGGTCCAGGGCGGGTGGGTCGGCGTGCGGCTGCTCGGCGTCGTGACCGTCGTCGCCGGGGCCGTCGTGCTGCGTCGCGTGCTGGACGCACGCGCAGTGCGCCTGGCGGCGTTCGCCGCCGACGCAGACGACGAGGGTCGCGCGCCGGGCGCGGCCCTGGTCGTCGCGCGCGGCTGGCCCGCGCACCTGACGTTCTGGTCCGCCGTGGTCGGCTCGGTGACGCTCCTGGTCACGCTCGCGTACTGGGGGGTCTACCAGCTCGGCATCTGACGGGCGGTGACCAACGTGGACGCGGCCGGAGCGACGAGCGCGGCGCGGATCAGGTAGAAACGATGCGGGCCGTACCGTGGCCCCCGACTCACAGGAGGCAGCAGAATGAACGACCTCGCACCGACCGGCGGCCGGGACCGCGCACCCTTCGCGGGCGTGCCCGTGCGGGAGGTCGTGCGCGACGTCGTCGCCGTCATGGCGCTGCTCGTCGCGCTGCCCATGCCGTGGGACGTGACGCACCGCGGCACCGACCGGCTGGAGGTCGTGCTCGTCACGGTCCTCGCCGTCCTGACGCTCGCCGCGCCGTACGCGCTGCGCGGCGGCCTGCTGCCGTCGTCGTGGGAGCGCGTCACGACACCGAGCGCCCGGATGCTCGGCTGCGCACCGTACGCGGTGGTCGCGGTCCTGTACCTCGTGCTCGACCTCGTCCGATCGGCCGACGACGCCGGGCTCGTGGGGGGCGGGGTCGCGCTGGGACTCGCCGGGGCGGTGCTCGGCGTGGCCCCGCGGTGGCCCCACGGCCTCGAGGCGGCCGCGGGCGTCGTGGCCCTGCTCGCCCTCGTCACGCCCGTGTTCTCAGCCGTCCACGGGCACTCGGGTGCGACGATCATCGGGTCCGTGCTCCACCTAGCGCTCGTGCTCGGGGTGCTGTGGCTGACCGCGATCGCGCTGCTGAGGGCCGACGTCGTGGGCGGGATCGTGCTCGTCGGCGTGGGGGCTGCCGTCGCGCTCGAGCTCGCACTCCTCGGCGGCGGCGTGGACCGGCCGTGGTTCGAGAGCGTGCACAGCGCACGGTTCGGGCTGCTCCTGCTGCCTGTGGTCGCGGCGTTCGCGGTGCCGCGCGTCGTCGACGAGCTGCGTGCCGTGGCGGACGAGCCGTCGGACGCGCACGCCGCGCGGTGGGTCGCCGTGGCGGTCCGCACGTTCGACCTCGTGCTGCTCGTCGCGGGGTTCGTCGCGCTGGTCGCGATCGTGCGGACTGTCGCCGACGGCGTGGCCGTGAATCTCGTGCTCCGCATGGTCTTCGGCATGCTCATGGCGCTCGTGGCGGTCGTCGCCCGGCGCGCGCTCGCGCGCGACCCGCGAGGCGGGCACGTGACGGCGGTCGGTGCGGCGTGCGTGCTCATGCTGCTCGGCCTCGTGATCGTCATCGCGCGTGCCGGCGTGGGCACGCGCTCGAACCTCGAGGAGCTGCTCGTCACGTTCGCGCTGCCGGCGATGGTGCTGCTGGCACTGCTCGTGCCGCCGTCGGTGCGCGAGCTCGTCGGGGCCGACGCCGGCACCCGCCCGGTCTCGGGCGAGCAGCACGTTGCGCTGGTGGAGCCCGCCGAGGCCGAGGACGAGGGGTGGTACGACGCCCGGGTCGAGCCCGCCGGGTCATGGTGGGCGAGCGAGGACCGGAGCGAGGCCTCGGACGAGCAGCCCGGCACGCAGCAGGGTCAGCGGCCGGGCGAGCAGACGGCTGCGGCTCCGCACCAGCGGGGCGTCGCGGACGAGGCCCCGGCGTCCGCGTGGCGAGGCGCGTGGTCCCCGGCCGACGAGACGCAGGCGCTGCCTCCCGTGGAGCAGCCGTACGACGCGCAGCCGGGGTACGAGGCCCAGCCGGGGTACCAGGCGCAGCCGAGCGACGAGCCCGAGCCCGGCCCCGGAGCGCAGGCATGGCAGGACGCGCGGCCGGCCCCCGTCGTCGAGCGGGACGTCGCCGCGACGCAGGCGCTGCCGCCCGTCGTCGACGTCCCGGGCTCGCCGTGGACCGCGGCGCAGGCGCTCGACCCCGCGACGCCGCTCGCGGACCTCGCGCTCATCGTCCAAGAGGCACCGCACCTGCGCCCTCAGGTCGCGGCCAACCCGTCGACGTACCCGGCGCTGCTCGACTGGCTCGGCGCGCTGGGCGACCCGGCGGTCGACGCCGCGCTGCGTGCGCGGCGCTGACCGCCGTCGAGGTAGAACCGCGCTCGCCGAGGTAGAAGCGCGCTTGCCGCGGTTCTACCTCGGCGCCGCGGCGTGGACGGCAAGGTGACCCGAGGCACGCACGGTGTACGGTGTCACTGTGCAGAGCGCGGTGATCCTCCTCCTTCGCTGCCGCGGCGAGGCCTAATCCAGGCCGGTTCCTCGCCGCGGTGGACACTGGTGCGCCGGCCGTCACCGAGCCCCACCGAAGGACGACTCTGATGCAGAACCAGGTACCCCCTGTCAGCCCTGCCACCACAGGCATCGCGGCCACGAATCCGCAGCGCCCGTCGGGCATGCCCTACCAGCGTTACGTGCCGTTCAACGAGCAGATCACCGTCGAGCTGCCGGACCGCACGTGGCCGGACACGCGGATCACGAAGGCCCCGCGCTGGTGCGCCGTCGACCTGCGTGACGGCAACCAAGCCCTCATCGAGCCCATGAACGCCGAGCGCAAGCTGCGCATGTTCGAGCTCCTCGTGCAGATGGGCTACAAGGAGATCGAGGTCGGGTTCCCGTCAGCCTCGCAGACCGACTACGACTTCGTGCGCCTCCTCATCGAGTCGGGCAAGATCCCCGACGACGTCGTGATCCAGGTGCTGACGCAGTGCCGCGACCACCTCATCGAGCGCACGTACGATGCGATCCGCGGCGCGAAGCAGGCGATCGTGCACATCTACAACTCGACATCGATCCTGCAGCGCGAGGTCGTCTTCCGCACCGACATGGACGGCATCATCGACATCGCCCTGCAGGCCGCGCGCCTGTGCCGCAAGCTCGAGGAGACCGTCCCCGGCACGACGGTGTACTACGAGTACTCGCCCGAGTCCTACACGGGCACCGAGCTCGAGTTCGCGGCGCGCATCTGCAACGAGGTGCTCGAGGTCCTGGAGCCGACGCCCGAGCGCCCGGTCATCATCAACCTGCCGGCCACGGTCGAGATGGCGACGCCCAACGTGTACGCCGACTCGATCGAGTGGATGAGCCGCAACCTCGCCTACCGCGAGAACGTCGTCCTGTCGCTGCACCCGCACAACGACCGCGGCACGGCGGTCGCGGCGGCCGAGCTCGGGTACCAGGCGGGCGCGGACCGCATCGAGGGCTGCCTGTTCGGCAACGGCGAGCGCACGGGCAACGTCGACCTGGTCACGCTCGGCATGAACCTGTTCGGCCAGGGCATCGACCCGCAGATCGACTTCTCCGACATCGACGCGATCCGCCGCACGGTCGAGTACTGCAACCAGCTGCCCGTGCACGAGCGCCACCCCTACGTGGGCGACCTCGTCTTCACGGCCTTCTCGGGTTCGCACCAGGATGCGATCAAGAAGGGCTTCGAGCACATGGAGGCCCGCTCGCTGGACGAGGGCAAGCCCGTGGACGAGCTCACGTGGGGCGTTCCGTACCTGCCGATCGACCCCAAGGACGTCGGCCGCTCGTACGAGGCGGTCATCCGCGTCAACAGCCAGTCGGGCAAGGGCGGGGTCTCCTACCTGCTCAAGCACGAGCACAGCCTGGACCTGCCGCGGCGTCTGCAGATCGAGTTCTCGCGAGCCGTCCAGGCGCACACCGACGCCCAGGGCACCGAGGTCACGGGCGAGGACATCTGGCGGATCTTCACCGACGAGTACCTGCCCGTCGAGCCGGGCAACGTCGCAGGGCTCGAGCCCTGGGGCCGCCTGCGCCTGCGCGAGACGCGCACGACGGCGGCCGAGGACGGCACGACGACGCTCTCGGTCGACGTGGTCGACCGCGGCGAGCAGCACACCCTCACGGGCACGGGGAACGGCCCGATCGCGGCGTTCGTCGACGCGATCACGAAGGTGGGCGTGGACGTCAAGGTCCTCGACTACACCGAGCACGCGCTGAGCGAGGGCGGCGACGCGACGGCGGCCGCCTACGTCGAGTGCGCTGTCGGCGACGACGTCCTGTGGGGCGTGGGAATCGACCCGTCGATCACGACCGCGTCGCTGCGTGCCATCGTCTCGGCGGTCAACCGGGCCGAGCACTCCTGAACAGGCCCTCGCGACGAGTTGTCAGCGGTCCGTGACCCCCTGGGGTCACGGGCCGCTGACAACTCCACGAGAACGCCGCGTCCGGGTTGTCGGCCGCACCTGGGACAATGAACCCGTGCCCCTGTACCGAGACGACGCGATCGTGCTGCGCACCCAGAAGCTGGGCGAGGCGGATCGGATCGTCACGTTCCTGACGCGCGAGCACGGCAAGGTCCGGGCCGTGGGCCGCGGCGTGCGGCGCACGTCGTCGCGCTTCGGGGCGAGGCTCGAGCCGTTCATGGCCGTCGACGTCCAGCTCTACACGGGGCGCAACCTCGACACGGTGACGCAGGTCGAGACCATCGGCCCGTACGCGGGGAGCATCTGCGCCGACTACGGGCTCTACACCGCAGGCGCCGCGATGCTCGAGGCCGCCGACCGCCTCGTCGCGGCCGAGCACGAGCCGGCCGTGCAGCAGTACTGGCTGCTCGCGGGCGGCGTCCGTGCCCTGGCCGAGCGGGCGCACTCTCCCGGGCTCGTCCTGGACTCCTACCTGCTGCGGGCGCTCGCCGTCGCGGGTTGGGCGCCGTCGTTCACCGACTGTGCCCGGTGCGGCGAGCCCGGTCCGCACGCGGCCTTCTCGGTCGCGCAGGGCGGGGCCGTGTGCGGGCGGTGCCGCCCGCCGGGGTCGACGGCGCCCGCCCCCGAGACGTTCGAGCTCCTGGCCGCGCTGCTCGGCGGGGACTGGGAGGTCGCCGACGCCTCCGAACCACGTCACCGCAAGGAGGCCTCGGGCCTCGTCGCGGCGTACTCCCAGTACTACCTCGAGCGCACCCTGCGCTCGCTGCGGATGATCGAGAGAGAGGCCTGATGCCGCGCCGCACCTATGCCGAGCCCTACCCGCACCCGTCGGGTGCGACGCCGCCGAGCATCCCCGCCGAGCTCGTGCCGCGGCACGTGGCGATCGTCATGGACGGCAACGGCCGGTGGGCCAACGCGCGGGGGCTGCCGCGCATCGAGGGCCACAAGCAGGGGGAGAAGTCGCTGCTCGACGTCGTCGCGGGCGCCGTGCAGATCGGCGTCAAGCACGTCTCTGCGTACGCGTTTAGCACCGAGAACTGGAAGCGGTCGCCCGACGAGGTGCGCTTCCTCATGAACTTCAACCGCGACACCATCCGCCGCCGCCGCGACGAGATGTCCTCGTGGGGGGTGCGGATCCGCTGGGCCGGGCGCCGGCCCCGGCTGTGGGGCTCGGTCGTCAAGGAGCTGCAGATCGCCGAGGAGATGACCAAGGGCAACGACCGCTGCACCCTGACGATGTGCGTCAACTACGGCGGCCGCGCCGAGATCGCCGACGCCGCCGCGGCCATCGCGCGCGAGGTCGCCGCGGGCAGGATCAACCCCGACCGCGTCAACGAGAAGACGATCCAGCGCTACCTCGACGAGCCGGACCTGCCCGACGTCGACCTGTTCCTGCGCTCGTCGGGCGAGCAGCGCACGTCGAACTTCATGATCTGGCAGGCGGCGTACGCCGAGATGGTGTTCCTGCCCGAGCCGTGGCCCGACGTCGACCGGCGGCACCTGTGGCGTGCGGTCGAGGAGTACGCGCGGCGAGACCGCCGCTACGGGGGCGCCGTCGACGCGGTGGCCGACGGCGAGGCGGCCGGCCAGGGCGCATGACGCGGGCCGGCCGCCCCGCGGCGGTCACTGGCCGAGCGTGTCGGCGAGGGACTCGACCAGCGCGGGCATGCCCTCGGGCCACGTGACCGACAGGGCCGTGGGCGGCGAGACCGCGGAGACCGCGACCGGGCCGACCTGCTGGACGAGGTTTCCTTCCTTCACGGCACGGAGCACCTGCAACGGCTTGCGGGACGGCAGCTCCGCGGACTCCTCCTCGGTGTACGTGTAGTTGACGATGACGTCGCTGTCGAGCTTGTCGAGCTCCTCGTAGGAGAGCGTGTAGAAGAACTCGCCGTCGTCGGGCGCGAGCTCATCAACCGCGGGCGCGATCTCCAGGCCGAGGCCCTCGAGGAACCCGGCGCGCGGGTCGGCCGAGTTGTACACGTAGACCAGCCCCTCGGAGGGCGAGTCGACCATCGCCGCGAACGTCTTGCCCTCGAACTCCGGGTGCGCGGTGGCCTCGTCCGCGAGGTACTGCTCGATGTCGGTGACGATCTGCTCGCCCGCGTCGCTGCGGCCGAGAGCGTCGGCCGTGATGGTGATGATCTCGTCCCAGTCGGTCTGCCAGGAGGCCTCGGGGTATGCGACAACCGGGGCGATCTCGCTCAGGAGGTCGTATTGCTCCTGCGTCAGGCCCGAGTACGGCGCGACGATGAGGTCGGGTGCCACGTCGACGAACTCCTCGTAGGGGACCTCCACCCCGGCCGGGGTGTCGCTGAGCACGGCCGGGTGCTCGACGCTCTCGGCGTCGTAGGCCTCCTCGACCCACGGCAGCAGGTTGCCCTCGCCGACGGTCCAGGACTGTTCGCCGACGGCCACGGGGTAGACGCCGACCGCCACGGCGGCCTCGGTGGAGCCCCAGCCCCAGGTGGCGACGCGCTCGGGCTCGGCCTCGATGACGGTCTCGCCGAAGGCGTGCTCGATCGTGATCGGGAACTCGTCGGTGGCACCGCCCTCGGCGCCGGTCGTCGGCTTGGGCGAGGCGTCGGCGGAGCCGGCCGGCTCCTCTGCGGCGCAGCCGGCCAAGGCCAGGGTGGTCGCCGCGGCGAGGCCGACGGCGGCGGTCAGAGAACGGCGAAGACGCACGGGATCTCCTCGGTGGGCTCACGAGGTGTGAGGCTGGACAGGTAGTGAGGGAAGGCTAACCTCACCTGTGCGCTCGTGTGGAGCCCCGTCCGGCTGCCGGACGCCGGACGGCCGGTGATCCTGCTCACAGGGTCGCCGGAGCGTCCCGCGTCGGGCTGCTACCGCCCGTGCCGGTGCCGACCGACCGGCACGACGAGCGGCGTGCCTGACACCGGGTCGGGAACGACGCGCGCCTCGAGCCCGAACGCGCTCAGGACCGCGTCCTCCGTGAGCACGTGCGACGGCTCGCCCTGAGCGACGACGCGGCCAGCGCTCATGACCACCAGGTGGTCGGCGTACCGGGCGGCGAGGTTGAGCTCGTGCAGCACCATGACGACGGTGGTGCCGCGGTCGTGGTTCAGGTCGCGCAGCAGGTCGAGCAGCTCGACCTGATGGGCGACGTCGAGGTAGGTGGTCGGCTCGTCGAGGAGCACGACGTCGGTCTCCTGCGCCAGGACCATGGCGATCCAGACCCGCTGGCGCTGGCCACCCGAGAGCTCCGCGACGGGCCGGTCGGCGAGGTCGGCCACGCCCGTGGCCTCGAGCGCGCGCATCACGACGGCGTCGTCGTCGCTGCGATGCCGGCCGAACCAGCCCTGGTGCGGGTAGCGGCCGCGGCCGACGAGCTCGGCGACGCGCACGCCGTCGGGGGCGACCGACGACTGCGGCAGCACGCCCACGACGCGGGCGAGCTCCTTGCGCGACATCGCGCTCACGTCCGTGCCGCCCAGCGTCACGCGACCCGCCTCGAGCGGGTGCAGCCGTGCCAGGCCGCGCAGCAGCGTCGACTTGCCGCACGCGTTGGGGCCCACGACGGCGGTCACGCGACGCGCCGGCAGCTCGAGGTCCAGACCCTCGATGACGCGCCGCCCGTCATAGCCGATGCTCACGCCGTCGGCGCGCAGCGTCGCCTGGTCCGCGGACCTGTCAGTGGCCGGCTCTCCCTGAGGCGCGCCGGCGGGTACCGATGCGGCGACCGGGGCGGAGAAGGTGCGGACGTCCGTCATGCCTGGGACTTCCTTCCGTGGGTGGCGAGCAGCCACAGCAGGTACGGGGCACCGACGAGGCCCGTGACGATGCCGGTGGGGGCGGAGATGTCGAACAGGCCGTGCTGCCCGACCAGGTCGGCCGCGAGGACGAGGGCGGCACCCGTGACAGCCGAGGTGGTCAGCGCGGGGCCGCCGTCGTCGACGAGGCGCCGGGCGATCGCCGGTGCGACGAGCGCGACGAAGGCGAGCGGGCCGACGACGGACGTGGCGAGCGCGACCAGCCCGACGGCGAGCAGCAGCGACCCGACGCGAGCGGCGTCGACGGGCACGCCGAGGCCGCGCGCGTGGTCGTCGCCGAGGGCGAGCGGGCCCTGCCACCGCCCGACGACAGCGACTGCGGTCGCGAGCAGCGCCAGCCCTGCGGCGAACGTCGTGAGCTCGGCGCCGCGGACGTCGGCGACCGAGCCGACCGTCCACACCAGCGCCGACGCCGCCTCACGCACCTCGGCGCTCGCGAGCAGCCACGCGAGCAGCGAGGAGCACAGGTAGGCGAAGCCGACGCCCACGAGCACGGACCGGATCGGGTGCAGGCCCTGGCGCCAGGCGAAGAACCAGATGCAGAACGCGATCGTGAGCGCGCCGAGGAACGCGGCGCCCGAGACCGCCAGGCCCGTCAGGCCTGCCACGAGCAGCGCCCACACCGCGCCGAGCGACGCGCCGCTCGCGATGCCGAGGATGTCGGGGCTGGCCAGCGGGTTGCGCAGCGTGGACTGGAACAGCGCGCCGGCAAGCCCGAACGCGGCGCCGGCCAGGACCGCGGCCTCGATCCGGGGCAGGCGCAGGCGGTGCACGATGAAGGTGTCGCCCGCGTCGCCGAGGCCGACGAGCGCGAGCAGGGCGCGGCTCGGTGGCAGCGACGCGGCGCCGAGGGTCAGGGCGAGCGTCGCGAGCGCGACGAGCAGCACGGCGAGCGCGGTCAGCACGAGCGCGAGCTTGCGGCGGCGGCGGGCACGCAGGGCGGCGACGGGCGTCGGTACCGCGGACGTGGGCGTAGGCGCGCCGAGCGTCGTCGTCATCTCACACCCCCGCCACGGTCTTGCCACGGGCCACCGCGACGAGCACCGGCGCGCCGATGGCGGCGGCGACGACACCGGCCTCGAGCTCCGAGTGAGGCAGGATCAGGCGCCCGATCACGTCGGCGCCGAGCAGCATGACCGGGCCGAGCAGCGCCGAGAGCGCCACGACCCATCGGTAGTCAGTGCCGACCAGCCGCCGGGCCGCGTGGGGGACGGCGAGCCCGACGAGGGCGATGGGCCCGGCGAGCGCCGTCGCGGTTCCCGCGAGGATCACGATCGCGGCGCCCGCGAGCCCGCGCGTGACGCCGACGCGCTGCCCGAGCGCACGGGCGACGTCGTCGCCTAGGGCGAGCATGTTCAGCCGGTGCGCGAGCACGGCGGCGAGCGCGACGCCCACGAGCAGGAACAGCCACAGCCACGTGAGCGCGTCGAGCCCGCGGCCGGTCAGGGACCCCACCGCCCAGAACCGGTACAGGTTGAACGCGGTCGGGTCGCGCAGGAGCACGATCGTGATGAGCGGGGTGATGAGCGCCGTCACGGTGGCGCCCACGAGCGCGAGCTTGACGGGCTGCCCGGCGCCGATCGAGAAGACGAGCACGGCCGCGAGCGCCGCACCGAGGAAGGCGAACCAGACGAAGCCGATCGGCGAGGTCACGCCCAGGAGCCACACGGCGCACACGACCGCCAGCGACGCGCCGGCGTTGAGGCCGAGAAGGCCGGGGTCGGCGATCGGGTTGCGCGTCACGCCCTGGATCAGGGTCCCCGCAATCCCGAGCGCGAGGCCTGCCGCGATGCCGATGAGCGTCCGGGGCACCCTCTGTTCGCGCACGACCTGGTGGTCGACGTCGCCGGCGACCGGGTCGGTCAGCGCCTGCCACACGGTGGCCGGGTCGAGGTCACGCACGCCGAGCACGAGACTCGCCACGGCGACGAGCGCGAGCACCGCGAGCGCGGCCAGGTAGGCGAGCAGGCGGCGTCGCGCACGTCGGGCGACGAGGTCCGCCGGGCGCGACGGACCGACGAGCGTGGCTGTCATGGCAGGCCGCGACCTCCACCGGGTGAGGTAAGCATTGCCTAAGTCTGACATACGCCGGGAGCGCTCCGGACGGCTGCCCGTCAGCCGTCGGGGAGACGGACGCGTCGACGCCGGGCAGCGCGCGCACCCAGCCACCAGGCGAGCGCGACGACGCCCACGCCGAGCGCGGCGAGCGAGACCGGCGAGCCCGCGGCCAGGGCGATCGCCGCGTTGACCGCGGCCGTGCCCACGGTCGTCCAGATCGCCGCCCAGGCGGCGCACCCCACGAGCAGCGCAGCGAGGTAGCGGGGATAGGGCATGCGCAGATAGCCGGCGGCAAGATTCACGACGGTCTGGATACCGACGGTGAAGAACGAGAGCGTGACGGTCGGCGGTCCCCACCGGTGCACGCGCTGGACCGCGGCGGCGGCACGCGGGGAGGTCAGGCGCTCGGCGATGCGCGTGCGGGCAGTCCCGCGGGCGACGCCGCGACCGGCCCAGTAGGTCGCCTGGGCGCGCACGAGCACGATGCCGAAGGCCGCGAGGTAGACGACCCAGAAGGGCACGCCGGCGATCGAGAAGACCCCGGCGTCGTCGGCAGCGGCCGTCGCGGTGAGGCTCACGTGCCTCATCATGCCTCGCGGCCGTCGCGCCGCGGCACCCCGGTCTGCGTCACACCCGCTCGCGGCAGGTCGCGCAGGTGCCCCACAGCTCGATCGTGTGCTCGATGTCGTCGAACCCGTGCGTGGCCCCCACCTGGGTCGCCCACGCCTCGACGGTCGGCCCGTCGATCTCGACGGTGCGGCCGCACGACCGGCACACGAGGTGGTGGTGGTGCTCGCGCCGGGCGCAGCGGCGGTAGAGGGACTCGCCGTCCTCCGCGCGCAGCACGTCGACCTCGCCGCCGTCGGCGAGGGCCTGCAGCGTGCGGTAGACGGTCGCGAGCCCGACGCTGTCGCCGCGGCTGCGCAGCAGCTCGTGCAGCTGCTGCGCCGAGCGGAACTCGTCGGTGTCGCCGAGGACCTCGGCGACGGCGGCGCGCTGGCGCGTCATGCGGGCCGGGGCGGCGGGGGTCTCGCTCATTCAGGGCACTCCTCTGCGTCGCCCGCGCCGGAACGGGTGCCGGTACGCGTGCCGGCCGGTGTGGTCGCGACCTCGACGTCGTCGGGGATGTCCGGGTGCGGGTCGCCCGCCGGGCGGCGACGGATGAGCAGGGGGCGCGCGAGCGCCACCGCGGCGTACACGGCGATCGCCAGGACCACGATCGTGGCCCCTGGGGACACGTCGTACCAGTACGTCAGGCTGAGGCCCACGAGGCACACCGTCACGCCCACGACGGACGCGACGGTCATCGTGCGGCGGAACGAGTGCGTCACGAGCTGCCCGATCGCGACGGGCACGATCATGAGGGCGCTGACGAGCAGGAGCCCGACGACGCGCATCGCGACCGTCACCGTGAGCGCGGCCACGACCGCGACCGCCATGTTGAGCGCCCAGACGGGCAGGCCCGACGCCGTCGCGAACTCCTCGTCGTGGCTCACCGAGAACAGCGCGGCGCGCAGCCCCAGGCCGACGAGCAGGATCACGGCGCACAGTACGACCGTGAGCAGCAGGTCGGTCGACGTGACGGTCGAGATCGAGCCGAACAGGTATGCCATGAGGTTGCTCGACGACCCGCCCGCGAGCCCGATCAGGAGCACGCCGCCCGCGATGCCGCCGTAGAACATGATCGCGAGCGCGAGGTCGCCCGACGTGCGCCCACGACGCCGCACGACCTCGATGAGCGCCGAGCCGACGACGGCGGCGACGACCGCGCCCGGTACGGCGAGCGCGTCCGCGGACGCGAGACCCATGGTGGCGCCGATCAGCCAGCCCAGCGCCACCCCGGTCAGCGCGACGTGGCCGATGCCGTCGCCAAGCAGCGCGAGCCGGCGCTGCACCAGGTAGGTCCCGACCACGGGCGCGCTCACGCCGACGAGCAGCGCGGCGAGCAGCGCGCGCTGCATGAGGGGGTCGCCGAGCATGTAGCCCAGCTCGTCGAAGAGGATCATGAGCGGGCCTCCGTCCCGGGTGCGCCCGGCAGCGGGCCGCGCGTCAGGCGGTGCTCGTCGGCGAGGGGTCCGGGTTCGTGCGGGTGGACGTGCTCGTGCCCGACGGCGTCGTGGCCGCCGTGCGGGCGCGGGGGAGCGCCGTCGTGGACCACGCGGCCGTGCCGCAGCACGACGGCCCGTGTGACCAGCGGTGCGAGCTCGCCCAGCTCGTGCAGCACGACGAGCACGGTCAGACCGTCGCCGACGAGGCGCGTCATCGTGGCCGCGAACGCCTCCTGGCTGGGGCGGTCGACGCCCGCGACGGGCTCGTCGAGCACGAGCAGCTCGGGCTCGCGCACCAGGGCGCGCGCGATGAGGACGCGCTGCTGCTGGCCGCCCGAGAGCTGGCTCGTCGCGTCGCCGGCCCGGTCGGCGAGGCCGACGAGGTCGAGCGCGTCCTGCACGCGGGCGCGCCAGCCGCGCGGCAGGCGCAGCCGCCGGCCGTGCAGCAGGCCGGAGGCGACGACCTCGCCCGCGGTCGAGGGCACAGTCGTGCCGGCGCTCACGCGCTGAGGCACGTATCCGACGTCGCCCCACGGCACCGTGCTGCCGAGCGGGCGGCCGAGGATGCTCACGGTCCCGGCGCTGGGCGGGAGGACGTTCACGAGGGTTCGCACCAGCGTCGACTTGCCGGACCCGTTGGCGCCGAGCAGGGCGACGACCTCACCGCGCGCGACCGTCAGGTCGACGCCACGCAAGATGTGGCTCGCCCCGAGGTGCACGTGCACGCCGCGGGCCTCGACGGCGGGCGCGGGGGCCGTCGTCGAGGCCTGCGGCGCGGTGGCGACAGAGGTCACGAACAGACCAGTCCTTCCTGCAGGGCTGCGAGGTTGGCACGCATGACCGACTCGTAGTCCCCGCCCGACGCGATCGCGTCGTCCGAGAGACCCTCGAGGGGGTCGAGCGTGGCGGTGCCGACGCCGAGGTCGTCCGCGAGCGTCTCGGCCACCTTGGGGCTCGTGAGCGTCTCGGTGAAGATCGTGTCGACGTCGTGCGAGTCGACGATAGCGCCGATCTCGCGCAGGCGGGCCGGAGACGGCTCGGCCTCGGGGTCGAGCGACGCGATGCCGACCTGCTCCAGGCCGTAGCGCTCGGCGAGGTAACCGAACGCCTCGTGGCTCGTGACGAGCGTGGCGCCGGCACACTGCTCCAGGCCCGTGGCGATCTCGTCGTCCAGCGATGTGAGGCGCTGCTCCAGCGCCTCTGCGCCGGCGGCGTAGTCGTCGGCGTGGTCGGGATCGGCTGCGGTGAGCTGCTCGGCGACCGCGTGCGCGAGGGGGATCACGCGGCTCGGGTCGAGCCAGAAGTGCGGGTCGAGCCCGCCGTGGTCGTGGCCGTCGCCCTCCTCGGCGGCGTGCTCGTCCGTGTGCTCCCCCGCGGCGTGCTCGTCCGTGTGCCCGTACCTGTGCTCGCCCGTGGCGTGCTCGCCCGTGTGCTCGTCCGTGGCGTGCTCATCCTCGTGCTCGTCCGTGTGCTCGCCGTCGGCGCTGTGCTCGACGCTGCCCGGGCTCGCCTCGAGCTCGACGACGTCGGCCGCGTCGACCACGTGCGCCGGCTGGCGCGCCTCGACAGCCTCGTCGACCGCGGGTTGGAACCCGGTGAGGTACACGACGACGTCGGCGTCACCGACGCGGCGCACCTGCGCGGGGGAGAGCTCGAGGTCGTGCGGCTCGGCCGCGGGCGGCGTGAGGTTCTCGACCGTCACGAGGTCGCCGCCGACCTGCTCGGCGACATACTGCAACGGGTAGAACGACGCGAGCACCTGCACGCCGTCTGATGCGGAAGCGCTGCCTGGCGACGAGGCGTCGGCGCAGCCCGCGAGGGCCACGGGCAGCACGAGCAGGGGGGCGGCCAGCAGGGCGCTTCGACGTGTCATGAGAACCATTCTCAGTTGAACGGCGAACCGCTGTCAAAACGCGCCGCCAGGTAGGCTGGGCGACTGGCGCCGTCCGGCGCCGACCACCACCCCCTCATGCTCCGCAGGAGCCACCTGCGGGCCCGACACCCTGGAGTGATCCGTGGCAGCACCGTCCGCGACCGCCAAGCTCGACGCCGTCGTCTCCCTCGCCAAGCGGCGGGGATTCGTCTTCCAGTCCGGCGAGATCTACGGCGGAACCCGGTCCGCGTGGGACTACGGGCCCCTCGGAGTCGAGCTCAAGGAGAACATCAAGCAGCAGTGGTGGCGCGCGATGACGCGTCGCGACGACATCGTCGGCATCGACTCGTCGGTCATCCTGCCGCGCGACGTGTGGGTCGCCTCAGGCCACGTCGGTGAGTTCACGGACCCGTTGACCGAGTGCCTGAGCTGCCACAAGCGGTTCCGCGAGGACCAGCTGATCGAGGAGTTCGCCGAGCGCAAGGGCCGCGAGCCCGAGGGCGGTCTCACCGTCATCTCCTGCCCGAACTGCGGCACGCGCGGGCAGTGGACCGAGCCGCGCGACTTCAACATGATGCTCAAGACGCACCTCGGCCCGGTCGAGGACGAGTCCGGCCTGCACTACCTGCGGCCCGAGACGGCTCAGGGCATCTTCGTGAACTTCGCGAACGTGGCCTCGGCTGCGCGCATGAAGCCGCCGTTCGGCATCGCGCAGATCGGCAAGTCGTTCCGCAACGAGATCACGCCGGGCAACTTCATCTTCCGTACGCGCGAGTTCGAGCAGATGGAGATGGAGTTCTTCGTCACCCCCGGCTCCGACGCCGAGTGGCACCAGTACTGGATCGACACGCGCATGGCCTGGTACACCGGCCTGGGCATCTCCCCGGAGAACCTGCGGCTGTACGAGCACCCGGCCGAGAAGCTGTCGCACTACTCGACGCGCACGGTCGACATCGAGTACCGGTTCGGCTTCACGGGCTCGGAGTGGGGCGAGCTCGAGGGCATCGCCAACCGCACCGACTTCGACCTGTCGACGCACGCGAAGCACTCGGGCAAGGACCTGATGTACCGCGACCCGGTGACGAACGAGAAGTACTACCCCTACGTCATCGAGCCCGCGGCCGGCCTCACCCGCTCGCTCATGGCGTTCCTCGTCGAGGCGTACGCCGAGGACGAGGCGCCCAACACCAAGGGTGGCACCGACAAGCGCACCGTCCTGCGGCTCGACCCGCGCCTGGCCCCGGTCAAGGCCGCCGTGCTGCCGCTGTCCAAGTCGGCCGAGCTGCTGCCGACGGCCGAGAAGCTCGCGGCCGAGCTCCGCGAGCACTGGAACGTCGACCACGACGTCACCCAGGCGATCGGCAAGCGCTACCGCCGCCAGGACGAGATCGGCACGCCGTACTGCGTCACGGTCGACTTCGACACGCTCACCGACCAGGCGGTCACCATCCGGCACCGCGACACGATGGCCCAGGACCGCGTGGCGCTCGACCAGGTGTCGGGCTATCTCGGCCAGCGCCTCGTCGGGGTCTGAGGTCGGGGGCCGAGGTCGCGCGGCGGGTGAGCCGTCGCGCCGAGGCGCGCGGGGCCGGATCTTCGTCGACCGGGTCCCGCGCGCCTGCCGCGAGGTCCGCGGTGGGCTACGTCCGGCTGCGGCCGAGAAGGCCCAGAACCAGGCTGACCACGAGGACGATCACGCCGATCCAGATGAGGAACTGGCCGATCTCGGTGGCGATCCCCAGGATCACGAGGACCACGCCGACCAGGATGAGGATGAGCCACGCTGGCACGTCGACCTCCTTCGTCGTCGCGGCGCGCTGTCGCGCCGCGCTGACTCGACACTGACGCCGTTCGCGCGTGCTCGCACGTCAGAAGGGGTGTCGGGTGACGTGTGCGGTGCTCACCACCTGCTCGATCACGTCGGCGACCGCCGCCACGGCCGGCCGCCGGGGCGTCGACGTCGGCTCGAGGAGCACGATCTCGCGCTCGACGACGTCGTGCAGCGCGCTCGTGCGCAGATCGTGCCCCGGGCGGATACCGCGCATGAGAGGCGTCGCGAGCGCGACCCCGAGGCCCTGCGCCACGAGCGCGAGCGTCGTCGACGTGTCGTTGACCTCGTGCGCCGGGCGCGGCTCGAACCCGGCGATGCGGCACGCACCGCGCACCGCCGCGCCGTAGTGCGTAGGCGTGGGCGGCAGGATCCACGGCAGGCCGGCCGCCTCGGCGAGGTCCATGACGTCGGGTAGGCCCGACGTCGGCGCGGACAGCAGCGCGAACCGTTCCGTCCGCAGCGGCCGCAGGGTCGTGCCGGGGATCCGGGGGATCGGCGCGCCGGGGTAGTCGAGGCCGAGGCCCAGGTCGACGTCGCCGCGCCGCACGGCCGCCGCGACGTCGTCGACGGTGAGCTCGTACCCGGCCAGGACGACCCCCGGGTGGGTGGCCGCGAGCCCGGACACCAGCCGGGGCAGGAGGCCGGCAGCGACTGTCGCGAACACGCCGAGCCGGACCGTGCCCGCCGCGCCCTGCGTCGCGGCACGCGCGACCTCGACGGCGGCGCGCTGGGCCGCGAGCAACGCCTCGGCGCGTCCAGCGAGCGCGAGCCCCGCCTCGGTCAGCACGACCCCGCGGCCGTGGGGACGCACGACCTCGGTGCCGACGGCGCGGGCGAGGCCGGCGAGCTGCTGCGACACGGCGCCGGTGGTGTATCCGAGGGCTCCTGCCGCGGCCGTCATCGTGCCGTGCTCGGCCAGCGCGGCGAGAGCACGCAGGCCGGACCAGGGCAGGTCGCGCGGCAGGGGTTCCACGGGGCCAACCGTATAGCGTCACTCAACGGTTCTGCGGACGATCCTTCGATGGTGCTCCACACTCACGGTCGGCCAGGATGAGTTGTGAGAAGGCCGGGGGCACCGGCCTACCCGTCCGTGGACGCAAGGAGGCCGAGTGGCGCGCAGCACGCGGCCGCTACCCGAGAGCGCCGAGGCCGTCGTCGTCGGCGGCGGCGTGATGGGGGCCTCGGTCGCGTTCCACCTCGCCGAGCACGGTGCGGACGTGCTGCTGCTCGAGGCCCACGAGCTCGCGCGGGCCAGCTCGGGCAAGCCGATCGGCGGGGTACGGGCGCAGTTCTCCGACCCCGCGAACGTCGACCTCGGCCTGCGCAGCCTCGAGCTCTTCGAGGACTTCGCGCGCCGGCCCGGGCGCACGATCGGGCTCGAGCAGCACGGCTACCTCTTCGTGCTGCCGACCGACGACGACGTCGCGCTGTTCCGCGAGTCGGTCGCGATGCAGAACGCCCGCGGCGTCGACAGCCGCATCGTCGACGTGGCCGAGGCCTGCCGGCTCAACCCGTACCTCGACGCCTCCCGCTACGTCGCCGCGGCCTACTCCCCGCGCGACGGCTGGGCCCGGCCGCACGCCGTCGTCGACGGGTACGTGGACGCGGCCGAGCGGCTCGGCGCTCACGTGCGCACGCACGCGGCCGTGACCGCCGTCGACCCGACGCGCGACGGGTTCGCGGTCACGACAACGCGGGGGCGCACGACCACGGGCACGCTCGTGCTGTGCGCCGGCGCGTGGTCGCGCCGCGTCGGAGACATGGTGGGCCTCGACCTGCCCGTCGACCCCGTCAAGCGGCAGATCGCGATCACCGCACCGCTCGACCCGGCGCCGCCGCGCATCCCGTTCACCATCGACTTCGGCACCACGTACTACCTGCACAACGCCGACGACCCTCGCACCCTGCTGGTCGGTGTCGCCGACCCTGCCACGCCCGTCGCGCTCGACACCGCCTACGACCCCGGGTGGGAGCGCCTCCTGCGCGACGTCGCCGCCCGGGCCACCCCGGCGCTCGCGGACGCGCCGCTCACCGACGGGTGGGCCGGCCTGTACGAGATGACGCCCGACCACGACGCGCTCATCGGCGAGGCCTCCGCAGGTGCCGGGCGCGTGCTGTACGCGTGCGGCTTCTCGGGCCACGGGTTCCTCCAGGCGCCGGCCGTGGGCGAGGCCGTCGCCGACCTGTACGCGGGCCGCGCCCGCACGCCCGCCGCGCGGGGTGTCGACGTCGCCGCGTTCACCGCCGCCCGGTTCGCGACCCGCGTCCGGCGCAGAGAGGCGAACATCATCTGAGTCAGGGCCGTACCCGGCCCGCACGAGAGGCGCCGGCGACGACGCCGGACCGAGGAAGGAGCAGAGGTGACGTTCGAGCAGACCTTGGTCGAGCCGTGGCAGCTGCGCGCCGCGTTCGCGCGGTCGCTGTCCGACATGTACGGCCGCGAGGTCCCCGCCTACACGACGTTGCTCGAGGTGTCCCACGAGGTCAACCGCGACGTCGTGGCCGCCCAGGGCGCCGACGCCGAGCGCCTGGGGTCGATCGACCGCGTGACGGCCGAGCGGCACGGGGCGATCCGCGTCGGCACGCCCGCCGAGATGAACCAGGTCGCGCGGATCTTCGGCGCGATGGGCATGCACCCGGTGGGCTTCTACGACCTGCGCGACGCGTCGAGCTCGTCCGTGCCCGTCATCTCGACCGCCTTCCGACCGATCGAGCGCGACGAGCTGGCGCGCAACCCGTTCCGCGTCTTCACCTCGATGCTCGTGCCGAGCGACCGCCGCTTCTTCAGCGCGGACCTGCAGTCCCGGCTCGAGCGCTTCTTGTCGTCGCGCACCCTGTTCGGCCCCGAGCTGCTGGCGCTCGCCGACCGCGCCGAGGCGGAGGGCGGCCTGCCCGACGACGACGCGCTCGAGTTCCTGCGCCTCGCCACGGCGGCGTTCGAGCTGTCCCGCGAACCCGTCGACCAGGCGTGGTACGGCGAGCTCGAGGCCGTCTCCGCGGTCGCGGCGGACATCGGCGGCGTCGCCTCGACGCACATCAACCACCTCACGCCGCGCGTGCTCGACGTCGACGAGCTCTACCGGCGCATGACCGACCGCGGCATCACGATGATCGACGCGATCCAGGGCCCGCCGCTGTGGGAGGGCCCTGACGTGCTGCTGCGCCAGACGTCGTTCCGTGCACTCGCCGAGCCGCGGACGTTCCGCACGCCGTCGGGGGAAATCGTGCAGGACTCGCTGCGCGTGCGCTTCGGCGAGGTCGAGGCGCGCGGCATCGCGCTCACGCGCACCGGCCGCGCCCGGTACGACGCGGCCGTCGTCGAGGTCGACCGGCGCGCTGCACGGCTCGGCGAGGCGCGGACCGAGGAGGCCCGCCAGGAGATCGCGCGCGAGGTGTGGCGCGAGACGTTCCCGACGACCGAGAGCGGCCTCGTCGAGGCCGACCTCGGCTACTTCACCTACGAGGTGTCCGACGACGGCGAGCTCTCGCGCGAGCCGATCGTCTACGAGGACTTCCTCCCGCGCTCCGCCGCGGGCATATTCCAGTCCAACCTCACCGACGAGGGGTCCAAGGACGCCTCGCAGGCCGCGGAGGAGCGCGACGCCGACTGGATGTCGGGCGCCATCGGCCGCGACCTGTTCGACCCGTTCGAGCTGTACGCGCGGCAGGTCCAGGCCTCGCTCGAGGCCGCCGCCGAGCGTCTCGGAGTGGCACCGGAGACCCTGGTGACCACGAGCCCCACCACGATGCCCACCACGAGCCACGGAGCACAGGCATGAGCACCACGACCCCGACCACGACCACCCCGCTCACCGCCGAGCTGCGCGACGCCGCGCTCGCCGCGCTCGAGCGGATCGGCGTCACCCTGCCCGGCGCTCCCGCCGACGGCGGGCTCGTCGTCGTCTCGCCCATCTCGGGCGAGGTGATGCTCACGCTGCCCGAGGCGTCCGCGTCCGAGGTCGAGGCCGCCGTCGGGCAGGCGCACGAGGCGTTCCGCACCTGGCGGTCGGTGCCCGCGCCCGTGCGCGGGCAGGTCGTCAAGCGGCTCGGCGAGCTGCTCACCGAGCACAAGGCCGACCTGGCCGAGCTCGTGACGGTCGAGGCCGGGAAGATCACGTCCGAGGCGCTCGGCGAGGTCCAGGAGATGATCGACATCTGCGACCTCGCGGTGGGGCTGTCGCGAACGCTGGGCGGGCGGACGCTGCCGTCGGAGCGGCCCGGGCACCGGCTCATGGAGCAGTGGCACCCGCTCGGCGTCGTCGGCGTCATCAGCGCGTTCAACTTCCCCGTCGCGGTGTGGGCGTGGAACACGGCGATCGCGCTCGTGTGCGGCGACACGGTCGTCTGGAAGCCGTCGGAGGCGACGCCGCTGACCGCGCTCGCGTCGAACACGCTGCTGCGCCGTGCGCTGGACGAGGCGGGCTTCCCCGAGGAGGTGAGCTCCGTGGTCGTCGGCGGGCGCGCCGCGGGTGAGGCGCTCGTCGCCGACCGCCGGGTCGCCCTGCTGTCCGCGACCGGCTCCGAGCGCATGGGCCAGCAGGTCGCGCCCGTCGTGGCCGGGCGCGGCGGCAGGTACCTGCTCGAGCTCGGCGGCAACAACGCGGCCGTCGTCGCGCCGTCGGCCGACCTCGACCTCGCGGTGCGGGGCATCGTGTTCGCCGCGGCCGGCACGGCCGGGCAGCGGTGCACCTCGATGCGCCGGCTCATCGTGCACTCCTCGGTCGTGGACGACGTCGTCGCACGCCTCGCGCGCGTCTACGAGGGGCTGCCCGTCGGCGACCCGCGCACCGAGGGCACGCTCGTCGGGCCGCTCGTGCACTCCGGGGCCGCGGAGGCAATGCGCGCCTCGCTCTCCGAGGCCGTCGCCGACGGAGGCACCGTCGTCGTGGGCGGGGATGCCGTCGACGTCCAGGGTGCGCCCGGTGCGGCGTACGTGCACCCGGCGATCGTGCGGATGCCCGCCCAGACCGACGTCGTGCGGCGCGAGACCTTCGCCCCGATCCTCTACGTCATGACGTACGAGACGCTCGACGAGGCGATCGTGATGCACAACGACGTCCCGCAGGGGCTCTCGAGCTCGATCTTCACGCTCGACGCGCGCGAGGCCGAGACGTTCCTCTCCGAGGCGGGCTCCGACTGCGGCATCGTCAACGTCAACATCGGCACGTCGGGGGCCGAGATCGGCGGCGCGTTCGGCGGCGAGAAGTCGACCGGTGGCGGGCGCGAGTCGGGTTCGGACGCATGGAAGCAGTACATGCGCCGCGCGACCAACACCGTCAACTACTCGACGGAGCTGCCGCTCGCGCAGGGCGTGAACTTCGGCTGATTCTGTGCGGCCGTGCCCTCGTCCGGACGGACCTCGAAGGGGCGGGCGCGGCCGTTTGTCACAATGGGGGCGTGACCTCCACCCTCGAGACCGTCAGCCCGACGACGCCGCAGCCCGCCCGCGAGGCCGGTGCGGCGTCGTCGGGCACACGCGTGCTGCCGGCGCTGCAGATCGGCCCGATCACGGTGGACACGCCCGTGGTGCTCGCGCCCATGGCGGGCGTGACCAACCGCGCGTTCCGTACGCTGTGCCGCCAGGCGGGCGCGTCTCAGGGCTTCGACCCGGGGCTGTACGTGGCCGAGATGGTCACGAGCCGCGCGCTCGTCGAGCGCAACGTCGAGTCGCTGAGGATCGTGACGTTCGGCGCGGACGAGACGCCGCGCTCGGCCCAGGTCTACGGTGTCGACCCGGCGACCGTGGGCGCCGCGGTGAAGATCATCGCGGGCGAGGACCGCGCGGACCACGTGGACCTCAACTTCGGCTGCCCCGTACCCAAGGTGACGCGCAAGGGCGGCGGCTCCGCGCTGCCCTGGAAGCGTCAGCTGTTCACCGACATCGTGCGCGCGGCGGTGGTCGCCGCCGAGCCGTACGGGGTGCCCGTCACGGTCAAGATGCGCAAGGGCATCGACGACGACCACCTCACCTACCTCGAGGCCGGCCGCATCGCCGAGTCGCTCGGCGTCGCGGCGGTCGCACTGCACGCGCGCACCGCCGCCGACTACTACTCCGGGACGGCGGACTGGTCCGCGATCGCGAGGCTCAAGGAGGCCGTCCGGTCGATCCCCGTACTGGGCAACGGGGACATCTGGTCCGCCGAGGACGCGGTCCGCATGGTCCGCCAGACGGGCGCGGACGGCGTCGTCGTCGGCCGCGGCTGCCAGGGGCGGCCCTGGCTGTTCGCCGACCTCGCCGCCGCGTTCCACGGCTCGGACCAGAGGGTGCGGCCCGGCTTGCGGGAGGTCGCCGAGACGATCTACCGGCACGGCGAGCTGATGATCGACTACTTCGACGGCGACGAGGGCAAGGGCATGCGCGACCTGCGCAAGCACATGGCCTGGTACCTCAAGGGGTACGCGGTCGGGGGCGACGCGCGGCGCGCGCTGGCGATGGTCTCGGCCGTTGCCGAGCTGCGCGAGCTCCTCGACGCCCTCGATGCTTCTCAGCCGTACCCGGGCGAGGACGCCGAGGGGCCGCGCGGCCGGGCCGGCTCGCCCAAGCAGCCGCACCTGCCCTACGGCTGGCTCGAGTCGCGCGACCTCGACGCCGACTTCGAGGCGAGGCTGCGCGAGGCGGAGCTGAGCGTCAGCGGCGGCTGAGACCCCCGCCGAGGTAGAAGCGGTGGCGCCGAGGTAGAACAGATTTCGGCGAGGTAGAACCCGTGGCGCCGAGGTAGCGGAGAATCCAGCGAGGTAGAAGGCCCGACGACGGCGGTACTGCCGTCGTCGGGCCTTCGTGCTTCTACCTCGACGAATGTCCTTCTACCTCGCCGAGCGGAGCTCTACCTCGGCGTACGCCGTCCTGCCTCGGCGCGGTTCGTCAGGCGCGCAGCCAGACCGTGGTGTCAGAGGGCACCTCGTCGGCGACCGGGCCCGACGCCACGAGCACCTCGACGCCGGATGGCAGAGTCACGGGCTCGGTGCCCAGGTTCGCCAGCACCACCACGTCGCGGTTGCGGAACGCGATGACGTCGGGGGAGCCGGCGTGAGCGTCGAGCCACGCCAGGCCGCCATGACCCAGTCCCTCGGCGCGGCGTGCGGCAAGTGCGGCCCGGTACATCTCGAACGTCGAGCCGGCCACGCCGTACTGCAGGTCCGCCGCGTATCGCGCGAACGACTCGGGCTGCGGCAGCCAGGTCTTGCCCGTCGGGCCGAAGCCGAAGCCCGCGGCGTCGGCGGACCAGGGGATCGGGACGCGGCAGCCGTCGCGACCCGCCTCGGCGCCCAGTGTGCGGAAGAAGGCCGGGTCCTGGCGCAGATCGGCCGGCAGCGCGGTGTGCTCGGGCAGTCCGAGCTCCTCGCCCTGGTAGACGTACGCCGATCCGGGCAGGCCGAGCATGAGCAGCGACGCGGCGCGGGCGCGGCGCAGGCCCAGCTCCTCGTCGGGCTGCGGGTCCGTGGCGAAGATGCCGTTCGGCCGCCCACCCGCGTCGGTCAGGCCGAGCCGCGACGTGTGCCGGACGACGTCGTGGTTCGACAGCACCCAGGTGGTCGGCGCGCCGACCTCGTCGTTCGCACGGTACGACGCGGCGATCACCGAGCGCAGCGCGGCGGCGTCCCAGCCGGTCGTGAGGAACGAGAAGTTGAACGCCTGGTGCATCTCGCCGGGCCGCACGTAGCGGGCCAGGCGTGACAACGGCTCGACCCACGCCTCGGCGACGAGGCAGCGGTCGCCGTCGTACTCGGCGAGCACGCGGTGCCAGGCGCGGTAGATCTCGTGCACACCGTCCTGGTCGAACATCGGGCCGTGTCTGCCCGCGCCCGTCGAGCCGTCCTCGGGCGCGCCGGGGTCGACGGCCTCGTCGTCGGTGGTGCCGTCGACCATGGCGACGCTGCCCTCCCAGTCGGGCAGGCCGTCGGCCTTGACGAGGCCGTGCGCGACGTCGACACGGAAGCCGTCGACGCCCTTGTCGAGCCAGAACCGCAGCACGTCCTCGAACTCGGCGCGCACCTCCGGGTGCGTCCAGTCGAGGTCGGGCTGGGACGAGTCGAACAGGTGCAGGTACCACTGCGGGCCGAGCGGTCCGTCGTCCTCGCGGGGGGCGAGGCGCGTCCACGCCGGGCCGCCGAAGATCGACTGCCAGTTGTTCGGCGCCTCATCGCCTGCCGGGCCGCGGCCGTCGCGGAAGACGTAGCGGGCACGCTCGGGCGAGCCCGCGGCCGCGGCTAGCGCAACCTGGAACCATGCGTGCTGGTCCGAGGTGTGGTTGGGCACGAGGTCGACGACGACGCGGATGCCGCGCTCGTGGGCCGCGGCGAGCATCTCGTCGACGTCCGCGAGCGTGCCGAACAGCGGGTCGACGTCGCGGTAGTCGGCGACGTCGTAGCCCGCGTCCTTCTGCGGCGAGCGGTAGAACGGCGAGAGCCAGACAGCGTCGACGCCGAGCCGGGCGAGGTGGTCGAGGCGCGCGGTGACGCCCGGGATGTCACCGATGCCGTCGCCGTCGCCGTCGGCGAACGAGCGGGGGTAGACCTGGTAGATCACGGCGTCGCGCCACCACTCGCGGGCGGCCTCGCTGCCCACGTGGACGACGGCGCCCGCCAAGGTCTCGGTGGAGGGCGCGGTCTGCTGGGTGCTCGTCACGGAAGTGCTTCCTCACAGCTCGTCGGGTGATGCAGCGATCGAGTGTAAACCTTGCTGCAAGCGTTTCGGCCGGGTGTCCGGCAATCGGGCCGGCGGTCTGCCCGCCGATGGCCGGACGGTGGTCTCTCAGTCGCGGGTGCGCGGCGCGGCGCCGGTCGAGCCGCGCACCACGAGCTCGGGTGCGAAGAGCAGCTCCGTGCGCGGGGCGCGGTCGCCGGAGATCTCGGACAGCAATGCGCTGACCGCCGCGTGGGCCATGGCCTCGACCGGTTGGCGGACCGTGGTCAGCGGCGGGTCGGTGAACGCGATGAGGGGCGCGTCGTCGTACCCGACCACGGAGACGTCGTCGGGCACGCGCAGGCCGCGCGAGCGGGCGGCCCGCACGGCGCCCAGCGCCATGAGGTCCGAGCCGCACACGATGGCGGTGTGCCCGGACCCGATGAGCTCTGCGGCGGCGGCCTGGCCGCCCTCGAGCGTGTACAGCGTGCTCACGACGTCCGCGCGTGCCTCGTCGGCGTCCTTCACCAGTCCGTGCTCGACGAGCGCCGCCTGGAACGCGGCGACCTTGCGCCGCGCGGGTACGTACCGCTCGGGGCCGATCGCGAGGCCGATGCGCTCGTGCCCCAGCGAGACGAGGTGCCGCACGGCCAGGTCGATGCTGGCCGCGTCGTCGGGGGAGACGAACGGTGCGTCGATGCCCTCGGCGTAGCCGTTGACCAGGACGATGGGGATGCCCCGGCTGCGCAGGACCTCGTAGCGCGAGTGGTCGGCCCGCGTGTCGGCGTGCAGGCCCGAGACGAACACGATCCCGTCGACGGAGTGGTCGATGAGCGTGTCCACGTACTCGTCCTCGGTCGTGCCGCCGGGGGCCTGCGTACACAGCAGCGGCGTGTAGCCGCGCTCGGAGAGCAACGACTCGATGGCCTGGGCGAACGCCGGGAAGACCGGGTTGTTCAGCTCCGGCACGAGCAGCCCGACGAGGCCGGCCGACCGGCCGCGCAGCGTCTGCGGGCGCTCGTAGCCCAGCACGTCGAGCGCGGCGAGCACGGCGTGCCGCGTCTCGTTCGCCACGCCCGGCTTGCCGTTGAGCACGCGCGAGACGGTGGCGGTGGAGACGCCGGCCTGCTCGGCCAGGTCGCTCAGACGGGTGCGCACCCGGTGAATTCTAGGAGACATCGGACCTCCTCGTCCTGGCTCGACGACGGCTGTCGTCGGCCCGAGCCCCGCATGCTTCTGCCGACTACGCGGGCCTGAAAGCGGTTGCCGCAAGAAGTATGCAAAGCCTTGCAATCTGGCTGCAACACGACTACGTTGTCTCCGCAGCAGGGCACGCCGACGGACTTCCTGTCCCGGTCTGGGGCAGCCGAGTGCCATCCTTCGACGAAGCTGGAGTACACCGATGCGACGGAGCATCCTTCTTGCCGCCGCGCTCACCTCGACGCTCGCACTCGCCGCGTGCGGCGGCGCCGAGACGGGCGACGCCGGCGAGACCGCCGAACCCACCGAGGAGACCGGCGCCCCCGCGGCGAGCGGCTCTCTGACGGTCTGGGTCGACGAGAGCCGCGAGGCGGCGGTCACGGCTGCGGCCGAGGACTTCGAGGCGGAGACGGGCACCACCGTGGAGCTCGTCCAGAAGAACTTCGAGGACATCCGCACCGACTTCCTCGCGCAGGTGCCGACGGGCGAGGGGCCCGACATCACCGTGGGTGCCCACGACTGGCTCGGCGAGCTCACGTCGAACGGCGTGGTCGCGCCGATCGAGCTCGGCGACACCGCGGGCGACTTCGAGGAGGTCGCCGTGGCGGCCTTCACGCAGGACGGCCAGGTCTACGGCCTGCCGTACGCGATCGAGAACATCGCGCTCATCCGCAACACGGCTCTCGCCGACGAGGCACCGGCCACGTTCGACGAGATGGTCGCCGCAGGCAAGGACGCGGGCACCAAGTACCCGTTCCTGATCCAGACCAGCGCCAAGGGCGACCCTTACATGTACTACCCGTTCCAGAGCTCGTTCGGCGCGCCCGTCTTCGAGCAGAACGACGACGGCTCGTACCGCCCGGAGCTCGCGCTCGGTGGCGAGAACGGCGAGGCTTTCGCGGCCTGGCTCGCCGAGCAGGGTGACGCGGGCACGCTGAGCACCGACATCACCTACGACATCGCGGTCGAGGCGTTCAAGAAGGGCAAGTCGCCGTTCATCGTCGGCGGTCCGTGGATGCTCGAGCAGTTCGCCGACCTCGACCTGGCGATCGACCCTGTCCCGGCGGCCGGTGACCAGCCGGCCCAGCCGTTCGTGGGCGTCCAGGGCTTCTACGTCAGTGCGCAGAGCCAGAACGCGCTGCTCGCCAACGACTTCCTCGTGAACTACCTGTCGACGCAGGAGGCCCAGGTCGCGCTGTTCGAGGCGGGCGGCCGTCCGCCGGCCCTGACCGCGGCCGCCGACGCCGTGTCGGACGACCCGGTCGTCGCGGGCTTCCGCGAGGTGGGCGCCGAGGCCGTTCCGATGCCGTCGATCCCGGAGATGGGCTCGGTGTGGGCCTTCTGGGGGGTGACCGAGGCCAACATCGTCTCGGGCCAGGCCAAGCCGGCCGCCGCGTGGCAGAAGATGGTCGCCGACATCGAGGGCGCGCTCGGCTGATGTCGGCCGCGGACACGAACGCGAGCGCCGCCGTCGTCGCCACGGGCGACGGCGGCGGCGCCGCACCGGACACCACGCGCACGCCCAGCCCGACGGGGGCCCGTCCCGCATCGCGCTCCGGCTCGGGCTTCGGCGTCGGCTTCGTCGTCAAGCTCGTCCTCATGGCCCTCGTCGACGCGCTCGGGCTGCTCGCCCTGCTGGCGGCGTACTCCGAGCAGTCCTGGGGCATCTTCGCCGCGATGCTCGCGCTGCTCGTCGCGGCCAACTGGGTGTACTTCACGAGGCGCGCCCTCCCGCTCAAGTACCTCCTGCCGGGGCTGGCGTTCCTGCTCGTCTACCAGGTCTACGTGGTCGGCTACACCGGCTACGTCGCGTTCACCAACTACGGCGACGGGCACAACTCGACCAAGGAGCAGGCGATCGAGGCGCTGCTCGTGCAGAACGAGCGCCGCGTCGAGGGCTCGCCCGCATCGCCGCTGACCGTCGTCGAGAGCGACGCCGGCGAGCTCGGCTTCGCCGTCGTCGACGATGCCGGCGAGGTACGTGTGGGCACGGCCGCCGAGCCGCTCGAGCCGGCGGCCGACGCAACCGTGACCGACGGCGTCGCGACCGACGTCCCCGGCTGGACCGTGCTCGACCGCACGCGGGTGCTCGAGCGCCAGCAGGAGGTCACGACCCTGCGTGTGCCGGTCTCGGACGACCCAAAGGACGGGTCGGTCCGCACGCAGGACGCGCGCACCGGCTACGTCTTCCGGTCGGTGCTCGAGTACGACGCCGCCGCGGACACGATGACCGACACGTCGACCGGGGTCGTCTACACACCGGGCGACGAGGGCCGCTTCGAGGCGCCGGACGGCTCCACGCTTGCCGTGGGCTGGCGCGTGACGGTCGGGTTCGAGAACTTCACGACGGCCTTCGCCGACGCCCGCTACTCGGGCCCGTTCGCCAAGATCCTGACCTGGACCTTCGCGTTCGCGCTGCTCAGCGTCGTCACCACGTTCCTGCTCGGCATGTTCCTGGCGATCGCCTTCAACGACCCGCGCCTGCGGGGCCGCAAGATCTACCGCACGCTCATGATCCTCCCGTACGCGATGCCGGGCTTCCTCGCTGCGCTGCTGTGGGCGGGCATGCTCAACCGTGGCTACGGGTTCGTCAACCAGGTGCTCCTGGGCGGGGCCGGCATCCCGTGGCTCACCGACCCGTGGCTGGCCAAGGTGTCGCTGCTCCTGGTCAACCTGTGGCTCGGCTTCCCGTACATGTTCCTCATCTGCACGGGTGCGCTGCAGTCGCTGCCGGGCGACGTCTACGAGGCAGCGCGGATCGACGGCGCCGGCCGGTGGCGCACGTGGCGCTCGATCACGATGCCGCTGCTGCTCGTCTCGACGGCACCGCTGCTGATCTCGAGCTTCGCCTTCAACTTCAACAACTTCACGCTGATCAAGATGTTGACGGACGGCGGCCCGCGGTTCGCCGACGCGTCGGTGCCCCTGGGTCACACGGACATCCTCATCTCGATGGTCTACAACGTCTCCGGGCTCGACGGGACCGCGCCGCGCAACTACGGCCTGGCGAGCGCCCTGTCGATCGTGATCTTCCTCGTGGTGGGCACGATCTCGGCCGTCGCGTTCCGCCAGACCCGCAAGCTCGAGGAGCTGACCTGAGATGACGACGACGCAACCTGACCTCCAGCGCCGCTCGCGCCTGCCTGCCGGGAGCTGGGTCCGCGAGCTCGGCTGGCGGCACCTCGTCGGCGTGGCCGCCGTGGTGTTCGCCGTGCTGCCGATCGTCTACGTGGTCTCGGCGTCGCTGTCGCCGAGCGGCACGCTCACGGGCTCCAACGCGCTGTTCAGCTCCACGAGCGGCGCCAACTACGCCGAGCTGGGCGACACGCGGTTCTGGACGTGGATGGCCAACACCCTGCAGATCGGGATCGTCACGGCCGTGGGCACGGTGCTCATGGGAGCCGCGGCGGCGTACGCGTTCTCCCGGTTCCGGGTCGCCGGACGGCGGGCCGGGCTCACGGCGCTGCTCATCATCCAGATGTTCCCGCAGATGCTCGCGTTCGTGGCGATCTTCCTGCTGCTCATCTCGCTGGGCAACGTCGTGCCGGTGCTCGGCCTCAACTCGAAGCTCAGCCTCATCGCCGTCTACCTCGGCGGCGCGCTGGGCGTGAACACGTTCCTCATGTACGGGTTCTTCAACACGATCCCGCGCGAGCTCGACGAGGCGGCCAAGATCGACGGCGCCACGCACGCCCAGATCTACTGGACGATCATCCTGCGGCTCGTCTCGCCGATCCTCGCCGTCGTGGCGCTGCTGAGCTTCATCGGCACGTTCGGCGAGTTCATCATCGCGCGCGTGCTGCTGCAGTCGGAGTCCAACTGGACGCTGGCCGTGGGCCTGTACGGCTGGGTGTCGTCGCTGCTCGAGGCCAACTGGGGCCTGTTCGCGGCGGGCGCCGTCATCTCGGCGGTCCCCGTGCTGGCGCTGTTCCTGTTCCTGCAGAAGTACATCGTCGGCGGGCTCACCGCGGGCTCGGTGAAGGGCTGAGATGCTCGAACGACACCTGCTCGACGTCGCGCACCACGACGGCTCGCCCGTCCACGTCCCCGAGGGCGCGCCGACCCTCGGGGACGCGGTCGGAGTCCGCGTCCGCGTGCCGAGGGCGTCCGGCGTGCGTGACGTCTGGCTGCGCACGGTGCGCGACGGCGAGCCGCGGCTCGTCCGCGCCCGCCGCGACGGCGGGGACTCCCGCGAGGACTGGTACGCCGCCGACGTCGTCGTGCACAACCCGGTCACGGCGTACCGGTTCTTCCTCGACGTCCCGGGCGGGTACCGGTGGCTCGACGGGCGCGGCATCCACGACCGCGAGGTGCCCGACGCCGGCAGCTTCCGGCTGACCACGCACACGCCGGCGCCGGCGTGGCTCGGCGAGGGGCTCGTCTACCAGGTGTTCCCGGACCGGTTCGCGCGTTCGGCGGCGGCGGACGCGCGGCCCGTCCCGGACTGGGCGGTAACCGCGGCCTGGGACGACGAGCCGCTCGGGGCGGGACAGCAGCACGTCGGGACGCAGCTGTTCGGCGGCGACCTGCCCGGGATCGTCGAGCACCTCGGCCACCTCGAGGCGCTCGGCGTGCGCACGCTCTACCTCACGCCCGTCTTCCCGGGCCGGTCCAACCACCGCTACGACGCCTCGACGTTCGACCACGTGGACCCGCTGCTCGGCGGCGACGAGGCGTACGCGGACCTCGCCCGGGCCGTGCGCGCACGCGGGATGCGACTCATGGGCGACATCACGACCAACCACACCGGTGACGGCCACGACTGGTTCGTCCGGGCGGTCGCCGACCCGTCGTCGCCCGAGCGCGGCATGTACCTGTGGGCCGAGTCGGGTGGCACCGACGTGGCGTTGCAGGACGACGGGCTCGCCTACGCGTCCTGGCTCGGCCACGGCTCGCTGCCCAAGCTCGACTGGGGCTCGCCAGAGACGTGGCGGCGGATGGTCGGCGGGGACGAAGCGGTGATCGCCCGCTGGCTGTGCGACCCGTTCGGCCTCGACGGGTGGCGGGTCGACGTCGCGAACATGACCGGCCGGTGGGGCAGCGAGGACCGCACGCACGCCGTCGCGCGCGCCCTGCGGGAGCGCATCACCCGCGAGCGGCCCGGCGCCGCGCTGGTCGCCGAGCACTTCCACGACGCGTCGGCGGACCTTGTGGGCGACGGCTGGCACGCCAACATGAACTACACCGGCTTCACGCGCCCGGCGTGGTCGTGGCTCGCGGCCGAGGACTCGGGCGTGCCGTACCTCGGCCTCCCCGTGACCGTGCCGCGCAGACCGGCCGCCGCCATGGTCGCCACGATGCGCGAGTTCGCCTCGGCCGTGCCGTGGCAGGTCACCGTGCGGCAGTGGAGCATGCTCGGCTCGCACGACACCGCGCGGCTGCGGTCGATCGTGGGCTCGCGCGAGATGGTCGAGGTCGCCGCCGCGCTGCTGTTCACCTACCCCGGCACGCCCGTCGTCTTCGCGGGCGACGAGGTCGGCGCGACCGGCCTCGACGGCGAGCACGCCCGCACGACCATGGCGTGGGACCAAGCCGCGCGCGGCGGGCCGCGCTGGGACGCCGCCACGCTGTCGGCGTACCAGCGGCTGTCGCGGCTGCGGTCGTCGTCGCGCGCGCTGCGCGACGGCGGGCTGCGGTGGGCGGTCGTGGCCGACGACGCCGTCGCCTACCTGCGTGAGACGCCCGACGAGCGTGTGCTCGTCGTCCTCGCGCGGGCACCGTGGTCCGGTGCCCGCCTGCCGCGACACCTGCTGGCCGCGGGCGCGCGACCCGAGCTCCTGCACGGGACGGTCGGCCTGGAGGTGTCCGGCGACGGCCTCGTCGTCGTGGGCGACGGCCCGGGCGTGGGCGTCTACCGCCTCGCCTGACCGGCCTCCGTCGCGTCGGCGGCTAGGGTCGGTGCGTGGCCCTCGAACGCATCGCCGTCATCTCCGACGTCCACGGCAACCTGACCGCGCTCGAGGCGGTGCTCGCCGACGCCGCGGCACGCGGGATCGAGCATGTGATCAACCTCGGCGACGACGTCGGCAAGGGCCCGCGGGGGAGCGCCGTCGTCGACCTCACCACCGAGACGTGCGAGGTCAACGTGCGCGGCAACTGGGACGACTTCCTGCCCAGGTGGTCCGAGGAGACCGTCGCGGAGATGGTCTGGTGGCGCGACGAGCTGCGACCGGACCAGCGAGATGCGCTGCTCACCCGCCCGCTCAGCCACGACCTGCTGGTCAGCGGGCGCCGGATCCGGCTGTTCCACGCCTCGGCGACGAGCGTCCACACCCGGGTGCACTTCCACCACACGCCCGAGGAGTTCGCGGGCATGTTCGCGACGACGGACCTCACCGGCCCCAGGCCGGAGCCCACGATGGTCGGCTACGGCGACATCCACGACGTCTACGTCGAGACCTATCGTGGCCGCACCCTGTTCAACGTCGGCAGCGTGGGCAACCCGCTCGACGAGCCGACGCCGAGCTACGCGATCCTCGAGGGGGTCATGGGCTCGCCCGACGCCGGCCCGTTCGGCCTGCAGCTCGTGCGCGTCCCGTACGACGTCGAGGCGGAGCTCACCGTCGCGCGCGACCTGGGCATGCCGCAGTACGAGGTCTGGGAGACGGAACTGCGCACCGGCCTCTACCGAGGGCTGCAGACCGCGTCGGTGTGAGCGCGGATGGGCGTCAGGCGCCGGGCTCCGGCTCGTGGTCGAGGTGCCGGCAGCTGTCGGCCACCGACCCGGTGGGGTCCAGCCGGTGCAGGATCGCCTCGCCGATCTCGGCCAGCTGGTCGATCTGCTCGCCGCTCAACGCGTCGATGACGTGATGCCGGACCGTACGGACGTGCCCGGGGGCCGCCTGGACCATCTTCTGCCATCCGGCCTCGGTCAGACGCGCGTTGGTCGAGCGGGCGTCCGACGGGCATGGCATGCGCTCGACGAGCCCGCGGTCCTCGAGACGGCGCACGACGTGCGACAGGCGGGGGAGCGTCGCGCTGGTCCGCCGGGCCACCTCGCTCATCCTCAGGGTCCGGTCGTCCGCGTCCGCGAGGATCGCCAGCACGTAGTACTCGAAGTGGGTGAGGCCCGAGTCGCGGCGCAGCTGCGCGTCCAGGACTCCGGGGAGCCGCTCGAGCACCGCGACGAGCCGCACCCACGCGCGCAACTGCGTACCGTCGAGCCAGGGCACGTCGTCGGTCACGGCACACGCATCCTCGGGCAACAGTTGTGGGTTCAACATCTGCGGGTTACGGTCACGGTTGTCGCAACAACCGACCGTCACCGTACACCCGATCGAGAGGCAGCCATGATGACCTTCCCCGCCGCAGCCCGTGACCTCGCCCTCCTCCTTGCCCGCGTCGCGATCGGCGTCGTGTTCATCGCCCACGGCTGGCAGAAGCTCTTCGTCAACGGCATCGACGGCACGGCCGGCTTCTTCGGCCAGGTGGGTATCCCCGCTCCCGGCGCCGCGGCCTGGTTCGCCGCGCTCGCCGAGCTCCTGGGCGGAGTCGCCCTGATCCTGGGGCTGGCGCTGCCCGTGGCCGGTGCGCTGCTGATCGCGACCATGATCGGGGCGTTCGTGTTCGTCCACGCCGGTTCGGGCCTCTTCGTCGACCAGGGCGGCTTCGAGCTCGTCCTGACCCTCGCGGCGGGCGTGCTGATCCTCGTCGTCGTGGGCGCGGGTCGCTACAGCGTCGACCACCTGATCGTCTCCCGCCGTCGTGCCGGCGTGATCGCGGCCGCCTGACGCTTCGGGGCCTCGGCGCCCTGCTCGAGTCCCGGCGTCGGACCGGCTGACTACGCTGAGCCCGTGCAGACCTTCGAGCAGGGCGCCTTCGACCCCACGGTGGTCGGGACCGTCCCGCGTCCCGCCCACGGCGAGGAGGGCATGGCGTCGTACACCGACGCCGACACCGAGCGCTGGGCGGCCGAGCCGCCCAAGTCCAAGGCACGCACCCCGTTCGAGCGCGACCGCGCGCGCGTGGTCCACTCCTCGGGGCTGCGGCGGCTCGGCGCCAAGACGCAGGTCCTCGGCCCGGGCAGCGACGACTTCGTGCGCACCCGGCTCACGCACTCGCTCGAGGTCGCCCAGGTCGGCCGCGAGATGGGGCGCGCGCTCGGCTGCGACCCCGACCTCGTCGACACCGCGTGCCTCACGCACGACCTCGGCCATCCGCCCTTCGGCCACAACGGCGAGCGGGCGCTCGCGGACCTCGCAAGCGGCATCGGCGGCTTCGAGGGCAACGCGCAGACGCTGCGCCTGCTCACCAGGCTCGAGCCCAAGGTCTTCGCCGACGACGGCACGCCGCGCGGGCTCAACCTCACCCGGGCGAGCCTCGACGCGTCGGTCAAGTACCCGTGGGCGTTCGACGAGGGCCCGCTGCGCCCCGACGGCCGCCCCACGCACAAGTTCGGCGTCTACACCGACGACGCGCCCGTCTTCGCCTGGCTGCGCCAGGGCGCGCCGCGTGGCGTGCGGTGCATGGAGGCGCAGGTCATGGACCTCGCCGACGACATCAGCTACTCCGTGCACGACGTCGAGGACGCCGTCGTGGGCGGGCGGCTGGACCTGCGCGTGGTCGACGACCCGGACGAGCGTGCCCGCGTCGTCGAGCACGTCCGTTCCTGGTACGGCGACTGGCACGAGCCCGACGCGCTCGACGCCGCGCTGTGCCGCCTGCGTGACACGGGCTACCTCGTCACCGACTTCGACGGGTCGCGGCGCGCGCTCGCCCGGCTCAAGGACGCCACGAGCCAGCTCATCGGACGCTTCAGCGGGTCGGCCCAGGACGCGACGCGCGAGGTCTACGGCGACGGGCCGCTGACGCGGTACTCGGCCCGGCTCGTCGTGCCGCCGGAGACGGCCGACGAGATCCTCGCGCTCAAGGGCGTGGCCGTCACCTACGTCATGGCGCCGCGTGAGTCCGAGCCGGTCTACCAGGCGCAGCGGGACATCCTCGCCGACCTGGTCGAGATCCTCGCCGACCGTGCGCCCGTCGCGCTCGAGCCTCCCTTCGCCGCAGACTGGCGAACGGCCGTCGACGACGTCGCGCGGCTGCGGGTGGTCGTCGACCAGGTGGCGTCGCTGACCGACGTCTCGGCCATGCAGCTGCACGCCCGGCTGGTGCGCCCGGGCGCCTGACCGTCACCCCTCCGCGCGCGTGGCCAGCCACGCGTCGCTCGCGCGCTGGACGTCCTCCGCGGTCACGTGGCCGGCGATCGTGACGAAGTACCAGCGGTGACCGAACGGGCATCGCACGGCCGCCTGCCGGAAGCCCTCGAACCAGGCGGCCGGCTCCTGCAGGTTCGACGCACCCGCGGCGACCGCACGGGCGTGAGCCGCGTCGGCGTCCTCGACCGGGATCGTGAACGACGCGTGCGTCGGCTCGCCGGGGACGGGTGCGACCGAGTCCGGCGGGAACGCCTCCGCGACGGTGAACGTCGACGTGCCCGCGGCCGAGACGAGGCGCAGGTCCGAGTGGATCACGGTCTCGCCCGCCGTGACGACGTCGACCAGCTCGGCGCCGAGCGCCTCGGTGTAGAACGCGATGGCCTCACGGGCGCCGGCGACGGTGATGTTGGGGTGCAGCGCGGACTGCTCCATGGCTGTCTCCTCTCGGTGCGGTCGATACGTCTCGATCCTGGGGTCGACGCCGGAGCGGGGTCTTGGAAGAATGCGACAGGTGTTCGAACACATGGGAGCTGCGCGGGCAACACCGACTGCGAGCACGCGCGGCATCGTGGACCCCGCGGCGGCGGGGGGCGCGTTCGAGCTGGTGCGCCTGCCCACGGCTCCCGATCTCTCCGATTTCGTCGAACGGCACTGGATCGTGCGCTGGGACCTGCCGGCCGGCACCGAGTTCACGCAGGTCGTCATCCCGCACCCCAACGCCAACGTCGTGGCCGAGGTCGACGGCTTCGCGGCGCACGGGATCCCGGCGGGCCTGTTCGAGCGGACGCTGCGCGGACGGGGAGCGGTCGTCGGCACCAAGCTGCGACCCGGGGCGCTGCGCGCGCTCCTGTCCCATCCCGACGCCGTCCGGCCCGGGGTCGTCGTGCCGGCGACGGCGGTGCTCGGTCCGGGCGTCACGGCGGCCGGGCGAACGGCCGTCGCCGCGGCCCGGGAGGGCGCGGACGGCGAGGCGGTCGATGCCGTCACGCCGCTCCTGCGGGCTGCGGCCGTACGCGCTCGCTCGCCGCGCGCGGTCGACGCCCTACCGCGGGTCGCGGACGTCCTGGCGGCTGTGGTCGACGGCGCGCTCGGGCCGTCCGCCACGGTCGGCGATCTCGCCACGCTCGCCGGCAGCTCGACGCGCTCGCTGCAGCGGCTCTTCGCCCACTGGGTCGGGGTGAGCCCCAAGTGGGTCCTGCAGCGCCACCGCGTGCACCTCGCCGCCGACCTGCTCGCGGCGGACCCGACGAGGGACCTCGCCGAGCTGGCCACCGCCGTCGGGTACTACGACCAGGCGCACCTCGGGACGGACTTCGCCCGCGTGGTCGGCGCGACGCCCGCGACGTTCGCGCGGCGGTGCGCGCGCTCGCGCGAGGCCCTGCTCGCGCGGGCCTAGACTCGCCCCGTGGCAGGCCTGATCAAGCGCGACGACGTGGACGCGGTCCGCGACCGCGCGCGGATCGAGGAGATCGTCTCGGCGCACGTCACGCTCAAGCCCGCCGGCGTCGGCTCTCTCAAGGGCCTGTGCCCGTTCCACGACGAGCGCACGCCGTCGTTCCACGTGCGGCCAGCTGTGGGCCGGTGGCACTGCTTCGGCTGCGGCGAGGGCGGCGACGTCATCTCGTTCGTGCAGAAGATCGACGGGATGAGCTTCACCGACGCCGTCGAGCACCTCGCCGATCGGGTCGGCGTCGAGCTGCGCTACGAGGACTCGCGCACCGGTGCGGCGACCGGTCGTGGGCCGCGCGAGGAGCCGGGCCGTCGCCAGCGGCTGATCGAGGCGCACCGCGTGGCGGCCGAGTTCTACTCCGGGCAGCTCTTCGGTCCCGGCGCGCAGGCCGCCCGGGCGTTCCTCGCCGAGCGCAGCTTCGACCGGTCCGACGCCGAGCGGTTCGGCGTCGGCTACGCGCCCACGGGCTGGGACGCGCTGATGCGGCACCTGCAGGGCCGGGGGTTCACGCAGGCCGAGCTCGTCGCCTCAGGCCTCGTGAGCCAAGGGCAGCGCGGGATCTACGACCGGTTCCGCGGGCGCCTCGTGTGGCCCATCCGCGACGTCACGGGTGCCGTCATCGGCTTCGGCGCGCGCCGGCTGTACGAGGAGGACCAGGGCCCCAAGTACCTCAATACGCCCGAGACGACCCTGTACAAGAAGGCGCAGGTGCTCTACGGGATCGACCTCGCCAAGCGCGCGATCGCGCAGCAGAAGCGCGTCGTCATCGTCGAGGGCTACACCGACGTCATGGCGGCCCACCTGTCGGGCGTCGAGACGGCCGTCGCGACGTGCGGCACGGCGTTCGGCGGCGACCACGCCAAGGTCGTGCGCCGGCTGCTCGGCGACACGACGGCGGGCGGCGGGCTGCAGCTCGCGTCGGGCGCCTCGCTCGGGGGCGAGGTCATCTTCACGTTCGACGGCGACGCCGCGGGTCAGAAGGCCGCCGTCCGCGCGTTCGGCGAGGACCAGCGGTTCCACGCCCAGACGTTCGTGGCCGTCGAGCCGGGCGGCATGGACCCGTGCGACCTGCGCATGGCCCGCGGGCCGGAGGCGGTGCGCGCGCTCGTGGACGGCCGCGTGCCGCTGTTCGAGTTCGTCATCCGCACGACACTGCGGCAGTTCGACCTCGACACGGTCGAGGGGCGGGTCGGCGCGCTGCGGTCGGCCGCCCCGCTCGTGGCCGGGATCCGCGACCGCTCGATGCAGCTCGGCTACGCGCGCTCGCTCGCGCGGTGGATCGGCCTGGACACCGACGAGGTGCGCCGGGAGGTCGGCCGCGCGGCGTCGGCATCCGGGCCGGCCACCCGGCGACCCGAGCGGCGGCCCGAGGTCGACGCGGCTCAGGGACCGGCGTCGGGCATGAGCACACCGGTGCTCGCGATGCCGGACCCGCGCGACCCCGTGGCACGCGTCGAGCGGCAGGCGCTCGTCGTGGCGCTGCAGTACCCGCAGCACGTGCCCGCGGCGTTCGACGACCTCGGCGAGGACGCGTTCGGCGTGCCCGCGTGGAGGGCCGTGCACGCGGCGATCCGGGCCGCGGGCGGCGCCGGCACCGGGCGGACGCTCGGCGGCGGCGCCTGGGTCGAGGCGGTCGCGGAGCAGGCGCCCGAGGCGGTGGCCCCGCTCGTGACCGAGATGTCCGTCGCGCCGGTGCCCGAGGATCGTGAGGAGGTCATCGGCGCTTACGTGGCCGACGTCGTGCGCGCCCTCGCGGACCTGGGGCTCACCCGCCGCATCGCCGACGCCAAGAGCCGGCTCCAGCGGCTCGACCCTGCGGCCGACCCGGATGTCTACCGGACGGCGTTCGAGCACCTGCTGGCGATCGAGGCCGAGCGGCGCCGGCTGCGCGAGAGCGCGTGAGGCTCAGGCCTCCTGGCGCTCGGCGGTCCCGGCGCGCAGGGCCGCGCGCCGCTCGCGTGCCGCGGCGCGGTCCGCGGGCATGAGCGTCGCCCACACGAGCAGAGCCGCGGCGCACGAGGAGATCACGATGAACACGATGTGCATCGCGGTCATGAGACCCGGTCCCTCGGGGGTCCCGTCCGCGGCGAGCGTCGTGTGCGCGTTGACGATCGCGCCGCACACCGCGACGCCGACGGCCGAGCCCAGCGAGCGGGCGAACATGTTCGTCCCGGTCACCGCGCCGCGCTCGGTGAACCGCGCCGAGGACTGCGCCGCGATGAGCGTCGGCACCGCCGTCAGGCCCATGCCGACCCCGACGACGAAGCACAGCGCCGCGACCCCGACGATCGGCGACTCGGGCCCGAGCAGCAGTGCGAGCGACGTACCGGTCAGCACGACCGTCGCCCCGATCGTCGCGGTCAGGCGAAAGCCGATGCGCAGGTACAGGCGCCCGGCGTTCGACGCCGACAGCGGCCACCCGAGCGTCAGGGCGGCGAGCGCGAAGCCCGCCACGAGCGGCCCGAAGCCGAGCACGCCCTGCGCGTAGATCGGGATGTAGGTCGCCAGCCCCAGCACGATGACGCCGACGAGCAGGGACACGGTCGTCGAGGTGCCCACCACGCGCCGGCGCAGGATCGTCACGTCGAGGATCGGGTGCGGGGTGCGCCGGGACCGGGCGAAGAAGGACGCGAGCAGCAGCGCCGCCACGCCGAAGATGCCGATCGATGCGGGGGAGTCCCACGCCCACGTCGAGCCGCTCTCGAGCAGGCCGAGCAGCAGCAGCGTGCTGCCGCCGGCGAGGAGCACGGCGCCCGCGTAGTCGACGGGCTCGCGCTCGCCGTCGAGCGCCGACTCGTGATACCGCCGCAGGAGCATCCATGCCGCCGCGACGCACAGCGGGACGTTGATGAAGAAGATCCAGCGCCACGAGACGAACTCGGAGAACACGCCGCCGAGCGTCGGTCCGACGACGGACGAGATCGCCCACACCGAGGCCAGGTAGCCCTGCGTCTTCGCGCGCTCCTCGATCGTGTAGATGTCCGAGACGATCGTCAGCGACACGGGCATGACGGCGCCCGCGCCGAGGCCCTGCAGCACCCGGCCCGCGATCAGCGCCGACATCGACCACGCGAACCCGCACAGCACCGATCCGACGAAGAACAGCCCGACACCCACGAGCATGAGGCGCTTGCGGCCGAAGATGTCGGCGAGCCGCCCGTACAGCGGGGTGCTCACGGCCTGGGCGAGCAGGTAGGTCGAGAACAGCCACGGCACCTGGTCGAAGCCGCCGAGGTCGCGGGTGATGACGGCCGACGCGGTCGCGATGATCGTCGCGTCGAGCGCGACGAGCGCCGTCGCGAGCATGAGCGAGAGCAGGATGGGGCCGCGCTCGGAGCGCAGGCCGACGGCGGACGGCGCGGTCGCAGTGGGCACGTCAACGACAAGCCGTCGGTGACCGGTGCGTATTCCCGCGGGCGCGCTCCGAGACTCAGCAGCGGGTCCGCGACCCCAGGTACACATACGCTGGAGGCACCATGCACGCGATCGCGCCCCTGAGAACCCTGACCGCCGCCGCGCGGCGCGGGCTGGGCGGTGCCGTGCTGGTTGCCGTGCTCGTGCTCGGCGTGGTCGCGATGCACGCGATGAGCGGCTCGGTGAGTCACCACGGCGCCGTCGGAACGGGCGCACGGAGCAGCGTCGAGCATGTCCACGCCCACGCCGGCGCGGTCGCCACGCTCACCGGGCACGAGACGGCCCCGGCGGCTCCGCCCGCGTGCGACGCCGAATGCACCCAGGAGCTCATGACGGCGATGTGCCTCATGGTGCTTGTCTCGCTCGTCACGCTCCTCGGGCCGAGCCGGAGGGCCTCCGCCGTCGTGCGCGCAGCACTCTCGAGCGTGCTCGCCGTGGCCGGGCCGCGCAGTCGTGCCCGGACGGCTCCCTCTCTGCACGCCCTGGGGATCCTGCGCACGTAGACAGGGACGCCGACGCCGCACGGCGTCGCGCTCACCCGCGGGCCGCCGGCCCGCGCGTCCCACCCTGCGTACGAGAGGTTTCCGAGAGATGAAGCGTTGTGTCCTGCCCGGACTGATCGTGTCCGTGGCGCTCGGCCTGGCGGCGTGCTCCTCCCCTCCGGAGGACACCGGCCCGGGCGACAACATGCCCATGATGTCGAGCCCGGCGTCGCCCGGGGCGGCGGCTGACAGCCGGTTCAGCCCCGCCGACGTCATGTTCGCGCAGATGATGATCCCGCACCACGAGCAGGCGATCGAGATGTCCGACATCGTCCTGGCCGCCGAGGGTATCGACCCGGGCGTCGCGGAGCTCGCCGAACAGATCAAGGCGGCGCAGCAGCCCGAGATCGACCAGATGAACGAGTGGCTCGACGAGTGGGGCGCCGGCGGCTCGATGCCCGGCCACGGGTCGATGGACGGGATGATGAGCGAGGGCGACCTGCAGGCGCTCGCGGACGCCGACGGCGCCGAGGCGAGCCGGCTGTTCCTCGAGCAGATGATCGTCCACCACGAGGGCGCGATCGTCATGGCCGAGGGCGAGGTGGCCGCCGGCCGCCACGAGGGGGCCGTCGCGATGGCGGACGAGATCATCGAGGTCCAGAAGGACGAGATCGAGCGCATGCGCGAGATGCTCGAGTCGATGTGACGCGGTGGTGCGCCGGGGGACCGGCGCACCACCCGTCGTCGATGCCGTGCTTCTGCCGCCCTCGCGAACTCAGTCGTCGACCGCGACGGTCACCGGCTCCGCGGCCAGGAGCGGCGCGACCGTCACGCTGTCGATGTTGGGTGCGAACGCCGCCGTGTTGCCGAGACGCAGCGGCGCGTCTCCGGTCGTCAGCGTGACCGGGACCGTGCGCTCCCAGAAGCTGTTCCACGCGAAGGTGTACCGGAAGTGCGTCCTGCCCACGGGGACCTGATGGTCGCCCTCGCGGATCTGTAGCTCACGGTCGACGACCTGCGGGTTGTAGTCGTGCCGGCCGGACAGCTCGGCGTTGGAGTAGCGCACGACCACGTCGTAGACGCCGGGCCGGTCGAACCCCTGGCCGCGAGGAATCTGCAGGTAGTTCTGCTCCCCGTTGCCGAGCCACTCGACCACGGCGCCGCCCGAGGCGTTCGTCCCCGTGCTGGCCGCCTTGGTGGCGACGACGGCGGTTCCGTGCAGCTCGGCGTCCTCGGCCTCGATCGTCGTCGCCGCCTCGTCCGCCTGGGGCGTCCGCGTGACGGTCACGTCGCCCACCGCGCTGCCGCCGGCGGACTGGAGCTCCACCTCGTTGATCCCCTCGGCGAGGTGGACCCGCGCCGTCGAGACCCAGCCGCCCTCGGACGGCGTCGTGAAGGTCGTGACGTCGCGGCCGTTGATCGCCAGCGTGAGGTCGGACGCGGCGCCGGTACGGTGATGGACGGCGACGTCGTGGTACCCGGACTCCATCGCGTTGGCGTAAAGCTCCGCGCGCTGGCCGTCGCCCGCCATCCTGGCGAAGCCGCGGGACGACGGGTCGGTCCAGCCCAGGGTGGCTCCGCCGACCAGTCGCATCGTCGACGCCGGATAGACGGTCGGCTCGCCGTCGGTGACGTCCGTGAGAACGAACTTGTCGAGCGTGATGTCGGCGTTGGGCAGCAGGGTCGTCCCGTCGGCGCTGGCACGCAGGGACAGGACGTGCTCACCGGCCGTGAGGTCGACCGTCACCTCGGCGCTCCCGCGGTACTGCCAGCGATGCGTCGCGGTCAGCGCCAGGTCGGCGGTGTACTGGACGGTCTGGCCGAGTGCACCGTCGACGAAGAGGGCATGACGGCCCGGGACGCCCGGAGTCCCTCCGATCACCTGGAACCGGTACGTGCCGTCGCGCGGGACCGTGACGGTCCAGTCGGCCCGCGAGTCCACCTTGTTGAACGAGCCCACGTCGCGTCCGTGGGAGGCGAGGAACTTCCACCCACCGTTCGACGTCGGGTCCTGGGTATAGGTCTGGGCGCCGGTGAGCACCGTCTCCTCGGCCTCGATCGCCGTCGACCAGACGTCCGTCGGCGTGACCTCGCGGTTCTGGCTGGGGGTCACGATGACCTGGTAGGCGGCGTACCGGTCGTAGGTCGGCACGTCGAGGGTGAGGGCGCCGTCCTTCACCTTCGCACCGTCGATCGCCAGCACGACCGGCGGCGTGTGCTGGAGCCCCTGGGCGCCGGTGAGCGTGATCTCACGGACCTCCACGTCGACCGTCCTGTCGGAGATCGACGGCGCGAGGCCGGTCAGCTCCAGCCGGACGTCCTTGTCTGTCCCGCCGAACAGGACCATCGCTCGCCGGTTCTCCGCGTCGAGCGCGCCGATGCCCTGGAGCGTGTCGACCGTGTCGGGGTGCGGGGGCGTGACCTTCACCGTCTGGCTCCCGGCAAGGTCGCCGTAGGACTTGAACAGCCACCAGCCGCCGTTGGCGCCGCCCGGGCGGGCGCTGTTGTCCGAGAAGTTGCCGGCGTAGTTCCAGTACGCCGTCTGCGAGTCGACCTTGGTGTCCTCGAACATGGAGAACCACTGGATGAGCTGCCCGGGGACGCCCATGTCGCGCAGCATCCCGTACTCGGTGATGTTGACGTGGATCGGGTTCACTCCGAGCTCACGCTCGAGGCCACGGTAGGCGGCAAGGTGCGATCGGTAGGTCGCGAGGTTGTTGATGCCCAGCTCGTGCCAGATGAAGACGTCAGGAAGGACGTCGTGCTGCTTGGCGTAGGTGAGGAAGTCCTGCGAGCGGTCAAGGTGCCAGCGCGCGTCCCCGGGACCACCGATCCGTGCGGTCGGCAGCCCGTGGCGTGCGTAGACCTCCTGGATCTTGTCGTGGACCGCCTTCCAGTCGGCGAGGAAGGTGTCCCGCATCGTCGACCAGTTCTGGTACCAGATGCCGTCCGGTTCGTTGAACGGGATGAACAGGTACTTCTCGGGGTGGTCCGACTGCGTCGCGACCGCCTCGACCATCAGCTCGACGACCTCGAGGTAGTCCCACACGCCGTTGGGCTCGTCGGTATAGGTCCCGGTGGTCTGGTCGTAGGTGCGGACGTCGCCGACCCGGGTGCCGCGATGGTACGGCCAGTCGGGGTAGTGGTCCTGGATGTAGATCGCCAGCTCCTGGCCGTGCTTGGCGAAGAAGCCGTCCTCGATCTTGAGGATGTCTCCGCTGGGGTGCTGCGTCCCGAACGGTGGCTTCTGCGAGGAGTTAGTGATGTGGGCGCCGTCGATGAGGGCCTGCGTCGGCGCACCCTCGTCGCCGAATCCGTAGAGCGTCCCGGACGCTCCGCCGCGGAACGCTCCGGTGGTGGTGGCGAAGTCGACCTTCAGCACGTCCGGATCCTCGGCCGCGGTGGCCGGGAGAGTGCTGGTCAAGCCTGTGATCCCGACCGCGACGACGACGGCGGCCGCCGCCATGGTGCGTGGACGCTGACGCCGGTGATCTGCGCTTTCACGTTGTGCCTGCACGCGCTACTCCTTCGTAGGTGGACGGAAGCGACGGCGACAACGCCGGCCGCATGCTGGGACCTATGAAAGCGCTGATCGCTGATGACCACAAGCCCGTGCCCTCAGCCGCGTACGCTGGCCGCGTGAGCTCATCTCCTCGTGTGAAGCCGCCTGTCATCGCCGACGTCGCCCGTGCGGCCGGCGTCAGCGTGCCCACCGTGTCGCGGGTGCTCAACGGATCTGTCCCCGTCAGCGCGGAGCGGCGGGCCCGGGTGCTCGCCGCGATCAAGGCGTTGGGGTTCCGCCCCAACGGAGCTGCTCGCTCGCTGGCGCAGCGCGGCGGCTCGATGATCGCCGTGTTCGCCGGCAACACCACCCGCTACGGGTACGCCTCGACCATCCAGGGCATCGAGGAGGCCGCGCGCCAGTCCGGTTACATGGTCTTCATTTCGGTGGTGGAGACGCCCGACGCCGCGACGGTCGAGCGGGCCGTCGACCACGCCCTGAGCCAGCCGATGGCGGGTGCGATCGTGCTCGAGTTCGACCCGCCCGGCGTGGCGGCGCTCGCCGGGATGCCGCCCTGGCTACCGGCGGTCGCCGCGGCGTCAGGCGGCTCGTCGGGCGAGGCGATCTCGCACGCGTACATGGACGACCGGTACGCCGCCGCCCAGGCCACGCGCTATCTGCTCGACCTCGGCCACCGGACCGTGCATCACGTGGCGATCCCGTCCGCAGGGACGGAGAGCGCGCGCCTCCTCGGCTGGCAGGACGCGCTTCGCAGCGCGGGGGTTGCCGTGCCGCCGGTGATCCGCGCCGACTGGAGCCCGATGTCCGGCTACGACGCCGGCGCGTCGTTGGCCAGGGACCCGTCCGTGACCGCCGTCCTAGCCGGGAACGACGAGCTCGCCATGGGCGTCATGAAGGCGCTGAACGATCACGGCAGGCGGGTTCCCGAAGACGTGAGCGTGGTGGGCTTCGACGACCACCCGCTGAGCCAGCTGTGGGTGCCCGCGCTCACGACCGTCCGGCAGGACTTCGTCGGTCTCGGGCACCAGGTCTTCGGCCTGCTCGCCGGCCAGCTCGCTTCCGGCGAGGCGCGCCCGTCGGTCCGCATGATCCCCGACCTGATCGTGCGCGGGTCGACCGGCCGCGCGCCGTCCGCCTGAGCCCACGAGCCGCAGACGGCCAACCCGTCGTCTGAAACCGGGCATCACCCTTCGGCCTCACCACCGCGGCAGAGACTTGCCATCTTCAATGATCGACGCTTTCATAGGACGGTCGCACCGCGCGACGACGAGCGACGGGACTGGGGCGAGGATGCCGGAACAGTGGGACCACCCGACGGGTCACGTGGAGTGGGGCGACGGGAACCTCCGCCTCCGCCTCGCGTGGTCGGCCGACAGCCCCGTGCTCGCCCACGTCGTCGACGCCCCCCGCACCGGTGACGCGCGGGCCGTCCAGCCGCTCGTGGAGATCCTCGCGGTGGGCCACGGACATCACCGCGCGAACCTGAGGAACACGGCGACCGCCGTCGGAGCCAGGCTGCGGTACGCCGGGCACGGCTGGTCGGAGGAGGCCGGTTGGCGCACGCTGCGTGTCCGCCAGCGCGACGCCGTCACCGGGCTCGAGACGGAGTCGGTCCTGCGTGCGCGTCCCGGGCGTGCGGCGGTGCAGTCCAGCACCACCGTCCGCAACGGCGGCGCCGCTTCGATCCACCTGCAGGCGGTCTCCTCGCTCACGCTGGCCGACCCGGTCGGCGCACGTCCGCTCGAGGACGTGACGTCGATCGAAGGCGCGAACGAGTGGTTGGGGGAGTGGCGGTGGTCGAGCCAACTGCTGCGCAGCCAGGACGGTTTGCCGAACGTCGGCCTGGCGACGCACCAGCGCCAGGACGCGCGCGGCGCACGGGCCGTCGTGAGCCGTGGAACGTGGTCGTCGGGCGAGCGGGCCCCCTGTGGAGTGGTCGCAGCGGCGCGCGGCGAGGCGAGCCTGGCATGGCAGGTGGAGCACGCCGGGGGGTGGCGTGCGGAGCTGGGCGAGCGCCTCGGTCTGGATGGCAGCAGCGTGCTCGTCCTCGGCCTTCTCGGACCGACCGACAACGACCACGGGTGGCTGCACACCCTGGACCCCGGGGACAAGTTCACGTCCGTCCCGGTGTCGGTCGCCTGGGCGTCGTCGGGCTGGCAGGCGGCGGTGGCCGAGCTGACGCACCACCGCCGGGCGCTGCGAGCGCCGTCCCGGGCGGGCCGGGCAGTCGTGTTCAACGACTACATGAACACGCTCATGGGCGACCCGACGACGGCGCGGCTCCTTCCGCTCGTCGCGGCGGCGGCCCGCGCGGGCGCCGACTACTTCTGCGTCGACGCCGGCTGGTACGACGACGGCGGTGACTGGTGGGACTCGGTCGGGGAGTGGCAGCCGTCGCGGACCCGGTTCCCCGACGGCGGCATCGACCGGGTGCTGGACGCGATCCGCGCCGCGGGGATGGTTCCCGGCCTGTGGCTCGAGCCGGAGGTCGTGGGGGTACGCAGCCCGCTCGCCGACCAGCTGCCGCACGACGCGTTCCTCCAGCGCAACGGCGTCCGGATCGTCGAGCACGACCGGTACCTCCTCGACCTGCGCCACGACCAGGCGCGCAAGCACCTCGACGGTGTCGTCGACCGGCTCGTCGAGGACCACTGCGTCGGGTACCTCAAGCTGGACTACAACGTCACGCCCGGGCCGGGCACGGACCGGGACGCCGACAGCGTCGGCGACGGCCTGCTGCGGCACGCACGCGCGTACCTGGACTGGCTCGACCGGGTTCTGGAACGTCACCCGCGTCTCGTCGTGGAGAACTGCGCCTCGGGTGCCATGCGAGCGGACTACTCGTTGCTGGCCCGCGCGGAGCTGCAGTCGACCTCCGACCAGCAGGAGCCCCTGCGGTACCCGCCGGTTGCCGCCGGCGCGCTCGTCGGGATGCTTCCCGAGCAGGCGGGCAACTGGGCATACCCGCAGGCCACGATGTCGGACGAGGAGATCGCGTTCACCATGGTGACCGGGCTCGCCGGGCGCCTGTACCTCTCCGGCCGGCTGGACCTGATGACCGACGCCCAGCTCGGGCTCGTGGCCGAGGGTGTGCAGCTCGCGCGCGAGTGGGACGACGCCGGTCTGCACGCCGTGCCGGTGTGGCCGCTCGGCCTGCCCGGCTGGGACGACCCGTGGATCGCCGTCGGGCGATCGACCGCCACCGAGACCCTTGTCGCCGTGTGGTGGCGAGGGCACGGCGACCCTGAGGCGACGGTCGACGTGCCGGCCGGCGACGTCGAGATCGTCTATCCCCGTACGCGCACCGCCGGGCTGTCGGTGCACGCCGAGAATGCCGCGGTGCGGGTGCGTGCGACAACCGGCGAACCCGCGGCACGTGTGCTGCGGATCCGTCACGACAGCGCGCGGTAGGGGCTGTGCACCGCGCCTGAGCTGCCGTCTCAAACTGACCGGCGTCACCGATGACGCCGGCCGAGCTCCGAGGAGTCGACATGAAGAAGTATCTGACCGCCGCCGCGGCCGTCGCGGCGACCGCTCTGGTCCTGACCGCCTGCAGCGACCCCACCGCAGGCGGGGGTTCACAGCCCTGGGATGCCGAGTCCGCGGCCGAATGGCCCCAGCAGACCGCGGACCTGTCGGGCACGACGCTGACCATCTGGGCCGCGCAGAACTCCACCACTGTGCCGGAGGCCGTCGTGGGGGCGTTCGAGGAAGCGACCGGCGCCCAGGTCGACGTCGTCACCATCCCGGACCCGTACGAGCAGGGGGTGCAGACGAAGGTCGCCACCGGTGACAAGCCGGACCTGGCGTTCTGGCAGCCGACGGCGTCCATGCTGACGGCGCTGAACGCCCCGGCCAACCTGCAGCCGCTCGACGACGCCCCGTGGCTCGACGCGTACAGCCCCGACGTCCGCGACATCACCGGGATCCTCGACGGCACGCGGTACGCCGCGCTCATCACCAGCCCGGCCGTCGAGGGCGTGTACTACAACAAGGAGGTCTTCGCCGAGCACGGGATCACCGAGACCCCGACCGACTGGGCGAGCTTCGTCGAGCTCGCTCGCACGCTCGAGTCCGAGGGGCAGACGCCGTTCTTCGAGATGGCCGGCGACCGCTGGGCGACCCAGTGGTGGGTCCAGGTGCAGCTCGCCGACGCTGCCGCGGACGGCCTGTGGGACCGCGTCAACGCCGGTGAGGAGAGGTTCACCGACCCGACGATCCTCGAGGCGATCAAGAGCTACAAGGCGCTGGTCGACGACGGTCTGTTCAACGAGGACATCAAGACGGCGACCTTCGAGGACCAGGCCGACGCGCTGCTCGCCGGCGACGCCGCGATGGTCGTCCAGGTGAACTCCTTCTTCGGCCAGCTGCAGGCCAAGGCCGACACCGCCGAGCTGAACGAGATGATCGGGTTCTTCCCGATCTCGCCGAGCGGCAACGTCGGGACGTTCATCCCCGACCAGTCGAACGCTCTGGTGGCCTTCAAGAGCGGAGACGAGAGCCGGGAGCGGGCGGCCCGTCAGCTGCTGTCGTTCTGGCTGGGCGACGGGTACGCGGACTTCGTCGCCGACCGCGACACGGTGTCCCTCCAGACCGAGGTCCCGAGCCCTGACACGGTGCCGCAGGCGCTGCTCGACGTGCACGCGTCCCTGGCCGACTCCGTCGGCTCGATGCAGGCCCTCGCCGTGGCGAACCCGGACCTCTACATCTACCTCGCCGACATGATCCAGGGGACGACCACCCCCGAGGAGGTGGCCCGGCAGACGCAGGACCACTTCGCCCAGCTCGCACGCGCGCAGGGCGTCGAGGGCTTCTAGCCGCCCCCGGCGACCGAAGGAACGCTCCATGACCGCGACCATCACCACCGACCGGCGCCCCACGGCCGGCGGCCGTGCGCCGGCGACCACCGGGCCGAGACGCGACCGCATCAGGAAGAACCACCCGGCATGGTTCCTGGTGCCTGCGTTCGCCGTGCTCGGCGTCTTCTTCTTCGTGCCCACGATCTTCAACTTCGTGTACGCCCTGACCGACTGGTCGAGCTTCAAGAGCGAGATCGGGTTCGTCGGTCTGCGCAACGTCCGGGACCTGATCACGAGCGGGACGCTGCTCGGGTCCCTGCGCATCACCCTGGTCTACGCCGTTCTCGTGGCCCTCTTCCAGAACCTCTTCGGCCTGCTCCTGGCGCTCCTCCTCGAGCGCGACACCCGGATCAACCGGTTCGCCCGCGTCATGTTCTTCGTCCCGGTGATCATGTCGGCGCTGGCCGTCGGGTACGTGTTCCAGGCGATGCTCAAGCCCGACGGCGCCGTCAACGGCATTCTCGGCACGGTCCTCGGCCGCGACCTCACGATCCCGTGGCTCGGGGACACGACGTGGACCCTGCTCGTCGTCGCGCTCGTGCACTCCTGGAAGTGGATGGGCCTGTCGATGCTCATCTACCTCGCCGGGCTGAAGACGATCAACGAGGACGTGCTCGAGGCCGCGCGCCTCGACGGCGCGTCGGCGTGGCGGACCTTCCGGGACATCCGGTTCCCCCTCCTGGCGCCGGCCGTGACGTTCAACGTGGCGACCGCGCTGCTCGGCTCGATGAACGGGTTCGACGTCGTCCAGGCCACGACCGCCGGCGGACCGGCGCGGTCCACCGAGCTGCTGAACATCTTCATCTTCCGGACCTTCGGGCAGGGCCTGTTCGCCCAGGCGACCACGATGAGCCTCGTCCTGTTCCTCGTGGTCGTGGCACTCGCCTTTCCCGTGATCCGGACGCTCCGCAAGCGGGAGGAAGTGCTGTGACCGCCATCGTTCAGCAGACCACGACGACGCGACGGCGGGCGCCGGGCCGCCGGCACGGCCTGTGGACGGCCGCGCAGCCGGTCGTCGCGCTGGCCGCGGTCGTCCTGCTCGTCGGGATGCCGCTGTGGATCGTCGTCGTCACGGCCGGCAAGACCCAGGCCGAGGCACTCAACCCCAACCTCGCCCTGCCCAGCACCTGGCAGCTCGCGGAGAACTTCTCCGCCGTGTGGCAGCAGGGACGGGTCCCCGCCGGGTTCTTCGGCTCGCTGCTCGTCATGGTCCCGGCCGTGCTCGGCGTGCTCGTGCTCGGCTCGCTCGCCTCGTGGGTCCTGGCCCGACGTACCAGCCGGACGTTCGCCATGCTCTACGCGCTGGCGATCAGCGGCATCGTGCTGCCGCCCGCCGTGGTGACGATCGTGCTCCTGCTGCGCCAGCTCGGCCTGGCCGGCACCGGCGTGGGCATGATCGGCGTCTACATGGGCATGTACATGTCCACGGTGATCTTCTTCGTGACGGGCTTCATCCGGACGATCCCGCACGAGCTCGAGGAAGCCGCCCGGGTCGACGGCGCCAGCCCCTTGCGGGTCTTCCGCACCGTCATCCTGCCGCTGCTGGCCCCGGTGCTCTCGACCGCGACGATCCTCATCTGCCTGTACGTGTGGAACGACGTGTTCTACGCCTTCTTCGTCGTCGGCGGACGGCTCGACACCCTGCCGCTCAACCTGTTCCAGGTCGCCAGCGCTGGGCTCTATCTCGACAACTGGCACCTGATCTTCGCCTATGTGGTCCTCATGAGCCTGCCGCTGCTGGTGGTGTTCGTCGTCGCGCAGCGCAAGATCATCGCGGGCATCACGTCGGGCGCCGTCAAGTGACGGTGATCATCGCGAGAGCCCCGCGAGCTCGTCGCTCGCCCGCTCCCGCACGAGCGACAGCACCGCGGCGGCCGTGTCGCGGTCGGCCTGCGGGATGTCGCCCCACAGGCGATCGGTGATGTCGACGACCTGCCGCTGGATGCCGTCGACGAAGTCCCGCCCGTCGGTCGTGAGGGTGAGGCCCCCGGCACCTTCGTCGACGAGGCCGGCCGTCGTCAGCGGTTCGACAGCCCTCGCCGCCGCCTCGGACGGCGTGATCTTCAGCGTCGCCGCGACGACCTCTGTGGACGGGGCCGGCGAGTGCCGGATCGTGGCGAGTGCGACCCACTGCGGCTCGCTCACCCCGCTACCCGCCAGGAGCCGCTCGAGGATCGCGTTGAGCGTCTTCTCCGTCTGCCCGATGAGGCGCGTGCCGAACGGGATTTCCTGGTTCATGAGTGTGCTCCTCGAATCGTTGGTGACGCCAACTATACAAATCGTTGGTCCCACCAACAAGTGCTAGGCTCGATCGCATGGAACGCACCGACGACTCGGCGCCCGTACGTGTCGCCGAGCTGGCCACCTGGCAGATCAGCCGCCTGCACCGGCACGCGCACCAGCTGCTCGCGGATCGCCTCGCGGCCGCCGGCTTCCGCGGCTACGACTACCGACTCCTGGCGGCGCTCGAGGAGGACGGGCCTGCCAGTCAGGTCGCGCTCGGTCAGCGCGCAGGCCTGGACCGCAGCGACGTCGCCACCACGGTCGACCGGTTGGCAGCGCGAGGCCTCGTTCGTCGCTCGCCGCACCCGACCGACGGGCGGCAGAAGATCGTCGAGCTCACACCTGACGGCGCAACCGAGCTCGAGTCGCTGACGGTGGTCGTCCGCGAGGTCCAGGACGAGCTGCTCGCGCCGCTCGCCCCCTCGGACCGTGCCGAGTTCCTGCGGCTGGTGGCCGCGCTCCTGGCCTGACCCGCGGGCTCACGGGCTCGGCCTCATCGTCGAGGTCGCGATCCTCACAGTCAGCCGTGTCGCGGTCGACGTCCACCGGCTCGGCTCTTCCGTCGACGACGACGACGTCGCGGGTCGTCCCGAGGCTGAGACGCGCCCGGTCGTCCGCCAGCATGTTGCGGCCCGTGACCGAGGCGCGCGGCGTCGAGACGAGGAAGGCTGTGCCGTCCCAGAGGTAGGAGAGCGGGATGAGGTGGACCCCACCTGGGGAGCCTGCCGTGGCGACCCAGAGATCGTCGCCTACCCGTCCGGGTCCGTGAAGGATCCGGCATAGCCACGGATCGTGATCCGATGGGACCCGGTCCCGTCAGGGGAGACGCCGGCGTCCTTGGCAAGGGCACGGTGCCTGTACAGCGCCAGCTTCACGGGATCCGAGCCGGCCGCGAACTCGACGTATGTGCGCCCGAAGCTCTTTGCCACCGCAAACACCCGTGGTCCACGTAGAACCGCTTGCTCGCGGCCGCGTCCGCGTCTCCCAGCAGGAGTACGACCTCGCCGATCTGGCGGGTCGCTGGGCCGGTGTCCTTCTTCGCCGAGGTCGCGACCTTCCAGATCGTCCCGTCCGGGGCTTGGACGACGCCGCCGTAGCCCCAGAGCGACTTCGCGACAGGCTTCAGCGGTGTGGCGCCGGCGTCGAGCACGGTGTCGATGAGGGTCTTGACGTCGGCCGGCCGGGACACCGTGAGCGAAAGCGTGAACCCGCGGAAGCCGGTCGTGGGTGCCTCCGAGGCCCGCAGACGAATCTGCCCGACCAGTCCGAAGGCGTCGGTGTAGAAGCGGTGGGCGGCCGTGGGGTCGGCCACGTCGAGGGTGATCGATTCGATGGTTGCCACGGCCAACACGCTAGGTATGGGTCGGTGACCGGCGCTTCTCGATTCCTGATCGGAACGGACCACCATCAGGCTCATGGACGATGAGACGCTGGAGGAGCAGCTCCGCCGGTGAGCTGCTGAGGTCGGTGCAGCCGTCGGAGCACAAAGGCGAGCTGGAGCCGGAACCTGCCGTTCGGCGGTGTGGTCGACCACCCGAGCACCCGCTCCGCCCGCGAGACACGCTCCTGGACGGTCGAGTGGTGCATGTGGAGCGAGGCGGCCGCGTCACGCAGGCTGCTGGTGACGCTGATCGCATGCAGCGTCTCGAGCAGCGGTGGCGCGGCCGTCGCCACCCGATCGAGGGCGGCGACGTCCTCCGCCACAGGCGTGGTCGGGGTGATCGACCGTGCCAGGTCGAGGAGGCCACCCGCCTCGGACGCCAGGACCACGCGCGCCCCCGGGTCCGTGGCGGTCCCCTCGGCGGAGAGCCGCAATGCCAGCTGCGCCTCCTCCCAGGACCGAGGCAGATCGAGCGCGGGGACGAGCGGACCGATACCGGTACGACGGTCGACCGCCGAGCTCCGCGCGAGATCCGCTGTCCGGAAGATCAGCGGAGGCTCGCCGAGCTTGGCGACCGCGCAGGCCGTGCTGGTGTCGTTCAGCCCGAGCCGCTGCAACGCTCCGGTCCTGGCCTCGGGCGATGCCGCAGCATCGACGACGACGGCGGCCCACCGTCCGGCGTCGGCGCTGTACGGTGCAGGCGGCTGGTTCCGGTCCAGGGACTCGACCGCCAGCCGAGCACGCTCGAGGATCAGCGCGTGCAGGCCGCCGGGATCGTCCTGGCTCTCGATCCAGAGCACCGGCTCCTGCGACGACGGTGGCGTGGATATCCACGCGGTGTCCGGATCGGCCTCCACGGCGCCGGCGGCGGACGTGCCGTCGGGCAGGACGCGGATGCGCAGGTGCCGGCGCTCGTCAGCCAGCCCGGCCGGGAACCCGCTGAGCACCGCCACGCCCCGCACCACCGCGGACAGGCCCGCGCGGTGCTGGACGAGCTCGTCGAAGTACGAGATCACGCGCAACGCAGCAGCTGCGCCTGCGTCGAGCGCAGCGAGCCGGATCGTCAGGTCCCTCATGAGCGAATCCTGCAATCAAGGAGCAGACAGGGTCGCCTGGGTGGCAGACGAACTGGGTGGGGTGTGGGCCCCCACCCAGCCCCATCATGCACCGAGCATGCGCGCAAACCAACGCCGCCGAGCCTCGACGGTGTCCTGCGAGACGGCTGCGTGCGGTGCCACCGCGTCGTATCCGTGCCAGCCGCCAGCCCACACGTGCAGCTCGCACCGTCCACCGGCCTGCCAGATCCGGCTCGCGTAGGTGACAGCCTCGTCGCGGAAGGTCTCGGCGGAGCCGACGTCGATGAACGTCGCGGGCAGACCGGTCAGGTCCGTCGCGCGCGCGGGCGCGGCGTACTGCGACACGTCGTCGGTCCCGCGCGCACCACCGAGCAGGGCCGTCCAGCCGGTCTGGTTCGCGACGCGGTCCCAGAGGCCGCCCATACCCTCCATCTGGGTGGCCGACGGCGTGTCGTTGCGGTCGTCGAGCATCGGGCACATCAGGAGCTGGGCAAGCGGCATGGGGCCTCCGCGGTCGCGCGACAGCAGCGTCGTGGCCGCGGCGAGCCCGCCTCCCGCGCTGGCGCCGGCAATCATGATGCGGGCGGGATCGATGCCGAGCTCGTCGGCGTGGTTCGCCGTCCAGACGAGGCCGGCGTAGCAGTCCTCGACCGGCCCTGGGTGAGGGGTCTCCGGGGCCAACCGGTATTCCACCGACACGACTGCCGCGTCGAACTCGGCAACCATCGCGATCATGCTCGAGAGCCACAACGTCGAGTCACCCACGACCATCCCACCGCCGTGGATGTTGTAGACGACCGGTACCTGCCCGGCCGCGCCCACCGGACGGCAGATGACGAGCGAGATGTCCGGCGCTCCCGCGGGTCCAGGGACCGTGCGTGTCTCGACGGTGTACCGCCCGTCCAGGGTGGGGTCCTCGTCCGGCGGGTTCATCACGAACTCCCGGGCCGCCGGGATGCTCTCCAGAGTCTCAAGCTTCGGGACGTCCGCGAGCATCGGCAGCACGGCGGCGAGCTCCGGGTCGAACGGGGGTGGCGGGCCGATCTGCGTCTTCGTCGGCGCCGTCGGCGCCGTGGTGGTGGTCGTCACCATGACCTCCTGCATCATCGAAGTGGTCGTGGCGCACATCGTTGCACCGCCGGGGTTCCGCCGGACACAGCCAGGCGGCGGGAGCTTCCCGCCATCTGGCGGGGCGCTGGAGGTGGGGTTTCCGGATTGTCTCGCTGAAGATGGCTGGGATCCGCGCCGGAAACGACGAGGCCCTGAATCCCAGGTCACATCGGGGTTTCAGGGCCTCCAGGGAGCTCCCGCGGTAGGACTTGAACCTACGACCGTCCGATTAACAGTCGGATGCTCTGCCAGCTGAGCTACGCGGGATCGCGGACAACCACCCTGAGGGCGATCGGCCGGGTAGAACTCTATCAGCCCCGCGGGGGTGCTTTGGACGGGTTTCCGCGAGCCGTGGCCGACGTCACCGTCACAGCCCGGCCGCGGACCGGACGCGGTCCTCGGCCGCGTCGACGACGGGCGTGACCTCGGGGTCGTCGAGGTCGACCCCGGGCCCGGCGATGGCCTGGGAGAACAGCTCGCCGGCCGTGGTGCGGCGTACGGCGACCTTCGCCTCGCCTCCCCGCGGGAGCGCCACGACCTCGGCGATCACGACCGACCACTGCACGCGCTCGCGCAGGACCTGAGGAAACGAGGTGCGCTCGGGGTCGGTGAGGACCAGGGGCAGGTCAGGCTCGGCGTCGACCCACTCGACCGTGACGGTCGAGCGCTCGGGGTCGTACGCGGCACGGTCCACGTCCCACCACGGGCGCCGCTTGGTCACGCGCGTGGGTCGCTCGTGCACGACGACGAGCTCAGCCGTCGTGGCCACGGCCCAGCCGGCGTCGGCGAGTGCGGCGACGGCAAGGAGCTTCTCGTCGCTGCGGAGGTCGAGCGTGCGGCGGGCGTCGTCGGGCAGCGGGCTGCGGCGGAACCACATGGCAACACCGTAGCGGGGCCGCCAGGGGCCTATGGGCGCCTGGGCTCGGCCTCGCCGTCGAGGTCGCTGTCCTCGTCCGAGGTACGGGTGCCGCCGCCGCCGTCGGTCTGTCCCGCGCGCTGCTCGCGCTTACGCTGGAGGCGCGCCTGCTCGAGGAGCCAGTGCAGCTCGGGGTCGTCGTCGGGTGAGTCGGGCACGGTGTCGTGCTGCTCGTCCCACGTCCGACGACGCGCCGGGTAGTGCGCCGCGGGCGGCGGGCTCGCCGGGAACCCGGTGGTCGGGCCCGGCGACGTACGGCGGCGGGTCCGCGCGGACCGGCTGACCACGAGCCACGCGATCGAACCCGCGAGGGGCAGGAACAGGATGATGAGGATCCAGAACCCCTTCTGGATGCCGCCGGAGTCCTCCTCGTCCGACTGGATCGCGTCGACGAGCGCACAGACGACGAGGGCGAGGTATGCCAGCATCAGCAGGACCCGGAACATGGTCCGGAGCATAGCGGCGCGTGCTGAGCCGGGCTCGTGCACGACGTGAACCCGGTCAGGTGTCGGCGGCGCGGCGGAACGTGAGGTCGAAGTCCTTGCGCCAGGTGGCGCCGGCGTCCTCGGAGGCCTCCCAGCGGCCACGGATCATTTCGGGGCCGACGTCGGCGATCCAGCGCTGGTGGAAGTCCGGGTCCTCGCGGGTCAGGGTCCAGTGCTCGCCGTCGAAGGTCATCGAGAATGCGCGGCACACGCCGCGGTCGTCGTGGTAGAGCGCGACATACGCGTCGTCGGGGTCGCTGCGGCCCAGGACGAGAGTCATCTCGGAGTGCTCGTGCTCGTCACCCCCGAACCGGCTTCGCACTACCACGAACGCCTCGCCGAGCCACTCCACCGTGGTGGTACCGGGAACCTCCGTTCCCGGCGGCTGGAGGAACCACGCATCGGACATGGTCAAGACCCACTGCCCGACGAGCCCGTCGAGCCTCGCCAGCTCCGTGTTTCGCATCGTGACCTCCGTCGGCGCTGCTCCTGTGCTCCCTTGTCTGACACGTAGGACGGCAGTCGGGGCCCGGAGTCATCGCGGAGTCCGGCCCGGCTTCGGATGGTGCGGCTCGCTGGTGCCCCGTGCAGGACTTGAACCCGCGACCGAGAGATTATGAGTCTCCTGCTCTGACCAGCTGAGCTAACGGGGCGCGCCCGTGAGCCTACCGGAGCGACGGCCGCCGTCGTCGAGGGCGAGGGCTGACGTGCGGGCGGGGGAGCGGGCGCGATCTGGAAGAATGCCGTCCCATGGCGATGCGAGAGATCCGGGTGCTGCCCGACCCCGTGCTGCGCACCCCGTGCGACGAGATCACCACGATCGACGACCGTGTGCGAAGCCTGGTCGACGACCTCGTTGAGACCGTCGACGCCGACGGGCGCGCGGGGCTGGCCGCGAACCAGATCGGGGTGAACCTCCGCGCGTTCTCGTGGAACGTCGACGACGAGATCGGCTACGTGCTCAACCCTCAGATCGTCGAGCTCTCGGACGAGCTGCAGGACGGGGACGAGGGGTGCCTCTCGGTCCCGGGGCTCTGGTACCCCACGACGCGCGCGTGGTACGCCCGCGTCGTCGGGACGAACCTCGAGGGCCAGGAGGTCGTCGTCGAGGGGACGGGCCTCATGGCGCGCTGCCTGCAGCACGAGTGCGACCATCTCGACGGCACGTTGTACCTGGACAGGCTCGAGCGCAGCGTGCGCAAGAAGGCGATGCGGGAGCTGCGCGAGAGGCTCTGAAGTTCCTGAGAATCGCCGAACGAAGGTGATTCGCCTCGCATCTGACCCATACCTCCGGCAGGATGTGACGAGAAGACAGCAAGACCACCGCTGGTGGCGTACCGACCAGGGCCTTCGCTCGGTTCGAGGACGTAGGGGAAGACGGACCTCGGAAACCAGGGAGGACAGCATGGCCGGAGCCATCACCCGCGGTGTGCTTTTTGTGCACTCTGCACCCCGGGCACTGTGCCCCCACCTCGAGTGGGCGGCGGGCACCGTGCTCAGTACTCGCGCGTCGTTCGACTGGACGCCCCAGCCGGCCGGCCGCGGTCTGTACCGGGCGGAGTACTCGTGGCAGGGCGCCCAGGGAACGGGTGCCCGGCTCGCGTCTGCCCTGCGCGGTTGGGACCACCTCCGGTACGAGGTGACCGAAGAGGCCAGCCACGGCGCGGACGGGGCGCGCTGGTCGCACACCCCCGAGCTCGGCATCTTCCACGCGATGACGGACGTCCACGGCAACGTCGTGGTGCCCGAGGACCGGATCCGCGCGGCCCTCGACCTGGCGCACGACCCCCGGGCCATGCGCGACGCCCTCGACCTCGCGCTCGGGACGGCCTGGGACGACGAGCTCGAACCGTTCCGCTACGCCGGTGCCGGTGCGCCGGTGCGGTGGCTGCACCGGGTCGGGTAGTACCCGCGGTCCGTCCCGTTCACGACGGAGCCCCGCCGGCCAGCTGGCCGGCGGGGCTCCGTCGTCGTTGCCGCGTGAGCGATCAGGCGTTCGTCACGACAAGGGCGACGTTGTGGCCGCCGAAGCCGAACGAGTTGTTGACGGCCGCGACGTCGCCGCCGGGCAGCTTCTCCGGCGTCGAGCGCACGAGCGGCACCTGCAGCTCGGGGTCCGGGTTGTCGACGTTGATCGTGGGCGGGGCGAGGCGCTCGGAGACCGCCTTGACGGTGAAGAGCGTCTCGAGCGCACCGGCGCCGCCGAGCAGGTGCCCGGTCATGGACTTCGTCGCCGAGAGCAGGACGTGGTCCGCGTCGTCGCCGAGCAGGGTGCGGATGGACCGCGTCTCGGTGAGGTCGCCGACCTTGGTCGACGTCGCGTGCGCGTTCACGTGCACCACGTCGGCACCGGTGACGCCGGCGTCCTCGAGCGCGCGCCGCATCGCGGCGACCTGGCCCTTGCCCTCCGGGTCCGGGGACGTGATGTGGTAGGCGTCGGCGGACAGGCCGAGGCCGGAGATGCGTGCGTAGACGTTCGCGCCGCGGGCGGCGGCGTGCTCGGCGCTCTCGAGAACGAGCACCGCAGCGCCCTCGCCGATGACGAAGCCGTCACGGTCGACGTCGTAGGGCCGCGACGCAGCCTGCGGGTCGTCGTTGCGCAGCGAGAGCGTGCGCGACGCAGCGAACGCGGCGATCGGCATCGGGTGGATGGTCGCCTCGGTCCCACCCGCGACCACGACGTCGGCCCGGCCCGTGCGGATCATGTCGACCGCGTAGCCGATCGCCTCCGCTCCGGACGCGCACGCCGAGACGAGCGCGTGGGCACCCGCCTGGGCGCCGAGCTCGAGCGAGACGTACGCGACGGGCGAGTTCGGCATGAGCATCGGGACCGTCATGGGGAGCATGCGCCGGGCGCCGCGCTCCTTGAGCAGGTCCCAGCCGTCGAGCGTGGTCCAGATCCCGCCGATGCCGGACGAGACCACGGCACCGAGACGCTCGCCGTCGACCTCCGGAGCTCCCGCGTCCTGCCACGCCTCGCGCGCCGCGATGATCGCGTACTGCGCCGAGGGGTCCATACGCTTGAGCTCGGGGCGGGGGAGGACCTCCTCAGGCTTGACCTTGAGGGTCGCCGCAAAGGTGACCGGGATCCCGTACTTCTCCGCCCAGTCGTTCTCGAGCGTCCGGGCGCCGGACTCGCCGGCCAGGGCGGCAGCCCAGGTGGTCGGCGCGTCGCCGCCGAGGGGCGTGGTGGCGCCGAGTCCGGTGACGACGACGTCGCGTGCTGCGGTCATGGTGCTCTCCTGGGTCGGGTGGCGGGCGGTCCGGGCGGACCGGGGTCACCGGTCCGCCCGGCTCGGCCGAGGGTCTGCCCTCAGGCCGCTCAGGCCTGGGCGCCCTCGATGTAGGTGACGGCATCGCCGACGGTCGTGAGGTTCTTGACGTCGTCGTCCGGGATGCGGACGTCGAACTTGTCCTCCGCGTGGGTGACGATCGTCATCATCGACAGCGAGTCGATGTCGAGGTCGTCGGTGAAGGACTTCTCGGGGGCGACGGCGTCGGTGGGAAGACCGGTCTCCTCGGCGACGATCTCGGCGAGGCCCTCGAGGATCTCCTGGGAGGTGTAAGCCATGGGGTGGGTTTCTCCTTGAAACGGGGTACCGGCCGTCCGGCACCGGGTCGGTGGGTCTTGCGGTGAGATTGTCCCGCACCTGCGGGGTGTCGGGTACTACGGGTGGCTCACGGGAGCACGACGACCTGTGCGGCGTAGACGAGTCCCGCGCCGAAGCCGATCTGCAGCGCGAGGTCGCCCGGGCGCGCCGCGCCCTCCGCGAGCAGCCGCTCGGTCGCCAGGGGGATGGAGGCGGCGGACGTGTTGCCGGTGTCCACGATGTCGCGCCCGACGACCACGGTCTCCGGCAGGCGCAGCTGCTTGACCATCTGGTCGATGATCCGCATGTTCGCCTGGTGCGGCACGAAGACCTGGATGTCGTCCGGCTCGACCCCGGCCTCGGCCATCGCCTTGGCGGCGATCGGCGCCATCTGGAAGCTCGCCCACTTGAACACGGACGGGCCGTCCTGACGCAGTGTCGGCATGCCGAGGGACGGGTCGTTCGCGAGCTCGGCGAGGGAGTGCGTCTGGCGGATCGCCTGCGCCTTGGCGCCGTCGGAACCCCACACGGTGGGGCCGATGCCCGGCGTGTCGGACGGGCCGACGACCGCCGCGCCGGCGCCGTCGCCGAGCAGGAACGAGATCGAGCGATCCGTCGGGTCGATGACGTCGCTCAGCTTCTCGGCCCCGATGACGAGCACGTGCCGCGCGGCGCCCGATCGCACGAGCGCGTCCGCCTGCCCGATGCCGTAGGCGTAGCCCGCGCACGCGGCCGAGATGTCGTACGCCGCTGCCGGCGTCGCCCCGATCCGCTCGGCGAGGATGGCGGCGCCCGACGGGGTCTGGTGGAAGTACGTGATGGTCGACAGGATCACCGCGTCGACGTCCGCGCCGGTCAGCCCGGCGGTGTCGAGCGCCTTGCGGGCCGCGGCCTCGGCGAGGTCGAGGACGTCGACGTCACCGGTCGCCCGGCGCCGGGTCACGATGCCCGTGCGCTGGCGGATCCACTCGTCGGACGAGTCGATGGGCCCTGCGATGTCGTCGTTCGTGACGGTCTCGCTGCCGCGCTCGCCCGCGATGGACCAGATGCGCGAGTACCGGACCGGTTCGGCCTGGCGCAGCGTCGCCCGGGCGCTCATGCGGACGCCTCGGCCGCTGCGTCGGTGCCGCCGGCGACCGAGTGGCGCGCGACGAGGTCGCGTGCCGCGTCCACGTCGTCGGGCGACTTGACCGCGACGAGCTCGACGCCCTGGAGCGACCGCTTGGCCAGGCCCGTCAGGACGCCGCCCGGGGCGAGCTCGAGGATCGCGGTCACGCCGCGCTCGGCGAGCGTCGCCTGGCACAGGTCCCAGCGAACGGGCGCCGTGACCTGCGCGGCCAGGCGCGCGAGGACGTCGGTCGCGGTGCCGTGGCCGTGCGAGCCCGGCGCGAGCACGTCGTACGTGGCGCCGTCGGCGTCGCTCAGCAGCGGCAGGCGCGGGTCGGTCGCGAGCCAGCCGCGCGCGACCTGGTCGAACGCGGCGCGCGCGGGCTCCATGTACGGGGTGTGGAATGCGCCGGCGACCTGCAGCGGGATGACGCGCGCGCGCGTCGGCGGCTGCTCGGCGAACGCCGTGAGCTCTGCGCGTCCGCCCGCGGCGACGACCTGCCCGCCGCCGTTGACGTTCGCGGGGAAGAGGCCCGCGGCCTCGATCGCGGCGAGCACCTCCTCGGGGTCGCCGCCGACGACGGCGCTCATGCCCGACTCGGCGGCGGCGGCGGCCTCAGCCATCGCCCGCGCGCGGTGGGACACGAGGCCGACCGCGCCGGCGTCGTCGAGCACGCCTGCCACCGCCGCCGCGGCGAGCTCGCCGACGGAGTGTCCCGCCGTGACGTCGACGACCTCGGACGTGTCGCGCCCGTCGAGGATCGTCCGCAGCGCGACGAGCGACGTGGCGACGATCAGCGGCTGGGCGACAGCCGTGTCCCGGATCGTGTCGGCGTCCGAGGTGGTGCCGTGCGTGACGAGGTCGGTCCCGGCCGCGGCCGAGAACGCGTCGAGCAGGTCGGCGGTGGAGGGAAGCTCGAGCCACGGCGCGAGCATCCCGGGGGTCTGAGAGCCCTGTCCAGGGCAGACGACGGCGAGCACGCACCCACGGTGTCACCCCGAGACCGGGTCGGCGCGTCGTGACCCGCACCAACCTCGCGGAGGGCGATTGTGGGAATCCGCAAACGCAGGCGGTTACGGCCGCTCGGCCGCCTCGAGCTGCCCGAGGGCCAGCGCCATCTGCAGGACGAACGACTCGCGCGCGTCGAGCGGGTCCCAGCCCGTGATCTCCGAGACCTTGCGGAGCCGGTACCGCACGGTGTTGGGGTGCACGTACAGCCGGCGCGCCGCGGCCTCGAGCGAGCGACCCGTGCCGAGGTAGGCCGAGAGCGTCTCGAGGACCGAGCCCGTCGCCTCCTGCAGCGGGCGGTACGCCTGCGCGACGAGCGTGCGGCGCGCCGTGGTGTCGCCGATCAGCACGCGCTCGGGCAGCAGGTCGTCCGCCAGCACCGGGCGCGGCGCCTGCGGCCAGGCGGGCGCCGCGGCCAGGCCTGCGAGGGCGGCCCTGGCCGAGCGGGCCGCGCCGCTGACGTCGGGCACGACCCCGCCGATGACCACCGGACCGCTTCCGAAGCGCGGCAGCAGCGACGTGGCGGCCGCCACGAGGTCGCCCTCGCCGCCGAGCACGAGCACGAGCCGGTCGCCGTGGATCCCGACGAGGGCGTCGCCCGCGGCCCGCCGCGCCGCTCGGCGCAGGTCGGCGGTGCGCACGTCGTCGAGCCCCGACGTCGTCGCGCCGACGACGACGAGCGCCTGTCCGCGGCCGCTCCAGCCGAGCGCGGACACCCGCGAGCGGATCGAGTCGTCGTCGTCCCCGCGCAGCAGCGCGTCCACGACGAGCGCCTCGAGGCGCGCGTCCCAGGCGCCGCGCACCTCGGCGGCACGGGCGTACACCTCGGCGGCCGAGAACGCGATCTCGCGCGAGTAGCGCAGCACGGCCTCGCGCAGCTCGCGCTCGTAGCCCGGCGCGGCGATCTGGTCCGAGTGCGACTCGACGACGTCGACCATGATCCGCACGAGCTGCAGCGTGTGCTGCAGCGAGATCGACCGCGTGAGCTCGGGCGGGGCGGCCGCGAACATCTCCCCGACGCCGTGCGGCGTCTGCGTGGGGTCGGCGAACCAGGAGACGAAGGAGTTGATGCCCGACTGCGCGACGAGCCCCACGTAGGAGCGGTCCTCGGCCGGCAGCTGGCGGTACCACGGGACCTCCTCGTCGAGGCGTCGCATCGCCGCGGCGGTGAGCATGCCCAGCCCGTCGCGGACGCGCTGGATGTTCTCACCGCGGGAGACGGTGGTCTGTGCGGGGCTCGGCATGCTCCGAGGATACGGCGGCAGTTGTGGGGAGTGCACAAACGGCTCGCTGCACAGTCGAACGACAGGCTCATTGGATAGGGTCGAAGGCATGGCTCTGCTGCCCCGCCTACGCAAGCTCATCCGCCGACCCTTCTCGGCCTCGACCGTGGGGGCACGGCGCCCGACGGTGGGCCGCCGCCATGGCGACACCGTGCAGGAGGACGCGCTGCGCTCCATGCTCATCGACGACCCGAACGACGAGCGCGCGTTCCACGCGCTCGCAGAGATCGTGCGCCGCCACGCCCAGGAGTCTCCGAACCCGGAGGACCCGCTGACCGCACCGAGCGACGAGATCGAGAAGCAGCGGGCGGCCGACCTGGCCGTCTGGTCGCTCGCGGAGGAGCTCGCCGGTCACCCGCGCGGTTGGCGGCCGCTGCTCGAGCTCGGGCGGCTCTCGGTGGCCGACGACCCCGAGGGCGCCCTCCGGCGGCTGGCGACCGCGGCCGAACGAGACCCCCAGGGCAGGGCCCTGGCCGAGGGGCTCGTGATCCTGCGCGACGCCGGGATGCCGGTCGAGGCGCTCGGGCTCGGCGTCGGGCACTGGCGTGCGCGCGAGCACACGCCCGAGGTCGGCCGCCAGCTCGTGCTCGCGGCGATCGAGGCCGACCGGGTCTTCGAGGCGCGCCAGCACCTCGAGTCGCTCTCGATGCACCCCGACGCCGCGGCCGTTGCCCCGGTGCGCGCCGAGCTCGAGCGCGCGATCTCCGAGGCCGAGCAGGCCTCGCCGAGGTAGAACGTCCGCCGAGGTAGCGTCAATTCCGGCGAGGTAGCACGGGTCCCCGGACCGATCGGTCCGGGGCCCCGTTTCGTGCTACCTCGTCGGAATTGACGCTACCTCGGCGAGCTCAGCTCTCGCCGCCCGCGCTGCCGGACGTGCCGGCCGCGACGTCGAGCAGGCGGTACTTCTCGACCGCCTTGGCGACGACGTCGGTCGACATCTCGCCGCGGCGGGCAAGCTGCTGCAGCGTCTTGACCACCATCGACGGCCCGTCGATGAGGAAGTGGCGGCGGGCGGCGGCACGCGTGTCCGAGAAGCCGAAGCCGTCCGCACCGAGCACCGCGTAGTCGCCGGGCACCCACGCGCGGATCTGGTCGGGGACCAGGTGGTCGTAGTCGCTCGTGGCAACGAACACCTGACCCCGGGCGTCCGACAGCTTCTGCGTCACGTACGGCACGCGTGCCTCGGAGGTCGGGTCGACGAGCGCGTCGTGCTCGGCGGCGAGCGCGTTGCGGCGCAGCTCGTTCCAGCTCGTGACGGACCAGACGTCGGCCGACACGCCCCAGTCCTCCCGCAGGAGCTGCTGCGCCTCGAGCGCCCACGGCACGCCGACGCCGGATGCGAGGAGCTGTGCCTTGGGACCCTCGGCCTCGGAGGGGGAGATGCGGTGGATGCCGCGGACGATGCCCTCGACGTCGACGTCCTCCGGCTCGGCGGGCTGGACCATCGGCTCGTTGTACACGGTGAGGTAGTACATGACGTTCTGGTCGCGGCCGTCGGAGCCGTCGCCGTACATGCGCTCGATGCCGTCGCGCACGATGTGGCGGATCTCGTACCCGAAGGCCGGGTCGTACTGGACCATCGCTGTGTTGGTGCCCGCGAGCAGCGGCGAGTGTCCGTCCGCGTGCTGCAGGCCCTCACCGGTCAGCGTCGTGCGCCCCGCCGTCGCGCCGATGATGAAGCCGCGCGTGAGCTGGTCGCCGGCCGCCCAGAACTGGTCGCCCGTGCGCTGGAAGCCGAACATCGAGTAGAAGATGTAGACCGGCACCATGAACTGGCCGTGCGTCGCGTACGACGTGCCGACGGCCTGGAACGCGGCGGCGGAGCCTGCCTCGTTGATGCCGGTGTGCATGATCTGCCCGGCCTCGGCCTCCTTGTAGCTCAGCATGAGCTCGCGGTCCACGGCGAGGTAGTTCTGACCCTGGGTGTTGAAGATCTTCGCGCTCGGGAAGATCGAGTCCAGGCCGAACGTGCGTGCCTCGTCGGGGATGATCGGCACGATCCGCTTGCCGAACTCCTTGTCCTTCATGAGGTCCTTGAGGAGCCGCACGAAGGCCATCGTCGAGGCGATCTCCTGGTTGCCGGAGCCCTTCTTGAGCAGCTCGTAGGACTTGTCCCCGGGAAGCACGAGGGGCTCCGCCTTGACTCGCCGCTCCGGGACGAACCCGCCGAGGTGGCGACGACGGTCCAGCATGTACTGGATGCCCTCGTCGTCGGCGCCCGGGTGGTAGTAGGGCGGCAGGTACGGGTCGGCGTCGATCTGCTCGTCCGTGATCGGGATGCGCAGCGAGTCGCGCAGCGCCTTGAGCTCGTCGCCCTTGAGCTTCTTCATCTGGTGCGTCGCGTTGCGGCCCGCGAAGCCGGAGCCCAGGGCGTAGCCCTTGACCGTCTGCGCGAGGATCACGGTCGGCTGGCCCGTGTGGGCACGCGCCGCCGCGTACGCCGCGTAGATCTTGCGGTAGTCGTGACCGCCGCGCTTCATGTTCCAGATGTCCTCGTCGGTCATGTTCTCGACGAGGGCCTTGGTGCGCGGGTCGCGGCCGAAGAAGTGCTCGCGGATGAACGCACCCGACTCCGCGCGGTACGTCTGGTAGTCACCGTCCGGCGTCGCGTTCATCAGGTTGACGAGCGCACGGTCCTTGTCCGCGTTGAGCAGGGCGTCCCACTCGCGGCCCCAGACGACCTTGATGACGTTCCAGCCGGCGCCCCTGAACTGCGCCTCGAGCTCCTGGATGATCTTGCCGTTGCCGCGGACGGGACCGTCGAGCCGCTGCAGGTTGCAGTTGACGACGAACGTGAGGTTGTCCAACCCCTGGTGGGCCGCGTGCTGGATCATGCCGCGCGACTCGGGCTCGTCCATCTCGCCGTCGCCGAGGAACGCCCACACGTCCTGCTGGCTCGTGTCCTTGATGCCGCGGTTGTGCAGGTACTTGTTCGTCCACGCCTGGTAGATCGCCGACGCCGGGCCGAGGCCCATCGAGACCGTCGGGTACTCCCAGAAGTCCGGCATGAGCCGCGGGTGCGGGTAGGACGGGAGGCCGCCGCCCGGATGTGACTTCTCCTGGCGGAACCCGTCGAGCTGCTCGGCGCTCACGCGCCCCTCGAGGTAAGCGCGCGCGTACATGCCGGGCGAAGAGTGGCCCTGGAAGTAGATCTGGTCGCCGCCGCCGGGGTGGTCCTTGCCGCGGAAGAAGTGGTTGAGGCCCACCTCGTACAGCGTCGCGCTCGACGCGTAGGACGAGATGTGGCCGCCGACCGAGAGGCCCGGGCGCTGCGCACGCGTGACCATGACGGCCGCGTTCCAGCGGATCCACGAGCGGTAGCGGCGCTCGATCGCCTCGTCGCCGGGGAAGTACGGCTCCTCGTGCACCCCGATCGTGTTGACGTATGGCGTCGCCACCGAGGTGGGGATGTGCACGTTGCGCTCACGGGCGCGGCGCAGCAGGTTGAGCATGACGTAGCGGGCGCGAGGACCGCCCTTGTCGTCGATCAGGCCGTCGAGTGACTCGACCCATTCTCCGGTCTCGGCGGGGTCGATGTCCGGCACAGCGCTGAGCAGACCGTTGATCAGCGGTCCGGTCTCGTCGTACGAAGCCACCAGCAACCTCTCTCTTCTGCGTGCGCGCGCCGACGTGGTCGTGCCGCGGGCACCTTCAGGCGTCCCCGTCGCGTGGGTCCCGCGCCGTCACGATGGCGACGGTGCGCTCCACGCACAGGTGGTCATCACTCATTGTGTCCCCAGATCCTCCGCAAGCACACCATCGAGCGGTCAAGGAACCGTGATATGCGTCATGCTTTCCACCTGGCGGACGCTCCCGCTGGTCGGAGGCTTGCCGAGGCGTCCGACCCTCCGGTGGACTACCTTTGCCACACGCGGGTCGAACGACGGGGCCCGGCGTCGTCGTCGGACAACGAGAGGAACGAAAGACCACGTGGGACAGAAGGCTGATTCCCTGGCCGCACGCCTCGGGTTCGGGCCCGGTCAGGTGGTGCAAGAGTACGGATGGGGCGATGACGTCGACGACGACCTCCGCGTCGACCTGGAGGAGATCGTCGGGGGCGAGCTCGTCGACGAGGACTTCGACGACGTCACGGACGGTGTGATCATCTGGTGGCGGGAGGACGACGGCGACCTCACCGACATGCTCGTGGACGCGCAGACCGTGCTCGACGACGGCGGGCTCATGTGGGTGCTGACCCGCAAGCCCGGACGCGACGGCCACGTGGGCCACGACGAGATCCAGGAGGCGGCCACGACGGCTGGCCTGCACGCCACGAGCACCTTCGCCGTCGCCGCGGACTGGTCCGCGACGAAGCTGGCCAATCGGGGCCGCGGGCGCTGACGTGGCACCGCAGGACTTGAAGACGGCGGAACGGGCCCTGCGCCCCGGCGACCCCGCACCCGACCTGACGCTGCCGGACACGCACGGCACGCCCGTGCACCTGGCCGACCTGCGAGGGGAGACGGTGGTCGTCGTCTTCTACCCCTTCGCGTTCTCGGGCACCTGCACGGCCGAGCTGTGCGAGCTGCGCGACAACATCGAGGACTTCGAGACCGTCGGCGTGCGGCTGCTGGCCGTGTCGACGGACCCGGTCTTCAGCCTCAAGGCGTGGCAGGAGGCCGAGGGCTTCGGGTTCGACCTGCTGAGCGACTTCTGGCCGCACGGTGCGGCCGCGCGCGCCTACGGCGTACTCGACGAGGACTCGGGCCACGCCCTGCGGGGGTCGTTCCTGATCGACGCCGACGGCATCGTTCGCTGGTCGGTCGTCTACCCGCGCGGAGGGCGGCGGCAGCTCGAGGAGTACCGCCAGGCACTCGCGGAGGTGTAGGGCGCGGGCGGCTGTTCCGGCGTCGGGTCCGACGCCGGTATTCTTGCCTGCGCTGCCAGGGCCTGTAGCTCAGTTGGTCAGAGCGCCACGCTTACACCGTGGATGTCGGGGGTTCGAGTCCCTCCGGGCCCACCACTGTGATGACGCGGGACGTCGTTCATCGATGTCCCGCGTCATCGTTCATGCCGCGCGGACGCGGATCGGCCCGGCCAACGGCGGCATGTTCCTCAAGCCGTCCCTCATGCTCTCGCCGTCCTCGACCTCTGAGCACCCGGCCCAGGCGGCGAAGCTCATCGACGTCCTCATCAACGACCCTGAGGTGGGCGAGATCTTCGGGATGTCGCGCGGCGTTCCTGCGTCCTCCACCGCACCCGACGGCTTCGAGCAGGCCGGCATCGACGCGCAGATCCTCGAGGACGAGCAGTCGCTCGAGGACTACCGTCGCGAGCTCCCCGCCGCCGGTCGCTGGCTTCGGCACCCTCGGGCAGGCGTCCGTCCGGATCACGTCGGACCTCGCGCAGGACGCCGTGACCGTCCAGCAGGCGGTTGAGCAGTGTTCGCCGAGGCAGAGTCGGCCCTGGCGGGCTGAGATCAGCCCTGAGGATCGAACACGACCCGGTTGCGGCCCTCTTCCTTGGCGCGGTACAGGCAGTGGTCGGCGATCTGTACCAAGCTGGCGGGGGAGTCGCGCGGGCCGAGCGCACAGCCACCGCTGACAGTGATGTCGATCGAGACTCCCGCGGACGTGATCGGCTCCGCCGTTGCCACCGAGCGGATCCGCTCGGACACGGCCATGCTGCTCGTGAGGTCGGTGCGAGGCAGGACGACCAGGAACTCCTCGCCGCCCCATCGGCCGGCGATGTCACCGGCGCGCAGCTCGGCGGAAAGTCGGCTCGCGAAGGCCTGCAGCACGTCGTCGCCCGCCGCGTGGCCGTACGTGTCGTTGACGTTCTTGAAGCGGTCGAGGTCCAGCAGCAGCACGCTGAGCGGGGCGGCGTGACGGATCGAGTCGTTGTGGAGGCGCGCCAGCTCCTGCTCGAGGTGTCGACGGTTGTACATGCCGGTCAGCATGTCGGTCCGGCTGAGCCGGTCGAGGTCGGCGTTGCGTTGGCGTAGCTGGTCCTGCAGGTGCTTGACGTGGGTGGCGGCGGCGACGCGGGCGAGCAGCTCCGGGGATTCGAACGGCTTCCTCAGGTAGTCGTGGGCGCCGCCGCGCAAGCCCGCGACGACGTCATCCATACCGCCGCGGCTGGTGAGGAACACGACGGGAACGTCGCTGAGCTCCGGATCGTTCTTGAGCTCGGACAGCACCTGGTAGCCGTCGAGGCCAGGCATCTCGATGTCCAGCAGCACGACGTCGGGCGGGTCGTGACGGCACTGCTGGACTGCGGCGAGCCCGTCGACCGCCTCCACGACGCGGTAGCCCTCCTCCTCCAGCTCGCTCTTGACGACGGCCCGGATCACGAGTGAGTCGTCCGCGATCAGCACGGTGGCGGTGGTCACAGCCGACCCGCCAGCGCGCCGGGGTCGGCCACCATGACGAGGCGGCCGCCAGCCTCGAGCGTCCCCGACACCAGGGCGCGGCCCTGGCCGTCGGGGGCGGGCCGCATCGCCGTGTCGTCGAACCGCTCGAGTCCGGTGACGACGTCGACGAGCAGACCGAAGGACTTGTCGTCGGTCTCCATCACGAGGATGTGTCCCCCCGATGTTCGTAGCGCGGACCGGAGTGGCGAGATGACCGTGAGCGGCGGCTCGCCCGGGAGTACCCCGACGACGTCCGCGGCGGGATCCGGCAGCGCCACCAGGTTCTCGGTGGTGCGGACCGAGCGCGTCGCGTGCAGAGGCACGCAGTAGGTCGAACCAGCCGCCTGGAAGCACACCATCGTCAGCATCGGACACTCCTCACCGCTTCGAGTCGAGCAGGTGGATGAGCTCGGACACGGAGTAGCCCTCGAGCCCTTTGAGTCCCTCGACCACGACGTCGGGCCCGGTCTCGGTGAGGGTGCGCCGCGCGGCGTCGAACGCCCGTCTCGCCGCGTCGGCGTCGCCAGCCGCTTCCAGTGCCAGCCCGAGATGGAGGTGCGCGAGGGGGTCGTGCGGCCGGAGGTAGGCGCACTTGCGGAACGCCACGACGGCCCCGTCGTAGTCGCCCGCGGCGACCGCTTCCTGGGCGGTCTTCTCCAAGGCGGTGATCTCGAGCGTCGACGACGGGCTCGCAGCCGCTGTGCTGGTCGACGGCGCCTGTTGCCAACCCGACGGACGTGGGGTCGTCCGCGTTCGTTCGCTGCGTTCCGGTCGCCGTCGTCTCGGCTCGACGGGCATGCTCGGGTGAGCTGCGCTCGGGGTCCGGCGCGTCGGCTCCGACCGGCGCTGGCGGTAGATGAACGCGTTCCGTCGGCGCACCGCCTCGAAGCGTTCCGAAGCCTGCCAGATCGTCTCCGCGGCGCCGACGAACAGTGTCGTGGACGGGGCAAGGCCGTCGGCGAGACGGTCGAGGAAGAGCCGCACCTGGTCGGCAGAGAGATAGATGAGCACGTTGCGACAGAAGACCACCTGGGACCCGAGGACCTCGCGAGGCAGGGGGTCCAGGAGGTTGTGGTGCAGGGTGCGCACGCGCTGTCGCACCGGCTCTTTGACCTTCCAGTGGTCGCCGTCACGCGTGAAATGCCTGGCGAGACGGTCGGCGGAGACGCCCGAGAGCTCGCGGCGGGTGTAGCGGGCCGCCGCCGTCCGATGCAGAGCCGCGGTGGACAGGTCGGTTGCGATCACCGTGCCGTCGAGTCCGGACTCCTCGAGCAGCATGGCCAGGCTGTAGGCCTCCTGACCGTTCGAGCACGCCGCGCTCCAGATCCGCACCGTGGGGCCCGTCTCGGGCAGCACGTCGTGCGCGAGGACGTCGAAGTGCTCGGGATGCCGGAAGAACGCGGTCTCGTGCACGGCCACCTGGTTCATCAGGCTCTGCAGGACGCCGCGGTCGGCCACGAGACTCTCGACGTACGCCGCGGGGTCCTGGCCGTGTCGCGCGGCCTCTTCCCGGATCGCGCGGCGCAAGCGGCCCCGCAGCGTCGGGCCGGGGCGCAGTCCGATCCGGAGATGGAGAAGCTCGGCCACCGTGTCGATCACGGCCTCGAGCACCTGACCGGTCGTCACTGGCTCACCTCCCGTGCGGCTCGCTGGACGGCGTCGGCCATCTTGTCGATCGGCAGCATCTCGCCGACCGCTCCGAGACGCGCGGCCGCCTTCGGCATGCCGAACACGGTGGACGAGGCCTCGTCCTGGGCGAAGGTACGTCCCCCGGCCTGGCGGATGGCGAGCAGGCCCAGCGCCCCGTCTTCTCCCATGCCCGTGAGCAGCACGCCGATCGACGCAGGCCCCGCGCCGCGCGCCACTGACGTGAACAGCTCGTCGGCGGAGGGTCGATGTGCCGTGGCGGGTGACGCAGCCAGCTCGAGCGAGCCGTTCCGGACGTACCGGAGGTGGTGCTCGCCGGGCGCCAGGTAGACCCGGCCGGCGCTGGCGACCTGGTTGTGCGCGGCGGTCTCGACGGGGAGCGACGAGACCCGCGACATCCACTCGACCAGCCCGGAGGTGAAGTCAGGATGCAGGTGCTGGACGACCAGCACCGGAGCTTCGAGCCCGGCGAGCCCGCTGAGGAACGTGGCCAGCGCGCTGGGTCCGCCGGTCGAGGCGGCGACTGCGACCACAGGCCGGCGGGAATCCTTCGGCTCGGCGCCGCGGAGCTCCCGCACCCGCTGTCTCCCGCGCGGGTGCCTGATCACCTGCACCCTGCTGACGAGACGCACCGATCTTCGCAGCTCGGCCCCCAGGTGCGGCGTCCACCGGCCTGGCCGGGGGACGGCCTCGAGGGCACCCGAGACCAGCGCATCGACCGCCGACGGGGAGCGGCGGTCGCGGATCCGGTCGGAGAGCACCAGGATCGGCGTCGGCGCGTGCGCCATGATCTGCTCGATCGCCTGCTGGCTCAGGCCGTCCCGGATGTGGAGGTCGAGGATGACGACGTCCGGTCGCGTCCGGGCAACGAGCTCCACCGCCTCGTACGTCGCAGAGGGACAGGCAATCACCTCGATGTCGCGCTCCTCCTCCAGCAGCGCGATCAGCCGGTCGCGCTGCTCCGAGGCGTCCTCGATCACGACCGCGCGGATGGTAGGCCTGCCTGTCCGGGTCATGAGCCGGTCCCGAGCAGCCGGTTGACTGCCGTGAGCAGGCTGCTCTCGTCGAAGGCGCTCTTGACGATGTAGCCGTCCGCCCCCGCATCGAGCCCTCGTTGCCGATCAGCATCGCTGGAGCGTGAGCTGACGATCAGCACCGGTATGTTGGCGAGCGCGGGATGGGAGCGGATGGCTTCGGTGAGCGCGAAGCCGTCCATCTTCGGCATCTCGATGTCGGTCACCACCAGGTCGGTGGGCTCCTGGGCGAGCTGGGCGATGGCCTGCTGCCCGTCCCCGGCGACCCGGACATGGAACCCGACGCGCTCGAGGATCCCGCGCTGGAGCTCGCGGACGATCAGCGCGTCGTCGACGACCAGGATGCTTCGACCGGGCGCGCCAGGTCGCTCGTCGCGCCCGCCCGGCCTGTCTGGCCGGGGCGAGTGCCGAGCACGTTGGATCAGGCCCGGAGGGTCGAGCACCAGCAGGATAGAGCCGTCGGCCTCGACACTGGCCCCGGCCACGGCGGGCAGGCGCGGAACCAACGGGCTGAGAGCCTTGATCACCACGTCACGCTGCCCGACCAGCCGGTCGACGGCGAAGGCGTGCCTCTGCGAGCCGTCGGTGAGCCCGACCACCGGGCCGTCCGACACCGTCTCACCTAGGCCCACGACGTCGCCGAGCTGGTGGACGGGCAGGGGATGACGGTCGACCCAGACCACCGGTCGCCCTTCGGCGTAGGTCACGTTGTCCGGGTTGTGGGCTTGGGTCAACAACACCCGATGGAACGGTAGGGCGAAGCTCTGCCCGCCGGCCTCCACGAGCAGACACCGCAGAACGGCGACGGTGATGGGCACGATGAGTCGGAACTCGGTACCGGTACCGGGCTCGGAGCGGACGTCGACCCGCCCGTGAGCGCCCTCGACGTGGGTGCGCACGACGTCAAGACCGACTCCGCGACCGGAGACGTCAGTGACGAACCGGGCGGTGGAGAAGCCAGGGTGAAACGTCAGCGCGGCCCGCTCGTCGTCGGAGAGCCCATCAGTCTCGATGCCGAGCCGGCGTGCCTCGTGTTCGACGGCGCCGCCGTCGATCCCGCGTCCGTCGTCGGTCACGGTGATGATCACCTCGGAGCCGAGCTGCATCGCGTGGAGGCGAACCGTCGCCTGCTCGGGCTTGCCCGCCCGCCGGCGCTCGTCCGGGGTCTCGATCCCGTGGTCGATCGCGTTGCGGACCAGATGCATCAAGGAATCCGAGAGCCGATGGAGGACTCCGCGGTCGAGCTCGGTGTCGGTGCCCGCGGTCTCCCAGCGGACATCCTTGCCCTGCGCCCGCGACAGGTCGCGCACGGCCCGGTGGAGCTGGTCGGTGACCGTCGAGACGGGCACCATCTGGGTGCGCATCGTGCTGTCGTGGAGGTTGTTGAGCGAGCGTGCGAGCTCGTTGAACTCGTTGCAGGTGCCCGGGTCGACGTCGAACCGGTCCTTGAGCATCCGTCCGATCCGCAGGTGGGCCGAGGTGGTCTCGCCCACGAGGCGGGTGAGCTCCTCGAGGCGTTCCACCGGCACCAGGATCAATCCCGACCCGCCGTCAGGGCGGGGACTGGTGGCTGCGGCCGGTGGGACGCCCCTCACCACGGGCGGCTCGGGCGAGGGCTCGAGCAGCGTGCCGAGCGTTGCCCCCGAGCCTCCCTGCGGCCGGGGACGCACCTGTGCACGCTTGCTCGTCGGCGGCTCCTGAGCGGCCGGTGTCGCGGTGACCGCCCCACGGAGCCGGTCCGCGCCCCGGAGCAAGGTGTCGATCATCTCGGGCGTGACCGGCCTGCTTCCGGCACGGACGTCGTCGACGAGCTCCTCGAGGCCGTGCGCGATCTGGCTGACGTCCTCCAGTCCTGCCACGGCTGCCGAGCCCTTGAGCGTGTGCAGCTCACGGTAGACGGACCGCACGAGCTCCAGGTCGTCGGCGCGTTGCTCCAGCTCGAGCAGCAGGCGGCCGAGCTCGGTGAGGCGTACGTCCGCCTCCTGCACGAACAAGAGGCGCAGGCGGTCCGAGCCCAGCCCCGCCATCAGCTGCTCCCGTTACCGGCCAGGCCGTGGTAGTCGTGACCGCTGATGCGATGAGGGCTCAGCAGCGCCACGGGATCCAGGAGCGTCGCCACCTGCTGGCCGATCGAGTACCGACCCGTCGTGCCGGGGAGGTCGGAGGGACCGGTGGATTCGCCGAGGGACTCCCGCTGGGGCAGCCCGCTGGTGGCAAGCCCGGCCAGACCCACGGCGCTGTCGACGACGACGGCGAATGCAGGTGCGTCGATCGTGCCCGTGCCGAGGAGCGCGGCGGTGTCGAACAGCGGGACGATCTGGCCTCGCAGGTTGAACAGTCCGAGTACCGAGGCGGGCGCGGTCACCAAGGTGGTCGCGGCCGGTGCCGCAACCACCTCGCGCGCCCAGTCCAGGGGCAGCGCATACAGGTCGCTGCCGACCGGCAGGAGCAGGGCTTGTTGAGCGCTCATCGTTACCGGTTGCCTCCCGCGCCCAACCTGGTCGCTGCGGCTCCCGATGCCTCGAGATTCCCGGCCAGGTCAGCGAGATTGCCGGCGGCGGCGGCGATCTGCTGAGCTGTGGCCGACACCTGGCGGCTGGCATCGGCCAGCTGCTCCATGGTCTCGACCACCTGGGCCGTCGCGCTGCGCTGCTGCTGGGTGGTCAGGCGGACCTGCCCGGTAGCGTCGGTCACATCTTCAAGCAGGGCCAGGCCCTGCTGCATCTGCTTCGCTCCCTTCTCCATCGCCATGACCGTCGCGGTCGTCTCCTCCTGCACAGCCGTCACGATGGCCGCGATCTCGCCGGCCGAGGTCTTGGACCGCTCGGCAAGGCGGCGGACCTCGTCAGCGACGACCGCGAACCCGAGCCCGTGCTCGCCGGCGCGAGCCGCCTCGATCGCGGCGTTGAGCGCGAGCAGGTTCGTCTGGTCGGCGATGTCGTTGATCAGGACCACGAGGGTGTCGATGTCGTTGGCGCGGTTGGCCAGTGCCAGTGTGCGTTCGCTGGACAGGGCGATGTCGGCTTCGGCCTTCTCGAGGTTGTCCCGCGTCTCCGAGGCCCGCCGAGCCACGGCGTCGACGGTATCGGCGATCGCCGACGAGGAGCGGGCGAGCTCCTCGGTGGTGGCGGTCGCCTGCGTCACGGCAGCGCTCTGCTGTGTCGTGGTGGCCGCGAGCTCGTCGGACGAGGCGGACAGCTCGGTTGCGGCGGACGTGGTCTCGATCCCAGCCGCCGTGACGTCGGCCACGAGTCGCTGGCACGTCGCGAGCATCGCGTTGAACGACTCTCCGAGCCGGACGAGCTCTTGCGACCCCTGTGGGCGTACCCGGGCGTCGAGGTCGCCGCCCGCGACCTGTTGTGCGACGGCAGTGATCCCCCGGATCGGTCGGTTGCTCTGCCACGCCAGAGCGATCGAGACCGCTATCGCGACGAGTCCTCCGAGGACGACGAGGAGGATCGCACGGTCGCGCTGCGCCTCCACTGGTGCGAGCAGCGTGTCGGCGGGCACCTTGGCAGTGACGATCCAGCCGAGCCCATCGACCACGCTGTACCCGCCGATGACGTCGCGCCCGTTGGGGTCGGTGAACCGAGCGGTCCCCGACGCACCGGTCTCCGTTGCCGCCCGGACCGCGCTGTTGTCGATCACGGTGCCCAGAACGCCGGCACCGAGAAGCGCCGCGTCGTCGTCGCCGTCGTCGGTCTCTTCGCTGTTGAAGAGCAACCGGTGCTGTGCGTCGACGGCGACCACCACCGCGTCATCGTCGAACTCCGGGTTGAGCACGCGGGCGAGCGAGCTCATCCGGAGGAATCCTGCGACCACTCCGACAACTCGACCGTCACCGTCGACGATCCTGGCTGCGATGACCCAGCGGATCTGGTTGCCCTGGCGCTCCGGTGAACCGATGATCGGGACCTCGGAGTCGACTGCGTCGCTGAGCCAGTCCTGCTCCGTCGCAGTCGTGTGCTCGCTGTTCTCGCTGGCTGCGAGCAGGCGGCCCGCCGGGTCGGTGATCTGCAGTGCCTCGTAGTCGCCGGAGGCGTCGTTGATCCTGGTCAGGAGCGCCGTCGCCGCGGGACCGTCCAGGTCGCCGGCGACCTCCCCGGCGATCACCGTCATGTGTCCACGTTGTACCGACAACCAGTCCTGGAGTCGCAGGGTCATCGCCTCGGCGAGCGTCTCGCCGTCGCGCTCCGCGGCGTCGACCAGGCTCGAGGACGACGAGCTGGTCAGGACGACCGCCAGCACGATCATGAGCGGGAGCGACACCACCAACATGGCGGCCACGAGGCGGACCGCGAAGCGGCGGTGGAGCGACCGCCAGGAACGGTCGTGCGAAGCTCGGCGTGCGATCGGGTCCGAGGGCTGTGTCCTGGGCGCCGGAGGTGCCGGTGCAGGAACATCGAGTGCCGTCAGCTCGGTTCTTGTGGACATAGGCCCGGCTCCTTAGTCGGTCTCCCGGGTAGTGGCGCTCTGCCCAGCACCGGACGGAGCCGCGGCGACCAGGGCGCCGAGCGCGCGAGAGTCGTGCTGGGTCCGTCTGGCCGCCACGGCGGGGACTCCGCGTGGCACGCCGTCGAGCACGCCTGAAGGGGTGTGGAAGAGCCACATCGACAGAGTGCGGTATGCCTCCCAGTCGTTGGCCACCAACCGCATCGGCACGACGTCCGCCTGCTCTTCAGGCCGCGTGACCGTGGTGAGGGTGATCATCCGGACCGGTGCAGCGCCAGGCAGCGTGAGCTCGACCTCGTCCGCGACCGGAGCGCTGCCCCGTGGGAAAGCCACGGCGGCACCGCCCACCGAGATGTCGACAAGGTCTCCCTCCATCCCGTCGAGCCAGACCTTGGCCCGAACGGCGATCCGGTGGGCGTTGCGGCGAGACGTGGCGTACGCCGGCGACATGACCCTCACCACGCCCAGCACGAGGCCGACGCAGGCGAACAGGAGCCAGACCCCGGAGGCCACCGTCGCGCCGTCGGTCGCGCGCCACGGAACCCATTCGAGCATGCCGGCGACGGCGTACCCGAGCACGGCGGAGACGGCCACGATCAGGGCGATCACGACGCGCGGCGGCCGGCCCAGCAGTCGCTCGTCCGCGCCGGCCTTCGGCGTGACCGAGAACTCCAGGCTCCGGCGAGTGACGAGCCACCACAGGCAGGAAAGACCCACCGGGATGCGGAACATCCGCAGGGCGAACGCGGTCGGAAGATGGAGATGGCCCCGGAAGAGGTGCCATACGCCCCACATTCGAACAGCGAGCATGGCGAGGAAGGCTGCCGCGAACGTGGCGGGCCCGGCCGTGGAGGTCTGGGCTCCGCTGACCAGGATGGCGGCCGGCAGAAGGAAGAGGAGGACCGTGGCCACTCCCTCGAGCCACCACAGCGTCCCGCTGAGGTACTCGAAGTAGTTGCGCCACGACATCCAGCGCCTCGCCGCCCACAGGCGCTCCCGGGCGAGCACCTGCATCGACCCCAGGCCCCACCGCGTTCGCTGCAGCAGGTATTGCGCTGGCGTCGCGGGGGCGAGCCCCAAGGCGAGGGTCTGGTGGTGGTAGACGGTCTTCCAGCCGACCTTGATCAGCTGCAGCGTGGTGTGCATGTCTTCGACGATCGTGTCCGTCGCGATCCCGCCCACCTCGCGCAGGGCGCGGGCGCGCAGCAGGGATGTGGAGCCGCACCAGAACGGGCCGGCGCCGTCGTGGTTGCGCGCGGCCATGAGCACGTGGAAGAAGACTCCCTGCTCGCCGCTCACCCCGTCGTCGTCGAAGGCGCCGGCGTTGTAGAAGCTCTGCGGGCCCTGCACCAGCGCCACGTCCGGATCGTCGAACCAACCGAGGGTCGCGGTCAGGAAAGTCGGCAGCGGAACGTGGTCGCAGTCCAGCACCGCGATGACGTCGACGTCGCGGCCGCCCGTCTCCTCGGCCTCGCGAGCCATCAGGTCGAGGGTGTTGTTGATGTTCCCCGCCTTGGCGTGATCGTGGACGGCGCGGCGCACGTACCGTGCCCCGTACGCCTCCGAGAGCTGCTTGACCCAGTCGCGGTCACCGTCGTCCAGCACCCACGTCTCGTGGGCCGGCTCGAGCGCGCACGCCGCCGCGATGGTCGGTGCGATGACCTCGACCGGCTCGTTGTAGGTGGGGATCAGCACCGCCACGCGCATCCCCTGGGGCAGCTCGGTCACCCGGCGCGGCGCCTGGGAGTCGAGGTTCCACAACGTCACCACCCGCACCATGAGGCCTAGGAGCGGCAACGCCTCGAACGACACGAGTGCCCAGGCGGCGATCTCGTCCCCACCGCTGTCCGGGATGGTGAACGTGATCCGCCACGACAGGTAGGCCACCACTGCAAGGATCGCGGTGACGCCACCCAGCCGGGCGAGCACTCGCGACCGGCGTGCCTCAGGTTGCGGCGGTCCGAGCATGGACGCCCAACCGGCGACAGTGCTCCCGGTCTCAACCTTCGCGGACGTCGTCTGTGCCGTTCGGACCCGTCGCCCATCGCGGCGCGCCGCGTGGGCGGGCACGCGAGGATCTGCTCGCATCGCGAAGCGCATTCCTGCCCCCTGCTTCTGGTCCGCACCTTCCACGTTAAGGCCAGACAGCGCGAAACGACATCGCAGCAAAGGAGACGTCGAGGGAGAGCCGCGCCGGTGCCCGAAACCATGCGCGAGGGCCGAGGCACTCAGGCCCCGGCCCTCTCTGTATTCAGCAGGATCAGGCGGTCATGGGCCGGTGATCGTGATGTATGGCGAGGTGAAGCCCGCGAACGTGAGCGTGTAGGTGAAGCTCTCGACCGCGACGCTGCCCGGCTGGACCGTGGGTGTCCAGTTGGGGTTCGGGCAGTCTGCGCTCTGCAGGACTTGTGCATCGGTCGGAGCCGTCGAGGTCTGCGCCGGGACGGCGAGCCGACCGTTCTTGGAAGAGGTCACGACCGCGCTCGTCACGGTGGTCACGTCGTGCTCGTGGGACTCGACGACGTTGCCGCCCTTGTTCGTGCACTCGATGGTCGACGAATACGTCACGGCGAGCGTCACCGTCGCGTTGGTGTTGCCGACGCCGGCAAGCTCGAACTGCGAACAGCTGACGCCAGTCGAGGACGCCACACAGTTGATCTCTCCTGTCTGCAGGTGCGTGCCTGAGGGCGCGTTCTGCGGGGAGATCGTTGTCACAGCCGACGCCGTGCCGGAGAAGAACAGCAGCGCGAAGAGCGCGGTGATGGCGGTACAGAGGATGCGCAGGGTGCGCGTGGACGTAGTCATGGGGTGTGCACTCCTTGATGAACATGCCCTGGCGTGCAGGTCAAAGTCGCTCCGGGCGCCCGTCGTCGAGGCCGGAGCTTGGGGTAAGGCGTCGAGCTGGCCGCTCGGGTCACCCGGCGTCAGGCAGCAAACAGGGGGCGGCACTCGCCGCGGTGCACTCGCGTCCGACGGTGTGAGCTCAGCCGCCGCGCCCCGAATCGTCATCGTGTCTCGTGGGCGGCTTCCCGCACCACACTACGTCCGTCGGGGCCCGTTCGAGCGGGTGAAATTCGGGCCAGAGCGCATGCCCGGATCACCGGAACGTCGCAGGTCAGAGGGGCAGCCCGGTCATCGACGCAGAAATCACCCGCAAGGGATCTTGCGTGCCACGACAATGGGTGCATCTACCCACTCGGTGCCTGCGCACTTGGGTAGCGCGCCCGATGCCCGGTCGCCCGTCGCGTCCCTACGGTCGAGGTGACCAAGGAGGTGCGACATGACCACCCAGCACATCGAGACCCTTGTCGTGGGAGCCGGCCAGGCCGGGCTCGCGACCGCCTACCACCTGCGGCGGCTCGGGCGCGAGTGCCTCGTCGTCGAGGCCAACGAGCGCGTCGGCGACAACTGGCGAGCCCACTACGACAGCCTGCGTCTGTACACCCCGGCCAAGATGAGCGGGCTCCCCGGGCTCGCCTTCCCCGGGGACCCGTGGTCGTTCCCGGGCAAGGACGACGTGGCCGACTACCTGGAGCAGTACGCGTTGCAGCTCGACCTGCCCGTGCGGACCGGCACGCGCGTGACACGTCTGGCGCGAGGTGCGGAGTCGGGGTTCGTCGCAGACGTCGGCGCGGACACCCTCACGTGCGACGACGTCGTGGTCGCGACCGGCACGTTCGGACGCACGCCGTACGTGCCCGACGCCGCCGCGAACCTCGATCCCAGGATCCGTCAGCTGCACTCGAGCGCGTACGCCCGCCCGGCGCAGCTCGCACCGGGCGTGACCCTGGTCGTGGGCGCGTCGCACTCCGGCTGCGACATCGCGTACGAGGTGGCGGCTGAGCGGCCCACGATCCTCGTCGGGCGCGACACCGGTCGGGTCCCCGTCTCGTGGGACTCACGGCGCCTCCGCCTGGTGCTGCCCGTCATGGTCTTCGCGTGGCGTCACGTGCTCACGCGGCGCACCCCGGTCGGCCGGCGGATGATGCACCACGTCCGTGCGCACGGCGGGCCGATGACGCGCGTCAAGCGCGAGCACCTCGCGGCCCGCGGTGTCGAGCGGATCGAAGGACGCGTCGTCGGAGCCACCGGCGGGCTGCCCCTGCTCGACGACGGGCGCGTGCTCGACGTGGCCAACGTCGTCTGGTGCACGGGCTTCCGCCAGGTCTTCGACTGGATCGACCTGCCGGTGCTCGGCCAGGACGGCTGGCCGGCCGAGTACCGGGGCGTCGTCGAGTCTGAGCCGGGCCTGTACTTCTGCGGGCTGGCGTTCCAGTACTCGATGAGCTCGACCGTGCTCCCGGGCGTCGGGCGCGACGCCGAGTACCTGGCTCGCCGGATCGTCGCCCGCGAGCGCGGGAAGGTCGCCGTCGGCGGGTGAAGCCGCGTGCGCGACGGCCGCACGTTCGCGATCGGGGACGCGGGCTTATCGTCGGACACAGAGGTGGTGCCGATGGGCGTCGTCGACGACCTGCATCAGGCCCGCGAGGCGTACGAGCGTCGCGACTGGCTCGCGGCCTACCGCGCGCTGTCCGACGCCGACGGCGACGGTGCGGCTCTGCGTGCCGAGGACTTCGTCGCGCTCGCGACCACCGCCTATCTCCTGGGGCGTCGCAACGACTGCGTGCAGGCGCTCCAGCGCGCCTATCACGCGGCCCGGACGAGCGAGGACGTCCGGTCCGCCGCCCGTGCCGCGACCCTCCTGGCGCAGGTCCTGACCGGCGGGGGCGAACCCGCCGTCGGCGGTGGCTGGCTCGCACGTGCCGAGCGTCTGCTCGACGGCCTCGGCGAGGACGTCGTCGAGCGCGGGCACGTCCTGGTGCTGCGGATGCTCGAGACGATCTACGCCGGCGACCCGGCGGCCGCGGTGGAGCTCGCCCGGACGGTGACGGAGTACGGGCAGCGGTTCGACGACGCCGACCTCCTGGCGGTCGGCCTCAACGCGCAGGGGCGCCTCCTGACGTACGTCGGCGACGTGCGCGGGGGCCTGCGCCTGATGGACGAGGCCATGGTCGGCGTCGTCGCCGGCGAGGTCTCGCCGATCACCGCCGGGAACGTGTACTGCTCGATGATCGAGGCGTGCACCTGGGTGGGCGACCTCGGCCGGGTCGCCGAGTGGACGCACGCCCTGACCACCTGGTGCAACGCCCAACCGGGGATCGTCGCGTTCACCGGGCAGTGCGCGGTCCACCGGGGTCAGCTCCTGCGCCTGCACGGCGAGTACGACGACGCGCTCGAGGAGCTCGAGCGTGCCGCCGAGCGCTACGCCCTGGCGGGCAGGGACCCGGCCGTCGGGCTGGCGCTGCAGGAGCGCGGCGACGTCCTGCGCCTGATGGGCGAGCTGGAGCGCGCGGAGGAGGCGTACGCGGCCGCGTCCGCGGCAGGAGCGGGTCCGTCGCCCGGTCGCGTCCTGCTGTGGTCGGCCCGCGGCCGCGGTGAGACCGCGGTGGCCGCCGCACGCCGGATGGTGGCCGACGCCGCCGACCCGGTCTCGCGGTACCTGGCCCTGCCCGCGGCCGTCGAGGTGCTGGTCGGTGCCGGCGAGGTGGACGAGGCGGCCCCCCTCGCCGAGGAGCTGGGGCGGATCGCGGAGTCGTTCGACCGTCCCGCGGTCCGGGGCGCGGCCGGCTGCGCGGTCGCGCAGGTGGCCCTCGCGCGTGGCGAGGCGGCGCGGGCGGCGGCCGCCGCGAGGCCGGCGGTCGCTGCCTGGGCCACGCTGTCCGCGGCGTACGAGGTGGCGCGGTGCCGCATGCTGCTCGGGCGCGCCTACCGCGTCCTGGGGGACGAACCGGCGGCCGACGCCGAGCTCCGTGCGGCCCGCGAGACATTCGCCCGCCTGGGCGCCCTGCCGGCGGAGCGCGCGTGCGCCCGGCTCCTCGGCGCCGCACCCCTCCCGGGTGGGCTGAGCCCTCGCGAGGTCGAGGTGCTGCGGCTCGTGGCGGCAGGTCGGTCGAACGCGCAGGTCGCGGTCGAGCTGGTCCTGTCGGAGAAGACGGTCGCGCGGCACCTGTCGAACATCTTCACCAAGCTCGGGGTCGGCTCGCGCACCGCGGCGAGCGCGTTCGCGTTCGAGCACGACCTCCTGTGACGCACGCCGCCCGGGTTCTGCGACCTCGACGTGTCGGACGCGGGCGGCAGGATGAGCCCCGTGCACCTCGTCCTGTCCCGCGCGCCCGCGGGCACCGTCCGCGTGTTCCCCGTGCCCGACGGCGGCACCCCGGCCGGCCAGGTCGCGCCGCCGGAGCGGTCAGTGAGCGTGGACGAGGTGGCCGCCGTCGTGACCGACCGCGAGGCAGCCGCCCGGGCACGCGGCGAGGCCCCGCCACGCTGGACCTGGGACGACACCAACCGCTGGTACCCGGACCTCCTGCGCGCCGCCGTGCGCGTCGACCGCGCGCACGACCTGCGTCTCGCGCACCGGATACTGAAGCACTCGGCCCTCACAGCGACCTCGGCGCTCGCGACCGCGCCGTCCGGGCCGTGGGACGCCCTCGAGCCGGCGCCCGCCGGCCCGCTTTCCGAGCCCGTCCGCCGCGCACCGCAGCCCGACGCGCTCTTCGACCTCGTGGCCGCCCCCGCCCGAGCGGGCGTCGGCAACCGGCCGGACGGGCCGCCGTCGGGCAGCACGCCCGACGACTTGGAGCCGGCCGCGGAGCTGGCCGCCCAGCTGGCCGCGGTCGAGGGCGCCACCGACCCCGGCCGCCTGCGGCTGCTGCTCGCGGCGGAGTCCGCCGGAGCGCTCGTCGCCGCGGAGATGCACCACGCGGGCATGCCGTGGCGCGCCGACGTGCACGACGCGATCCTCACCGAGATCCTCGGACCGCGCCCTCCCGAGGGTCGCCGCCCGGAGCGGCTCGAGGCGCTCGCGGACCGCATCCGCGCCGCCCTGGACGCGCCGCCCACGCTCAACCCCGACTCCCACCCCGACCTCCTCAAGGCCATGCAGTACGCCGGCGTCGGGGCACGGAGCCTGCGCAAGTGGGAGCTCGAGAAGCTCGACCACCCGGTCGTCGAGCCGCTGCTCGAGTACAAGAACCTGTACCGGCTGCTGACGGCGAACGGCTGGCACTGGCTCGACCAGTGGGTGCGCGACGGACGCTTCCGCACCGAGTACGTCGTGGGCGGCGTGGTCACGGGAAGGTGGGCGTCGACCGGCGGGGGAGCCCTGCAGCTGCCGCGGACGGTGCGCCGCGCGGCGCAGGCGGACCCGGGCTGGGTGCTCGTCGTCGCGGATGCGGCACAGCTCGAGCCGCGCGTGCTCGCGGGCATGGCGGCCGACGAGGCGATGGCTGCGGCGGGCCAGGCGGGCGACATGTACGCGGGGATCGTGGCCTCGGGCGCGGTCGAGACGCGCGAGCTGGCCAAGATCGGCATGCTCGGCGCCATGTACGGCGGGACGACGGGCGCGAGCGGGCAGGTCCTCCCGCGGCTCTCGGCGGCCTTCCCGCGCGCGATCGCCCTCGTCGAGGACGCGGCGCGCACGGGAGAGCGCGGCGGCGTCGTGACGACGCGCCTCGGCCGCTCCTCGCCCAGGCCCGGCGCCGCGTGGGACGAGGTCCAGGCGGGCGCTTTCGCCGACGCGGCGGGGGACGACGCCGCCGCACGTGCTCGCTCGTACACGCGGTCGTGGGGGCGTTTCACCCGGAACTTCGTCGTGCAGGGGACGGCGGCCGAGTGGGCGCTGTGCTGGCTGGCGTCGATCCGGCGGCGCCTCTGGGAGCTCGGGCCGGAGCCTGATGTCCGGCCAGGCCTGGCGCCGGCACCGTTCGCCGACCGGGCGCACCTCGTGTTCTTCCTGCACGACGAGGTCGTGGTGCACGCTCCGGCCGAGCTCGCCGACGCCGTCGCGCACGAGGTGCGCGAGGCCGCGGCCGAGGCCGGTCGGCTGCTGTTCGGCGACTTCCCCGTCGCGTTCCCGCTGACCGTCGCGGCGGTGGACAGCTACGCCGACGCAAAGTGAGGCGCCGGCGTTCTTTGTGGCGTCTTCCTGTGGCGACGCCGCGGAGGCCGACTTAGCCTGCGGTGAACCTGGCAACGGCGGCGGGGGGCAACCATGGCGACGGGTGTAGGCACGGCGGAACGCGAGTTCCACGCGGCGAAGGTGATCCAGCTGGCGTCGGTCGCGGCGCTCGGCGGGTTCCTCTTCGGGTTCGACACGGCGGTCATCAACGGCGCGGTGACGCCGATGCGCGAGGCGTTCGGGATGGGCTCCGGCCTGACCGGCTTCGTCGTGTCGTCGGCGCTGCTCGGCTGCATGGCGGGCGCCTACTCCGCCGGCCGCCTCGCCGACAAGATCGGCCGCGTCCGCGTCATGGTGCTGGCGTCAGGAGCGTTCACGATCTCGGCGATCGGCTCGACGTTCGCGCTCGGGCCGACGGACATGATCATCTGGCGCGTGCTGGGCGGCCTGGGGGTCGGCGCGGCGTCGGTCATCGCCCCCGCCTACATCGCGGAGATCGCCCCCGCGTCCGTGCGGGGCCGGCTGGGCTCGCTGCAGCAGCTCGCGATCGTCGTCGGCATCTTCGTGGCGCTGCTGTCGGACTTCGCGATCGCGGCCGCGGCCGGAGGCGCGGCCGAGGAGCTGTGGTTCGGTCTCGCGGCCTGGCGCTGGATGTTCTTCGCCGAGGTGCTCCCCGCGGTCGCCTACGGCGTGCTGGCGCTGACGATCCCCGAGTCGCCCCGCTTCCTCATGCACAAGGGCGAGGAGGACCAGGCGCGCGAGGTGCTCGGCCGGGTGCTCGTCAGGGGCATCGAGACTCGCATCTCGGAGATCCGCCGCACGATCCTGCGCGACCACGACACGCGGCTGTCCGACCTGCGCAGGCCCAGCGGCGGCCTGCTGCCGATCGTCTACGTCGGCATCGCGCTGTCGGTGTTCCAGCAGTTCGTCGGCATCAACGTCATCTTCTACTACTCGTCGACGCTGTGGCAGTCGGTCGGGTTCTCCGAGGAGGACGCGCTCACGCAGACCGTCATCACGTCCATCACCAACATCGCGGTGACGCTCGTGGCGATCGCGCTCATCGACAAGATCGGGCGCCGCCGGCTCCTCATGATCGGCTCGGCCGGCATGTTCGTCACGCTCGGGACGATGGCGGTCCTCTTCAGCCAGGCACGGCTCGTGCCCGGCGACGAGGGCCAGCTCGAGCCCGTGCTCGAGGGCGCGGCCGGCCCGCTCGCCCTGATCGCCGCGAACCTGTTCGTCGTCTTCTTCGGCATGTCGTGGGGCCCGGCCGTGTGGGTGCTGCTCGGCGAGATGTTCAACAACAAGATCCGCGGCACCGCGCTCGGCATCGCGGCAGCCGCCCAGTGGCTCGCGAACTTCGCCATCTCGACGACGTTCCCGTCGATGGCCGACGTCGGGCTGTGGTTCGCGTACGGCTTCTACACGCTCGCCGCTCTCGCCTCGTTCTTCTTCGTGCAGCGGTTCGTGCCCGAGACCAAGGGCATGGAGCTCGAGGACATGGAGTAGCGCGGGGCATGGAGCATCACGGGGCTAGGGTCGCCCCATGAGCTCCGCGCCCCCCACGCTCGCCGACGTCGTCGCCGTCCTCGAGGACCTCTACCCGCCGTCGACGGCGGAGGGATGGGATGCCGTCGGGCTCGTGGCGGGCGACCCGGCCGCCCCCGTGCGCAAGGTCGCGTTCGCGGTCGACCCGGTCGCTGCCGTGGTCACCGAGGCGCTCGCGTGGGGTGCCGACCTGCTGGTCACGCACCACCCGCTGTTCCTCCGCCCGGTGCACGGCGTCGCCGCCACGACGTTCAAGGGCGCCGTCGTGCACCGCCTGCTCACGGCCGGCTGCGGGCTCTACGTGGCCCACACGAACGCCGACGCCGCGCCGCGCGGCGTCGCCGACGCGCTCGCGGACCTCGTCGGCATCACGGACCGGCGCCCGCTGGTCGCGGGGGAGGATGAGCGGCCGGAGGACGCCGAGCGGGGGATCGGGCGGGTGGGCCGCCTCGCAGAGCCCATGACGCTGCGCGCGTTCGCGGAGCACGTCGCCGAGGTGCTGCCGCCGGTGGCTCAGGGGGTTCGCGTCGCGGGCGACCTCGACGCGACGGTGACGACGGCCGCCGTCGTCGGCGGGTCGGGCGACTCGCTCTTCGACGCCGTCCGGGCGGCTGCGGTCGACGTGTACGTGACGGCGGACCTGCGTCACCACCCGGCCTCGGAGCTGCGCGAGCGCGCCGAGTTCGAGGCCTCCGGCGTCGCGAACCGCTCCGCGGGCACGCCCTTCCTCGTCGACGTCGCGCACTTCGCGAGCGAGTGGCCCTGGCTCGCCTACGCCGCGCGCGACCTCTCGGCCCGGCTCGGAGAAGGTACGGTGACCACCAAGGTGAGCAGCCTCGGCACCGACCCGTGGGACGCGCGGGTCGCGAGCCCGGGGCGCTGACCACCCACCATCTGAACAGCTGGACGAGAGGACCCCACCGTGGTCACCGCACCCCCCGAGGACCAGCGCCGCCTGCTGGACGTCCAGGCCCTGGACACGCGGACCCAGCAGCTGGCGCACAAGCGCCGCACCCTGCCGGCGCTCGCGACGCTCGCCGAGCTCGACAAGCGCCTGGCGGACCTGCACGGCTCCCTCGTCGACTCGCGCACGGCGCTCGCCGACCTCGAGCGGGAGCTCGCCAAGGCGGAGGCCGACGTCGAGCAGGTGCGCGCACGTGCCGCGCGTGACCGGCAGCGCCTCGACGCGGGCGCGCTGGGCGCGAAGGACGCGCAGGCCGTGGTGAGCGAGCTCGAGTCGCTCGCGCGCCGCCAGGGCGTGCTCGAGGACGCCGAGCTCGAGGTCATGGAGCGACTCGAGGCCCACCAGGAGTCGCTCGCCAAGGTGGAGGCCGCGCATGCCGACCTCGTCGCGGCCAAGGAGAAGGCCGAGGCCGAGCGCGACGCGGCGTTCGCCGAGATCGACGCGGACGCGAGGAGGCTCGCCGGTGAGCGCACCACCATCGTCGCCGGGCTCGACGCCGGTCTGCTCGCGCTCTACGACCGCCTCCGCGGCCACCTCGGCGGCCTCGGGGCGGCGGCACTGCGCGGCGGCCGGTGTGAGGGCTGCCGGCTCGAGCTCAATCCGAGCGACCTCGCCGCCGCGAAGGCTGCCCCGCCCGAGCAGGTGGTGCGCTGCGAGGAGTGCGGACGCATCCTCGTGCGGACGGCCGACGAGGCCGCGGCGGCCTGATGGCGGGCACGCGTCGACTGGTCGTCGAGGCTGACGGCGGGTCACGGGGGAACCCCGGTCCTGCCGGCTGGGGGGCGCTCGTGCGGGACGCCGCGACCGGTGCCGTCCTGGCCGAGCGCGCCGGCTATCTCGGGGAGTCGACCAACAACGTCGCGGAGTACTCGGCGCTCGTGGCGGGTCTGCGCGCCGCGCGTGAGATCGACCCTGAGGCAGGGGTGCTCGTGCGCATGGACTCACGGCTCGTCGTCGAGCAGATGACGGGTCGCTGGCAGATCAAGCACGCGGCCTTGCGCGCGCTGGCGAGCGAGGCGGCGTCGGTGCTGCCGTCCGGCCACGTCGCCTACGAGTGGGTGCCGCGCGCCCAGAATTCCGCGGCCGACCGGCTCGCGAACGAGGCCATGGACTCCGGTTCGCGCATCGCCCGCGACTTTCCGGCCGAGGAGTCGACCAGCGGCCCCGCGACCGCGGCCGAGGACGAGGCGCCCGGCTTCGACACCCATGTGCGCGCGTCCGGCGCGCTCGTCGGGTACGACGCCGGCCCGGCCCTCAGCATCGTCCTCGTGCGACACGGCGAGACGCCGCTGACCGTGGCGGGCGCGTACTCCGGGGGCGGCGTGCCCGGCCCGGCGCTGACCACGCGCGGCCGGACGCAGGCCGCCATGGCGGCCGATGCGGTGTTCCGCATAGGGCGCGACCTGTGGCCCGACCTGCCCCGCGTGACCGAGCTCGTCGCCTCGCCCACCGTGCGCACGCAGGAGACGGCCGCGACGGTCGGCCGGCGCGTCGGACAGCACGTACGCACCGACCCGCGGTTCGCCGAGTGCGTGTTCGGCGAGTGGGAAGGGCTCACGGCCCTGGAGATCGACGAACGCTCGCCCGGTGAGCTCGCGCTGTGGCACACGAGCGGGACGTACTCGCCGCCGGGCGGCGAGTCCTACGCCGAGCTCGGCGCGCGCGTCTGGGCGGGTCTGCAGGACCTGCACGACGGCGGGGCCGGGCGCACGGTCGCCGTCGTCGGGCACGCGGCGATGATCCGCACGGCCGTCGGGCAAGCCGTCGGCGCGCCGCCGTCCCACTGGTCGCGGCTGCGGATCCCGCCCTGCTCGCTCTCGGTGCTGCGCCTGTGGCCCGACGGCGCGTCGGAGGTCACGACCGCCGGGTTCCCGACCGACGCCTGAGCTACGTCGGCCGCGCCGCGCGCCGCGATCGCGGGGTCTTGGGCGGCTCGGACAGCGCGAGGTCGACGCCGCGGTCGACCCACGCCTGGAGCGCGTCCGGGTCGGCGGCCCGGGCCGCGTCGATCCCGACCATGCCGCTCATCGTCCGCTCACCCATGGCCAGGGGCGACCCGCCGTCGGCGAGCGCGGCGTCATAGCCGGCCGTGCCGACGCGGACCATGAGCTCGTCCCCGTGGATCCCGACGGCCATGCGCGTGTTCACCATGAACGCGAGCCCGCCGAACATCTTCTGCTCGGTGAACCCCGTGCGTCGTCCGACGGCGTCGCGCACACGGTCGGCGAGGTCCTCGTCGTAAGCCATGGCCCCAGTGTGCTCCCGGCGCGAGCGCCTGTCAGGCGATGACGAGCTCGAGCGTGCGCGGGCCGCTCCGTGTCGTCGGGCCATGGAGCGTGGCCTCGACCATGCGGTAGCTCAGGCCCGTGCCGACCTCGGTGCCGATCACCTCGCCGTCGAGCTCGCGTGCCGCGTCCAGCAGCCCTTCCGCCGACGACGGCGGGTCGCCCACCCGGCGGAGCACGTGGCTCGTGAGCACGCCGCGCGTGTGCTTGGCGTTGTGCGACACCACGGTCCGCATCCCGTCGGCCTCGCGCACGACCCGCACGGTGACCCAGTCCGCGGCGCGGGTGCCCGTCGTCGCCGGCTTCCATGCGGCGAGGTAGGCGGCGGATCGGCAGTCCACGACGACGTCGCCCGCCGCCTGAGCCTCCAGCGCCTCGGTCAGGTACGGGCGCCACACCGTCGCCAGCTTTCCGACGACGGGCAGGTCGACCCCCATCGACAGGCGGTAGGCGGGGATGCGGTCGTCGGGCGCCACGACCCCCCACAGGCCCGAGAAGATCCGCACGCTCTGCGCGGCACGACGAGCGGCGTCGTCGGGCAGGCCGGCCAGACCCGCCGCGGCGTAGAGGACGCCGGTGTAGACGCGCGACGCCGCCTCGGCTGGCGCGGACCTCAGGCCGGCGTTCCGCGCGACCTCCTCGGCAAGGCTCGCGCCGACCTTGAGCACCGATGCCGCGTCGGGGCGGGCGCTGACGGCCGCGAGCGCGTCGAGCACCGCGGTGCGCTGCGGCGTGAGCGACGGCGCGCTGAGCGTCGTCAGGTCCGCGGGGGCGGCGTCGGCGGGCGCGGGCGTCTTGCCCTCGGAGGGCGGCAGGCAGATCAGCACGGCGAACACCCTAAGCGCCGCCTCGGTGACACGGGCACGGGCGGTGGGTACCGTCGTCGGGCATGGCACAGGTGAAGATCTACGGGCACCGGCGGGTCTGGCACGAGCGGCGTGCGGAGATCTCCGACGCGCTGCATGCGGCGCTGGTCACGGCCTGGCAGCTGCCCGAGGACAAGCGGTTCCACCGCTTCCTGCTCCTCGACGACGGCGACCTGGTCGCGCCACGCTCGGAGGCTTACCTCGTGGTCGAGGTCGTGTGCTTCGAGGGGCGCTCGAGCCAGGCCAAGCGTGCGCTCGTGCGGGCGGTGTACGACGACGTCGCACCGGCGCTCGGTCTCGCAGCAGAGGACCTCGAGCTGGTCGTCGTCGAGACCCCGCGCGAGAACTGGGGCATCCGGGGAAGGTCCGGAGACGAGCTGGCGTTGAGCTATCGGGTCGACGTCTGACATCGGCCCGCGGAAGGTATCCTTCCGGTGCGGACGAGTCGGTCGGGCGGTCGCGTCACCGGGCAACCGGTGCCGAGGAACGTCCGGGCTCCGAAGGGCAAGGTGGTGGCTAACGGCCACCCGGGGCGACCCGCGGGACAGTGCCACAGAAAGCAGACCGCCGACGCCGGGCGACCGGCGTCGGTAAGGGTGAAACGGTGGTGTAAGAGACCACCAGCGCATCCGGTGACGGGTGCGGCTCGGTAAACCCCACCTGGAGCAAGGTCAGACAGGGAGCGTTCGAGGGCTGCCCGCCCGAGCTCCCGGGTAGACCGCTCGAGACCTGCGGCAACGCAGGTCCTAGATGGATGACCGTCGCCCGCGTCCGGGCAACCGGCGCGGGAACAGAACCCGGCGTACAGACCGACTCGTCCGCCCTTACCTGCTCTGACCTGCGGTCTTGTGCCTCGGCCCCGCATCAGGTCTGCGACGCTGACGACTGCTGGTCCTACGGGCAAGGGCCGACCCGCACCCGGGTCGGCCCTTGCCTCGGTGGGTCTGGATCAGGGGGTGTACTTGAAGATCCAGAGTCCGTGGTCGCGGTCGCTGGCCGCGACGTACTCCTGACCGCCCTGCTGGAACACCTCGACGCCCCAGAAGTTGCTGCCGGACTCGTCGATGTAGTGGCCCTTCTCCACCAGCTCGTCGTTCTCGATCTCCACGACTCGGAAACCGCCGGAGTAGTAGGAGAAGTACAGCCGGTTGGCGACCGTCTCCGACACAGCCACCTCGTGCACCGAGAGGTCACCGAAGCCGGTCGCGTAGTCCTCGTCGTGCGCCTCGGGGATGGCGTAGGTGTCGAGCTCGGTCATCTTGCCGTGCTCGTTCTTGAACAGGTGCACGTAGCCCCAGCCGTCGAAGATCGCCTTCATGGTGATCACGTCCCCGACAGTGCCGATGGCCACGCCCGGGAAGTTCGTCGCGGTGCCCGCCCGGCAGCCGGCCTCGTCGTACCCGGTGAGGTCGAAGAACCCGAACCCGGTCTCCCGGTCGACCGCGAAGGTCGGCGTCCCGCCCTCCACGCTCATGCCGAACAGGCCACAACCATCGATGCCCTCACGGTTGACGACGACCGCGCCCTCGTAGCCCTTGCCGTCGATGTTCGCCAGCTTCTCGGTGAAGGTGCAGACGCCTCGGGACACGACGGCGATCTGGCTGCCGCTCGTCGTCGTCGGGGCGGGCGGCACCACCGCGTCGGTGTTGCACGCCTGGCCGACGTACACCGCGTCACCGGTGACCGTGCTTCCACCGGAGACGTGCGTCGTGCCGCTGCCCTGTGACGAGGGGAACACGGTGGCGTCGTCGTCGGTGAAGCCCTCGGCGGAGTCGGGGCCGAAGTCCTCGTCGGCACCGATGACGTACTGGTTGTCGATGGTGAACTCGGCCTGGTGGGCGTTGCCCTCGGGCTTCTCCGCCAGTCCCGCGGACTCGAGGAGCTCGGGGTCGGGGTCGGCGAAGTCGGTGTCGCCCAGGTACCGCGGGGCCTTCACATCGGTGATGTCGATCGTGACGTAGCCGGCGTCCCAGTACGACAGCAGCATGACCTGCCTGCCGTCGATCTCCTTGACGATCATGTCGTGCAGGAACACCTCGACCAGGTTGCTCGGCGCGGCCTGCAAGATCTGCGGGAAGGTCTCGTCGAGGTCGTACTCGGCCGCCAGGAACGGCTTGCGGGGGTTCGTGATGTCCATGATGTCGACATCCGTGCCCTCTTCGTTGTCGGTCATCACGACGTAGGCACGGTCACCGGCGTCCCAGGCGAAGACGCTGTGGATCTCGTTGGCAGCCTTCTTGCCCTGACCGTTCACCGTCGTGTCGCCCATGCCCTCGGCGAGCGGGGTCGGGTGTGCGGGGTCGGTGACGTCGTAGAGGTTGAGGCCTCCGAACCCGGACCTGCCCTTGGCCGAGCACTTCTCGTTGTTGGACACCAGGATGTCGCCGTCGAAGTGCGGAGTGCTGATCGGGACGGCCTGGATGCCCTCGCCCGGGTAGCTGCCTTCCTTGGAGGCGATGAAGGCGACCTCCTCGGGGGCGGACACGTCGGAGATGTCGACGACGTGGACGCCGTTGTACTTGCAGGTCGTCGAGCCCCAGGCCGCGAGATAGGCGTGGTCGCCGAGAACCCCGACGTCGGCGATCTTCTCCGGTACGACGTTCTTGAGTGCGGTCTCGCTGACGACCTCGATGTTGCCCGAGCTGCTGGCCGGCAGATGGCCCTCGGTGTCGCCGTGCTGGTGCGCGTCACGCGCGCCGTCGCTGAAGGTGTAGCCGCCGTCGTGGTCGGGGTGGGCGTAGGCCCCCTCCGCCAGCGAGATGGACAGCACTGCGGTGAGCAAGAGGCCACTGAGGCCGGCGGAGGATCGCAATCGCATGATGACTCCCGAGTGATCGCCCCGATGTCTCGGGGAGGGCATGCCGAGAAATTGTGTGCCGGGGACAACCGTAGAGAAGATTGTCCGGTTCGGGAAGTGCAGATCCTCAGAATCTTGGACGCGAGCCGTCCGACTCGTCGGTGGCCCGCCGTACGCTCGGCAACATGAGCGAGCGCGCCGACACCGGCCTGACGGTTCGCCCCGCGAACGAGGTGCCGTTCGACGACCTGCAGACCGTCCTCGGGACGGCGATGGCGGGCCGGTGCCAGTGCCAGCGCCAGGTGCTCGGCGATCGCGAGTGGTGGTACATGCCCGTCGAGGAGCGACGATTCCTCCTCGCCGAGCAGACGAGCGCGAACGATCCCGACGCCCCGGCGACGAGCGGGCTCGTCGCCTACCTCGACGGCGAGCCGGTCGCGTGGGTCGCCGTCGCACCACGGCCGACCTACCGCCGGCTGCGCGGGCGCAGCGGGATCCCGTGGAAGGGGCGTTCCGAAGACCCCGACGACGCGTCGGTGTGGTCCGCGACCTGCTTCGTCGTCCGCAAGGGCTATCGCAAGCAAGGACTGACGTACGGGCTCGCGCGGGCCGCCGTCGACTTCGCCCGCGCGCGCGGCGCCGCGGCGCTCGAGGGCTACCCGATCGTCGCCAAGGACGGCGGCACGGTCGTCTGGGACGAGGCGAGCGTCGGCACCCCGCAGGTCTTCCGCGCCGCCGGGCTCGAGGAGGTCAGCGCACCGACGATCCGGCGGCGGGTCATGCGGATCGACTTCTGAGCTGTCCGCGCGACCGCGGCCGGGCGGGACTCACGCCCGCGCGACGCTCGGCGCCCGTTCGTAGCCGGCAGGCTCCATCGTGAGCTCGGCACGGCCCCCCGTCAGCGACCGCAGGTCGAGCACGTAGCGGCTGAGCTCGGCCTCCGGCACGGTCGCGACGACGCGCGCACGGCCGTCGTCGGCCAGCTCGGTCGCCGAGACTCGCCCCCGGCGCCCGGACAGATCGGTGAGCACCGCGCCCTGATGCTCGGGCGGGACCGTCACGTTCACGTTCACCACAGGCTCGAGCAGCACGGTCCCGGCCTCCGCGAGCGCCGCCTTGACCCCGACGGCCGCCGCCGTGCGGAACGCCATGTCCGACGAGTCGACCGAGTGCGACTTGCCGTCGTACAGCTCGACCCGGAGGTCGACGACGGGGTGCCCCTGCGGCCCTCCGGCCTCCATCGCGTCCCGGGCGCCCTTCTCGACGGCCGAGATGTAGTGCCGGGGCACGGCACCGCCCACCACCGAGTCGACGAACTCGAACCCGCCCTCGCGCAGCGGCCCGACCCGCAGCTGCACCACGGCGAACTGGCCGTGCCCGCCGGACTGCTTCTTGATCTTGCCCTCGGCCTGCGTGGGCCGCGCGATCGTCTCCCGGTACGCGACGGGCACCGTACCGGTCTCCACGTGGACGCCGAACACGCGCGCGAGCCGCTCGACCGCGACCGTGAGGTGCGTGTCGCCGAGCCCGCGCAGCACGGTCGCATCTCCCACCCGGTCCACGACGAGCGTCCGGTCCTCTGCGACGAGCCGGGCCAATGCCGTCGACATGCGCTCGTCGTCCGACTGGGATGCCGGCACGAGCGTCGCCGCGTAGACGGGCTGACGCCGCGGCGGCAGGAAGGGTCGCGCCTGGCCCGACGTCCGCGACCACAGCAGCGTCCCCGACGGCGACCCGGCCAGCTTGGCGACGGCCCCCACCTCGCCCGCGGACAGCTGGTCGACCGGCAGGTGCTCCTTGCCCTGGAGCCGGAACAGGCCGTGCAGTCGCTCGTCGGAGCCCGTGGTCGCGTTGCGCAGGCGGTCGGAGGTCCGCACCACGCCCGACAGCACCTTGAGCATCGACACCTGGCCCACGTAGGCGTCGGCCACCGTGCGAAAGACGTGCACGAGGGGCTCGCCCGACGGGTCGGCGGCCACCGCGAGGGCGTGCCCGTCGTCGTCGGCGCCCGAGCCGACGACGATTCGACTGTCGCGCTCCGTCGGTGCGGGCGCGAGCTCGCACAGCAGGTCAGCGAGGCGGTCGACGCCCGTGGCGGTCACGCCCGAGGCGACGACGACGGGCACGGCTTCGCCCGTCGCGACCTCGCGCGCGAGCGTGCGCTCGAGATCTGCCGCGGCCGGCTCCTGGCCCGACAGGTAGGCGTCGAGCTGCTCGTCGTCGTGCGACACGAGCTCCTCGGTCACGTCGACATGCATCCGGTGCTCCTCGTCGACGACCTCGTCCGGCAGGTTCTCGTCGTGGTGGCGGCCGGCGTCGTCGTAGACGAGGGCGTGCTCGCTGAGCACGTCCGCGATGGAGCTGAAGGACTGCTCCTCGCCGAGCGGCAGCTCGATGGGCCACAGGTGCTCGCCGAAGGACTCGCGCAGCTCGGCGAGCACACGACGGAAGTCGGCCCGCGCCCGGTCCTCCTGGGTCACGACGACGAGGCGTGGCACACCGAGCGCCTCGGCGGTCGCCCAGGCGGTCCAGGTCCCGGGCTGCACCCCGTCGACCGCGCTCACGACGACGAGCGCGAGGTCCGCGACCGAGAGCGCCGTGTCGACGGCGCCGGCGAAGTCCGGGTGGCCCGGCGCGTCGGCCAGCGTCAGGGTGCTCACGGTGCCGTCGGGACACGTCCAGGTGAGCGTCCCGAGCGCAAGTCCGAGGGAGATGCCGCGGGCGACCTCCTCGGGCTCGTGGTCGCTCACCGTGCTGCCGTCGTCCACGCGGCCCGCGCGGGAGATCGCGCCGGCGCGGTGCAGCAGCGCCTCGGTGAGTGTCGTCTTGCCCGCGCCGGACGCGCCGACGACGGCGACGGTCCGGTGGGTCGTGGTCGGTGCCGCGTCCATGAGGCCTCCCGCCAGTGGGTGCTACGGGACATGATGGCGCGGACCGCCGTCGCGTGCGACGTCTGGACCGGAGCCGCACATCGCCTGTGAACCAAAGGTAAAGAAATCCCCCCGAGACCTTCCGCCCCGTCTCTTGGTGGGTGTACGCTCGCGGCATCGTGACAACGAGGTCGCGAGTCCGAGTCAGCGTGGAGCCGAGCCATTGCTTCGCGCGCGAGTGAGGACCACGGGGATGAAGGTGTGACAGTGACACTGACCAGTGGGACGCAGACCGGGGGTATCGCTCTCCTCGAGCGACCGGACTGCAGCGTCGTCGACATGTGGGGCGAGATCGACATCGCCCTGCGCAACGAGGCTGGGGCGGCTCTCGCCGGAGCCTTCGAGCGGGATCTTCCCGTCGTAGTAGACACGTCGCGGGTGACGTTCATCGACTCCGCCGGCATCGCGTTCCTCGTTCAGCTCTGCCGGATCGGCCGTGAGGAGGGCCTCGAGGTCACCCTGCGGTGCCCGCCGCCGGCGGTGGAGGATGTGCTGCGGATGCTGGAGGACGAGGGGGCGTCCCCCGTCTGACCCATGACCCCGACGGCGCAGGTGCCTGCAGGCGCCTGCGCCGTCGGACTGCCCGGACCCGTTCAGGCGTGGAGCGGGCGCTCGCTCGCCGCGAGGGCGGCCGCGCCCACGATGCCGGCGGCGTTGCGCAGGGTCGCCGGGATGATCTGCGCGCGGAGGTGGAGCAGCGGCAGGAACTTCTCGTGGTTCTTGCTGACGCCGCCTCCCACGACGATGAGCTCGGGGGAGAGCAGCATCTCGACCGTCTCGAAGTAGCGCTGGAGCCGCTGCGCCCACTTCTCCCACGAGAGATCCTCGCGCTCGCGCGCCGAGTCCGCCGCTCGGGACTCGGCGTCGTGCCCGTCGATCTCGAGGTGGCCGAGCTCGGTGTTGGGCACCAGGACACCGTCCACGATCAGGGCCGAGCCGATGCCCGTGCCGAGCGTCGCGACCAGGACGACCCCGTCGACCCCCTTGGCCGCGCCGTACCGTTGCTCGCCCACGCCGGCCGCGTCGGCGTCGTTGACCGCGGTGCACCGCCGTCCCGTCGCGTCGTGCACAAGCTCGGGCAGGTCGACGCCCTTCCACGACTTGTCGAGGTTCGCGATGAACCGCACCACGCCGTGGTCGATCGGCGCGGGGAACGCGACGCCCACGGGGACGTCCGCCGGCAGGTCGAAGCTGTCGACGAGCTCGGACAGCACCTCGGCCACCGCCTGGGGTGTCGACGTCGACGGCGTCTTGATCCGCCGGCGCTCGGCGGCGAGCTCGCCCGTGGCGAGGTCCACCGGCGCGCCCTTGATGCCCGACCCGCCGATGTCGATGCCGAAGGCCAACGGGTGGGCGCTGGAGTTCTCATGCATGTGCACCATCCTGCGGCAGGATCGTGTCATGAGCGAGGAGAGCACCGAGCGTCAGTACTGGTACAACACCAAGACCGGTGAGGTCGAGGAGGGGCACCGGTCGAGGTGGACGAACCTGATGGGCCCCTACCCGACGCGCGAGGCTGCCGAGCATGCGCTCGAGCAGGCGCGGCGCCGCAACGACGCGTGGGAGGACGAGGACGCCGACTGGCGCGGGCGCGACTGAGCTCACCCGCACGGCCGACCCGGGATCGGGTCAGCGTTCGAACGACGTCCCGGCGTCCGGGAACGCCCCGGAGCGGACCTCGTCCGCGTAGTCCTCCGCGGCCTGCTGGAGCACGCGACCCAGCTCGGCGTAGCGGCGCGCGAAACGCGGCGACCAGTCCGTCATCCCCGCCATGTCGGTCCACACCAGGACCTGGCCGTCGGTGGCCGCTCCGGCACCGATGCCGATGGTCGGGATGCGCACCTCCTCGGTCACGCGCGCCGCGAGCTCGAGGGGCACCATCTCGAGCACGACCGCGATCGCGCCCGCGTCCTGCACCGCGACGGCGTCCTCGGTCAGCGTCGCCGCGGCGTCGTCGCCGCGACCCTGCACCCGCGGGCCGCCGAGCGCGTTCTCCGACTGCGGCGTGTACCCCAGGTGCCCGACGACGGGGATGCCGGCGTCGGTCAGCGCCCGGATCTGCGCGGCGCTGCGACGACCGCCCTCGAGCTTGACGCCCGCCGCGCCCGTGGACTTCATGACCCGGACGGCGGTCGCGAGCGCCTGCTCGGGGCCTGCCTCGTACGAGCCGAACGGCAGGTCGACGATCACGAGGGCCCGCTGCGCGGCGCCGGCCACGGCCCGGGCTGCGGGGATCATGTCGTCGACCGTCACGGGCAGGGTCGTGGTGTGGCCGTGCATCACGTTCCCGATCGAGTCGCCCACGAGCAGGACGTCGATCCCCGCGGCGTCGAAGATCCGCGCGGTGACGGCATCGTACGCGGTCAGCATCGTGATCTTCTCGCCGCGGGCCTTCGCCTCGGCGAGGTGGTGGACCCGGACCCGCTTCGGGCGCGCGGCGGGCTCGGGAGCAGCGTGCGCGGACATGCCCGAAGCCTACGTGGTCGACGCCTCCACCAGCGCCTCCTCGCCACACCCGCACTTGTCACCCGTCGGTAACAGACATCAGGCAGGATGGCCCCATGGACAGGCAGCAGGAGTTCGTGCTCCGCACGGTCGAGGAGCGCGACATCCGCTTCATCCGGCTCTGGTTCACCGACGTGCTGGGCATGCTCAAATCGGTCGCGGTCGCGCCGGCCGAGCTCGAGCAGGCGTTCGGCGAGGGCATCGGGTTCGACGGCAGCGCGATCGAGGGCCTGACGCGCGTCTACGAGGCGGACATGATCGCCCGCCCCGACCCGACCACGTTCCAGGTCCTGCCGTGGCGCGGAGAGCGGCACGGCACGGGCCGCATGTTCTGCGACATCCTGACGCCCGACGGCGAGCCCTCGCTCGCGGACTCGCGCAACGTCCTCAAGCGTGCGCTGGCCAAGGCCAGCGACAAGGGCTTCACGTTCTACACGCACCCCGAGGTCGAGTTCTACCTCTTCAACCAGGTCGCCTCTCCGAACGAGCCGCTCGTCCCCGTCGACCGCGGCGGGTACTTCGACCACCTGGCGCGGGGCAGCACGCACGACTTCCGGCGTGCCGCGATCACGATGCTCGAGTCGATGGGCATCTCGGTCGAGTTCTCCCACCACGAGGCCGGCCCGGGTCAGAACGAGATCGACCTGCGCTACGCGGACGCACTGACCACCGCGGACAACCTCATGACGTTCCGCACGGTCGTCAAGGAGGTCGCGCTCGAGCAGGGCGTGTTCGCGTCGTTCATGCCCAAGCCGCTCGCCGACGAGCCGGGTTCCGGCATGCACACCCACATGTCCCTCTTCGAGGGCGACCGCAACGCCTTCCACGAGCCCGGTGCGCAGTTCGAGCTGTCGAAGACGGCGCGGCAGTTCATCGCCGGCCTGCTCGTGCACGCGGCCGAGATCACGGCCATCACCAACCAGTACGTCAACTCGTACAAGCGCCTCTGGGGCGGCGCCGAGGCACCGAGCTACATCTGCTGGGGTCACAACAACCGGTCCGCGCTCGTGCGCGTGCCCATGTACAAGCCGGGCAAGGGCAACTCGTCGCGCATCGAGTACCGGGCCATCGACTCGGCGGCCAACCCGTACCTGGCGTTCGCCGTCATGCTCGCAGCGGGCCTCAAGGGCATCGAGGAGGCCTACGAGCTGCCCGAGCAGACCGAGGACGACGTCTGGGAGCTCACCGACGCCGAGCGCCGCGCCGTCGGGATCGCGCCGCTGCCGCAGTCCCTGGCCGAGGCGATCGAGCTCATGGAGTCCTCCGAGCTCGTCGCCGAGACGCTCGGCGAGCACGTGTTCCGGTACGTCCTGAAGAACAAGCGCCAGGAGTGGGACGCCTACCGCTCCCAGGTCACGCCATACGAGCTGAACCGCTTCCTCCAGGTGCTCTGAGCCCCGGGCGGCCGGACGGCGGACGCCCCCCGACCGGCGCGAGCGGTCGGGGTTAGGGTCGAGTGGTGAGCGCGACGACGTCCGGGACCGGTAGACGCGAGACACCCGCAGGGCGGCTGCTGCGTGCAGGCTTCGCCGACCTCACGCGATCGGCCGACCTGTGGGCCGACGCCGCGCTGCAGGGCTGCCTTCCCGCCGACGGCGACGGCGTCCTGCGCGCCCTCGGCGACACCGCCGACCCCGACCTCGCGCTGCTCCAGCTGGCCCGGCTCGCCTGCGTGCCCGACGCCGCCCCGCGCGTCACGCCACTGCTCGCTGCGCCGGTCGGCTCGCCCGAGGCGGCGACCCGCACACGGCTGCTCGCGGTGCTCGGAGCCTCGGCGGCTCTGGGCGACGAGATCGTGCGACGGCCCGAGCTGCTCGACGTCCTCGCCGACGGCGACCGCGGCGTCGGCGCCGACCCGGGGCACGTGCGCGCCGAGCTCCTGCGGGCCGTCGGCGCCGACCCGGGGGCGGCCGTCCCGGTCGCGGCGTCGGCACCCGGGCCGGGCGAGGCAACGGGGTGGCCCGACGCCGCCGCACGCACGACGACGGACGCCCTGCGCCGCGCCTACCGCGCGCGGCTGCTGCGCATCGCGGCGACCGACCTGACCAGCCCCGACCCGCTCGGCCAGCTGCCCGGCGTGGCGGGGTCGCTCGCGGACCTGGCGGCNCGCCTACCGCGCGCGGCTGCTGCGCATCGCGGCGACCGACCTGACCAGCCCCGACCCGCTCGGCCAGCTGCCCGGCGTGGCGGGGTCGCTCGCGGACCTGGCGGCCGCCGCGCTCGAGGGCGCGCTCGCGGTCGCTCGCGCGGAGGTCGGCGCGCCGGCCGACGGCGTACGCCTCGCCGTCATCGGCATGGGCAAGACGGGCGGCCACGAGCTCAACTACGTCTCCGATGTCGACGTGGTCTACGTGTGCGAGCCGGGCTCCCGCGCCGACGGCACGCCCGTCGAGGAGAGCGCGGCGCTCGCGGCCGGCACCCGACTGGCGATGGCCCTGCAGAAGGTCTGCGCGAGCGCGTCGGCAGAACCGGCACTCTGGCCGGTCGACGCGGCGCTACGGCCCGAGGGCAAGCAGGGCCCGCTCGTGCGCACGCTCGCGAGCCACCTCGCCTACTACGAGCGGTGGGCCGCGACGTGGGAGTTCCAGGCCCTGCTCAAGTCGCGGCCGGTCGCGGGCGACGCCGAGCTCGGCCGTGCCTACCGCGATGCCGTCGACCCGCTGGTGTGGGCCGCCGTCTCGCGCGAGAACTTCGTCGAGGACTCGCAGGCCATGCGCCGGCGGGTGGAGGATCACGTGCCGGCGTCGGAGGCCGACCGGCAGATCAAGCTCGGCAAGGGCGGGCTGCGCGACGTCGAGTTCACGGTCCAGCTGCTGCAGCTCGTGCACGGGCGCACGAACGACGCCATCCACTCGCCGCACACGCTCACGGCGCTGGCCTCGCTCGCTGCCGGCGGGTTCGTCGGCCGCGAGCACGCCGCGCGGATGGGGGTGTGCTACCGGTTCCTGCGCTCGCTCGAGCATCGCGTGCAGCTGTTCCGGCTGCGCCGCACGCACCTCGTCCCCACGGCCGAGGAGGACCTTCGCCGGCTCGCCCGGTCGCTCGGTCTGCGGGCCGAGGGTGCCGACGGGCTCCTGGAGCGCTGGCGCGCGACGCGGCGCGAGGTCCGCGCGCTCCACGAGGCGGTCTTCTACCGGCCGCTGCTCCCGGCGTGGGCCCAGCTGTCCGACGACGAGCTCTCGCTCGCGCCCGACGCCGCGCGGGCACGTTTCGCCGCCATCGGGTACCACGACCCCGACGGCGCCATGCGGCACGTCGTCGCCCTCACCGAGGGCACGTCGCGGCGGGCGGCGCTGCAGCGCCAGCTGCTGCCCGTGCTGCTCGGGTGGTTCGCCGAGGGCGCCGACCCGGACGCGGGGCTGCTGGCGTTCCGGAGGCTGTCCGAGGAGCTGGGCAGCACGCCGTGGTACCTGCGGCTGCTGCGGGACTCGGAGAACGCGGCCTTCCACCTCGCGCAGCTGCTGTCGTCGTCGAAGTACCTTGCCGACGCCCTGGCCCGGTCTCCCGAGTCGGTGCAGTGGCTCGCCGACACGTCGGGGCTCGAGCCGCGCGGTCCTGAGCGGCTCGCCGCCGAGGCGGACGCGATCCTCACGCGCGCCGACGACTCCGGCCCGGCGGCCACGAAGCTGCGCGCGATCCGGCGTCGTGAGCTCGCTCGCACCGGGGCCGGCGAGGTGCTCGGCGTCCTCGACCCGGTCCAGGCGCAGGCCGCGATCTCCGACGCGGCCGACGTCGTGCTCGTGGGCGGGCTGCGCGTGGCGGAGTACGCGGCCCGCGCGGAGATGGGGCTCGGCCCTGACCCGGCGGCCGACCCGACGCGGATGCTCGTCGTGGCGATGGGCCGGCTCGGCGGTCGGGAGATGGGCTACGGCTCGGACGCCGACGTGCTGTTCGTGCACGACCCGGTGCCCGGCGCCGACGAGAGGACGGCCCAGGACTTCGCCCTGCTCACCGCGCGCAAGCTCCAGTCGCTGCTGTCCGCCGTCGGGCCCGAGCCGCCCCTGCCCGTGGACGCGGACCTGCGGCCCGAGGGCCGGCAGGGCCCGCTCGTGCGGACGCTCGCCTCCTACGCCGAGTACTACGAGCGCTGGGCCAGCGTGTGGGAGCAGCAGGCACTGCTGCGTGCGCGGCCGGTGGCGGGCGATGCCTCCGGCCCTGGCAGCGTGGGGGAACGGTTCGCCGCGCTCGTCGAACCGCTCCGTCACCCCCCGGGGGGACTCGACGACACGAGCCTGCGCGAGGTGCGGCGCATCAAGGCGCGCGTCGAGTCCGAGCGGCTGCCGCGCGGCGTCGACCCGGCGCGGCACCTCAAGCTCGGCCGCGGCGGGGTGTCCGACGTCGAGTGGACCGTCCAGCTGCTGCAGCTGCAGCACGCGGGTACGGTCCCGGCGCTGCGCACCACGCAGACGATCGCGGCGCTCGACGCCGCCCAGGAGGCCGGCCTGCTCGCGTCCGACGACGCCCGGTGCCTGCGCGACGCCTGGGTGCTCGCTTCCCGGCTGCGCTCGGCGCTCGTGCTCTGGTCGGGCAAGGTCACCGGCCCGCAGGTCGACGCGCTGCCGCACGACCGGCAGGCCCTGGGTGGCGTCGCGCGGCTGATGGGCGACGTCGACACCGGTTGGCAGCTCGAGGAACGCTACCTGCGTACGGCGCGCCGGGCGCGGGCCGTCATGGAGCGCGTCTTCTACGGCCAGGGCTGACGCGCCCCGGCGCGACCGCACCGGCCTCAGGGCACGAGGATCGTCTTGCCCCGGGAGTGGCTTGCTCGGGCGCCGGCGACGGCGGCGGGGGCGTCGTCCAGGGCGACCTCGGCGTCGATCGTGATGCGCAGGGTGCCGGCATCGGCGAGGGTCGCAAGGGCTTCGAGCTCGGCCTGGGTCGGGCTGCTGGAGAGGTTGACGGCGCGGATCTCCCGCGCGGCCAGGGCGTCGGCGTCGGCGGCGAAGTTGGAGTTGACGAGAACGCCGCCGGGCGCGAGCAGGTCGGCCAGGGTGTCGATGTCGCCGCCGGGCGCGGTGATGAGGTCCAGGACGGCGTCGATGCCCTGAGGGTGCAGGGAGCTGACCTGCTCGGCGGTCGGCGCGGTGGTGAAGTCGATGATCTCGTCGGCGCCGAGCTCGCGGAGGTGGTCGGCGAGGTCCGGGGTCGCGGTGGCCAGGACGCGGGCGCCCTTGGCGGCGGCGAACTGGATGGCGGACTGACCGACGCCGCCGGAGGCGCCGTTGATGAGGATCACCTGTCCGGCCTCGAGCGAGGCGGCCTCGATGCCCTTGTAGGCGGCCGCGCTGGCCGTGGGGAGCGCGGCCGCGACGGTGAACGGCAGGCTCGCGGGGATGTGGGCCACCTTGCCGTCCGCTGGGATCAGCGCGTACTCGGCGTAGGAGCCCTGACCCTCAGGGAGCCGCATGAACTGGCCGTAGACGGTGTCGCCAGGCTCGAACTCGGTCACGCCTGCGCCGACGCGCTCGACCACGCCCGCGCCGTCGGAGCCCATGACGAGGGGGAACGCGTGCTCGACGACGCCCCTGAGCGCGCCGTCGATGACCTTCCAGTCGAAGGGGTTGAGTCCCGCGGCGTGCAGGCGGACCAGCAGCTCGCCGTGCCCGGGGTCGGGGACCGGTAGGTCGGCGACCTTCGGCTCGGCTCCGAAGTCGGTGATGATGACGGCCTTCATGGCTAGCCTCTTTCCTGCGTTCGGCCTTGCGGCCTCTCTGGGGTGGTGGGTGACCCGAGCGGGTCGGTGAGGTAGCGGGCGTAGATCAGATCGCCGATCGCGCGGGTCTCGGCCAGGCGCAGCGGATGACCGGGGTCGTTGGCGAAGCGACCAGGTCCCACGAAGCGCGGCGCGCGCGGGTCGCCGACGAAGAACGGAGCGGTGACGAGCTGGAGCTCGTCCGCCAGGCCTTCGGCGAGGAACTGGGTGTGCACCGTCCCGCCGCCCTCGACCACGAGGCGGTCGACGCCGCGCGCGGCGAGATCGGCGAGCACGGCGCGAAGGTCGAGCGGTGTGCCGGCCTCGACGACCGAGGCGCTCGAGCCGAGGAGCTCGCGCGCTCCGCGGACGGCACCGCCGTCGGTGTAGACGAGGCTGTCGCCCGCTGCGCCGTCGAAGAACGCCATCGTCGGGTCGAGGGCTCCGCCGGAGCTGACGACCACGCGCAGCGGCGTGGCGGGACGCAGCGCGCTGACGCGGTCGGCTTGACGCGCGGCCGAGCGCACCCGCAGCCGGGGATTGTCGGCGCGCAGCGTGCCCGCGCCCACGAGGATGGCATCGGCCCAGGCTCGCAGCGCATCGACCCGGTCCCAGTCCTCGTCGTTGGACAGGATCAGCCTGCGGGCGGTCGCGTCGTCGAGGTAGCCGTCGAGCGACACCGCGCAGGACAGCACCACGTACGGCCGAGCGTCCCGGTCCGGGAGCGCCGGAAGGTTCCGGGGCTTCGTGAGGGTCGAGGTCTCCATGGCGGACCGCTGCGCTCGGCTCAGCCGGCGATGCCGACGGGCTGGGGCAGCGCGATGGTGTGGTGGGTGTGGTCGGCCTTGGCGTGGAGGTACCGGAGGTTGTCAGGCGTGGCGTGCACCCCGGTGGGCCGGGTGTCCTGGACAGCGACGCCGCGGGTGCGCAGCTGGTGGGCCTTGTCAGGGTTGTTGGTGAGCAGGTCGAGGGCGTCGACGCCCAGGGCGGAGAGCATCTGGGCTGCGGCGGTGTAGTCGCGGGCGTCCTCGGGCAGGCCGAGGGCGACGTTGGCCTCGTAGGTGTCGAGGCCCTGGTCCTGAAGCGCGTAGGCGTCGAGCTTGTTGTACAGGCCGATGCCGCGGCCCTCCTGGCGCAGGTAGAGCAGGACCCCGCCCGTACCGGCGATGCGCTCGACGGCTTCGCGCAGCTGGGGGCCGCAGTCGCAGCGCGCGGAGCCGAAGACGTCCCCGGTGAGGCACTCGGAGTGCAGCCGCACCAGCGGGCTCTTCGCAGTGTCGAGGTCGCCCAGGACCAGCGCGACGTGCTCGGCGCCGTCGGCGAGGCCGTGGAAGGTGACCGCCTCGGTGGTGACCGTGTAGCCGTCGTCGAAGCTCAGAGGGATGCGGACCCGGGTGCGGACCGTGGCGGCGGGCACGGTTGCGGCGGGGATGCCGGCGTGGACGTCGGCGTGGACGGTCGTCGTCATGAGGTGGCTCCAACGGGACTGGCTGGGAGAGCGGGTCGCCCGTGCGGGTCGGCTGTGTCTCACTGGACGATAGTACACCCGAAAGCTAACTAGCAAGATATTCGCGAGTGGTAGACTTTGGCGTACCGCCAAGACCCGCCGACCTGAGAGCACACCGCGCAAGCAATGGACCAGACCCAGACCGTCAAGATCATCACCGCCTGTCCTCAGGCGCCGCTGCTGCTGCAGTGGACCGAGCTGCAGGCCGGGTTCCAGCGGCTGACCTCCCGCTTGTACGAGGAGGTCACCGAGCGCACGGGCCTGCCCGCGTCGTCCGTCCAGATCCTGCTGCACCTCCTCACCAGCCCTCCGGACACGGTCCAGATGACTCATCTCGCCCGCCGTCTGGAGTTCTCCACCGCCGGCATCACCAAGGTCACCGACCGGCTTCTGGCGGCCGGGCTGATCGAACGCACCTCCTGCGTGACGGACCGCCGCATCGTGCGGGCAAACCTCACGCCGAAGGGTTACGAGGTCGCCCAGGAGGCTTCCCGCGTTCTCGCTGACGCCATCAACCGAGAGGTCGTCGGCAAGATCGGCCCGAAGGACTTCGACCGGTTCGCCGAGCTGCTCGCCGCCCTCGACGACGGTCGCTGATCGGCTCGCGTCGAGGCGGCATCACTGACGCGGACGGCGGGCCTCAGAGCTCCAGCGCCGTGACGATGCGGCACCATTGAGGCATGCAGACTCCGACTCCCTCCGCGGTCGCGCCCGCGACAGCCATCGCCGTTCCTCGCAGCTCCTGGTCCGCGGCGGTGACCGCGTGAGCGCCGGTCTGCTCGGGCTGCTCGACGACGTCGCGGCGATCGCGAAGCTTGCCGCGGCGTCCGTGGACGACGTCGGCATGGCGGCCGGCCGGGCGACCGCCAAGGCGGCCGGCGTGGTGGTCGACGACACCGCCGTGACCCCCCAGTACGTGCACGGCGTGGCGGCCGAGCGCGAGCTGCCGATCGTCAAGAAGATCGCGCGTGGTTCGATCCGCAACAAGCTGCTGTTCATCCTGCCGGCGGCCCTGGTCCTGAGCCAGTGGGCGCCGTGGCTCCTGACGCCGATCCTCATGCTCGGCGGCACGTACCTCGCGTTCGAGGGGGCCGAGAAGATCTGGGGCAGGCTGCGCGGCCACGAGGACCACGACGTCCCTGCCGCGGTGGCCGGCGAGGAGGCGGAGAAGACCCTCGTCGCCGGCGCCGTGCGGACCGACCTCATCCTCTCGGCGGAGATCATGGTCATCGCGCTCAACGAGGTCGCCGACGAGGGCTTCTGGTCGCGCCTGGCGATCCTGCTCGTCGTCGCCGTCGCGATCACGGTCGTGGTCTACGGCGTCGTGGGTCTCATCGTGAAGATGGACGACGTGGGCCTCGTGCTCTCGCAGCGCCGCTCGTCGTTCAGTCAGCGCCTGGGCCGCGGCCTGGTGGCCGGCATGCCCAAGCTGCTCGCGATCATCTCGGTGGTCGGGACCGTCGCAATGCTCTGGGTCGGCGGTCACATCCTGCTGGTGGGTGTCGACGAGCTCGGATGGCACGCCCCGTACGAGCTCGTCCACCACACGGAGGAAGCCATCGCGCACGCGATCCCCGGCGTCGGGGGAGTGCTCGCGTGGCTGTTCAACACACTGTGCTCCGCGATCGTGGGTGTGCTGGTCGGTGCGGTCGTCGTCGCCGTCATGCACGTGCTGCCCTTCGGCCCCGGCAAGGGCCACGGCGCCGAGCATGACGTCGAGCACGACATCGAGGCGGCAAGCACTGCCGACGACCACCGCCCGCCGACGGAGACCTGAGCTCGTCGAGAGATCGTACGTCGGCACGCGACCGAAGCGGCGTGCGGCATGGTGAGCACATCTCCCTGCGACGAAATGAGATAGGACCGGAAAGACCTGGCGTCACGTCGGACAGAAGCGAGTGTGGAGACCTTGCCCCAGAGCGAACCGACGAGCCGGGAGGATCGGTTCCTCGCCCTGGCCGCGCTCGTCGCCGCGCCCCTGCGTCGCAACGCCGTTCGCCGTACTGACCCCGACACTGCCCAGGACGTGCTGGCCGAGACGATGGTGCTCTGGCGACGCCTGGACGATGTGCCGGCCGATGACCCGCTCCCATGGTGCTACGCCGTGGCCCGTCGCTGCCTGGCCAACGCCCAGCGCGCCGGGCGCCGGCGAGCCCGCCTCGTGGAGCGGATAGCCCTCTACCGCGACTCACAGCCGGTGCAGGACCCGCCGTTGGTCGATGACGCGCTGCACACAGCGCTTGCGAAGCTCTCCGATGGCGAGCGGGAGCTCCTTCGGCTGTGGACATGGGAGCAGCTCGAGCCTCGAGAGATCGCAGTGCTGCTCGGGATCACCCCCAACGCGGTGAGCATCCGCCTGCACCGAGCGAAGAAGAAGGCCGCGATCCTGCTCGAGGAGTCTGAAAGGACGCAGTCGACGGTGGACAAGAACAGGTGAAGGAGAGGAGGTCAGCGTGAACGACGAAAAGCTGCGACGGCGAATGCAGGCCGCCGACCCCGCCCGCCACATGCCACAGACCGACTCATGGATTCCCGATCTGGTGGAGGCCACCATGCGTACCTCGACTGAAGTCCCGCTCGCGAACCGCCGCAGGGTGCCCGCTCTGGCGGGGGCCGCCGCGATCGCAGTGATCGGCGTCGGAACCTACGTCGTGGTCGGCCAGGACGATGTCGGCCCCACGACCGAGCCGACCACCATGGTCCTGTCGATGCCCGACACCGGCACGTCGATGACCAGCTGCGTCCCCTTCGCCGTCGAATATCTCGAGGACATCCCCGTGGCCTTCTCCGGCACGGCGACCGACGTGGCCGATGACACCGTCACCTTCGACGTCGACCACTGGTACCGCGGCGGTGAGGCCGATGCTGTCACTCTCGAGAGGTACGACGTCAGCTCGGCTTCGATCCAAGGACTCGACATCAGCGAAGGCGACCGATACCTCATCACCGCCACCGGCGGCACCGTCAACCTGTGCGGCTTCTCCGCGCCCTGGTCGTCCGAGATGGCCACAGCGTTCGACGAGGCATTCGGCTCCTGATCTCGCCGGCGGAGAACCGGCGGTTCGCCCAGCAGAGAGCTGAGCTCGGCGAGGCGCCGGTCCCGAGTGCTTGCGTCAGCGTGACACGCGGCGGACCGACCCCAGGACGAGCGAGGCGAGGCGTGCCGGGGCACCCTCGTCGGGTGCGGTGGCCGCGGCGCCGAGGGAGTGGAGGCAGTAGTCGGCCAGCTCGCTGACGGGAACGTCGGTGCGTACGGCGCCGGCGGACACGGCCTCGTCGAGCAGGCCGGCGAAGACCTGGTGCAGTCGGCGCTGAGCCGAGGCGACGTCGTCATGTCGGTGGAACAAGGGCGAGAGGTCCGGCGAGGCATGCTTCGCGCGATGGTGGCAGATCTGCGCGTAGGCGACGAGCACGTCCTCGAGGCGATCCTCGGCGCTGCGGTGTGGGCGGCTGGCCAACCGGGTCAGCTCCTCGAGGTGGGCGTCGACGTGCTGCTGGTGATGAGCCTGGAGGATCGACTCGACGTCGGGGAAGTACTTGTAGAGCGTGGCGCGGCCGATGCCGGTTGCCTCGGCCACCTCGGTCATGGTGACCGAGAGTGGCCCCTTGTCCGCGACCAGCTTCCAGGTGGTCGTGAGGATCGCGTCCCGGACCGCCTGGCGATGCGACTCGATGGTCTCGTTCCACAGCTTCGGCATGCACAGATGATACGCGTCGTCATTCTCAGAACGCTGTGCTTTGAACACGACACTTTGTCTCGTAAACTGCGACCAAGCCTATCCGTGAGCTGTAGGAGTCACCATGTCCGAAGAGCGCCCCACCGTTGAGGGCAGCTCGAATGCTGGTGGACCGCCGCGCGTTCCCGGGTGGGTCAAGGTTCTCGGGGTGGCGCTCCTGGTACTCCTCGCGGCGGTCGTGGTGCTGATGGTGCTCGGGGTCGGCGGCGAGCACGGGCCGGGTCGTCACGCATGATGATGCCGCCGCGGCTGCGGAAGGCGATGCTTGCACTCCATGTGGCGACGTCGGTGGGGTGGCTCGGCGCGATCGTCGCGTATATCGCGCTCAACGTCCCGGTGATCGTCGGAGGTGACGAGCAGCTGGTGCGCGCAGCGCACCTGATGATGCAACCGGTGGCGTGGTACGGCGTGCTGCCGCTGGCCGTTGCCTCGCTCGTGACCGGGATCGTGCAGTCCCTGGGTACGCCGTGGGGGCTGTACCGGCACTACTGGGTGCTGGTCAGTCTGCTGATGACGGTGTTCGCGACGGTGATCCTGATCCTGCACCTGCCCGACGTCGACGCCCTCGCTGCGAGGGCGGCCGATCCGGCCACGAGTGCCGCTGACCTCGGCGGAGATCTGTTCCACTCCGTCGGGGGACTTGTCGTGCTCCTGGTGCCGCTCGTGCTCAACCTCTACAAGCCGCGCGGCCTGACCCGATACGGCTGGCGCAAGCAGCAGGAGCAGCGCGCGGCCGTCGAGCGCTGACGATCCCTCGGTCGGAGCATGCTGTGCGAGGACGTGAGCCGCTCAGGCGAGGCAGAACTCGTTGCCTTCCGACACCCGGATCGCGGAACCGCTCGGCCTCGGGGCTCTACGCCACGATCGCGACCAGCCGGCCGAGCCGCACGACGAGGTCGACGTGGCCATGCTCACCGTCGGGGTGCAGGCGCTGCGGGACCTGCGCCACGCCGTGGGCGCTCGCGGCTGATCACCCGTTGGCCGAGGGAACCCCGATGGAGTAGACCTTGCGGATGGTCTCGGTGACGTCCCAGCGGCCGGACCAGCCCTTGGGCTGGACGATCACGTCCCCAGCGGAGACCTCATAGCGGTCGCCGGTGGCATCGTCGCTGATCGTGGCGCGACCGCTCAGGATGTAGCAGGTCTCGGTGTCGGGCCGGTCCTGGACGGGCCAGCCCCCGGGTTCGCACTCCCACACGCCCACCTTCACATCGGCGGGCGCGTCGAACGCGACCGCCGAGATCTGCGGGTCTCCCGAGTCCGCACCCGGTCGTCGACCCTTCGGCTCGAGGGGTCCGGTGACGGTGTCGGCGGGTTGGTGGACGTAACGCAAGGGGGCTCCTTCGTCAGGTTGATCGATTGTCGTGCCTCGGCGCGGGGCGCCTCAGCGGGCCAGGTTCACGATCGTGGCCTTCGGTTCCGTCATGGCCTCGACGGCGAACCGCACGCCTTCCCGGCCGATGCCTGAGTTCTTGAAGCCGCCGAAGGGCATGGAGTCGACGCGCAGGTCGCTCGTACCGTTGACGACGACGGCTCCCGCGACCAGTCGAGCGGACACCGCGAACGCCGTCTCGACCGAGCCGGTGAAGACACCGGCCTGAAGTGCATAGTCGCTGCTGTTGGCCCCACGTACCGCGGAGTCGAGATCTTCGAACGGGACGATGGTCACCACCGGTCCGAAGACCTCGTCGGTGAGCACCTTCGAGCCCTCCGTGACGTCTGTGAGGACCGTCGGCTCGTAGAAGGCGCCACGTCGGGCTCCGCCGGCATGGACCGTCGCCCCGTCGGCGACCGCCTTCCCGACCCACTCCTCGACCCGTTGAGCCTCCGACTCGCTGACGAGCGGACCGACGTCCGTCTCCGGGTCGTGCTTGCTCCCGACCCTCAACCGCCGGGTGCGCGCGACCGTGTCGCGAAGGAACTCGTCGTAGACGGACGCATGGACGTACACACGCTGGACCGACAGACAGTTCTGTCCGGCCACGCCGAAAGCGCCGTCGACTACCGCCTCGACGGCGTCTGCGAGCGCCGCGTCCGAGCAGACGATCGTCGGGTTGTTCCCGCCGAGCTCCATCAGCATCTTCCGCGGTCCGGCGGCGGCAGTGATCTTCGCCGCGGTCCTCGGCCCACCGGTGAACGATATGAGCGCGACCCGCTGGTCGGTGACCAGGGCTTGGCCGGCCCGGGCGCTGCCGCAGACCACGGCAACTCGTCCCGCCGGCACGCCCGCCGAGAGCAGGAGATCGACGAACGCCAACGACGTCAGAGGGGTGTGGTCCGAGGGTTTGAGGACCACGCCGTTGCCGCCGATGAGCGCCGGCCCGAGCTTGTGCGCCACCAGGTTGAGAGGGTCGTTGAACGAGGTGAGCGCGGCGACGACGCCGACCGGCTCGCGAGTGAACCAGCCGACCCTGCCGTGACCGTTCCGGCTCGCCGAGAACGGGATCGTCTCGCCGGTGAGGACCGACCCGGCTTCGGCGGAGAGTCGGAGGGTCTCCACGCAGCGGACCACCTCGCGCTCGGCCTCCGCGAGGGTCTTGACCCCTTCGGAGGCGATGAGGCGGGCGAACCGGGCGGAGTCCTGAGCCAGCAGCCGTGACGCCTGATGGAGGGCCTCGCTGCGGGCCCACAGCGTCCACTCCTCCGTCGCGAGCGAGTCCTGGACGCCGGACACCGCAGCCGCGACGTCTGCCCGGGTCGAGTCAGCGACGTACCCCAGCAGCCGCCCGTCCTGAGGATCGGTGACCGGGAGCGTGAGGTTGTTGCGCTGCCAGGAGCTGTTGATGAAGGCCCCGCCCGGCACGGACAGGTCAGGAACGGGATCAGTGACGATCCGAGGACCGCTGGCGCGATCCTCGGTCAGCACCCGCTGGTCTGATGTGCTCATGTCTGGACTCCTCGTCAGCTGAACCGGTCGACGACCTTGGCGTAACCGCCGATGAGCGGCAGGAACCACGGCGGTCCGAAGTGGCCGGGAACGGCCGGGTTCGGCAGGTGCTCCCAGAGGTTCCGGGACGGCTTGCCGAGCATGGACAGCGCCATCTGCTTGCCCATGTAGGTCGCCATCTGGACCCCGTGGCCGCTGTAGCCGAGCGAGTAGTGCACCCCGTTGCGCTCCCCGGCGTGCACCATCTGGTCCATCGTCAGGTCGACGAGCCCGCCCCACGTGTAGTCGACCCGCGCCGAGGCCAGGTAGGGGAACAGCGTGGTCATCGCGCGCTTGAGGATCTCCGCGCTCTTGACGTCGGAGTCCGGGCTGGACAGCGCGAACCGCGCGCGGCCTCCGAAGAGCAGCCGGTTGTCCGGCGTGATGCGGAAGTAGTACGTGAGCATCTTGTTGTCGGAGGCCTGCCGGTGGCGGGGAAGGACCCGCCGAGCGGTCTCCTCCGGCAGGGGCTCCGTCACGATGATGAAGCTGCCGACCGGGATGGTCCGCCGCTGGAGCCACGGCGTCAGCGACCCGGTGTAGCCGCTGGTCGCGATCAGGACCCGGTCGACGTCGACCATGCCGCGGGTCGTGCGGACCGCGTGGCCGCCGCCCGGACGGGCGGCCAGCTCGGTGACCTCGGCGTCCTCGCAGATCGTGACCCCTGCCCGGGTGCCGGCCTCGGCGAGGCCGTGCGCGAACTTGCCGACGTGGACGCCGGCCCCGAGCGGATCCACCATGCCGCCGGCGTAGAAGTCGGTGCCGATCTCGGTGTGGAGGTCCTGCTTGTCGACGACGGTGACCGAGTAGTCCGCGAGCTTGGACAGGGTCTCCTGCGTCTTGCGCATCTGGCCGACCTGCTTGTCGTTCATGGCCAGGGTCAGCTTGCCGGAGCGCTGGAAGTCGCAGTCGATCGAGTGCTCCTTCACCAGCTCCTCGATCGTGTCGATGGCTCGGTTGTACTCCGAGAACATCTCGAGGCCACGGGCCTGGCCGTACCGCTTGATGGCCTTGCCGACCCCGATCGCGAGACCGGTGGTCGCCATGCCTCCGTTGCGGCCCGAGGCGCCCCAGCCGACCGTGTGCGAGTCGAGCACGACGACGGACGCCCCGTGCTGCGCGGCCTCGAGGGCGGCGGACAGGCCGGTGAAGCCGGCCCCGACGATGGCGATGTCGGCACGCTCGGGCACGGGGGTCCGGCGGTAGTCACCGGACGGCGTCGCGGTGTCGAGCCAATAGGGCGTGAGCTTCACCTGTTGCTCCTCAAGGTGCGCCGGGTCAGATGCCGAGGAGCGAGTTGAGCTCGTCCAGGGACTTCACGGTCGTGTAGTTGTAGGCCGGGCTCTGGGGGTCGTAGCCGCGGTCGAGGAAGACCTTGTTCGTGAACCCGAGGTCGTCGGCGGGCATCAGGTCGTAACGCGTGTGCGACGAGACGTGGAGGAAGTCCTCCGGCTTCGCGTCGAGCTGGTCGAGCATGTACTCGAACGCCTGGTAGCGCGGCTTGTAGAAGCCGGCCTGCTCCGCGGTGTAGACGGCGTGGAAGTCCGCTCCCAGCTTGGGGACGGAGACGTCGAGGTACTTGGTGTCCGCGTTGGACAGGATCACGAGGGGGAAGTTGTCGCCGAGCTTCTTCAGCGGCGCGGGGATGTCGGCGTGCGGCCCCCAGGTGAGCACGGCGGCGGCGAGCTGTTGGCCGGCGTCCTCGTTGACCTCGAGCCCCCACTTCTTGCATGTCCGTGCGTAGGCGTCGTGCAGGACCTGGTCGTAGGCGTAGAACTCGCCGCAGACCTGGTCGTAGCGGTACTTGCTGAACTGACGGAGGAAGACGTCGGTCTGCTCCTCGGTCAGGCGGTCGCCGATCAGGCTACGGGTGGTGCTGGCGATCTCGAAGTAGATCAGCGTGCCGTAGCAGTCGAACGAGACGTACTGCGGGCGGGGGATGGAGGTCGACATCGTTGTTCCCATCGGTGTGCGGTGCAGTGGCGTGGGCGCCGACGGCGGCGCGCACCCAACGTAGCGCACCGCCTGCCGATTGTCGACCGTCGGCCGCATTCCGTTGACACTTGCCTTCTGATGGCGGAGACTGCTAGAGGCAACGTACCGGGGCCGATCAGCGGTGCCGGTGACCGAGGGGAGTCGATCGTGGCAGTGTCCGGGCTGAGTTCGCTGAAGACGCTCGAGCGGAAGTCGACCTCCGATCGCATCGCCGAAGATCTGCGGCAGATGATCATCGAGGGACGGCTCATGCCGGGCGAACAGCTGGCCGAGGCACGAATCGCCGAGCTGCTCGACGTGTCCCGCGCCCCCGTGCGTGAGGCGCTGCAGCAGCTCGTCCAGCAGAAGCTGCTGGTCGCCGCGCGGAACCGGGGTGTCTCGGTGGTGACCTTCACGGCGTCCGACATCTGGGAGATCTACGACGCGCGGTGCGCGATCGAGAGTCACGCTGCCGGCAGGATCCTCGACGGAGGGCCGGGCGCCCGGGCCCGCGCGACAGACGCCTTGCGGGCGGTCCTGGAGAGGCTGCGCGTCGCGTTGAAGCAAGGCGATCACCGGAAGATATCGGCCGTTGACCTGGACTTTCACACCTCGCTGGTCGCCTCTGCGGGCAACTCGCGCCTCGTCGACGCATATTCCATCCTCTCGGCCCAGACGCTCACGTGCATCAACAGGCTCGAGATCGCGATCCCGTCCGGCGAAGAGCTCATCGACGAGCACGGCGTCCTCATCGACGCCCTTGCTGCTGGTGAGCGAGAGGCGTTGCTGAAGGCCATCAACGACCACCTGACCGTGGCCGCAAGCCACCTCACGTCGCCGCAGTCCCAGGGTCGGACCGATGGAGAGCCCGGCCTGCCTCGCTGATCCGACGTTCGGCGCCCACCGAACCGCGTGGCCGCGACGCTCACCCAAGCGCGCTCGACGACGCCCGCCCCGCTCAGACCCACGGCTGTCGCTGCCGGTCTCGGGGCGGGCGCCGTGTTGTCTCTGCGCGCCCCGCGTGCTCGCGGTCTCGCGAAACAAGCTGTTTACGGACGAGTGTCGACAATCGTCTGTCGGCATGCTTGTATTGGACGCGTCACTCCACCGCTTGAAGGGAACGACCATGAGAGTGCAACGAAGCAAGCTCGCCGCGTCCGTCCTCGGAGCCGTGCTGCTGGTGTCGGCCAGCGGGTGCGGCGCGACGACCGCCACCTCTAGCGACGGGGCCCCGGGCACCGACAGCACCCCCGCCGACGCGCCGCCGACGGTCCAGCCCGACCCCGAGGCGATCAAGCTGTTGCCGGCAGACCTGCAGGACGGCGGCACGATCACCATGGCCGCGGACCTGCACTACCCGCCCACCTCGTTCCTCGCTGAGGACAACACGACGCCGGTCGGCTACAACGTCGACATCGCCCACCTGCTGGGTGAGGCGCTCGGGCTCGAGGTCGAGGTCAAGAACGTGACCTGGGATGGAGTGATCCCCGGCATCGCCGCTCACCGCTACGACTTCACCGCCACCAACATGACCCCGACCCCGGACCGGCTCGAGGTGCTGGACATGATCACCTACTGGTCGGCCGGGTCGTCGCTCATCGTGGCGAAGGGCAACCCGCTGGACCTGAGCCTGGCCGACCAGTCCATGTGCGGGAAGAAGATCTCGGTCATGACCGGTAGCACGCAGCAGGAGAAGTATCTGCCGGAGATCTCCGAGGCGTGCGAGGCCAACGGCCAGGACGCCGTCGACGCCGTGGTCCTGCCGAACGTCCAGGGTGCGCTCACCCAGCTGGCCTCGAAGCGCATCGACGGCGTCTTCTCCGACACGTCGCAGCTGGCCTGGGCGGAGAAGCAGCAGCCGCAGGCGTTCGAGCTGCTCTCGCCGCAGTATCAGAAGAAGGAGGGCGACGACATCGTCGCCCTCGGTCTTCCCAACGACTCCCCGCTCACCCCGGCGCTCCATGCCGCGATGCAGTACCTGATCGACGACGGGGCGTACCAGGCCGCGCTGGACCGGTGGGGGCTGGGCGCGGGCGCCATCCCGACCTCCGAGACCCTGAGCTAGTCCGATGGCTCCAGACGTCGGCGTGCTCAACAAGAGCCCCTCCGAGGAGGCAAAGGCAATGGATGCGACTGACAAGCCGCGACTGCACAGGCGTGGGCCGCTCGAGTACGCGGCCTGGGCGGCCTGCGTGCTGGTCGGTGCGGGGTTGGCGCACACGCTGGTCACGAACGAGAACTACCAGTGGAACGTGGTGGGCCAGTACTTCACCGCTCCGACGATCCTGCAGGGCCTGCGACTGACGATCGTCCTGACGTTCCTGGCCATGTTCTTCGGAACCATCCTGGGCATGGTCATCGCCGTGATGCGAGCCTCGACGATCCGCCCGGTCCAGCTCCTGGCGTCGGGCTACATCACCTTCTTCCGGGGAACCCCGGTGCTGGTGCAGCTCATCTTCTGGTTCAACATCGCCGCGCTGTACCCGAACATCGCGGTCGGGATCCCGTTCACCGGCATCTCGCAGGCGGTCGACGTCAACGTGCTGATGAGCGCGACCACCGCGGCGATCATCGGCCTGTCGCTCAACGAGGCGGCCTATCTCGCGGAGATCATCCGCGGTGGCTTCGCGTCGGTGGACAAGGGCCAGATCGAGGCGGCCGACTCGCTCGGGATGAGCGCCCGGAAGAAGCTGTTCCGAGTGATCATCCCGCAGGCGATGCCCACCGTCGTCCCGGCGACGGGCAACCAGGTGATCGGGATGTTCAAAGAGACGTCGCTGGTCAGCGTGCTGGGCGTGGCCGAGCTGCTGCAGAGCACCCAGCTGATCTACGCCCGCACCTACCAGGTCATCCCCCTGCTGATCGTGGCCTGCCTGTGGTACCTCATCATGACGCTGGCCCTCAGCTACCCCCAGTCCCTGATCGAGAAGAGGTACTCGCTCGTGCGATCTCGGGTGAGCAACGAGGCCAACGAGGCCCTGGTCGACCCCGTGCCGATGGGTGGTGAGGCGCGATGAACGGCGACGGAACCGTCTACGCCCGCAAGCTGCGCAAGTCCTACGGCGACCGGGTGGTGCTCGGCAGCATCGACCTGGACGTCAGGTGCGGCGAGATCGTGTGCATCATCGGCCCCAGCGGGTCGGGCAAGTCCACGCTGCTGAGGTGCATCGACGGGCTCGAGGAGGTCGACCGAGGGATCCTCAGGGTGAACGGCGAGGACCTCGGGTTCGTCGAGACCGACACCGCCTACCGTGCGCGCAACCGCAAGGAGGTGGCGATGCAGCGCACCCGGATGGGCATGGTCTTCCAGCAGTTCAACCTGTTCCCGAACATGACCGCGCGGGAGAACGTGATGGCCGGGCCGGTGCTGGTCAAGGGCGCCGCCAAGAAGGCGGCGGCCTCGCGGGCGGACTCGCTGCTGGCCGACGTCGGCCTGGCCGGACACGGTGACCACTATCCGTGGCAGCTCTCCGGCGGGCAGAAGCAGCGTGTGGCGATCGCCCGTGCCCTCGCGATGGACCCGAACGTGATGCTCTTCGACGAGCCCACGAGCGCCCTGGACCCCGAGCGGGTCGGGGAGGTCCTGGCGGTCATGAAGGGTCTGGCGGAGCGGGGGATGACCATGCTCGTGGCCACCCACGAGATGGGCTTCGCCAAGGAGGTGGCCGACACCGTGATCTTCATGGACGGCGGCGTGGTCGTGGAGCAGGGGCCGCCCGCGGAGGTGCTGGGCAATCCCAAGGAACCCCGGACGCAGAAGTTCCTGGCACAGGTGCTGTGATGTCGGACGGCAAGCTCGCAGTCATCGGCGTCGGCAGCGTCGGCAGCATGGCGCTGTGGCACGCCTCGAAGTTGGGCGTCCCGGCTGTCGGCTTCGAGGCGGTGTCGCCGGCGCACCCCCGCAGCGCCGTGGGTGGAGACTCCCGGCTGTTCCGGATGACGTTCCGAGGGGAGCACAACCTCTACCCGGTGCTCGAGCTCGCCGAGCGCGTGTGGCGGGGCCTCGAGGAGGAGTCCGGGCAGGAGATCCTCACCCAGTGCGGGGGACTGTCGATCGGTGAGGTGGACGGGCCCTACGTCCCTGCGCTGCTCGAGTCGATCAAGCGCACCGGGGCGCCGTACGAGATCCTCGACCACGCCGAGATGGCGCGCCGTTACCCCCAGCATCATCTGTCGCCGGGGGAGTGCGGCATCCTCGATGCGCGAGCGGGGATCCTCCGCACCGATCGCGCAGTGCTCTCCGCCGTCGAGGTGGCGCGCCAGAACGGCGCGGAGGTGGTCAAGGACGCCCGGGTTCGCGAGGTCCGCGAGCTCTCCGACGGGGTACGCGTCTCGACCGACGACGGAAGCTGGACGTTCGACCAGGTGATCGTGGCGTCGGGCGCCGGATCCGGTGCTCTGCTGCCTGCCTTCCTCCAGCGGCAGGTGCACCAGAGGCGGATCTTCCTGACGTGGTTCGCCGCCCGCGACCCCCAGCAGTTCGTTCCAGATGCCTTCCCGATCTTCATCCGGATCACGCGCGGCCGTTCCATGTACGGGGCACCGACGATCGACGGTTCGACGGTAAAGGCAACCCTGGACGGGCGGGGAGCGACGGTGGCGGACGGCGACACGATCGCCCGGGAGCTCACGCCTGCCGAGGTCGCCGAGTCGGTCGACACGGTCCAGGAGTTCTTCCCCGGTCTGATCCCCGAGATCGTCCGGTCGGACGCCTACCCCGACCTGTACACCTCCGACTCCACCGGCCTCCTGGGGCACGTGCCTGGCAGCGAGCGCATCTACTGCGCGACCGGGTTCTCGGGCGGCGGCTTCAAGATGTCCTCGGCGCTGGGCGCCATCGCCGCCTCGGAAGCGCTCGGCGCGGTTCCGCTCGTGGACGGCTTGGACTTCCTTCGTCCGGCGCGGTTCGCGTCCGCCGGCTGACCCGCCCCGACCGGGGCCTCACGATCGTCGGGCGAGCAGGGGTCTCTGCTCCCTCACCGACGATCGCGGAGGCCCCGGTCTTGTCCGTGCCGCGCTCCTTGACGGGACGCTCCGCACCCTTCAGTCGCGACCGTTCAGGATCTCGATGACCCGCCGGGCGTTGCTCTCGATGTGGCTGCGCACCTGCTCGACCGCGGTGGCGGTGTCGCCGGACTCGATGGCCTCGAGGATCGCCCGGTGCTCGGCGAGAACGTCGTCGGGATGCTCGAACTCGCGGTCCTCCAGCGACAGAACGGTCAGGTAGAAGCGCAGCTCGACCATGAGCTCGGCGTAGAACTCGTCGAGGCGGCTGCTGCGTAGCGTCGCGACGATCGCGGAGTGGAATGCCAGGTCCAGGTCGACGATGCGAAGCACGTCGTGCGAGGCCGCTGCTTCGACGAGCTTGTCGTACGCCGTCTTGAGTGCCGCCAGCTCAGGCTCCCTGACGGGGCGGGAGACCGCCGCGGTCTCCAGCAGCTCGCGGGCGGTGTAGAGGGCGTCGACCTTCTCCGGCGTCGGTGAGATGACGACGGCGCCGCGGTTGACCTCGTACTGCACCAGGCCGCTCTGCTCGAGGATCCGGACCGCCTCTCGCACCGTGTTGCGGGCGACACCCAGCTCCGTGGCTATCGCGCTCTCGCGCAACCGGTCCCCAGGCGCGAACGCGCCGGCGACGATCCGCGAGGCGAGACCAGCGGCCACCTGCTGCGCGGCCGTTGACCGCTGCACCACCAGACCTTCGAGTGCTGACATGCCAGCAAGAATAGTCCGCCAGCACCCCTTGTGCACTACAGCGCAACTGTTCTACAGTTGCGCACATGGCAGCGACGAATCTTCCGGGCGACGCGCTCTGGAACCCGCAGGCTCATATGCCGACCGCACGGCCCAAGCGCCTCGTGCTGACGGGGGGAGAGGGTGCGTGGCTCGAGAGCTCGACGGGTCAGCGACTTCTCGACGCGACCGCGAGCCTGTGGCACGCGAACATCGGCCATGGACGGGCTCGTCTCGCCGAGGCGGCGTACCTGCAGATGCTGAAGCTGGAGACGTACCACACGTTCGGCCGCTTCGCGAACGAGCCCGCCCTCGAGCTCGCCGATCGACTCGCGGAGATCGGGCCTGTGTCCGGCGCCAAGGTCATGCTCACCAGCGGCGGCTCCGACTCGGTCGACCTGGCGTGCAAGCTGGCGCGCCGGCACTGGCAGCTCGAGGGGCGCCACGAGAAGACGACGATCCTCAGCCGCGTCGGCGCGTACCACGGGCTGCACGCCTTCGGCACCAGCGTGGCCGGCCTGGAGTACAACCGGGACGGCTACGGCACCGCCTCGCTCGTCCCGGAGACCGCGAGGGTCGCGACCAACGACATCGCGGCCGTCCGGCGCTCGGTCGCCGAGATCGGCCCGGAGAACATCGCCGCGATCATCGCCGAGCCGGTCATCGGCACGGGGGGCGTCATCGGTCCCGCCGAGAGCTACCTCCAGGGCCTCGAGAACCTTTGCCGAAGCCATGACATCCTGCTCATCGCCGACGAGGTGATCACCGGCTTCGGCCGGACCGGCCACATGTTCGCGTCCCACCGCTGGGACGTCGAGCCGGACATGGTCACGATGGCCAAGGGCATCACGTCCGGCTACGCCCCGCTGGGCGGGGTCCTCGTGTCGCCACGCATCTCCGAGCGGTTCTTCGAAGGCGCGGACGCGCCGATCTTCCGTCACGGCCTGACCTACTCCGGTCATGCCACCGCCTGCGCGGTCGCGCTCGCGAACCTGGCCGTGATCGAGGAGGAGGGGCTGGTCGAGGAGGCGGGCCGGCTCGAGAACGTCCTGGCAAAGGCGGTCGAGCACCTGCGGGACCATGAGCTGGTCGAGGAAGTGCGCTCCGGAGCCGGCTTCATGGCGGGCATCCACCTGCACGAGGGTGTCAACGGCGACGCTATCGCCGAGGCCTGCACGGACGCCGGAGTGCTGATCCGGGTCATCCACGACAACACGCTGCAGATCTGCCCGCCCTTCGTCACCACCGACGCCGAGGTCGAGCTGATCGCCGGCACCATCACCCAGGCGCTCGACGCCTACCAGGACTAGGAGAAGAAGCACATGCGCATCGGAGTGGTCAGGGAGATCAAGCCGGCAGAGCGCCGCGTGGCGCTGACCGACGCCGGGGCACGCGCCCTGGTCGCGGACGGCCACGACGTGCTGGTCGAGCGCGGCGCCGGCGTCGGAGCGGGGATCCCGGACGAGGAGTACGAGCGTGCCGGGGCCAAGCTCGTCAGCCCCGACGACGCATGGGGCTCAGAGCTGGTCGTCAAGGTCAAGGAGCCGGTGGCCGAGGAGTACGACAGGCTGCGCGAGGAGAGCGTCCTGTTCACCTACCTGCACCTGGCCGCCGACCGGCCGCTGACCCAGGCGCTCCTCGACAACCGCGTCACGGCGATCGCGTACGAGACGGTCGTCGACGACCGCGGCGAGCTGCCGCTCCTCAAGCCCATGAGCGAGGTCGCCGGGCGCCTCGCCGCCCACGCCGCAGGGCAGTACCTCACGCACCCGTACGGCGGGCCCGGGCTGCTTCTCGGCGGCTCGCCCGGCGTCCCGCCCGCCAAGGTGACCGTGCTCGGCGGCGGTGTCGTCGGCACCCAGGCGGCCTCACTCGCCGTGGGCATGCGGGCCGACGTCACCATCCTCGACACCTCCTCGCGCCGGGTGCGCGAGCTCGAGGAGTACTTCGGCAGCTCGGCACAGGTGCTGCAGTCGGCGGGCGGACCGGCGATCACCGCGCTGCGCGACGCCGACGTCGTGATCGGAGCGGTGCTCGTCCCCGGAGCCGCGGCGCCGAAGCTGCTCACGCGTGACGGCCTCGGTCTGCTCAAGCCCGGCGCCCTCCTCATCGACGTCGCCATCGACCAGGGTGGTTGCTTCGAGACGTCGCGGCCCACGACCCACGACGCGCCGACCTACGAGGTGGACGGCGTCACTCACTACTGCGTGGCCAACATGCCGGGCGCCGTACCGCGCACGTCGACCCGAGCGCTCACGAATGCGACGCTGCCCTACGTGCGCCGCCTCGCCGGGCTCGGCGTGGATGACGCGCTGGACCGTGACCACGGTCTGCGAAGCGGCCTCAACACCAGGGCCGGGACCATCACCCACGACGCCGTGGCCGCGGCGTTCCGCTGAGTTCAGTGACGGAGGCAAAGATGACCGGGACCGGAGTCGCCGCAGTGCGCCCGACCTACGACATGACCGAAGCGCTGACAGGCGTGCCGCGAGACCTCTTCCTCGGCGGTAGATGGGTTCCCGCCGCGAGCACAGACCGGATGCCGGTCGTGAACCCCGCCACCGAGGAGGTGCTGACCGAGGTCGCCGACGCCGGCGCGCAGGATGCCCTGGCGGCCCTGGAGGCGGCCGAGCGTGCTCAGGAGTCCTGGGCCCGCACCCCGGCCCGGACCCGGTCGGAGATCCTCTATCGCGCGTTCGAGCTGACCGTCGAGCGCACCGAGCAGCTGGCGCTCCTGATGACGCTGGAGATGGGCAAGCCGCTGGCCGATGCTCGCGGCGAGGTCGCCTACGCCGCGGAGTTCTTCCGCTGGTTCGCCGAGGAAGCGGTCCGGATCGACGGGGGCTATGCCCACCGCCCTGACGGAGCCGCACGAAACCTGCAGGTCAGGCAGCCGGTCGGCCCTTCCCTGCTGATCATCCCGTGGAACTTCCCGCTGGCCATGGGGGCCCGCAAGCTCGGCCCGGCGATCGCCGCCGGCTGCGTCAGCATCCTGAAGCCTGCTCCGCAGACCCCCCTCTGCTCGCTGGCGCTCGCCGACATTCTCGCCGAGGCCGGCCTCCCGGACGGCGTCCTCAGCGTCGTGACCACGAGCCGGGCCGGTGAGGTCGTCACGCCGATGCTGGAGAGCGGGATCATCCGCAAGCTGTCCTTCACCGGGTCCACCGAGGTGGGCAAGCTCCTGCTCGCCCAGGCGGCCGGCGGTGTGCTGCGCACCTCGATGGAGCTCGGCGGCAACGCGCCGTTCCTCGTGCTGGAGGACGCCGATCTCGACCGAGCGGTCGAGGCGGCGTTCCACGCGAAGATGCGCAACATGGGCGAGGCCTGCACGGCCGCCAACCGGTTCTTCGTCCATGCCGCGGTCGCCGACGAGTTTGCCGGCCGGCTGGCCGAACGCTTGGGCGCCCTGACGGTCGGCGACGGCACGCACGACGGCGTTGACGTCGGACCGCTGATCGACGGGCCTAGCCGTGAGAAGGTGCGGACGCTGGTCGACGACGCCGTTGACCGCGGTGCGTCGGTCCTCGTCGGTGGCGGTCGTCCCGACCGACCCGGGTTCTTCGTGGAGCCGACGGTGCTGACCAACACCGACCCCGGGAGCGCGCTGGCGTCCACCGAGATCTTCGGGCCCGTCGCCGCGATCCAGACCTTCACCAGCCTCGACGACGCGATCCGTCGGGCGAACGACACCGAGTGGGGTCTGGTCGGGTACGTCGCCACCCAGGACATCGACAACGCGCTCAACGTGGCCGAACGACTGGAGGTCGGCATGGTCGGCATCAACTCCGGCGTCGTCTCCACGCCGTCAGCGCCGTTCGGCGGCGTCAAGCAGTCCGGGCTCGGGCGCGAGGGCGGCCGGATCGGGATCGACGAGTTCCTCGAGACCAAGTACATCTCGATCCCGGTGCGGCCATGAGCGGGCGGCGCGAGTACACGGTCGACGTGATCGCGGGTGACGGGATCGGTCAGGAGGTGATGCCCGCGGCGATCACCTGCATCGACGCGATCGCTCCCGCCCTGGGCTTCACGGTCACCTGGCGTGACCGCGAGTGGGGCTCGGACCACTACCGCGAGCATGGCCGGATGATGCCGGTGGACGGCATCGACCAGCTTGCCACCGGTGACGGCATCCTGCTGGGGGCGGTCGGCGCCCCCGACATCCCGGACGACGTCACCCTCTGGGGGCTGCTGATCCCGATCCGCCGAGAGTTCCAGCAGTACGTGAACCTGCGCCCGGTGCGGATCCTGCCGGGCGTCGTCTCACCCATCGCGGGTCTGGACGAGCTCGACATCGTGGTCGTCCGCGAGAACGTCGAGGGCGAGTACTCGGAGATCGGCGGCCGGGTGTACCGCGGACGCCCGGAGGAGACGGCCGTCCAGGAGGCGGTGTTCACCAGGGCCGGGATCGAGAGGGTCGCCGAGTACGCCGTCGACCTCGCGGGCCGGCGTCAGGGACGCCTCGTCTCGGCGACCAAGTCCAACGGCATCATCCACACGATGCCGTTCTGGGACGAGGTCGTCAGGGAGTGCGTCGCGGCGAGCCCCGGCGTCACGCTGGAGAGCGTCCTCATCGACGCCCTGGCCGCGCGGGTCGTGCTCAAACCCCGCTCGATCGATGTGATCGTCGCATCGAACCTCTTCGGCGACATCCTCTCCGACCTGGCGGCCGCCGTCGCAGGGTCGATCGGCGTAGCCCCGAGCGCAAACCTGAACCCGCCGCGGCAGTACCCGTCGATGTTCGAGCCGGTGCACGGGTCCGCGCCCGACATCGCCGGCCGGGGCATCGCGAACCCGGTGGGTCAGATCTGGGCGTCCGCGATGATGCTCGAGCATCTCGGCGAGCCCGTCGGTGCGAAGGTTCTGCTCGACGGCATCGAGGCGGCGATGGCTGAAGGGATCCGCACCGCGGACCTGGGCGGCACCGCCACCACGACCGAGGTCGCGGACGCCGTCACGCGCCATTGCCTGGACGCACTGGCGACCATGGACGTGCACGCGGACGAGGACGAGGACATAGATGCGTACGGGCGCTGATCACGACGTTCGCGTCGAGCACGACCTGCTCGGCGACCACGCAGTACCGGCTGCGGCGCTCTACGGGGTTCACACCGCCCGGGCAGGGGCGAACTTTCAGATCACCGGTGACACGCTCGCGCGCTACCCGCTGCTGATCGAGGCGCTGGCCGCCGTCAAGCAGGCCGCAGCGGCGGCCAACCGCCGCTGCGGTCGTCTGGACCCGACGGTCGCCGCAGCGATCATCGACGCCTGCGAGCAGGTGCGTCGAGGCGAGCACCACGACCAGTTCGTGGTCGATCCCCTCCAGGGCGGGGCCGGTACGTCGACGAACATGAACGCGAACGAGGTCATCGCGAACCTCGCCCTCGACCGGCTCGGGCACGGCCGAGGCGAGTACGACGTCGTCCACCCCCTGGAGCACGTCAACCTCGGACAGAGCACGAACGACGTCTACCCCACGGCCGTCAGGCTCGCGCTGCACCGAGCCGCGGGAGACCTGCAGGAGTCGCTGGACCTCCTGCAGCGGGCCCTCGTCGCCAAGGCGGCCGACCTCGCGACGACGGTCAAGCTCGGTCGTACGCAGCTGCAGGACGCCGTCCCCATGACTCTGGGTCAGGAGTTCGGCGCCTTCGCCGGCATGCTGGCGAAAGAGGAGGACGCGCTGGCCCGTGCCCGTCGGCATCTGTGCGAGCTGAACTTGGGAGGCACGGCGATCGGGACGAGCCTCAACGCGCACCCCGACTTCCGGGTCAATGCCCTGGCGGAGCTGCGAACGATCACCGGCATACCCGCGCTGCGCTCCGCGGACGACCTCGTCGAGGCCACCCAGGACACCGGAGCGTACGTGCACCTGTCGTCCGTCCTGAAGGGGACGGCCGTCAAGCTCTCCAAGATCTGCAACGACCTACGGCTGCTGAGCTCCGGGCCGCGTGCGGGTCTGCATGAGATCAGCCTCCCGCCCGTCCAGGCGGGATCGAGCATGATGCCCGGGAAGGTCAACCCCGTCATCCCGGAACTCGTGAACCAGGTCGCGTTCGAGGTCATCGGGAACGACCTGACCGTGACGCTCGCCGCCGAGGCCGGACAGCTCCAGCTCAACGCCTTCGGACCTGTTATCGCGCGGTCCCTGCTAGACGGCGCGGCGCACCTCGCCGCCGCCGTGCGCGCTCTCGCCGAGCGCTGCGTCGCGGGCATCACCGTCAACCGGGAGCACCTGGCGAACCTCCTGCAGGGCTCACTCGTCACCGTGACCCACCTGAGCCCGGTCCTGGGTTACGCGCGAGCGAGCGAGCTCGCCGTCGAGGCGGGCGCCATCGGCGGGGGAGTTCTCGACCTGGCTGTGAGCAAGGGTCTGCTCGACGACGTCCAGGTCCGCCAGATCGAGGAGGCCGCGGGGGTGGGCGGCCCATGAGCACGGCGCGAAGGTTGGCGGTGGTCACCGGGGGTAACCGGGGGATCGGCCTCGAGATCTGCCGGCAGCTCGCAGAGCGCGACTACCACGTGGTCCTGACCGCCCGGGACCCCGACCGGGCCGACGAGCAGGCACGATCGCTGGACGCCACCTGCCCCGGTGAGGTCAGCGGCCTGGGGCTCGACGTCGTGGACGCGGAATCCGTCGTGTCGGCGTTCCGGCACGTCAGAACGCACCACGGCAGGATCGACGTGTTCGTCAACAACGCGGGCATCGCCGTCGACGGCCCGGAGCACCGGCCGTCCGCACCCGACTTCACGCGCGTCCGGCGCACCCTGGAGACGAACCTCCTCGGCGCGTGGCGATGCTGCGCCGAGGTCGTCCCGGAGATGCGGGCCCGCGGCTACGGCCGGATCGTCAACCTGAGCAGCACCATGGCGTCGCTCGACCTGACCGGATCGGCGAGCTCGCCCGCCTACCGCATCTCGAAGACCGGGCTCAACATGCTCACCCGGACCCTGGCCGCCGAGCTCGAGGGCACCGGCGTCCTGGTCAACGCTGCGTCGCCCGGGTACACCAGGACGGACATGAGTCCCGACGCCGAGCGCCCGGTCGAAGTGGGAGCAGATACGCCGGTCTGGCTGGCCACCCTGCCCGACACGGGACCGACGGGACAGTTCTTCTTCGACCGGCAGCCGCTCGCCTGGTGAGCGCAGCGAGGTTCCCGTCCGTCTTGCACGGCCCTCCGTGAGATGGGTCCCGTTGGGCGAGAGCACCGGGCCGCCTTCCACGTCGCGACCGCGTGCCAGTACTTGACCCGCAGCGGCGAGGTAGCGAACCTTGCTGGCGGCCTCGGCCGTCGGCGCGGTGTAGATCGGGCCCATCGCCGCAGCGACCCGTCACGGACCTTGACCACGATCGCGTCGAGGTACATGAGCAGGTAGAACGCCTCCATCAGCCGGTTCTGCCAGGCCATGACCTCCTCGCAGATCTCGGCGATGACGTTGCCGATCGCCTCGTGGCTCAGCTCGGTGCTGATGCCCGCCCAGGCGCGCGCTCCTCTGGGCACGAGCATCAGGTGTTCGTCCCGTCGCGGTCCCGCGGCACGTCCAGACGCGCGTCGCCGACCTCCGTGGAGACCGTCTTCGACGTGATGCCGTTTCGCGAGTTCGGGAAGTGCTTGGACTCCAGGTCGCCCTTGTCGTAGCCCGTCATCGCTCAGCTCGGCCTGCAACCCGCGCTCGAGCGCGGCCTTGGTCATGCCGGCGGCATCCCGCCGTCCCGGTGAGCTGAAATTCGCCCGCATCGATCCTGGCGAACAATCCGTAGCGCACCCGAGGCGACCAGCTCGGCCGCCATCGCGTCCTGTTTGTCGTCCGTCACGGACACACATGCTCCTCTCGTCAGACCCATGACCAGGCCTTACACAGAGAAGCCGGCACCCCGGGCTACGGCTCAGCGGGCGGGTCCCGGCCGTCAAGATCAAAGTCGCCAAACGCCCATCCGAGACATCCAGGGGCCGAGTTCGATCATCTGTCGTGCAGCCTCGACGTGCCCGCACATGCCCTGCGGGTGGTGACCCGCTGGATCGCGGGGCACCGCCGCAGCCACGACCGCCGGCCGCGGCAGCGGGCCGCGTCCGTACGCACGCAGGCGATCCTGCTGCGCTGGTTCAAGGACGCCACCCCCGGATGCCCACGCCGACCCCGCGACGTCCAGATCTCGCTCGCCACGACCTACCGGTTCGTGCACGAGGGCGATCGACGTCATCGCTGCCCCGCGCCCCGGGACTGCACGAGGCGCTGGCCGACGCCCGTGCGCAGCACTGGCCGTTCGTATGTCTGGACGGCGCCACCCACGACATCACCGCCGCCGCCCTCGTCCTACTCCACCTTCAACGAGGCAGCCGACGACCCTGGTGAGAACACCTCAGTATGTGTCGCGGCAGGGACTCAGCTCACGCGGTCCTTGAGCTTGTAGTAGGCGCCGGCGACGGGCAGGAACCAGGGCGGGCCGAAGTGGCCGGGGATGCGGCGGAAGGGGAAGTCACGCCAGATGTTCGCCTCGGGGACGCCGGCCATGTACTCGGCCATCTGGCGGCCCATGTAGGTGGCCATCTGGACGCCGTGTCCGGCGTAGCCCATGGAGTAGTAGACGCCGTCGCGTTCGCCGGCGTGGACCATGCGGTCGATGCTCATGTCGACCAGGCCGCCCCAGCAGTAGTCGATCCTGGCGTCGGACAGCTGCGGGAGGATGCGGACCATCGCGTCGCGCAGGATCTGCCCGCTCTTCTCGTCGGACTCGGGGTTGGACATCGCGAACCGTGCTCGGCCCCCGAAGAGCAGGCGGTTGTCGGGCGTGATCCGGAAGTAGTTGAGGATGTTCTTGGAGTCCGAGGCCACCCGCCGAGTGGGGAGGAGCTCGTCGCACCTGCTGGTGCCGAGCGGCTCGGTTGCGATGATGAAGCTGCCGACCGGAGCGATGCGGACCTGGTGCCAGCGGAACGGCCGGCGGGTGTACGCACCGGTGGCGACGAGCACCTGGTCTGCCTGGATGCGGCCACGGGGGGTGGTGAGCTCGTGGCCTGAGCCGCGCTTGGCCAGCGTCAGCACGGGCGCGTTCTCGTGGATGGTGACCCCAGCGCGCTCGGCGGCCTCGCCGAGCCCGCGGATGTACTTGCCGACGTGCAGGCTGGCGCTCTTGGAGTCGATCAGGGCGCCGTGGTAGACGTCCGAGCCGATCTCGCGATGCAGCTCGGCCTTGGGGACCAGGTCGGCCTCCACGCCGAGGCGTGTGGTGAGCAGCTCGGCGGTCTTGGCGAACCCCTCGTAGTGTGCCGGCTTGGTGGCGAGGTTGAGCTTGCCGGGGCGGGCGAAGTCGCAGTCGATGCCTTCGTCGGCGACGAGCTTTTCGATCAGGTCGATCGCCTGGCCGTAGGAGCGGTACAGCGGCTCGGCCTTGTCCAGGCCCATCTTGGCCACCGCGGCCCGGATGCCGATCGACATGCCGGTGGTCGCCATGCCGCCGTTGCGACCTGAGGCGCCGAACCCCACGGTGTGCTGCTCGAACAGGTGCACCTTGGCTCCACGTCGAGCCAGGTGCAGGGCGGCCACCACGCCGGTCAGGCCGCCCCCGATGACCGCCACGTCGGTGCGGCCCTCCACGACGGTCGTGGATCGCTCGGCCGCACCTGCGGGGGCGGTGTCGAGCCAGTAGGACGTGAACTTCATGCGTACTCCTCACAGGGACCCGGACGACCGGCGTCGGCCGCCGAGGCACGGGCGGAACAGCGCCGCAGAGCGACGCAGCCCGGCCACACTTTGTTGACAGTCGACCACCATACACGTATGGTCGACAATCGACCAGGGCGGATCAGGCCGCTCGGCTGATCACAGGAGGACCTCATGGGATTTGACGTCAAGCCGAAGTTCGTGACGTTCGACATGAACGGAACGCTGATCCAGTTCCGGATCAACGACGCGATCCGTGAGGTGCTGGGCGACCGGCTGCCGGCCGAGGTCGCCGCCGAGTTCCTGCAGACCTGCAAGGCGTACCGGATCGACGAGTGCCTCGGCGAGTACAAGCCGTTCGAGCAGATCGTGGGCCGTTCCATGGAGCGGTCCATGCGCCGGTTCGGTCTCGAGTACCGCGAGGGCGATGCACGGGCCGTGCACGACCGCATCCCCACCTGGGGCCCGTACCCCGGTGTCACCGCAGCACTGCGGCGCCTGGCCGAGGCCTACCCGCTGGTGATCGTGACGAACAGCGACGACGCGCACGCCGAGCGCCTGGCGGCCAACCTGCAGGCCCCGTTCGAGCTGGTGATCAGCGCCGAGCAGATGGGTGTCTACAAGCCCCGGCTCCGGGCGTTCGAGGACATGCTCGACAAGCTCGGGGCGGCGCCCGAGGAGATCGTGCACGTCTCGGCGAGCCCGATGTACGACCTGCGTCCGGCGGCGGTCATGGGCATCGAGCACAAGGTGTACGTGGACCGGGGCTTCGAGCACGACGAGTCGTGGCTCGGCTACGAGCGGATCACCGACATCGCCGACCTGCCCGTCCTGTTCGGTCTGCCGCGCCCCTGAGGGGCGCACGCAGTCGCCGCGCGACGGCATGTTCGGCGCCGGAGTGGCAGAAGCATCCGGTACGGTCGACAAGCGACCATGAAAGAGGCGGTGCGATGAACCTCGAGCTCGGAGGGTTGGAACGGACCACGACGCCGGAGGGCGTCTACCGGGTGCTGCGGGCCGCGATCCTCGACGGCACCTTCCCTCCTGGTGGGCAGCTGCGCGAGCGCGACATCGCAGACAGCCTCGGGGTCAGTCGGTCGCCCCTGCGCGAGGCCCTCACCAGGCTCGAGGAGGAGGGGCTGGTCGTGAAGATCCCCTTCCGCGGAGCGTTCGTGATGGAGGTGAGCGCTCAGGACGTCGCCGAGATCGCCTCGATCCGCTTGCTCGTCGAGCCGTACGCGGCGCAGCTGTCGCTCGAGGCGCTGCGCGGCCGCGAGCGCCCCAGGCTGACCCGGACGCTCGAGAGTCTGCGTCGGGCGACCGACCAGAACGACATCCCGGCCAGCATCGACGCGCACCTGCAGATCCACCGGCTCTTCTACGACCTCTCGGGACACGGTGTGCTGCGTAGCCTCTGGGCGGGGTGGGAGACGAAGCTGCGCATGTACCTCACGGTCGACCACCGCTCCTACGGCGACCTTCATGACATCGCCGTCGAGCACGAGCGGCTGGTGGAGATCGCCCTGGAGGGCGACGCGGACAAGTTCCGGCAGGAACTGGCGCGCCACTTCCAGTCTGCCCTGCGCGCAGGCAGCGGGGACTCCGGGAGCGGACCCGCCGAACCAACCATGTAACGAACAGGCTTTGCTGCTGCGGCGGTGGGCGAGCGTCCGCGAGGACGTTGACGATCAACTCGGCCCGCTAGCGGTCGACAATCGACAGACTGCTGCGTCCGACCACGAGGAGAAGTTGGAACAGATGACTAGGAGTCACACCACGAGCGGTGCGGCCACGGAGCGACTTCAGGCTCTGGGCCTGAGCCTTCCCGCTGTCAGTGACAACCCACACTTCGTGAACCACCGGAGCATCGACTCCAGTGTCCACGTGGCCGGCCAACTGCCGTTCAAGGACGGCAAGCTCCTGGGCACGGGCATCGTCGGACGGGACGTCGACCTCGAGACCGGTCGTGAGCTGGCGCGTCATGCGGCGCTCAACGCGCTCGCCGTCGCCGCGGACGCGGTTGGCGGCCTCGACCACGTCCGGATCGTGCAGATGCTGGTCTTCGTGGCCAGCACGCCCGAGTTCGGTCTGCAGTCGAAGGTCGCCGATGCGGCCAGCGATCTGCTCGTCGAGGTGCTCGGTGAGAACGGGCGGCACGCTCGCACGGCCATCGGTGTCGCCAGCTTACCGCTGCACACCCCGGTCGAGATCCAGATGGTCTGCACCGCGGTGTAGGACCGGCCGACAGACCCCACCGCCCGCATCGACGTTCGAGGAGCGCAGCATGCACCGGCTTCAACGAGTACTCAACCGCCTGGTCGACCGGGTGGACACCCCCGTGCCGATCGTGCTGGCCGACGTCATGCAGCGAAACATCGACCGCATGCAAAACTTCGCCGTCGAGCACGATGTGGACCTGCGGCCTCACGTCAAGACGCACAAGTGCGTCGAGGTCGGTCGACGCCAGGTCGAGGCGGGCGCGGTCGGGATCACCGCCGGCACTGTGGGTGAGGCGGAGGTCTTTGCCCAGGCCGGGTTCGAGGACATCTTCCTCGCCTACCCGGTCTGGCCGTCCGGTACCAAGGGCGACCGGATCCGCCGTCTGGCGCAGACCGCCCGGATGCGCGTGGGGGTGGACAACCTTGCCGCGATCGAGGCCCTCGCCGAAGCGATGAGGGACGAGCCGGACCGGCTCCAGGTGGTGGTGGAGATCGACTGTGGCGCCCGCCGGTCCGGGGCCCCGCCCACGGCCGCGGGTGATCTCGCGCGTGCGGCCCGCAAGCGCGGGCTGGTGCCGGTCGGGGTCTACACCTATCCCGGGCATGGCAGCTCTGGTCCGGGTTCCCGTGAGCCGGCGGCGCAGGACCAGCAAGCTGCGCTGACCGCCGCGGTGCGCAGCTTCGGCGACGTCGGCATCACTGCTGAGGTCGTCAGCGCGGGATCGACGCCCACGGTCGCGTTCTCGACCAGCAGCGTGATCACCGAGATCCGTCCGGGCGAGTACGTCTTCTGCGACCTGAACAACACGCGGCTCGGGGCGTGCGACGAGGACCAGATCGCACTGTTCGTCGGCGCCACCGTGGTCAGCGGCTGGGTCCCCGATCAGGTGATCCTCGACGTCGGCACCAAGGCTCTGGGCCGCGAGGGCAACCCGGAACGAGGGTACGGCGGCATTGCCGGGAGCACGGCGGTCCTGGCCAGGCTCAACGAGTACCACGGGTTTGCTGCAGTGCCCGACGGGGAGTCGCGGCCGAGCGTCGGCACTGTCGTCCCGGTGGTGCCCAATCACGTGTGCCCGGTCGTGAACAGCTTCGAGGAGCTGGTCGTGACCGACACCGACGGCACGATGCTGGAGCGGTGGCCGGTCGCCGCCCGTGGACTCCTCGGCTGACGGTCCGCGGAACCTCGCCCCACAAGACCCACTTCGAACCCACCAGGAGAAGCTGAGATGAGACTCGAGAACGTGACGGCGCTGGTGACGGGCGCCAGCAGCGGAATCGGAGAGGCGGTGAGCTCGCACTTCCGCCGTGAGGGCGCGCGCCTGCTGCTGACCGGCCGTCGCGAGCATCTGGACACCGCTCAGCCCGACGACGTGTACGTCCCGGGCGACCTCAACGAGGAGGCATTCGTCGCCGGCCTGGCCGAGCGCGCCGCCGAAACGTTCGGGTCAGTCGACGTCGTGGTCCTCAACCACGGTCTGCAGGCCAGCAGCCCGCTGACCGAGATGGCGTACGACGACGCGAAGAACGTGCTGCACAGCAACCTGCTCAGCGCGTTCCTGGTGATGAAGCACTTCGTGCCGCTCATGCCCGAGGCGGGCGGCTCGTTCGTGTGCGTCAGCTCACGGCTCGGCATGGTGGGCACGCCCGGGGAAGTCCTCTACTCCGCGGCCAAGGGCGGCCTGATCATGCTCGCCAAGGGCGCGGCGATCGAGTGGGCACCGCGCAACATCCGCGTCAACGTGGTCGCTCCTGGCCTGACCGCGACCCCGATCATCGAGTCGTCGTTCCAGCGCAGGCCCGATCCTGAGGCGTACCGCCGTCAGCGCGAGAGCACGATCCCGCTCCAACGGCTTGCCTCGCCCGAAGAGGTCGCCGACTCCGTCCTCTTCCTCGCGTCGTCGGAGTCGTCCTACATCACCGGAGCGGTCCTTCCGGTCGACGGGGGGTACACCGCCTTTTGAACCCACCGGCTGCGTACCACGACGGCAGAGGAGTCAAAGGCGCCATAGACGCGCATGTCTAGCCCAGACTCGCGCACACATTTCGCGCACACCGTGGAAAGGCTCGGTCCGGCAGCTGCACGGCGAAGCCGCCTGGCGGCGGGTCGTGGTGACGTCTTGTCATAAGCGACCCATAGCGTCGGTGGAGCAGCCCGTCCGGTGATCCGCCCCCCAGGCGGACGCCCGCACACATCGCCTGGATCAAGACGGCCTTTGGCGACATGCAGCTCGGTGCGGTGAGGCCTTCGCACGACGACCTGGTGCGACCGCTCGCCTCCGAGGGCGTCGCTGAGTCCAACATCTACGCGCTGCACGCGGGGCTGTCCCAGTCTTACGCCGACGCCATCCACGATGGGCTGGTCGCCAGGTCTCCGTGCTCCCACAGGACCTGAACCCGATCCCCCAGAGCCTGGCTTCGAGTTCTCAGTGCATGTCGCCGTCGGCGCATGTCGCCGTCGGCCGGCCGCACCCTGCTGGTGAACGAGTTCGGCGGGCAGCTCATGCCTTGGATGCTCGAGCGCGCCGGCCGGCGCCCGCCTCGATCCTCATCGCGGCCCGCGCTGACGTGAAGGTGCCCAGGCCAGGCTCAGGCCCGCGAGCGCCGAGACGACGCTGACGAGCACCGTCCGCCGACGCAGAGCTGAGTGCGGCAACGACGGCACCACGGCGTCAGGCCGCGGGAGGTGAGTACGTCAGCTCAGGGAGACGAACAGTGCGAGGATCGCGAGCGCGAGTGCGACCGGGGTCATCGCGAACCGTTCCGGCTTCGAGCGCGAAACGGCGTTCATCAGGGTTCCGAGAACCAGAACGCCGAACACCGCCCACATCCCGACCCGTGACGTGGCGTCGGGAACGACGGCGACGAGGCCGGTGCGGTCGAGCGCCAGCAGGGCCATGACCCCGTACACCAGGATGTTGGCGGCGGAGCCGACCCGGTAGCCGACGGGGAGGGAGCCCTGGTGCTGCCCGCCCCAGGCCAGACGACCCCACGGTGCGCCGAGCGCGAGGGCGAGCTGGAACACGACCAGAATGCCGATGAGAACGGCGAACGCGACGGCGGCGACCATGGGCGCCAGAGTAGTGCCGCCACGGCTGCACGGCTCCGGTCAATCGAGCCCGCGGCCGCGACGTCGAGGTGAACGCTGTCCTGACGACTTCGACTTTCTGGCACGCGTTGGAGGAAGAGTCGCGGGCATGAACTCCTGGCACGGAGCGGTCGACGCCTCGCTCGGCCCGGGCCTCTCCCGGAGTTCTCCGAGCCCCGCAACACGAAACGGCGGCTGACGCTGCACGTCGCGAGGCGAAGCGCAGGTCAGCCGCCGTTCCACGGCATCTCAGGAGGCCCCGAAGGACCGCCGGTCAGATGTCGTAGTAGAGCTCGAACTCGTGCGGGTGCGGGCGCAGACGGATCGGGTCGATCTCGTTGGTGCGCTTGTAGTCGACCCACGTCGAGATGAGGTCCTCGGTGAAGACGTCACCCTGCGTGAGGTACTCGTGGTCCGCCTCGAGGTTGTCGAGCGCCTCGTTGAGCGAGCCGGGGACCTGGGCGATCTGGGCGTGCTCCTCGGGCGGCAGCTCGTAGAGGTCCTTGTCGACCGGCGCCGCAGGCTCGGTGCGGTTCTTGATGCCGTCGAGGCCGGCGAGCAGCATGGCCGAGAAGGCGAGGTATGGGTTGCTCGACGGGTCCGGCACGCGGAACTCGACGCGCTTGGCCTTGGGCGAGGAGCCCGTGACCGGGATGCGGATGCACGCGGAGCGGTTGCGGGCCGAGTAGACCAGGTTCACCGGGGCCTCGAAGCCCGGGACCAGACGGTGATAGGAGTTCACCGACGGGTTGGTGAAGGCGAGCAGCGACGGCGCGTGCTTGAGGAGCCCGCCGATGTACCAGCGGGCCGTGTCGGACAGGCCGCCGTAGCCCTTCTCGTCGTAGAACAGCGGCTCGCCGTTCAGCCACAGCGACTGGTGCGAGTGCATGCCCGAGCCGTTGTCGCCGAAGATCGGCTTCGGCATGAAGGTGACCGACTTGCCGGCGTTGAAGCCCACGTTGCGGATGACGTACTTGAACTTCATCAGGTCGTCGGCCGCGTGCAGCAGGGTGTTGAAGCGGTAGTTGATCTCCTGCTGGCCAGCCGTGCCCACCTCGTGGTGAGCGCGCTCCACGTCAAGACCCACCGCACCGAGGGTGGCGACCATGTCGTCACGCAGGTCCGAGAAGCGGTCCGACGGCGAGACGGGGAAGTAGCCGCCCTTGTAGCGCGTCTTGTACGCCAGGTTCCCGCCCTCCTCCTCGCGACCGGTGTTCCAGGCTGCCTCGACCGAGTCGATGGAGTAGAAGCTGCGGTGCGAGTTCGTCTCGAAGCGCGCGTCGTCGAAGACGTAGAACTCCGCCTCAGGGGCGAAGTACGCGGTGTCCGCGATGCCGGTCGACGCGAGGTAGGCCTCGGCCTTGGCTGCGATGTTGCGGGGGTCGCGCGAGTAGGGCTCGTCCGTGAACGGGTCCACGATCGAGAAGTTGATGACCAGCGTCTTGCGCTTGCGGAACGGGTCGATGAAGGCGGTCTTCACGTCCGGGACCAGCTTCATGTCCGACTCGTGGATCGCCTGGAAGCCGCGGATCGACGAGCCGTCGAACATCAGCCCGTCGGTGAACGAGTCCTCGGAGAACTGCTCGACGGGGATGTTGAAGTGCTGCATCACGCCCGGCAGGTCGATGAACCGGACGTCGATGAACTCCACCCCCTCGTTGCGGGTGAAGGCGATGGCCTCCTCGGCGTTAGTGAACATGCATGCGCTCCTTGGTGGGACGGTGCCAGGTGCTCGGCGCCACGACGCTAGGGCCGCGTCGTTTCTCCGGCGTGGCGGAAGTGTTTCGGGCACGTAACGCAGAGCGTGTCGAGCCCGGCGCTTACGCTGTGAGGCATGGTGTCACGCGAAGGGCTGGGGTCTTGGCTCGAGGGAGGATCTGTCTCGGGTTCTGAGACCCACGGCAGGCGTCCGGGCCTGCCCGACGCCGGGTCTGGCTCGCGGGCACCCCTCGGACGGCGTCTCGCGGCGCTCTCGGTGGACTGGATCGTCGCGACCCTGGTGGCCTTCATCCTCTTCCGTCCGAGCGCGCCCGGCGTGTTCGAGCTCGTCTCCGAGCTTCCAGCCTGGGCTCAGCCCGCGCTCTTCGCGGCGATGAACCTGCTGCTCGTGAGCACCATCGGGAGCACGATCGGGCACCGCCTGCTCGGCCTGCAGGTGCGCGTCGTGGGCGCCGGCGAGGCGGTGGGCTTCGCCCGCGGAGCGGTCCGGACGCTGCTGCTGTGCCTCGTCATCCCCGCGGTCGTCTGGGACGCCGACGGTCGCGGCCTGCATGACAAGGTCGCCGGGACCGCCATCGTCCGGCGCTGATGCGAGCGCGCGATCAGCGGCCGCGCATGCCCTTGCGGTCCGGCCGCGCCTTGGTCGGGTCGATGCCCTTGGGGATCGGCAGCCGGGCGGCGCCGAGCGCGCGCAGGCGCTTGCTCACCTCGGAGACCTCGGGCCGGGTCAGCGTCTTCTTCAGCTTGCGGACCTTGGCGGCGAGCTTGGGCAGGGGGACCTGACCCTCGTCGTTGCCGCACTGGATCGTGGTGACCGGCACGTTGGGCAGGACTCGGGCCACGCGCTTGCGCTCGTCGTCGAGAAGCCGTGTCACGCGGTGCTTCGGGCCCTCGCTGACGAGCACGATCCCGGGGCGTCCGATGCCGCGGAAGACGAGGTCCTGGGTGCGTGGGTTGATCGCGACCGGCTCGTCGTCGAAGGTCCAGCCGCCGCGGACGGTGCCGAGGGCCGCGCGCACGGCGCCCGGCTGGCCCTCGATCTGCGTGTACGCGGCACGCTCAGCCCGCCGGGTGAGCACGAACATGGCGCCCAGCAGAGAGAACGGCAGGCCGACGAGCGTCGCGTAGATCGGGTGATCGGTGAGGAACCCGGCGAGCAGGGCGACCGCGAGGATGCCCACGAAGACCGCCAGCATGACCCACGTGACGAGCGGGTCCTGCCGCTTCGTCATCTTGTAGGCGGCCCACACCTGGTGGTACCAGCGCTGCTTCTTCGGCTTCTTCTGCTTCTTCGGGGTGGGCGCGTCGGCACTGTCGCCGGCGCCGGACTTCGTGCGGGCCATGAGAGCCGAGTCTAGTGCGCCGCGCGGGCCACGAGGCTCGCCGCCTCCTGGCGAGAGGTCGTCGGCTCGGCCAGGTGCGCGAGCGCGGCGGGGATCTCCTGGCCGCGCTTCGTCATGGCCTGACCCCACAGGCGCCCTGCCCGGTACGACGAGCGCACCAGCGGCCCCGCCATGACGCCGAGGAAGCCGATCTCCTCGGCGTACTCCGACAGCTCGACGAACTCCTCGGGACGCACCCACCGCTCGACCGGGTGGTGGCGCAGCGACGGGCGCAGGTACTGCGTGATCGTGATGAGGTCGCAACCCGCGTCGTGCAGGTCGACGAGTGCCTGCTTGACCTCGTCGATGGTCTCGCCCATGCCGAGGATGAGGTTCGACTTCGTGACCAGGCCGGCCTCGCGCGCCCGCGTCAGCACCGACAGCGACCGCTCGTAGCGGAACGCCGGGCGGATCTGCTTGAAGATGCGAGGCACGGTCTCGACGTTGTGCGCGAGCACCTCGGGGCGCGAGTCGTTGACCTCGTCGAGCAGCTCGGGGATCGCGTTGAAGTCCGGGATGAGCAGCTCGACGCCGGTGCCCGGGTTGAGGGCGTGGATCTGGCGCACGGTCTCGGCATAGAGCCAGGCGCCGCCGTCGGCCAGGTCGTCGCGCGCGACGCCCGTGACCGTCGAGTACCTCAGGACCATGGCCTGGACCGACTCGGCGACGCGACGCGGCTCGTCGGCGTCGAAGTCCGCCGGCTTGCCCGTGTCGATCTGGCAGAAGTCGCACCGCCGGGTGCACTGGTCGCCGCCGATGAGGAACGTCGCCTCGCGGTCCTCCCAGCACTCGAAGATGTTGGGACAGCCCGCCTCCTCGCACACCGTGTGGAGGCCCTCGCCTCGGACGAGGCCCTTGAGCTCTTTGTACTCCGGCCCCATCACGGCCCGGGTCTTGATCCACTCGGGCTTCTTCTCGATGGGCGTTTCGGCGTTCCGGGCCTCGATGCGCAGCATGCGGCGGCCCTCGGGTGCGATGGTCACGTCGTGGGTTCCCCTCCGTAGACGTCGGTCAGCCTACGACGGCGTCCAGCGGCTCGGCCGGGTTCTCCCGCTGGGTGGGCGTGACGTCGGTCACGAGCGGGGCGAGGCGGCGCTCGAGCGCCTCGGCGAGGAGCGGGCGCACCTCCGCGACCGTGACGTCGCGGCCCAGCTCGGCCGACACCGACGTGACGTCGGCGTCGTCGATCCCGCACGGCACGATCCGGTCGAACGCGCCCAGGTCGGGGTCGCAGTTGAGGGCCAGGCCGTGCATGGTCACGCCGCGCGCGACGCGGGCGCCGATCGCGCACACCTTGCGCTCGCGCCGGACGTCGTCGGCGGCGAACCACACGCCCGAGCGGCCCTCCACGCGGATCGTCGCCAGGTCGAACGCGGCGCACACGTCCATGACCGCGGCCTCCAGGGTGCGCACGTACTGCACGACGTCGACCGGGGAGCGCAGCGCGACGATCGGGTAGGCGACCAGCTGGCCCGGTCCGTGCCACGTGATCCTGCCGCCGCGGTCCACGTCCACGACGGGGGTGCCGTCCGTGGGGTACTCGTCGCGGCGCGTGCGCCGCCCGGCGGTGTAGACGCTCTCGTGCTCGAGCAGGTAGACGGTGCCGCTGCGCTCCTCGGTGTGCACCGCGGCATGCTCTCGCCGCTGGAGGTCCCAGGCCTCGTGATAGTCGGTGAGCCCGCTCAGGGTGACCACGTCCACCGCTGCAGGCTACTCCTCGCCGGGTGGGTCCGCCGTCGGCGCCTGCTGTGCGCGCGCCATGGCGACGAGGAGCTCGCGCAGGGCGCTGGCCTGCTCGGGGTCGAGCCCGCGCGTCGCGAGCTGCTCGGCGGGCTGGACCCGACCTGCCTCGACCGCGGCGCGGCGGCCGGCGTCCGTGACCTCGACGGCACGACGTCGCCGGTCGCGAGGATCACCCGTGCGGGTGACGTAGCCCGAGCGTTCGAGGCGCGCCACGACGCGGCTCATGGTCTGCTCGGTGACGCCGGAGAGCGCTGCGAGCTCGCGCTGGGTGCGGGGGCCGCCGAACAGGTGCAGCAGCACCGGGAAGCCGGCGTGATTGAGGTCCCAGCCTGAGAGGTGGGCGTTCCACTCCTGCTCGACACGACGGGCGACGGCGAACAGCAGCCGGCCCGTGGGCCAGTCGCCCGGGTCCTCGCTCGTGGGGTCGGCCCCGGGCGGAACCGACCGCGGTCGACCGTCGTAGGTCACTTGCTGCGCGCCTCCCTCAGGTAGAGAATACTCAGCATGCTGAGCAATAATTGGCCAGGCCTCGTCCGTGGCCTCGTCATTCTCGCAGCGCTCGGGGTCTGGCTGACGATCGGCGCGCTGGGCGGGCAGGCCCAAGGAAGCCTGAGCGACGTCCAGACCAACGACGCAGCGGCGTTCCTGCCCCGCAGCGCGGAGTCCACGCGGGCCGCCGCCCTCGCGCGCGACTTCGTCCGCGACGAGAGCCTGCCGGGGCTCGTCGTGGTCGAGACGAGCGACGGCTCTTCGCTCACAGAGGGCCAGGTCTCCGCCGTGCGCGCGCTCGCCGAGGCGATCCCGGCCGCGCCGCTCGAGGGCACCTCGGGCGACGAGCCGCAGACCGTCGGCGACGCCAGCGTCGCAGCTCCGGTCGTCGTGCCGGCCGAGGACGGCACGGCTGCGCTGGTGGTGGTCTCGCTCGACGCGGACCTCGCCCAGGATGACGTCGGCGCCGAGGACTCGAGCGTCGCGGAGCTCGCCGTCGCGGCGCTGCGCGACCGGGCGTCGGCCCCTGCGGCCGACGGCGGGCTCTCCGGCACGGGCCTCGACGTCTGGGTCACCGGTCCGGCGGGGTTCGTGGCGGACTTCGTGAAAGCCTTCGGCGTGATCGACACCGTGCTGCTCCTCGTCGCGCTCGGTGCGGTCCTCGTCATCCTGGCGCTGGTCTACCGCTCGCCGGTCCTGCCGTTTGTCGTGATCCTCACGGCCGTCCTGGCGCTGAGCCTCGCCGGGCTCGTCGTGTATCACCTGACGGCGAACGGCGTGCTGACCCTCAACGGCCAGTCGCAGGGCATCCTGTCCATCCTCGTGGTGGGCGCGTCGGTCGACTACGCGCTGCTCGTCGTGGCGCGGTACCGCGAGGAGCTGCGCGCTGTCGCCTCGCCCTACGGCGCGCTGAGCCGGGCCATGCGCGCCTCCATCGCGCCGATCGCGGCCAGCGCGGGGACGGTCGCCGCGGGCCTGCTCTGCCTGCTGCTGTCCGACCTGTCCTCCAACCGCAGCCTCGGGCCCGTCGCCGCGATCGGGATCGCCGCGGCCTTCCTCGCGGCCATGACGGCGCTGCCGGCGCTGCTGCTCGTCGGTGGCCGGCACGCCCGGTGGGTGTTCTGGCCGCGCGTGCCCCGCGCGGTGGGCCCTGCCGCGCATGCGGAGACCGTCGACGCCGACGACGGCGGGCGCGTCGTCGTCGAGGGGCACGGGGTCTGGTCGCGCGTCGCCGGCTTCGTCGGGCGCCACGACCGACCGGTATGGATCGGCACCGCGCTCCTGCTCGCTGCCGGTGCGGCACTGGTCCCCACGCTCGACGCGGAGGGCACCGGAGACGCGGAGGTGTTCCTGACCCAGGTTGACTCGGTCGACGGCGAGGCCGCGCTCGTCCGGCACTTCGAGGGCGTGTCCGCCCAGCCGGCGAGCGTCGTCGCGCCCGAGCGGGACCTCGAGGCGGTGGTCGAGGCGGCCGAGCAGACCGACGGCGTCGCGAGGGCCGCCGTCGTCACCGACCGGCCCCCGGCTGCGCCGGGAACACCCGCGCAGGGCGACCCGCTCGTCGTCGACGGACGGGTGCGGGTCGACGTCACGACCGAAGCGCCGTCCGACAGCCGGGCGAGCATCGAGGCGGTCGCCGACCTGCGGAGCGCCGTGCACGAGGTCTCGCCGGAGGCTGTCGTGGGCGGGACCGCCGCGGAGCGCCTCGACACCCGGCTCGCCGGCCAGCGCGACCTGCGGGTCATCGTGCCCGTCGTCCTCGCGGTGATCCTCGTGATCCTCGTCCTCCTGCTGCGGTCGGTCCTCGCCGCCCTGCTGCTGGTGGGCGCCAACGTGCTGTCATTCGGGGCCGCGCTGGGCGTCGCGGCGGTGCTCTTCGATCAGGTCTTCGGTTTCCCTGGCGCCGACCCGGCGGTCCCGCTCTACGCGTTCTGCTTCCTCGTGGCGCTCGGGGTCGACTACTCGATCTTCCTCATGACACGCGTGCGGGAGGAGAGCCTGCGCGTCGGCACTCGGCGCGGCGTCCTGCGAGGACTGGCCGTGACCGGCTCGGTCATCACGTCCGCTGGGGTGGTGCTCGCCGCGACGTTCGCCGCCCTGGGCGTGGTTCCGCTGCTCTTCATGGCGCAGATCGCGTTCATCGTGGCGTTCGGCGTGCTGGTCGACACGCTCGTCGTGCGCAGCCTGCTCGTGCCCGCGCTGGTCCACGACCTCGGGCCACGCGCCTGGTGGCCGAGCCGCCTCGACGGCCGGCCGGCCCGGGACTCGGCCGGGTGATCGACGGTCCTCACCTCGCCGCGTGGTCAGGGACGCGTGGCCCGTGCGGCCTCGGCACGACGACGTCCCAGGTGCGCCTGCTCGCGTTCGTTGCCGCACAGGGCCAGTGCGCGGTCGTACTCGGCGAGAGCCACCTCCGTCCGGCCCGCGCGGACCAGGAGCTCGGCGCGTGCGGCGGGAAGCCGGTGCGAGCGCGGCAGCCGCTCGTGGCTCCTTCCGTGCCGCGACCGCCTCCGCGCGGAGGCGGTCGAGGATGCGGCGGCGGGCCGCCGTGAGGAGCCAGGCGGCCGGGTTGGCGGGCGCGGCGTCGGACCAGGTTCGCGCCGCGGCCTCGAATGCGTCCGCGAGGCCGTCCTCCGCAAGGTCGAGCCGCTGGTAGCGCGCGACCAGCAGGGCCAGGAGGCGGCCCCACTGGCCGCGGAACGCGGTCTCGACCGGGTCCGGTCGGGGCGGCCCGACGCCGTTCACAGGCACGTCAGTGCTCGAACCCCTCGACCGTCACGACCGGGCGGCTCTCGATCGCGTATACCGAGGGCAGGAGCGCGCACAGATCGGTCATCACGTCGAGGTCGGGCGCGTCGACGAGGTAGAACCCGCCGACATGCTCCACCGTCTCCGCGAAGGGCCCGTCCGTGAGCGCGACCTGCCCGTCGACGTGACGCATCGTGGTGGCGGCCTCGACGCCCGCGAGCGCCTCGCCTCCCAGCAGCCTCCCCCGCTCCGCGACGGCCTTGTGGAAGTCGAGGTGAGCCTGGTGGTAGGCCTGGCGCGTCTCCTCGGACGCCTCGGACCAGACGGCCGGCTCGTGGGCGAGCAGCGCCAGGTACCTCATGCGTTCACCCCCGCCTCGGCCGGGGCGTCGAGCCGCTCAACCGTCTTGGCGTCGGGGACCCTGTGTTCCGTGCTCATCGTTCGTCTCCTGGTGCTCCGGTGATGGCGAGGGCCGGTCGGCCCTCGCCACGATGACGCGTGAGCAGCGGAAGATCGACAGGGCCGTCCGAAGGCCGCGGACGGGAACCCCGAAGTCAGTCGAGCGGCAGCGGTTCGGCCGGGCACGTGGCGAGCACCTCGTGCATGGCTGCGTTCTCCTCGGGGCTGACCGCGAGCTCGTAGGCGACCTTGACCGCGACCTGCCGCGCGACGTACGGGCAGCGGAACCTGGTGTCGGGCGGGAGCCAGCTCGCGGCGTCGCTCGCACCCTTCGACATGTTCGCGGGACCGTCGGATGCGATGAGGTTGAGCGGGTCGTTCGCGAACTCGATCCGCGTGTCGTCGTCCCAGTCCGCCGCGCCCTTGATCCATGCGTCCTTGAGGGCGACGATGTGGTCGACCTGGACCGCGCGCGACGTCTCGACCCCGCGCAGGAACGCGATCGTCGCGCCCGTGTACGGGTCCTCCAGGATGCCCTCGCGCACCACGCAGGCGGTGGTGTCGTCGGCGAAGGCAACCTCGACGAGGTCGCGGGCGAGGATATCGTTGCGCGTGTCGCAGCCGTTGGAGTCGACGTCGGACCACGCCGGGCCGAAGGCGTCCCGGTCGTAGTCGTCGCCCGGTTCCGGCTCGGCGATCGCGAGCGTCTCGAGCGCCTCGAGGGCGCTGCCTTCGGCCGGGACGGCGTCCGGCCCGCGCTCGAGCCACATCTGGGCGACCACGACGGCGATCGCGACGAGCACGAGCAGGAGCCGCAGGATCCGACGTCGGCCCACGCCGCGCGCACGAGGCCGGGAGGGTGCGATCGGGGGAGCCTCGCGGCGGACGGGGGCGTCCCGCTCCACGGTGACCATCGGCGGGCAGGACCTCCGCGCGTACGGGACGCCTCGCAGCAGACCGTGCAAGGCGTACAGACCTCAGAATCGGCTCAACCTTGGTGCAGAAGTGATGAAATTGTCAACATCGTACGAACCGGACGCCACGCCGATGGTTGGGCCGGGCACCGGCGTCGCGCGGCACGTCGGGCACCATGGTGGGCATGGTCATGGGAAGCCTGCGGGTGGCGATCGTCGGGTACGGAGGAGCGGGGCGGCAGATCCACGCCCGGCTCATCAGGGAGGCAGGGCTCTCGGTCACGGCAGTCCTGACGCGTGACCCCGGACGACGGACCCAGGCCGCGGGGGACTGGCCGGGGGCGCGGCTCGTGGACGGCCTCGACGCGCTCATCGACCTGCGAGCGGCGTACGACGTCGTGGTGGTCGCGAGCCCGACCGCCCTGCACGCGACGCACGCGGCCGCGCTCGCCCGCGCCGGCGTCCCGTTCGTCCTCGACAAGCCGATCGGCGTCGACGCGCACGAGGCGCGCGCCGTCGTCGAGGAGGCCGAGCGCACCCGCACCCCGTTCACGGTGTTCCACAACCGGCGCTGGGACCCCGAGCAGCTCACGCTCGAGGCGCTGATCGGGCGCGGCGAGCTCGGCGACGTGCACACGTTCGAGCGCCGCTGGGAGCGGTGGCGGCCCACACCGCGGCAGCGGTGGAAGGAGAACGACCTCGCGGGCGGCGGGCTCCTGCTCGACCTCGGGCCGCATCTCGTGGACTCGGCGACCCGGCTGTTCGGCCGCGTGACCTCCGTCTGGGCGCAGACGCGCGCACTGACGACGCCGACCGAGGACGACGTGTTCCTCGTCCTGGAGCACGAGGCGGGCGGCGGGCTCGCCGCGAGCCCCCGGGCCGTCGTCTCCCGGCTGTGGGGCGGCTCGCTCGTCGGGGCGCCCGGCCCGCGGACGCGCGTGCTCGGGTCGACGGGCGCCTACCTGGTGACGACGTTCGAGGAGGACGGCTCGCCGTTCGAGGTCCTCGACGACGGTGCCGCGGACGGCACGCTGGGCTGGCTCACGCGCGGGCGCGAGCGGCAGGCGGTGCCCGCCGCACCGGGTGGCCACGCCGACTTCTACCGGTCGCTCGAGCCGTGGCTGCGGGGAGACGCGGCCGCGCCCGTCGACCCGCGGGACGCCGTCCGGACCGCCGAGGTGCTCGACGCCGCGCGGGTCGCCGCGCGCGAGGGGCGGCGCATCGACGTCTGAGGCATCGACGTCTGAGGCATCGACGTCTGAGGCATCGACGTCTGAGGCATCGCCGCCAGGCCTGTGGACGACGGGAGCGGCGCGTGCCGCCGACGGTGTTCGATGGGTTCGTGCGCGACACGACCGTCACCGAGATCCCCGTCCCGGCGGACGCCGCCGCCCGCGACGCCCTGCTGTACCGCGTCCGGGTGCTCTCCGAGGCGGCCCATCCTCGGCTCGTGCCCGTCACGGCCGCCGAGCTGCGGCCCGACGGCCTGCTCGAGGTCCGACGCGCGGGCGGCGAGGCTGCCGACCTCGCGACCGTCCTGGCCGTGCGGGGGACGCTCACCCCGGCCGAGGCCGCGGGCGTCCTCGTCCCGGTCGCGCAGGCGCTCGCGGCGCTCCACGGCGCCGGGCTGGCCCATGGACCGGTGACCGCGCGCGACGTCGTCCTGGGCACCGACGGGACCGCGCTGCTGTGCCCCCGGCTCGAGCCCGCGCCGTCCGACCGTGCCGGATTCGCGGACGACGTGCACGCCGTCGCGCGACTGACCGACGATCTCGTCGGCCAGCACGACGACGAGGCGGCGACCGCGCTGCGTGCGGCGCTCGCCGCCGCACTCGCGCCGGACCCGCACGTGCGCCCCGAGGCGGGCACGCTGGCCGCGTGGGCCGACGACGCCGTCGCG
>VJZX01000090.1 GCA_009663185.1 Isoptericola halalbus
TCGAGCAGCTCGCGCATGGTCAGCGCCAGCTCGACCGTGCCAGGGCCGACCCGGCGCGACTCGACCGACTCGGCCCCGAGCGAGGTGGCGATGGCCTCGGCGGCAGAGTTCAGGTCGTCCACGGTCTGCCCGAGCCGGGCGCGGACCTGGAAGGTCAGCGTGTTCCCCGACGCACGGACCCGCCGCAGTCTCGGCATCGCCCGGGGCTCGTCGACGCGGGGAGCCGTCGCCAGCCCGCACCGGTCGGCGATCCGCTTCCAGTTCCTGCGGACCCGGCGCCGCCACCCGTGACGCCGCAACGGCCCACCCATCACCACCTCATACGTCAGCGGGTGGACCGCGTGCCACACCGCGCGCACGAGGTTGAACGCCGGAACGCACCACAGCACCGCGTAGCCGGCCTGNCGCACCGGGCGGACTAGCTCGGCATCGCAGAACACGTCGAACCGTGGCGCCGGCCAGTCACCGCCCGACCAGACCGTGAAGCCCGGCCGGTCATCGTGCGGGGCGTACGCGGTCACCGTCCCCAGCCCGCGGCGCCAGGCCAGGTGCGCGGCGTCCCCCTGGCCGGACACACCCACCGTCACCTGCCCCGAGGCGAAGACGGAAACCATCTGAACCCGGCCGTCGTCCAGCATCGCCACCACGTCGGCGGCGATCGACACCAGATCGCGCAGCGGACCGACCT
>VJZX01000091.1 GCA_009663185.1 Isoptericola halalbus
CTTGAAATTATCATCTGTTATAGAGCCACTACCACTACTTTTTTCATTACCTGTTGTCTTACTCGTGTCATTTTGTTTGGCATCAGTAGATGATGTTCCGTTTGATGTTAAATCTTGTTTAACGTCACGGTTATCATTCCTATCGGTGTCGTTCTTCGTGTTACTCTTAACCCCTACACGAGTGTTTTCAAGTGGGTCATACTTAATTAACTCACTTTCAAAAAGCTTGTTGAAGTAGGGCATGTTAATCATGAGCCACGTTTCTAAATGAAACTTGAACAAACCTTCTGTCTCGAAACCAATTTCCCTCATATAGAAATTACGAATGAAATGAGTCTCAAAAATGTTACGGTAAGATTCATCGAAGATAGGGTAATTAAAGTCAAACAGTTTCGGTCTGCCTTTCTCTATCTTTTCAGCGGTTGACAATCCCGTTTCACCCTGCGACCACATTTCAATATAGGTTCTTAACTGCATCGTGTAACTACTCATTCGTTTCACCGTCCGATGTTCCACGTGAAACATTTTCTATTTGCTGTAACTCACGTCTCATTTGTTCCACAATGTCATATCTGAATTTAACTTTGACATTGAGTCCATATAGCTCATTGATTTTCTCACATGCTTCTTCCCTCGACTTCAAAAACACAGT
>VJZX01000092.1 GCA_009663185.1 Isoptericola halalbus
CTTAGATGCTTTCAGCGGTTATCCCTTCCGAACGTAGCTAACCAGCGGTGCACTTGGCAGTACAACTGGCACACCAGAGGTTCGTCCGTCCCGGTCCTCTCGTACTAGGGACAGCCCTTCTCAAGTTTCCTGCGCGCGCAGCGGATAGGGACCGAACTGTCTCACGACGTTCTAAACCCAGCTCGCGTACCGCTTTAATGGGCGAACAGCCCAACCCTTGGGACCTACTCCAGCCCCAGGATGCGACGAGCCGACATCGAGGTGCCAAACCATGCCGTCGATATGGACTCTTGGGCAAGATCAGCCTGTTATCCCCGGGGTACCTTTTATCCGTTGAGCGACGGCGCTTCCACAAGCCACCGCCGGATCACTAGTTCCGACTTTCGTCCCTGCTCGACCTGTCGGTCTCACAGTCAAGCTCCCTTGTGCACTTGCACTCGACACCTGATTGCCAACCAGGCTGAGGGAACCTTTGAGCGCCTCCGTTACTCTTTGGGAGGCAACCGCCCCAGTTAAACTACCCACCAGGCACTGTCCCTGATCCGGATCACGGACCGAGGTTAGATGGTCGATGCGGCCAGAGTGGTATTTCAACGTTGACTCCACCCACGCTGGCGCGTGAGCTTCGTAGTCTCCC
>VJZX01000093.1 GCA_009663185.1 Isoptericola halalbus
GGGTACGCCGTCACCGACGACGGCGTCGTCGAGCGCGTGCGCGCCGACTACTGGGCTGACGACTTCATCCGCATGGTCGTCGCCACCTACCCCGCCCCGCCCGCGCCACCGCTGCCCGAGGAACCGGCCATCGCGGCGCACGTCGTGGCGGAGGCGCCTTCGTCGGCCGAGCCGGTCCCGGTGACGCCCGGGAGCACGGCGACCCGCCGGCGCGCACCGCGCAAGCCCCGCCCGGCGCGCTCGACGTCAAGCTCGGCCGACTCGGCCAGCGAAGGTGCCGAGGTGGCGTAATGGCGACGGCGGGCACGGTCAGTGAGGCGGGCGGTGTGGGTTTCTGGGGTCACTCCTCCGAGGCTCCCCTCGACCTGGGCGACCTCGGCCCGGCCGAGGTGCAGTCGATCGCCGCCCGCCTCGCGGACCGGACCATGCCCGGCCTGGCGGACACCCTGGCCCGGGTGGGCAACTGCGCCCACCCGGTGCGCCTGGTCGGCCGCTCGGACACCATCGACACCCGCACCGGCGAGGTCGTCGACACGTTCCGCTCGGCCGACCAGCCGCTCGGCATGCTCTACACCCCGTGCGGCAA
>VJZX01000094.1 GCA_009663185.1 Isoptericola halalbus
ATCTTCTTATTAAATTTCTTCCTGTATTCTTGGTATCCATCGAGAAACTTGTTCAAATACAATTCACTTGAAAAGAAAAACGTGACATCGGTGTTAGATGCCACGTATTCAGATTCCTTCAAGTTATGATAGATACCTCTTTGTGTTTTAGGCATCTATATTTTACCTCCTGTTTTATAGGGATAGTTGTAAGCTAAAGAATACGTTACCTTTACTAGATGTTCCTTGAACCACTTTAACCTTAAACGTTTCAAGCTTATGACGGTTCACAAGGTCAATCAGGTCAGATGCGGCTTCTGCTACAGTTTTAGAGATAGCTGAATATAACGAACCGTCAGCCGCAAAAATAGTAGTAACCGTCTCTTCCTTAGCATCCCCGTATGTATCGGACACTTGTTTGTATTGGGCAATGGCGTTGGCTTCTATAATTGTTCCATCTGGAAGGTTTTTAAAAGATTGTCCGCCGCCTGTTTGAGCGTTAAAAATTTTGATTTGTCCTTCAAGAGTTTCTGTGTCAAAAGTAGCCTTTACAATGTTTGTGTTTTCCATTATTAATCATCCTT
>VJZX01000095.1 GCA_009663185.1 Isoptericola halalbus
CGCGTCCGAGATGCCGGTGCCCTGCATCCTCGGGTGGACGTAGATCTTCGACAGCTCGGTGTACGGCCCGTCGCCGACCGCATCACGCAGCGCGGCTGCCTCGGCCTTGCCCTCGGGCTGCCCGAGGACGACGAGCGCGTAGCCGACGAACGGCGGTGGAGCTGCGGATGGCTCGGCCGCCTCCCGCACGGCGACCACGAGCGCGTGCGCGGTGCTCTGCGCCCACCCGCGGAAGTGCGCCGGCGTCAGTCTGTCGGCGACGTGCGCGGCCATGGTCTCCACGGGCGTCCCCGGTGGGCACGCGAGCGGGAACGTCAGCGCGGCGAGCCACGCGACCTCTGCCGCCTCCGCGGGTCGGGCGGGACGGACGACGACATCGGTTCGAGCCTGCACGACGTCGAATCTAGCCCGTCGGTGCACCGGTCCGGCACCCTCGTCGGCAGGACGCTGACCTGCAGAGACAGCTGCTGGTGCCGATGTGCGCCGGGTCACGCCGCTTGGGGTTGGCGCCGGGCCGTGAGGGGTGTAATGTTCTCTGACGTCAGCCC
>VJZX01000096.1 GCA_009663185.1 Isoptericola halalbus
CGTCCTGGAGCGTGACCGTCTGTCCCTCCATGCCCTGGATCTCCGTGACCGCGGTGACGCGGCGCGTGCCGTCGCGCAGGCGGGTCAGCTGCACCACGAGGTCGACCGCCGAGGCGATCTGCTCCCGGATGGCGCGCAGCGGCAGGTCCATGCCGGCCATCAGCACCAGCGTCTCCAGACGCGCGATCGCATCGCGCGGGGAGTTGGCGTGCACCGTGGACAGCGACCCGTCGTGGCCGGTGTTCATCGCCTGCAGCATGTCCAGGGTCTCCCCGCCACGGACCTCACCGACCACGATCCGGTCGGGCCGCATACGCAGCGAGTTGCGCACCAGGTCGCGGATCGTGATCTCGCCCCGGCCCTCGATGTTCTGTGGCCGGCTCTCCAGGCGCACCACGTGGTCCTGCTGGAGCTGGAGCTCGACCGCGTCCTCGATCGTCACGATCCGCTCGTCGTCGGGGATGAACGACGACAGCACGTTGAGCAGCGTCGTCTTACCGGTGCCCGTACCGCCCGAGACGATGACGTTCAGCCGTGCCTCCACGCA
>VJZX01000097.1 GCA_009663185.1 Isoptericola halalbus
CGCCGCGGTGGGCAGCCGCGCGGCGGCTCCGGGCCCCTCGCGTGCGAGCTCGACCGACGTCAGGGCGCGCACGCGCGGGGCCCGGGCGCGCACCACGTCCCGGGGCGCTGCGATCTCGCGCGCCCAGCCCGTGGCCAGCAGCGCCTGGGCCTGCACCGTGCGGCCTGGGGAGCCCAGCAGGTAGGCGGCGTCATCGAGCTCGCTGCGGAGCGCCAAGACGTCGCGCGCGTGCGGGTAGGGCGCGTGCGGCTCGGCGAGCGTGTCCTCTCCGTCGCCCCACAGCACGACCAGGCCGAGGTCTGGCACGGGAGCGAACATGGCGGCGCGCGTGCCGACCACGACTGACGCCAGCCCGTGCCGGGCCCGCAGGAACGCCCGGTACCGCGGCGCGGGGCCGTCGTCGGCGAGCAGCCGCACGTGGTCATCCACGCCGGCCGCCTCCAGCGCGGCGCAGACCCGGTCGGCGTCGCGGGCGTCGGGCACGACCACGAGCGCCCGCCGCCCGCCGGCCAGCGC
>VJZX01000098.1 GCA_009663185.1 Isoptericola halalbus
AGCCGCACCGAGGCCGCCGTCCGCGCCCGCTCCGGCGCACTCGAGCCGTAGCCGACGCGAGGTACCTCAGACGCGCGGTGCCCGCCGTGGGCGCCGGAAGCATGGGTAGCCGCCCGATCCACGGCCCTACCTCAGACGCCGAGGCTGAGGACATGGATGCGAACCTGTACCACCAGACCTTCCGGCTCCGCGAGGCGGAGCTGGTCCGGGACGCGGAGCTCCGCCGTCGGGCCGCCGAGCGCGCCGAGCAGACCGGCGGTGCCGGACGACGGCCCGCCCGGGGCGTGCTGCGGCGTCCGCTCCACCGCTGGCTCCGCGCTCCGGCCGCCCGCCGCAGCACGGCGTGACCGCGACACTCTCGGCCGTGCCCGTTCCCACGGGACCGGCCCCGACGACCTGGCACGATGGCGACATGCAGGTCACCCGTGCCCGGCTCGTCGGCCGAACCGGCTCACCGACCGCGAGCGC
>VJZX01000099.1 GCA_009663185.1 Isoptericola halalbus
CCTGGTCTACGCCGTGGGCAGCTCGAGCGCCGGCCCTCAGGTGCCCGGGGCGCGCGAGCACGCCTACCCCCTGTCCACCCTCGAGCAGGCACAGCGGCTGCGCACTGCTCTGGAGGCAGCGGGTGCCCGAGCCCCGGTGACCGTCGTCGGCTCCGGCCCGTCCGGCATCGAGACCGCCGCCGAGCTCGCGGAGCAGGGCCGCAGCGTGACGCTGGTCTGCGGGGGCGAGCTCGGCCCGTACCTCCACCCGCGCGGGCGCCGGGTCGTCGCCCGGCAGCTCGCCCGGCTCGGCGTGACCGTCCTCGACCGCGCCGGCTCGACAGTGACGGCGGTGACGCCCGACGCCGTGACCTTCGCCGACGGGCGCACCCTCGACAGCGCGGTGACGATCTGGACCGCAGGGTTCGGCGTGCCGGACCTCGCCGCGCGCAGCGGGCTCAGCACCGACGCCGCCGGACG